>CAVTAM010000025.1:0-28109 GCA_963732625.1 uncultured beta proteobacterium | reverse complement strand
CGGCCTACCCGAAACAGTTTCTCGTTCCACCGCCCGCAAGAAGATGCTGTACCAGCAGGCCGCGGCGCGCATCGAGCACCTGGCCAGCGACGGCTTCGACGACCCGGCATCGGAATGAAGAGGACACCGCTTCATGGTGCTCGATCAGTTGCGCGAACTCGGCATCTCCGCCGGCCCGGTGCTGCTCGAACCTTCGGCACGCAACACCGCACCGGCGATGACCCTTGGCCGCGCTCGCCGCGGCCGAAGGCGACGGCGACCCGGTGCTCGTGGTCTCGCCGGCCGATCACGTGGTGGCCGACATGGCGGCCTTTACGCGCGCGATGAACACCGCGATCCATGCGGCGGCCGGCGGCGCGATCGTCGTTCTCGGCATCACGCCCGACCGGCCCGAAACCGGCTATGGCTACATCAAGTGCGCCCGCGGCACGCAGGCAGCGCGCGTGGTCTCGCAGTTCGTCGAGAAGCCCGACCTCGTCACGGCAGAGCGCTACCTCGCCGACGGCAACTACACCTGGAACAGCGGCATGTTCGTGCTGCGCGCCTGCCTGGCTCGACGCGTTGAGCGCTTCCGCCCCGACATCTCTCGGCCACCGCCAACTTCTGCCGCGGCAAGACCGACCAACGCTTCGTGCGTCCGGCGCGGCCGAGTTCGCCGCCGTGCCGTCGGAATCGATCGACTACGCGGTGATGGAGCATTGCCCCGGCAGCGGCATCGACATCCGCATGGTGCCGCTGTCCGCGGGCTGGAACGACCTCGGCGCCTGGGACGCGGTCTGGCAAGTGGCGCCGAAGGACGGCGAGGGCAACGCCGCGCTCGGCGACGCATGATCACCGGCAGCCGCAACACGCTGGTGCATGCGTCGAGCCGCCTGGTCAGCCTGGTCGGCGTGGACAACATGGTCGTCGTCGAAACGGCCGACGCCGTGCTCGTCGCCGACCGCGAGCACAGCCAGGACGTCAAGTCCATCGTCAGCGCGCTCGAATCGCAAGGCCGCGCCGAGAAAAACCTGCACCGCAAGGTTCACCGCCCCTGGGGCTGCTACGACAGCATCGACGCCGGCCCGCGCTTCCAGGTCAAGCGCATCATGGTCAAGCCGGGCGCGAGCCTGTCGCTGCAGATGCATTACCACCGCGCCGAACACTGGGTCGTGGTCTCCGGCACCGCCGAGATCGTCAATGGCGACAAGGTGCTGATGCTGACCGAGAACCAGAGCACCTACATCCCGCTCGGTGAGAAGCACCGGCTGTCGAACCCGGGCAAGACGCCGCTGGAGATCATCGAGGTGCAGTCGGGGTCGTACCTCGGCGAGGACGACATCGTGCGCTTCGACGATACATACGGACGCAGCTGAGGCCGCCACGGGTGGTTTGCCGGATTCGAAAGCGCCGCTACAATTCGTGTGTTCATGAGATGAACACCAAACCTGCCGAGAGCCGATTGAGTAACCCGCTCATTGATTCCGAGGCCGCCGAACTGGCCGTGCTGCGCCTGCTGGAGAACGACCCGACGCTTTCGCAGCGCGAGTTGTCCAAAGCGCTCGGTATGAGTCTGGGCAAGACGCACTACCTGCTTCGCGCGCTGCTCGACAAAGGCTCGGTCAAGGCAAGCAACTTCAGGCGCAACGACAACAAGGCCGCGTACATGTACCTGCTGACCCCTGCCGGGGTGAAAAAGCGCGTGGCGCTGACGCGCGCTTTCCTGGCGCGAAAGGAATCCGAGTACGTGGCGCTGGAGCGCACGATTGCGCAACTGCGCTCGGAGCTCACTCAGAGATGACGTCGCTGCACACCGTACAACGCCAAGACCGCATTCGCATCGGCCTGCTGGGTTGCGGCCGCATTGCGGTACGCCATGCCGAGCTGCTCGGCAAACGCCAGATCGAAGACGCCTGCTTGGCAGCGGTCTGCGACATCCAGCCCGAACGCGCAGCGGCGTTCGCGGAAAAGCACGATGTGCCGGCCTTCGACTCGCTCGACGCGATGCTGGCCGGCGCCGATCTCGACGCGGTGGCGGTGCTAACGCCAAGCGGCCTGCACGCTGATCACGCGGTGAGCATTCTTCGCGCCGGCAAACACGCGATCGTCGAGAAGCCGATGGCGCTGACGCTCGACGACGCCGACCGCATGGTCGCCGCCGCGCGATGAGGCGAAACGGCATCTGTTGGTCGTCAAGCAGAACCGCTTCAACGTGCCCGTGGTCAAGGCGCGCGAAGCGCTGGACGCCGGCCGCTTCGGCCAACTCGTGCTCGGCACGGTGCGCGTGCGCTGGTGCCGCGATCAGCAGTATTACGACCAGGACGGTTGGCGCGGCACCTGGGCCATGGACGGCGGCGTGGTGGCCAACCAGGCCAGCCACCACGTGGACATGCTGCAGTGGTTCATGGGCCCCGTGCGAAAGCGTGCATGCCAGATCGCTGCGAGCGCTGGTGAATATCGAAGCCGAGGACACCGCCGTGGCCACGGTGCGCTTTCGCAACGGCGCGGTCGGGCGTCATCGAAGCCACCGGCGCCACGCGGCCCAAGGATCTCGAAGGTTCGTTCGTCGATTCTGGGTCGGGCGGCAGCGTCGAGATCGGCGGCTTTGCCGTCAATGAGATTCGCCATTGGCACTTCGTGGACGCCGCGCCAAGAAGACGCAGCAGGTGCTGACGCGCTACTCAGTGAATCCACCCAACGTGTATGGCTTCGGCCACCACGCCTACTACGACCATGTGGTCGCCGTGCTGCGCGGCCGCGCGCAGCCGCTGGTCGATGCCGCGAGGGCCGCAGCAGCTTCGAGCTGGTGGCCGCAATCTACGAGTCGATGGCCAGCGGCCGCGAGGTGACGCTGCCCTTGCGCGTCGAACACAGCCGCCTTGGGCAAGGCTTGAGATGGGCACGCCCGAACTCAAACAAGCCTCTGTGCGTGACGTCACCTGCGGCAGTGGCGTGCGCATCGTCGAGCCCGCCAACGTGTACGAGTGCGAACTCGGCGATGAGGTCTTCGTCGGGCCCTTCGTCGAGATCCAGAAAGGCGTGCGCATCGGCGCGCGCACGCGGGTGCAGTCGCATGCTTTCATTTGCGAACTGGTCGAGATCGGCGACGACTGCTTCATCGGCCACGGCGTGATGTTCGTCAACGACCTGTTCGCCATCGGCGGACCGGCGCGCGGTCGGCACGACCTGTGGCGCGTCACGCGCGTGGGTCATCGCGTCTCGATCGGCTCCAACGCCACGCTGCTGCCGGTGAGGATCTGCGATGACGTCGTCATCGGCGCCGGCGCCGTGGTCACGCGCGACATCGCCGAGCCCGGCATCTACGCCGGCAACCCGGCGCGCAAGCTGCGCGCGCTGCCCGAAGCCAAAGACGAGTTCAGCGCCGTGACAGCCGTTCCCTTTGCCGACCTGCACGCGCAGTACCTGAGCCTTCAGCCCGCGCTCGACGCGGCGATGGCCGACGTCATCCGCAGCTCGGCCTTCATCCGCGGCCCGTTCGTCGATCGCTTCGAGGCCGACTTTGCGCGGGCCATCGGCGTGCCGCATTGCGTTTCCTGCGCCAACGGCACCGACTCGCTCTACGTGGCCATGCACGCGCTCGGCGTCAAACCCGGCGACGAAGTCATCGCGCCCGCCCACTCCTGGATCTCGACCACCGAAACGATCACGCAGGCCGGCGGCACGGTCGTCTTCTGCGACACCGACGCCGACACCTTCACCATCGACCCGGCGCAGATCGAAGCGCACATCACGCCGCGCACCGTCGGCATCATCCCCGTGCACCTTTACGGCCAGCCTGCGACATGGACGCCGTCATGGCCATTGCCGCAGCGCCGCAAGCTGTGGGTGACTCGAAGACTGCGCGCAGGCGCACCTCGCGCGCTACAAGGGCCGCATGGTCGGCACCTTCGGCGCCGCGGCGTCGTTCTCCTTCTATCCCGGCAAGAACCTCGGCGCGATGGGCGATGCCGGCGCCGTGGTGACCGCCGACGCCGCTCTGGCCGAACGCATGGCCATGTTTGCGCGCCACGGCGGCTTGAAGAAAGGCGAGCACCGCATCGAAGGCATCAACAGCCGCCTCGACGGCCTGCAAGCGGCCGTGCTGTCGGTGAAGCTGCCGCATCTGGCCGCCTGGACCCGCCGCCGCCAGGAGATCGCCGCCGAGTACGACCGCCGTTTGCAAGACATCGCGGGCGTCACCGTGCCACGCGTCGCCGCCGGCCGCGAGCATGTTTATCACCTCTACGTCATCCGCCACGAGCAGCGCGATGCATTGGCCTCACACCTGGCCGCGCGCGGCATCCAGACCGTCATCAACTACCCGGTGGCGCTGCCGTTCGTGCCGGCGTATGCGCGCTTGAAGCACACGCCGGCTGACTTTCCGAACGCGCACCGCAACCAATCGCGCATCTTGTCGCTGCCGATCTTTCCAGAGATGACGGCCGAGCAACTGCGGCACGTGGTCGATGCCATCGGCTCCTTTGCGTGAACAGCTTCAAATCGGCCACGGCCTCTCGCGAGCAACCTGCGCGCCGGCCGGTGCTCGCACTGGTGCCGGCTCGCGGCGGCTCCAAAGGGATTCCGCGCAAGAACCTCGCGCCGCTGCAAGGCAAACCCCTGATCGAACACACCGTGCGCGCGGCGCTCGGTGCCGTCGGTGTGGCACAGACCTGGGTCTCGTCCGATGACGAAGAAGTGCTTTTGGTCGCCACCGCCCTGGGTGCACAGGCCTTGCGTCGCCCCTCGGCGCTGGCCACCGATGAGGCCTCGGCGGTCGGCGTGGTCGAACATTTCCTCTCGTCGCTGCCTGGTGATCTGCTGGCGACCGATCCGCAGGTGCTGTACTTGCAGCCGACCTCGCCGCTGCGAAACGCACGCCACATCGACGAGGCGCTGGCCGGCATGGCGCGGGCCGGCGCCGCAACGCTGATGAGTGTGGTGGAGATGACCAAATCACCATTCAAGGCGTTTCGTCTCGACGCGCAGGGACGCTTGTTGTCCTTGTTCGATGAGCGGCAATCCAACGTGAGGCGCCAGGATTTGCCCGCCTGCTTCCTGCCCAACGGCGCCATCTATGCGTTTGCCGCGTCGGCGTTTCGCGCGCGCGGCGGTTTTCCGTCCAATGGCGCTTGGCCGTATGTGATGAGCGAAGACGACAGCATCGACATCGACGGACCGTCGGACCTGCTTCGCGCTGCACAACTTCTTGGAGACCGTGATGGCTGAATTTCTCATCGGCAAGCGTCTGATCGGCGACGACCACGAGCCCGTCGTCATCGCCGAGATCGGCATCAACCACGAGGGCAGCCTCGACGCGGCCATCCAGATGGCCGATGCAGCCATCGACGCCGGCGCCGAGATCGTCAAACACCAGACGCACGTCGTCGAGGACGAGATGTCTGATGAGGCCAAGTCGGTGGTGCCGGGCAACGCAGACGTCTCGATCTACGAAATCATGGCGCGTTGCGCGCTCGGTGAAGACGACGAGCGCAAGCTGAAGCAGCACGTGCAATCGCGCGGGGCCATCTTCATCAGCACGCCGTTCTCGCGCGCCGCCGCCGACCGGCTGACCGCGTTCGGCGTCGCGGCCTACAAGATCGGCTCGGGCGAATGCAACAACTACCCGCTGGTCAAACATGTGGCGCGGGCTCGGCAAGCCGATCATCCTGAGCACGGGCATGAACACGGTCGAGTCGGTGCGGCCCTCGGTGGACATCCTGCGCAAGGCGGGCGTGCCCTTTGCGCTGCTTCACTGCACGAACGTCTATCCGACGCCGCCGGAGCTGGTGCGGCTGGGTGCGATGCAACGGCTGCGCGAGGCCTTCCCCGACGCCGTGATCGGCTTGTCGGACCACACTGCTGACCAACTGACACCTGCCTCGGCGTCGGTCGCCCTCGGCGCCGCCATTCTCGAGCGCCACTTCACCGACCGCATGGACCGGCCGGGACCGACATCGTCTGTTCGATGGACCCCGCCGCGCTTGCCGACCTGATTCGCGGCTCTCGGATGATCTTCGCTGCGCGCGGTGGCGACAAATGCCCGGTGGATGCGGAAGCGCCGACCATCGCCTTTGCCTTCGCTTCGGTGGTGGCCGTGCGCGACATCGCTGCCGGGGAGACGCTGGACGAGGACAACCTCTGGGTGCGCCGTCCCGGTGGAGGCGACTTCACGGCGGTGGACTACGAGTCGCTGCTCGGTCGCCGGCTGGTTCGACCGCTGGGCAAGGGTGCGCGGCTGACCCGCACCCACCTCGCTGCGTGATCATGCGAGGCCGACCCAAGCGCGTGGTCTTCCTGACCGGCACGCGTGCAGACTTCGGCAAGCTCAAGCCGCTGATGGCTCAGCTGCAGGACGATCCGGCGTTCGAGGTGCACGTCTTCGTGACCGGCATGCACATGCTGTCCAAGTACGGCTACACCTGCGAGGAAGTCGATCGCTCCGGTTTTCGCAACGTGCACCGCTACATCAACCAAAACGCCAGCGATGCAATGGATCACGTACTGGCCAAGACCATCTCCGGGCTGTCCGACTACGTTCGTGAAATGGCGCCTGACCTCATCGTCGTCCACGGTGACCGCGTCGAGGCTCTGGCGGGCGCCACGGTCGGCGCGCTCAATCATGTGCTGACCGGTCACGTCGAAGGCGGTGAGGTCTCCGGAACGGTCGATGAGCTGATCCGGCATGCAGTGACAAAACTGTCGCACCTGCACTTCGTGGCCAATGACCAGGCGCAGCGGCGTTTGGTGCAGTTGGGCGAACACGAGGCCAGCATCCATGTCATCGGCTCGCCGGACGTCGATGTCATGAATTCGGATGCCTTGCCCGGCATCGACGAGGTGCGCCGGCGCTACGGGTTCGACTTTGACCGCTATGCGGTGCTGGCATTTCATCCGGTAACCTCGGAGCAACTTGACCTGCGGCGCCAGGTGCGCGTGCTGGTCGACGAAGTCATTGCGTCTGGCCGCAACTACGTCGTGATCTACCCCAACAACGACAGCGGCACCGACCACATTCTCGACGAGTACCAGCGGCTGACGGAGCGGCGCAACTTTCGCGTCTATCCGTCGATGCGCTTTGAATACTTTCTGTCGCTGCTCAAGCATGCCGACTTCATCATCGGCAACTCCAGCGCCGGGGTGCGCGAGGCGCCGCACTTCGGTGTGCCGGCGATCAACCTCGGCTCACGCCAAAACAATCGCGTACGTTGCGCCAGCGTGATCGACGAGCAAATCATCCCGGCGGCGGTCTCGTCGGCGATCGAACGCGCTGCGCTTCTGCCACGCCTGCCGTCCGCCCTGTTCGGCAACGGAGACAGCGCCTCGCGCTTCTGCGAGTTGCTGTGCCGTCCGTCTCTGTGGAGCACGGGCACGCAAAAGTACTTCGTCAACCGCGCGCTTCATCGCCCTTAGCCATGTCCCACACCACAGACAATGCCCTGGCCGAAGAGGCCGCCGCTTTCGACCGCCAGATCGAGGAACGCGTTGCCAACGGCCACATCCCTGACCTGAGGCGCTGCGGGCCGTGCGACTGGTTCTACAACAACCCCTGGCGCCGCCCGGCCTACGTAGCGCTCGACTTCGGCGAGCAGTTCGAGCTGATCCGCGACGCCATAGTCGCCCACGCCCCCGCCAGCGCCGGACGCCGGCGCGTGCTCGAAGTCGGTTGCGGGCCTGGTTACCTATCGCTGGAGCTGGCCAGAAGCGGCTTCGACGTCACCGCGCTCGACCTGTCGCCGCGCTGCATCGAGATCGCCCGGCGGTTTGCCGCAGAAGACCCCTTCGCGGCCAAGCGAGGCGCTCTGAGTCACCTGGCCGCAGATTTCTTCACCTCGCCCGAACTGCGCGCCGGCAGCTTCGACGCCATTGTCTTTCTCGGCGCGCTGCACCACTTCCCGGACCAGGCGCAGACGCTGCGGCGAGTGGCCGAGTTGTTGGCGCCGGGCGGTATCGTCCTCGCGCACGAGCCCGTGCGTGACCGCGTGAGCCGCGGCAACGCGGTCTTCGTGCACCTGATGCGCGTGCTGCTATCGGTGCAAGGCGGCTTCTTCAAGCACCACGCCATCCCGGCGAGCGACGCGTTGCGCGAACGGGAGTTCGAGCACCTGTTCAACGAGATGCGCTACGAAACCGACGATGGCGAAAAGCTCCAGTCGGTCAACGACAACGAAGCGGGTTATGCCGAAATGCAGCCGGCGCTCGACAAGCAGTTCGACAGGCTCGCTTTCAACTGGCGCTACGCCTTCTTCCACGAGTTCATCGGCGGGCTGCGTTTCGAAGAAGCGACGAACGTCGAACTCGCCCGCTACCTGCGCGAAGTGGACCGCGAGCTGTGCCGCCTGGGTGTGCTGTCGGCCACCGAGTTTTTTTACGTGGGCCGTGTGCGCCCGGAGGTTCAACATGCCTGAAGCCTATTTCGGCTTGCCGAACGAGGTGCTGTTCTGCCGCCGCTGCGTGATCTCCAACCAGCGGCCGAACTCGGCCGTCGAGTTACGCGCACACCAAGGACGAGCAAGAAGAAGACGATCAACTTCGACGCGGACGGCGTGTGCGATGCCTGCCGCTTCGCCGAGCAGAAGCACGGCAGCATCGACTGGGCCGAGCGCGAGCGCGCGCTGCGCGAGCTGCTGCGACCGCACCGCAGCGACCGACGGCAGCTACGACTGCCTCGTGCCGGGCTCGCGGCGGCAAGGACAGCTTCTACGCCGCGCACGTGCTCAAGTACAAGTACGGCATGCACCCGCTCACGGTGACCTGGGCGCCGCACATCTACACCGAATGGGGCTGGCGGAACTTCCAGAGCTGGATCCACGCCGGCTTCGACAACTTCCTCTGCACGCCCAACGGCCGGGTGCACCGCCTGCTGACGCGGCTGGCGGTCGAGAACCTGTTCCACCCGTTCCAGCCGTTCATCTTCGGCCAGAAGGCGCTCGCGCCGAAGATGGCGCTGCTGCACAAGATCCCGCTGGTGTTCTACGGCGAGAACGAGGCCGAGTACGGCAACCCGATCGCCGACACGCAGTCCGCCAAGCGCGACTGGTCGCTACTTCACTCGCCGACGACAAGTCGAAGATCTACCTCGGCGGCACGTCGGTCGCCGACCTGCAGGAGCACTTCGGCGTCGACGCGCACGATCTGCAGCCGTACCTGCCGGCCGACCCCGAGGAGATCGAGCAGCAGAAGGTCGAGGTGCACTACCTCGGCTACTACCTGAAGTGGCATCCGCAGAGCTGCTACTACTACGCGGTCGAGCACGGCGGCTTCCAGGCCTCGCCCGAGCGCACGCCGGGCACGTACAGCAAGTACAACAGCATCGACGACCGCATCGACGACTTTCACTACTACACGACGCTTCATCAAGTTCGGCATCGGCCGCGCCACCTACGACGCCGCGCAGGAGATCCGCTCGCGGCGACATCACGCGCGAAGAAGGCGTGGCGCTGGTGCGGCGCTTCGACGGCGAGTTCCCGGAGCGCTTTGCCGAAGAGATCTTCCGCTACCTGAGCATCCCGGAGAAGGAATTCCCGCAGGCCTCGAAGATGTTCGAGCAGCCGCTGATGGATCGCGACTACTTCGACAACCTGGCCGACTCGTTCCGTTCGCCGCACCTGTGGAAGTACGAACACGGCGAGTGGCAGCTGCGGCATGCGGTCTGGCACGATGAGTGACCGACATGGCCAACGTCCGGCTGATCGCGCGGCTCGACATCAAGGGGCCGAACCTGATCAAGGGCGTGCACCTCGAGGGGCTGCGCGTCATCGGCGACCCGCAGGAGTACGCGCGCCGCTACTACGAGCAGGGGGCGGACGAGCTGATCTACATCGACATCGTCGCCAGCCTGTACGGGCGCAGCAACCTCACCGACATCGTGCGCCGCGCAGCGCACGACGTGTTCGTGCCGATGACGGTCGGCGGCGGCATCCGCAGCGTCGACGACGTGCGCGACCTGCTGCGCGCCGGCGCCGACAAGGTGGCCATCAACACCGCCGCCGTGCGCCGGCCCGGAACTGATCACCGAGGTCGCGCGCCGATTCGGCTCGCAGTGCATGGTGCTGTCGATCGAGGCCAAGCAGCAGGCGCCGGGCCGCTGGGAGGTCTTCACCGATTGCGGCCGCGAGCGCTCGGGCGTGGACGTGGTCGAGTGGGCGCGGCGCGGCGTCGAACTCGGCGCCGGCGAGATCCTGCTCACCTCGATCGACCGCGAAGGCACGCGCAAGGGCTTCGACGTCGCGCTGACGCGAGCCATCGCGCCGGCGGTGACCGTGCCGGTCATCGCCAGCGGCGGCTACGGCGAGCCGCGCACCTGGGCGCGGTGGTCGCACGCAAGGGCAGGCCGACGCCGTCGCCTTGGCCGACGCCCTGCACTACAAGCGCATCGACGCTGACCGACCTGCGCGCCCATGCGCCGCGACAGCCGGCATCGCCGGTGAGACGGTGTGAAGCCCATGAATGTCACCGTCATCGACTACGGCATCGGCAACCTCTTCAGCGTCGGCCGCGCGCTCGAGCACTGCGGCGCCACGGTCACGCTGAGCCAGCGATCCGGCGCATCATCGAGGCCGCGCCGCGGCTCGTGCTGCCCGGCGTCGGCGCGTTTGCCGACGGCATGACAGGGCCTGCGCGAGCGCGGCCTGGTCGAGCCGATCCGCCGCTACGCCGCGCTCGGGCCGGCCCCTGCTGGGCATCTGCCTGGGCATGCAGATGCTCGCCAGCGTCAGCGAGGAGTTCGGCACGCATGAGGGACTTGGCCTCGTCCCGGGCCGGGTGCGGCCATGCCAACCGCACGCTGGCTGGGCAGCACAAAAGATTCCGCACATCGGCTGGACGCCGCTGCTCGCTCGCGCCGGCACGGGCTGGCAAGACTCGCTGCTCGAAGACACGCCCGAAGACACGGCGGTCTACCTGGTGCACTCGTTCGCCGTGATGCCGGACGACGAGAACGACCGCCTCGCCGATTGCGTCTACGGCGGCCACCGCCTGTGCGCGGCGCTGCGCCGCGGCCGTGTCTTCGGCACGCAGTTCCATCCCGAGAAGAGCGGCCCGGCGGGGCTGACCATCCTGCGCAATTCATGCGCTGTTGACAACGAGTCATCGATCTGAAAAAGAACGATCGAATGGGCATCGGAACCAAACTCGCCGAGCTGCTGCGTCGCCGCATACGCGCTCTCGGCTTCGACATCGTGCGCATCGGCGACCCCTATCGATTGGACGTCTATGAACAGCTCTTCGACAAGGAAGTTCTGCGCAAAAACCCTTCTTCAACATCGGCGCCGGCTCTTTCTTTCACCCCTATTGGACCAATATCGACTACGTGTCCGAGTGGTACCGCGATGTGCAGAAGGACGTGCGCCATCACGACTTGATGTCTTTGTCGCCGCTGCCGGTTGAGTCGAGCAGCGCGCACGTCGTGTACACGTCGCACACGATCGAACACGTAGCGCATGCCGCGGTGTCCGTGCTCTTTAAGGAAGCGCTTCGGGTGCTGCGGCCGGGTGGCGTGTTACGCGTCACGACTGCTCCGGACGCGGAAACCAACTTCAAGGCGCTGCTGCGCAATGACAGTGACTGGTTCTACTGGGACCACATGTACTCGAAGCCCGGAACCTATGAGCACATCTTCGAGCAACCGGCGCCAAGTGCGCCGCTCGAAGAACGGTGGCTGCATCACTTTGCATCCCAGTTGGCGCCCAACGACCGTTCGCCCAGCCCGGCCAAGGTCTCGGCCAAGGAGGTTCGTGAGCTGATCGACGCTGCATGGGTTTCCGGCCGTGCTCGAGGTGCTGGCCTCACGCTGTCAGTTCAACCCGCAACGCCCGGGCAATCACATCTCGTGGTGGACACACGACGGATCATCGGCCTCATGCGTGACGCGGGGTTCTCGGTCGCTATCGATCGGGCTATCGCCAGTCCGCATCGCCGCTGCTGCGCCAGAGCGACCTTTTCGACTCGACCCATCCGCAGATATCGCTCTACGTCGAAGCCATCAAATCCTGATGCAGGTCGATCAATCGTGACGCTTCGCGGCTCGTCGCTGTTGTATATAGGAGCCGCGGCGCTGAACGCGCTGATCCCCTTCTTCCTGCTCGGCTACGTGGCGCGCGTGCTCGGCCCGGTCGAACTGGGCAGGATCGGTTTGTTCCTCGTCATGGCCAACGTGGCCAACGTGCTCATCGGGCTCAACACGCACGGGCTGATCTCGGTCCTTTACTTTCGTGAAGGAGGGGACGTGGGGGCAGCGAAGGCGATCAAGGCTGCGTCCATCGTGCTTTTTGTATCCACTGTTATCGGGCTGACGCTGGGGTGGGCGTTCGGCGATGCGGCCGGCTTGGCCGCGCTCTTGCCGGGTCCGGCACTGGTTCTTGCTGTGGCCTGTGCATCGATGCAGTTTCTGCTCCTGGTTTGCCTGACCTATTTGCAGTGCGCTGGCCGCCCCATCCTGTACGGCGCAGTCTCAATCGCCAGTTCGTTGGCCACGGCTTGCGCCACGCTGCTGCTGCTGGGTCTCGTGCCATCGTGGACTGCAAGAGCGGCAGGCCAGTTGATCGGAGGAGCACTGCTGGCCTTGATCTTCATGACCATCCTTGTCGCCAGGCTCGACGTCCTGAAGACGGCGCTGCCCGCCGGAACCATTGCCCGAGCGGTTAGCTACGGATTGCCGCTGGTCCCGCACTCGCTGGCGGTGGTCGCGATGTCCGGGTACGACCGCTTTTTCATTGGCGACCGCCTGTCGGCTGATGCAGCAGGCCAATACTTTGGCGCCAGCCAACTCGCTTCGATTGTTGGTTTGGCGGCGACCGCGTTCAACCAAGCCTGGATTCCCTGGCTGTACTCGAAGCTGCAGGACGGCACCGCGCCGGCGCAGAGGTTGGTCGTTCGAGCAACCTGGACCATGATTGTCATTGCCGGCGTCGGCGCGCTGTTGATCTCATTGGCAGCGGCCTGGCTCATACCGGCTTTTCTCGGACCAGGCTACGACCAGGCGATCACGCTCCTGCCTCCACTCGTGTGCGCCTCGGCCGTCGGCGGCATCTACTTTCTGGTCGCCAATCACCTGTTCTACTTTGAGGCCACGCGCGCCCTGCCGATCGTTACCTGCGCATGCGCTGCGCTTCAGGTGCTGCTGATTCACTTGCTAGGCCCGGCCCATGGAGCGCAAGGAGTCGCGTGGTCAGTGCTTCTGTCGCAGATCGCTTTTGTCGGCGGCGTCTGGTGGCTGGTGCAAAGGACCTGCCCCCTGCCTTGGTTTCGAGGAATGCAGTGGCGCTGAGTGCCGTTCGCATCGCCGAAGCGGTGTTCGCGATCGAGAGCAAACTCGATCTCGAAGCGCCGATGTGGGAGCAAGCCGATGTTCATTGGTGGCCGCTCTACCGCACCGAACTCTATCGCCTAATTGTCGTGGCCGCAGCGGGCGACGGCAGCCGATCGCGGCCGCGCCTCGGGCCGGCCTTTAAATGCGCGCGTTGGAAACCCACGTTCGGCACCGGGAGCCGTTTGGCTGGTCTCGGACGGAATCTCGTACGCCGATGTCGGCAACCGGATCATCGAACGTTTCTGCGGCCCGTTGTGGGCGCAATGTCGGTCGCTGGGCGTGTCTGCGCTCGTGGTGGACCGGGGCCGCGAGCACTCGCCCGCCGTAACCGAGCCCACGCGCTGGATCGCTCCCTGGACCCAGCGCGCCAAGATCCACGCAACGCTGGCCGCGAAGCTGGCGCCGGATCGGCGGCACCGCCAACTCGTCGATGGCGTGTTGCAGGCGGCACGGGCTTGCGGCGTGGCATTGACGGGCCTGAACGCGCAGCGAATGCAGTCTCTGGCGGGCGCGGTAGAAGGCTTGGCTCGCCGCATCGAGCCGTGCCTGCGCAACGAACTTGTTCGCGCGCTGTTCGTGGTCGGCTTTTACGATGTCTCGGGCTATGCCTGCACGCTCGCCGCGGCACGCGCGGGCATTCCCTCGGTCGATGTGCAGCATGGGGTGACCGGCCGATACAACTTGGCCTATGCGGACTGGCCGCAGCGCAAGCACCGTGGCGATTGTTGCCGCACTGGTTCTGGACCTGGACCCAGGCCGATGCCGACGTGGGACGCGCTGGGTTCACAATTGCTCACGCCGTCCGTGCGGCGGTCACCCCTTCCTGGACGCTTGGCGTGACGGGCTGTTGAGCCTCGATGCCCGGCAACAGTTGCTGCTCGACGCTTTGCTGACCCGCGGCGCACGCCGCAAAACCGTGCTCGTGACGCTGCAGCCCCATGTGGCCCACCTCGATGCGCTGCGCCCCTTGCTGGAGGCAATGCGGCAATGCCATCAGGCCTTCTGGTGGCTGCGGCTGCACCCCATGGCCTTGGCCGACCGCGCCAGCTCGAAGCCCTACTCGGCGTCACGGGCATCGACACTTCGACATCGACACAGCACCGTCTTGCCACTGCCTGTGCTTCTGGCTCAGGCCCGACTCACGCAACCCACAGTTCGAGCACGTTTATCGAAGCCGCCGCCTTGGGTCTACCGACCATCATCTGGTCGCAGTACGGTGCAGAACTGGCAGAAAGCTCCCTCGCCGATGGCAACACCTACCAGGCTATCGATGGCCCGGCCTTCGCCCCGCTGATCGAGACCAGCCAGTCGGCCCGCCCCCGCACACCATCACGCGACCGCCTTGGGCCGCGACGCACTGCGCACGATTCTGGAAATTGCCGCATGATCGTCATCGTCGACTACAAGACCGCCAACCTCGGCTCGATCGTCAACATGTTCAAGCGCATCGGCGCGCCGGCGCGCGTCGCCGAGAAGCCGGCGGACCTGCAAGGCGCGAGCCGCATCCTGCTGCCGGGCATCGGCCACTTCGACACCTGCGCGCGCAACCTGCGCAGCGCCGGTTTTGCGTCCGCGCTCGAAGAACCGGTGCTGCGCGATCGCATTCCGCTGCTCGGCATCTGCGTCGGTGCGCAGTTGTTGACGCGCGGCAGCGAAGAAGGCGACGAGCCGGGCCTGGGCTGGATCGATGCACTCACGCAGCGCTTTCCGTCGCTGGACGTGGCCGACTACAAGGTGCCGCACATGGGCTGGAACGTCGCCGTGCCGCGGCGCGAGCATGTCTTGTTCGCCGGCTTCGACAAGCCGCCGCGCTTTTACTTCGTGCATTCGTTCTGCATGCAGTGCGCTCAACCCGACTCGGTGCTGGCGACGACGACGCATGGCGTGGAGTTCGCCTCCGGGATCGTGAAGGACAATGTGGCGGGCCTGCAGTTCCACCCCGAAAAGAGCCACCGATTCGGCATGCAGTTGCTGCGCAACTTCGCGCAAGCGCCTGCCGCCGCTGCCTGAAAGACCATGCTGCGCTCCCGATTCATCCCGACGCTGCTGCTCAAGGGCAGTGGCCTGTACAAGACCGTCAAGTTCAAGAACGAGACCTATGTCGGCGACCCGATCAACGCCGTGCGCATCTTCAACGACAAGGCGGTCGATGAGTTGATCCTGCTCGACATCGCCGCGCACCGCCAGCGGCAACGGGCCCAACTTCGAGTTGATCGCCGACATTGCCAGCGAGGCCTTCATCCCGCTGTGCTACGGCGGCGGCGTGAGCACATTGCAGCAATTCGAGCGCCTGTTCACGATCGGCATCGAGAAGGTCGCCGTCAACGCAGCCGCCGTCGGCGACATGAGCCTGGTGACGCAGGCCGCACGCGTCTTCGGCAGCCAGAGCATCGTCGTTGGCATCGACGTGCGGCGCTCGCTGTTCGGCCGCTACGAGCGTCACGTGCGCTCGGCCACGGTGGGCACGAAGGAAACCGCAGTCGAAGCCGCGTTGCGCGCCGAAGCCGCGGGCGCGGGCGAATTGATGCTGACCAGTGTCGATCGCGACGGCACACAACAAGGCTACGACCTGGCGCTGGTCCACGAGGTCGCCACCGCCGTCAAGGTGCCCGTCATCGCCTGCGGTGGCGCCGGCAGCACGGCGCACATGGCGCAAGCAATCAAGCAGGGCCGCGCCGCATCGGCCGCCGCCGGCAGCCTGTTTGTCTTCCAGGGCAAGCACCGCGCCGTGCTGATCACCTACCCGGACGAAAAAGAGATCGATGCGGCGCTGGCCGCACTGAACTGAAACAACAGCACAAGATGACCCAACAGGCTGACCAGGTGTGCACGCGCTGCGTGATGGACACGAGCGCACCCGACATCGAGTTCGACGCGCAGGGCGTGTGTCACTACTGCAAGACGCACGAAGAAAAGATCGCGCTGGCGCCGGTGAGCAAGCCCGACGCGCGGGCGCGCCTCGAAGAAACGGTTGCCAAGATCAAGGCCGGCCGCCGCGGCGACTACGACAGCATCGTCGGCCTGAGCGGCGGCGTCGACAGCTCGTATGTGGCCTACCAGGCGGTCAAGCTGGGCCTGAAGCCGCTGGCGGTGCACTTCGACAACGGCTGGAACTCCGAGCTGGCGGTGAAAAACATCGAGCAGATGGTCAAGCGCCTCGGGCTGGATCTGCAAACCTTCGTCATCGATTGGGAAGAGTTCCGCGACATCCAGCGCTCGTTCTTCAAGGCGCATGTGATCGACATCGAGATGGTCACCGACCACGCGATCTTCGCCGCCATGTACCGCATCGCGCGCGAGCAAGGCATCCGCTACATCCTGTCAGGCACCAACGCGCAGACCGAATCGATCATGCCGCCGGCCTGGCAGCATTTCAAATTCGACCTGCGCAACCTGAAGGCGATCCACAAGCGTTTCGGCACGATGCCGATCAAGCGCTTCCCCACGCTCAGCGTGTGGGGCATGGCGTGGAACCACTATGTCAACGGTGCGCAGTCGGTGAGCCTGCTCAACTACCTGCCCTACCGCAAAGACGAGGCGATCCGCACGCTGCAAACCGAACTCGGCTGGCAGTACTACGGCGGCAAGCATTACGAGTCGGTGTTCACGAAGTTCTATCAGGCACACATCCTGCCGGCCAAGTTCGGCGTCGACAAACGGCGCATCCACTTGTCGGACCTGATCATGAACGGCGAGATCACGCGCGAACAGGCGCTGGCCGAACTCGACAAGCCGCCCTATGACCCGCTGCAACTCGAACAGGACCGCGAGTACGTCTGCAAGAAGCTCGGATTCGGCGCCGCCGAGTTCGCGAGCCTACATCGCCGCGCCGACCGGTCTCGCACTTCGCCTTTCCGTCGTATGCACGGCTGGCGCAAAAGCTGGTGGCGATCCACAAGCGGCGCCGCTACCAATGAACACGCCGGCCGCGCTCGTCGCCAACATGCGCCGTCCCGCGCGCATGGCGATGGCGCCGTGGTTCGGTTATGCGGTGGTCTGGCTGGCAATGGGCAATGCCGTGCTGCGGCCCTCCGCGGAGGTGCCGGTCACGCCCTTCTACGTTCTGGCGCCGGTCGTCATCGTGCTGCTGGCGTCGTCGCTGCGCTGGTTTCGCAGCTGGTTGCTGGTGTTTGTCGGCATCGCGTGCTACGGCTTGATCGTCGGCAAGCTCTTCGGCGTTCCCTGGGGCATGCAGTTCGCCCAATTGGCAAAGTACCTGCAGCTCCTGTGTTTCTTCGGTCTGCTGAAGTGGCTGCATGAAGTCGATCCGGAGGCCGGCAAGCGGCTCACCAAGGTCGCGATGGGGCTGACACTGCTCGTGTTCATGGTCGCGCTGTGGCAGGTGCTGACGGGCCTGGAGATTCCGACGGTCGTCAACGAAGAAAGCTCGCTGTGGCTGAACACTGTTTTCTTCACGCCGAATGACGTTGCGCTGTTCCTCGGCGGTGTGCTGTGCATCGTCTTGGCCTCCGACGCCTCGTTGATCAGCAAGGCAGCTGGTGCTGGCCTTGGTCACCAGCCTGAACCTGCGCAACGATGCCAAGGCGGTGCTGATTGCTACTGTGCTGATGCTGGCGATGCTGGTGATCTTGCGCGCCTGTGCGCTGCTGCGCTTGCGGCCCTGGGTCGGCTTGAGCGCACTCGCCGGGCTGGTGACGCTGGTGCTGCTTTACCTGGGCGAGGACGCGGTGGAAATCGGCGACACGGAGATCAACCTGCTGGCGCTGATCATCGAGCCGGTGCAGCGCATCATCAACCTGGAAGCCTACGAGCTGCGCGGCTCGATCTTCGACCGCGCTGACGCCCTGATCTACGGCCTGCAAGCGTTCAAGTCCACGGGCTACCTGGGGCTGGGGCCTGCCGGCTCGGTGTATCGCACTGTCGCTGCCGCAATACGAACTCGTCACAGCGCAGAGCCTGCACAACGCGCTTGGCGGAAGTGGCGATCGAGTTCGGACCTGCGGCCTTGATGGTTGGGGTTTTTGTACTGGCGCCATTGCTGCGTGGTCTGGCGGCAAAACGTCCTTCCGCAGCCGATCGTGGCCGGCTGCTTCTCATTGCCGCATCGCCGCTGCTGTCGGTGTCGCAGTCATCAGGCTTCATTTCCAACTACGCCTTCTGGCTAACGGCGTTTCTGATCTGGTGGCCGATCCGCGAGCCACGGCCCGGACGCAAAAGTTGAACAAGCCAGTGCGCCAGCTGGCTGTTTTCTACCAACACATGCCGCCGTACTCGAGCGCGGCCGCGCTGCGTGGCGCTTCGGTTGCCAACGGGTTGGTGCAGGCAATGCAACCCTTCGCCGATTGCAGGATCCGCATCTACACGACGACGCCAGCGCCGGCGCCGCTGGCGGGGGCCGAGATCATCGCCATCGACCGCGCCGAGGTCGAGAACGCCGCTGGCCTGGCGGCGCGAATGGTGGGTGAGCTTCGCATGGGATGGTCGGCCGCGCGCGCCATGCTGAAGGATGCGGCACACGATGACCTGATTCTTGTCTCGACACCGAGCTATCTGGCTGCGCTCGTGATTTGCGCGCGCGCGCGCTGGCGCGGTGTGGCCTACGTGCTCGATGTGCGCGACATCTACCCGCAGGCCTATGCGCAAGCGCAACTGATCACAGACGGCGGACGGCTGTTCCGCTTCTTCGCAGCGCGCTCGAAGGCCATGTACCGCGGTGCGCGGCGCATCATCACGGCCACTCAGGGTCTGGCACGCGAGGTGACATCTGTGGTGCCGGAGTGCTCGCGTCGATTGCATCTACAACGGCTTCCCATCGTCGCTTAGCCCGGCGCAGCGCGATCAAGCACGATCGCTTCACCGCCTGCTTTCATGGCGTCCTCGGATTCTTTCAGGATGTGGACACGCTGATCGAAGTGGCGCGGCGAGTGCAGCCCCACGGCATCGACATCGTGGCCATCGGCTACGGCCGCAAGGAGGACACGTTGCGCTCGGCCCAGCTCGCAAACCTGCGCTTCCTGGGTCGACTGAGTTTCGACGAGACGATGAACCAGATCGAGCGCTGCCATGTGGGCCTGTGCCTGCGCATGGACGACGCGGTCAGCAGGGACGCGTTTCCGGTAAAGGTCTGGGAGTACCTCGGCCTGGGCATCCCCAGCATCGTCACGCCGCAATGCGAGGCCGGTGAGTTTCTCGAACGCCACGGATGTGGCATTCAACTGCCGGCGGGCGATGCCGATGCCATTGTTTCTGCGCTGTTGCGGTTGAAGATGCACAAGGACGAACGTGACGCGATGGGCGCGAACTGCCGCGCCGCGGCGGGACGCTACACCCGCGAACAGTTGGGCGTCGAAGCCGCATCACTTATTGCAGAGGTTTGGCGCTCTATACCGGCATGAGCTTTTGTGTGCAAATTCAACGCAAATGGTTGCCATTGCTTGCGTGGTTGACCGGTATCGGAGACGCATCATGCGAAAGCATGGACACAGATGCCTATTCATATCCCCTCATACGATGCCGAACTGCAAGCTTGGCATTGCTAGCGTCTGTCGCATTGCTGTTGCAAGCCTGCGGAGGTGGTGGTGCCCAGAGCGGCGGGGGTCCGCTGACGACGCAGCGGACCGCACAACAGACGCCGCCACCACGGCGCCCGCACTTTCTGCAGTCGTGCCAGGACTGTCCGACCGCAACCGTACAAGACAGCGGACACGTGATCTATCTTGTGACGGACGGTTTGTGTGCATCGGGACTCGAGGCCCGCGCAGTAGCCCTCGTGGTCAGCGACGACAGCGCACCGAATGGATCGCAGACTTACAACCTGGTTCGCAGGCTGGGCGACGTCAATACCACGCCCGAAGAGATCGCCGGCCTTGGTTCAAGACAGGTGCAACTGGTGCAGCGAGGCCAGTGGCGTGAGGTGCGGCACGTCGGCACCTGGGCTGAGCGAGACGGCGCCGGGCTGCTGCAGCTCCATGGCGCTCTCTACATGATGGGCGGATGGCTTCGCGGGCCTCTCAGCAATGAAGTGTGGCGAACGTTCGATCTGGTCCACTGGGAGTTCCTCGGCAATGCGCCCTGGATGCCGCGACACGGCGCGGCTTGGCTGGTTCACGACAACCGGATGTGGGTGATCGGTGGCGACCTCTACGACGATGTCTGGTCTTCTTCGGATGGCGTGCAGTGGACGCAGGAGGCAGCAGCTGCACCGTTTGGTCGTCGGTACACACCTAATGCATCATCCATTAATGGAGAAATCGTTGTGTATGCAGGCCAGGATTGGACCCCGGAGGAGTATCCATGCGAGCAAGGGGTCGACTGTGTTGCGCGAGGGCTGCGCAGTGTTTGGAAGAGCCGCGACGGTCGCCAATGGCAACCAGCAACACCGCAGGCACCTTGGGAAGGTAGAGCCTTGGTCCATGGCAATGCCGTGTATGACGGCGAGATCTGGATGATCGGTGGAGGCCTCAAGGTTGCGCCCCTCGGCAAAGACTACGCGGAGACCTCGGCCGAGTTCACTGACATATGGTCTTCTGCTGATGGTCAGACGTGGCGCTCGCGAGCAGCCGCGACGGGTTTTGCGGGTCGAACGCACTTTTCCGTCCTTGCTACGAAAGACGGTTGCTATGTGTCGGATGGTTCAGTTGGAACGCAGAGCAACGTCACGAACGAATTCTTCCACGCGCGCAACTGCGTCCACTACTCGCCAGTTCCTGTGCCGGCGGAACTTGCCGCGCCGACACGCCAGCTCATTGGTGGAGTTCAATGGCTCGCTGGTACTGATGGGCGGACCACCGTATGGCAGCGCTCCTGCAGGGACCGCGGTCTGGCAGTACTTCCCATAGCCCGCAACAGCCCATAGGCGTTCGAAGGCGAACTTGGAGGGGGACGCCTCGGTCCTAGAATTGTTGTTCATTGGCGGAACGATCCGTCTGCGAAAGCAAATGTGGACAACAACGACGACAACCAACTCATCACCGAGCGCCGCGAAAAGCTCACCGCGCTGCGCGCACACGCCAAGGCCGAGGGCAAGGCCGCCTTCCCGAACGACTTCAAGCCCAGGCACCACGCCGCCGATCTGCACCAGCGGCACGACGCCAGCGAGCAACGAGGCGCTGGAGCCGCAAGCCATCGACGTCGCCGTCGCCGGCCGCATGATGTTGAAGCGTGTCATGGGCAAGGCCTGCTTCGCCACGCTGCAGGACGCCTCGGGCCGCATCCAGCTCTACATCACGCAAGACGCCGTCGGCGCCGAGGTGCTGGCCGACTTCAAGGGCTGGGACCTGGGCGACATCCTCGGCTGCGAGGGCACGCTGTTTCGCACCAAGAGCGGCGAGCTGTCGGTCAAGGCGACGTCGATCCGCCTGTTGACGAAGAGCCTGCGCCCGCTGCCCGACAAGTTCCACGGCATGACCGACCAGGAGCAGAAGTACCGCCAGCGCTATGTCGACCTGATGACCGACGACAGCGGCGCGGGCGCGCTTCGTCGCGCGCAGCAAGGCGGTGTCGTCGATCCGCAATTTCATGGTCGAGCACGGCTTCCTGGAAGTCGAAACGCCGATGCTGCACCCGATCCCCGGCGGCGCGAACGCCAAGCCCTTTACCACCCACCACAATGCGCTGGATCAACAAATGTTCCTGCGCATTGCGCCAGAGTTGTACTTGAAGCGCCTGCTGGTCGGCGGCTTCGAGCGTGTCTTCGAGATCAACCGCAACTTCCGCAATGAAGGCATCTCGGTGCGTCACAACCCCGAGTTCACGATGATGGAGTTCTACGCGGCCTACTGGACGCATCACGATCTGATGGACTTCACCGAGCAGGTGCTGCGCCATGCCGCGCGCGCGGCCAGCGGCTCGGCGCGCGTGACGTACCAGGGCCGCGAGGTCGATCTGGAAAGCCACTTCACGCGCCTGTCGGTGCGCGATTCGCTGGTCGCGCATGCCGGTGTGAGCCCAGCCGAGGCCGATGACGCGAAAGCCCTGCACGCCAGGCTGAAGGCGCTCGGCGAGGAGCCGCCGAAGCATTGGGGCTTGGCGCAGTTGCAGTTCGGTCTGTTCGAAGCCGCGGTCGAAGACAAGCTCTGGCAGCCGACCTTCATCACCGACTACCCGGTCGAGGTCAGCCCGCTGGCGCGTGCGTCCGACACCAACCCGGCCATCACCGAGCGCTTCGAGCTCTTTGCCACCGGCCGCGAAATCGCCAACGGCTTTTCGGAGCTGAACGACGCCGAAGACCAGGCCGCGCGCTTCGCGTCGCAGGCCACGAACAAGGAAGCCGGCGACGAAGAGGCGATGTACTACGACGCCGACTTCATCCGTGCGCTCGAGTACGGCATGCCGCCCGCCGGCGGCTGCGGCATCGGCATCGACCGGCTGATCATGCTGATCACCGACAGCCCGAGCATCCGCGACGTGGTGCTGTTCCCGGCGCTGCGGCATAAGCGAGAGCGCGCTGAGCCGCCGAGGCTCGCCGCGCGCGAACGCGGAGGCTAGCCAGACCACGCGCTCGAATCGCTGCAGGCGATCGAGGCCGCGCTGTGGCGCGAGCTGCACGCCGCGCCGCGCGACAAGCAGCATCCGTGGCGCACGCCGGTGCTGGCCACGACCGATGGCCAGATCGGCGACGCGCGCACGGTGATCCTGCGCGAGGCCGATCAGGCGCAGCACGCTTTGCTCGTCTACACCGACGCGCGCGCCGGCAAGGTGGCGCAGATCGCCGAGCACCCGCAAGGCACGCTGGTCATGTGGTCGCCGGCGCTCGGTTGGCAGCTTCGGCTGCGCGTGCAGCTGCAAACCGTCACCGACGGGCTCGAGCTGTCGTCACGCTGGGCGCAGCTCAAGCTCAGCCCCGCTGCCAACGACTACCTGTCGCCGCAAGCGCCGGGCGCGCCGCTGGATCAGGCGCTGGCATCACGCGGCGAACGTGCGCACTTTGCCTTGCTCGAAGCGCAGCGTGCTGTCGATCGACTGGCTCGAGTTGCACGCCCAGGGCCATCGCCGCGCCCGTTTCGGCAACGACGCCACACCGCGCTGGCTGCAACCGTACTCAGCGTCGTTAAACAAGTCGCGTGCCAAATCCGCGACGGCGCAGCGAGGCCACACACGGCCGCGCCGGCAAGCGTGAAGATGGCGTTGCTGTCACACGCAACCACAACGAGACGATGAACGACTGGATCCATCACCCCATCTACACGCGCCTGATGGCGCCCTGCGAGCCTTTTGCACGCCATGCGCTGCTGCACAGCATCGAGCTCGAACTCGGCCGGCTCGCGTGCTGCCCGAAGCTGGCCTCGCGCGTGCATCACTTCGTCGAGCGCGGCGTGCCCTACTTCGCACCGGCCGATGCGCATTACCGCGATTGGGCCGCCAAGGCGGCGTCGCTGTGGGACGAGCTGCATGCACGCAGCGGGTCGGAGCAGGAAGTCTCGCTGGTCTGAGGCACTGCAACAGGGAAATGAAAAGGGGCGCCTCGGCGCCCCTTTTCTTCTTGCTCGTCGGCGTCAAGACTTCGGCTTCTTGGCGTCGTCGAGGCGCTTGGCCAGATCGGCGCCCGAGCAACGCGCCGGGCACGCGCTCGCCGTTCTCGAAGATGATCGCCGGCGTGCCGTTGATGCGGTATTTCTTGCCGTACGCAATCGTTCGATCGATCGCTGCCATCGTCGCACTTGCCCATCGCACGCGGCGGCGCCACGCCGTCGAGCATCCAGTCGCGCCAGGTCTTCATCGCGTCCTTCGAGCACCAGATGGCGCGCGACTTCTGTCCGAATCCGGGCCCAGCACCGGGTAGATGAAGTTGTAGATCGTCACGTCCTTCAACGCCACCAGCTCGCGCTCCAGGCGCTTGCAGTAGCCGCAGTTCGGATCGGCGAACACCGCCAGCTTGCGCGAGCCGTTGCCTTGCTTGATGACCATCGCGTCTTTGAGCGGCAGCTCGTCGAACTTGATCGCCGTCAGCTTGGCGATGCGCTGGCGCGTCAGGTTGGCCTTGTTCTTGGTGTCGATCAGCTCGCCTTCGAAGATGTGGCTGCCATCGGCATCGGTGTACAGCACCTCGTTGCCGATGCGCACTTCCCACAGGCCCGGCACCGGCGTCTTGGTCACCTCGTCGATCTTCGGAAACTCGGGCAGGCGCTGGGCGAGGTTCTTGCGGATCTCGGCCTCGTCGGCCAGCGTGGGCAGCGCCACGGCGACGAGCAGCGGCAGCAGAAGGGATCGGAGGGTGAGCATGACGGAGTCCTCGGTGAGCGCCGCTATTGTCCCAGCGCGCGCGATGCAAGCCAACGCTTCAATGGCGCGGCCGCCTCGACCAGACCCAGCCCGCGGTTGCGAAGTTCCCGCGCCCAGGGCGCAGGGTGTGCAAAAAGTCGCAGCAGGCCATCGGTCAGCGCCGCCATCGCCTGCACCGGCAAGGCGCGCTGGCGCGCATAGCGTTCGAGCAATTTGGGGTCGGCCAGATCGCGCCACGGCTCGCGCTCGGCGAGCACCGCACCAGCGCGGCCACGTCGCCCAGGCCGAGGTTCAAGCCCTGCCCGGCCAGCGGATGGACCACGTGCGCGGCGTCGCCCATGAGCACCCAGCCCGGGCCGTGCACGCGCTCGGCGCGGGCCAGCGCGAGCGGCCACGAAGCACGCGCGCTGGCCAGCGTCAGCGTGCCGGCGGCGCCGCCGCGTCGCCTGCATCAATTCGCGCTTCGAACTCGGCAGCGCTCGAGCGCCAGCAAGCGTCTGCGCGCGCTCGGCCGGCAGCGACCACACCAGCGCCAGGCCGTGGCCGGCTTGCGGCGCGATCGGTCGGCAGCAGCGCGAGCACGTCGGGCGCGTGAAACCATTGCCGCGCCAGCCCGCCATGCGGCGCGTCGGTTTGCAGGCGCGCCGCGATCGCGGTCTGCCCGTAGTCGTGCGTCTCGAAGGCCACGCCGAGCTGCTCGCGCGTGGCCGAGGCGCGGCCTTCGGCCAGCACCAGCAGACGCGCCGGCACCGCGTCGGTGGTGGCGGTGACATGCGGCGCATAGCGCACCGCGGCGGCCAGCTCGGCTTCGAGCGCTGCGGCATCGACGATCCACGCCAGCTCGCGCACCTGCTGCTGCCATGCCGAGAAGCGCAGCACCGCGGCCGCGGCATCGCCTTCGACGCGCATGTCGAAGACCGCGGTGCGCGCATCGGCCGGCAACTCCTCCCAGACCTTGAGCGAATCGAGCAGCGCCACCGACGCGGCATTGAGCGCGTAGGCCCTCACATCCTCGCGCGCAGCGTCGTGCTGGCGGCGCCTGCAATGCCACGGCAAGACCCTGCCGGGACAAGGCCAGCGCCAGCGTGCGGCCGACGATGCCCGCGCCGCGCACACAAACGTCAAAAACTTTGTCATTGCCTTGCATTGATTTGCATTTTAGGGAGCACCGTGTTGCAACCTGTACGGCCTTTCACGTTCCAATGCAGGCATGAATCTCTGGATCAAGCGGGCCCTGCTCGCGCTGGGCGCCTTGCTGCTGCTGGCGGCCCTGGCGGCGGTGTACTTCGTCGCCACCTTCGACGCCACGCACTACAAGTCGATCGCCATCGACTGGATGAAGACCGAGCGTCAGCGCACGCTGGCCATCGACGGGCCGGTCGATCTGTCGGTGTTTCCGCGCCTGGCGGTCAAGGTGTCGAAGCTGCACCTGTCCGAGCGCGGGCGCGCCGACGAGTTCGCGTCGATCGACGAAGCGGCGCTGTCGCTGCAGTGGCTGCCGCTGCTGCGCAAGCAGCTCGTCGTCGACAGCGTCAGCGCGCGCGGCGTGCGGGCGCTGATCACGCGCGACGCGCAAGGCCTGCGCAACATCGACGATCTGCTCGGCGTCGAAGAGGCAACGGCGCTGCGGCCAAGGACAAAGGCCCGAGGCCGGCCGATGCGCTTCGAAGTCGGCGCGGTGCGCCTCGAGGACGCGCGCCTGGCGCTGCGCGACGAGCAGGCGCAGATCACCGGCACGGTGACGATGGACAGCTTCACCAGCGGGCGCCTGGCGAGCGGGCAGGAAACGCCGGTGCAGTTCCGGACCACGGTGACGCTGGAGCGGCCGCAGGTGCTGCGTCTGACGTTCGACGGCAAGACCGCGCTGACCTTCGACGCCGCCAGCGGCAGCGCCAGCGCTGCGCGGCGCCACGGTCAAGATCGGCGGCGACGCCGAAGCCGTGAAGTCGCTGCATGCCACGCTGGCCGGCAACCTGGCCTGGGACGGCAGCACGCTGACCGCCGGGCCGATCGACCTCAACCTCAGCGATGCCAAGACCGCCGGCATGACGCTGGGCCCGTCGACGCTGATCGCGCAGCGCCTGGTCTACAGCCCGAGCACGCAAAAGCTCGAGCTCGAGGCGTTGAAGCTGGCGCTTGTCGGGCAAGCAGGGCACGAGCGGCTTCGGCGCTTCGCTCGAGTGGCCGCAACTGGCGGTCGCCGGCGAGCAGTTGCAAGGGCAGCGGCTTTTCCGGCCGCTTCAATCTCGACGGCAAGACCACGCTCGCCGGCCGCTTCGAGTCGGGTGCGCCGAGCGGCAACTTCGACGCGCTGCGCCTGCCGGCCTTTGCGCTCAAGCTCGACGGCAGCAGCGGGCCGCGCAAGATCGACGGCCAGCTCAAGTCCAACCTGCTGCTGCGCCCGGGCCGCAGCGCGGCCACGCTCGAACGGCTGGAGCTGCGCGCCAACATCACCGAGCCGGGCCTGCAGCCGCTGGCGCTCGACGCTCGGCGGCAATGCCGGCACCGACGTGCGCGGCGCGCAGTGGGCGCTGCAAGGCGCGCTCAACAACAACAAGTTCGACATCCAACGGCAGCGCGACCTTCAACGCCGCCGTGCCCGCCGTGCAGGCCAATGCGCGTTTCGACCGGCTCGATCTGAACCAGGTGCTGGCGCCGAGCGCCGAGCGCCGCAGCCTCGGCCGCGCACGCGCCGGCGCGCCGGCCGACACGCCGGTGGTGCTCGACGGCCTGGCCGCACGTCAACGGCCGCTTCAACGTCAGCGCCGGACAGCTCGTGTTCCGCCAGTACGAAGTCGGCGATGCCAAGCTCGACGCTGCGCTCGACAACGGCACGCTGCGCATCACGCGCTTGTCGGGCAACGCCTGGGGCGGCAGCATCGATGCCAGCGGCGTCGCGGACGCCGAAGACCAAGCGCATCGGCGTCAAGCTCGTCGCCAACGGCGTCAACGCCAATGCGCTGCTCAAGGACGTGGCCGGCAAAGACCTGCTCGAAGGCACCGGCCGGATCAGCGCCGACCTCTCCACCAGCGGCGCGAGCCTCGGCGCGCTGCGCGCCAACCTCGCCGGCGCCGCGGCGCTG
Source organism: uncultured beta proteobacterium (assembly GCA_963732625.1). GTDB lineage: Bacteria > Pseudomonadota > Gammaproteobacteria > Burkholderiales > Burkholderiaceae_C > CADEEN01. Next base: position 560 of record CAVTAM010000025.1, on the reverse strand, counting down.
CAACTGCGCGACGGCGCCGTCAAGGGCGTCAACCTGGCGCGCACGCTGCGCCAGGCCAAAGCGGCGCTGTCGATGAAGCAGGACGCCGTCACCAAGGCCAGCGCCGCCGAGAAGACCGACTTCTCGGAGTTGACGCGCCAGCGCGCGCATCGAAGGCGGCGTCGCGCGCAGCGACGACCTCGACTTGAAGAGCCCGTTCATGCGCATCGGCGGCAGCGGCCGCTTCGACATCGGCCACGGCCGCATCGACTACACCGCGCGCGCCACGGTGGCCAACACCGCCACCGGCCAAGACGGCGCCGAGCTTGCGGCCTTGCGCGGCGTCACCGTGCCGGTGCAGTTGAGCGGGCCGTTCGATGCGATCGACTGGAAGGTGCAGTGGTCGGGCGTCGCCGCCGCGGCGGTCGAAAACAAGTTGAAAGACAAGATCGCCGAGAAGCTGTTCGGCAAGCCCGCCGAAACCGCGGCCTCGGAGCCGCGCGAAAGAAGCCCGAAGAGCAAGTTGAAGGACAAGCTGCGCGGCCTGCTTGGCAAATAATGGCGGCATGAATGAACACCCC
>CAVTAM010000024.1:0-61373 GCA_963732625.1 uncultured beta proteobacterium | reverse complement strand
GCCGCAAGTTGGGAATACAAAATGATCCAAATGCAATCGCGGCTCGATGTCGCGGACAACACGGGTGCCAAGACCGTCCAGTGCATCAAGGTGCTCGGCGGCTCCAAGCGCCGCTACGCCGGCATCGGCGACGTGATCAAGGTCAGCATCAAGGAATGCGCACCGCGCGGCCGCGTCAAGAAGGGCGAGGTCTACAGCGCCGTGGTGGTTCGCACCGCCAAGGGCGTGCGCCGCCAGGACGGCTCGCTGGTCAAGTTCGACGGCAATGCTGCCGTGCTGCTCAACGCCAAGCTGGAGCCGATCGGCACCCGCATCTTTGGCCCGGTGACGCGCGAGCTGCGCACCGAGCGTTTCATGAAGATCGTTTCCCTCGCGCCGGAGGTGCTCTGACATGATGAAGTTGAAGAAGGGCGACCAGGTCATCGTCTTGACCGGCCGCGACAAAGGCAAGCGCGGCACCATCAGCCGCCGCGTCGATGACAGCCACCTCGTCGTCGAGGGTGTCAACGTCGTCAAGAAGCACGTCAAGCCGAACCCGATGAAGGGCACCACCGGCGGCGTGATCGACAAGACGATGCCGATCGACCAATCGAATGTGGCGATCTTCAACCCCGCCACCGGCAAGGCCGATCGCGTGGGCATCAAGCTGCTGACCAAGGACGAGCAGGACAAGCGCAAGACCAAGGACAACGGTGTGCGCGTCTTCAAGTCCAGCGGCAAAGAAATCGGGGTGAAGTGAGCATGGCCAAGGACAACGCACCCAAAGCCGACAAGGCGCCCAAGGCAGACAAGGCGCCCAAAGCCGACAAAGCCCCGAAGGCCGACAAAGCCGACAAGGCACCCAAGGCGGCAAAAGGCGAGAAGGCCCCCGCCGGAGCTGCCGCAGCATCCGCCGGCGTGGCGCGTCTGCACGCGATCTACCGCGACAAGATTGCGCCGGAGCTGATCAAGAAGTTCGGCTACAAGTCGGCGATGCAGGTGCCGCGCCTGACCAAGATCACGCTCAACATGGGTGTGAGCGAGGCTGTCGCCGACAAGAAGATCATGGACAACGCCGTCGGCGACCTGACCAAGATCGCCGGCCAAAAGCCGGTGGTGACGCTGAGCAAGAAGGCCATCGCCGGCTTCAAGATCCGCGAGAACGTGGCCATCGGCACGATGGTCACGCTGCGCGGCTCGCGCATGTACGAATTCCTCGACCGCTTCGTCACCGTGGCGCTGCCGCGCACACGCGACTTCCGCGGCATCTCGGGCCGCGCGTTCGACGGCCGCGGCAACTACAACATCGGCGTGAAAGAGCAGATCATCTTCCCCGAGATCGACTACGACAAGGTCGATGCGGTGCGCGGCATGAACATCAGCATCACGACCAGCGCGAAGACCGATGACGAGTGCAAGGCGCTCCTTACCGCGTTCCGCTTCCCGTTCAAGAACTGAAGGCAGCAACTCATGGCAAAAATGTCCCTGATCCAACGTGAGTTGAAGCGCACGCAACTCGTCGCCAAGTACAAGAAGAAGTACGACGAATTGAAAGGCACTGCCAACGACGCCAAGAAGAGCGACGACGAGCGTTATGCCGCGCGCTTGGGCCTGCAAGCGCTGCCGCGCAACGCGTACCCGACGCGCCAGCGCAACCGCTGCGGCGACACGGGCCGCCCGCGCGGCACGTTCCGCATGTTCGGTCTGGCGCGCAGCAAGATTCGCGAACTCGCCTTCAAGGGCGATATCCCCGGCTTGGTCAAGGCCAGCTGGTAAGGCGAGAAGGAGCAAACACATGAGCATGAGTGACCCGATCGCCGACATGCTGACGCGTATCCGCAATGCCCAGAGCGTTGACAAGACGGCAGTGACCATGCCGTCTTCCAAGCTCAAGGTGGCGATCGCGCAGGTGCTGAAGGACGAAGGCTACATCGACGGTTTCGCCATCAAGGGCGAGCAGAAGGCCGAACTCGAAATCGCGCTGAAGTACTACGCCGGGCGTCCGGTGATCGAGCGCATCGAGCGCGTCAGCCGCCCGGGCCTGCGCATCTACAAGGGCCGCCACAACATTCCGCAGGTCATGAACGGCCTCGGTGTGGCGATCGTCACCACGCCCAAGGGCGTGATGACCGACCGCAAAGCGCGCGCTGCCGGTGTCGGCGGCGAAGTTTTGTGCTACGTCGCTTAAGGGGAGGGCAGCAATGTCGCGCGTAGGAAAAATGCCGATCGCCGTCCCGCAAGGCGTGGACGTGGCGGTGTCGGGAAGCGAGATCAGCGTCAAGGGCGCGCAGGGCACGTTGAAACGTGCCGCGAACCCGCTGGTCGTGGTCAAGCACGAGGCCGGCAAGGTCACCTTCACCGCGGCCAATGACAGCGCAGCCGCCGACGCGATGAGCGGCACGATGCGTGCGCTGGTCAACAACATGGTCAACGGCGTCACCAAGGGCTTCGAGAAGAAGCTGTCGCTCGTCGGCGTGGGCTTCCGCGCGCAAGCGCAAGGCACCAAGCTGAACCTGCAGATCGGCTTCTCGCACCCGGTGGTGATGGAGATGCCCGCGGGCGTGAAGGTCGAGTGCCCGACGCAGACCGAGATCATCATCAAGGGCGCGGACCGCCAGGTGGTGGGTCAGATTGCTGCTGAAGTGCGCGCCGCGCGGCCGCCGGAGCCGTACAAGGGCAAGGGCATCCGCTACCTCGGCGAGCGCGTGGTGCTCAAAGAAACCAAGAAGAAATAAGGAGCGGCGACCATGTCACTGAACAAGAACGACCAGCGTCTGCGCCGCTCGCGCCAGACCCGCGTGCGCATTGCGATGCAGCGCGTCGCACGTCTCACGGTGTTTCGCAGCAACACGCACATCTACGCCAGCGTCATCTCGGACGACGGCGCCAAGATCCTGGCCTCGGCCTCGACCGCCGAGAAGGGCATTCGCGCCGAGTACATCAACGGCAAGGGCGGCACCGCGGCCGCTGCGGCCGCGGTGGGCAAGCGCATTGCCGAGAAGGCCAAGGCCGCCGGCATCGAAACCGTTGCCTTCGATCGCGCCGGCTATGCGTACCACGGCCGCGTCAAGGCGCTGGCCGAAGCCGCGCGCGAAGCCGGCCTGAAGTTCTAAAGGACACAAGACGATGGCAAAGTTTCAACCCCGCGCGCAGACCGAAGGCAATGACGACGGCCTGAAGGAAAAGATGATCGCGGTCAATCGCGTCACCAAGGTCGTCAAGGGCGGGCGCACGCTGTCGTTCGCAGCGCTGACCGTCGTGGGCGACGGCGACGGCCGCATCGGCATGGGCAAGGGCAAGGCCAAGGAAGTGCCGGTGGCGGTGCAGAAGGCGATGGAAGACGCGCGCCGCAACATGAAGAAGATCTCGCTCAAGGAAGGCACGATCCATCACCAGGTGCGCGGCGCCCACGGCGCGGCCAAGGTGCTGATGGCGCCGGCCAAGCCGGGTGACGGCATCATCGCCGGTGGCCCGATGCGCGCGGTCTTCGAAGTCATGGGCGTCAAGGACATCGTCGCCAAGAGCCTCGGCTCGACCAACCCGTACAACATGGTGCGCGCGACGCTGAACGCACTCGGCCACTGCAACACGCCGTCCGAGATCGCGGCCAAGCGCGGCAAGTCGGTTGAAGACATCTTCAACTGAGCGGAGCAAGAACATGGCTGACAAGAAAACGCTGACCGTCAAGCTCGTCAAGAGCGTCGCCGGCACCCACCAATCGCACCGCGATACGGTGCGTGGCCTGGGCCTGCGCAAGGTCAACAGCACGCGCACGCTGGAAGACACGCCGGCGGTGCGCGGCATGATCAACAAGGTCGCTTACCTCGTACTGGTGCTGTGATGCAACTCAACACGATCAAGCCCTCCGAGGGCAGCAAGAAAGCGCGCCGCCGCGTCGGCCGCGGCATCGGCTCGGGCCTGGGCAAGACCGCGGGCCGCGGCCACAAGGGCCAGAAGAGCCGCGCCGGTGGGTACCACAAGGTCGGCTTCGAAGGCGGGCAGATGCCGATGCAGCGCCGCCTGCCCAAGCGCGGCTTCAAGTCGCACGCGCTGAAGTACAACGCCGAGATCACGCTGGCCGATCTGCAAAAGCTCGCGCTCGCCGACGTGGACATGCTAGCGCTGAAGCAGGCCGGCCTGGTGCGCGACATGATCAAGCACGTCAAGGTCATCAAGAGCGGCGAGCTGTCGGCCAAGGTGGCCCTGAAGGGCATCGGTGCGACCGCAGGAGCCAAAGCCGCGATCGAAGCCGCCGGCGGCTCGATCGGCGAGTAAGGACGAAGGACCAAGTTGGCCACCAACGCCACCACCCTCGCCAAGAGCGGCAAGTTCGGCGACCTGCGACGCAGGCTCGTCTTCTTGCTGCTGGCACTCGTGGTCTATCGCATCGGCACGCACATCCCGGTGCCGGGGATCGACCCGAACCAGATGGCCGAGCTGTTCAAAAGCCAGGGCGGCGGCATCCTGAACCTGTTCAACATGTTCAGCGGCGGCGCGTTGTCGCGCTTCTCGGTGCTGGCGCTGGGCATCATGCCGTACATCTCGGCGTCGATCATCATGCAGTTGATGACCTACGTCGTGCCCTCGCTCGAGGCGCTGAAGAAGGAAGGCGAGTCGGGGCGGCGCAAGATCACGCAGTACACGCGCTACGGCACGCTGGTGCTGGCCATCTTCCAGTCGGTCGGCATCGCCACGGCGCTGCAGCAGTCGCCGGGGCTGGTCATCAATCCGGGCAGCGGCTTCATCTTCACCGCCGCGGTGAGCCTGGTCTCGGGCACGATGTTCCTGATGTGGCTCGGCGAGCAGATCACCGAGCGCGGCCTGGGCAACGGCATCTCGATCCTGATCTTCGCCGGCATCGCCGCCGGCCTGCCGAGCGCGATCGCGGGCCTGTTCGAGCTCGTGCGCACCGGTGCGATGAGCACGATCGCCTTCCTGATCATCGCCGTGCTCGTCGTCGCGGTGACATGGTTCGTCGTCTTCGTCGAGCGTGGCCAGCGCAAGATCCTCGTCAACTACGCCAAGCGGCAAGTGGGCAACAAGGTCTATGGCGGCCAGTCGTCGCACCTGCCGCTGAAGCTCAACATGAGCGGCGTCATCCCGCCGATCTTCGCCTCGTCGATCATCCTGCTGCCGGCCACCGCCGTCGGCTGGTTCGCCACCGGCGACGGCCTGCGTTGGTTGAAGGACCTGTCGGGTGCGCTGTCGCCGGGCCAGCCGATCTACATCCTGCTCTACGCAGCGATGATCGTCTTCTTCTGCTTCTTCTACACCGCGCTGGTGTTCAACAGCAAAGAGACGGCCGACAACTTGAAGAAGAGCGGCGCCTTCATTCCCGGCATCCGCCCGGGCGACCAGACCGCGAAGTACATCGACCGCATCCTCGGCCGCCTGACGCTGGCCGGTGCGGTGTACATCACCGCCGTTTGCCTGTTGCCCGAGTTTTTGGTCTTGCGCTGGAACGTGCCGTTCTACTTTGGTGGCACATCGCTGTTGATCATCGTCGTCGTGACGATGGACTTCTGGGCGCAGGTGCAGAGTTATGTGATGAGTCAGCAGTACGAGAGCTTGTTGAAGAAGGCCAACTTCAAGACCAGCTAAAAGATCTGACATGTCCAAGGACGATGCCATCCAGATGCAAGGGGAGATCGTGGAGAACCTCCCCAACGCCACGTTCCGCGTCAAGCTGGAAAACGGGCACATCGTGCTGGGTCACATCTCCGGAAAGATGCGCATGCACTACATCCGCATCCTGCCGGGGGACAAGGTCACTGTTGAATTGACGCCGTATGACCTGACGCGGGCACGCATCGTGTTCCGCGCCAAGTGAAGGAGAAAGAGAAATGAAAGTCGCCGCCTCAGTCAAGAAAATGTGCCGCAACTGCAAGATCATCCGCCGCAACCGTGTCGTGCGCGTGATCTGCACCGACCCGCGCCACAAGCAGCGTCAAGGTTAAGGACAAGGAAGCAACATGGCACGCATTGCCGGTATCAACATTCCGCCGCACAAGCACACCGAGATCGGGCTCACGCACATCTACGGTATCGGCCGCACCACGGCGCAGAAGATCTGCACCGCGGCCGGCATCGCCTACGACAAGAAGATCAAGGATCTGTCGGACGGCGATCTGGAAAAGATCCGCGAAGAGATCGGCCGCATGACGATCGAGGGCGATCTGCGCCGCGAGATGTCGATCAACATCAAGCGCCTGATGGACCTCGGCTGCTACCGCGGCCTGCGCCATCGCCGCGGCCTGCCGGTGCGCGGCCAGCGCACCAAGACCAATGCACGCACCCGCAAGGGCCCGCGCAAGTCTGCCGCCTCGTTGAAGAAGTAAGTCTCAAGGAACGCTCATGGCCACCAAGGCACAACCGAACACCGCCGCACGCCGCGTCAGCAAGAAGGTTCGCAAGAACGTCTCCGACGGCATCGCGCACGTGCACGCGTCGTTCAACAACACCATCATCACGATCACCGACCGCCAGGGCAGCGCGCTGTCGTGGGCGTCTTCGGGCGGCCAGGGCTTCAAGGGCTCGCGCAAGAGCACGCCGTTCGCGGCGCAGGTCGCGGCGGAGAACGCCGGCCGCGCAGCGCAAGAGCAGGGCATCAAGAACCTCGACGTGCGCATCAAGGGCCCCGGCCCGGGGCGTGAGTCGAGCGTGCGTGCGCTGGCCTCGCTCGGTATCCGCATCAATTTGATCTCGGACGTGACGCCGGTGCCGCACAACGGTTGCCGTCCGCAGAAGCGTCGAAGAATCTAACAGGAGAACACGGCTGAAGCCGTGTCCTCAAAGCCCACCGCCCGAGCGCACATAAAAACACTCGCCGGGCTCGCGCAGCAAGAAGGCTGCGTCAGTTGATCTAGAAGGAAGCAAGCAAGTGGCACGTTATCTCGGCCCCAAGGCCAAACTTTCCCGCCGTGAAGGCACCGACCTGTTCCTGAAGAGCGCACGCCGCGCCATCAGCGACAAGTCGAAGTTCGAATCCAAACCCGGCCAGCATGGCCGCACCAGCGGTAGCCGCACCAGCGACTTCGGCCTGCAACTGCGCGAGAAGCAGAAGGTCAAGCGCATGTACGGTGTGCTCGAGCGCCAGTTCCGCCGCTACTTCGCCGAGGCCGAGCGCCGCAAAGGCAACACCGGCGCGACGCTGCTGCTGCTGCTCGAATGCCGCCTCGACAACGTCGTCTACCGCATGGGCTTCGGCTCAACGCGCGCCGAAGCGCGCCAGCTGGTTTCGCACCAGGGCATCACTGTCAACGGCAAGGTTGTCAACATCCCTTCATACTCGGTGAAGGTCGGCGACGCGGTGGCTGTGCGCGAGAAGTCGAAGAAGCAGTTGCGCATCATCGACGCGGTCAAGCTCGCCGAATCGGTGGGCATCGCGGCTTGGGTCAAGGTCGATGCCGCCAAGCTCGAAGGCGTGTTCTCCAAGGCCCCTGACCGCGACGAGTTTGGCGCCGAGATCAACGAATCGCTGATCGTTGAGCTTTACTCCAGGTAAACAGGAAAGCGGGATCGCGGCGTTGCCGCGACCCTGTCCGAAGGTGGCTTCGCCGGGCGCCGCCTTCTCGCAAACACGCCCGGCATGGTCCATCAGCCTTATCGGTGTAACGAGCCGAGGGTATTGAGAGGAACAAGACAAGACATGCAAACCAATCTACTGAAGCCCAAGTCCATCAATGTCGAGCCGCTCGGCGGCCACCGTGCCAAGGCCACGCTGGAGCCGTTCGAGCGCGGCTACGGACACACGCTGGGCAATGCGCTGCGTCGCGTGCTGCTGTCGTCGATGGTCGGCTACGCGCCAACCGAAGTGACGATCGCCGGCGTGCTGCACGAGTACTCCACCGTCGACGGCGTGCAGGAAGACGTCGTCCACATCATGCTGAATCTGAAGGGCGTGGTCTTCCGTCTGCACAACCGCGATGAAGTCACGCTGGTGCTGCGCAAGGAAGGCGAGGGCCCGGTCACGGCCGCCGACATCCAGACGCCGCACGACGTCGAGATCGTCAACCCGACGCATGTCATCGCGCACCTGGCGCATGGCGGCAAGCTCGACATGCAGATCAAGGTCGAGAAAGGGCGCGGTTATGTGCCGGGCAACCAGCGCCGCTTCGGCGACGAGCCCACCAAGAGCATCGGCCGCATCGTCCTCGACGCCTCGTTCGCTCCCGTGCGTCGCGTCAGCTACGCCGTCGAAAACGCGCGTGTCGAACAGCGCACCGACCTCGACAAGCTGGTGATGGAGATCGAGACCAACGGCGCCATCAGCCCCGAAGAAGCGATCCGCGCCTCGGCCAAGATCCTGGTCGAGCAGCTCGCGGTGTTCGCGCAACTCGAAGGCAGCGACCTCGCCGCCTTCGACCAGCCGGTGCAGACGCGCAGCTCGCAGTTCGATCCGATCCTGCTGCGCCCGGTCGACGAGCTCGAGCTCACCGTGCGTTCGGCCAATTGCTTGAAGGCCGAGAACATCTACTACATCGGCGACCTGATCCAGCGCACCGAGACCGAGCTGTTGAAGACGCCGAACCTCGGCCGCAAGAGCCTGAACGAGATCAAGGAAGTGCTGGCCTCGCGCGGTCTGACGCTCGGCGCTCGGCTCGAGAACTGGCCGCCGCAGGGCCTCGACAAGCGATAACAAGCTGCCGACGAGCAGCGATACGCGCAACCCGGCAGTACCTGACACGGCTGCCGGTCACATCAAAGGAAATCGACATGCGCCACCGTCACGGACTCCGCAAACTCAACCGCACGAGCAGCCATCGCCTGGCGATGCTGCGCAACATGTGCAATTCGCTGATCACGCACGAGGCGATCAAGACCACGCTGCCCAAGGCCAAAGAGCTGCGCATGGCCGTCGAGCCGCTGATCACGCTGGCCAAGGAGCCGACGCTGGCTCACAAGCGCCTGGCCTTCGACCGCACGCGCGACCGTGATGTGGTGGCCAAGCTGTTCGGTGAACTGGGGCCGCGCTACAAGGCGCGCCCGGGCGGCTACACGCGCATCCTGAAGATGGGCTTTCGCGTTGGCGACAACGCGCCGATGGCCTTCGTCGAACTGGTCGATCGCCCTGAGCCCGCAGCCGAAGAGGCCAAGACCGACGCCGAATAACGCCTATCGAGCGGCAGCGCACGAGGCGCTGCTACTCGAAGCGCGTGCCGTTCCAGCGCCAGGCCTTGCCGCCGAGCAGCAGCGTCGTGCCGTTGCGCGGCAGCTGGTAGTCGGCACCGCGCTCGTAGCCCGGCATCACCTGCGCTGACGATCGCGCCACGCCGCGCCTTCGGCCACCAGAAACCGTCTGCTGCGTGTACCGCCGTGACCGATTCTGATTTACGCCCGACTGACTCACTGCGCGATCGGCGCGTCGTTCAGGATCTCGGCGTAGTTGAACATCGGCAGCGGCGGCGGCAGCTTCAGCTTCTCCGCCACGCTGATGCGGATCTGGTACGAGAAGCGCTTCAGCGTCTCGATCGGCACCGTCTCGGCCGCCACCTTGCCGAGCAGGATCTGCTCGACCTTGTGCGCGGTGAACTGGCCGACGCTGTGATAGCGGCTGACCAGGCCCGACAACGCGCCGGCCTGCATCAGCTGCTCGGTCGATGCAAACGTCGGCAGGCCGACTTCCATCGCCGTCGGGATGATCACGTCCTGCGCCAGCGTGCCGAGGAAGCTGTCCGGCGGCAGGTACAGCCACTGCGCACCGGCTTCCTTCAACTCACGCACGAGTTCGGCGGCGCCCTCGGCCGTGACCTTGCGCTGCGCGTCGAGGCGGAAGGTGCGTGTGATGGTGTCGTAGTTGCGCTCGCGGCCGATCTTGCGGATCTCCTCCAGCACCACCACCGAGTTCTTCTCACTCGGCGTGTAGAGCACGCCGAGCTTCTGGAACGGCCGGTAAGCGGCCATGGCCTGGATCTGCGCGGCCACGGGGGCGACGTGGATGACGCCGGTGACGCCTTTGCGCGTGCCGCCGTTTTCCGGAACGATCTTGGCCAGCGTCGGCGAGGCCACCAGCGTGAAGACGACCGGGATGTCGGTGATGTGCTTGGCCGGATCGACCGCGTCGTACGGTCCGAGCACGCCCAGTGTCACCGAGGTGCCCCAGGTGTAGATGACGTCGGGCCGGGTGGCGCGGATCTCGTCGATGAAGGCCGGCATGCGCGTCGCGTCGCGGTTCAAGTCGCGCCAGGTGATCTGCACCGGAATCCTGCGCGAGGCGAAGAACTCCTCGAAGCCCTTCTCGACATCGGTCAGGCCGCGGAAGGTGATGCCATAGATGCGCAACGGCCGCGCCGCGGTGGCGCTGCGTTTGGCGGCGGCCGTGGCCGCAGCCGCAGGCGCGGCCTGGGCCAGTGCGGCCGGCGACAGGCCGACGCCCACGGTGGCGAGGGCGGTGGCCATCAACTGGCGACGGGTGGTGAGCTTGTCCATGAGCAAAGTTCTTTCTTGACTGAATCGACTAAACAGAAGCCAGTGCGGCACGCGGCGCCGCGCGCCGCGTCGCCAGGATGAAGACCAGGCCGCACAGCGCGACCGCGCTGCCGGTGGCGACAAAACCGGTGCGGTAGCCGAAGGCCATCAGCAGCACGGCGGCGAGCAGCGGCCCGAGCGCATTGCCCAGGCGCTCGAACAGACGGTAGACGCCGTAGACCGCGGGCTCGCCGATGGCGCTGACCTCGCGCTCGCAGTGCTCGCGCACCAGCGCGCTCTGCGCGGCGATCGACAGCGATTGACCCAGGCCGATCAGGAACACGGCGCCGAAGATCCAGCCGACATGGTCGCCGGCCATCATCAGCAGCGTGCCGATGCCCGACAACAAAAGCCCCGCGCCGACCAGCCACTCCATGCGCTCGCGCGTCGTCGCCAACGAGGCTGCCAGCGGCGAGATCACCACCATGACCACGCCGTAGAGCATCAGGATGCGGCCGACCACCGACTGCGAGCTGCCCAGCGACAGCACGTACAGCGGCACCAGATAGAAGCAGACGCCGGTGAGCAGCACCTTGGCGGGAATCGCGGCCAGGCCGGTCACCGTCATGAAGCGCTTGTTGACCATCAGCGAGCCGATCTCGCGCAGCGTCGGCGGCTTGATGCTGGCCTGCGCGGCCAGGGCCTGCGCGTCCTGGTCGGGCAGCAGGCGGATCGCGCCCATCGAGCCGATGGCCAGCACGGCGGCCACGGCCAGCGTCCAGCGCTCGCCGATGTTGTCGGCCAGGATGCCACCGATCGACGGCCCGCAGACGGTGGCCACCATGATCGAGCCGATGAACACGGCGAAGCTCTTGGCGCGGTTGCCGTTGTGCGTGTGCTCGAGCACGTGGCCCTGCGCGGCGACGAAGACCAGGCCGTAGCCGAGCGCGCAGCACGATCGCCAGAGCAGCAGGTCGAGCACGCTGCCGGCAAAGGCGCTGGCGACGAAGCCGAACGCGGCAACACCGGCGCCGACCATCATCGCGTGGCGGTGGCCGACACGCTGCGCATAGGCGCCGAGGAACGGCTGGCCGAGCGCCACGATGAGCATGAAGAGCGCGATCGGCAGGCCGACCACGACCTCGGCTGCCAGCCACGGCAGGCCGGGGATCGGCACCAGCAGGCTCTTGATGTAGCCCGGCAGGAACGGCCGCGTCAGCTCTTCGGCGAGGATGAAGACGAACAGCGGGGCGCGGATCTTGGCCAGCTGGCCGTTGTCGCTGCGCGTTGACACGTCGTCGGCGCCGAAGCGAAAGCGCTGGGCCAGTGCCTGCAGGCCGCTGTGCGCAGCGGCCAGGCCGGGCGGACGCTCGTGCGCCGGCACGCGGCGGCCGCGCTCGATGTCGCGCGCCAGCAGGGCATAGCCCGCGTTGACGCGCTCGCGCACTTCTTCGAGCAGCCGCAGCACGGCGCCGAACGGCGAGGCCGAGCCGCGCACGCGCATCGGCGTAAAGTCGCCCGAGGCGCCGCGCTCGATCGTCTCGCCGAGCGATTTCAGCGCCGCTTCGAGCTTGCTGCCGGCCATGAAGTTGAGCAGCTCGAGGGTGAAGAACAGCGCCACGACGAGCACCACCAGCACGTCGAACAGCATGTCGAGAATGATGCGGTCGACGAAGTCCACCGAGACGCCGATGTGCATCATGCCCACCGGCTGGCGCTGCGTGACGATCGGCATCGACACCAGGTACTGGTTGCCGACGCGCAGCGAGGGCGGCAGGACGTCGGGCGTGGCGATCGCCGCGAGCACCGACGGGGCGCGGAAGTGAGCCGCGGCGCCGGCCGGCGCCGTGAAGCGCTCGTACAGCACCGCACCCTGGGTGTCGGTGACGGCCACGTAGGCGATGTCGGGGATCGAGCGCTTCAACTCGTCGAAGGTCTGCTCGATGCCGTAGATCTCGCGAAAGGCGATCTGGTGCTCCATCGCCTTCAACACCAGCGAGCGCGCCGAGGCGCCGCCGCTGGCGACCTTCTTGGCCATCTCCGGGGCCAGCGCCGCTTCGAAGGCGCGGTGCGAGAGGAAGGCGCTGGCGGCCAGCGCCAGCACGACGACCAGCATGACGACGCCGGCCAGACGCAGATAGATGCTGCGCAGGTACGACTGGCTCACTTCGACCGCCCCCCGCTCGAGCTCGCCGCGCAGTTGCGCGATGTCGGTTTCGGCGCGGCGCACGGTTTCGAAGAAGCGGCGCAGCGCGCGGCCGAACGGGCCCTTCTGCACCGCGGGCGACAGGCGCGCGCCGTCGCGATCGCGCAGCGCGGCCTCGACGGCATCGAAGTCGCGCGTCAGCCGGCCCATGACGCTGACCAGGGCCAGCGAGGCCAGCGTCGCGGCGACGAAGAACACGGCAAAGGCCGACAGCGCGAGCTGCCGCGCCACGGCCATCGTCGAGTTGCTGACCTGCTGTTCCGAGTAGCGCAGCGCCAGGTAGCCGATGACCAGGCCGAAGCTGTTCTGGATGGAGATGCCGGCGGCCGACTCGGTGCCGCTCTTGACGAACCAGTCGTTGCCCGCGGCCTGCTTGGCCGCGGCGATCCACGCGTCCGGCACGTCGCGCGTCGCGCGCAGCCGGTCGGTGCTGTACAGCGGCTTGCCTTCGGTGTCGAAGACTTCGATCGACAGGATCAGATCGTCGGTGGCGCGCTCGCGCTCGAGCATGTCGGGCAGCGTCCCCAGGTCGGCGAACTGCAGCCCCAGCGCCAGCGACGACTGGATGCTGTTCTCGATCGAGGTGCCGGTGACGACCAGGCGCTCCTTGATGATGCGCTCGGCGTTGCTGCGGTACTTGAAGAAGTTCAGGAAGCCCGCCATGCCGACGGCAAACAAGCACACCAGCACGGCGACGATGATCAACTGAGGTTTTGTTTTTGCCATGGTCATGGGGTCACGCGACGCACAAAGGGTGCGGCCAGCGACGTGATGGATGGAGCGATTGCGACTGATGAGAACTTTAGCGAGCGCTTTGCGACGTGCTTGCACGAGGTCACCGCGGGCGTGAACAAATCAACTGAAGCGGAAATTGGTTCCGCCCATACTCGTCCGGTCGTTTTCAGTTGACCAACAACAATGATCTCAATCCAATCGTGGGCGAACGCCGGAGGGCGGTTGTGAACGCTGTCGCCAATGTCCTCAAGTTCGCCCGCGACGACATCGCCGGTGACACCGTGCCGGCGCCGCTGTTCGATCCCGCGTGGGAGCCGCCGGTGCAGGGCCGCCGCCGCGTGCTCAACAGCTGGAACGAATACCTCGCCGTGGCCAGCCAGGTGGTGGGCCGCTTTCGCGGCCAGTACAAGCTCGGCCACTTCGATTACGTGCATCCGACACGTTTGCAGCCCGGCACCACGCGCCGGCTGAAGCGGCCCTATCACGTCAGCGTGGCCTATGCGGAGTGGGGACCGGCCGATGCGCCGATCGTCATCTGCTGCGGCGGCGTGGCCAGCGTGGCGATGCGCTTCAACTACCTCGCATCCGATCTCGCCGACAAATTCCGCCTGATCTGCGTCGACTGGGTCGGCCGCGGCCGCTCGGGCTGGCTGGCCGCCGAGGGCGACTACTCGCTGGCCACCTACGCCGAACAATTGCGCCAGTTGATCGTGCACCTGGGCGGCAAGCCGGTGACGGTGATCGGCTCGTCGCTCGGCGGCAGCGCGACCATCGAACTCGCGGCGCGCCATCCGAAGCTGATCGAGCGCCTGATCTTGAACGACGTCGGTCCGCACATCCCGGCGCGCCGCCGCCGCCGCCGCGCCGACACGCTGGCGCGGCACTACGTCTTTCGCGAGCCGTCCGACATGCTGCGCCGCATCGGCGCGTCGCAGAAGAACGACGGCCCGGTCAGCGACGACATCCGCTTCAACCTGACCTTCCACCAGACGCGCTGGTCCGACGAAGAAAACGGCCGCATTTACCGCCACGACGTGCGCGCGCTGCAGGCCTACCGCCGCGACGCGCAGAAGAGCCTGTTGCAGTGGAAGCAGTGGCGCGCCGTGCGCTGCCCGATCCTGCTCATCCACGGCCTGCAGTCCGATTGCCTGTTCGAGGCCACGATCCGCCGCATGTCGCGCGGCAAGCAGGTGGCGTTGATGCACCTGCCCGACACCGGCCACGCGCCGCTGCTCGCCGACCGCAACCAGATCCACTTCATTCGCCAGTGGCTGCGCGAGCCGCAGCACACCGACGGCGCGTGGAGCGTGCTGCATGCGCCGGCCCGCGACCGCCATGCCGAAACCCCGCTGTCCTTCGCGCCACTGCTAGAACTCAAATGAGCCCGACCTCCTCTGCAGCGACGCTGCTCTTCATGCGCCACGGCACCACCGCCCTCAACGCCGCCGGCCTGCGCTGCGGCGGCGACGTCGATCTGCCGCTGACCGAGCTCGGCCACCAGCAGGCGGCGCTGGCGGCGCAGCGCCTGGCGGCCGTGCGCCCGCGCATCGGCGTCATCGTCGTCAGCGCGCTGCAACGCACGCAGCAGACGGCGGCCATCGTCGGCCAGGCCTTGCGCGGCGTGCCGATCGTCATCGAGCCGGCCTTCAACGAGCGCCGCCTCGGTGAATGGAACCGGCGGCCGATCGCCGAAACTCAAGGCGCACTCGAAGCCGGCATCACCCCACCCGGCGGCGAGAGCAACGCCGAATTCACGCAGCGCATCGCCGACGCGGTGATGGCAACGTTGCTGCCGCTGCTGGGCGAGCGTGCGCTGCTGGTGGCCAGCAAGGGCGTGGCGCGCGTGCTCGGCGAGCTCGCCGGCCGCGGCCCCGGCCAACCGCTGGACAACGCCGGCATCGTCGAATTTGACTTGTCGGCCTTCGTGCAACGCAGCCGCCAGGTGTGTGCCGCATGAGCGATCAACAGCCCCACCGCGGACGGCGCTCGCGCACCGGCCTGGCCATGCTGGCGCTGGCCGTCACGGCCGTGGCGCTGGCGTTCGGCGCGACCTTTGTGCCGAGTCTGCAAACTGTGCCGTCCGGCTTGCCCCTGGCGGTCTGCGTGGGGGCGATGCTGCTGCTGTTCTGGCGCTACCAGCGCCGCATGGCAGGCCTGGTCGGCACCCTTGCCGACCGCGTCGATGCGGCAGCGCCGCAGGATGTCGTGGCCAGCGAACGGCGCAAGCTCGAAGGCCTCGGCGCCTGGATCGACGCCCAGGGTGACTGCACTGAAGTCGCCCAGGCGCTGGCCGAGCGGCTCGGCCTGCCGGCCGACGAGATCGAAGGCCGGCCGATCGCCGAGGCCTTCGGCCCGGGCCAGGCGAGCGCGTTGCGCGCCGCCGTCGCCGCAGCGCTTGCGGGCCAGATGCAACGCCTGCGCTGCACGCTGCTGCGCGCCAACGAAGCGCCGGCGTCGCTGCTGGTCGAGCTGCTGCCGCAAACCGATGCCCAGGGCGCGGCGGCCGGCTGCCGCCTGGCCGCCGTCGACGTGAGCCAGGAGCAGCGTGCGCAGGACGCGGCAGAGCGCTCCGAGCGCCGCATGCGATCGATCATGAATCAGATCCCGGTGACGGTGTCGTACATCGACGCCGAGGGCCACTACCGCTACATCAACCACGCCCAGGAAGTCTGGCTGGCCAAGAGTGAAGACCAGGTGCTGGGCAAGCATGTGCGCGACGTCGTCGGCCCCGAGCTGTGGGCCAACATCGAGCCGCACCTGGCCGCCGCGCTGGCCGGCCAGTCGATTCCGCTGGAGCGCCAGCGCATCGACCGCGCCGGCAACCCGGTCTGGCACTCCGGCCGCCATGTGCCCGACGTCAACGACGACGGCGAGATCGTCGGCGTCTACACCGTCTTCTTCGACACCACGCAGCGTGCGCTGGCCGAGCAGGCCTTGCGCCACAGCGAGCAGGAGCTGCGCAGCGCCAAGGCCGCGGCCGAACGCGCGAGCAAGGCCAAGAGCGAGTTCCTGGCCAACATGAGCCACGAGATCCGCACGCCGATGAACGGCGTGCTCGGCATGACCGAGCTGCTGCTCGACACGCCGCTCAACGCCCAGCAGCGGCCGTTCCTCGAAACGGTGCGCAGCTCGGGCGAGACGCTGCTGTCGATCATCAACGACATCCTCGACTTCTCGAAGATCGAAGCCGGCAAGCTCGAAATCGAAACCCTCGACTTCGATCTCTATCAAGCGGTCGAAGACGTGGTGCAGCTGATGGCGCCGCGCGCCCATGCGAAAAAACTCGAGCTGGCCTGCCGCATCGACGACCGCCTGCCCGCGGCCACGCGCGGCGACCCGTACCGCCTGCGCCAGGTGCTGACCAACCTGCTGGCCAACGCCGTCAAGTTCACCGAGAGCGGCGAGGTCGTCGTTGCCGTCGGCATGAACGATGCGGGCCGCTTGCACGTCAGCGTGCGCGACACCGGCATCGGCATTTCGGACGATGCGATGAAGCGCCTGTTCTCGCCGTTCGCGCAGGCCGACGGCTCGACGACGCGGCGCTTCGGCGGCACTGGCCTGGGCCTGGCGATCAGCCGCCATCTGGTGGACCTGATGCACGGCGACATCGGCGTCGACAGCGTGCCCGGCCAGGGCTCGACGTTCTGGTTCACGCTGCCGCTCGAACAAGCGCAGAGCCTGCCTGCCGTGCCCTACCCGGGCGAGCTCGCCGGGCGGCGCGTGCTGGTGGTCGATGACAACGCCACCAACGCCGAGATCCTCGACTACCACACGCAGGCCGTGGGCATGCGCTGCGCCACCGCCGTCGATGGCCTGGCCGGATTGCAGTCGCTGCGCCAGGCGGCGCGCGAGGGCAACCCGTTCGAGCTGGCGATCATCGACATGAAGATGCCGCGCATGGACGGCCTGGCGCTGGCCACCGCGGTGCGCAACGACCCGGCGCTGGCCGGCCTGCGCATCGTGCTCGTGACGTCGCTGCATTCCACCGACGAGCTGACCCGGGCCCGCGAGGCCGGCATCAGCGCCTACCTGTCCAAGCCGGTGCGCCGCCACGAGCTCTATCGCGCGCTGGCGCAAGCCGTCAACGGCGTTGTCGCCAGCGAGCAGGCGCCGGTCAGCACGGCCGGCTCGGCGCTGCGTCTGAACTGCCGCGTGCTGATGGCCGAAGACAACGGCGTCAACCAGTTCGTCGCCCGCAACATGCTGAAGTCGCTCGGCTGCGAGTTCGACATCGTGCCCAACGGCCAGGAAGCGCTGGCCGCGGTGCAGCGCGGCGGCTACGACATCGTGCTCATGGACTGCCAGATGCCGGTCATGGACGGCTACGAAGCGACGCGCCAGATCCGGCAATGGGAGCGGCTAAGCGGGCAGTCGCAGCACTTGCCGATCGTCGCGCTGACCGCCAACGCGCTGGTCGGCGACGCCGATGTCTGCATCGAGGCCGGCATGGACGGCCACCTCGCCAAGCCCTACACACGCAACCAGCTCGGCACCCTGATGGCGAGGTTTCTGCCGGCGCAATTGGTCGAGGGCTCGGCCGATGCGCCGCGCACGCAGCCGGCGCCGCTGGTGGCCGTGGCCGAGCCCGCCATCAGCGCCGCGCTCGATGCCAAGGCGCTGGCCAGCATCCGCGAACTCGACGACGGCGAGGGCGCGATCCTGGCCGAGGTCATCGCCATCTTCTTCGACGAGACGCCGCGCCACCTCGAGGGCCTGCGCAACGCCGTCAGCACCCGGGACGCGCCCGAGCTGGCCCGCGTCGCGCACGCCTTCAAGTCGGCCAGCGGCAACGTCGGCGCGGCCGGCGTCGTCAAGCTGTGCCGCGAACTCGAACGGGTCGGGCGCAGCGGCGAGCTGGCCGATGCACCGCCGCTGCTGCGCGAGATAGAACAGCAAGTCGAAGCCGTACGGCCGCTGCTCAAGGCCGAAATGGGAACCCCAGCATGAACACCGACCGACACCGCGTTCTGATCGTCGACGACGACGCCGGCGGACGCCGCCTGACACGGGCCACGCTGATGCGCGCCGGCTTCGAGACCAGCGAGGCCGCCGATGGCGCGCAGGCGCTCGAGATGATGCGCGAGCTGCTGCCCGATCTGGTGCTGATGGACGTCAGCATGCCGGTGATGGACGGCTTCACCTGCTGCGCCGAGCTGCGCAAGCTGCCCGGCGGCCAGCGGGTGCCGGTGGTGATGATGACCGGCCTGGACGACGTGCAGTCGATCGAGCGCGCCTTCGAGGTCGGCGCCACCGACTTCATCACCAAGCCGATCAACTGGCCGATCCTGTCGCACCGCGTGCGCTACATGCTGCGCGCCTCGGCGGCCATCAACCAGGCCAAGCAGAACCAGCGCCGCTTGTCCAACGCGCAGCGCATCGGCGAGATGGGCGATTGGGAGTGGGACGTGCGCCAGGGCCGCGTTTCCGCCTCCGAACAAGCCTGGCGCATCTTCGGCCGCGACAGCGGCCTGGGCGCGCTCGAAGACGATCAGTTCCTGACCACGGTGCACGAAGAAGACGTCGAGCGCGTGCGCCAGGCCTGCGAGCGCGCCATCGCCAATGGCGACGATTTCGCCATCGAACACCGTGTGGTCGCCCGCGGCGGCGCGCTGCGCCATGTGCACCAGCAGATCGAGGTCATCGAGCAGGACGAGCAGGGCCGCGCGGTGCGCCTGGCCGGCGCGGTGCACGACATCACGCGGCGCAAGGACGCCGAAGAGCAGGTGCGCCGCCTGGCCTACTTCGACACGCTCACCGGGCTGCCGAACCGCCTGCTCTTCACCGAGCAGCTGATCAAGGCGGTGGCCCACGCCGAGCGCAACAGCGAGCAGCTGGCGATCATGTTCATCGACCTCGATGACTTCAAGCGCGTCAACGACACCCTCGGCCACGGCGCCGGCGACGATCTGTTGAAGCAGATCGGCGCGCGCCTGGCCGGCTCGATCCGCGGCCTCGACCTGCTGACGCGCAGCGGCAAGGAAGACAGCGGCAACACGCTGGCCCGCCTCGGCGGCGACGAGTTCATCGTCCTGCTCAACAACGTCCAGGAAGCCGTCGATGCGGCTTCGGTGGCGCGCCGCCTGGTGGCCGCCCTCGCCGAGCCGGTGACGGTGCAGGGCAACGAGCTCTACGTCAGCTGCAGCGTCGGCGTGGCCACCTTCCCCGGCGACGGCACCGACATCGAAACCCTGCTGATGAACGCCGACACGGCGATGTACCGCGCCAAGGAAGCGGGCCGCGGCGGCTTCCAGTTCTACGACCGCTCGATGAACGCCAGCGCCCGCGCGCGCCTGCAGATGGAGATGCTGCTGCGCCGCGCCGTCGAGCGCGACGAGTTCGTGCTGCACTACCAGCCGCGGGTCGATCTGGCGAGCGGGCGCATCGTCGGCGCCGAAGCGCTGATCCGCTGGCAGCACCCGGAGCGCGGCCTCTTGCCGCCGAAAGAATTCATCCCGCTGGCCGAAGAAGCGCATCTGGTGATCCCGATCGCCGAGTGGGTGATCGGCGCGGTGTGCAAACAGGTTGCCGCCTGGCAGTCCGCCGGCTTGAAACCGATCCCCGTGGCCATCAACCTGGCCGCACCGCACCTGCGCGAAAGCGCGCTGCCCGAGCTCGTCGAGCGCGTGCTGCGCGAGCATGCGCTGCCGTCGTCGCTGCTCGAGATCGAAGTCACCGAATCGATCCTGATGCACGACCCGGAGCTGTCGCTGGCCAACGCGCGGCGCCTGGATGACCTCGGCGTCAAGCTGTCGATCGACGACTTCGGCACCGGCTACTCGTCGCTCTCCTACTTGAAGCGCCTGCCGATCGCCTCGCTGAAGATCGACCAGTCGTTCGTGCGCGACATCGCCACCGACCCCGACGACGCGGCCATCATCACCGCCATCATCGCCATGGCGCACAGCCTGGGCCTGCGCGTCGTTGCCGAAGGCGTCGAGACCGAAGCCCAGCGCACCTTCCTGAAGGCCCACGGCTGCGATGAGTTCCAGGGCTTCCTGTTCGGCCACCCGGTCGGCGCGGCCGAGTTCGCGCGCGCGATGACACGCCTGAAACCGGAGAGCCTGCCCGCCGCGCCGGCGCTGTCAGTGCCGGCGTGAAACGCCGGGTCGCGGCTGGCTTGCCTGGTCCCAGGCCGGACCGCTGAACCAGGCGTCGCCTTGCAACGCGGCGCGCAGCATCGGCAGCGCCTCCAGGCCCCAGAACAGCCGGCCGTCGAGTTCGAACGTCGGCACGCCGAAGACGCCGCGCGCGATGGCGGTGTCGGTGTTGGCGCGCAGCTCGGCCTTGACCTCGTCCGACGCCGCGTCGCGCGCCGGCGCGAGCTCGCGCGCCAGCGCGTCGATGCGCTGCGCATCGCCCGCATCCGCGCCGCCGCGCCACACGTGCCGCATCACCGCTTCGACGACGCGCCGGTTCGGCCCCGCCGCGAGACACAGGCGCAGCAGCGGCAGCGGGTTGAACGGATGCGTCGCCGGCGTCTGGCAGGGGGTGCCATGCTGCTGCGCCAGCCAGGCGATGTGGCGAAAGGTCCAGGCGCGCTTGGGCTCGATTTCCGCCGGTCCCTTCTGCCCCCAGTGCTGCAGCAAGCCGGCGAACAGCACGGGCCGGTAGTCCACGGTGTAGGTGCAGCCCGCCAGCGCCTGCGGCAGCTGTTCGAAGGCCAGGTAGGCAAACGGCGAGATCGGATCGAACCAGAAAACGATCGGCTTCATGATGGTTTTTTTCAGAGTCAGTGGGCTTCGGCTTGCGGCCCGTTGGCGACGTTCAAGGTCTGCAACAGAACTGCTCGGGCTGAGGTGGCTGTTCCGACCGTCCTGAGGTATCGAAGGAAGCCCCGCGTTGTCCCCGTTTGGGCTGAGCCTGTCGAAGCCCTTGTGTGTGGCACGAAGGCATCGAAAGCTCGCCTTCGACAGGCTCAGGGCGAACGGAAAGAAGAATCCCGTTCGGGCTGAGGTTTCGAAGCCCCTGCGGCATGCGGCAAGAAGGCTTCGACGAGCTCAGCCTGGCCCTTCGATACCTCAGGGCGAACGGGGGTGGAGAAGCCGACCGCCGTCAACAGTCGCAACGGGCCGAAAGGGCCGCTTCGGGTGGTCATGTCTCGTCGCTGACGCAGCGCGCGCGCCCTGCCGCCTTGGCGGCGTAGAGCGCGGCGTCGGCGCGGCGCACGAAGGTGGCACCGTCTTCACGCTGGCGCGCTTTGAGCATCGCCACGCCGATCGACAGCGTGAGATGCGGCGCCGTCGGCGAGGCGCCGTGCGGCAGCGCCAGCGTGGCCATCGCGTTGTGGCAGCGCTCGGCCACGCTGGCCGCCGAGGCGCGGCTGGCATGCGGCAGCAGCAGCGCGAACTCTTCGCCGCCGTAGCGTGCCACCAGCTCGCCCGGGCGCCGCGCCTGCTGCGCCAGCACCGCGGCCACGGCCTGCAGCGCGGTGTCGCCCTGCGGGTGGCCGAGCAGATCGTTGTAGCGCTTGAAGTGGTCGATGTCGATCATCAGCAGGGCCAGCTCGGTGCCGTGGCGGTGCGAGCGCTGCACCTCGTCGGCCAGGCGCTGATCGAAGCGGCGGCGGTTGGCCAGCCCGCAGAGCGCGTCGGTGGTCGAGAGTTCTTCGAGCCGCGCGTTGGCTTGCTGCAGCGCCGCCGCCGCGGCCTCGAGGTCTTGCCGCGTGCGCACCATCTCGGTCACGTCGGTGCGCACGCCGGCCACGCCGCCGCCGCGCGTGCGCCGCTCGTCGATGCGCAGCCAGCGGTTGCCGCGTTGCTCCTGCAGCAGCGGCACGCCGTCGGGCTCGCGGTGGCGGCGCAGGCGCTCGGCCAGCCAGGCTTGCCGCTCGCCGTCGGTGGCGCCGGCCTGCGGGTACTGGCCGCGCTCCAAGCCGTAGCGCACGATCTCCTCGAAGGTCGCGCCGATGACCAAGGCCGGCGCGCTGTCGCGGTAAATCTCGCGGTAGGGCTGGTTGCACAGCAGCAGCCGGTCCTCGCTGTCGAACAGCGCAAAGCCGTCGGACAGGGCCTCGATGGCGTCGTCGAGCAGCGCATGGTCATGGGCTGCGCGGTCGAGCGCGGCGCGCAGCGCCTCGCGTTGCTGCACGGTTTCGCTGGCGTCCAGACGCACGGTGACGAGGCCGCCGCGCGGCATCGGCGTTTCGTAGATCTGCAGCCAGGCGCCGCTGGGCGCTTGCTGCAGCCGCGGCGCGCTCGACTGGCCGCGGCTTCGCAGGCGCTCGGCCAGCCACTGTTCCTCGCGGCCCAGCGCTTCGGGCACCCGGCCGCGCGCCACCGCGCTGCGCACCAGGGTCTCGAAGGTCTCGCCGTGCAGCGTCTGGCCCTGCATGTGCGGATAGAGCTGCAGCATGCGCTGGTTGAAGAGCACGAGGCGGTCGCCGCGGTCGTAGATCTCCACCGCGGCGGGCATGGCCTCGATGGCGTCGTGCATCAACTGGTGGGCGCGTTCGGCCTCGCGCCGCGCGGCGTCGAGCGCGCGCTGGTTCTCGACCAGCTCGGTGATGTCGATCGAAAAACCCAGGCGGCTGCCGTCGGGCAGGCGCTGCTCAGTGATGCGGCGCCAGCGGCTGTCGGCCATTTCGCGCAGGAACGTTCGCCCGGCTTCTTGGCGGTGCTGGGACACGCGCTCGGCGATCCAGGCTTCTTCGCGGCCGGCGGCTTCGGGCACCAGGCCGCGCAGCACGCGCGTGCGCAGCAGCTCTTCGAACGGCATGCCGCGCGTCGTTGCACCGTCTTCGATCTGGTAGAGGCGGCGGAACTCGGCGTTGGTCAGCACCAGGCGGTCATCGGCGTCGTAGAGCACGATGCCGGCCTGCATGGCGTCGAGGGTGTGCTGCCAGCGGCGGCGCTCGCGGTCGGTGGCGCGCAGCAGCCACCACACCGCCGCCAGCAGCGCCATGCCGGCCAGCAGCGTGGCCGCCTCACCGGTGCGCGAATCGCTGGCAATGGCCCACGCCGCCACGCCGATCCAGACGACGCTGGCGCCGGCAACGATCTGCGCGTTGCGCTTCATGCGGCGCCAGCGGCGGCGTCGGCTTCGCGCAGGCGCTCGGTGGTGCCGACGTCGATCCAGCGCTCGGGCCAGAGCTGCGCCGACAGGCGCTGCGCGGCGATGGCGGCGTCGAGCAACGGACGCAACTTCATCGGCTTGTCGGCGGCCACGCCGTCGAACATCGCCGCGCGAAACAGCCCGACGCTGGCCCAGGTGTAGCGCGGCGGCGCGGTCGTCGCCAGCCCGCTGGCGGCATCGATGCCGAAGTCGCCGTTCGGGTGGTGCGGCGCATTCGGCACCAGCCACAGGTGCGCCAGCCGGTTGGTTGACGCGAAGCGCTGCGCCGCGGCGGCGCTGAACTCGAACGACGGCACGAAGACATCGCCCGAGACGACCCAGAAACTGTCCTGCCCCGGCTGCACCAGCCACGGCAGCGCCTTGGCGATGCCGCCGGCGGTTTCGAGCGCGCCGCCGTGGTCGCGCTGCTCCATCGAGTAGCGGATGTTCAACCCCCAGCGCGAACCGTCGCCGAGCGTGGCCGCAAACTGCTCTTCGAGCCAGGCCGTGTTGATGACCACGTCGCGCACGCCGGCCGCGGCCAGCGCTTCGAGGTGCCAGACGAGCAGCGGCTTGCCGCCCACGGGCAACAACGGTTTCGCGCAGGTGTCGGTCAGAGGGCGCATGCGCTCGCCGCGGCCGGCGGCGAGGATGAGCGCGCGGGGGGCGGACATGGGCAACGAGTGTAGGACCGCCACGCGAATAAACTCCGCCGCTCGCGCGCCGTGCAACGCGGCGCAGTCCATCGACGCTTCTCACCGGCAGCCCCAAGATGTCCAGCCTCGACTCCGCGCGCGTCCCCGACACCAGCGCCCCCGCCGCCCTGACCCTGAGCAGCCGCGAGGCGCTGATGGCCAACGCCATCCGCGCGCTGGCGATGGACGCCGTGCAGCAGGCCAACAGCGGCCACCCCGGCGCGCCGATGGGCATGGCCGAAATAGCCGTGGCGCTGTGGGGCCGCCACCTCAAACACAACCCGACGCATCCGCACTGGCCCGACCGCGACCGCTTCGTGCTCTCCAACGGCCACGCCTCGATGCTGCAGTACGCGCTGCTGCACCTGACCGGCTACGAGCTGCCGATGAGCGAGCTGCGCAACTTCCGCCAATTGCACAGCAAGACGCCGGGGCATCCGGAAGTCGGCATCACGCCGGGCGTCGAGACCACCACCGGGCCGCTCGGCCAGGGCATCGCCAACGCGGTCGGCATGGCGCTGGCCGAGAAGCTGCTGGCGCACGAGTTCAACCGCCCCGGGCACGCGGTGGTGGACCACCACACCTATGTCTTTCTCGGCGACGGCTGCCTGATGGAGGGCGTGAGCCACGAGGCCTGCGCGCTGGCGGCGGCGTGGAAGCTGAACAAGCTGGTTGCCGTCTATGACCACAACGGCATCTCGATCGACGGCCGCGTCGAGCCCTGGTTCATCGACGACACCGCCAAGCGCTTCGAGGCCTACGGCTGGCAGGTCATCGGCGCGCTCGACGGCCACGACGTGGATGCCGTCGATGCAGCGATCGTGCAAGCCAAGAAGAGCGCCACCAAGCCGACGCTGGTCATCGCCCGCACCAGCATCGGCCGCGGCTCACCGAACCGCAGCGGCAGCGCCAAGGCGCATGGCGAAGCGCTCGGCGCCGACGAGATCAAGCTCACGCGCGCCGCGCTCGGCTGGACGCACGAGCCGTTCGTCATTCCCGAGTCGGCGTACAGCGCCTGGGACGCAAAGCGCAAAGGCATCGAAGCCGAGGCCGCGTGGAGCGCGCGCTTCGCCTCGTACAAGGCCGCGCACCCGGCGCTCGCGGCTGAACTCGCGCGGCGGCTGAAGGGCGAGTTGCCGAAAGGGTTTGCGCAGGCTGCGGTCGATGCGATCGTCGCCGCGCACGGCAAGGCGGAGAACATCGCCTCGCGCAAGGCCAGCCAGATCGCGCTCGAAGCCTTCACCCAGGCGCTGCCGGAAATGCTCGGCGGCTCGGCCGACCTCACCGGCTCGAACCTGACCAACACCGCATCGACACCGCCGCTGCGCATCGGCGACGACGGCACCCCGAACGGCGGGCGCCACATCAACTACGGCGTGCGCGAATTCGGCATGGCCGCGGTGATGAACGGCGTCGCGCTGCACGGCGGCTTCATGCCCTACGGCGGCACGTTCCTGACCTTCAGCGACTACAGCCGCAACGCCATCCGCATGGCCGCGCTGATGGGCATCCGCGTCATCCACGTCTTCACGCACGACTCGATCGGCCTCGGTGAAGACGGGCCGACGCACCAGAGCGTCGAGCACGCGGCGTCGCTGCGGTTGATCCCCGGCCTCGACGTCTGGCGCCCCGGCGACAGCGCCGAGACGGCCGCCGCCTGGGCCTGCGCGATCGAGCACCGCAGCCGGCCGAGTGCGCTTCTGCTGTCGCGGCAGAACCTGCCGTATGCGCCGAAAGCCAGTCTCGATCTGATCAGCCGCGGCGCGTATGTGCTCGCCGAGCCGGGCGAAGTGGGCCTGGCCAAAAAAGCGCAGGCCGTCATCCTGGCCACCGGCAGCGAAGTGCAACTCGCGCTGCATGCCCAGGCGGCGCTGGCCAAAGAGGGCGTGGCGGTGCGCGTCGTCTCGGTGCCGAGCACGACCGTGTTCGATCGCCAGAGCGCGGAGTACAAATCGAGCGTGCTGCCGCCCAGGCTGCCGCGCATCGCCGTCGAAGCCGGCGTCACGGACGGCTGGTGGAAGTACGGCTGCGCGGCCGTGGTCGGCCTCGACCGCTACGGCGAATCGGCGCCGGCCGGCGCCCTGTTCAAGCACTTCAACTTCACCGCGGAGAACGTGGCGGCGGTGGTGCGCAGGGTGCTGGGCGGTTGAGCGCCGGGGCACGTCACAATGAGCGCCCTGTCCGCCGAGCACATGAAGGTAAAGCCATGAATCGTTCCCTCTTTGCAGCTTGTTTGTTCGCTGCGTTGACCCTGCCCGCAGCGGCCCAGACCATCACCAACGTCACCATCGAGCCGGCTGCGGCAAAAGTCGGCGAGCCGGTGAAGATCACGGTCAATTTCGACAAGGCCGACAACGTCGGCTGCAACGTGCGCCTGTTCTTCGGCGACGGCGGCAAGCAGGACAACAAGATCAACCAGTCCAAGGATGTGCCCAAGATCGTGACGCACACCTACACCAAAGCCGGCGAGTACCGCGTCAAGGCCGAAGGCAAGACCGCGCTGCCGCTGCCCAAGTGCAGCGGCGATACGCAATCGGCGATGGTCAAGGTGGCGGCGCCGCGCGCTGGCTGCCGCAGCCGGCCCGAGCTGCCCCGCCGGCTGGACGCTGATGGCCCGGAGTGTCAACAAGAAAAGCGGCGCCTTCACCTGCAACACGAGGCCGGGCACCGAATTGCCGGCGAGCAAGCTCTCGTGCCCGGCCGCGCTCGGCTACTTCGAGAACAAGTCCAAAGGCCAGCTCGGTTGCGCGGCCTGAACCCATCTTCAACACGGAGCTTCACGTCATGACGATCAAGGTAGGCATCAACGGCTTCGGCCGCATCGGGCGCATGGTGTTTCGCGCCGCAGTGCAGAACTTCAAGGACGACATCCAGATCGTCGCCATCAACGACCTGCTGGAGCCGGACTACCTGGCCTACATGCTGAAGTACGACAGCGTGCACGGCCGCTTCAAGGGCGACATCGCCGTCGAGGGCGGCACGCTGATCGTCAACGGCAAGAAGATCCGCCTCACCGCCGAGCGCGACCCGGCGGCGCTGAAGTGGGGCGACGTCGGCGCCGACGTCGTCGTCGAGAGCACGGGCCTGTTCCTCACGCTCGAGACCTGCCAGAAGCACCTCGACGCCGGCGCGAAGAAGGTCATCCAGAGCGCGCCCTCCAAAGACGAGACGCCGATGTTCGTCTACGGCGTCAACCACACCAAGTACGCCGGCGAGACGATCATCAGCAACGCCTCGTGCACGACCAACTGCCTGGCGCCGGTGGCCAAGGTGCTGCACGACAGCTTCGGCATCAAGCGCGGCCTGATGACCACGGTGCACGCCACCACGGCCACACAGAAAACGGTGGACGGCCCGAGCAACAAGGACTGGCGCGGTGGCCGCGGCATCCTGGAGAACATCATCCCGAGCAGCACCGGCGCGGCCAAGGCGGTGGGCAAGGTGATCCCCGAGCTGAACAAGAAGCTCACCGGCATGTCGTTTCGCGTGCCGACCTCGGACGTGTCGGTGATCGACCTCACCGTCGAGTTGTCGAAGGACACGACCTACGAAGCGATCTGCGCGGCGATGAAGGCGGCGTCGCAGGGCGCCATGAAAGGCGTGCTCGGCTACACCGAAGACAAGGTCGTCTCGACCGACTTCCGCGGCGAGGCCATGACCAGCGTCTTCGATGCCGAGGCCGGCATCATGCTCGACCCGACCTTCGTCAAGGTCATCGCCTGGTACGACAACGAGTGGGGCTACTCGAACAAGGTGCTGGAGATGGTGCGCGTGGCCGGTCGCTGAACGCGCGGCGGCCGAGACCCAGGCCGCCGCTGGCGGCCTTTTTGGCGCGCTGTTCGCCAACCAAAGCGCCCTCACACCCGGCAACACGGCCCGTCCGCCGCCCTCTAGACTGCCGCCATGAGAATTTTTTCCTGCATCGCCGGCCTGCTCGTGGCCACGTCGTTGAACGCCTGGGCCGAGCGCACGCCGCTGCGGCCGTTGGCAGCGTCTGAATCGGCTGATGAGTCGCGCGTGATCGTCCGCTTCAAGGACGGCGCGTCGGTGCTGCGTGCCCATGCGCTGTCGGCCGGTGCGTCGCCGCGGTCGCAGGCACAGACGCTGGACGCGCGGGCGCTGGCGCTCGGCACGCGCCGCGGCATGGCGCTGCGCAGCGGCGCGGCCGTCGGCGAGCGCGTGCAGGTGATGCATGGCCCCGCGGGCATGAGCTCGCAGGCGTTGGCCGACCAACTGCTGCGCGATGCCGACGTGGCCTGGGCCGAACCCGACCGCCGCGTGCGCCGCGCGCTGGTGCCCAACGACCCGCTGTTCGCTGCGGGCGGCGCGCAAGGCCCGGCCGCCGGCCAGTGGTATCTGCGTGCGCCGGCCGGGCCAATCGTCTCGTCGATCAACGCCGTGACCGCGTGGGACACCACCACGGGCAGCGCCAGCGTGATCGTTGCCGTGCTCGACAGCGGCGTGCGCCCGGACCATCCGGACCTTGCCGGCAAGCTGGTCGCCGGTTATGACTTTGTCAGCGACGCCAAGATTTCCAACGACGGCAATGGCCGCGACAACGAGCCGAGCGATCCCGGCGATTGGGTCAGCCAGGCCGACAAGACCAACGACCCGGTGACGTTCAACAGCACCTGCGACATCGGGCCCAGCTCATGGCATGGCACGCAGGTCAGCGGCATCGTCGGCGCGGCCACCGGCAACAGCGCCGGCATGGCCGGCGCCGGCTGGAACGTGCGCGTGATGCCGCTGCGCGTACTCGGAAAATGCTTTGGCTACACGAGCGACATCCAGGCGGCGATGCGCTGGGCCGCGGGGCTGGCGGTGGACGGCGTGCCCGTCAATCCGAACCCGGCCCAGGTCATCAACCTGAGCCTGGGCGGCAGCGCCGGGGCGTGCTCGCCGGAGTGGCGCAGCGCGGTGGCCGATGTCACCGCGCGCGGTGTCGTCGTGGTGGCGGCAGCCGGCAACGGCACCGGCCGCGCGGCCGGCTCGCCCGCCAACTGCGCCGGTGTGATCGGTGTGGCCGGCGTGCGCCATGTCGGCAGCAAGGTCGGCTTCTCCGACGTCGGCCCCGAGGTCGCGATTGCTGCGCCGGGTGGCAATTGCGTCAACATCGGCGTTGGCGATGCGTGCCTGTACCCGATCCTCAGCACCGCAGACAGCGGGCAGACGGCGCCGCAAGGCGCCAGCTACACCGGTGACGGTGCCGATGCTGCCGTCGGCACGAGCTTCTCATCGCCCCTGGTAGCGGCGACGGCGGCGTTGATGCTCTCGGTCAAGCCCAGCCTCACGCCGGCGGCGTTGAAGGCGGCGATGCAGTCGAGCGCGCGGCCGTTCCCGTCGAGTGGCTTGAGCGACGATTCTTCGGGCCAGCCCGTCCCGCTCGACAGCCTGCCGCGCGCCCGGCAATTTCGATCAGCTCCAGTGTTACTGCACCACCGGCACCTGCGGCGCCGGCATGCTCGATGCCAGCGCCGCAGTGGCCGCGGCGCTGGTCGACCGCGACGCCCGCGCCGACGCCGACCCCTGAGCCGACACCGACACCGACACCGACACCGACACCGACCGACGCCCGCGAGCGGCGATGGTGGCGGGGGCGGCGGATGTCGCCGGCGTGGCTGCTCGCCCTGGCCGCGGCGGTGATGCTGTTGCTGCGGCGCAGATCGGCGCGTGCGCTCGGCGCCGTGACGGTCTTCAGCGCGGCGGCGCTGTTGGCCAGCGCGCCGACGCCTGTGCTGGCGGCGGAGCGAATGGTCAACGGCCTGATCGTGCAATTGCGCGACGCACCGAGCCATGCCGCGCTGGGCCGCGCGCGCGCGCTGGCCGCCACCGGCGACGCGCGTTCGCACGAACTCCAGCCCGAGCGCGAACACGCGCGCTGGCAGCAGGTGATGACCGCGCTGCCGTCGCTGCGCATCACCGAGCGCCGCGCGGTCGGCGCGTCGGCGCAGTTGATGCGCTTCGAGCAGCCGATGACGGCCGCCCAGGCGCAGGCGCTGGCCGACCAACTGGCGCAGCGGCCCGAGGTGCTTTGGGCGGCTCCGAACACGCGCGAGCGGCGCTTGCAGGCGGCCAACCCGCCGAGCGATCCGGAGTATTTCCAGCAGTGGTGGCTGCAGAGCCCCACCGGCACGGACGGCTCGCCGATCGCGCAGCGCCTGCGCGGCGTGCCCGGCTTCCAGACCGCCTGGACCTCGGTGACCACCGGCAGCAGCAACGCGCTGATCGCCGTGCTCGACAACGGCATCGTTGACCACCCGGACCTCGCCGGCAAAGTCATCGCCGGCTACGACATGGTCAGCAACGTCGATTATTCGAACGACGGTGATGGCCGCGACAACAATCCCAATGACCCTGGGGACTGGCTGACGCAGGCGGAGATCGATGCCGATGCGGCAGCCCATCCAAAACCGGAGGATCGCGTCTGGGCCGGCTGCGTGGCCGAGGACAGCTCATGGCACGGCACGGCCATCGCCGGCATGCTGGTGGCCAACGCCAACAACGGCGCAGGCGGCGCGTCGATGAACTGGCCGGGCAAGGTGCTGGCGGTGCGCGTGGCCGCTAAGTGCGGCGCCGATGTGGTCGATATCGTCGATGGCATGCGTTGGGCCGCGGGCCTGGACGTGTGCGCTAACGCGGCATGCACGGCCTTCCTGCCGCGCAACCCGAACCCGGCGCGCGTGATCAACATCAGCTTCGGCGGCGACGGCAATTGCAATCCGTACCAAGGCGCGATCGACGAGCTGCGCGGCCGCGGCGTGATCGTCGTTGCCGCGGCCGGCAACGAGCATGCCGCCACGCCGACGCGGCCCGCGCGCTGCCCGGGCGTGATCGGCGTGGCGGCGCTCAACCGCGACGGCTTCAAGAGCACCTACTCGAATTTCGGGCCGGCGCTGGCGGTGGCCACCGTCGGCGGTGACGACGCCGAGGGCGCCTGGGGCAGCCGCGTCGCCGACAGCGGCTTGCTCGCCGTCGGCAACTTCGGCGACACCGCACCGGGGGCGCCGGGGTACTTCAGCTATTTCGGCACCAGCTTCTCGACGCCCATCGTCGCCGGGGCGGCCAGCCTGATGCTGGCCGTGAATCCCAATCTCACCGCCGCACAGATCGAGCAGGGGCTGCGCGTCTCGGCGCGGCCACACGTCACGTCGAGCCTGCCCGGCGTGGCCGCCTGCAGCAACGAGAACCCGGGGCGCTGCCTGTGCACGGCCAGCACCTGCGGCGCCGGCATCCTCGACGTGCCGCGGGCCCTGGCCTACGCCGCTGCACCCGGCAGCTATGTGCCGACGGCGTTGCAGCCGGCCGCGATCGACGCCGCCGAGCTGCGCGACGCTGCCGCCGGCGGCCCCGATCGTGCGTCGAACACGCCGCCGTCGTCCGGCGGGGGCGGTGGTGGCGGCGGCGGCGCCATGAGCGCGTGGTGGTTGCTTGCGCTCGGCGCCGCGGTGCTGGCGCTGCGTCGGCGCGCTCGGCCGCTGCGCTGACTCAGCGCGGCGGCGTCACCGACATCACGCTGCCGAGCACGCAGGCCGACGCCGCCTGCCCACCGAGCTTGTCGGCGGGCAGCGCGCGCACCGCGTCGGCGGCGGCGGCGCGCAGGTTGTCCAGGCGCAGCCAGGGTCGCAGCGCGCCGCGCTCGCGCAGCAGCGCCACGCTGGCGTTGCGCAGGCCGCGCTCGCGCAAGGCATCGAGCGCGCTTTGCGCCGCCGCTTCGTTGTCGTGTTTGCCCAGCGAGTAGCCGCCCTGCTCGCCGCCGGGCAGCTCGACGGCCTCGAAGCTCATCTTCAGCCGCACCAGTTCCTCGCGCCGCTGACGGGCGGCATCGCGGCTCAGCACCGGGCCGACGAAGACGACGTACAGCGCGCCGGCCGGCCGCTGCTCGCGCACCCACGGCCGCTCGGGCAGCACGGCGGCCAACGTGCGCTCCGCGCCGTCCTGCGCAGCGGCGTTGTCGAACGGGCCGATCTCGAGGCAGGCCAGCGGCGCGCCGGCCCCGGCCGTGCCCTCGACGGCGCTGGCGGGAGCGGCCACCGGGGCGACGAGCGCGCCCGGCAGCGGCGGGCCGACCACGGCGGCGGCGCTGGCCGACGGCGCCACCGCCGTGGCCGCGGCCGCAGCGGCTTGCGGCGTCAGCACGCGCAGCGCGTTCGGCCGGATCTGCTGCTCGAGGCGCCCCGGGTCGCGCTCGGTGGCCGGCGCCAGGCCGATCGCGGCCAGCGCGCCCGCGCTCCAGGCGGCATAGCCGAGATTGGCCAGCAGCGCGGCGAGCACGAACCAGCGCAGCAGCCGCATCAGACGCCCGCCGCGGGTTCCCGCGCGGGCGCCAGGCCGGGCAGGCGCACGCTGACTTCGCCGCTGGAGATGTCGTGCGTGGTGCCGGCGCTGTCGCGCACGCGTAAAGCGCCGTTGGCGGCGATGGTCTCGGCCACGCCGTCGACAAGCACCTCGCCGCGCGGGCCGAGCACGCGCACCGGCTGGCCGCGCAGCAGGTCGCGCGGCGCGTAGGCGCGGGCAAAGCCGGCGAAACCTTCGCGCTCGAACTGCAGCAGCGCACGCACCAGCGGCAGCGCCACGCGGTGCAGCACGGCCGGCGCGCTGGCCTGGGCGTCGATCTCGTGCAGGCTGGCAAAGCCATGGGCGAGCTCGTCCACGTCGCGGCGCTGCGGCAGCGCCTGCACGTTGAGGCCGACGCCGACGACGACCATGCGGCGAGCGCCGACGGCCACGGTTTCGATCAGCACGCCGCCCAACTTGCGGCCGCGGCCCGGGCCTTCGTACCAACCAGAGGTCGTTCGGCCACTTGAGGGCGATGCGCGGCGCGGCGCGGCCGGGCTCGGGCGGGTCGAGCGCGTCGGCCAGGGCCACGCCGACGGCCAGCGAGAGGCCGCACCAATCGAGTGGCGACAGCGGCAGGCCGATCGAGAAGGTCAGCGAGGCGCCGGCCGCGGAGTGCCAGGCGCGGCCGTTGCGGCCGCGGCCGATGGTCTGGTGCTCGGCCACGAGCAGGCAGGGCTGCGTGTCGCCGGTGCGCCGGCCGAAGGGGCCGCCGGCGATTTCGCCGGCCTCGCCGCGGCGGCGGATGGCTTCGAGTTCACCCGGCGTTGACACCGGCGCGTCGTGCCGTCCGCCGCCGCTGCGGGCGCGTTCGAGCAGCAGGCTGTTGGTCGAGTCGGCATGCGCCAGCACCTCGACCGACAGACCCGGCAGCGAGGGCTCGAGTTGCTGCCACAGCGCGTCGGCCTGCCAATGCAGATGCGACAGGTCCGGGGCATCGGCGGCCATCACGGTCTCGGCGGTTGCGGCGTTCTTCAGCGTTTTGGTGCCAGCATGGTGCCGCGGCACTTGCGTGCGCCGCAGCGGCAGGCGTATTCGGCTTTGAGCTTGGGCGTGTAGCGGTCGTCGATGCTCAGGCCGTAATCGTAGAACAGCTCTTCGCCGGGCAGGATGGTGCGCAGCGCTTTGATGAAGACGCGGCCGTCTTCCTCATCGGCCTCGCAGTTCGGCTTGCAGGCGTGGTTGATCCAGCGCGACGCGTTGCCGCCGACGCCGGCGTCGATCACGTTCTTGTCGTCGAGGTGAAAGAAGAAGGTGTGGTTCGGGTCGTCCGGGTTGCTCGGGTGGCGCTTCAAGGCCTGCGGCCAGGTGATGCGCTCGCCGATGTACTCGATCAGCGTCTCGCCCTTGCTCAGTTTTTGCAGCGCATACACGCCCTTGCCATGCACGCCCGAGCGCCGGACCTGGATGCGTTTGCCGGCGCCGTTGATTGACTTGCCGCGACCGTTGCTTTTCGTTGCTGCTTGCTTGTGCGTCTTCATTCGGTACATTGAATTCATGTGGGCGCGCGCGGGTGTGCGTGCGCGCGAAGGAGCGGATTGTAGATATGACTGACAAAACTCTGATCATTGCCGAGAAGCCCAGCGTGGCCCAGGACATCGTGCGTGCCCTCACGCCCACGGCCGGCAAGTTCGAAAAGCATGCCGACCACTTCGAGAACGAGCGCTACGTCGTCACCTCGGCGGTCGGCCATCTGGTGGAGATCCAGGCGCCCGAGGAGTACGACGTGAAGCGCGGCAAGTGGAGCTTCGCCCACCTGCCCGTGGTGCCGCCGCACTTCGACCTGGCGCCGATCGAGCGCGGCAAGACGCGGCTCAATGCCGTCGTCAAGCTGGTCAAGAGGAAGGACGTGAGCCATCTGATCAACGCCTGCGACGCCGGCCGCGAGGGCGAGCTGATCTTCCGCTTGATCGTGCAGTACGCGGACAACGCCAAGGCCAAGCTCGACAAACCGATCCAGCGCCTGTGGCTGCAGAGCATGACGCCGCAGGCCATCCGCGATGGCTTCGAGAAATTGCGCGGCGACAAGCAGATGCTCGGTCTGGCGGATGCGGCGCGCAGCCGCTCCGAAGCCGACTGGCTGGTCGGCATCAACGGCACGCGCGCGATGACGGCGTTCAACTCGCGCGACGGCGGCTTTTTTCTCACCACCGTCGGCCGCGTGCAGACGCCGACGCTGTCGATCGTCGTCGAGCGCGAAGAAAAAATCCGCAAGCACGTGGCGCGCGAGTACTGGGAAGTCAAAGGCACGTTCCTGGCGCAGGCCGGCAGCTACGACGGCAAGTGGTTCGAGCCGAAGTTCAAGAAAGGCGAGGATGCCGATGCGCGCGCCGACCGGTTGTGGGATGCCAAGACCGCCGAGGCGATCAAGGCCGCGTGCCTGGGCCAGCCGGCGAGCGTGGTCGATGAAGCCAAGCCGAGCACGCAGGCCAGCGGCTTGTTGTATGACCTGACGACGCTGCAACGCGAGGCCAACGGCCGCTTCGGCTTCTCCGCGAAGACGACGCTGCAACTCGCGCAGGCGCTGTATGAAAAACACAAGGTGCTGACCTACCCGCGCACCGACTCGCGCGCGTTGCCCGAGGACTATCTGCAAGTCGCCAAGGACACGATGAAGATGCTGTCCACCGAGGACCTGCCCGGCCCGCTGCGTGCGCTGTCGGCGCATGCGAAGAAGGCGGTCAAGGAAGGCTACGTCAAGCCGGCCAAGCGCGTCTTCGACAACGCCAAGGTCTCGGACCACTTCGCCATCATCCCGACGCTGCAGGCGCCCAAGGCGCTGACCGAGATCGAGGCCAAGCTCTACGACATGGTCGTCAAGCGCTTCATCGCCGTGTTCTATCCGAGCGCCGAGTTCATGGTGACGACGCGCATCTCGACCATCAACGCCGCGGGCAAGGACTATCCGTTTCAAACCAACGGCAAGGTGCTCGTCAATCCCGGCTGGCTGGCGGTGTACGGCAAGGAAGCGCAGGAGGACGATGCCAACCTCGTGGCGGTGGCACCGGGCGAAAAGGTCAAGGCGGCCGACGTCAATGTCCTCGCGCTGAAGACCAAACCGCCGGCGCGCTACAGCGAAGCGACGCTGCTCTCCGCGATGGAAGGCGCCGGCAAGCTGATCGACGACGACGAGCTGCGCGAGGCGATGAACGAGAAGGGCCTGGGCACGCCGGCCACGCGCGCGCAGACCATCGAAGGCCTGATCAACGAGAAGTACATGCTGCGCGAAGGCCGCGAGCTGATCCCGACGGCCAAGGCCTTCCAGTTGATGACGCTCTTGCGCGGCCTCGACATCGAAGACCTGACCAAGCCCGAACTCACCGGCAACTGGGAGTACCAGCTGGCCGAGATGGAGCACGGGCGCCTGAAGCGCGACACCTTCATGGCCGAGATCGCGAAGATGGCCGAGCGCATCGTCAAGAAGGCCAAGGAGTACGACCGCGACACGATCCCCGGCGACTACGCGACGCTCGCGGTGCCGTGCCCGAACTGCGGCGGCACGGTCAAGGAGAACTACCGCCGCTACGCGTGCGAGAAGTGTGATTTCTCGATCACGAAGATTCCGGCGGGGCGTGCGTTCGAGATCGCTGAAGTGGAGAGCTTCATCCGCGACAAGAAGGTCGGCCCGTTGGAAGGCTTCCGCTCGAAAGCCGGCTGGCCGTTCACCGCGGAACTGAAGCTCGCCTACGACGACGAGATCAAGAACTGGAAACTCGAGTTCGATTTCGGCGACGCCGACAAGGACAAGGCCGACGGCACGCCGGTGGACTTTTCAGAGCAAACCTCTCTCGGCGCCTGCCCGAAGTGCAAGGGCCATGTCTACGAGCACGGCAGCAACTACGTCTGCGAGCACAGCGTCGGCGCGCATGTCACCTGCGATTTCAAGAGCGGCAAGATCATCCTGCAGCAGCCGGTCTCGCACGAAGAGGTACACAAGCTGCTGACCAGCGGCAAGACCTCGCTGCTGGAGAATTTTGTTTCCAACAAGACGCGGCGCAAGTTCAAGGCGTATCTGGCGTACGACAAGAAAGAAGGCAAGGTCAGCTTCGAGTTCGAGCCGCGGGCGTCGAAGTTCCCGCCGAAGGCCGCAGCAAAAAGTGAAGCGAAGGCAGCAGACGAAGCGCCCGCCAAGACGGTCGCCGCGAAGAGGGTCGCCGCGAAGAAGGTCGTGAAGAGAAAAGCGTGACCGCTGCGGTGGCGATCAAGCTGCTCGCCGTGCTGGTGACGGCGGCGATCGGCTACCTCGCGGGACGCATGAAGTGGCTGACCATCGGCGCGCCGGGCAGCGATGCGGCGCGCGTGCTGTCCAACGCCGCGTTCTATGTCTTCATCCCGGCGCTGCTGTTTCGCACCACGGCGCGGCTGGACTTCGCGGCGATGCCGTGGCGCACGATCGCTGCCTTCTTCGTGCCGGTGCTGGCGGTGATGTTGACGGTCTACGCGTGGCAGCGCGCGCGGGGCCCGGCGTCACCCGCCGTGCCGACGACGCGCGCGATCGCGGTCACCTTCGGCAACACGGTGCAGCTCGGCATCCCGTTTTCGGCGGCGCTGTTCGGCGAGGCCGGCCTGGCGATCCACATCCCGCTGATCAGCATTCACGCGCTGATCATCCTGTCCATCCTGACGGTGCTGGTCGAGCTCGACCTGGCACGCGCCGCCGGGCGCGAGGGCGCGCCGGCCTCGCTGCGCCAGACGCTGGCGACGACGGCGCGCAACACGCTGATCCATCCCGTGGTGCTGCCGGTGATCGCCGGCCTGGCCTGGCATGTGACCGGTGCGCCGCTGCCGGCGCCGCTCGACGAGCTGCTGGCCACGCTCGGCACGGCCGTGGTGCCGCTGTGCCTGGTGCTGATCGGCGTCTCGCTGTCGCAGTACGGCGTCCGTGGCCACCTGCGCGGCGCGCTGGCGGCCACGCTCGGCAAGCTGGTGCTGCTGCCGGCCGCGGTGCTGGTGGTGGCGCATTGGGGCTTTGGTCTCTCGGGCGTGCCGCTGGCGGTGCTGGTGATGGCCGCCGCGCTGCCGGTGGGCAGCAACGCACTGCTGTTCGCGCAGCGCTACGCGACGCTCGAAGCCGAGGCCACGGCAGCGATCGTCGCCTCGACCGTGGCCTTCGTGGTCACGGCGGGGCTGTGGCTGGCCGTTTTGAGTGCGCTGTAATCAAGTCACGCCCTGTCACTGACAGGGCTTTGCGCAGCGCCCACACTGGCGCTGTCGTCAAACAAAGGAGGTTCGCGGATGCAGTGCAGGGTTCTCATCACCGGTGTCGGTGTGTTGGCCGTGAGTGCGACGGCCGGCGCGCAATCGTTGAAGCCCGCGCCCGAACTCGGGCAATGGGAGGTACGCAGTCAACTGCTGGTCAACGGCAAGGACGTGCTGGCCGACCTGCGCAAGCAGCAGTTGGAAGCGCTGCAGAGTCTGCCGGCCGAGCAGCGCGCGCAGATCGAAGCGCGGCTCGAGCAGGCCAGCGAGGGCCAGCGCGAGTGCCTGACCGACAAGGATCTCGAAGGCTGGAGCGACCCGCGCCAGCGCCTGGCGCAGATGGCGCGCGACGCGCCGAGCTGCAAGTTCGATCTCGACAGCGTCGATGGCCCGACGATGCAATTCACGGGCCGCTGCAGCCAGTCCGACGGCTTCACCGGCGAGGTCAGCGGCAGCATGACGATGACCAGCGCTCGCGGCTGGAGCGCCAGCTACACCGGCAAGGGCCGCATGGCCGACGTCAAGGTCGGCGACAAGGTGGAGCCGGGCGCGCCGGTGGAGATCAAATCGTCGGCCACCGGGCGCTGGCTCGGGGCGCAGTGCAGCATTAAATAGGATTCGCCGCGACGGACGGCCGGCTTCTGTAAGAATTCGCGCCCATGAACCCGACTGACATCGCCGCCTACATGGCCCACGTTGGCGTGGCCGCACGGGCGGCCTCGCGGGCGATGGCCGCTGCGCCGACCGCGGCCAAGAACGCCGCGCTGCTGATTTTGGCGCGGCGCCTTCGCGCCAACGCCAGCGCCTTGCAGGCTGCCAACGCGACAGACGTTGCCGCCGCGCAAGCCGCCGGGCTGGCCGCGCCGCTGCTCGATCGCCTGAAGCTGTCTGCGCAGGCGCTGGGCACGGTGGCGATCGGCTGCGAGCAGCTCGCCGCGATGCCCGACCCGGTGGGCGAAATCACCGAGATGAAGCGCCAGCCGAGCGGCATCCACGTCGGCCGCATGCGTGTGCCGCTCGGCGTCTTCGGCATGATCTATGAGAGCCGGCCCAACGTGACGATCGAAGCCGCGTCGCTGGCCATCAAGAGCGGCAACGCGGTGATCCTGCGCGGTGGCTCGGAGGCGCTGCAGTCGAACCTGGCGCTGGCGCGCGAGGTGCAGGCGGCGCTGCTCGAGGCGGGCCTGCCGGCCGAGGGCGTGCAGCTCGTCGAGACGACGGACCGCGAGGCCGTCGGCAGATTGATCGCCATGCCCGAGTACGTGGACGTGATCATCCCGCGCGGCGGCAAGGGCCTCATCGAGCGCATCAGCCGTGAAGCGAAAGTGCCGGTGATCAAGCACCTCGACGGCAACTGCCACCTCTACGTCGATGCCGAGGTCGATCTCGAGATGGCGCTGGCCGTGACCGACAACGCCAAGACGCAGAAATACAGCCCGTGCAATGCCGCCGAGTCGCTGCTCGTGCACCGCGCGCAGGCCGCGGCGTTCCTGCCGCGCCTCGGCGCGATCTTTGCGGCCAAGGGCGTCGAGATGCGCTGCGACGCGGCAGCCAAAGCGCTGCTGTCGAAGACGGGCGGCGCCAAGGTGATCGACGCCAGCGACGCCGATTGGTCCGAGGAGTATCTGGCGCCGATCATCAGCATCAAGGTCGTCGCGTCGCTCGATGAGGCGATGGACCACATCCACCGCCACGGCTCGCACCACACCGACGCCATCCTCACCGCCAACCATGCCAACGCGATGCGCTTCGTGCGCGAGGTCGATTCGGCGAGTGTCATGGTCAACGCCAGCACACGCTTTGCCGACGGCTTCGAGTTCGGCCTCGGTGCCGAGATCGGCATCTCGACCGACAAATTCCACGCCCGCGGGCCGGTCGGCCTCGAAGGCCTCACGTCATTGAAGTGGATCGTTCTCGGCCAAGGGGAAGTGCGCAGCTCATGAAAATCGGCGTCCTCGTCTTTCCTGCCGTCGAAGAGCTCGACTTCATCGGCCCGTGGGAAATGTTCGGCATGTGGGGCCTGATCGGCACCAGCGTGCGCACCCATCTCGTCGGCCAGAGCACCGAGCCGCTGCGCTGCGCCAAAGGCCTGACGGTGGTGCCCGAGTTCAGCTTCGAAGACTGCCCGCCGCTCGACGTGCTCGTCGTGCCGGGCGGGCAGGGCACGCGCGAGCAGGTCGACAACCCGGCGCTGATGACCTTTGTCAAGCACCAGGTCGAGCAGCACACGCGCTGCGTGATGTCGGTCTGCACGGGGGCCTTCATCCTGCACCGCGCCGGGCTGTTGCACGGCCGCCGCGCGACCACGCATTGGGCGTCGTTGAAGCGCCTGCGCGAGTTGGGCGACGTGCAGGTGGTCGAAGAGCGCTGGGTCGTCGATGGCCCGGTGTGGACGTCGGCCGGCGTCTCCGCCGGCACCGACATGGCGCTGGCCTACATCGACCATGTCAGCGGCCCGGCCACGGCGAGCAAGGTGCAGATGGCCGCCGAGTACTACCCCGAGGGCAAGTTCTACGGCGGCGAGGACGCGCACACCAAAGCGCCGCGCTACGCGTTGAAGACGTCCAAGCCGGGGCAATGAATCAGCGCCACGCGCTGGTACTGTTCTCCGGCGGACAGGATTCGACGACCTGCCTGGCCTGGGCCCTGTCGCAGCCCGAGCGCTTCGACCGCGTCGACAGCGTCGCCTTCGACTACGGCCAACGCCATCGGATCGAGCTCGACTGCCGGCTGACGGTCTTGCGCGAGTTGCGCCGTGTGTTCCCAGCTTGGGCGCCGCGCCTGGGCAACGATCACCTGATCGATCTGTCGCTGCTGAAGTCGCTCGGCGACTCGGCGCTGACCGAGGCGCGCGCCATCGAGATGCAAGCCAGCGGCCTGCCCAACACCTTCGTGCCGGCCCGCAACCTGCTCTTCCTCACCGCCGCGGCGGCGCTGGCGTACCGCAGCGGTGCCGCGGTGCTGGTCGGCGGCATGTGCGAGACCGACTACTCCGGCTACCCCGATTGCCGCGACGAGACGATCCGGGCGATGCAGCGCGCGCTGACCCTGGGCCTCGATGCGCCGCTGGCCATCGAGACACCGCTGATGTTCATCGACAAGGCCGCCACCTGGGCGCTGGCCGAGTCGATCGGCGGCGCGGCGCTGCTGGCCCTGATCGAAGAGCACAGCCACACCTGCTACCTCGGCGAGCGCGCCACGCGCCACGCCTGGGGTTATGGCTGCGGCCACTGCCCGGCGTGCACGCTGCGCGCGCTCGGGCATGCGCGCTGGCGCCAATCGCGGCCCACCTGACGCTTGCCGTGTGCTGCAATAGCGCCATGTCGCTGTTGTCGCCCCGCACCTTGCCGCAGTCGGCCAACCTCGTGCATGTGCGCATTAGCATGCCGCCGCGCGGCGGCCCGCGCGAGCACCACACGCTGCGCCGGCTGCGTTCGCTCGACGAGCCGGCGTGGTACCGCGCCGCGGTTCTGGCACTGATGGTCGTGCCCGGCAGCGCGGTCGAGGCGCAGGCCTGGCAGTCGCAGGTCAACGCCTTGCCGGCGCCGCAGACGGCACAGCTCTTCGACGACATCGCGCAGCTGTGGCGCTCGCAGCGCCTGCCCTGGTTCGAGCATTTCGCGCGCCGGCTCGCGCTGGGCCCGGTGGCGCCGCGCCAGGAGCTCATCGGCGCGGCGCGCGGCCTGCTCACCGCCGATGGCGTGGTCACGTCGATGGACCAGTTGCGCTGGATCGCGCTGCGCCATCTGCTGGCCGGCAGCGCGGTGGCGCCCCCGGCCGCGGCGGCCACCGAGTTCGAAACCCTCGACCGCCAGCAGGTCCACGCGATCTGCGTCTATTGCGGCTTCCTGTCCACATTGGTGCCGACGACCGAAATCCACCTCGACCCCACCGGCTACGGCTCGGTCAGCCAGGACTGGTACGACAGCGTCACCGCGCCGTGGCTCGACCACGCCGACGTGCCGGCCCGCCAGGGCTATGACATCGACGCCGCGCTGCGTGCGCTGCGCGAGCTGCAGGCCCTGCCGTGGCTGCTGCGGCCGATGCTCGTGCGCAGCTGGTTCGACGCCGCACGCGCGCTCACCGACGGGCCGGCGCTGCACGCCGACGCGGCCGACGCGCTGCGCTTGTCGTGCGCGCTACTGGATTCCCCGCTGCCGCCTGAATTGGCGGATCAGTATATTGCTGTAGATCAATAAATGGGCTGGTCCCGACGAAGGAGATCCGACGTGCAAACCCGGTGGATGCGGCCGCTGCGAGCGGTGCTGATGGTGGCCACGCTGGCCGGTGCGGGCTTCACGCCCGCTGTCGCACAGGATGCCAAGACGCTGCAGCAGCAGGCGCTGGCCGCCACCTGCGCCAA
The DNA here is from genome assembly GCA_963732625.1 of uncultured beta proteobacterium. GTDB lineage: Bacteria > Pseudomonadota > Gammaproteobacteria > Burkholderiales > Burkholderiaceae_C > CADEEN01. Next base: position 19,405 of record CAVTAM010000024.1, on the reverse strand, counting down.
TTGCCACGGCACCCAAGGCCAGGCCGTGCCCAACGCCGCCGTGCCCGGCCTGGCCGGCATGCCGGCGGGCTACCTCGTCGAGCAGATGAAGGCCTTCAAGGCCGGCACCCGCCCGGCCACGGTGATGCACCAGCTCGCCAAGGGCTTCTCCGACACACAGATCGACACCATTGCCGCGTACTACGCGGCGCAGAAGAAGTGAAGGGGCGGGCCATGACATTGCAACGACGTGAATGGCTGCTTGGCGCGGGCGCGCTGGGTGTGGCCTCTCTGGCCGGCTGCGCCAGCACCGGGAGCGGTGGCGCGCCGGCCAAGGCGCGTGTGCTCGTCGTCGGCGGCGGCTACGGCGGCGCCACCGCGGCCAAGTACGTGCGACTGTTCTCCGGACAGAAGATCGACGTCGTGCTCGTCGAGCCGAACGACGCGTTCGTGTCGTGCCCGATCAGCAACCTCGTCATCGGCGGCAGCAAGACCCTCGCCGACGTCACCGCGCGCTACGACACGTTGACCAGCAAGCACGGCGTGCGCGTGGTCAAGGACATGGTGACCTCGATCGACCCGGTGAAGAAGGTCGCGGTGCTGGCGTCGGGGCCGACGATCGCCTACGACAAGCTGATCCTCTCGCCCGGCGTCGAGATGATGTTCGACAGCGTGCAGGGCCTGCGCGCCGCGCAGGGCGAAGGCCGCATCCTGCAAGCCTGGAAGGCCGGCCCCGAAACGGTGGCGCTGCGCAAGCAGCTCGAAGCCATGGCCGACGGCGGCACCTACGCCATCACGATTCCGCTGGCGCCGTACCGCTGCCCGCCGGGGCCGTACGAGCGCGCCTGCCAGGTGGCGAGCTACTTCAAGGCCGCCAAGCCGAAGAGCAAAGTGTTGATCCTCGACGCCAACCCCGACGTGACGAGCAAGGGCGCGCTGTTCAAGAAGGTCTGGGCCGAGCAGTACCCGGGCATGGTCGAGTTCCGCGGCCAGCACAACGCCACTGCCGTTGATGCGCGCACGAACACGGTGAAGTTCGAAGTCCAGGACGACGTCAAGGCCGACGTGCTCAACGTGCTGCCGCCGATGCGCGCCGGTGCCATCGCCGTGCAGACGGGCCTGGCGAACTCCAACGCGCGCTGGTGCAACGTCAACTACCAGACCTTCGAGAGCACGGCACACAAAGACATCCACGTCCTCGGCGACTCGATCCAGATCGCGCCGGCGATGCCCAAGAGCGGCCACATGGCCAACAGCCACGCCAAGGTCGCCGCCGCAGCGATCGTGGCTGAACTCGCCGGCTGGGAGATCAACCCGGCGCCGATGCTGACCAACACCTGCTACAGCTTCACCGACGCCAAGAACGTCATCCACGTCGCCAGCGTTCACGAGTACGTGGCGGCGGATAAGACCTTCAAAACGGTGGCCGGCTCTGGCGGCCTGAGCAGCGCGCCCAACGAGCAGGAAGGCAACTACGCGTGGAACTGGGCGCGCACGATTTGGGCGGACGCGCTGGGGTAAAGCCACCCAGCAATCGAGCACCTACAACGCCACCGGCCAGCCGATCGAGCAGATCGCCCACGACGGCGGCGTCACCTTCGCCACCTGCGATGCCAGGGGCTGAGAGACCGAGCGTGCCACGTCGTCAGCAGGCAGTGCCACACCAACGGAAATTTGCACGCGCAGCTCGCCAAATCCCTTGATCCTTACCGCGCTACACTGTAAGGATGTACTCGTAGTGAAGGAAGAAGCGATGTTCGCAACACTCACCAGCAAGGGTCAGCTCACCTTGCCCAAGGAGATCCGCGACCGATTGGGGCTTGATGCCGGGTCGGTTCTCGACTTTGCGCTGCAGCCCGACAACACGATCACGGCGCGGGCCGTGAAGCCCGATGCGCGGCGCATTCGCGGATTGCTGAAGTCGCCGCATAGCGCCGCCTTGACGATCGAGCAGCAACGCGATGCGGTGGGCCAAGAGCTGGCGCGCAAATACATGCGGGCTTCACGCGCGCGCGATTCTAAGCCTGCCAAGCGCGCGCGGTGATCGGCATCGATACCAACATCCTGCTGCGCCTGTGGCTCAACGACGCACCTGCGCAGAACAAGCGCATCGATGCACTGCTGGCTGAGCATGGCGGCACGCCCGGTTCGTTGTTGGTGACCGATGTCGTACTGGCTGAAGCGCTTTGGACGCTGCGTTCGGCCTATCAACGGGACAAGGCGTCGCAGGTGCTGGCCGTGCGCAGCCTGATCGATGAGACGGCCTTTGCATTTGAAGACCGCGATGGGGTGGCGATGGCGCTCGACATGTTCGAGCGCAACGCCTGCGGATTCTCGGACTGTCTCGTCGCCGCCAAGCACCGCCGGCTCGGCTGCTCGTTCACCGCCACGTTCGACCGCGCCATGCGCAAGCTGCCCGCCGTGAAGCTGCTGTAGCGGCGCCGATCAGCCCTGCCCCATGATCGCGGCGGTCGCCACCATCTCCTCGAACAGCGCCATCGACACCTTGCCGCTTACGGCATACGGGTCGAGCTTGGCGCACTCCGAGTACTTCAGCAGCAGCGCAGGGTTCAGGCGCTGCATGTTGACCTGGCCCATCGACCAGCCGGAGAAGCGGCGCTCTTCGATCTCGTCGAAGTTCAGCAGCACGACCTCGCTGTGGCGGGCGTCGCTGGCGATGCGGTTGTAGAGCTTGCTGACCGCCGTGCGCCCGCCTTCGAGCACCTGGATGAAGACGCCTTCGGAGAAACACAGCGCGCCGGTGACGCCGCTCTTGGCGTTGTTGACCTTGCTCTTCTTCAGGATGGCGATCAGCTCTTCCTGATCGACCGCGGGTACGGCGCGGCTGGCGTACATGAGGCGCACGAGCATGGCTAGTTTCCGTTCTTCTTCGAGAGCAAAGACAAAAACTCACGGCGCAGATTGGCGTCCTTCAAAAACGCGCCGCGCATCACCGAGTTGGTCATCATCGACTCGTCGTCCTTGACGCCGCGCCAGTGCATGCAGAAGTGGTCGGCTTCCATGACGATGGCCAGGCCGTCGGGCTTGACGCGGGTCTGCAGCTCGTCGGCCAGCATCGTCACCGCTTCTTCCTGGATTTGCGGCCGGCTCATGATCCAGTCGCAAATGCGCGCGTATTTCGACAGGCCGATCAGGTTCGAATGCTCGTTGGGCATGATGCCGATCCAGACCCGGCCCAAGATCGGGCAGAGGTGGTGCGAGCAGGCGCTGCGCACCTTCACCGGGCCGACGATCATCAGCTCGTTCAGGCGCGAGAAGTTCGGGAACTCGGTCACCGACGGCATCGGCCGGTAGCGCCCGGCGAAGACTTCGTCGATGAACATCTTGGCGACGCGCCGGGCGGTGTCGCCCGTGTTGTGGTCGCTGTCGGTGTCGATGACCAGCGAGGACAACACCTCCTGCATCTTGGCCTGCACCTCGGCCTTCAGCTCGTCCAACTCGCCTTCCTTGACATAAGCCGAGATGTTGTCGTTGGCATGGAAGCGGCAATCGGCACCGACCAGGCGGTAGCGGATGCGCTCCGACGCCGGCAGCGTGGCCAGGTCTTGTTCGTCGCGAAAAATCGGCATGCTGGTGGCGGGCATGACTTCGTCCTTGACCAGAGGTGAATGAGGGGATGGGCCATTCTGCACGTGTCGCTCGAAGCCGTGCTTAGACTCTCATGCTTGACCCCATCGCTCGCGCTCTCACAACTCCTGGCCCACAGCGCCGACATGGTGCAGGGCGTACTGGCCGGCCGCTCGCTGACCGAGCTGATCGCCACCGTGCCGGCACCCGCGCGCGCCGGCACGCAGGCGCTGTCGTTCGAAGCGCTGCGCCGTCTCGGCGCCGCGCAGGCGGTGCAGGCGCTCGTCGCGCCGAAGGCGCCGCCGCGCGAGGTCTCGGCGTTGCTGCTGACCGCGATCGCGCTGCTGTGGCCGCGCGAGCAGCCGCTGTACGCCGACCACACGCTGGTCGATCAGGCGGTGCATGCGGCGCGGCAGCGAACGCCCGCGGCCTCGGGCTTCATCAACGCCGTGCTGCGCCGCTTCCTGCGCGAGCGCGAGGCGCTGGTGGCCGCGGCCGAGCGCACGCCGGCAGGCGCGTTCAATCACCCGCCGTGGTGGATCGATCGCTTGAAACAGGACTGGCCGGCGCAGTGGCAGGCGCTGCTCGCCGCAGCGAACCGCCACCCGCCGATGACGCTGCGCATCAACGCGCGGCGCACGACGGCTGCGGCGTATGCGCAGCGCGTGCCGGGGCAGGTGCTCGGCGAGCACACCCTGCTGCTCGATGCACCGCAGCCGGTGCACGAGCTGCCCGGTTTTGCCGACGGCGACGTCTCGGTGCAGGACGCTGCCGCGCAGCGCGCCGCGCCGCTGCTGCTCGGCGCCGGATTGCAGAACCTGGCAAAGGGCGCGCGCGTGCTCGATGCCTGCGCGGCGCCCGGTGGCAAGACCGCGCACCTGCTCGAACTTGCCGAGCTCGATCTGCTGGCGCTCGACTCGGATGCGCAACGCCTGATCCGCGTCCAGCAAACCCTCGACCGCCTGCACCTCCAAGCCACGCTGCGCGCCGGCGACGCGCGCCATCCGGATACCTGGTGGGACGGCCGTCCCTTCGACGCCATCCTGCTCGACGCGCCGTGCAGCGCCTCGGGCATCGTGCGCCGCCACCCCGACATCCGCTGGCTGCGCCGGCCGCAGGACATCACCACGCTGGCGCGCCTGCAGGCCGAGATGCTCGAGGCGCTGTGGCCGCTGTTGGCACCCGGCGGGCGGCTGCTCTACGCCACCTGTTCGGTCTTCAAGGCCGAGGGCCAGGCGCAGATCGACGCTTTTTTGCAACGGCACGGCCCGACGGAGGCTCGGCTGGACGCCGCCTCGCCCGGCCACCTGCTGCCCCTGCCGGACAATGGTTCGGCCGGGCCAACGCCGCCCGCCGACGGTTTTTTCTACGCCCTGTTGCACAAAGAGCCCCACCGCTGAATCGAGCCATGCCTTGCGCCGCTGCGGACCGCCACTTCCACCGGCCCCGCGCGCAGCGCGGGCCGTTGAACCGGGTGCGGCCGTGGATCGCGGCGTTGCTGCTTTGCACGCTGGCTGCGGTACAGGCCCAGCAGCCGGCGCAACAGCCACCGCCGCCGGTTGAAGTGGTCGCCCTGGCGGGCACGCGCAGCGCCGAAGCCGTGCAGCTCGACTACCAGTTGCGCGTCCAGCTGCCACCGCCGGTGGAAGAGGCCGCGCGGCGTGGTGTGCCGTTGTACTTTCTGGCCACGGCCACGTTGTGGAGGCCGCGCTGGTATTGGCGTGACGAGCGTATTGCGCGTGTGCGCCGCGAGTGGCGGCTGACCTTCCAGCCGCTGACCTCGACCTGGCGCGTCAGCCAGGGCGGCCTCGGCCAAAGCCATGCCACGCTGGATGAAGCGATGGCGATCTTCACGCGCAGCAGCGGCTGGCGCATTGCCGACGCGGCACTGGTCGATGCCGACAGCAGGTACTACGTCGAGTTCGACTGGGTGCTCGACACCTCGCAGCTGCCGCGGCCGCTGCAGATCGGCGTCACCGGCGTCGGCGGCGGCAGCGACTGGGCGCTCGGCGTCGAGCGGGTGATGAAGCTCGAAGCGGCGCCTGCGGCTGCGCCGCCGCCGGCAAATGCCGCGCCGCGAGCTTCGGAGCCGAAATGAGCACGAGCGCACGGCCGCTCCGAAGCGAGTGCTCCGCCCCGCTCGGCGGGGCCGCGCGCAGCGCGGGGGTGCTCCAGTGAGCAAGAGTCCGCGGCGCGTTGGAGCGGCCTCGTCGCCGTGACGGCTTTCGTTGCCGTCGGCCTGGTGCTGCTGTTCGTGCTCTCGCTGACCGGCGAGAGCGGCACCTTCGTCGAGCGCCACATCGAATCGCTGCTGTGGCTCAACATTGCGGTGGCCGCGCTGCTGGTGCTGGTGATCCTGCTGGCGGCGCTGCGGCTGGCGATCCGCACGCGGCAGGGCAAGTTCGGCAGCCTGCTGCTGATCAAGCTCGCCGGCATCTTCGCGCTCGTCGGCGTGCTGCCGGGCCTGCTGATCTACACCGTCAGCGTGCAGTTCGTCTCGCGCAGCATCGAGGTCTGGTTCGACGCGCGGGTGCAGAACGCGCTCGACGCCGGCATCGATCTCGGCCGCGGCACGCTCGATTCGCTCGTCACCGATCTCGGCAGCAAGACCCGCACCGCGGCCGACCGCCTGGCCGATTTGCGCACGGCGCCGACGCCGCTGGCGCTGGAGCGCGTGCGCGAGCAGCTCTCGGCGCAGGAGGTGGTGCTGGTCGGCGGTGCCGGTCAGATTCTGCTCACCGCCAGCGGTACGGGCACCGTGATCGCGCCCGACCGGCCGAGCCCGGCACTGCTGCGCCAGGCGCGCAGCCAGCGCGTGGTCAGCCAGATCGAAGGCCTCGACGACGAGAACGTGGCCAACGCCGTGCAGCGCGCGCGCGTGCGGGCGATCGCGCGCCTGCCGGCCACGGATCTGGCCTTCGGCAGCGAGGACCGCTTCCTGCTCGTCGTGCAGCCGATCCCGCCGGCTGTGGCGAGCAATGCGCTGGCGGTGCAGAGCGCCTACCGCGAGTACCAGCAGCGCGCGCTGGCGCGCGACGGCCTGCGCCGCATGTACCTCGGCACGCTCACACTCGCGCTGGTGCTGGCCGTGTTCGGCGCCGTGCTGCTGGCCGCGGTGCTCGGCACGCAACTGGCGCGGCCGCTGCTGCTGCTGGCTGAAGGCGTCAAGCAGGTCGCCGCAGGAGACCTCACCGCCAAGCCGGTCTCCACCTCGCGCGACGAGATCGGCGGCCTGACGCGCAGCTTTGCCGACATGACCGAGCAGCTCGGCCACGCGCGCGAAGAGGTGCAGCGCGGCGTCTCGCAACTCGAGAGCGCGCGCACGCACCTGCAGACCATCCTCGACAGCCTGACCGCCGGCGTGATCGTCTTCGACGCCGAGCGCCACATCGACACCGTCAACCCCGGTGCGACGCGCATCTTGAAAGTGCCGCTGTCGGCGTTTCGCGGCCGTGAGCTGAAAGAGGTGCCGGGGATGGAAGACTTTGCGCAGGCGGTGTGGCAGCGCTTCGAGCTGCACACCGCCAGCCCCGAGGCCGGCGAGCGCGATCATTGGCAGGATGCGTTCGATTTGCCCGCGCCGGGCTCCAGCGCCACCTCACGCGCCACAGACGCCGAAACGCTCTCGCTGTTGATCCGCGGCGCCACGCTGCCGGCCGATGCACGGCTGCTGGTCTTCGACGACATCAGCGAAGTCGTCTCCGCGCAGCGCCAGGCGGCGTGGAGCGAAGTCGCGCGCCGCCTGGCGCACGAGATCAAGAACCCGCTGACGCCGATCCAGCTCTCCGCCGAGCGCCTGCAGATGAAGCTCGAACCCAAGCTCAGCGGCGACGAGGCCGGGCTGCTCAGGCGCTCGGTGGCGACGATCGTGTCGCAGGTCGACGCGATGAAGCGCCTGGTCAACGAGTTTCGCGACTACGCGCGCCTGCCGGCCGCGCAGTTGATCGCCCTGGACCTCAACGCCCTGGTGATGCAGGTGCTGGCGCTGTACGGCGACGCGGCAGAGCGCGGTCGCCTCGTCGCCTCCTGCGCGGCAGCGCTGCCGCCGATCCAGGGCGACCCGGCGCAGTTGCGCCAGGTCATCCACAACCTGGTGCAGAACGCACTCGACGCGGTGGCCGAGCAGGCCGACGGCCGCGTGCAGATCAGCACCGAGCTGGTCGGCGGCGACAAGGGCGACGCGCGTGCGGTGCGCCTGGCCGTGCAGGACAACGGCCCGGGCTTTGCAGAGAAGGTGTTGAAGCGCGCCTTCGAGCCCTACATCACCACCAAAAGCAAAGGCACCGGCCTCGGCCTGGCGGTGGTGAAGAAGATCGCCGACGAGCATGGCGCGCGGCTGCGCGCGGGCAACGTCGTGGCCCAGGAAGGCGCTCCGGTTCAGGGCGCGCGGGTGTCGTTATCATTCGCCCTCTCTGCGGTTGCCCCAAAGACTGCGGCCCTGACATGACACAAGCTCCAACACGCCTCGCTCGCGGCCTGCAACCCTGACATGGCCACGATCCTCGTCGTCGACGACGAAGTCGGCATCCGCGCGCTGCTGTCGGAAATCCTGACCGACGAAGGCCATGCCATCGAGATGGCCGAGAACGCCGCGCAGGCCCGAGCCGCGCGCGAGCGCGTGCGCCCGGACCTGGTGCTGCTCGATATCTGGATGCCCGACGTCGATGGCATCAGCCTGTTGAAGGAGTGGGGCGCCGCTGGTCTGCTGACGATGCCGGTGGTGATGATGAGCGGCCACGGCACGATCGACACTGCGGTCGAGGCCACCAAGTTCGGCGCCATGGCCTTCCTCGAAAAACCGATCACGCTGCAGAAGCTGCTGCGCGCGGTGGATCAGGCGCTGGCCAAACCGTCGGCGCCATCGGCCTTGACGGCACGTGCGGCTGGCCCGGCGCCGCTGTCGATGGCGCCCTCGCTGGCCAGTGCGCCGCCGATGCACGGCGGCCTGCTCGGCGCGATGCGCAGCCCGCCGCAACTGGGCGGCTTCGTCGCTGCCGATTTCGGCTACCCGACGCACAGCGAGAGCGTGGCCGCGCTGCAGATCCCCGCTCTGCCCAGCGGCCCGCAAAGCCAGCAAAGCTTCGATCTCGACCGTCCGCTGCGCGAGGCGCGAGACGCTTTCGAGAAGAACTATTTCGAGTTCCATCTCGCCAGGGAAAACGGCTCGATGACCCGCGTCGCCGAGAAGACCGGCCTGGAGCGCACACACCTGTACCGCAAGTTGAAGCAGTTGGGCGTGGACCTGACGCGCAACAAGCGCGGCGGCGGCGTCTGAGCGCGCCCCGCCGCTATACTTTGCGTCCTTCAAAGGCCTGGTAGCTCAGTTGGTAGAGCAGCGGATTGAAAATCCGCGTGTCGGTGGTTCGATTCCGCCCCAGGCCACCAGACAGCAGTTCCAGGAAATCCAAAGAAGTCCCGGAACGTCTCAAAAGCCCTAGAGAATCAACGCTCTAGGGATTTGCTGAAAAAGGTCCACGCCGATTGACGTGATGCGTTGAAGAGCGATGAAGCAACAGACCTTTGCGATGGCGGCCGATCAGAGTGCGGGCTTTGAGCGATATCGCAAGCCCACGCGGCGCGACGAGTTCCTGGCGACCATGAATACGATCGTGCCGTGGATTGCGTTGTGCGATGTCATCCAGCCGCATTACCCCAAGGCGTGCGAGGCCGCCCGCCGATCGGCCTGGAGCGCATGCTGCGCATCCATTTCATCCAGCACTGGTTCAACCTGGCCGACGAAGCCTGCGAAGAAGCGCTGTACGACAGCGCCGGCCTGCGCCGCTTCGTGGGCATTGACCTCGGGCGCGAGCCGGTACCCGATGCGACCACGATGCTCAAGTTCCGCCGCTTGCTCAACGACCACAAGCTGGGCGAGCAACTGTTCGCCAAGGTCGGCGAGGTGCTGCAGCAAGGCGGCTTGAAGGTCAAGACCGGCACCATCGTGGACGCCACCATCATCGGCGCGCCCAGCTCGACCAAGAACGCCGACAACGCGCGCGACCCCGAGATGCATCAGACCAGGAAGGGCCAGCAGTGGTACTTCGGCATGAAGCTGCACATCGGCGTGGACAGCCAAAGCGGGCTGGCGCACAGCGCTGTGGTCACCGCGGCCAACGTGCACGACAAGCATCCGCTGCCCGAGCTGCTGCACGGCAACGAGCAGCGCGTGTATGGCGACAGCGCCTACGCGAGTCAGAAGGAGTTGATCGCCGGCAAGGCGCCGCTGGCCAAGGACTTCACCAACCAGCGCGTGCGCAGGAAAGGCGAAGTCGATGAGGCCACGCGCTCGAAGAACCGCAACAAGTCGCGCATCCGCGCGCGCGTCGAGCATGTGTTTGGCGTGCTCAAGCGGCTGTGGGGCTTTGCCAAGGTGCGCTACCGCGGCCTGGCCAAGAACGCCACGCGCGCGTTCACGGCGCTTGCGCTGGCCAACATCTACCTCGATCGAAAGCGGTTGATGGCACAGGTGCGTCTGTGATGCGGCAATGCGGCCCGAAGGCCGCGAAAAACGCGCTTCGCGCGCCGTCGAAAGGCCGAAATTGATCTTCGAATCGTTCGAATCTCGCATTGCGAAAACCGGCGCGCTGATGCTCGTCAGTTCAGCCACTTCTTCAGTGCATCCCTAGGGCTTTTTTGTTGTCTCATGCGGTTGCATGAAAGCTCTGGAGTACTCCTGCCTCGTGGAGTAAGTTTGGCAGTAAGCCAGCTGCACTCTGCCCAAAAAGGCAGCAGTTACTCCAATGGCGCGTCACCTGATCCCTTCCGACACGACGATACGCACCATCAAGCCGGGCGATCCGCGCAAGCGCTTGAGCGACGGTGACGGGCTCGTGCTGCGTAAGCGTCCGGCGAACACGTCTTGAGAAAGCCGATGTCGTCAGGTGACGATGGTGTCCACCAAAGGATTCAAGTGGACACCATGGAACACGTCCAAGCGCGGCAGTCGGCGCCGTCACGATGACGAGTTGAAGGCGAAGGTGCTGAGCGAGTGCGAAGCATCCTGGTGCGTCGGTCGCGCAAGTCGCGTTGGCCCATGGCTTGAACGCCAATCTCGTTCACAAGTGGCGCCGGCAAGCTGGTGGCGCCATGGGCACAGCGTCGCGACACCGGAGGTGACGACGTTCATCCCCGTGACGATGGCGCCCGCCAGCGCCCACCGTGGTCAACGACATCCGGATCGAACTTCGGCGCGGCGCACTGGCCGTGAACGTGACCTGGCCGTTGGCCGCATCGGCGCAGTGCGCGGGCTGGCTTCGCGAACTGCTCAAGTGATCCGCATCGACACCGTCTGGCTGGGAGTCGAGCCACTGGACATGCGAGCCGGAACCGAAGCCGCGCTTGGCCCGGGTCGTGCGTGTCTTCGGCGCAGCGCACCCGCACCACGCCTACCTCTTCGCCAACCGCCGAGCCAACCGCATGAAGGTGCTCGTGCACGACGGCATCGGCGTGTGGCTGGCCGCGCGCCGGCTCAACCAGGGCAAGTTCGTGTGGCCCAAGGATGCGGGCACCACACTGTCGTTGACGCACCTACAACTCGACGCGCTCGTGCTCGGCCTGCCGTGGCAGCGCATCGGCGAAGCCGGTGTCATCCGCCTGCTCTGAGACGCGAGCTCGTCCTGCAATTGCTGATTGTGCCGATGTCGGCTCGGCGTGACATCGGGCACGATCACGCTCCGTGATCGACACGACCCAACTGAACCAACTCGACGCGCCGCAACTGCGCGAGATGGTTCGCTCTCTGATGGCCGGACGGGTCGAGATCGAGCGCCGCGACGCGAGATCGCGTTCAAGCAGGCCACGATCGACAAGATCACGCACGAGATGGCGGTGCTCAAGCGACTGAAGTTCGCCGCCAAGTCCGAGGCCTTCAACGCCGAGCAGAAGAGCCTGCTCGAAGAGACCATCGACGCCGACCTGGCGGCGCTGCAGGCCGAGCTCGACAAGGTCCTGCCCCGCGAGCAAGGACACGGGCGAGAAGAAGCAGCCCAAGCGCCAGGCACTGCCGGCGCACCTGCCGCGCCGCGAGATCCACCACGAGCCCGAGAACACCACCTGCAGTTGCGGCTGCGCGCTCAAGCGCATCGGCGAGGACGTGGCCGAGAAGCTGGACTACGCGCCCGGCGTGTTCACCGTCGAGCGCCATGTGCGCGGCAAGTGGGTGTGCGCCAAGTGCGAGACGCTGGTGCAGGCGCCTGTCGCGCCGCACATCATCGACAAGGGCATCCCGACGACTGGGCTGCTGGCCCAGGTGCTGGTCGCCAAGTTCCTCGATCACCTGCCGCTGTACAGGCAGGAACGCATCTTCGAGCGCGCCGGTCTGGCCATTGCGCGCTCGACACTGGCGCAGTGGGTGGGCGAATGCGGCGCGCAGCTGCAGCCGCTGGTCGACGCGCTGACAGCAGAGCTGTTGAAGCACGACGTGCTGCACGCCGACGAGACGCCGGTGGCCATGCTCAAGCCGGGCAACGGCAAGACGCACCGCGCGTACCTGTGGAGCTATTGCACGACGCGCTTCAACGAGACCAAGGCGGTGGTCTTCGACTTCGCCGAGAGCCGCGCCGGGTCTGCATGCACGCGAGTTCCTCGGGCTGCCAGGCAGCGACACAACTGCGGCTGGCGCGGCAAGCTGGTCTGTGACGACTACTCTGGCTACAAGCAGCTGCTGACGATGGGTGTGACCGAGGCTGGCTGCCTTGCGCACGCTCGGCGCAAGTTCTTCGACCTGTGGGCGAACCACAAGAGCACGGTCGCCGAGGAGGCGCTCAAATACTTCGTACAGCTGTATGACGTCGAGCGCGAGGTGCAGGACCTCGACCCCGACGAGCGACGACGCATCCGGCAGTTGAAGGCGCGGCCGGTGGCCGATGCGCTGAACAAGTGGCTGACGTTGCAGCGGCAGAAGGTGCCCGGATGGCTCGGCCACCGCGAAGGCCATCGACTACAGCCTGAACCGCTGGGCAGCCCTCACGCGCTACCTGGATGACGGTGGTCTGCCGGCCGACAACAACTGGGTCGAGAACCAGATCCGACCGATCGCCATCGGACGCAACAACTGGTTGTTCGCCGGGAGCCTGCGTGCGGGCAAGCGTGCCGCTGCCGTCATGAGCGGCGATGTCCCGCAAGTTGTTGAACGCGTGATGTGAGGTGGCGGTTCCTTTCGCCTGGATGCGAACATCCAGGTGCCTAGCAAGCAAAGAAAGGAACCACCGAAATGAAGTCTCGCACGAAGCCCGCGCTGCGGGTCGTTCCGGCCGCGCCGGTGCAGTTGACGCTGAACGTCGAAGGGGTGCTGCGCGACGTGCGGCATGCCTTCTACGGCCTGTGTGTGAATGCCGGCAAGCAGGTCTTGGCGGCGATGATGGAAGCCGACCGGCAAGCGCTGTGCGGCACGAAGAACGTGCCCAACGCGCAGCGCCGAGCCGTGCGCGGCGGCACCACGCGCAGCAGCGTCGTGCTGGGCGGCCAGCGCATCGCCATCGCCAAGCCACGCGCGCGCAGTCTTGAGCGCGGCGAGCTGGCGCTGCCCAGCTTTGCCTGGGCCGCCGATCGCGACCCGCTGGACATGGCCACCATCGCCTCGATGGCCGCGGGCGTCTCCACACGCCGCTACGCCGGCACGCTGGACGAATTGCCGCCACCCGACGAGCCCGGCTCGGCGTCCAAGAGCGCGGTGTCGCGGCGCTGGGTAGCGCTGACCCAGGCGCAACTCGACGAGTGGCTGTCGTGCCCGCTGGACAAGTTGGACTTGCCGGTGGTGATGATCGACGGCATCCACTTCCACGAGCGTGTCATCCTGGTGGCGCTGGGCATCGATGCCAAGGGCGACAAGCACGTGCTGGGGCTGCGCGAGGGCTCCACCGAGAACACGCGGGTGGTGCGCTCGTTGCTCAGCGATCTGGTCGACCGCGGCCTGGATGCCGACCGCGCCCGGCTGTGGGTGATCGACGGGGGCAAGGCACTGCGCAAAGCCATCGTCGAATGCTTCGGCCGGCGCGCGCTGGTGCAGCGCTGCCAGGAGCACAAACGGCGCAACGTCATCGAGCATCTGCCCAAGGAGATGCACGCCAGCGTGGGCCGCGCGCTGCGTGACGCGTGGGACGGCACCGACCCCGCGTTGGCCAAGCGACAGTTGCAGCGCCTGGCCGCCTCGCTGCAGGCCAAGCATCCGGGCGCGGCGGCCAGCTTGCTCGAAGGGCTGGAGGAGACCTTGACGGTGCAAGGCCTGGGCATCACGGGGGCGCTGTACCGCACGCTGCGCACGACCAACCCGATCGAGAACTTGAACGGCCCGATCGCGCACTTCGCGCGCAACGTCAAACGCTGGAAGGACGGGCAGATGACGCTGCGCTGGGTGGCCGGCGCGCTCAGCGATGCCAAGCAGCGCTTCCGAAAGCTGCGCGGGCATCGCGAGATGAAGACTCTGTTGGCCGCCTTGAAGGCCAAGACCACCGACTCGCAACGCGCCGAGCGAAAGGCCGCGTAGCATCACGAATGAGGAGCCGTCACCCACCACGGTTCAACAGCGAATGGGACATCGCCGTCATGAGCCTCGTGCACTCGGCCAGGCTCAACGGGCACGAGCCGTACGCCTACTTGAAGGACCTGCTCGAGCGCTTGCCCACGCAGCCCGCCAGCCGCGTCCAGGAGTTGCTGCCGCATCGCTGGCAGCCGACCATCACTGCAAGCTGAGCGAACTGGCCGTCGTCAAGACGGGTTCGCCGGACGCTTACCGTGCTGCTGCTGTTCGTCAACGGCAGCGGCGAGCATGGCTGGCGCTTCGACTATCGCTTCGGCGGTAAACGCAACATGCTGTCGCTCGGCACCTACCCCGACACGACGCTGGCCATCGCGCGGCGCAAGGCCGATGCCGCGCGCCATCTCCTGGCCGAGGGCTTCGATCCGAGCCAGAAGCGCAAGGCCGAGCGGGAGACGCTCGCCAAGGTGCGCGAAGCGGACGCGCGCGAGGCACAAGGGTTGCCGCCGCTCGATTCCTTCGAAGCGGTCGCGCGCGAGTGGTACGCCATCAAGCGCGACCAGTGGGCTGCGAGCTACGGCGACAAGATCATCGCGCGCTTCGAGGCGGACGTGTTCCCGTGGATCGGCAAGCAGCCGATTGCGAACATCACGCCGCCGCAAGTGCTCGAAGTGATGCGGCGCATCGAGGCGCGCGGCGTGGTGGAGACGGCGCACCGCGCCTTGCAGGACTCCAGCCAGGTCTTCCGCTATGCGGTTGCGACAGGCAAGGCGGCCACCAATCCCGCGCGCGAACTGAAGGACGCACTGAGGCGCCCCAACTCCAAGCATTTCCCCGCGATCATCGACCCGAAGCGCTTCGGCGAACTGCTGCGTGCTTGCGACGATTACGCCGCCACGCCCGTGGTGCGCGCCGCGCTCAAGCTGGCGCCGATGCTGCTGCTGCGCCCGGGCGAGCTGCGCTTCGCGCAGTGGTCCGAGCTTGACCTCGACGCCGCGATGTGGACCGTGCCGGCCGTGCGCATGAAGCGCGAGCTGCGCGCGAAGCTGCACGGTGCGCCACACCTGGTGCCGTTGCCGAAACAGGCGGTCGCGGTGCTGCGCGAACTGCACACGGTGACGGGCCACGGCCCGATGGTCTTTCGCGGCGAGCGCCATCACGACCGCGCGATGAGCGAGAACACGATCAATGCCGCGCTGCGCGCGATGGGCTTCCCGCAGGACGAGGTCACCGGCCACGGCTTTCGCGCCACGGCGCGCACGATGCTGCACGAACGGCTCGGCTTCGACCCGCATGTCATCGAAGCGCAGCTTGCGCATTCGGTGCGCGACAGCCTGGGTCGCGCCTACAACCGCACGGAGTTCATCGAGCAGCGGCGCAAGATGCTGCAGGCGTGGGCGGACTATCTGGACAAGCTGCGTCGCGGAGCGCCGGTGGTGTCGATCGGTCGCCGCAAATCGTGAGGCGGTGTTGGCCGCGCGACCTACAGATACTCATCCTTGATCTTGACGGCTTCGCCAGCAAGTGAAGCGAGTCGCAAGGCTTGGCTCACGACAAAGTCGCTCAGCCCTTTGGCGAACGCGCGTTCTTCGTCCAGGTAGTCGCTCGCGGCCACCTGAGCCGGCGCGTATTCGGTAGCGAGCTTCGCAAGGCGTGCGGCTTCACGGGCAAGCAGCCGCCTCTCGACCTTGCAGCGCTTCGCGAAGTCGGCCAGCTGGAAAGCCCCGACCTCGTCGAGCGAGAACGCATCGCCGTAGGCCATCGCCAGCTCGTGGTCGATGGCCGGGTACTGGACCACGCTGACCAGGTCGTACCAGGGTGCGGGCTCCAGTCCCTGCCGGCGGACGAAGAACGAGAAGTTCTTGCCGTGCGCGTCGCTGTTGCCGATCAGGTACTGGAACAACGCCCATCGGAGCAAGGTCAGGCGTGCGGCAGCCTTGTTGATCGTCTGCTCGACGCGGCCGAACAGCACTTCAAAGCTCACGCCCTCTCGGATATCGCGAACGTGTTCGCCGCTGCCGAAGTTGCGTTCGTACTTGAAGGTCGCGGGCAGGTCCGCGGCCTGGCAGGCGTCGATGATGTGCAGGCGTTCGATCACCGGCCCCTCGGCCGTTTGAACCACCGCGCGGTCGAAGCGACGCACCACGAGCACGGGCCGGGGCGTTCGATAGATGCTGACCTCGGCGGTCGGCAACCCCATCCGGCGCGCGAGCGACATGCAGAAGTGCTCGTTGACCACGAGGTGAGGTGTCGATGTTCTCCCCGGCTCGGGCTTGAGGATGTGAGTCGACGCCAGGGGCGGATCGACCAAGTACATGCGGCCACCCTGCTCGAGCGGGCGGTCGAGGTAGACCATCAGCTTGTCCTGCACGCCCGCCAGAGACATGCGGACCTTGCCGTCCCAGACGGCCAGAGGAATGGCGTCGCGCTCGCTCAAGCGCTGGTTCAATTCGTCGCGCGTGATCTCCCGCGGCGGCGTGACAGGGATCGAAGGCGGCACTTCCCCCGTCGGCCAGAACCTGAACGCGCCCGTCGTTTCGGCCCCCAGCGCGTTGATCAAGGCATAGATGTTTGACTTGGACACGCGATAGGTCGTGGCGATGACATCGAGCGCCCGGCCTTCAGGCAACAGGTTCTCCACGAAGCGCTTGACGACGCCGGCGGCATAGCCGGCGGCAGGCCGCTCGAGCGGGAGTGCGGGGCACAGAGGGAAGGCTTGCGGTGCGTCGATCCACGCAGGGTCGTACTCGAGCGACCAGGCATCGTTCTTCGGCTCGTAGCCGAGTGCCGCAACCTTGCGGTTGTCCGCCCATAGGGTAAGCGAGTGGGCCGGGATGGCTGCCATGGTCACGGGCGCTTCGTGTGAGCCGGTGGTGGCGGTTGCAGAAAGGGGTGATCTTTGGGGCCAACGACGACAGCCAAGCCCAGGCCGTCCAACACGGCAAGTAGCTTGTCGAACCGCACCGAGCCCTTGCCGTTCTCCAGCCGCGAGAGCAGATCGACGGAGACACCACTGAGAGCTGCTGCGTCGTCGATGCGAAGTGATTGCTCGCGGCGGCGCGTCTTGACCAAAGCGCCAAGATCAGCAGGGCGTTCGAGGCGCACCGGATGGGAAGCAGCTTGCGGGTCTGGATTCATTTCGGAGTTTCAGTCATCTCGTTCTTTTCCAACTGCATTGCCCATAGATTCATTGAATTCCGAAATTGTGGCTCAGTTCCTCCCAATACAGCAAGACATTCATTGAACTCCGAAATTAATAGTAGTAATGGCCGACCAGACTCAGCCACTTACTTGAACTCCGAAACAGACTGCATCGCAACCGAACTGAGTACACTCTGCCCAAATGGGTTCGATCAAGAAGGGCGTACCCGCCGCCTCCAACCTCGCCGATGCGCTCTTCACCAGAACACAGCAACTCGGGCGCGGTGCAGCGCGAGTTGACCACGCTCGCTGGCAGCGGGCTCGTCACCGTGCGATCGGTCGGCAACCAGAAGCACTACCAGGCCAATGCCGACGCGCCCATCTTCGAGGAACTGAGGGGCATCGTGCACAAGACGTTCGGCTTGGCCGAACCGCTGCGGCAGGTGCTCAGTCCGCTCGCGAAGAAGCTCGTCGCGGCCTTCGTCTACGGCTCGGTCGCGAAGAACACCGACACCGCGACCAGCGACATCGACTTGATGGTGATCAGCGACGAGCTGACTTACCCCGACCTGTTCGCTGCGCTCGAAGCCGCCAACGCCGTCATCGGCCGCACGAAACCCCACGATCCTGACGCGCAAGGAGTTGGCCAAGCGCGTCAAGGCCAAGGAGCCGTTCACGATACGTGTGCTCGAGCAGCCGAAGATCTGGATCATCGGAGACGACAGTGCCTCGCCGCTTGAGAACCTGACCGGCCCGAGAAAGCCCCCTCAGGGCGGAGCGCTGACGCCGCCAACGCCGGCAACGTAATGGATCAGTGATGCGACGTTCGCCAACTTCGACACGGCAATTTATGGCCATGCAGCCCAATTCGTTTCATGACGAGGTGTTGCTGCACGGTCGACGCGCCTAGCATTGCCCGTCACCGCGCTGGATACATGGCGCCAACCGTTGGGGGAAATCTCGTGAAACGCTGCTTCATCAAGATGTCTGTGCTGTCGTGCTGCGCCCTGATCGGCACCCACGCCTTCGCTCAATCGGCCGGCAAGGCGCCAGCGGTGGACGCACCGAAGATGCAGACCGCAGCGGCGAGCGTCAAGGGCGCAAAGCCCAGTGTCGCCATTGCCACGATGACAGTCGCCGGCAGCGTCATCGTGCTGGCCGACGGCATCGTCGCCAACGCCACGCTCGCGCAGATGCAAGCGCCTGCCGACGGCTTCGTCTACGAGCGCTAGGACAACTACTGCTTGAACGACTGCACGGTTTCCCAAGCGACCGTTTGCAGGTGCTGGGCCACGTCGGCCGGCAAACCCGCCGTGTAGGTGTTGCCCACCGGCGACTTCTTGAACACGCTCGCCATCACCACCGCGGCGCCGAGGTACGTGCCGGCCAGACTCGGGTGACGCTTGTCGGGCGCGTAGAGGTTGAGGTCGGGGCGCTTGGCGATTGACGCCGCAAACGCCGGCCCGGCCGGCACCACGCGCATGTTGTTGGCGCGGCCCGCCTTCACGTACTCGGCCGCCAACTGATCCGTCATCTGCGGCTGATCCTGATAGGCCCAGCTCAGGAACAACGCCGGCTCGGCGCCCGCGTTGCGCACGGCCCCGGCGTGCTTCGCAGCCGTGTCATGAAACGCCTGCTGCAACTGCGGATGGATCGGGCACTGGCTGCAATCCATCATCAACACCAGGTCGTAGGCGCGCTCGAACTTGTTGAACGCCACTTCATTGGTGGGCGTGAAGCTGTAGCGCAACATCCCCGTGCCGGGCTTGAAGTGCGACGCCATGTCATGCCAGTCGAGGCCCGCGCCGCTGATCGTCACCGACGATCTGGCGGGTGCCGCGCACGCCGGCTGCGTTGAGCAAGCCGCCGAGGTGGCCGTGCATGCTGTTGTTGAAGTAGAAGTAGCTGTTGCCGACCCACAGCATGGAGGCTGGCGATTCGCCCTGAAAGCGCGGCGCTGCGGGCGTGGTGGTACATGCCGCCAATACCGCGGCCGCGGCGGCGATGGTCAACACGCGCGCTGCGCGTGCCACGGTCAATTGATTGCGCGTTTTCACTCAAGATACTCCTGCTGATGCCTTGGCCGCAGTCTAGCCGAGGCGGTTTATTTTTTGAGCGGCGTGCGTGCTGTGAACGCGTGAATGAAGGACCGCATCCAAGCCCGCAACTACATCCTCGAAAACTTACCCGGTGGCGTGCCGGTGGAAGACGAGGCCAAGCGCT
>CAVTAM010000023.1:0-93807 GCA_963732625.1 uncultured beta proteobacterium | reverse complement strand
CTCTTCGGCGATCTGGATGAAGATGCTGGGTTCGATGTTGCCGCGCTCGACGTGGTGCCAGCGCGCCAGCGCTTCGAAGCCGCGCAGGCGGCCGGTGGCGATGTTGAACAGCGGCTGGTAGGCCACGGTCAACTCGCCGCGCGCCAGCGCCTGGCGCAGGTCCGACTCGATCATCATGCGCTGCGCGACCTCGGTGTGCAGCTCGGCGTCGAAGAGGGCATAGCGCGCCTTGCCGGCCGCCTTGGCGCGGTACATCGCGATGTCGGCGTCGCGCACCACCTCTTCGGGCGTGGCGTAGCCGAGCTTGCTGAAGGTGATGCCGATGGAAGCGCTGGTGGTGACGTTGACGCCGCCGATCTGCATCGGCTGCTTGAGCACCTGCTGCAGGCGCTCGGCCATGTTGGTGGCCGCGCTCTCTTCGGCCACCTGGTGCAGCAGCACCGCGAACTCGTCGCCGCCCAGGCGCGCCACCACATCGCCCGGACGCACATGGTCCTGGATGCGGCGCGAGACCTGGATCAGGAAAGCGTCGCCGGCCGAGTGGCCCATGCTGTCGTTGATCAGCTTGAAGCGGTCGAAGTCGAGGAACATCACCGCGAAGTGGCGCTGCGCATCGTCGCGCACCGCGGCCAGGGCCTGCGACAGCATGGCGTGAAAGCGGCTGCGGTTCGGCAAGCCGGTCAGGCTGTCGTGAAAGGCGATGTGGTTCAACTGCGCTTCGGCATGGCGGCGCGCGCTGATGTCCTGCAACTGCAGGATCAGGCACGGCGCTTCGGAGCTGGACTCGGTGAAGAAGGCGCAGTGCAGTGCGGCCCACAGATCGGCGCCGCCGGCATGCAGGCAGCGCACTTCGGCGTTGAAGGTTTCGAGATCGCGCATGCCGATGCGGGCGAAGTCGCGTTCGACCACGGCGCGGTCGGCGGGCGCCACGAGCGCCGAGAAGGGCTTGTCGATCAGCACCTGGCCGCTGTCATGGCCGAGGATGCCGGCCAGCGCGGTGTTGGCCTGCAGGATGCGGCCATCGACCGAGACCAGCGCCATGCCGATCGAGGCGTGCGTGAACGCGCTGTGAAAGCGGCGCTCGCTCTCCGACAGCGCCTCGACGTGGCGCGCGGCCTGCTTGGCTTCGCGCTCTGCCGCTTCGATGCGGCCGCGGCGAATGACTTCCTGCGCTTCCTGCTGGCGCATGAAGTAGTGCACCGTGGTCAGCAGCATGGCCACCACCGGCAGCGCGCCGAAGAGCACGCTCATGCCCGATTGGCGCACCGTCAGGTGCAGCAGCGCGGCGATCAGCGCGCTGCCGCCGAAGGCGATGCCGACCGAGCCGAAGTTGGTGACGTGGTCGCGCAGATTGAAGCGCTCGCCGCGCTTGAAGGTGATGACCAGCGAGACGAAGACCGTGTTCAGCATGAAGTAGCCGACGGCCACCAGGCAGGCGATCAGCAACACCAGCGCCGGCGCGATCGAGCTGCGGCCGTTGCTCCAGGCCATGCCGACTCCATGACGTGGCCGGCGATGCTCATCGCCAGCGCGGCCATCGCCAAGCTTGCGATGCGGCTGGTCCAGCGTTTGGAGGAGCGAAACGCGCCGACAAAACCTTCGCCGGCCGCGGCCACCGTGGCCGCGCCCGGCCCGTGGATCAGCAGCAGCAGGAAGATGAAGACTTCGCCGGCAACGAACGAGTTCCTCGAGCCCGGGATGCGCACCGGGAAGAAGCCGGCGGCCACGGCAAAGGCGGTGCCGAGGACGATCTGCGCGATCACGCCGAGCGAAAGCTGCTGCACTTCCCAGGCCGCGGCGACCAAAGCCACGCTGCCCAGCACCACCATCGCCCACCAGTAGATGGTGGCCTTGCGGTTGTAGTCCGGCATCAGCGCCTGGTGCAGGCGCTGCCAGGGGCTGCGGGCGGTGGTCGAAGCGTCGGTGCTCATGGCGCTGGCGTCGATCCCGCGTGCGGGCACAACTCTCCGGTAAAAACTAGAAGCCCCATCTTAGTAATGGGGCCTCGTTGTGGGGTGGCGCGACGCACCGCTTGTGGAGTCTGCGTGCTGACTAGTTCACGAAGCGCTGCGTGCCGGACATGCTCACTCGCCCTTGGTCAGGCTCTCGCTGACGACGACGCCTTCGCTGATGACCACGCCTTCGCTGATGACGACACCTTCGCTGATGACCACGCCTTCGCTGATGACGACACCTTCGCTGATGACGACACCTTCGCTGATGACGACGCCTTCGCTGATGACGACACCCGAGCCGAGCGTCGTGCCGCTGCCCGACGAGAACCAGCCCGCGAGCGTGCCGGTCGGCGTGAACATGCCGGTCTTGCCGATTGCGGAGCTGGCGCCGAGCAGGCCGGTGCCGTCGACCACGCCACTCGTCAGCAGCGGCTTGGTGCCACTGGCCGGGATCTCCCAGAACCACTTGGAAACTGCTTGTTGCGTGTCCCAGTAGTCGGCGTAGCGCTCGAGGACGATGTTGTTGGCCCAGGTGAAGCGCGGGTTGTAGATCGGCTGGAACTTGGTGAACAGTGCGTCGCCCGTGGCCACGCGGTTGCCGCCGACGAAGACGATGCGTGACCAGTTGAACGACTGGCCCTCGAGCGTCGTGCTGCGCGAAGAGGGCATCGACTTGCCGCTGGCCAGCAGGGTGTTGCCCGAGGCGATCGTGCCCGCGGCGATGGCCGTGCTGACATCGGTGCGCAGCACCTTGGCCAGCGTCACGGCGCCCGCCAGGTTGACCAGGCCCGCGCCTTGTTGCAGCAGGTTCTGTCCAGCGATCGGCTGCGCGGTGTACTGCAGGATCGCCTTGACCATCGGCGGCGTCAGGCCCGGATTGGCTTGCAGCAGGACCGCGGCAGCGCCCGAGACGACCGGAGCCGACACCGAGGTGCCCGACAAGTACATCTGCGTTTCGCGGTAGGTCTGCGTGATGCCGGTGGGCGTGACGAGCACCGGGTAGAACAGCGTGCCCAGCTTGTTCCAGGTCGGCGTGGCCGAGTCGGCGCGCGTGGCAGCCGCACCGACGACCAAGTTGCCGGGGGCGACCAGGTCGGGCTTGAGCAGGTTGTCGCGGCGCACCTGGCCACTTTCCAGTGTCAGCGTGCCGCGGGTCGGGCCGCGCGAGCTGAAGGTGTTGACCACGTCGTCGTTGCGCACGGCGGTGTTCTTGGTGTTGGCCGAGCCGACGGTGATCACGCTCGGATCGTTGCCGGGCGACGAGACCGAGCCGTAGACCTCGCTGCCGAACAGGCTCTTGCCGAAGTTGCCGGCGGCGACGACGACCGTGATGCCCTGGGCGACGGCGCTGCGCGCGGCCACGCACAGCGGGTCGTACTGCCAGCTGTCGGTGGAGTCCATCGCCAGGCTGAGGTTCATCACGCGGATGTTGTATTCCTTGGCGTGGTAGATCACCCACTGGATGCCTTCGAGCGTGTCCGACAGCGTGCCGAAGCCGTAGTCGTTGAGCACCTTCACGTCGTAGATGTCGGCGTTGGGCGCCATGCCGGTCAGGTCGGGCGCCGTGGCGTAGCTCTTCGGCCGGCCGGCGGCGATCGACGCGACGTGCGTGCCGTGGCCGTAGCCGTCCTGCACCAGGGCAGCGCTGTTGTCGATCGCGGCTTCGTAGGTGGCCAGCGCGGCGCTGCCCGGTTGCAGCGACGTGGCGTCGTCGTAGCCGTTGGTCCAGTCGGCCAGGTTCGTGGTCAGGAACTGCACGTTCTTCTTGACGCGCGTCACGGCCGACGCGTTGTCGAAGGCGCGGTGGTTCTTCATCACGCCCGAGTCGACGATCGCGATGCCGATGCCGGTGCCGTCCGGGCCGCTGTAGCTGGTCTTGGTCGAACTCGTGCGCACCGGCGACGTCACGGCGCCGGTGGACTTCTCGAGGACGCTCGCCGTGCGCTGCGTCGGCCGGTTCGGCGCGACGTGCACGACGTCGTTGCGCTCGGCGATCTTGGCCACGCGCTGGGCGGGCAGGGTCGCCGTCAGCATGCGCAGGCTGGGCATCGAGGCGTCGATCGTGCCGCCGGCGCGCTTGATGTCGCGCTTGATGTCGCTCATGTCGGCGTCGCCGTCGCCGACGGTGAAGATCACCTGGACTTCGCGGCGGCCGCCTTGTCGCGCGCCCAGCGCTGCTTCGGCGTTTGCGCGCTGTCCAGCCCGGCCTTCAGGTCGGGCGACATCTTGTGCAGGCGCTTCTCCGCCTTTGCCTGGCGGCCGCTCTGCGCGCTGGCGCGCGGCGCCGCGAACATCGCCGAGGTCAGCAGCAGCAGCAGCGACAGCAGCCAGAGGAAGGGCGTGGCCCGGCGCTCGATCAGAACCGTGAACCGAGTCAGCGAGTCGAACATTTTCTGGCTCCCTCTGCCGCTGCTGCTTCGTTGCTGGCAACGATCCGTTACGGCGTGTATTGATTTGCAATGGACGCATCGTAGAAACGACTTGCAACATCGACCAGATGGGTAGGCCCCCGCGAGCGTGTGATCTGCGCGTGCTCGAGTTCACGCTTGCGCGCCGTTGCGGCGCCGGTCGTGATCTGCATCACGGCCGATTTGTCACCGAAAGCACCGGCGCTTCGGCGTGCAGAGCCTCAACAGCGGGCCGGCGAGATCGCGCGCGGCCGGGCAACCGGGCCGGCCGCGGCGCGTGTTCGACCGCATGCAGCACGGCGCGCGCCGTGACTTCGGCGGCGAGCACGCCGACAGGCCGAGCAGGCCCGCGTGCGTCTGCGGGATCGCAGCCGCTGCCGGTGGCGAGGGCGAACATCGTGTCGCCGTCGTAAGGCGTGTGGATCGGCGAGATGCTGCGCGCCAGGCCGTCGTGCGCCATCGACGCCAGCTTGGTGCACTGCGCCTTGTCGAGCGCGGCGTCGGTGGCGACGACGCCGATCGTCGTCGCCGCGCCGGTCTGCAGGCGCTCGGGCAGGTCACCGTGCAGCAGCGCGCGCGTGGTGTGAATCAGTTGGCGGCTGGCAGCGCTCTTGCGCGCGCCGGCGATCGGCTGGCCGCTGTCCGTATCGATGACGTCACCGCTGGCGTTGACGACGACCAGCGCCGCCACCGTGATGCCGGCCGACGCGCACCGAGGCGCAGCCGATGCCGCCGGCCATCGCGCGCTCGATGCCGAACAGCTTGCCCACCGTGGCGCCGGCACCGGCGCCGACGCTGCCTTGCGCTGGGCGCGCCGGTGGACGCCGCGGCGCAGGCGGCGTGGCCCGCCGCCGCATCGGGTCGCACCTGCGTATCGCCGTGCCACAGGTCGAAGATCACCGCCGCCGGCACGATCGGCACGCGCACCGCGCCGACGGCAAAACCGTGGCCGTGTTCTTCGAGCCAGCGCATCACGCCGCCGGCGGCATCGAGGCCGAACGCACTGCCGCCGGCGAACAGCAGCCCATGCACCCGATCGACCGTGTTCTCGGGCCGCAGCAGATCGGTCTCGCGCGTGCCCGGCGCGCCGCCGCGCACGTCGACGCCAGCAGACGGCGCCCTGCGGGCACAGCACCACGGTGCAGCCGGTGGCGCGCTGCGCATGCGTGAAGTGGCCGACCGCGAGGCCGGCGACGTCGGTGATGCTGTCCTCGAGCTCCGTGTTCAAGCGAAGACGCCGGCCGTGTCCGTCATGCGCTCGCTGACCTCACCGAGGTGATGCAGCGTGTCGCCGAACGCCAGTTCCAGCATCGTCAGGCGCTTGAAGTAGTGGCTCGCCGCGACTTCGTCGGTGACGCCGATGCCGCCGTGCAATTGAATGCACTGCTGGCCGACGAAACGCATCGATTGCCCGAGTTGCACCTTGGCCTGCGACAGCGCGCGGCGGCGCTGCGCTGTCGGCTGCGTCCAGCTTCAGGCTGGCGAAGTAGCTCATCCCCCGCGCCAGTTCGAGCTGCATCTTGACGTCGGCCATGCGGTGGCGCAGCGCCTGGAAGCTCGCCAGCGTGGCGCCGAACTGTTTGCGCGTGTTCATGTACTCGGCCGTGATCGCCACCAGCGCGTCCATCGCACCAACGCCTTCGGCGCAGGCCGCGGCAATGCCGATGTCGATGCGCGCGCTCCAACGCGGGCAGGCCCTCGGCGCTTTGCAGCGTTGCCGGCGCTGCTGACATCACCACGCCGGCGGCACGCGCGCCGTCCTGCGTCGGGTAGCCGCGGACTTCGCAGTGCGAGCGCTCGACGAGGAACAGCCCGACCGGCGCCGCTTCGTGCGGCGCCAAACGCGCCGGCACGACGAAGGCGTCGGCCTCGTCGCCGGCCGGCACCAGGTGCTTGCGCGCCGCTGAGCGCCCAGCCGCCGCCTTGCTGCACGGCCGTCGCTGCCGGTGCGTCGCAGCGGTAGCGCGCGCCTCGCTCCTGCTGCGCGAGCACGACGAGCGCGCTGCCGTCGGCGATGCGTGCAAGCCAGCCGGCATCGCTGACCAGCGACGGCGCGACCAGCGCGCCCGCGGCGTACGGCGCGTTGACCAGGCCGCGGCCGAGTTCTTCCATCACCACCATGGCCTCGACGGCGCCGAAGCCCATGCCGCCGTGTTCGGGCGCGATGGCCAGGCCGGCCAGGCCGAGCTCGGCGAGCTCGCGATAGACCTCGCGCGTCCTGCCGCCTTGTTTGGCAATGGCATGCCGGCGCGCGAACGCAAAGTCCTTCTCGACCCAGCGCGCCACGGCGTCGCGCAGGGCGTTCTGGTCATCGGTGAAATCGAAGTCCATGTTCAGCTCCCCAACACCGTCTGCGCGACGATGTTGCGTCTGCACTTCGTTCGACCCACCGTAGATGCTCGTCTTGCGGTAGTTGAAATACGTCGCCGCCAGCGGCGCGCAGTGCGCTGCGCCCACGGGCTCGCCTTGCCAGCCGGCTTCCATCGCCTCGCGCATCAACGGCAGCGCGAACGGGCCGGCGGCGAGCATCATCAGCTCGGTGTAGCGCTGCTGGATTTCGCTGCCGCGGATCTTCAGCAAACCCGCCACGTCGAGCGACTGCTTGCCGCTCTTCTCGGCGGACAGCACGCGCAGCACCATCATCTCCAGCGCCACGACATCGACTTCGAGCAGCGCGATCTGATCGCGAAAGCGCGTGTCGTCCCACAGCCCCTCGGCCTTGGCGATGCGCTTGCAGCGTTCCAGCTCGCGCTTGGCGCGATTGACGTCGGCAATGTTCGTGCGCTCGTGCGACAGCAGGTGCTTGGCATAGGTCCAGCCCTTGTTCTCCTCGCCGATGAGTTGATCCGCTGGTACCTCGACATTGTCGAACCAGACCTCGTTGACCTCCTGGCTGCCGTCGAGCATGGTGATCGGCCGCACGCTGACACCCGGCGTCTTCATATCGATCAACAAGAACGAAATGCCGGTCTGCGGCTTGCCCTCGTTGCTGGTGCGCACCAGGCAGAAAATCCAGTCGCCGTACTGGGCGAGCGTGGTCCAGGTCTTCTGGCCGTTGACGATGTAGTAGTCCCCGCGGCGCTCGCCCTGCATTTCAGCGACGCCAAGTCGCTGCCCGCGCCCGGCTCGCTGTAGCCCTGGCTCCACCAGACGTCACCGCTGGCGATGCCGGGCAGGAAACGCTGCTGTTGTTGCGGCGTGCCGAAGGCCATGATCACCGGCGCCACCATCACCGGGCCGAACGGCACCACGCGCGGCGCACCGGCGAGTGCACATTCTTCTTCGAACAGGTGGCGCTGCACGGCGTTCCAGCCGGGGCCGCCATGTTCTTTCGGCCAGCCCCAGCCGAGCCAGCCCTGTTTGCCGAGGATGCGCGCCCAGCGCTGCATGTCGTCGCGCGTCAGGTGCAGCGCGTGGTGCACCTTGTGGCTGATCTCGGGCGGCAGGTTCGCGGCCACCCAGGCGCGCACGTCGTGCCGGAACGCGGTTTCTTCGGCGGTGAAGGTCAGGTCCATGGCTCGGTTTTAGCACGCGGGGGCCGGCGCTGCGACCACAATGCTGCCGATGCCGCACACGCCCAACGCCCTCGAAGACGCCGCGGCGATGCGCCGCGCCGGGCGCGAGCTGTTGTCGCTGGCGCTGATGCATGCGCGCAACCGCACGCTCGCCTGGCTGTCGCTGCTGGAGCGCGTACCCGCCGCCTGCCGGCTGGCCGGCCGCGCGGCCTGGTGGCAGGAGCGCTGGATCGCGCGCAACGTGCAGCGTTCGCGCGGCGCGGCGGCCGACGCGGCGCGCGCGCCGCTGGCGTCGATCGAGCCGCGGGCCGATGGCTGGTGGGGCGGGCCCGCCGATGACGCGGGCCCGCCGCCCGACGCGCTGCGCGCCTACCTCGCCGAAACGCTCGAAGTCACGCTCGACCTGCTGGCAGTCACCGACGACAGCGACGACGCGCTGCATTGGTACCGCGCCGCGCTGTTCGAAGAAGACGCCGCGGTGTTGCGTCTGGCCGCGTTGGCGCAGCGCCAGCGCGTCGACGTGCGGCGGCTGTTGCCCGAGCGCGTGCTGCGTCCGCTGCGCGCGCCGCTCTGGTTTGCCGCGCAGCGCTGGAGCCTCGGCTCGTTGCGCGGCGGCTTCGTGCCGGCGGCGGAGCAGTGGGCGCACGACGAGCCGGTGCCCGAGTTCGAGATCGACGCGCAGCCGGTGACGTGGCAGCAGTTCGCCGAGTTCGCCTTGGACGGCGGCTACGACGACCTGCGCTGGTGGAGCGAGAGCGGTGCGCATTGGCAACAAGCCGACGCGCGCCGCACGCCGCGCGACGTCGAGCAGCTGCGCCACGGCGTGGTGCTGCAGCGCTTCGGCCAGCTCGTGCGCGCGCCGGCCGGCGAAGCGGCGTCGATGCTCTCCTGGTACGAAGCCGAGGCCTGGTGCGCGTGGGCCGGCCGCCGGCTGCCGACCGAAGTGGAATGGGAGTTGGCGGCGAGCAGTGGCGCGTCGCGCGGTGTCACCTGGGGCGATGTGCCGGAGTGGACCGCCGGCCGTGCGCGCGCGTGGCCGGGCGGGCCCGCTGTCGAGGACCCGGCGCTGCGCGTGCAGCGCGGCGTCGCCTGGTTCGAACCGCGGCGGCTCGCGCATCCGAAGGCACGCCGTTTCGTCGCGCCCGAGAGTGATGACGGCTTTGCCGGCTTTCGTTCGTGCGGAATTTGAACCACCCCCGAAGCGGCCTCCGGCCGCTTCCCCCTCAAGGGGGCACCGCTGGCGGCCCGGCAGAGCCGGATCCGCGGCGGTCGCTTGGTTATGCACGACTCTCCTATGGCTCTGAGCTCAGCTCCCAGACCCAGGCCGGCGGCACGTTGCGCCAGACCGATGCGACCCGGCGCCAGCGCAGCGACGTGCCCAGCCGCAGATCGAACGGCACGCGCGGCAGGTAGGTGTATTGCACCAGGCGGCGCTCCGGGTGGGCGAGCAGGAAGCGCTCGATGGCCAGGCTGCTGCGCAGACGCAGCCGCGGCGGCAGCGAGCGAAAGGGCAGCGACGAGACGAGCGCGGTGTGGCCGGGGCGGCGCAGGTCGCGCAGTACCTCGTGCGCGGCGGCCGCGCGGACCTCGATGCGCGGGAAGCGCAGGCGCAGGTGATCGGCGAGTTCGCTTTCCATCTCGACGGCCAGCGTCGGCACATCGGGATGCTGCTCGCACAGCGCTGCCGTGATCGCGCCGGTGCCGGCGCCGAGTTCGATCAGGCGCTGCGCACCGGCGGCGGCGCGGGCCATTGCATCGGCCAAGTGGCGCGACGACGGCAGGATCGCGCCGACCGTGCTCGGCCGCGCCAAGGCGACGGCCATGAAGGCAGCGGCGCGGATCATGGCTGCGCCGCCGCGCTCGGTGGATGACGGGAAGGACAGAGTCTCACGATGGTTTGCATGCTGGTCTCGACCGTGCCATTAGGAACGCGTGGCACGGCATAGCGTAACGGCCGGTACCCGCTCATTCAGTCGGCTTTGGCGCCGCTGGCCTTGACGATGCTTTCGTACTTCGCGTGTTCGGCGCGCACGAACTGCGCGAAAGCCTCGGGCGTGGTGGGTGCGGGCTCGGCCATCAACGTTGCCAGCCGCGCTTTCACGTCTTGCGCGTTGAGTGCATCGACGAAGGCCTTGTTCAATCGAGCCGTGATCTCCGCCGGCAACTTCGCCGGGCCGAAGAGGCCGAACCAGGTGTGAATGTCGAAGCGCGACAGGCCGAGGTCGCTGGCGCTCTCGGCGATCGTCGGCACCTCGGGCATCGCGCCCGATCGTTTTCGCGTCGTCACCGCCAGCGCACGCAGCTTGCCGCTTCTGATGTTGGCCGAGGCCGCGGCGAGGTTGTCGAAGTTCAGATCGACCTGGCCCGACAGCAGCGCCAGCTGCGCCGCGGGTCCGCCGCCGTAGGGGATGTGGACCATGAAGACGCCCGCCTGCGCCTTGAACAGCTCGCCGGCCAGATGCCCGGCGCTGCCGTTGCCGCCCGAGCCGTAGTTGATGCGCGCCGGATTTTTCTTCAGGTGGCCGACGAGCTCGCGCAGGTTGCCGATGCCCAGGCGCTGCGCGGCTTCGGCGTTCATCACCAGCACGTTGGGCACCTGGGCGACGAGCGTGATCGGCGTGAAGTCGGCCAGCGCGTTGTACGGCATCTTGCTGTACAGCCACGGGTTGATGGCGTGCGTGGCCACCGCGCCCATGACGATCGTCGCGCCGTCGGGCGCCGCCTTGGCTGCTGCATCGGCGCCGATGTTGCCGCCGGCACCGGCGCGGTTGTCGACGATCACCGTGCCGAGCGTGTCCTTGACCTGCTCGGCCAGCGCACGCGCGGCAATGTCGAGCGGGCCGCCGGGCGGGTAGGGCACGATGAGGCGGATCGGTCTGGTCTGCTGTTGTGCCCAGGCGGGCAGCGCGGACAAAGAGGCGGCAAGCAGGGCGTGGCGGCGGCGCATGCGGCTCGGCTCCAAAAAGAAGGAGGCGCCAGTCTAGGCGCCCCGCGGTGCGTCATCATGCGCAGACCATGGCCATTCGCATCGTTCGCCTCGGCAGCCCGCGCACGGCGGGCGAGGGCTTGCGCATCGGCACGGTGCGCCGTCCGCCGCGCGGTGTGCCGAAGAGCGAGTTCGCGCGGCGTGACTGGTACGACGTCTGGTTTCCCACCCTCGCGCCGAGCGTGCCGACGATGAAGCTCGCCCAGGCCGCGACGACGCCCGCGTTATGGCAGCAGTTCGCGCGCGCGTACCGCGCCGAGATGGCGCAGCCCGCCGCCGCGCAGGCGATCGCGCTGCTGGCGGCGCTGTCGCAGCACAGCGATTTTTCGCTCGGCTGCTACTGCGAGCACGAGGCGCATTGCCACCGCTCGCTGCTGCGCAGTTTGTTGGCCGACGCCGGTGCGGCGCTGCGGCCTTCTTATACGAACATGCGTTCAAAAACTTAGATGTGCCACGAGCCAACCGTCCGTTCGCCCTGAGGTATCGAAGGGCTCGCGCAGGGCTTCGATACCTCAGCCCGAACGGTTTCTTATGCGATTGAATGCAAAACCGTATCAGAACTTGTCCCGCAGCCCCGAGACTCAGACCTCGATCGTGAAGCCCGGGTCGAACAGCGGGTTCTCGTTGACGCCGTTCCTCGCGTAGCCGCGCGGATTGCAGACGACGCGGCTGCCGTTCAACTCGTAGTCGAAGCTGTCGTGCGTGTGGCCGTGGATCCACCAGCGGGCCCGCGCGGCGCCGACCAGGTGCTCGGCGTCGGAGACGAAGCAGGCGTTCAGCGCCGAGCCGGCAAAGCGCGGGTGGATGCTGCGCGGCGACGGGGCGTGGTGGGTGATGACCACCGTCGGCCCGCCATGCGCCGTGTTCAGTCTGGCGTCGAGCCAGGCGGCATGGCGAGCGAAGCGCGCGGCGGCATCGGCGGGTGTGAACAGGGCGTCGCCGTTGTCGCCGCTGCGGATGCGGCTGAAGTCGCGCATGAAGCGCTGCGCGGCATCGACCGCGAGCTGCTTCGCACCGCCGTCGCCCTGCAGCAGGAAATCGGTCCACAGCGTGCTGCCGAGAAAACGCACGCCGCCGATGACGATCTCGTCGTCGTCGAGCAGATGGACCTGCGTGCCGGCGCACAGGCGCTCGAACTCGGTGGCCGTGCTGTCGATGTGGCCGCCGTAGAACTCGTGGTTGCCGAGCACGTAGAGCACCGGTTTGCCGAAGCGCAGGGCCCAGGCCGCGGCCAGGCGCGGCGGCCCGATGTCCCCTGCCAGCACCACCACGTCGGCATCGGTCAACGGCCGCTGCATGTCGTGCACACCGAGGTGCAGGTCGGACAGGACATGAACCTTCATGCCGTCGAACCTATCACGGCGTGATATAAATGAACAGGAGCAGGGTCTATCGACAATGCCGGGTCGCACGATGTCCAAAGCCGAGTTCGAAGTGCTGGCGGCGTTTCGCTACCAGTTGCGGCGTTTTCTGCGCTTCAGCGAGGAGCTGACGCGGCGCCACGGCATCACGCCGCTGCAATACCAGTTGATGCTGCAGGTGCAGGGCTTTCCAGGCCGTGACTGGGCGACGGTGGCCGAACTGGCCGAGCGCCTGCAGGCCAAGCACCATGGCGTCGTTGCGTTGGTGTCGCGCTGCGAGGCCGCCGGGCTGGTGCGCCGTGGCGCCAGCCGCGACGACCAGCGCCGCGTCGAGGTGCATCTGTCGGCGGCCGGCCGGTCATGCCTCGACCGCCTGGCGCGCCTGCATCGCGATGAATTGCGCTCGGTGGCAGACGGCTTCGTCGTGCCGGGCCTGGCCGGCGTGGCCAATGCGCTTGCCGCGCCGAGGCGGCGATGAGCCGCGATCTGCCGGGCCACAGCTCGCCCGCGGTCGGTTTCGAAGCGCCGCTGGAGATGCTGTCGGCCTGCCACGGCCGTATCGAACAGCAGTGCGGCACGCTGCGCCGGCTCGCCGCGCACTTGACCGACCACGGCGCCGACGCCGCCGCGCGCGAGGCCGCGGCCGCGGTGATGCGCTACTTCGACAGCGCCGCGGTGCACCACCACGCCGACGAGGAGCACGATCTTTTTCCGGCGCTGCTCGAGGCCATGGCCGGCTCGGATGCGGTGTGCCTGCGCGAGTTGACTGCTGGCCTTGCGGCAGAGCACCGCGAGCTCGAAGTGCGGTGGCGGCGGGTGCGCGACGCGCTCGCACCGATCGCGGCCGGCGCGAGTGCGTCGCTCGCTGCGGTTGATGTCGAAGCGCTGGTCGTCTCTGTACGAGCGCCATATCGCACGCGAAGAAGGCGAGCTGCTGCCGATGGCGGCCCGGCTGCTCGGCGACGACGAACTCGACCGCATCGGCCGCGAGATGCGTGCGCGGCGCGGCATCGCAGCCGTTTGACGCAACTGCTCAGTCCAGCTCACTGCGCCGCGGCAGATCGGCGCCGCGGCGCGAGCAGGTGATGGCCGCGGCGCGTGTCGCAAAAGCGAGCAGATCACGCAGCGCCGCCGCGTCAAGCTGCTCGCCGGCACCATCGGCTCCGACGCCCGCGCGCTCGGCGGCGCGTTGTTGCCGCTGTACGCCAACTTCTCGCCGGACCGGGAGTTGTTCTTGAAGGCAGCGGCCGCCTGACGTTGGCCGTGGACTCGTACCGCGTCGATCGCTACAGTCTTCGCATGAGTCTTCGAGCCGCTGTCATCACCGTTGCGGCGCTGTTGTTTGCTGCCGCTGCCGTGGCGCAAGAAGGGGCTTCACCACCACCGCCGCCCGCCACCGGTGGAACTGCCAGGCTGCTCGACGTTAAGACGTGCTTCGCCGGCGTATCCGCGTGAATCGCTTGCCGCCGAAGAAACCGGCGTGACGCGCCTGCGCATGCACGTTGCCGCCAGCGGCGAGCTGCGCAGCGTGTCGCTGGAGCAGTCCAGCGGCTTCCCGCGTCTCGACAACGCAGCGATCGCGGCCCTCAGCCGCTGCAAGTTCATGCCTGGCACGCAAGCCGGCGTGGCGATCGATTCGAGCTTCGTCGTCGAGTACAAGTGGCAGCTCGGCCTGCCCGCCATCACCAACAACTGCCGTCCCGACTACCCCGCCGAGGCGCTGCGCGCCGGCGAGCAGGGCAAGACCGTCCTGCAGTTCCAACTGACATCGGCTGGTGACGCCGAGAACATCGAAGTCGTGACGTCGAGCGGCTCGGCGCGGCTGGACGAAGCGTCGATCGCCGCCGTGCGCCGCTGCCACTTCAAGCGACCGCGATCCGCGTCGCCGCAGAAGTTCAAGCTGGAATACAACTGGCGCCTGGAGGATGTCGTGCCGGCGGTGCCGCTCGGCCACGAGGCGCCCGATCTTTTCCGGCCGCAGCTGTGACGCAAGCGCCGCGCTGAAGCCCTGCTCAGGCAGCGCCTTGCAGGCCCCGCAGCGCGCTCGAATCCAGATGGCCCAGCAAGCGCTCCAGCGCTTGTGTCTTCGCCGGGTCGCCGGCGCTGCCGAGCGCGTCTTCCAGCACCTCGCGGATGTGCTCGCTGCTCACCAGTTCCATGTCCCAGTCCGGGAACACGCGCTCGCCGACGTCTTCTTCTGCGCTCAGCTCGATGATGTTCTCGTGCCGAGGGTCCGCGCGCAGCAGCGCCATCAACGCCGTGACGTTGTCGCGCGGGCCTTCGAGCCACTGAAAGAAGATGCCGCTGCCGAAGACCAGCATGCCGGTGATGCCTTGCCGTGCATTGCTGCGGCGCGCCGTGGCGATGATGCGCTGCAGCTCGGCGTCGTCCACACCCGCGGTGGCGCGGCTGCAGTAGACGACGTTGTAGAGCGCCGGGAAGGTGGGGCGAAAGCCCGGCTCGTCGCCGTAGGCGGGGAGAGATGCGCTCATGGGAGGGGCCTTCGGCCGGTGCATGCAACGCGGACCGGCCTGTGTCGCGTGAGCGGGCGAGCATAGTGCAGGGCCGCTCGCGGCCCTCACTCCGGACGGAAGCCCGCGTCCTTCAGCAACTCGGCCCCTTGCTTGACGTCGGCGGCGATGTAGGTTTTGAACTGCGCTGTCGTCTCCGTCACCGGCTCGATGCCGAGCGCCGTCAGCGCGCCCGACTTGGCGAGTTCGCCGGTTGCCGTGTTGATCGCCGCGTTGAGCGCAGCCACCCGGTCGGCCGGCGTGTCGCGCGGCGCCCAGACGCCGTACCACGACTCATAGGCAAAGGTCGGCAAGCCGCTCTCCTTGAACGTCGGCACGTCGGGCATCAGGCTGCTGCGCTTGGCAGACGTGATCGCGATCGGCTTGACCTTGCCCGACTTGGCCATTTGCTGCAGCGCGATCATCGAGTCGAGCATGACATCGGTGTGGCCGCCGGCCACGTCCATCAGTGCCGGCTGCGTGCCCTTGTACGGCACCAGCGAGAGTTTCAACTGCGCCTGCTGGGCCATGAGCAGCGTCGCCAGGTGGCTCGGCGCGCCGGCAGCGGGGATGCCCGCAGTCCACTTCTCCGGCTCCTTCTTCACCGCGGCGATAACCTCGGCGAGGCTCGTTTGCGGCTTGGCCGGCGCCACCACCAGCAGCAGCGGCGCGCTGCCGGTGCGCGCCACCGGCGCAAAGTCGGTCTGCGGGTCATACGGCGGCGCGCTCAGCACCTGCCGGGCCAGCACATGCGTGGCCGCCGAGAACAGCAGCGTGTGGCCGTCGGCGGGCGCGGTCTGCACCGCCTTGCCGCCGATGGTGCCGCTGCCGCCGGCCTTGTTCTCGACGATCACGGTGATGCCGAGCTGCTTGCCCAACTGTGTGCCGAGCAGACGCGCCGCTGCATCGACACCGCCGCCGGCGGCGAACGGCACGATGATCTTCAGCGGCTTGTCGCGATCGGGGAACGTTGCGGCCGTCTGCGACAGGGCCGGCAGCGCCGCGCACAGCGCGGCGGCCGCCAACAGTTTGATCAAACGCATGTCTTTGTCTCCTCGGAGCCCGTTTCAGTTGACCTTGCCCAGACCCGCCGAGCGCATCGCGTCGGCGATTTCCTTTTCGGCGCCATCGGCCAGCGGCAGCAGCGGCGAGCGCACCGTCGCGTGCTCGAGGATGCCGCGCGCCACCAGCGCCCACTTCAGCGCCACCGAGCCTTCCATGTGCGAGCCGCGGTGATAGACGTTGGCGGTCACCGGCAGCAGGCGGTCGTGAATCTCGCGCGCCTTCTTGTAATCCTTGGCCTTGCCGGCGGCGAGCAATTCGACCAGCGGCTCGGGTGCGATGCAGCCGTAGCCGACCAGCGCGCCGTCGACGTCGAACATCGTGTGCAGCAGGTACTCGTCGTGGCAGGTCATGATCTGCAGCTCCGGGCGCTCCTTGCGGATGACCGGAATCTCGCGGTCCCAGCGCTTCATGTTGCGCACGCCGTTCTTCATCGCGAACACGCCGGGCAACGCGGCGATGTCCAACTGCGTCTGCAGGTCGTAGGTGGCCTTGGTGGCATCGGGGTACTGGAACAGGATCAGCGGCAGGCCGCTGGCCTCGTGGATCGCCTTGTAGCGGTCCTGCGGCGCGCCCTTCTGGAAGCCGAAGCGCAGCCAGCCGTGCGACGGATAAACCAGGCCGGCCGAGGCGCCGGCCTTGACCGCGCGCTTGGCTTCTTCGGCCGCGACCTGCGTGCCTTCGAGCGTGATGCCGGCAATGATCGGCAGCTTGCCGCTGACCGATTCCTTGAAGGCCTCGATCACCTTCGACTGCTCGTCGCGCTCCAAGAACGTGCCTTCGCCGGCATGGCCGAGCACCGTCAGGCTTTTCACGCCGGGCACGCTGGACAGCCACTTGCCCAGGCGCTGGATGGCGGGGTAGTCGACGGCGCCGTCGCGGGTGAAGGGGGTGATCGGGGCGGGGTTGATGCCGCGCAGGTCGAGGGAGGGCTGGCTCATGGTGGGTTCCTTTCAGCGGGGTTGAGCAGGTGGATGCATGCACTTTAGGAACCGAACGCCCGTGCGCATAGATAGACTTCGCAGCATTCAGACTTGCCTGAATCGGCAACTCGCCATGAACGTCGCCACCGTCAAGCTGTTCCTCGAAGTTGCCGAAGCCGGCAGCCTGTCCAAGATCGCTGCGCGGCGGCAGACGGTGCAGTCGCACGTCAGCCGGCAGATCACCGACTTCGAGCAGCAGTGCGGCGGGCGCCTGTTCCGCCGCACCGGCCGCGGCGTCGAGCTCACCGATCTCGGCACGCGCGCCGCCACGCGGTTGCGCGCGTGGTTGCAGGACACCGAGCGCCTCGAACAAGAGCTGCGCTCGCAAGCCAGCGAAGTCGCGGGCAGCGTGCGGCTGGGCATCATCCCTTCGGCGGCGCATCCGCTGATGACGCGGCTGTTCGAGCGCCTGCAAGCCGAGCACCCGGGCGTGCGTCTGGACATCGCCGAAGCGCAGGGCACCGAGCTCGACGCCATGCTCGACAGCGGCGCGGTGGACCTCGCCATCCTGTTCCGCTTTCAGCGGCCGAGCGCGCGCGAGGAAAAAGCGCTGTGTGTGGCCAGCACCTACCTCGTCTCGGCGCCGGGCGATGCGCTGACACGCTCACCGACGCTGAACTTCGCCAAGCTCAAGGGCCTGGCCCTCGTGCTGCCGCGCCGACCGAGCCACTGGCGCAACGCGCTCGACGAGACGGCACGCAGCCTCGGCTTCAAGCTGGAGCCGGTGGCCGAAGCCGATTCGCTGACGGTGCAACGCGAACTGGTGGTCAGTCGCGCGGGCCTGTACTCGGTGCTCGGGCCGTACTCGTTTGCCGACGATCTGCGGCGTGGCCGCGTGCAGGCGAGCAAGCTGGTGCGGCCCGATCTGAGCCGGCACGTCACGCTGGCGTTTCCGAAGCAGGGCAAGTTGACGCCGGCCGTGCGCGTGGTGGCGGAGAACGTGCAGGCGCTGGTGAAGTCGTGGGGGCAGCAGCTCACCGAGCCGTGACGGTCCGCCGCAACTGAGTGCGCTGAACCCGCAGCACGCTGTATTGACATCGACAATCCACCCATCCGGCAGACCGTTTCAATCGGCAGTCAACAAGGAGTTCCATCGTGCGCGCCCAACCCGGACAGTCCGACGCCAAACCCTTGGTTGAGACCGGGCCCGCGGGCTCGCGTCACAAGCTGCCACGGTCCTCGAAGCAAGCTCATGCGGGCTCGCCGCCGTGGGAGCGCACGCTGCATCCCAAAGTGCGCCAGTTTCTCGACGCAGCCAGCAAGCTCGATTGGAGCAAGCTGCCTTGAGATATCTGCTGGGCGGTGCGGCCGAGGCCGCTGCCCAGATCGGCGCCGAGCTCGGCCGCAAGGGCAAGCCCATCGGGCCGTTGGACATGTTGATCGCCGGCCACGCAATGGCGCTCAATGCTGTTGTCGTGACCAACAATTGCTTTGCATTCAATTGCATAAAAACCGCTCGGGCTGAGGTATCGAAGCCCCGCGCAAGCCCTTCGATACCTCAGGGCGAACGGAGGGTTGGGTCGTAACAGAGCAGATCTAATCTCTGAACGCAAGTTCGTATCACGCCCTGACGGCGACGCCGCGGCGCACGGACATGCCCCGCTCACGCAGCCGTGACGGTCCGGCGCGACGGCGCGAAGGCGCTGGTGCCGAGCCAACGCCATAGCTGCTCGGCGTGGCGCTTGCCGCCGTGAACCTGCACCTCGCCGGAAGCCAGGGCCTGCCCGGGCGCGAGGTCGCCGCTCCAGACCTCGGTCAACGCGCGCAGCGACGCATCGACGACGAGCGTCAGCTCGCGGCCGGGATCGTCGCGGCACAGATCGACGACGCCGTCTTCCACCACCAGCCACCACGCGCGCTCGCCTTCGCGTGCATCGCGTAGCTGAAACTGAATGACGATCGGATGCGGTGGGCACTCGTCGATGCGCACGAAGCGGCGGATGTCCCACATCAGCAAGCCGGCGTCGAGCTCGTCGTCGCGCAGGCGGCTGCCGATCCACTTCGAGCCCCAGTGGCCGAGCGCCATGACGATCGGCCGCAACTCCTCGCCCGCTTCGGTGAGGCCGTACTCCCAGACTTTGCCGACTGCGGTGCGCTGGATCACGCCCGCGGCTTCGAGCGTGTGCAGGCGCTGCGTCAGCAGGCTGGTGGACATGCGCGGCACGCCGCGGTGCAGGTCGTTGAAGCGGCGGCTGCCGCACAACAGCTCGCGCACCACCAGCGGCGTCCAGCGTTCGCACAAGACTTCGGCCGCCCGGGCGACGGTGCAGAACTGTCCGTAGCTGCTGTTGTCCATGCGCGCTGCTCCTGCGAGATCGATGCTTCAGATTCTGGACTGGTCGATGCGCGTGATGAAGCGCAAGCTGTGAGCTTTGGTCAACAGCACGGGAGACCCAACATGATCGAAGGTGCCCGCTACGGCCACACCAACCTGATCGCCGAAGACTGGCGCGCGCTGGCGCGGTTCTACGAGCAGCAATTCGGTTGCACGCCGGTGCCGCCGGAGCGCGACTTCAAGGGCCGTGACCTCGAGCGCGGCACCGGCATCGCCGGCGCCGAATTGCGCGGCGCGCACCTGCGTCTGCCGGGCCATGGCGACGACGGGCCGACGCTGGAAATCTTCAACTACAACCTGCTCGAAGCGCGGCCGAGCACGGCGGTCAACCGACCGGGCTTCGGCCACATCGCCTTCATCGTCAACGACGTGCCGGCCGCGCGCGATGCCGTGCTCGCCGCCGGCGGGCGTGCGGTGGGCGAGGTGGTGACGCTGGTCAACGCCGCCGGCAAGGCGTTGACGTGGGTCTATGTGACCGACCCCGAGGGCAACGTCATCGAGCTGCAGTCGCGGCCCAAATAGAACGCCTCATCCGACCGCGCGTACAGAAACTTAGATCTGCGGCGGGCTTACCCTCCGTTCGCGCTGAGGTATCGAAGCGCCACGCGGGGGCTTCGATACCTCAGCCCGAACGGATTCTTTTCAGCCGATCACGCTCTTCGTGTGGCAGAAGACGTTGTCCGGGTCGAAGCGACGCTTCAACGCTGCCAGCCTGTGCAGCATCGGCGCGCCGTAGGCCGCTTCGATGCGCTCGGCGCCGTCGTCGGCGTTCAGGAAGTTGACGTACGTGCCGCCTGTCGCGCTGGGCCGCGCGGCTTCGAAGCAGTCACGCGCCCAGCGCATGTTGGCCGCGTCATCTTCCGCGCGCTCCCACGACGCGGTGATGTTGAGCACGTACGCCGCGTCGCGGTTGCCGGCGGGGCAATGGTCGGCGGGCAGTTCGTTCAACGCGCCGCCGATCTGGAACATCAGGATCGCCGAATGCGGCGACTGGAAGTGCCGCGCATGCTCGATGGCCACGTCGATCAGGCGCGCGTCGATGCCCGACAGGTAGTGCGACTTCCAGTAGTAGCGGCGCCCCTTCGGTTGCGTCGCGTCGAGCAGGCTCTGCATCTGCGTGTACGGCCGGCGCGTCACGATGTCGGCGACCGGCTTGCCGACGGCGCGCAGCTTGGCCAGCCACGCCTCGCCTTGCGCCACCCCGCCGGTGTGGCAGACGAAGACGGCGACGATGGCCTTGCCGTGCATCTCCTTGGGCAGCCACGGCGCCGGCGGTGCGGTGCGCAGCACGGCGACGCTGGTCAGCTCGCGCGGCGCGGTGGCACTCAACTCACGAAAGGCTTCGAGCACCTGCTTGCTTTCATCGGCGCTCCACGCGATCGCGCCGCCGAGGATCTCGGGGCCGACGGCATGCAGCCGGTACTCGAACGAGGTGACGATGCCGAAGTTGCCGCTGCCGCCGCGCAGCGCCCAGAACAGGTCGGCGTTCTCGTCGGCCGACGTGCGCACGACCTTGCCTTCGGCGGTGACGACCTCCATCGAGATCACGTTGTCGCAGGTCCAGCCGTGGCGGCGCGTCAGGTAGCCGAAGCCGCCGCCGACGGTGAGGCCGGCGATGCCGGTGGCGGAGACGAAGCCGAGCACGGCCGCCAGGCCATGCAACTGCGTCTCGCGGTCCACGTCGGCCAGCGTGCAGCCGGCCTGTGCGCGGCAGACGCGCTCGGCCGCATCGACCCAGACGCCGCGCAGCAGCGACAGATCGATCATCAGCCCGCCGTCGCACACCGCCAGGCCGGCGATGTTGTGGCCGCCGCCGCGCACCGAGCTGACGATGCGGTGCTCGCGCGCGAACTGCACCGCGCGCACCACATCGACGGTGCCGCTGCAACGCGCGATCAGTGCCGGCCGGCGATCGATCATCGCGTTCCAGACCTGGCGGGTCTCGTCGTACGGCGCGTCGTCGGCCGTGAGCAGCGTGCCGCGGAACGCGGCCTTGAAGGCCTGCAATGCGTCGGCCGAAATCTCGACGCTGCTGCCGTCGATGCGCTTGAATGGATCATGCTCATGTTGAGCTCCCGATGTCGAAGGAAGGAGCGCGCAGCTTGCGTGTGTCGAAGCGAGTGGGCCAGTCCAGAATCTGAAGCGTCTGCGCTGTCCCCCTAGAAAACGCCGTGACGAAGAGCTAGTCTTACTGTGTTAGTAAAGTTATCCATCTCGAACGCGTAGGCAGCAGGGACATCGTGGGAGAGTTTGTGCCAGCAGCGATCCGATACGCATTCGCAAGCTCGTGATTGAGGAGGGGACGTGGCGCTGCGCCCGGTGGGCTTCCGCGAGGTTTGTAATGCGTGG
Organism: uncultured beta proteobacterium; assembly: GCA_963732625.1. Classification (GTDB taxonomy): domain Bacteria; phylum Pseudomonadota; class Gammaproteobacteria; order Burkholderiales; family Burkholderiaceae_C; genus CADEEN01. The sequence continues at coordinate 72,343 of CAVTAM010000023.1, read as the reverse complement.
GTAGGGCAGGCTCTTGGCGTTGAGCGGAGTTTTTTTTACCCCCGATCTCGTCGGGGTGTCGTAGCCGCTGAGCGAGCAGGAAGCCGTAGGCGGCGATGCTCAGGCTGGCATGATGGTGAAATCCCCGCCAGCCACGGCCTTCGTAGTGACCCAGGCCGAGATCCTGCTTGAGGTCTTGGTAGTCACGCTCGATACGCCAGCGCATCTTGGCTTCAAACACCATGCGCTTCAGCGGCACTGCTTCGGGCAGCGTTGACAGCCAGTATTTGAGCGGCTCGGCGTCGCCCTTGGGCCACTCGATGAGCAGCCACTCGGGCGCACGGACCTCGTCGCGCAGGTGGTCCCGGTGCGCTGCGCGCACCCGCACGCGGGCGAAGCGCGAACGCAACGCCGCGTTCGCTCCTTCGCGCCAAGTGACGGTGTGCCAATGCTTGGCACCCAGCTCGAAGGCCAGTGCCCTGATCGACTGCGGATGGTGTTGTGGCAAGGTGGCCCCGCCCAGACGCAGCTTCTTGGCTACGCGCCCGTGACCCCGGTAGGTTGGCGGGGGCAACGGCGCGCGTCCGGGCGGCCACACCGTGACACTGCCGGTCACACCCACCACGTAGCGCAAGCCCAGCTCGCTCAGAGCTTGACGAAACGCGGTGTCCACGCCGTAGCCAGCGTCGGCCAGAACACAGTGCGCTGGCGCGCCCTGGCTCATCAAGTGCTCGATCTGCTGCAACGCAATCTTCGGCTTGGTCGCGAACTCCAGCGCCTCGGGCACGCCGGCCTTGTCGCGTCGCGCCGGATCGTCGGCCCAGTCCCTGGGCAGGTACAGCTGCCAAGCCGCAGGCACGCTGGCGGCCGCGCACGCCAACGACACGCTGACCGCGACCTGGCAGTTGTCTTGCTTGCCCAGCATCCCGCAGTACTGACGCGCCACGCCCACCGAATGCCGGCCCTGCTTGGGAAAACCCGTGTCGTCGATGATCCACCAGCCCCCGTCACTGAAGTCCATCACCGGCACGACCCATTGGCACACCCGCAGCAGCATCTGCTCATCCGACCAGTTCGCATCGGCCACGAAGTGGTGCAGCGATTGGTGGCGCGAACGCACCTTCAGCGGATCCACGTGCGCGGCCATCGGCTCCACGCTCTTGCGCGACAGCGGTGACATCAACCCCGTGCAGTACCCACGCAGGCCAGCATGCCGGTCAGCGTGGCCCAAACCTTCGTTCAGATGAGCCATGTACCGCTCAAACTCAAGCAAGTCTTCCATCGATGCTCACCCTTGGCTTGAAGACGTGCGCATAATGCCTTGATTTTGCTAACACAGTAAGACTAGGGGATTGCCTGCCACCAGGTTCGGGCGTGTGATCGGCGCCCCGCGTCTTCAGGAGAAAACGATGGACCGCTCGTTTGCGCTGCCGTTGTGGGCGGGCTCGGTGTTGCTGTTGCTCTTGCTCGGCGGTTGCACGTCGCCGTTTCACCGCGTTGCAAGCACGCCCTGCACGTTGACGGCACCGGCGGACACCAGCGCCGACTGGGAGCCTGCCGACGGCCCGTGCCGCAGCAGTTGGGCGGTGCGTGCGCCGTCGCATGGCATCAACTACGTCGAGATCGACGAGCAGGGCGTGCTGCACGACCGTGCGGCGGCCGAAGACGCGCTGGCCTTTGCCGCCGCGCCGCCGTCGGACGGAGCGCGCATGGCCTACGTGGTGGTGTTCGTCCACGGCTGGCACCACGACGCCGCACCCGGCGACAGCAACGTGCAGGCGTTCCATCGCGCGCTCGCGTCGGTGCGGCGTTGGCGGCCGCAGGCCGACGTGCGCGGCATCTACATCGGCTGGCGCGGCGCGTCGATGCCGGTGCCGCTGTTGCGCTACCTGACGTTCTGGGAGCGCAAGAACACCAGCGACGAGATCGGCCGCGGCAGCCTGCTGGAGTTCTTGCTGCGGCTGGAGCGATCGGTCAAGCCCGAGCCGGCATCGAGCAACCGGCTCGTGCTCATCGGCCACAGCTTCGGCGCCTCGGTGGCCTTCAACTCGCTGGCGCACATCTACATGCAGCGCTTCGTGGACGGCCTGTACGCCACCACGCCCGGCGAGCGCTTTCGCGGCTACGGCGACCTGACGGTGCTCATCAACCCGGCCATCGAAGCCATGCGCTACATGCCGCTGCAAAGCGCGGTGGAGTACTACGCGTCGCGCGAGCAGCCGCCGCGGCTCGACTTCACGCAAGAGAAGAAGCCGCGGCTGATCATCCTCTCGTCCGACGGCGACCTGGCGACGCACTGCACGTTTCCGGTGGCCCGCTTTTTCTCGACGGCGCTGGAAGCGCACAACCGCATCTCCGCCAACAAGAGCCCGGACGAGAACGGCCGCTACGTCGAATGGAACATGGACCGCGACACGGTCGGCAACTTCATCGACTTCAGGACCCACTGGCCGCTGCGCATCGTCACCGGCAAGGCGGCGGCTGCGGGCGAGTCGAGAGCGCCGAGGCAGTTCTGGGACTGTGTGCGCGAAATTGCCGCCGGCATCGCTCCGTCCGCGCCCGAGGCCAAGCCGGCGATGCTCGAACAATGCAGCACGCCGAGTGCGGCGCAACTGCAGGAGTTGCTGCGCCAAGAGTCGAGCGATCCCGACGAGCCGGTGCTCGCCGAAGCGCAAGCCAGCCTTCCGGCCGGGCTGAACATTCGGGGCAGCTACTTCCCCGACTCGAACATCCGCGTGGTGCGCAAGCGATCAACCACCCGCATCCCGAACTCGCCCTACATCGTGGCCGGTGTCGGAACGGAAGTGATCGCGAGCCACTCCGGGATCGGCAGTTCGAATCTGATCTGCTGGATCAATCAGCTGGTGGATGGGGAGTGATGAGGGCGCGAAGACGATGGCGGCAAAACACGAGCGAATCATACGAACTTGCGTTCAGAGATTTAGATCTGCTACGACCCAACCCTCCGTTCGCCCTGAGGTATCGAAGGGCTTTCAGGGGGCTTCGATACCTCAGCCCGAACGGTTTTTATGCGACTGAATGCAAAGCCGTATCAGTGCTCGTTGACTTCATGCTGAAGACCGCAGCACAGGGGCAGGCAGGTCAGCCGCTCTGACCTTCGCGCACCAGATCGACCAGCGCGCGCAGACCGAACGCATACGAGCGCCAACCCAGACCCTGGATCGTCGCGCGCACGGCCGGCGAGATGATCGAATGCGCGCGCCAGACCTCGCGCGCCGCGATGTTGGACATGTGCACTTCGAGCACCGGAAACGGCATCGCCTTGATCGCGTCGTGCAGCGAGACGCCGTGTTGCGTCAACCCGGCCGGGTTGAGCAGCGCGCCGTGGGCCGTGTCGATGCGCTCGTGCAGCTTGTCGACCAGCGTGCCTTCGTGATTCGACTGCAGCGTCTCCAGCTGCACGCCCAGTTCGGCAGCAATCGCAGCCAGTTTGTCGTTGATCTCGGCCAGCGTCGTGTGGCCGTAGATGTGCGGCTCGCGCCGTCCGAACAGATTGAGGTTGGGTCCGTGCAGGACGAGGAGCTGGATCATGGTGATGCCTGCGCGTCAGAGCTTGGAGACGCGTTCGAGCTCGCTCTTGAACAGCGTGACCACGGCCGGCTCGTAGGAGGCAGCGAACTTGTCGTGGACCGGCTTGACCTGGGCGCGCATGCGCGCCATCTCGGCGGGTGCGATCTCGTTGTGCAGCATGCCCTTGGCCTTGAGCTCGGTCACGGCCTTGCCGGAGACCTCGCGGCTGACCACGCGCTGGTAGTTCTGGGCTTCGATGGCGGCGTCCTGCAGCAGCTTCTGCTCCACGGGCGACAGCTTGTCCCAGAAGCGCTTGCTGATCTGCACCGGATTGGTCGCATAGACGTGGTTGGTGCCGCTGACGTACTTGTTCACCTCGTACAACTTGCTCGACAGGATCACCGCGTACGGGTTCTCCTGGCCGTCCACGGCCTTGCTTTCGAGCGCGCCGTAGAGCTCGGCGAACGGCATCGGGGTCGGGTTGGCATTGAAGGCCTTGAAGGTCTCGAGGAACACCGGGTTCGGGATCACGCGCAGCTTCAGGCCATCCAGATCCTCGCCCTTCGTGATCGGCCGCTTGCTGTTGGTGACGTTGCGAAAACCCAGGTCGAAGAAGCCGAGCACGACCACGCCCTTGTCCGCCAGCTTGGCGCCGAGCATCTTGCCCAGCGGGCCATCGACCATGGCGTCGGCCTGCTGCGCATTGCTGAACAGGAACGGGAAGTCGAAGAGGCCGAATTCCTTGACGATGCCGGCCAGCGACGTCGTCGATGCGACGAGCATTTCCTGCACGCCGCCCTGCATCGCCGATTGCTGCTGCAGCTCGTTGCCCAACTGGCTGCTGGCGAACTCCTGCACCTTGATCTTGCCGCCGCTCTTGGCGGCCACGATCTCGGCAAACTTCTTGACGCCCGTGCTGGTCGGGTGATCGGTGTTGTTCAGGTGGCCGAACTTGATCGTCGCGTTCCTGAATGTCCTGGGCGGCTGCGGGCAGGTGCAGCGTTGCCAGGGCCAGGCAGGCGGCGAGGAGGGTGGCGGTTGTCTTCGTCATGGGCGGCAGGCTTGTGAAGAGGTTGCGGGCTGCGCTGCAGGGCCGGGGCCGCATGCAGCGCGGTGCGAGTATTCGGCCGCGCGCGGCAACGCCGTTCCGCAGAGGAATCCTGTTCCGTATCATGAGATTCATGCCGATGCGCCACCGCTCATGAACCAGGGCCTCGACCGCGGCCTGGCGATCCTCGAGTTGCTGGCGCAGCACCCGGACGGGCTGCCGCTGGCGCAGATCGCCGACGAACTCGAGATGCCGCGCAGCGTCTGCCACCGCCTGCTCGCCGACCTGAAGCAGCGCGGCTACGTGCGCCAGCCGCGCGCGCAGGGCGACTACGCGATGACGACCAAGCTGATGTCGCTCGGCCTGGCTTACCTCAGCACCTCGGGCATCGTCGATATCGCCGAGCCGCTGATCGAGCGCGTGGCGCAGCAGTCGGGCGAGCTGGTGCGGCTGGCCATCATCGACGGCGACCGGCTGACGTGGGTCGCCAAATCGCAAGGCGCACGCAAGGGCCTGCGCTACGACCCGGACATGGGCACCGACGCGCGCCTGTCATGCACCGCCACCGGCCACGCGTGGCTGCTGACGCTCACCGACGAGCGCGCGCTCGAACTGGTGTCGCAGCAGGGCTTCGGCGCGCCGAAGGACTACGGCCCGAACGCGCCGACCACGGTGCAGGCGCTGCTGAAGATGCTGCACGCCGCGCGCGAGCGCGGCTATTCGATGATCGACGAGGTCTTCGCGCCCGGCATGACGGCGATGGCGGCGCCGGTGTGCGAGCGCGGCAAGCCGGCGCTCGGTGTGATCAGCATCGCGGGGCCGCGCGCGCGGCTGAGTGTCGAGCGCATGCAGACATTGGCGCCGGCGCTGCTGCAGGCGGCGGCCGATCTGGCGGCGACGCGCGGGGTGTCGGCGTTGTTTGGGAGGCCGGCGTTGGGGAAGGGGTGAGTTGCGGGCGTGCTTGGCACGGAGCGGGATACTTCGGCGAGTGACGTTCTTTCCAACCAAGCCGACCATTGCGTCGTAGCCCAAGCGCGTCTGCTCCGGCTACATAGGGAGCTCAGGACAAGAACGCGTGAGCGTCCGACGCACTCGGATCGCGCTCGTTCGAGCGGTCAACGTGGCTGCCTGAGATCGGCCCTGAACTCGTTAGCTGGTCGTCAGGCACATGGGCAATGGGATGATGTGACCTCTAGCATCGGAGGCGGCATGGTCAATGCTTTTGGCAAGTGGTTCTTGGAACGATCGCTCGGCGCCCAGCTATTCCTCGGCGTCGCTCTCGCCTTTGTGCTTTGGCTGATTTGGGCGACAGTTGGCGTCGCTACTGTTCATTGGTACTGGACGGGTAGTTGGCCGACACGCAAGGAGGGGAGCACTGTTGTCACAACCCTCGGACAGATTGGCGATCTGTTTGGAGGCATCAACGCACTGTTTGCGGCCTTCGCGTTCATCGGCGTCGCTCTCGCGGCCTACTACCAATATCGAACATACCAGCTACAGCGCGATCAGATCGCGCATCAGTCGTTCGAGCCGCTGTTCTTCCAGTTGCTAAACCGGCACCAGACTCCAGTCAACCTACGGCCCGCCGAGGGCCTTGGCGGTTATCGAGTCGATAGCTATGGATTGACGTGGTTCCCTGAACTAATGCAGAGCTATCGCGATTGGCTCAGCGGCACGCAGCCGTTCATTGACTCAAGGCAGGGCGTGCGCATGGTCGATGATCAGGTCGTACCGCACTACTTGGCCTTCTATCAACTCAACGAAGACATTCTTGGACCGTACTTCCGGAAGCTTTATCACATCTTCAAGTTCATCGCGAAGAGCCAGTTGCCATGGCCCGACAAGGCAAGGTACGCCAGCATCGCACGTGCGGGCCTGAGCAAAGATGAAGTGCTGTTGCTCTCGTTGAACTGCAGGACACAAGCGGGTAGAGACTTCCTGCCCTTGGTCGAGGGTCTTGGACTATTGCGCCACGTCTCGCGTCGACAGGATCCAACCCCGGACGATTTGATTGCCCGCGATCTCTACTCGGTAGCTGCAACGATGGATACCGATGCGAGAGAGAACCATTGGAAGCAGCATCCCGACGAGCGGCCGGCATGGGCCGTTTAGCACCCTGCTGACTCACCACGCGAGCCATCGGCGGACTGTTCACGCGAGTGGAGCGGTCGTAGCATTCGGCATCGCCATCCGCAGCGCGGTCATTGAGAACAACCACCATGTCTGTGGGGAGGTTGCCAACCGCCTGCTCTTTAGCTTTTCGGCATGCGGAGGAAACGAACGTCTGGTGCGCTTCCTATGCTCACGTTGGTGTGCACGGCGATGCGGTACTGGCTGACATTCAACAAGTCCGCCCGAACACACCGCCTTCAACGGCGCGCCGAACGAATCGGGGTTCGGGAGGAGTCGTTCCTGACGATGTAGGCTGTTTCCTGCCGCCTTGTAAGTTCGATCCGCTGTTGCCGACACACAGGCAGAGCCGCTTTCGGAGCCGTCGATGAATCCCGACCCCATGCCCACACCGCCGGTGCCACTCACGAGCCGCTTCTACCGCCACCGCCTGCCGGTGCGCGTGATGCACTGGATCAACGTCGTCAGCCTGACGATCCTGCTGATGAGTGGCCTCAACATCTTCAACGCGCACCCGTCGCTGTACTGGGGCAATGACTCGTACGGCCGCGCGCCGTGGCTGTCGATCGGGGCCGAGGACACGCCCGCCGGCCCCGTCGGCACGACCACGCTCGCCGGCCACACGTGGCAGACCACGGGCGTGCTCGGCGTGTCGCAGGTCGATGGCCAAACGCGCTCGCGCGGCTTTCCGAGTTGGGCCACGGTGCCGGGGCCGCAGTGGCTGTCGATGGCGCGCCATTGGCACTTCTTCTTTGCCTGGGTGTTCGTCATCAACGGCGTCGCCTACCTGCTGTACTCGCTGGCCAGCCGCCACCTGACGCGCGATCTGCTGCCCACGCGCGGCGAGCTGCGCGGCATCGGCCGCTCCATCAAGGACCACCTGCGCTTCAAGCACCCCACCGGCGACGCGGCCAAGCGCTACAACGTGCTGCAGAACATCGCCTACCTGACCGTCATCTTCGTGCTGCTGCCGCTGGTGGTGGTGGCCGGCATGGCGATGTCGCCGCGGCTGGACGCGGTGTGGCCGGGCTGGGTCGATCTTCTCGGCGGGCGCCAGTCGGCGCGCTCGCTGCACTTCATCGCCGCGGCCGGGCTGCTGCTGTTCACGGCGGTGCATCTGTTCGAGGTGGTCATCGCCGGTGTCTGGAACGAGCTGCGATCGATGATCACCGGCTGGTACACGTTGCCGGCCGACAAACCGAAGAAGGCATTGCCATGAAGCCGAACCCGACCGCCGTGCGCCTGATGCGCCGCCACCAGCGCCAGCGCCGCCACCTGCTGCGCGGCACCGTGGCGGCAGCCGGCGCGGCGCTGCTCGCCGGCTGCGACCGCCTGTCGAACAACGAGACCTTCGTCGAGGCCTTGAAGAGCGCAGAGCAGTTGAGCAGCGCGGCGCACAAGCTGGTGGCGCCGCGGGCGGCGATGGCGCAGGAGTTCGCGCGCAAGGACATCGCCAAGGCCTTTCGCGGCAACGGCACGCTCGACCCGACGGACGAGGACTACCGCGCGCTCGCCGCATCGGGCTTTGCCGACTACAAGCTCGCCGTCAAGGGCCTCGTCGAGCAGCCGGCCGAGTACTCGCTGGCGCAATTGCGCGCGCTGCCGTCGCGCACGCAGATCACGCGCCACGATTGCGTCGAAGGCTGGAGCTGCATCGGCCAGTGGAAGGGCGTGCCGCTGGCCGCGCTGCTCGGCGCGGCCAAGCCGCAGCCTGCGGCGCGCTTCGTCGTCTTTCGCTGCTTCGACTCGATGGACGAGGCAGACGCCGGCGCCGATGCGCCCGATTCCAGCTACTACGAGAGCATCGATTTCGACGACGCGCTGCACCCGCAGACGATCCTGGCCTACGAGTTGAACGACCAGCCGCTGCCCATCAGCAACGGCGCGCCGCTGCGCCTGCGCGTCGAGCGCCAGCTCGGCTACAAGCACGCCAAGTACCTGCGAGAGATCGAACTGGTGGCGAGCCTGGCCGAGATTCGCGGCGGCAAGGGCGGGTATTGGGAGGACGAGGGGTACGAGTGGTACGCCGGCATCTGAGCGTGATGCACTGGGCACGGTCGAGCGACGACGAGGCTGCATTCGCCGCTCAGCGGCGCTGCGCATTGCCGGTGCTTTTGAGGACCGGCAGCAACGGCTGCGATGCCTGCACGCTGAACGGCGCGTTGGTCCATTCGGTCACGCCGCCCGCCCTCAAGTATCGCCACGCCGTGCCGAGCCGGATCACGACCCCTCCTGCACCGCGAGAAACGCACGCCAAACCCATCACGCATTCGCGCCGCTGTTTCACCTGCGCCGGTTACTTCTTGAGATGCTCTCGTCACACGACAAGAAGTGCGCTGTTCTGGCGCGAGGGAGAAACCGATGAGTCTGCTGAATCGCTTCACTGTGCTGATCGAGCGCCGCAGCGCGCACAAGATCATGCCCCGCCTGCTGGCCACCATGACCTTGCTGGCCGCGCTGTTCGGCCCGCAAAGCGCACACGCGCAAACCGCGGGCGGCAAGATCGCCACCGACTTGCAATCGGTGATCAATGCGCCCACGACCTCCAAGACCAACTGGGCCAAGGACGTCGACGGCATCCGCATGGTCAAGGTGCTGATCGTCAGCAACAGCACCGACCCGGCGCTGACGGCGCTGCGCGCCGACGTGCTCGCCAGGGGCGGCGCGGTCTACATGCGCTACATCTCGGTGACTGCGCTGTCGGCCATGCTGCCTGCGCATCAGGTCGCGGCCATTGCCGCGCGCGCCGACGTGCAGGGCATCTCGCCGAACCGGCTGACCGCGCGCACCGCCAGCACGCTGGAGGCCATCACCGGCGCGTTGACCAGCAACGTGCGCACCTACAGCAGCGCCACCACCTACGGCGGCCTGGACGGCAGCGGCGTGGGCATCGCGGTGCTCGACTCGGGCATCGAGAAATACCACACCAGCATGCTGGCTGCCGACGGCAAGACGCTGCGCGTCAAGGCCGCCATCGACTTGCAGAAGGTCGGTGACGCCACCGCCGTCGGTGTCAAGGATTGGGCGGCGGGCATCGACGCCTCCGCCAGCATGGTCCCGGGCAGTGCAACGATGGCGACCTACGAGTCGAAGATCAACGCCATCGGCAACAACCAACCGGACCTCTACGGTCATGGCACCCATGTCGCGTCGATCGCGGCCGGGCGTGGCTTCTACCAGGCCCCCGACTCGACCGGCGTCGCGCCCGGCGCCAGCCTCTACGACGTCAAGGTGCTCGACGCCAACGGCTACGGCCAGATGAGCGACGTGATCGCCGGCATCGACTGGGTGATCTACCACGCCAAGGAATACAAGATCCGCGTGATGAACCTGAGCCTGGCCGCGGACTCCACCGAGACCTGGCAGACCGACCCGCTGGCGCGCGCCGCGCGCAGTGCCGTCGCGGCCGGCATCACCGTGGTCGTGGCCGCGGGCAACTTCGGCCAGGACGCGAACGGCGTCGAGCGCTTCGGCACGGTGAGCTCGCCGGGGCACGACCCGTCGGTCATCACCGTCGGCTCGGCCAACACCAAGGGCACCGCCCTTCGCAGCGACGACACGGTCAACTTCTTCAGCTCGCGCGGCCCGACCCGCGGCTCCTACATCGACGCCGCGGGCGTGCGCCAGATCGACAACCTGCTCAAGCCCGACCTGGTCGCGCCCGGCAACAGAATCGTCGGCGCCCTGGCCACCGACAAGGCTGGCTCCGGTGGCGGGTGGAGCTACCTGGGCAAGACCTACACCGCCTTGTCCTCGCCCTATCCGACGCCCAACAAGGACGGCAAGACGGCGCTGCTGAACCTGAGTGGCACTTCGGTGTCCGCACCCGTGGTCGCCGGCACGGTGGCATTGATGCTGCAAGCCAACCCCGGCCTGACGCCGCCGTTGATCAAAGCGATGCTGCAGTACTCGGCGCAGCCGATCGCCGGTGCCAACCTGCTGCAACAAGGCGCCGGGCTGCTCAACGCCGATGGCGCAGTGCGCTTGGCCAAGGCGCTGCGCACCGACATCAAGACCGCGGTCGAAGCCGGCACGATTGCCGCGGGGGCCAACCTGCTGGCCAGCGGCAAGCTGATGCCGGCCAAGACGTCCACCGTCAACGGCCAGACCTTCAACTGGAGCCGCATCGCCTACGCCGGCGGCAATCAGATCGTCAGCGGCGATGTGCTGTTCACCCAGTTCCAGCCGATCTACGACCACCGCCTGGTGTGGGCCGGCAAAGTCGCCCAACGCTACAGCGTGAGCTACTGGCCGGCTGCGACCGGCGTGCTGGCCAACACCTATCCGAAGGCGATCACCTGGGCGGCGCCGGCCAACCAGACGCTGCTGACGGCGGGCGTCGTGCAGGCCACGTCGCTGGCCGGCGTCAGTTCAGCCATCGGCAAGACGGGCGTCTTCATCCCGACGGCCACGCTGTCGGGTTGGCTCAATGTCGGCAGCGGCCTGGTGTTGATCAACGGCGTCGTCATCAGCGAGCGGGTCGTGCTCAGCGAGCGTGTCGTGCTCAGCGAGGGTGTCGTCATCAGCGAAGGCGTCGTCATCAGCGAGCGCGTGGTGCTCAGCGAAGGCGTTGTCATCAGCGAGCGCGTCGTGCTCAGCGAGAGCGGCCAGACCGGCGTGGCCTCGTCGAGCGACACGAGCTTGTTGGGCGAGCCCTGAAGCTTGCGCAGAGCAGTACCCGCGTGAACCCAGCACAGGCTTCCCCGGCCGATGCGACGCGCGCTGCCTGGTGGCAGTGGCTGCATCGCCGCCTGATGCCGGACTACAACCGCAAGGCGGCCACCTACTGGTGGGTGATGGTGCTGCTCGGCGCGGCGGTTCTCGCGCATGCGCTGCGCACGGTGGCCGCGCTGCCCGCGGCCGATCTGCTGCAGATTGCCGTTGGCGCCGCGATCGCGATGCTGGCGGGGCTGTTCCCGGTGCGCATCGCGAACTCGAAGAACTCGTTCGCCGCCGGCGAGGCCTTCATGTTCCTGCTGCTTGCTGATGCACGGCCCGGAGGCGGCGGCGCTGGCCGCGGCGGGCGAGGCGCTGATCGGCTCGTGGCGCACCTCCAAGCGCTGGACCAGCCGCCTCGCGAGCCCGGCGATGGGATGCATCGCCATGTTCAGCGTCGGCTCGCTGCTGCACGTTGCCATCGACGCCGCCCGAGGTCTGGGCCTGTATGGCGCGGGGGTGCTGCTGGCGGCGAGCGTGATCTGCGCGGTTCTCGATTTCATGCTCAACACGCTGCTGATCGCCGCCGTCCCGCACCTCAAGCGCAACCAGTGGCCGCGGTGGCGTGAGCTGTTCGGCGACTTCGGCTGGGTCGGCATCACGTTTGCCGCCAGCGCCTCGGTGGCCTGCCTGCTGTTCCTCACGGTCGAGCAGTCGGGCGTCGGCGTGCTCGTGGTGGCGGCGCCCATCATCGCGATGATGCTGGCGACATTGCACTACTACTTTCGCCAGCAGGAGGCCAACCAGGCCGCGCGCAAGAGCGCCAGCGAAGCCGCCGAGCGCGAAGCCGAACTCGTGGCCGGCCATGTGCGCGATCTGGAAATCAGCGAAGCCAAGCTGCAGCACATCGCCTTCCACGACAGCCTGACCGGGCTGCCCAATCGGCAGCGTTTCCAGGAGCACCTGACGCAGATGCTCGGACGCGCGCGCGCAGAAACGCAGCGCCAGTTCGGGCTGTTGTTCCTCGACTTCGACCGCTTCAAACTGATCAACGACAGCCTGGGCCACGCCGTGGGCGACGAATTCCTGGTCGCCGTGGCGCGCCGCATTCAGGCCAGCCTGCGCCCGCAAGACATCGTCGCGCGCCTGGGCGGCGACGAGTTCGCGATCCTGGCCGAAGATCTGGATTGCGAGCAGTACGCGGTGACGCTGGCAGGGCGCTTGCTCGAAGCGCTGCGCCAGCCCATGCAGATTGCCGGCTACGACATGGTCGCCAGCGCCAGCATCGGCATCACTTTCAGCGGCATGGGCTACTCGACGCCGGCCGAGATGCTGCGCGATGCCGATACGGCGATGTACAAGGCCAAGACCAACGGCAAGGCGCGCTATGCGCTGTTCGATGCCGCGCTGCACATCGAAGTGGCGCATCGCCTGCGCCTGGAGGGCGAGCTGCGGCGCGCGCTGGCGGCGGGTCAACTGTCTGTCGCCTACCAGCCGCTGTTCGATCTCGACACCGGGCGCGTCACCGGCTTCGAAGCGCTGGCGCGCTGGCACCATGCCGAGCTGGGCACGATCAGCCCGGCGGTCTTCATCGCCGTGGCCGAGGAGGCCGGCCTGATGTGGCCCCTGACCGACTTCGTGCTGCGCACGGCCTGCCACCAGCTGCACGCGTGGCAGTCGCGCGACGGCGCGTTCGCGCGGCCTGAACATGCATGTCAACGTCTCGGGCAACGACATCGCTCACACCAGCTTCGTCGCGCGCGTCAACAGCGCGATCGTCGAGGCGCGCTTGCAGGCGCAGCATCTGACGCTCGAGCTGACGGAAAACATCCTGATGGCGCGCCTGGAAGCCGCGCTGCCGACGCTGGCCGAACTGCGCCGCCTCGGCGTGGGGCTCAGCGTCGACGATTTCGGCACGGGCTACTCGTCGCTGCGCCACCTGTCCACGCTGCCGGTGAACAACCTGAAGATCGACCGGGCCTTCATTGCCGAGATGCAGCGCGGAAGCAACGAGGCGGCTGTCGTGCGCGGCATCGTGCTGTTGGGCCAATCACTCGGCAAGTCGATCATTGCCGAGGGCATCGAAACGGCCGAACAGATGGAGCTGTTGCGCGGCATGGGTTGCAAGGCCGGTCAGGGGTACTTTCTGTCTCGCCCTCTGACGGCCGACGTGGTGGACACGCTGCTCGACGGGCTGGTTGCTCAGGCTCCCATCAAGCCAACGCTGGTGCGCGCCACGCTGTCTGCGGCGTTGCATTGAGACGATCTCTCAGCCCGCCGCTGCCTCGCGCACGAAGTCCAATCGATCCTGGCCGAAGAACATCTCGTCGCCGACGAAGCAGGTCGGCGCGCCGAACACGCCGCGGGCCACGGCCTGTTCGGTCTGCGCGACCAACGCCGCCTTGACCTCGGGGTCGGCGGTGAGCGCCGCGAAGGCGTCGGCATCGAGGCCCGCCTTGGCGAGCACAGCCGCCAATTCGCCCGCATCGCCGAGGTTGCGCGGCTGCACCCACATCGCGTCGAACACCGCATCGACATAGCGCGTGAAGACCTCGGGTGATTGCCGCATCTGCAGCCCCGTCGCGCCGCGCATCAGCGTCAGCGTATTGATCGGGAAGTGCGGGTTGAAGACGAAGGGCACGCCGTAGCGCGCCGCCCAGCGCGCGATGTCGCGGTTCATCCAGCGGCCTTTGGCGGGCACGGCGACCGGGCTCGCGTTGCCGGTGGCCTTGAAGACGCCGCCGAGCAGCATCGGCTTGTAGATCAGTGGCGCACCGGTCTCGCGCGCGATGCGCGGCAGTTGCGTGTGCGCGAGGTACGTGGTCGGGCTGCCGAAGTCGAACCAGAACTCGATCGTCTTCTTCATGGGCTTCGATACCTCAGCCCGAACGGGCGCAGGGGGTTGCATTCATTCGATCACCAGTTCTCCATCCACGGCCGCAGGTCCATCTCGTGCGTCCACGCGCTGCGCGGCTGGCAGTGCAGTTGCCAATAAGCCTCGGCAATGTGTTCGGGGTTGAGGATGCCGTCCTGGTCCTTCAGCGCATAGCGCTGCGGAAAATTCTCGGCGATGAATTGCGTGTCGATCGCGCCGTCGATCACCACATGCGCCACGTGGATGCCCTGCGGCCCGACTTCGCGCGCCAGGCTCTGCGCCAGCGCGCGCAGCGCATGCTTGGCGCCGGCGAAGGCGGCAAAGCCCGCCCCGCCGCGCAGGCTGGCGGTGGCCCCCGTGAAGAGGATCGTGCCGCGGCCGCGCGGCAGCATCGCGCGCGCCGCCTCGCGGCCGACCAGAAAGCCGGCCAGCGCGCCCATCTCCCAGACCTTGCGGTACACGCGCTCGGTCGTGTCGGTGACGTTGAAGCGAACGTTGGCGCCGATGTTGAACACCGCCACTTCGATCGGCGCGATCTCGCGCTCGATGGTGGCCACGAGCTCGGTCACCGCCGCTTCGTCGCGCGCGTCGGAGCCGAAGCCATGCGCCTGGCCGCCGCTGCTGCGGATGCTCTGCACCAGCGGTTCGAGCTTGTCGGCCGTGCGCCGCGTGACGCAGGCGATGAATCCCTCGCGTGCAAAGCGCCGCGCGATGGCGCCGCCGGTGGCGTCGCCGGCACCGACGATGAGGGCGGCTTTGCGGGTGTTCATGGGTAACCTGTTACGGCGAAGAGGCGATCGATGTCTGTGCGTCGTGTAGAACCACGCTGGGCTTCTTGCCCTGTGTCGCGGCAAGAATTGCGCTGAAATCAAGATCGTGCGTTAGCACGACGAAGTCATGCACCAACGCGTGGGCCATGATGTCCGGATCGGGCGCACGCCGCGTAGCGCAGAGCCTGCATCACGTCCTCTCGCTCGAGATAGGGGAAGTCTGCGAGTACATCTTCGACGCTGCGGCCGGCGCCGATCTGGCCGACGACCATGCCGACCGTGACCCGCATGCCGCGTATGCAGGCCTTTCCGCCCATGACATCGGGCTGCTGCGTGATGCGATCGAGCGACGACATTGGCGTTCTCCGTACGTTGCGCACGATAGTAGCGCTGTCGCACTCAGGCCCCGAGACGTCGGCGGTCGTACCGGCAAGCGCGCTATCGCCGCCCCAACAGCGGCGACCGGCCGCTCTTGTTCTTTGCCACGGGATCGTGCAGCTTGGCTGGCGGCGAAAAACCCTCGAAGGCCGCGCCGGCCTTCCAATGGCCCACCGCATACACGCGTTCATGGCGCAGTCCTTCGACACCTTGTGACCATGCCAACAGCATCCTCTTGCCGATGTCGGCGAACGCCGGATGCGTCGTCATGGCGTTGCGTACGTGGGGCGCCACGTCGGCCACCGCGTCGCTGATCGCTTCGACCATTTTTGTTTGCTCTTTGGGGGCGATGCCGAACACGGTGGCAATGAAGCGCTGAAGCGTCTTGCCAGGCGTCCACGTTTTCTTGCCCATGAACTCGATGCCGGGCGGGTTGTGCTGGTAGCCCGCGTACACGGTGGTCGTCAGCATGTCGTAGGCAGGTGAGAGGTGCACGTCATGTCGCGACGTGTAGAGCAGCGCCAGGTTCTTGGCGTGGCAGTCGGCGTTGCGCAGCGCGTACGTCAGCAGCAGCGTCTTGGCCAGTTGCCTGTAAGTCTCGACACGCTGTGCACCCGGCACGTGGTCACGCACGGCGCGAGCGATGCGCTCCCAGGTGGTGTCGTATTTGGCGGCCGGTCGCAGCCCCAGCAGGCAGCAGAAGTCTTCCATGCCCGAATGAGGCTGGCCGTTCTCGTCCACATCGAAGCGATGGACGACCAGGGCTTGGCCGTCGTCCGACACGTCCGTTCTTGCGGCAGGCATGACCCGGGCGGCGACCTGCATGCACAGGTGCTCGTTGAGCGCAACAAAGGGCAATTGCTTGCTCGAGCCCTTGATGATGTGCCGGTGTGTGACGAGGCTCGCCTTCTTGTGCAGAGCCAGTGCTGTGCCGCCCTCTTGTTGCGCGTCGAGAAATTTGGGCACCACGCCCGAGACGCCGCTGGTGGCGTGCTGCCTGACCAACTCGGCGAAGGCCGCTTCGGAGTTGTCGCCCTTCAGGAGCGCTGCAACTTCGATGGCTTTGGCGGGCGTGTCCAGAGCCGCGCCGGGCGCAGCCACTTGCACGCGGCCCACCATGTTGCGGCCGATCACGGTCAACAGCGCCATCGGGCTGGCGCCGACGTGCGGTCCGAACTGCTCTTGCAGCACCTGCAACAGGTAGCCCTCGGGCAGATTCATCTGCAGCACCGGTGGCAATTGGTCGTCCCAGACGTAGGACTCGGTGCGTACCGGCATGGTCAGCGAAACGAAGTCATCCGCTGCCACGCCGGCGTGGTAGGTGAGCACGCTCTTGAAGTCACCCGCCTGTTCCAAGACGGCCACGTCGCGCCCCAACACGTGCACGGCCAGCTTCATGAACGGTCAACGCCCCGGCCGGCAAAGGCAGCCGGGCCCGCGCCGGCACGTTGGCGCTCGCGCCTCAGCTCGTCGAGCGTTCCGGCTTGGCCGGCCACGACGACGTCGAGCTCCATGCCGAGCACCGCCAGCACGGCCAGCAGCTTTCTTGCGCCGAGTTCGGCCGAGCGGCCGCGCTCGAACCGCGAAAGCGATTCAGCGGTCAGGCCCGCCTGCGTTGCCACGGCGGCCTGCCGCAGACCCAAGGCCCGGCGGCGTGCGGCGACTGCGGTACCCAGTTCTTGGAGAGTTTTCAATTGATATTTGCATCAAGTTTTCTTGGATTTGGCTGATTGTTGATGCAAATATCAATTTCTGCAAGTGGTGTTCAGCGCTGCGCCGCCTGAGCGCGCAGCCACGTGAGGAACGCGGCCACGGCTGGGCGCCGTGCGTGACGCGCGGGGAAGACCGCGAAGTGCGCTTGCACCTTCACCGCCTGCTCGAAGCCGAACACCGGCTTCAACTTGCGCTCGGCGAGGTGCCGGCCGGCGATGGTGGCGCTTTCGAGCGCCACGCCGAGGCCTTGCGCGGCGGCGTCGATCGACATCACCGCGCGGTCGAAGCGCAATGAAAAACGATCCGGCGCGCGCAGCTCGGTGAAGGCCGCGAGCCAGTCGGACCATTGCACGACGCTGACGTTGCTCTGGATCAGCGGCACTTCGAGCAATCGCTCGGGCCGCTTCAGGCGGTGCTCCTGAATAAACGCCGGGCTCGCCAGCGGAACGATCTTCTCCTCGAACAGCGGCTCGACTTCGAGCTGCGGCCACTGCGGCACGCCGTAGCGGATGTCGATGTCGGCCTGGCCGAGTGCGAAGTCGCTGTGCGTGTGCGCGGCAGAAAGATTGAGCGCGATCTCGGGATGCGCCTCGGCAAAGCCGCGCAGCCGCGGCATCAGCCACTGGCTGGCGATGCTCGGCGCGCTGTGCACGTACAGGCTGTTGCCGACGCCCTGGCGCAGGTCCTCGGTGGCTGAGGTGATGGCCGACAGCGCACCGCCGACGCGCGCCAGGTAGCGCTCGCCGGCGGCGGACAGACGCACGCCGTGCGCGCTGCGCTCGAACAGGCGCACGTCGAGCTGCGATTCGAGGCGCGCCACCTGGTGGCTGATGGCCGACGCCGTCAGGTGCAGCTCGGCGGCGGCCAGGCCAAAGCTGCGCCGCCGCGCCACGGCTTCGAAGGCCAAGAGGTTCGTCACGGGGGGAATCGCTGCCATGGCCGTTTCCGGGTTGGATGACGGAACATCATCTTAGGCTGACGAATGATCGTTTGCCGTCATGGGGTGCTGCGCCGACATTTGCACCACTGACAACACCCCACAGGAGACAAACGACATGCTGCTCAAGGACAAGGTTGCCGTCATCACCGGCGGCGCGGGACCGAACGGATTGGGTTTTGCAACGGCCAAATTGATGGCGGCGCAGGGCGCGCGCGTGGCGATCCTCGACCTGGCGCGCGCCGAGCCGGCCGCTGCGGCCGCCAAGCTCGGCGCCGGCCACCTCGGCCTGGTCGCCGACGTGACCGACAAGGCCTCGTGCGACGCCGCCGCGGCCGCCGTGCTCAAAGCCTTCGGCCGCATCGACAGCCTGATCAACAACGCCGGCATCACGCAGCCGGTGAAGACGCTCGACATCACCGGCGCCGACTACGACCGCATCCTCGACGTCAGCCTGCGCGGCACGCTCTACATGAGCCAAGCGGTGCTGCCGGCGATGCGCGCGCAGAAGAGCGGCGCGATCGTCTGCATCTCGTCCGTCTCGGCGCAACGCGGTGGCGGCATCTTCGGCGGCCCGCATTACTCGGCCGCCAAGGCGGGCGTGCTCGGCCTGGCGCGCGCGATGGCGCGCGAGTTCGGCATCGACGGCATCCGCGTCAACTGCATCACGCCGGGCCTGATCGAGACCGACATCACGCAGGGCAAGCTGACGCCGGAGCGCAAGGTGCAGATCGCCGCCGAGATTCCGCTGGCGCGCCTGGGCCGCGCCGACGACGTGGCCGGCGCCTGCGTCTTCCTCACCAGCGACCTCTCGGCGTACTGCACCGGCATCACGCTCGACGTGAACGGCGGCATGTTGATTCACTGATCACAAAGACCCATACGGAGACAAGACACATGCAACGCAACACCTTCACGCGCACGCTGCTCGCTGCGGCCGTGCTTCTGCCTTTCGCCGTGCAGGCGCAAACCACCAAGCTCACGCTCGGCCACGGCGCCGCGCCGGGCAACCCACGCCACGAAGCCGCGGTCAAGTTCGCTGAAACGCTCAAGGCCAAGAGTGCCGGCCGCATCGAAGTGCAGGTCGCGCCTTCCGCGCAGCTCGGCGACGACGCGGCGATGTTGACCGCGCTGCGCACCGGCGCGCTCGACATGTCGGCCAACTCGCAGGGCGCCGTCGCCAACGCGGTGCCCGAGTACGCCGCCTACGGCATGCCGTTCCTCTTCACCAACGCCGCGCAGGCCTTCAAGCTGCTCGATGGCCCGCTCGGCAAGGAGCTCACGGACAAGTCGGCCGAGAAGGGCCTGGTCGTGCTCGGCTACTGGGACAACGGCATCCGCCACATGACCAACAGCAAGAAGCCGATCGCCAAGGTCGAGGACCTGAAGGGCCTGAAGATGCGCACGCCGCCCGACACGGTGCTGGTGGACATCATGCAGTCGCTCGGCGCCGAAGCGCAGCAGATCAAGTTCGCCGAGCTCTACGTCGCGCTGCAGCAGGGCGTGGTCGATGGGCAGGAGAACCCGCTGATGAACATCCACGCCAGCAAGCTCTACGAAGTGCAGAAGCACCTCGCGCTGACGAGCCACCAGTTCCAGATGACGCCGTTTCTGATGAGCAAGCGCAGCTGGGACAAGCTCTCCGAGGCCGACCGCAAGGCCGTCACCGAAGCCGCCGCCGAAGCCACCGCGTTGCAACGCAAGCTGTCGCAGGAGTCCGACGACAAGCTGCTCGCCGACCTCAAGTCCAAGGGCGTGCAGGTGACGACAGTCGACAAGTCGGCGTTCGAGAAGGCCACCGGCGCGGTCGATGACAAGTGGCTGGCGCAGCCGATCGGGCCGTACGTGAAGAAGGTCATCGAAGCCTCGCGGGCGAAGTGAAGCCAACGTCGAGCTGGCATGAATGAACTTGAAACCGTTCGCCCTGAGGTATCGAAGGGCTCGCGTAGGGCTTCGATACCTCAGCCCGAACGGGCTCGTTCAAGTTCGTTGAAGCCGAGTCAATAGTCGAGCGCTCTGCGACGAGCGCCACAAGGAGACATTCGATGAATGCGATCGAACGCGCCGTCGTCGGCCTGTGCCGTGCGGTGCTCTGGTTGAGCACGGCCGTGATCTTCGTGATCCTGTGCGCCAACACCGTGCTGCGCTACGCCACCGGCTCCAGCGTGCAATGGGCCAACGAAGTGCCCGAGCTGCTGTTCCCGTGGCTGGTGATGGCCGGCGTGGTGTTGGCCGCCGTGCACGGCGCGCACATCACGACCACTTTCATGATGGACGTGCTGCCTGCCAAGCTGCGGCGCGTGGTGGCGAGCGCGAGCTGGCTGGTCGTGGCCGGCCTGTACGCCACGCTCGCGGTGGCGACGTTTCGCATGCTCGACATCGTGCACGACGAGAAGTCGCCGATCCTGCAGGTGCCGGGCTCGATCACCTATGCCTGCGTGATGGGCGGCATGGCGCTGTTGGCCGTGCTCGCGGTGCAGTCGGCGTGGCAGGCGTGGACCACGCAACCCGAGCCCGTGAACGACGAAGCCGAACCGCGCGTGCCGGTCGCGCATTGGTAAGCAGGAGCTGACCACCATGAGCGCACTCATCCTCGTTGTCTTCCTCGGCGGAGCGGTGATCGCGATGCCGATCGCCCACGCGCTGCTCGTCGCCGCGATGACGGCCGCGGCCACCTCCGACCGCGTGCCGCTCGATCTGCTGGTGCAGCAGATGGTGGCGCAGGTGCAGAGCTTTCCGCTGATCGCGATTCCGTTCTTCATGCTCACCGGCACGCTGATGATGGGCGGCAAGTTCGGCGAAGCGCTGGTCGGCGTGCTGTCGGCGCTGATCGGGCGCTTTCACGGCGGGCCGGCGCAGGTGGGCGTGCTGTCATCGACGCTGTTCGGCGGCGTCTCGGGCTCCGCGGTGGCCGATGCGTCGGCGATCGGCTCGCTGCTGATTCCGTGGCACAAGCGCCTCGGCTACCCGGCGGCGTTTTCGGCGGCCACGCTCGCGGCCGCGGCGACGATCGACATCCTGATCCCGCCGTCGATCCCGATGATCCTGTTCGCGCTGACGTCCAACGCCTCGATCGCGTCGCTGTTCGTCGCCGGTGTCATGCCGGGCCTGTTGATGTGCGGCGGCTTCATGGCGGCGTGCTGGTGGGTCGGCAAGCGCCGCAACTTCCCGCGCGACACGACGCCGTTCGATGGCGTGCGCCTTCCGCCGCCACCTGATGTACGCCAGCCCGGCGATCGTGCTGCCGGTGCTGATCATCATCTTCCTGCGCTTCGGCATCGCCACGCCGACCGAAGTGGCGGTGCTGTCCACGCTCTACGCGGGAGCGGTCTCGGCCGCTGATCTACCGCGACCTGGGATGGCAGCGTCTCAACGACGCGGTCGTGAGTGCGGGTCTCGCCACCGGCGTCGTGCTGCTCGTCATCATGGCCTCGGCGGCGATCGGCTGGCTGCTCACCTTCGACCAGATGCCGCAGGGCATCGCCGCGTGGGTCCAGCAGAACGTGCACGCCAAGTGGCTGGTGATCCTGCTGATGAACCTGCTGATGCTGGTGCTCGGCATGTTCATCGACCTGCCTGCCGCGGTGCTGCTGCTCACGCCCGTGTTCGTGCCGCTGGCGCAGAGCATCGGCATGGACATGACGCAGCTCGGCATCATGATGGTCGTCAACCTCGCGATCGGCCTGTACACGCCGCCGGTGGGGACCACGCTGTTCATCACCAGCGCGCTGGCCAAGGTCAAGGTCGGGCAGACGGTGCGCGAACTCGGGCCGTTCTATCTCGTCGCTTTTGCCGTGCTGGCGCTCGTGTCGTATGTGCCGGCTTCCATACTCAAGTAAGGAGACTTTCGATGACTGCAAACAAGGACACGCTCGCCAAGCTCGCGCAGTGCGCGTACCGCATCCGCCGCTACGCGCTGCGCATGGGCGAGGTGCAGGGCCAGGGCTACATCGGCCAGGCGCTCGGCTGGGCCGACGTGCTCGCTGTGGCTTACGGCCATGCGCTGAAGTTGAAGCCCGACGAGCCCGAGTGGGAAGGCCGCGACCGCTTTCTGCTCTCGCACGGCCACTACGCGATCGCGCACTACGCGGCGCTGATCGAGGCCGGCATCATCCCGGAGAGCGAACTCGACAGCTATGGCAGCGACGACAGCCGCCTGCCGATGTCGGGCATGGCCACCTACACGCCGGGCATGGAGATCTCCGGCGGCTCGCTCGGCCAGGGCCTGGCGATCGGCGTCGGCATCGCGCTGGCGTTGCGCCAGAAGAAGAACCCGGCCTTCGTCTACAACTCGATGAGCGACGGCGAGCTCGATGAAGGCTCGACGTGGGAAGCGGCGATGGGCGCATCGCACCACGGCTTGGCAATCTGATCTGCCTCGTTGACATCAACAACCAGCAGGCCGACGGGCCTTCCGGCAAGGTGCTCGGCTTCGAGCCGCTGGCCGACAAGTGGGCTGCCTTCGGCTGGCACGTGCAGCGCGTCGACTGGCAACGACCTCGCTGCGGTGCTGAAGGCCTTCGACGCTGCCCGTGCGCTGCAGGATGCGAAGCCGCGCGTGATCCTGTTCGACACGCTGATGGGCAAGGGCGTGCCCTTCCTCGAAGCGCGCGAGAAGAACCACTTCATCCGCGTCGATCCGCCCGAGTGGCAGCAGGCGCTGGCCATCCTCGACCAGTCGCAGCCCGAAGGAGCGCTCGCATGAACACGACCACCGCAGCCAAGAAGCCGCGCCTGACCACGTCGGCGATGATCGCCTCGATCGCCGGCGACGATCAGCGCGTCAAGGCGGCGCCGTTCGGCAAGGCGCTGGTCGAGTACGCGGCCGACAAGCCGAACATCGTCGGCCTGACCGCCGACCTCGCCAAGTACACCGACCTGCATCTGTTCGCGCAGGCCTACCCCGAGCGCTTTTTCCAGATGGGCATGGCCGAGCAGTTGCTGATGGCCGCGGCCGGCGGCATGGCCAAGGAAGGGTTCGTGCCGTTTCGCCACCACCTACGCCGCGTTCGGCACGCGCCGCGCGTTCGACTTCATCCATCAGGTGATCGCCGAGGAGAACTTGAACGTCAAGATCTGCTGCGCGCTGCCGGGCCTGACCACCGGCTACGGCCCGAGCCACGCCGCGATCGAAGACATCGCGATGATGCGCGGCGTGCCGGGCCTCGTCATCGTCGATCCGTGCGACGCGCTCGACATCGAACAGGCCGTGCCGCAGATCGCCGCGCACAAGGGCCCGGTGTACATGCGCCTGCTGCGCGGCCAGGTGCCGCTGGTGCTCGACGAGTACGACTACAGCTTCGAACTCGGCAAGGCCAAGCTGCTGCGCGACGGCGCCGACGTGCTCGTGATCTCGAGCGGCTTCATGACGATGCGCGCGCTCGAAGCGGCCAAGGATCTGGCGGCCGACAAGATCGGCGTCGCGGTGCTGCACTGCCCGACGATCAAGCCGCTCGACGAGAGCGACGATCGTCGCGGCGGTGAAAGCACAAGCCGCGCCTCGTCGTCGTCGCCGAGAACCACTCGTCGTCGGCGGCCTCGGCGAGGCGGTGGCGAGCGCACTGTTGCGCCATCGCGTGCAGCCGGCCGGCTTCCAACTCGCTGGGTTGCCCGACGCCTTCCTCGATGCCGGCGCCTTGCCGACACTGCACGAGCGCTACGGCATCAGCCGCGAAGCGTTGGCGCGGCGCATCAAGGGCTGGATCGCATGAGCATGAACCGCCGCGACATCGTGATCGGCGCTGCAGCAGCGCTCACACTGCCGCACGCAGCGCGTGCGCAGAGCTGGCCGAGCAAGGCGATCCGCTTCGTCGTGCCGTTCGCGCCCGGCGGCAGTTCGGAGATCGTCGCCCGCACGACGGCGGTGGAACTCGGCAAGGCGCTCGGCCAGTCGGTCTATGTCGATAACAAGCCCGGCGCCGCGGGCAACGTGGCGATGCAGGAGGTGGCGCGCGCGGAAGACCAGCACACCATCATCCTCGGCCACATCGGCACGCTGGCGGTCAACCCGTTCATCTTCGACAAGCTGCCGTACGACGCCGTCAAGGACTTCAAGCCGATCTCGCTGCTGGCCAAGGTGCCGAGCCTGTACCTCGTGCGGCCCGACCTGCCGGTTGCCAACCTGAAGGAGTTCATCGCCTACGCGAAGAAGAACCCGGGCAAGCTGAACTACGGCTCGGCCGGCAACGGCAGCGCCGGTCACCTGGCGATGGAGTACCTGAAGATGGCCAGCGAAACCTTCATGGTGCACGTGCCGTACCGTGGCACCGGGCCGCAGCTCACCGACCTGCTGGCCGGCCGGCTCGATGCCGCCTCGGTCGGCGCGCCGGCGGTGATGCAGTTCATCAAGGCCGGCAAGCTGCGCTGCATCGCCACCGGCACCACGCAGCGCATCGCGCAATTGCCCGATGTGCCGACGGTGGCCGAGCAGGGCTTCCCGGGCTTCGAGATGACGCAGTGGTACGGCATCCTCGCGCCGTCGTCGCTGCCTCAGGGCGCGGCCGACAAGCTGGCCGCTGCTGCGGCCGCCGCGGTGAAGCAGCCCGCAGCCAACGAGAAGCTCGCCGCCGATTCGGCGATCGGCGTCGGCAACACGCCGGCCGAGTTTGCGAAGTTCATCGCTGTCGAGCAGCAGCGCTGGAAGGCCGTCGTCGCGCGGGCGAAGATCAAACCGGATTGAGCGACCCGTCGCGCTCAACGTGTCGGCGGTAAGCCGTTCGTTGCCGGCGCGGCCGCATCGACGCCGCTCGAATGGCCGCCCGTCTTCCACAGCGAGTACGCAACCCCGCCCGCAATCAGACCCACCGTGACGCTGAGCGATATCCACGCCGGCATCTTGCCGATCAGGCCCACCAGGAAAATCTTCGTGCCGATGAACACGAGCACCAGGGCCAGCGCGTACTTGAGGTAGTGGAAGCGGTGGATCATCGCGGCCAGCGCGAAGTACAGCGCGCGCAGGCCGAGGATGGCGAAGATGTTGCTTGTGTAGACGATGAACGGGTCGGTGGTGATGGCGAAGATGGCCGGCACCGAATCGACCGCGAAGACGAGATCGACGAACTCCACCAGCACCAGCGCCAGGAACAGCGGCGTGGCCCAGAGCACGGGCTTGCCGGTGGCCGGGTCGGGCCGCCGGATCCAGAACGCATTGCCGTGCAAGCCATCGGTGACCCGCATGCGCCTGCGCATGAACTTCAGCAGCGGGTTGTTGGCGATGTCGGGCATGTTGTCGGCAACGATCCACATCTTGATGCCGGTCAGCACCAGGAACACGCCGAACAGGTAGAGCACCCAGCTGAACTGGCTGACCAGCGTCGCGCCCAGGCCGATCATGATCGCGCGCAACACGATCACGCCGAGGATGCCCCAGAACAGCACGCGGTGCTGGTACTGCCGCGGGATCGCGAAGTAGGTGAAGATCAGCGCGATGACGAAGACGTTGTCCATCGACAGCGACTTCTCGATCAAGAAGCCGGTGTAGTACGCCATGCCGCTTGGCGCGCCCATGTACCACCAGACCCAGGCGCCGAAAACGAGCGCGATGCTGATGTAGCCGGCCGAGAGCAGCAGGCTCTCCCTGACTTCGATCTCGCGCTCGTTCTTGTGCAGCACGCCCAGGTCGAGCGCCAGCAGCGTGATGACGATGCCGATGAAAGACAGCCAGATCCACGCGGGCTTGCCGAGAAAGTCGGCGACGAGAAAAGTTTGCAGCGTGTCCATCAGGCAGCCGCCAGCATCGGTCCCACAAGCATCGTCGTGTTGTCCATGATGGTGAAGTTGTGATCAGAGTCGGCGCATCATCAGCTTGCGAGAACTTCCGATGAAGCAGCGTCTTAGTGAGCGCAGCATCGGTTTTTCGGAAGTGATGTTTGATACGAACATGCGTTCAAAAACTGATGTGCCACAGCCAACCGTCCGTTCGCCCTGAGGTATCGAAGGGCTCGCGCAGGGCTTCGATACCTCAGCCCGAACGGTTTCTTATGCGATTGAATGCAAAACCGTATGAGGCCATTGATGACGAACCTGAACTACCGGCACTTGCACTACTTCTGGGTCGTGGCCAAGGAAGGTGGCTTCGCACGCGCGGCCGAGCGGCTGGACATGGCGATTCAGACCGTCAGCACGCAGGTGCGCGAGCTGGAGAAGTCGCTCGGTCATCAACTGCTGAGGCCGGCAGGCCGCGGTGTGGCGCTGACTGAAGCCGGTGAGGCGGCGTTCACTCGCGCGGAAGAAATCTTTCAGCTCGGCCAGGCGATTCCGCTAGAGGTCAGCGCCGCTGCGAGCGGCGAGGTGGCGCGCCTGGCGGTCGGGCTGTCGGATGGGCTGTCGAAGTTGGCCGCGCACGCCTTGCTCGAACCGGTGCTCGACGTGCCGCACCTGCGGCTGGTGTGCCATGAAGGCGAGGTCGAGCAGCTGCTGGCCGAGTTGGCGCTGCACCATCTCGACCTGGTGTTCGCCGGTCAGGCGGCGCCGCCGAATCCGAACCTGCGCTTGTCGAGCGAGAGGATCGTGAGCGCGCCGGTGGACTGGTACGGCCCGGCGTCGCTGGTGCGGCTGTCGGCGGTCAAATCGTTCCCGGCTTGTCTGGACAAGTTGCCTGTCCTGCTGCCGACGCAGCACTCGGCCTTGCGCGGCACGCTCGACCGTTGGTTCGAGTCACAGCACCTGCGGCCGCGGGTGGTCGGTGAGTTCGAGGACAGCGCGCTGCTGGCGGTGTTCGCGGCGCGCGGTCTGGGCGTGTTCCCCGTGAGCCGGCTCGGCGCGCGCGATGTCGCGCTGATGCGCGGCATTCGGCTGCTCGGCCGCTGCGAAGGGGTGCACGAGGAGATTCACGCCATCCGCTCCCGGCGTGGGCAGCACCACACGCTCGTGCAGAAGGTGCTGGCTGCGGCGCGCTGAGTCCGGGCGGCCGCAGCGGCAGTTCACGCTCGCTGGAACTCCACGTCGGTCACCTCAACGCACACAAACGCCTGATGAAAGCGTTGTTTGGGGGCGGCGGACGGCCGCGCCAGCTCAGGTTTGTGCGATGCCTGTGTTCTCGAAAAGTTGCTTTCCGATGACGGGGTATCGCCTTAAGTTCTGACTCGTCACCACCACTTGCCGCCAAGGATCGCACCATGCGCACATACCCCCGCAACAGCCCGCAGGCAGCCGCCCGCATCGTCGCGCTGACGGTGTTGGCCGACGGTGATGTCGGTGTGGAAGAGATCGATCTGCTCGACCGGCTCGGCGCGCACAGCCAACTCGGCTTGTCGCGTCACGAGCTGCAC
Organism: uncultured beta proteobacterium; assembly: GCA_963732625.1. Taxonomy (GTDB): domain Bacteria; phylum Pseudomonadota; class Gammaproteobacteria; order Burkholderiales; family Burkholderiaceae_C; genus CADEEN01. The sequence continues at coordinate 45,057 of CAVTAM010000023.1, read as the reverse complement.
CAGGTGATGGATCATTTCTGCGAAGACCTGCTGTCAGGCGGGCATCTGACCTGGGCGGATGCCTGCCCGGTGGACGAGCGCACCCTGGCCGCGCTGATGGCCGACATCGACGACCCCGCGTTGCGACGAACACTGTTGCGTCTGTGTGTCGATCTGGCCGAGATCGACGCCCGCGTCGATGAAGGCGAGTCGGTCGTGCTCGGCGCAGCGGTCGAGCACTGGGGGCTGCACCACGAGATGCTGGACAAGCCTGCCAAGGCTTCGGTCGCGGGGCCCGACTGACAGCGTGTGCGCCGCCGAACCTTCAGCGCCCGCGCAAATGCGCCGGCGCTTCCAGCCGCTTGGCCACCATCGCCAACGCGAGCGACAGCACAAGGTACACGGCCGAGATGGCGAGGTACGGCTCCCAGTAGCGCGAATACGCGCCGGCGACGGTGCGCGCGGCGAGCGCCAGTTCCGCCAGGCCGATCGCCGACACCAGCGACGAGTCCTTGATCAGCGTGATGCCTTCGTTGACCAGCGCCGGCACCATGCGGCGGAAGGCTTGCGGCAGCACGATCGTCTTCATCGTCTGCGCGTGGGTCAGGCCCAGGCTGTAGCCGGCCTGCGTCTGGCCGCGCGCAATGCTCTGGATGCCGGCGCGAAAGATTTCGCTGATGTAGGCGCCGGCATTGAGCGTCAATGCCAGTGCGCCGGAGAAGAACGCGCCGTGCTCCTGCCGGAAGGTGCGCGCGGCATCACCACTCAGCAGCAAACCACCATCCGGGTGAATCAGCGCCGGCATCAGCGCAAAGTGCACGAGCAAAATCTGCACGAACAGCGGCGTGCCGCGGAAGAAGGTGACGTATGCGACCGTGATCCAGCGCGTGATCTTCAGGCCCCACGCCAGCAGCAGGTTGTGCGGCTGCGGCGCGTCGTGCGAGCTGCTGATGAGGCCGAGCAGCACGCCGAGCGCCAGGCCCGCGGTGAGCGCGATCAGCGTTAGCTGGATCGTCATCCACAAGCCGCTGACGAACAGCGGCCCGTAGCCAGCGAGGATCTCCCAACGCAGACCCATCGCCGGCTCCTGCTTCTAAATCACTTCGACGCTGCGGGAGCGGGTGCTGCTGCGGCCATGGCCTTGCCGAAGTACTTCTCGGAGATCGTGTTGTACGACCCGTCGGCCTTGATCGCGGCAATGCCCTGGTTCAACTTGCCCACCAGCTCGGCGTTGCCCTTCTTCACCGCAAAGCCGTACTGCTCGGGCGCGAACTCCTTGTCGCTGACCATCTTGAACTTGCCGCCCGGGTTGTTGGCGACGTAGTGGATGACGACGCCGTTGTCGGCGACGACGGCATCGACGCCGCCGGCTTCCAATTCCTTCAACGCCAGCGGCGTCGATTCGAAGCGCTTGATGTTCGTGCTCGTCTTGCCGAGCAGCTTGGTCACCGCCTCATCGCCGGTGGTGCCGGTCTGCACACCAACCTTGGCCTTCTTCAAGTCAGCGAACTTGGCGATCTTGCTGTTGTCTTTCACCGCGATCAGTTGCACCGCGTCGAAGTACGGGCTGGTGAAGTCCATCGTCTGCTTGCGCTCGTCGGTGATCGTCACCGACGAGGCGATCATGTCGCGGTCGCCTTGCGCCAGCGCATTGAAGATGCCTTCCCACGGCGTGTTGACGAACTTCACCTGGACGCCGGCCTTGGCGGCGGCGGCGTTGACGACGTCGATCGTGAAGCCGACGATCTCGCCCTTTTCGTTCTGGCTCTCGAACGGCGCGTACGCAGCGTCGGTGCCGACGACATAAACCTTGGCCGGCGGCGGTGCCGGTGCCGCAGCGGGTGCGGGTGCAGCAGCGGTGGGCGCGGGCGGCGCCGGCTCCTTCTTGCCGCAGGCGGCGAGCAGCAGGGCCGCAGCAAACAGGCCGCTGGTCTTGATGAATTGGCGGGTGGTGAGGCGCATGGTGGCTGTAGTCCGTGGCAGTCCTGTGAAGTGGCGCAGTTTATGCGCATGGCGCCTAAGGATTTGTTCGTGACGCGTTGGCCAGCCGCCAGACCATGAAGCCGAGCACCGCCACGCCGGCGAGCAACACCGACCACAGCAGCCACGGCCGCAGTGCAGCGCGCTGTTGCTGCGCCTGCTCAGCGCGGGCCACGGCACTGACTTCGCTCCAATCGCCGAGTGCGGCGCTGCCGAAGCGCTCGCGTTCCTGGTCGAGCGACGGCACCAGCGCTGTCACCGGCAATGCTTGCGTCGAGTTGACGCGCGCTCCCGCCTGCAGCGTGTACGGCGGCTGGCCCTGCGCGGCAAACACCAGGCGCGCCAGCGGTGCTTGCACCACGAGTAACGTTTGCGCCGCGTCGAGTGCGGCCGCGCGCGCATCGGGCAACACGCGAATGAAGCGCGCGGTGGTGTTGAGGGCCAGCGGCGGTGATGTGGACACCTCCGCGCCGCGCTCGAGCCGATAGAACACCGCAGACGCCGACTCGCGCCACGGCTCGTTGCCGCTGTTGCGCGTCTGCAAACGCACCGGCGCGACCTGCGTGCCGCGGGCCCAGCGCAATTCGAGCTGCGCGATCGGCAGCGTGCCGCCGAGGTCGAAGTCGAGCGCACGCGGCGCAGCGGCATCGGCGGCCGAGCTCGCGGCAAACGTCAGCTCGGTCGGCGCGTCGAGCACCTTGCTGCCGTGCTGCGACGCGATGACCTTGGCGCCGCTGATCTGCGGCGCCTGCGTGGCGTCGGCCCACACCAGGCGAACGAAGCGGCCGGGCGCGGCGCCGAGCACGACGCTCGGCTGCGTCAGCGCACCGGCCGCTGAGGCGAGCGACATCAACTGGCCGCCGCCGCCGCCGCGCCATTGGCGCAGATCGTCGCTGGTTTCGAAGCGGAAGGCGGCGCTGAACTCGGCCGGCCCGCTCCACGCCAGGCGCAGCGATTGCGGCGGCGGGTCGTCGCGCTTACGCTCGCCGAGGTCGAACAGCCAGCCGGCGGAGGCTGCGGCGGGCGTCGCCGCTGTGCCCGCAGCCAGGCGCTTGACGCTGATGCGGTCGCCGTCGATCGTGATGTCGATCGGCGCGGCCCACGTGCCATCGGCCGCCGGGCGTGCGGGCAGCGGGTAGAGCGTGGCGTCGCGCTGCTGCTCCGTCGTCTGCGCTTCGGGCTGGCGCGGCGCGAGCAGCGCAAACGGCACGCGCTCGCCGCGCGCATCGACGAGGCGCAGGTCGTCGAGGTTCGCGCTCCCACTGCGGCCGTACGCGGAAGCCGGCAGCGGCAGTTGCACGAACGCGCCGGGCGTCGTCACGGCAATCGGCGCGCTGTAGCGAAACGCCGGTTCGTCGGCGGCCTGCGCAGCGAAGGCGAGGGCGGCCACGCTGCACGACAAGATCAGGCTACGCATGCTGTTGCTCCTGCGCTTTGCGCTGCCCCGGCAGCGGCGCGACATACCCGATGACCAGCATCAGCACGCCGACGCCGACGAACGAGACGATGCGCGTCACGCTGCCGGTGCCCGACAGATCGACCAGCGCGAGTTTGGCGACCACCGCAGCCAGCAGCACCGCGCCGGTGATCCACGGCAGGCGCAGCGTGCGCCGCGCGGCGAGCCACATCAGCACGAGGGCCGTCGTCGTCCACAACAGCGTGAGGCCGGTCTGCACCGCCATCGAGTGACTCCAGGCATCGAAGCGAAACGGCACGTCGGCGAAATGGTGAAAGCCGCGCACCAGCATCGCGTTGAGCCAGACGAAGGCCGCGCCGCCGACGAGTGCGATCGGCGCCGCCGGCTGTGCTTGCCCAATGCGCGCGCGCGGCATCGCTGCGCAGCCACATCACAGTCGCGAGCAGCGCTGCGGCCACGCCGATGTCGAGCGGGTTCGCAGCGGCACGTACGGCAGCGGCAGCGCCGCGCCGTTGGAGCCGAAATTGGCGAGCAGCGTCCACAGCAACAGGCCGGCAGCGAGCAGCGCCGCGGCGATCTGCTGGTAAGCAGCGGGTGCGGCGCTGATCGGCCAACGTTGTTCAACGTGACGGCGCGAGAGCAGCATCAACATCGCCGCGGGCACGACGAGCCAGCCGAGCCAGCCCCAGGCCGAGAGCGCATCGCCCCAGTTGATCGTCAGCGCGCGGCCCTGCAACGCGCCGAGCAGCGCGAGCACGAGCGCGCCGATGGTGTGCACCGCGTGACGCGCCGGCGTGGGCCACTGCGGCGCGAGGCGCCACAGCACGAGCGCGTGCACGGCAAAGGCGATAGGCCACGCCCACCAGCCGCCGTGTTCGAGCGGGCGCGCCAACATCACGGCAACGGCGAGGCTGCCCAGCGCCAGCAGCGGCGCGTGGCCGATCACCGGCAGCGCGATGCGCGGCCAGTGCAGGCGCAGCGACAGCAGCGCGTAGAGCAGCGCGATGGCGCTCACGCTGACGAGCCACGCCGCGAGTTCGAAGCGCGGCATCACGAACTGATCGATCTGCAGCGACGCCGCGCCGAGCAACCACAGCGTGGCCGCGCCGATCAGCAGCGGCTCGGCGACGGACTCGTTGGCATCAAGGCGGTGCCGCTCTTGGCTGGCGCGCGACAAACAGCGCCGCAGCGAGCGAAGCGGCAGCCGCCATCAGCGCGTTGAACAGGTAGGCATTGAATACAACCGTCGGCGGGCCGTAGCGATCGAAGCCGAAGACCATCGCCACGCCGGCCAGCACCAGCAGCGCGTAGCCGAACGCGCGCGCGACCTTGCGCGACTGCCGCAGGCCGAGCCAGACGAGGCCCGCGCCTTCGAGCGCCCAGGCGCCGGCGGTGCTGCGCGCGTCGAGCGCGAACGGAATCACCAGCGCCGTGAACACGGTGCCGACGGCCAGGCTGCCTTCGAACGCCGCGGCCAGCCGCGGCTGCGAGCGCATCCACGTTGCCATGCCGATGTAGAACACGGCGAGCAGCAGCGCCGCGATCGCGGTGCCGTACTCGGTATCGCGCACCAGGCCGTGCTGCAGCACGAAGGTGATGGTCGGCAGGCCGAACAGCAGCGCGCCTTGCACCCAGGCGTCGGTCGGCAGCGGCTTCTCATTGGTGGCAGCGTGCTGGCGCAGCGGCATCAGCATGATGGCGACGAAGAGCACGAAGAACGCAATCAGGAAACCCTGGCTCGTCATGTAGTTATCGCTCTGGTACTTGAGCACGCCCCACGCGGTGGCGACGACGAAGGTGCCGAGAAAGCCGATCAGGTTCAGCGAGCGCCAGGTGCGGTGCCAGGCGACGAGCGCGATGCCGAGGTCGAGCACGAGGTAGTAGCTGAACAGGGCCACGTGGTTGCCGCTGCCGGTGGAGACGAGCAGCGGCGTCGCAAAGCCGCCGAGCGCGCCGATGACGGCCAGCGCGCGTGCGTCCTGCAGCACCGCGAGCGCGGCGCCGAGCGCGGCCACGGCGGCCATCAGCACGAACACCGGCCCCACCGCGAGCACGCCGTAGAAGCGGAAGGCGACGAACAGCGTCAGGTAGAGCACCGCGATCGCGCCGCCTTGCAGCACCTGCGCATAGGCCGGGCGTTTGATGCGCAGCCGCCAGCCGACGCCGAGCAGCACGAGGGCAGCGGCGCCGATGCCGGCCAGCCGCAGCTCGATTGGCAGTTGCAGATGTTCGCTGGCGAACTTGGCGAGGAAGGCCAGGCCGAGGAAGAGGATGCCGACGCCGGCCTTGACGATGGTGTTGCCGCCGAAGAACCACTGTTTGATCGGGTCGAGCAGGTTCGGTTGCGGTGTGGCAGGCGGGCGCGGCGCCGGGGCGGGGGCCGCGACTTCGGGCGGCATCGTCGGCTCGAAATCGCGCGCGGCGATGTCGGGTTCCTGCGCCGCTGCTGCTGCAGGCTCGGTGATCTGCGGCGGCTGGCTGAGCACACGCACCGCTTGTTCGAGCTTGGCGATGACGCTCGCCTGCTGCGACGAGCGCACCAGCAGCCACGCCAGCGCGGCGCCGACGAGCGCGTTGAAGGCGCTGCCGAAGAAAGCGCCGATGACGAGACCGATCACGATGGCGATAGTCAGCAGCACGTTCGACCCTTTCACGCTGAGCAACGGCGGCGATGGTGCGCTCGCCGTCGCGTCATGGCGCGTTCTGTCGCAGCGGTATCGCGTGGCGAGACCGGCGGCTTCGTTTGTCAGTGCTGCGGTGGTGCGCTTGGGTCAGAAGCGCCAGCTCTTCGTCATCGAACCCCGCACGCCGCCGCGCGTCGAAGTTGAACGGCGGCTTCGGCCGCGGCGCATGGTGCGCAACGAGCAACTGCTCGAAGTGCGCGATCGGATCGAGCCCGTCACGCGCGCACAGCCAGCGGTACCAGCGGTTGCCGATGGCGACATGGCCGACCTCGTCGCGCAGGATCACGCCCAAGATTTCCACGGCGCGCGCGTCACCGGCCTGCGCGAGCTTGGCCTGCATCGGCGGCGTGGCGTCGAGGCCGCGCGCTTCGAGCGTGCGCGGCACGAGGGCCATGCGGGCCACGATGTCGTGCTTGGTTTTTTCGACCATCGTCCACAGACCGTCATGCGCATCGAAGTCGCCATAGGCGTGGCCAAGCGTGGCCAGGTGTTCGGCGAGCAGCGAGAAGTGGTGCGCCTCTTCCGACGCGACGCGCAGCCAGTCGCGGTAGTACGCATCGGGCATGTGCTCGAAACGCCAGATCGCGTCGAGCGCCAGGTTGATGGCGTTGAACTCGATGTGCGCGACAGCGTGCAGCAGCGCAGCGCGGCCGTGCGGCGTGTGCAGCGAGCGGCGGGGCACTTTCGCCGGCGACACGAGCGCCGGCCGCGCAGGGCGGCCCGGCAGGACAGCCGGTTCGGACAGCGTTGCAGCGGCGTCGATCGTCAACGATGTCGGAGCGTTGAGAGTCTGGCGTATGCCGCTCGCCTTGGCCAAAGGGTCGGCGAGGCACAACAAACCGAGAGCGCGATGGCGCAGATCCATCATGCGATTGTCGCTGGCGGTCCGTGACCAGCGGATACTGGCAAGCAGGATTCGCAACCCAAGTGACGGCAGGACTCAGCGCATGAAACTCAGCCATTTCATCAAAACCCAGATCGACTCGATCGTTGCCGACTGGGAGGACTTTGCTCGCACGCTGCCGGCGGGCAAAGCGATGACACGGCTGGCGCTGCGCGACCACAGCCGGGAGATCCTGCTGACCATCGCCGCAGAGATGGAGCGCCCGCAGTCCGACCAGGACCGGGCCGCACAGGCCGAAGACATCACCGCCGCGTCGCAGCCTGCCGGCACCCCTGCGGCAGAGCACGGCGCGTTGCGGCAGATGGCTGGCTTCGATCTGGTGCAGTTGTTCGCCGAATTTCGTGCGCTGCGTGCGAGCGTGATGCTGTTCTGGAAGCGCTCCGACGAGGCCAGCGCAACGCATGATTCGCTCGACCAGATCATGCTGTTCAACGAAGGCATGGATAAGGCACTGGCCGAATCGGTGCAGCGCTATTCCAGCGAGGTGGCGGCCTCGCGCGACATGTTCCTGGCGGTGTTGGGTCACGACCTGCGCGGCCCACTGTCGGGCATCAACATGTCCGTCATGCTGCTGACCAAACCGGGCCTGGACGATGCGGCGCGGCACAAGGCGGCCGCGCGCATCAAGCGCGCCAGCACCGAAATGGGCGGCCTGATCACCGACCTGTTGGAGTACACACGCACGCGGCTGGGTGCGGGCATGCCCATGGAGCTGGTGGATTGCGATCTGGGCGCAGTCTGCGAAGACGCGCTCGAAGCCATACGCACCGGGTTCCCTGAACAGCAGTTCGTGCAGACGCTGTCCGGCGATCTGAACCTCAATGCCGACGCGCCACGGCTGCATCAGGCGCTGTCCAACCTGCTGGCCAACGCGGTGCAGCATGGTGACCGCGGCGCACCGATCACCCTCAGCGCGGCGGGTCAGGCGGACGCCGTGGTGCTGGAGGTGTGCAACCAGGGCGAGCCGATCGCGGCGGACGCGCAGCTGGTCATCTTCGAGCCGCTGGTGCGCGCGCCGAGTACCGCCGCGCAGTCTCAGGACCGCTCGAAGACGAGCCTTGGCCTGGGCCTGTTCATCGTGCGCGAAATCGTGCTCGGGCATGGCGGCACGATTGAGGTGCAATCCAACGCGGAGACCGGCACGGTGTTCACCGTGCGCCTGCCGCGCCGCCCTCTCGAGCCGCAACTCCCAGCTGCCTGAACCCGGCGCGGTCGCGAGTACACGGAGAAGCTCATGGACCGCAGCGCGGCGGCCGGCTCGGGCTGAAAAGGACCCCTCAACCGCCGACTCGCCACCTACCCCGCATCACACCGTCAAAACAGCTCGACAGGTGATCGTGCACATGCAAGCCCTCGTGCATCGCGCCGTCCTCGTGCCGCCGCGGCGCATGGTGCGTGGCGAGCAAGTGCTCGAAGTGCGCGATCGGGTCGAGCCCGTCGCGCCCGCACAGCCAGCGGTACCAGCGGTTGCCGATGGCCACGTGGCCGACCTCGTCGCGCAGGATCACGCCCAGGATTTCCACAGCGCGCGCATCGCCGGCCTGCGCGAGCTTGGCCTGCATCGGCGGCGTGGCGTCGAGGCCGCGCGCTTCGAGCGTGCGCGGCACGAGGGCCATGCGGGCAACGATGTCGTGCTTGGTTTTCTCGACCATCGTCCACAGACCGTCATGCGCATCGAAGTCGCCATAGGCGTGGCCAAGCGTGGCCAGGTGTTCGGCGAGCAGCGAGAAGTGGTGCGCCTCTTCCGACGCGACGCGCAGCCAGTCGCGGTAGTACGCATCGGGCATGTGCTCGAAACGCCAGATCGCGTCGAGCGCCAGGTTGATGGCGTTGAACTCGATTTGCGCGACCGCGTGAGCAGCGCCGCGCGGCCCTGCGCCGTGTGCAGCGAGCGCCGCGGCACTTTCGCCGGCGACACGAGCGCTGGCGGTCCGCGGCCAGCGCGTGCGCCGAGATCACGTCGCCTAAGCGTCCGGGTCTGGCTAGAAGCGGCCATTCGGGCCGAGCGCTCGGCAAGCGCCGCCGCCGCTCGGCCGGCGCTCAGTGCCTTAAAACCCCGACCGTGGCAGACTTGAGCGATGGCACTACTTCAAGACATCGTCGCTGCCGCTACCCAGGAAGACTGCGATGTGTCTTCGCTACTTCGCAAAGCGTTGGTGCTTTCCATTCGGTTGCGCAATGACGAACTCAAAACCTGGGTCAGCCACGAACTGAATGGCTATCCGCAGGAGGATCTTGTTCCTGAATACCGTCGCTCCGACGTATTTTCCTATGGCTTGTTCGCTGACCGCTTGATAGGGCAGGCCAAGCTTCAGGTGCCAGTAGCTGTCTTGCCCGAGGAGTTCCGCGATAAGTATCGTCGGGTCGTGCTTCAGAACCCAATCAACGCTCTGGTTGATCTTCTCGCACGTAGCATAGAGAAAGGTTCCGAGATTACGTTCCCGTGGCCATCAGCCGCGCGCCAATACGCCCAGAAGGTTTCCCCGCTGCAGTGCATCAGTGCGTGGCGTGTGCTGAATCCATCGTTCGTTGCCGGAGTCATCGACACAGTCAAGACCAGGATCTTGCTTCTCTCGCTCGACCTCGAGGCGGCTGATCCAAGCGCGGGTGATGTTCCTTCAACCCAGAGTTCTGTTAGTGAGGCACGGGTAAATCAGATCATCACGACGCACATTCACGGAACGGTTCAGAACTTCGCGGCAGGCGGAGACAGCGTGACACAGACCGCTACGCTTGCCGTCATCGCGGGCGACAAGGCGTCGCTGCTTCACGCTCTCCGTGCATCCGGCCTGCAGCAGGAAGAAGTCCAAGAACTCACCGAGGCACTCGCGGCAGATGAAGCGGCGGGCCAGCCTGCTGGCGTGGGGAAGCGCGTTAAGGCCTGGCTCGGCGATCTCCATGTGAAGGCCGCGCAGGGCCTCGCCAGCGTTGGCACAGATGTCGTAGCAGGACTGATCACTGGCGCGCTGCTTGCCTACTTTGGCATCGCCTCATAGCTGTGACCATGCGGTTTGGCCGTTCCTTGCACCCAACCCCCGAGTCATCAAGCCACCCCGCATCACACCGTCGAACAACTCGACAGATGATCGTGCACATGCACGCCCTCGTGCATCGCGCCGTCCTCGTGCCGCCACGGCGCCTGCGTGAGGACCTCGCGGGCGTCGATCAGGCCGGCTTCGCGCCGCGCGCGGATGCCGGCCGGCGTGAAGTCGATGTCCTTGGTGTGGTCCTCGGCGGCCAGGCGCGGCGCCAGCAGGCGCACGATGTGCATGGTGGTCTTGCAGCCCCAGCTCGCCAGTTCGCGCACCTCGGCCGACTCGCGCATCGCCGGCGGCAGGTGCGCCACCAGCTCGCTGATGACGTGGCGCAGGCGGTGAATCTGCTGCTGGCGCGCGATGTGGCTGTCGTTGCGGCTGGCGAACTGGATGTCCTTCTGCCGCCCCATCACCTGCCAGATCGAATCGGGCGCGTCGCCCTGCGGGTTCCACAACTGCACGGCGATGATCAGCGAGTCGCGGCGCGGCCGGTCGTCGAGCACGGCTTCGATCGGCGTGTTGGAGTAGATGCCGCCGTCCCAGTACAGGCCGTCGCCCACGCGCACCGCGGGAAACGCCGGCGGCAGCGCGCCCGAGGCCATCACGTGTTCGATGCCGAGCTGTTCTTCGCGGCTGTCGAAGTAGCGCATCTGGCCGCTCTCGACATTGACCGCGCCGACGGTCAGCCGCGTGGCGCCGCGAGCGATGCGGCTGAAGTCCACGTGATCGCGCAGCGTTGCGGCCAGCGGCGCGGTGTCGTAGTAGGCCGCGTGCTCGGCGCCGAGCGGCGTGTGTGTGCCCCACAGCGCGGGCCAATTGGGGCCGAAGAAGCCGGGCACGCCGCTGGCCATGATCGACAGGTTCGACAGCGGGTTCAATGCGCCCAGCTCGAAGGGGAGGCTCGTCAGCGGCGAGCGCCAGCGCAGCGTGTCCCAGAAGCCGTTCAGGCACTCCATGCGGCGTGACGGTTCGTTGCCGGCGACGAGCGCGCCGTTGATGGCGCCGATGGACGTGCCGATGACCCAGTCGGGCTCGATGCCGGCTTCGAGCAGCGCCTGCACCACGCCGACCTGGTAGGCGCCGAGCGCGCCGCCGCCTTGCAGCACGAGCACGACCTGCGGGCGGCTCGTCGTGGAGGTGGCGATCTTCTTCTTGCTAGTGGGCATCGATGACCTCGACAGCGGGGGTGGGTGGTGCGGCCAGCGCGATGACGCGCCGGTGCGCTTGCTCTGTGGCTTGCAAGTAGTTTTCCTGCGCCTCGCGCAGCGTGTCGAACGCTTCGCGCAGCGTGTCGATGCGGTGCGTGTTGTGCTGCGCGAGTTCGTTCAACAGCAGCTCGGTGATCCGTGCCAGGCCGAGTGTGCTGCGCTCGATGTGGCAACGCGAGAGGGCGAGCAGCCGGTCGGCGGTTTGCGCGCAGAGCTCGAAGCTGCGCCAACTGGCGCGCCAGGCGTCGTCGATCTGCGCAAAGCGCAGCGGCGTGGCGCCGTGCGACAACGCCAGCAGTGCGTCGGCGGCCGAGCGATTGAGGCCGGCGGTGGATTGCACGTTGGCGATCATCGCTTCGGCGAGCAGGCGCGTCAGCAGCGCCGCCTGGCGCAGCGGCTGATCGGCGACGACGGTGTTTTCATTTCGTCACCGCACTGGTGATCGACGCGACCACGCCGCTGGCGGTCTTGAACTGCTCGCCGCGGTTGGTGATGCCGTGGCGCTGCGCGATCCAGTTGAAGTCGGTGTACACGGCCCAGACGTCGCCGCGCTCGTCCTGCGTGACGAGCAGGCGCACCGGCCAGTCGAGGCCGGCTTCGGCGCGCGCGGTGATGAACTGCGTGCCCAGCGGCGGGTTGCCGAATTCGAGCAGCGTCGAGCGGTGTTTCAGCGCGACGCCGGCGCCTTGCGCGAGCTGCGCTTGATCGACTTCACCGAAGAAGCGGATGCCTTTCATCGCGATGTCGGCCTTCAGGCGCGCAATGGTGTCGTCGACGTTGTAGGCGCTCTTCACGCGCACGACGCCGTCGGTGCTGACGGTTTGTGCGAGCGTGCTGCCGAGGCAGGCGGCGAGCAATGCAGCAGCGAGGAAGCGGGGCAGGGTGGTGGTTCTCATGGTGTGGTCTCCGGTTGAGTTGATGACGAGCGCTGCCAGGGCCAGCGTCCGTCGAGTTCGAGCGCGAGGCTCCAGGACAGGAAGGTGCGGATGGCGACGATCGCGGCCAGCACCGCCAGGCCGCCCATCGACGGCGCGAGCGCGACGCTGCGCACGATGTCGGCGGCGACCAGCACTTCGAGGCCGAGCAGGATCGCGCGGCCGATGTCGTGGCGCAGGCGGAGGTAGCGCTCGTTGTTGATCTGGCATGCATGAACGTGAACCCGTTCGCCCTGAGGTATCGAAGGGCTCGCACAGGGCTTCGATACCTCAGCCCGAACGGACCTCGACGGGGCCACAGTGCGCACGAACGCGAACAGCAGGCCGGCGATCAGCAGCACGACACCGGCGACTTCCAGCGCCGCGCCGAGGGTGTCGATCAGCTCGTGCGTCATCACGCGGTCCGCCGTTCGTTGAGGTGCCCAGCGAGCACCGCGGCGAGTGCCAGCGCAACGCCGATGACCACCACCGCCGCCGGCCAGCCGAAGCGCTCGAAGACGCTGCCGACAACCGCGGCGCCGACCAGGCCGCCGCTGAAATAGCTCGCCAGGTAGAGGCCGCTGGCCGCGCCGGGGTCGTGCGTGGCGCTGCGGCCGACGAAGCCGGTGGCGGTGGCCTGTGCGAAGAAGGTGCCGACGCCGACGAGCGCCAGGCCGACGATCACGGCCGCGAGCGACGGCAGCACGAGCAGCGGCAGGCCGATGCCGGCCAGGGCGAGTGCGAAGCGAAAGCTGCGTGCGGCGCCGCAGCGCGCCACGCCGCGGCCGGCCAGCGGCGTCGTGATCAGCGCCGGCGCGAAGACGAAGTAGACGAAGCCGAGCGACATCGGCGCCAGCGCGATCGGCGGTGCGCGCAGCACGAAGTTGACGTAGGTGAACGTGCCGATGAAGGCGAACAGCAGCAGGAAGCCGATGGCGAAGCTGGCGCGCAAGGCCGGCTGGCGCAGGTGGTCGCGCAATGCGGCCAGCGACGACGTGGCGGGAACGGCGTGCATCACCATCGACGGCCGCAGCGCGAACCAGGCGAGCACGGCGCCGGCCAGGTTCATCGCCGCGAAGACCTGGAAGTTGGCGGCCAGGCCGAAGTGATCCGCCACCGCGGCCGAGAACAAACGGCCGAACAGATTGCTCGCCACGTTGCCGGTGATGTAGGCCGCGAACGCGCCGGCTGCTGCAGCCTTGCTGCAATGCTCCGACAGGTACGACAGCGCGAGCGCGAAGGCGGCCGACATCGCCAGCCCTTGTGCGATGCGCAGTGCCGAGAACGTGGCGAGGTCGGGCGCGTAAGCGAGCAGCAGCGTCGGCACGGCCAACAGCGCGAGCGCGAACGCCACACCGCGGCGTCTGTCGATGCGCATGCCGAGCAGCGCCATCACCAGCGCGCCGGCCGCCATGCCGAAGGTGCTGGCATTGACCGCCAGGCCCATCGCCGCCGCGCCCACTTTGTAGTGCGCGGCCAGCGAGGGCAGGATGGCCTGTGTCGCAAACAGATCGACGAGCGTCAGGAACGCCATCAGGCCGATCGTGGCGTTGCGCCAGAGTGCGTTGCCGGCGTCGTCGGACGACGCGGCCGCGGGCAGGGCGATGGCGTTCTGATGCGACACGGCCGGCTCCCTACATCATCTTTTCGTTTTTCTTGTCTTCGACCCGGAACAGATCGAACGAGTGGATGACGACCGGCGTCGTGCCGTGGTTCTTCCACCAGTGCTGCGTCGGGTTGCGCTCGGCGGTGATGTCGCCGGCCTTGTGAACGATCGGCACGGCACAGGTGCTGGCGTATTCGGTGATCTGGCCCGACGAGATCAGGATCAGCGCCGGCCGGTCGCCATGCGCATGCCAGGGCACGACGCCGCCGGCGCCGATTTCGAGCAGGCGCGCGCGGAACAGGCGGCCTTGGATGGCGACCGGCTCCTTGGCCAGTTCGGTCGAGGTGATGACCTTGTCGGTCACCGCCTTGGCCGGCTCGGCGGCCGACATCGGCTGGCCCTTGCCGTCGGGCACGATCTTGTCGGCCGGACATTCGCCGGCTTGTGCGGCGACGGAGACGAACGCTGCGATCGCCGCCAGGGCGGCGATGGCGATCAGGCGGCGTTGCTGGCGCGCGGAAGTGGTGGAGATGCTGTTCATCGGGAGCTCCTTCGGTGGTGTGGGTGCGGCGCGGGCCGCGGTGGTGGGAAATCAGTGCGCGGTCCAGCCGCCTTCGATCGGCAGCACGGCGCCGGTGATCGACGCCGCATCGGCCCCGCAGAGGAACTTGACCAGCGCGGCGACTTCTTCGACGGTGACGAACTTGCGCGTCGGTTGCGCGGCGAGCAGCACGTTGCGCACGACCTCGTCCTCGCTGATGCCGCGCGCGCGCGCCGTGTCGGGGATCTGCTTTTGCACCAGCGGCGTCAGCACGTAGCCGGGGCAGACGGCGTTGCACGTGATGTTCTGCTCGGCGACTTCGAGCGCCACCGTCTTCGTCAAGCCGGCGATGCCATGCTTGGCGGCGACATACGCGCTCTTGAACGGCGAGGCGACGAGCGCATGCGCCGAGGCCACGTTGACGATGCGGCCGAAACGTCGCCGCTTCATCGCCGGCAAGGCCAGCCGGATGGTGTGGAAGGCGGCGCTGAGGTTGATGGCGATGATCGCGTCCCACTTGGCAGGCGGGAACTCGTCGATCGGCGCCACATGCTGGATGCCGGCGTTGTTGACCAGGATGTCGAGGCGGCCGAAGCGCTCGACGGCGCCGCGCACCATGGCTTCGATGGCCTCGGGCCGTGACATGTCGCTGGCGTCGTAGAGCACCTCGACGCCGTTGCGCGAGCCGAGTTCGGCACGCGTGGCTTCGATCTCGTGCGGCGGCGCCGAAGCCGTTCAACACAATGTTGGCGCCGGCCGCGGCGAGCACTTCGGCGATGCCCAGGCCGATGCCGCTGGTGGAGCCGGTGACGAGCGCGAGGTGGCCGGTGAAGGGGCGATAAGGTGACATGGTGTGGTCCTGTGAACTGACGCTAGTTCGTCAGCACAGGGCCACGTTTCTTTCACCGCGGCGATCGACTTTTTCTGCGTGCGCGCCTGTAAGACGCGCGCCTCACGGGCGACTCAGCGCGTCTTGTCGTCGCCGCCTTCGCCGTCGTCCAACGGCTCGCTCTTGCGCACCAACCGGCGCAGCAGGCCGAACTGCTGCTCGACGTTGCGGCAGGCTTCGCAGATCACCATGTGCAGGCGCAGCCGCGTGCGTTCGGCCGGTGCCATCTCGGCGTCGAGGCCGTCGCTCAGGATGCGCGCGACGTCTTTGCAGGTCAGCTTCTCGACGTTCATGTTGATGCCCTGTGGAACCAGCTCGTGTCGAGGCAGGTACGCAGCAGCATGCGCGCGCGAAACAGCATCACGTGGCAGTTGTTGGCCGTGATGCCGAGCTCGTCGCAAACCTCGCTGGTGTCTTTCTCCAGCCACTCGCGCATCATGAAGACGCGGGCCACGCGGGCCGGCAGCTTTTCCAGGCAGCGCTCCAAGGCCTTCATCATCTGCGTCTGCTCGAGCGCCTGTTCGGGCTCGGCCCAGGCCGCCGGCTTGTCCTGCCAGTGGCCGTCTTCCTTGAACAGCGCTTCGATCGCTTCGTCGAGCGACTGCTCATCGAGCGGCTCGATGGCCACCTCGCGCGAGCAGCGGCGGATGTGATCGACGAGCTTGTGCTTCAGGATGCCGGTGGCGTAGGTGCGCAGCGAACTGCCGCCCTGGAAGGCGGCGGGTTTCTCGAGGATGGCAAGCAGGGTGGCCGAGACAGCATCCTCGGCGGCGGCTTCGTCGCGCAACTGCAGCTTGGCGAATCGCAGCAGGGGTTTGTGCAGCGCGGCCAACTCTTGTTCGAGCGGGCTCATGACGGAATATTCTGCGCCGATCGATACACTGCGTCCATGCCCATCTACCGCCTCGGCGAGCACGCGCCGCAGATCGATCCCACGGCCTGGGTGGCCGACGATGCGGTGCTCATCGGCCGCGTCGTGCTCGGCCCCGGCGCCAGCGTCTGGTTCGGCGCCGTGCTGCGCGCCGACAACGAGCCGATCACCGTCGGCGCCCGCTGCAACGTCCAGGAGGGCGCGGTGCTGCACACCGACCCTGGGTTTCCGTTGACGTTGGAAGAGGGCGTGTCGGTGGGGCACCAGGCGATGCTGCACGGCTGCACCGTCGGCAAGGGCAGCCTCGTCGGCATCCAGGCGGTGGTGCTCAACGGCGCGGTCATCGGCGCTGACTGTTTGGTCGGCGCGTGCGCGCTCGTCACCGAGAACAAGCGCTTCGAAGCCGGCTCGCTGATCGTCGGCTCGCCGGCGGTCGTCAAGCGTGCGATGGATGCCGCACAGATCGCCGGCTTGGCCGACAGCGCCAACGGCTACGTCGAGCGTGCGGCGCGCTACCGGGCGTCGCTGGTGCGCGTCGGATGAGCGGGACGAGCGCCGGGCCGCTCCCAAGCCGGCCCGCATCCCCGTGGGGGATCGACCGACGTACGCGTCGGGCGAGGGGCTGACATTGCTTGACGAGCTGCACAAGTTCATCTTCGAAGGCCTGCCGGTGCGCGGCATGCTGGTGCGGCTCGGGCCGTCGTGGCGCGAGGTGCAGTCGCGCCGCCAGGCGCAAGGCGCATACCCGCAGCCGGTGCGCCGCCTGCTCGGCGAGATGGCTGCTGCGGCGACGCTGATGCAGGCCAACATCAAGTTCGATGGCGCGTTGATCCTGCAGGTCTTCGGTGATGGCCCGGTGAAGCTGGCCGTGGTGGAGGCGCAGCCCGAGCTGACGTACCGGGCCACGGCCAAGGTGGTCGGCGAGGTGCCGGCCGATGCGCAGCTCGAGGCCATGGTCAATGTGCATCGCCAGGGCCGCTGCGTGATCACACTCGACCCGCAGGACAAGCGCGATGGCGCGCAGCCGTACCAGGGCATCGTCGGGCTGCACGGCGACCAGGGCGAGCCGCTGCAGCATTTGGCCGAGGTGCTCGAGCACTACATGCTGCAGTCCGAGCAGCTCGACACGCGGTTGATCCTGGCGGCCAATGACGACATCGCAGCGGGCTTGCTGATTCAGCGGCTGCCGGTGGAAGGCGAGGGCAATCTCGAGCGCGAGCATCGCGAGGACCAGATCGGCTTGAACGAGTCTTTCAATCGCATTGCGCATCTGGCTGCGACGTTGAAGAGCGAAGAGCTGTTGACGCTCGATGCCGACACCGTGCTGCGCCGCCTGTTCTGGGAAGAAGACCTGCGCCGTTTCGAGCCGCTGGCGCCACGCTTTGCCTGCCGCTGCTCGCGCGAGCGCGTGCGCGGCATGCTGCGTGGCCTGGGCCACGACGAGGTTCAGGGCATCCTCGCCGAGCGCGGCGATGTGGAGATCGGCTGCGAGTTCTGCGGCACGTTGTACCGCTTCGACGCGGTGGACGTGGGCGATGTGTTCACGCCGCCGGCACAGCGCGTGCCGGGGTCGGGCAGCCTCAACTGATGACGCTGGCACTGCTGAAGCTGGTCCATCTGCTGGCCATCGTGCTCTGGGTCGGCGGCATGGCGTTTGCGCATTTCTTTCTGCGGCCCGCGGTGCAGGCGCTGGAGCCGCCGCTGCGATTGCCGTTGATGCAACGCGTGCTGCAACGCTTTCTCGACGCGGCGGGCATCGCCGTGCTGGCGGCGCTGGTCACGGGCGTGGCGCTGATGGCGATCGGCGTGCGCGGCGCGCACATCAACACGATGGCGTTGCTGGGCTTGCTGATGGCCGCGATCTACGGCCATGTGCGCTTTGCGCTCTACCCGCGGCTGCGGCGTGCGGTCGACGCGAAGGACTGGCCGGCCGGCGGCGCAGCGATGGCGCAGGTGCGGCTGTGGGTCGGCATCAACCTGGCGCTCGGTGTCCTGGTCACGGCGGTGGCGGTGCTGCGGCTGCCCTGAGCGCATGCTCGCAATCGGGCAGGTCGCACTTCTCGCAAACCCATTGCCAGGCCGGCTGTGACGCGTCGGCTTGCGCCAGGCGGGTGAGCAGGCCGCTGCCGGGTGGTGCACGGCGTCTGAGCAAAGGCGTCACGGCGCTGAGCGCGTTGTCGACGCGCGCAGGCCCGCTGCCGCTGACGAGCGACCAGCCGATGCCGTAAGTCGCCAGCAGCTCGCGCAGCATCGCGTCGATCGGCGCGCGCACATGCTCGCCCTCGCGCTGCAGGCCGTCGGCCACCCAGGGCAGATCGAGCGCGGCAACGAGCGTGTGCTGCACGCTGCGCGCATGCTCGGCCGCGGCCCAGGCGTCGAGCGAGCGGTCGTTGAAGACGAAGCGGCTGTAGACGGCGATCATCGCGGCCGTGGTGTCGGCGACAACGACGTCGTGCGTGGCCGCCGCCTGCCCGATGCGGTCTTGCTGCGCTTGCGCGATCGCGCGCTGCTCGTCGATGCGTGGCGTGCGGCCCATCTGCTCGCACCATGCGCGCAGATACTCATCGACCTGCGTGCACGTCAATCGCGTTTCGTCGGCGATGCGTTGCGCCAACGCCTGCGCGAGTGTCGATTTGCCGGTGCTCTCGGCGCCGACGATGGCAATCACGATGCCGCGCGTTGCTTCCATGCCCGCCATCCGACGATCGACAACACGGCGAACAGCGCATAGAGCACGACTGTCAACCACAACCCTTTGTACGCAAACAGCGCCACGCTGATGATGTTGACGCCGAGCCAGACGGCCCAGTTCTCGACGTACTTCCTGCCGAGCAGCCACTGTCCGGCGATGCTGCCCGCGGTGGGCAGCGCGTCGAAGAAGGGCACGTCGGTGTCGGTGAAGCGGCGCAGGGCAAGGCCGAGCAGCGGCCATGCTGCCACTGTGGCGGCAACGACGACGACGCCGGTTCGCGCGTCGATGCGCCGCACGCGCAACGCCGAGCCATCGGCCTGGCGGCCGAACTTCCATTGCCACCAGCCCCAGGCGGCGACGACGACGAACAAGACTTGCAGGCTCGCCTCGCCGTAGAGCTTGCTGTGCGCGAACAAGACCATGTAGGCGAGTGAGCTGACGATCGCCAGCGGCCAGGCGATCAGTTGCACACGCATGTTGGCGAAGACCATCCACAGCGCGAGCACGAAGGCTGTGAGTTCGAGCCACGTCACCGGGCTGCCGAACAGGGAGAAGGGCGCCGCGAGCAGCGGCGCGAAGGCATCCATCGGCGCTACAGCGGCCGAGCGCCGGGCCGCCCCAAGCTGGCCGCGCGCCCCCTCGGGGGGCAGCGACCGCAGGGAGCGTGGGGGCTCTTCATCGCGGTCGTGCGACCTGCACCAGGATCTCGTCGGGCTTGACCATGCCCAGCTCCCAGCGCGCGCGCTCTTCGACCATTTCCAGGCCCTCGCGCAGGTCACGCACCTCGGCGACGAGTTGCTCGTTGCGCGCGCGGGCCTGGTCGTTGAGGGCAGTCTGCTTGTCGAGCTCGAGTTGCAGCTTCATCGTGTACGGCTTGCCCGAGCTGCCGACCCAAAGTTGCGCCTGCACGAGCAGCAGCACCGCCAGCAGCGCCAGCGTGGACCAGGGCAGGCGGCGCAGGAAGTTCATCTCGCGCGACGGAACGCAGCGCGGCCCGGATAGGAGGCCACGTCGCCCAGGTCTTCTTCGATGCGCAGCAACTGGTTGTACTTGGCGACGCGGTCGCTGCGGCTCATCGAGCCGGTCTTGATCTGGCCGGCGTTGGTGCCGACCGCGATGTCGGCGATCGTCGAGTCTTCGGTCTCGCCCGAGCGGTGGCTGATGACCGACGTCCATCCGGCGCGCTTGGCCATCTCGATCGCGGCGAAGGTTTCGCTGAGCGTGCCGATCTGGTTGATCTTGATCAGGATCGAGTTGGCGATGCCTTTGTCGATGCCTTCTTTCAAGATCTTCGTGTTGGTGACGAACAGGTCGTCGCCGACGAGTTGCACCTTCGCTCCGAGCTTGTCGGTGAGGTGCTTCCAGCCGTCCCAGTCGCTCTCGCCCATGCCGTCTTCGATGCTGATGATCGGGTACTTGTCGCACCAGGTGGCGAGGATGTCGGTCCACTCTGCGGCACGACAGCGTCAGGCCTTCGCCTTCCAGGTGGTACTTGCCGTCCTTGTGGAATTCGCTGGCCGCGCAATCGAGACCGATGGCGATCTGCTCGCCGGGTTTGTAGCCGGCCTTCTCGACCGCTTCCAGGATCATCTGGATCGCGGCTTCATGGCTGGCGACGTTCGGCGCAAAGCCGCCTTCGTCGCCAACGGCCGTCGTCATGCCCTTGGCGTCGATGATCTTCTTCAGCGCGTGGAAGACCTCAGCGCCGTAGCGCACCGCCTCGCGGAAGGTCGGCGCGCCGACGGGGATGATCATCAGCTCTTGCAGGTCGAGGTTGTTGTTCGCATGCGCGCCGCCGTTGATGACGTTCATCATCGGCACCGGCAACTGGTTGGCGCCCATGCCGCCGAAGTAGCGGTACAGCGGCAGGCCGCTTTCTTCCGCTGCTGCGCGCGCCACGGCCATGCTCACGGCGAGCGTGGCGTTGGCGCCGAGGCGGCTCTTGTTGTCGCTGCCGTCGAGGTCGATCAGCGTTTTGTCGAGGAAGGCTTGTTCGGACGCATCGAGCCCGAGCACCGATTCGCTGATCTCGGTGTTGATGTGCTCGACGGCCTTCAACACGCCCTTGCCGCCGTAGCGGCTCTTGTCGCCGTCGCGCAGCTCGATGGCTTCACGCGAGCCGGTCGATGCGCCGGAAGGCACGGCGGCGCGGCCCATCGTGCCGGACTCCAGCAGCACGTCGCACTCGACGGTGGGGTTGCCGCGGCTATCCAGGATTTCCCGGCCGACGATATCGACGATGGCGCTCATGCAGTTCCTCTCTTGTATTGAAGTTTCTTGTGCTCAGACCGGCGCCGCAACGCCCTCGACCAGCACGCTGTTGAAGTACTCGGTGGCGCCGACGCGTTTGGCGCGTATGGCAGCGTACTGCGCGCTGCCGTAGAAAGCCTTGGCTTGCTCGAAGCTCGGGAAGCGGAGGATCGCCACGCGGTGCGGCGTCCAGTCGCCTTCGAGCGCTTCGTGTTTGCCTCCGCGCACCAGGTATTCACCGCCGTGCGCCTTGACCGCTGCCGGTGCTTCGGCCATGTACAGCTTGTACTGCTCCATGTCGGTGATGTTCATCTCGACGATCAGGTAGGCGACAGGCATGTGAACCTCAGCAGGAAAAGTCGTTCTCGAGCAGCGGCTGCTTCTTGATCACCCGATCGAGTGCGACGAGTTGGTCGAGTAGCGCCTTCATGTGCTTCAACGGCACGGCGTTCGGTCCATCGGACAACGCATTCGCCGGATCGGGATGCGTCTCCATGAACACGCCGGCGACGCCGACGGCAATCGCGGCACGCGACAGCACCGGCACGAACTCGCGCTGGCCGCCGCTGCTCGTGCCTTGGCCGCCGGGCAATTGCACGCTGTGCGTGGCGTCAAAGACGACCGGTGCGCCGGTCTCGCGCATGATCGCCAGCGAGCGCATGTCGGAGACGAGGTTGTTGTAGCCGAAGCTCACGCCGCGTTCGCAGGCCATGAAGCTGTCTTCGTTAAGACCTTTTTCTTTCGCTGCCGCACGCGCCTTGTCGATCACGTTCTTCATGTCGTGCGGCGCCATGAACTGGCCCTTCTTGATGTTCACCGGCTTGCCGCATTGCGCGACAGTGCGGATGAAATCGGTCTGCCGCGACAGGAAGGCGGGGGTTTGCAGCACATCGACGACGGCGGCCACGGCCGCCACATCGGCTTCGGTGTGCACGTCGGTGAGGATCGGCACCTTGAGTTCACGCTTGACCTTGGCCAGGATCTCGAGGCCGCGCTCCATGCCCGGCCCGCGAAAGCTTGTGCCGCTCGACCGGTTGGCCTTGTCGTAGCTCGACTTGAAGATGAACGGGATGCCAAGTGCGGCCGTGATCTCTTTCAATCGGCCCGCCACGTCCATCTGCAACTGCTCGCTCTCGACGACGCAGGGGCCGGCGATGAGGAAGAAGGGCTTGTCGATGCCGACGTTGAATCCGCAGAGCTTCATGCCACGACTTTCACAGGCGATGAGGTGCGCAGCGACTGGTGATCCAGCGCCGCCTTCACATAGTGGTTGAACAGCGGGTGCCCGTCCCACGGCGTGCTCTTGAACTCGGGGTGGAACTGCACGCCGACGAACCACGGGTGCGTGTCTTGCGGCAGCTCGACGATCTCGGTCAGCTTGTCGCTTTGCGTGATCGCGCTGATGACCAGGCCCGCCTGCTGCAAGCGCTCGAGGTAATGCGTGTTGGCCTCGTAGCGGTGGCGGTGGCGCTCGGTGACGACGTTGCCATAGATCTTGTGTGCCAGGCTGCCGGGCTTGACGTCGGAGCTCTGTGCACCGAGGCGCATCGTGCCGCCGAGATCCGACGTGGCATCGCGCTTCTGGATCGAGCCGTCGCGGTCTTGCCACTCGTCGATCAGCGCGATCACCGGGTGCGGCGTGGCGGGCTCGAACTCGGTGCTGTTCGCACCCGTCAGGCCGGCGAGGTGGCGCGCCACTTCGATCGTTGCCACCTGCATGCCCAGGCAGATGCCGAGGTACGGAATCTTGTTCTCGCGCGCGTACTTGGCGGCGAGGATCTTGCCCTCGACGCCGCGCTTGCCGAAGCCGCCGGGCACCAGCACCGCGTCGAACTTGGCCAGCTGGCTGACATTGGCGGCGGACAGCGTCTCCGCATCGACATACTCGATCTTCACGCGCGCGTGGTTGTGGATGCCGGCGTGGCGCAGCGCTTCGTTGAGCGACTTGTAGGAGTCGGACAGATCGGTGTACTTGCCGCACATCGCGATCGTGACTTCGCGCTTCGGATGCAGCTCTTCTTCCACCAGCGAGTCCCAGCGCCGCAGATCGGCCGGCTTGGTCAGCAGTTGCAGCTTCATGCAGATCTGCTCGTCCAGGCCCTGCTCGTGCAGCACGCGCGGCACCTTGTAGATCACATCCACGTCGGGCATCGAGATCACGCCGTGCATCGGCACGTTGGTGAACAGGCTGATCTTTTCGCGCTCGTCGTCCGGAATGTAGCGATCGGCGCGGCACAAGAGCGCGTCGGGCTGGATGCCGATCTCGCGCAGCTTCTGCACCGTGTGTTGCGTCGGCTTGGTCTTGAGTTCACCGGCGGCGGCGATGAAGGGCACGTAGGTCAGGTGCACGAAGGCGAAGTTGGTCGCGCCGAGCTTCAGGCTCATCTGGCGCACGGCTTCGAGGAAGGGCAGCGATTCGATGTCGCCGACCGTGCCCCCGATCTCGACGATGGCCACGTCCACCGGCTGCGCGTTCGCGCCCTTCAGCACGAACTCCTTGATCTCGTTGGTGACGTGCGGGATCACCTGCACCGTCTTGCCGAGATAGTCGCCGCGGCGTTCCTTCTCCAGTACGGCCTTGTAGATCTGGCCCGAGGTGAAGTTGTTGCTGCGGCGCATGCGTGTCGTGATGAAGCGCTCGTAGTGGCCGAGGTCGAGGTCGGTTTCGGCGCCGTCGTCGGTGACGAAGACCTCGCCGTGCTGAAACGGACTCATCGTGCCCGGATCGACGTTCAGGTACGGATCGAGCTTGATCAGGGTGACCTTGAGGCCGCGCGATTCGAGGATCGCAGCCAGCGACGCCGATGCGATGCCCTTGCCGAGTGAAGAGACCACACCGCCGGTGACGAAAACAAACTTGGTCATGTCGTGCGACACAGCGAAGAAGACACGTTCTCGCGCATGCCCAGGTTGGAAAGAGCAATTATAGGCATCGCTGCGCGCTCGCCACGCTGCCCTTACATCGTGGCGATGGCTCTCAGCACTGCGGCCGCTGCGGCGTCCGGATGCTCCATCGGGAAGAGGTGCGTGCCGGGTTCGATCCAGAAGCGCTCGCGTGTCAGGCGGCGCGTGGCTTCGAGCCCCGCTTGACGTGCTTCGGCCGAACGCTCGCCGCCGATGTAGGCCACGGGGCAGGACAGGCGATGCGTTTTCAGCAGCGGCGCCATGTGGTGCGGCAGTGTCTCGTAGATGCGCGATTCGATCTCGCGCTCGAAATGCAGATGCCACTGGGCGCCGCCGCGCTGCTCGAAGCCGCTGGCCACGTAGTCGCCCAGCACGCGCGGATCCCAGCGCGCGAACGCGGCCTTGCGCGCAAAGTGCTCGCGCACCGCGCCCGGTGATGGCCACTCATGGCGCCGCGTGCGCGCGATGTGTGCCGGCGGGATTCGGCGCGCCAGCCCGGTGACCTTGGCCATGTGCAGGCTGTGCGCGCGCCATCCGGCGATGACGGGAGAGTCGAGCAGCACGATGCCGCGTGCGATGGCGGGCTTTCTGCTCGCGGCCAGCAGGCTGACCATGCCACCGAGCGAGTGGCCGACGAGGAAGGCCGGCTGCCGGACCTCGCCATCGATGAAGGCAAGCAACTGGTCGCGCAGATGCGGCCAGTTGCTCGTTACCGGAAAACGCGGGTCGTGGCCGTAGCGCGGCACCGCGCGCACGTCGAAGCCGGCAGCGCGCCAGGCTTCGAACAGCACGCGATAGACGCCGGCGGGGAAGCTGTTGGCGTGCGAGAAGACGATGACGCGCGCGGAATCCGTCAAACGATTTTTTCGCCGACATCGCCGATCTTCTTCATCGGCGGGAAGCGTTTGCTCGGCACCAGCAGCGGGTGGTTGGCCTGGCCTGCGCCCCACTGCGGCTCGTCGATGCTCTCGAAGACGCGGTGCAGTTTTTCGCCCCAGGTGCTGCGGATGAACTGGAAGTACGGGTTGTGTTCGTCGATGCAGACGAAGTTGTCGCTCTGCAGCTGGCCGGCGCGATAGACGAGCAGGTCGAGCGGCAGGCCGACGCTGAGGTTCGACTTCAATGTCGAGTCCATCGACACCAGCGCGCATTTGGCGGCTTCGTCGAGCGGCGTGGCGGTGGTGATCACGCGGTCGAGGATCGGCTTGCCGTACTTGCTCTCGCCGATCTGGAAGTACGGCGTCTCGCGCGTGGCTTCGATGAAGTTGCCGGGCGAGTAGACGAGGAACATGCGCATCGCTTCGCCGCCGATCTGGCCGCCCAAGATGAAGCTGGCGTTGAAGTCGATGCCCGAGGCCTTGAGCGCCGGGCCGTCCTGCGCATAGACGCGGCGCACCGTGCTGCCGAGCACGCGCGCGGCGTCGAAAAGGCTGGTGCAGTTCCAGATCGTCAGGCCTTCTGCATCTTTGCCGGCATCGATCTTCTCGACCTGCAGCAGCTCGCGCACCGATTGCGAGACCGATAGGTTGCCGGCCGACAGCAGCACCATGAAGCGCTCACCCGGGCGCTCGTAGATCATCATCTTGCGAAAGCTGGCGATGTGATCGAGGCCGGCGTTGGTGCGCGAGTCGGAGAGGAAGACGAGGCCGGTCTCGAGACGGATGCCGATGCAGTAGGTCATAGGAGTTTTTTTATGCGGTAGAGGGCGTCGAGGGCTTCTCGGGGCGAGAGGCTATCAGGGTCGAGGTCTGCGAGCGCGTCTTCGAGTGCGGAAGGTGTTGCAGTGGGTGCAGTCGGCGGTGCCGCGAACAGATCGACCTGCGCTTGCCCTTCGCGCTGCTGCGCTTCCAGAGCATCGAGCGCGCTGCGTGCCTGGCGCACGATGGCCGCCGGCATGCCGGCCAGGCGTGCCACCTGCACCCCGTAGCTCTTGCTCGCCGGGCCGGGTTGCACCTCGTGCAGGAAGACGATGTCCTTGCCCGCGCCCTCGGCGGCGCTGACGTGCACATTGAGTGCGCCGCTGTGCCTTTCAGGAAACGCGGTCAGCTCGAAGTAGTGGGTCGCGAACAGCGTGAAGGAGCGGTTCTTGTCGTGCAGGTGCGTCGCGATTGCGCCCGCCAGCGCCAGGCCGTCGAAGGTGCTGGTGCCGCGGCCGATCTCGTCCATCAGCACGAGGGAGTTTTCGCTCGCCGCGTGCATGATCGCTGCGGCTTCGGTCATCTCGACCATGAAGGTCGATTGCGCGTTGGCCAGATCGTCGGCCGCGCCGATGCGCGTGTGAATCGCGTCGATCGGGCCGAGGCGGCACGCGGCTGCGGGCACGAACGAGCCGATCGACGCCAGCAGCACGATCAGTGCGACCTGGCGCATGTAGGTGCTCTTGCCGCCCATGTTCGGGCCGGTGATGACCTGCATGCGCGTCTTGGCATCGAGCCGGCAGTGGTTGGCGATGAAGGCGCTGCCGCCGGTTTCGGCCAGGCGCGCTTCGACGACGGGGTGGCGGCCGCCGTCGATCTCGATGCACGGTTGCGGCACGAAGCGCGGACGCGTCCAGTTCAAAGTGGCCGCACGTTCGCTCAACGCGGCAAGGGCATCGAGCGACGCCAGCGCGCGCGCCAACGCGCCGAGCGCGGACAGGTGCGCTTGCAAGGCATCGAGCAACGCTTCCCACAACTGCTTCTCGCGCGCCAACGCGCGTTCTTCGGCGGCGAGCGCCTTGTCTTCGAAGGCCTTCAACTCCGGCGTGATGTAGCGCTCGGCGTTTTTCATCGTCTGCCGGCGCTGGTAGTCGGCCGGCACCTTGCCGACATGCGAGGCCGTGACCTCGATGTAGAAGCCGTGCACCTTGTTGAACTGCACGCGCAAGTTGGGAATGTTGCTGCGCTCGCGCTCGCGCACTTCGAGCTGCACCAGGTACTGGTCGGCGTTGCGCGTGATGCCGCGCAACTCGTCGAGCTCGGCATCATGCCCTGCGGCAAACACGCCGCCGTCGCGCAGCAGGACCGAGGGTTCTTCGGCGATCGCCTGGAGCAGCGTCGCGAGCGACGCGTCGGGCTGCAGCGCGGCTTGTGCGTCGTCGAGGAGGGTCGACCCACCGGGCACTGCGTTGCGCAACGTCGGCAGCCGGGCCAGCGTTTCGCGCAAGCCCGACAACTCGCGCGGCCGCACCTGGCGCAACGCACTGCGCGCGGCGATGCGCTCGACATCGGCGACGCCGCGCAGCGCCTCGCGCAACGGCGCGAAGCCCTGCGCGATCAGGCGCTCGATCGCGCCGTGCCGCGCGATGGCCTCTGCGCGCTCGCGCCGCGGGTGCGCCAGCCAGCGCCGCAGCGCGCGGCTGCCCATGCCGGTGGCGCAGGTGTCGAGCAGCGACAGCAGCGTCGGCTCGGTCTCGCCGCGCAGCGTCAGCGTGAGTTCGAGGTTGCGCTGCGTGGCCGGCGGCACGTCGATCAGCTCGCCGCTCTTCGGCACTTCGAGCGATTGCACATGCGCCAGCGCGTGGCTTTGTGTGTGCTCGGCAAACGCCAGCAGTGCGGCGGCGGCGGCATGCGCGAGCGACAAGTCCTGCGCGTTGAAGCCCGCCAGGCTCGCCACCTTCAACTGCTCGGCGAGCTTGCGTGCGCCGAGCGCGGCGTCGAACTGCCAGGCTGGTCGCTGCGTCAGCGCGGCACCGCTCGCATGCACCGACGCCGGCATCGCATCGCGATCGGCGCACAGCACTTCGGCCGCGTCCAGTCGCGCCAACCATGCCGGCAACTCGCGCTCCGAACATTCGGTCAGACCCAGACGGCCACTCGCAATGCCGAGCCAAGCCAGGCCATATCCCGCGCTGCGGTCCTTGGTGATCGACAGCAGCAGCGCATCGCGCCGCTCGGCAAGCAACTCGTTGTCGGTCAACGTGCCGGGGGTGACGACGCGCACGACCTTGCGCTCGACAGGACCTTTGGCCGTCGCCACGTCACCGACCTGTTCGGCCACGGCGACGGCTTCGCCGAGCTTGATCAGCCGCGCCAGATAGCTCTCGACCGAATGCACCGGCACACCGGCCATCACCACAGGCTCGCCGGCGCTCTGGCCGCGCGTGGTGAGCGTGATGTCTAGCAGGCGGTTGGCCTTGCGCGCGTCGTCGAAGAACAGCTCGTAGAAGTCGCCCATGCGGAAGAAGAGCAGCGTGTCGGCGTGCTCGGCCTTCAGCCGCAGGTACTGCGCCATCACGGGCGTGTGGGCTGACAGGTCGTGTGCCACGTCAGTGGTAGTCATCTTCGAGCTGGTGGCGCACGGCGACGATCGTCACGGCATGGGCGTCTTCGATCTCGAACAGCGCGACGCAACCGCTGCGGCCGAAGGGGATCACCAGTTCACGCAGGAAGGGACTGGCTCCGGCTTTGCGGTGGATGAAGGGGGCGAGGGCAAGCCCGTTGACTGCCGCTTCGATGCTGTCGAGCGCCCGGTCGGCAAGCACCATGTCTTCAGCGCTCGTGCTTCGTTCGAGCAGATGCTCGTACAGGCGCGTCAAGTCTTCGCGCGCCGCCGCGCTGTAGCGGACGGCGAAGCTCACTTGCCGATTCGCTTCTTGGCGCGGGCGAGCGACTTTCTGAGTTGCGCATGAACATCTTCGACGCTGTAGTAGATGCCGGTGCGCTTGGCATCGTCACGTGAGGCCAGACCGCGCGCAATGAACTCGGCGCGGATGCGGCGACGCTCGATGGTTTCTCTGACAGAGGCTTCGATGAAGCTCGACAGCGACTCGCCCTCTTGCAGCACGCTCTCCGCTGCATCGCGCAGTTGCGGATCGACGCGCAGCGAGGGCAGTGATGCGGTTTTCATGGTCGAATCCTTCATGCGTTGCAGTTGCGACGCATTCTAGTGCGGCGAGCGAATCTACTTCGCTACCGGCTTCTTGATCCGCACCGTCTTGCGCGCCACTGGCGCTGCGCCTTCGACCAATGCCGCCGCCAGCGCGTCTTCCGGCGTTGGCTGTGCAGGTGCTGCTTCAGTCGCCCCCGCCTTGATCGCCTTCGAATACGGCGCCAGCAACTGCACGAGCTGGCCATAAACCTTCGGCGTGCCGGCGACGGCTTCGCGCTGATAGAGAAAATCCGCTTCGCCGGTGAAGTTGCCGATCAGGCCGCCGGCCTCGGTGATCATCAGCGAGCCAGCGGCCACATCCCACGGATGCAGGCCGGTTTCGAAGAAGCCGTCGTACCAGCCGGCGGCCACGTAGCACAGGTCGAGTGCTGCCGCGCCGGGGCGGCGCACGCCGGCGCAGTGCTGCATCACCTGCTCGAACATCTCGACGTAGCGCTTGAAGTTGTCGCCCTTGCGGAACGGAAAGCCGGTGCCGATCAGCGACTCGGCCAGGCGGATGCGCTTGGACACGCGCAGCCGGCGGTCGTTGAGGAACGCGCCACGGCCCTTGCTCGCAAAGAAGAGATCGTTGCGTGCCGGGTCATAGACGACGGCCTGTTCGATCTTGCCGCGAAACGACAGCGCGATCGACACCGCGTACACCGGAAAGCCGTGGATGAAGTTGGTGGTGCCGTCGAGCGGGTCGATGATCCACAGGTAGTCGCTGTGTTTCGCGCCATGCGCGCGGCCCGACTCTTCGGCCAGGATGGCATGGCCGGGATAGGCGGTGAGCAGGGTTTCGATGATCACCTTCTCCGCCGCCTGATCGACTTCGGTGACGAAGTCGTTGACGCCCTTGGTGGAGATCGTCAGGCGCTCGACGTCGAGCGCGGCGCGGTTGATGATCGATCCTGCCGCGCGCGCCGCCTTGACGGCGATGTTGAGCATGGGGTGGAGTGCTTGCGACATGGCAACCTTGTGTGGGGATCGATCGGCAGAGGGAAAGAGCGGGCGGCGACAATCGA
Organism: uncultured beta proteobacterium; assembly: GCA_963732625.1. Lineage (GTDB taxonomy): Bacteria > Pseudomonadota > Gammaproteobacteria > Burkholderiales > Burkholderiaceae_C > CADEEN01. The sequence goes on along the minus strand of CAVTAM010000023.1, from coordinate 15,310 downwards.
GTCGCCGTTGAATGCGCGTGAGTTTACCGATGCCTCTGACCCGCTTCGTTCTTGTCGAGACCAGCCACGCCGGCAACGTCGGTGCGGCGGCGCGGGCGTTGAAGGTGATGGGCTTTACCGATCTCGTTCTCGTCAATCCGCGCTGGCCCAACGTGACGAAGAAGCAGGAAGCGATTGCGCTGGCCAGCGGCGCGCTCGACGTGCTCGAAGGTGCACGCACCGTGAGCACGCTGGCCGAGGCGTTGGACGGGGTCACTCACGTTTGCGCCACCGCAATGACGCCGCGCGACTTCGGCCCGCCGACGGTGGCGCCGCGCGCGTTTCTCGAAACCCTTTCGACCGCGCCACCCGCTGTCGCCTTCGTCTTCGGCAGCGAACGCTTCGGCATGAGCAACGACGACGTCTATCGCAGCCATGTTTGCCTGTCGATTCCCACGGCGCCCGGCTACGGCTCGCTCAACCTCGCACAAGCCGTGCAGTTGATCGCTTACGAATGGCGCCTGGCGCTGGGTGGCTTCGACGTGATGCCACGCACTGCCGAACCCTCGATCGCAGACGCACGCGCGGTACAAGGGCTGCTGGCTCATTGGCAGCAGACGCTGGTGGACATAGGCTTTCTCGATCCCGAAGCGCCGAAGAAGCTGATACCGCGGCTGAACCAGTTGGCCAATCGCGCGCAACTCACGGCCGAGGAAGTGCACATCCTGCGCGGCATCGCCAGAGCGATCACTGCCAGCAAGGAATAGCGCAGGCTCCTACACTCAGGCCAACATGCTCGACCGCCTCCGAGAAAACATCGCCTGCATCCGTGAGCGCGACCCTGCGGCGCGTTCGACGTGGGAAGTGCTGACCTGTTATCCCGGCCTGCATGCGTTGTTCATCCACGGCTGGGCGCATGCCTGCTGGCTGGCGGGATTCCATTGGCTCGGGCGCTTCACGTCGCACCTCGGCCGCTTCCTCACCGGCATCGAGATCCACCCCGGCGCCAAGATCGGCCGGCGCGTCTTCATCGACCACGGCATGGGCGTGGTCGTCGGCGAGACGGCGGAGATCGGCGACGACTGCACGATCTACCAGGGCGTCACGCTCGGCGGCACCAAGCTCGAAAAAGGCGCCAAGCGGCACCCGACGCTGGCCCGCGGTGTGATCGTCGGCGCCAATGCGCAGGTGCTCGGCGGCTTCACGGTCGGTGAGGGTGCGCGCATCGGCGGCGGTGCGGTTGTCACCAAGCCTGTGCCGCCCGGCGCCACGGCTGTTGGCAACCCAGCGCGCATCATCGCCGCCGAGACCGACGCACAGCGCGAAGAAGCCGCAGCCAAGATGGGCTTCTCGGCCTACGGCGTGACGCAGGGCGACGACCCGGTGGCGCAGGCGATGAAGGGCCTGATCGACAACGCCGGCGGGCATGAGCACCAGATTGCGCTGCTCTGGCAGGCGATCGAAAAGCTGTCGCAGCGCGCGCGCGAGTTGCCCAGCGATGACTGTGTGCCCGACGACGCGCAGAAGGCCGAAGCCTTCGACGCCGAGCGGCTGAGTCGGCTCGTCAAGTAGTCGTTGCCCGCATCTTCTGCGTTATGGCCCGGTCCATAGTGGCGAGCAACTCCAGGAGACAAGATCATGAAGAGCTTCTACGCGCGTCTGTGCGCTGCATTGATGGTGACGGCGCTTTCGCCGGTGGCGCGTTGGCGCAGGCCGTGGAGCGCGAGGGCATCAAGTTCGAGCCCACGGCGCAGGTGGGCGGCGCGGCCTTGCAGTTGAACGGCACCGGCGTGCGCACGCGCGCCATCTTCAAGGTCTATGCCGCAGGTCTGTATGTGCCGCAAAAGGCCAACAGCGCCGCGGCGCTGCTGTCGCAGAAAGGCCCGCGCCGCCTGTCGCTGACGATGCTGCGCAATGTCGATGCCGAGTCGTTCTGCCGGGCCGCTCAACGATGGCCTGCGCAACAACCACAGCGAAGCGCAGATCGCGCGGCTTCAAGCCGCAGATCGAGGCATGAACGCGGCGCTGAAGGCGATTGACGAAGCCAAGAAAGGCGATGTGCTGCACTTCGAGTACCTGCCCGACAGCGGCACGCGCATCACCGTCAACGGCCAGCAGAAGGGGCCGAACATTCCGGGCGAAGACTTCTTTGCCGCGATGCTGCGCATCTGGCTTGGCGACAAGCCGGCCGACGCGGATCTGAAGAAGGGCCTCGTCGGCGGTTGAAACAACGCCAGCGAGAAAGAAACAAGGGCGCCGCGGCGCCCTTGTTTTCTTTTGCGCTTTGGCGCCTCAGCCGCGCGGCGGCGTGCCCTGCACCGGCGCCGGCAGCGTCTGCACCGGCGGTGTACCCGCCGGCGCGCGCTGCACGCGCGTCTTGCCATTCGTGGTGACGAGGATCACCGCGTCGCCGTTGTTGAACGTTTCGCCGGCCTTGGCCTGCACGATCGCGCGGCGCTCGCCGCTCTTCATCTGCAGCAGGATCTCGACCGCGTCTTCTTTGGTCGCGCTGCGCTCGATCGCATTGCCGATCACCGCGCCGGCCACCGCACCAACGACGCCGATCACCGCCTGCTCGCGGCCCGAGGAGCGCGAGGCGCCGGCCACGCCGCCAACGACCGCACCGGTGACGCCACCGGCGCCGCTCTGGCTGCCATCGACGACGACGCTGCGCACCGACAGCACGGTGGCGTCCTGCACGGTGGCCAGGCGCTGCGCGTCGCCGCGCTGCACGACATCGGGGCTGGTGGTGGTGCAGGCGGCCAGGAAGGCCAGCGCGGCGGCAGCGGTCAGGGTTTTGAGCATCTTGTTCATCGTCGTCTCTTTTAAAGGGTTGCGCCTTGCGCAACGTCAGGTGCCGGACAGAGGTTGACGCATCCTGCGGGCGCAGGTTCCGCGCCGTGCGTTCAAGACGCCTGGCTGCGTGCAAAAAGGACGCCTTAGCCGTGCAGGCGCGAGCTGCGCGGCACGCTGGCCAGCAGGAACTCCATCTGGTCAACCAGGATGCGCCGGCCACGCAGGATCATGTCCTCGTGCAGGCTCGGCACGTAGGGCAGGTAGAGCAGCGTCATGCGTGCTTCTTCAGGCAGGCGGTTGCCCTTGTGGCCGTTGCACGAGCGGCAGGCGGTGATGCAGTTCATCCACGCGTCGCCGCCGCCGCGCGAGACCGGAACGATGTGCTCGCGCGTCAAATCCTCGAACACGAAGTGGCCGCCGCAGTACGCGCAGATGTTGCGGTCGCGCACGAACAGCTTGCTGTTGGTGATGGTCGGCGTGATGCGCCAGGCGCGGCTGGGCACCGAGCCGCGCACGGCGATGATGGCGTGAACCTCGATGCGCGACTGTTTGCCTGTGGTGCGCTGGATGCCGCCACGCAGCACATGGCAGGCGTCACCGAGCGTCCAGGCGACGCCGTCGCTGGCGTAGATGACCGCCGCTTCCCTGGGTGTGATCCAGGCTTGCGGGCGGCCGGAGACATCGAGTTGCAGAACATCCACAAGCGGAGATTAGCCGATTGCATGGCGCCGCTTCAATTGGTGGCACGCCTTATGCTCTTTTGTTCTTGTGGTGCGTTCGGTCCATCAAGCGTGCCAAACCGTGCAAGGCGTCGATGTTCGGCGTGGTCACGCCGGCGCGCGCGCCGATCTCGCGCACCGCGCCGACGAGCGCGTCGAGTTCCAGGGCACGGCCCTGTTCGGCATCGACCAGCATCGAGGTTTTGAAGGCGCCCAACTGGCGCGTCACCGCCATGCGCGCTTCGGGCGTTTGCAGGGTCGGGCAGCCGATGCGCGCGCCGATGGCCGCGGCTTCGGCCATGCCGCGCGCCATGAAGGCGCTCACCAGTTCGTCGTCGAGGATGGCGTCGCAGGCCGCGCCGGTGAGCGCCGAGACCGGGTTCATCGTCATGTTGCCCCAGAGCTTGAACCAGATGTCGCGGCGGATGTCGGTGCTGCGCTCGGCTTGAAAGCCCGCGCTTTCCAGCACGGCTGCAATGCGCTCGACGCGCTCGCTCGAATGGCCGGCGGGCTCGCCGACGATCAGCCGCTCGCCGAAGCCATGCTTGACCTCGCCCGGCGCCGTGCTGACGCAAGTCAGATGCACGACGGCACCGAGCGTTTGCGCCAGCGGTACGGTGGCTGCGATGTGGCCGTGCGGATCGACGCTGGCCAGCGGCTTCGTGTCGCCGGGCTGCAAGAACCACCACGGCACGCCGTTCATCATCGGCAGCACGACGGTCTTCGCGCCCATCAGGGGCGCAAGCTGGCGCGCATCGGACGCCAGGGCGTGGCCCTTGAACGTGACGATCAGCAACTCGGCCGCCGGCAACTCGGCCGCCGACGCTGCAGCATCGATACGCGCCGTATGCCGCTCGCCCTGGTTCGTTGTCAAGACCAGGCCGTGTTCGCGGACGGCCGCCAGCGTTGCGCCGCGCGCCAGCGCCGACACCTCATGACCGGCCAGCGCCAGCCGCGCCGCGACCAGCCCGCCCACCGCGCCGAGCCCTGCCACACAGACCTTCATTGCTTGTTCTCCGACAGAGGAGGTTGATCGTAGAGCGACCTCGATCGCGGGTTTACCCGTGTCTTCGATAGACCCACCGCCCTAGAAAACCCGCACAAATCGACACGCCAAACCCCCTGGAATCTGCAAAATAGAACGAACGTTCGATTCATTCATGCAGATCGCTTTGGATTTGGCCTTGGACACCGACCTCCGCGCTCCCAAGCCGGCCCACAAAGGCCAGCAAACCCGCGCTGCGATCCTCGACGCCGCGCTCGGCCTGGCCTCGCATGTCGGCCTCGAAGGCCTGTCGATCGGCGCGCTGGCCGAAGTCATGCAGATGAGCAAGTCGGGCGTCTTCGCCCACTTCGGCTCGCGCGAGGAGCTGCAGATCTCGGTCGTGCGCGAGTACAACGCCAAGTTCGAAGAAGAGGTCTTCTACCCGGCGCTGGCCGAGCCGCGCGGCTTGCCGCGCTTGCGCGCGCTCTTCGAGCGCTGGGTCAAGCGCGTCACGGTCGAGATCGACTCCGGCTGCATCTACATCAGCGGCGCCGTCGAATTCGACGACCGGCCGGGCCCCGTGCGCGACGCGCTGGTCTCGATGGTGCGCGCGTGGCACAGCGCACTCGAGCGCGCGATCCGCATCGCGGTTGAAGAAGGCCACCTGAAGCCCGACACCGATGCGATGCAACTGCTGTTCGAGCTGCACGGACTGATCCTCGCTTTGCACCACGACGCGCGCTTTCTGCGCCTGCCCGGTGCGATGGAGCGTATGCAGCGCGCCTTCGAGCACGCACTCACGCACTACATCGCCATGCCCCGATCACGCTGACTTGCTTTAACCGAAGGGAAGAACCAAATGGCCCAGTACACCCCGCCGTTGCGCGACATGCAGTTCGTGTTGCACGAATTGCTCGACGCGGTGCCGACGTTGAAGACGATGCCCGCTTATGCCGACCTCGACATCGACACCGTCAACGCGGTGCTCGAAGAAGGCGGCAAGTTCGCGAGTGAGGTCTTGCAGCCGCTCAACATCAGCGGCGACAAGCAAGGCTGCCTGCACGACAAGAGCACGCACGCCGTGACCACGCCCCAGGGCTTCAGGCAAGCCTACGCGCAGTACGTCGAAGGCGGCTGGCCCGCGCTGTCGTGCGACACGGCCTACGGCGGCCAGGGGCTGCCGCAGCTCGTCAACCAATGCTTCTACGAAATGCTCAACAGCGCCAACCAGGCCTGGGCGATGTACCCCGGCTTGTCGCACGGCGCGTACGAGTGCTTGCACGTGCACGGCACGCCAGAGCAGAAGTCGCTGTACCTGCCCAAGCTGTCCTGCGGCCAGTGGACCGGCACGATGTGCCTGACCGAGGCGCACTGCGGCACCGACCTCGGCATGCTGCGCAGCAAGGCCGAGCCGCAAGCCGACGGCAGCTACAGGATCACGGGCAGCAAGATCTTCATCTCGTCGGGCGAGCATGACCTGGCCGAGAACATCGTGCACCTCGTGCTGGCGCGTCTGCCGGATGCGCCGCAAGGCAGCAAAGGCATCTCGCTGTTCATCGTGCCCAAGTTCGTGCCGAACGCGGATGGCTCGCTCGGTGCGCGCAACGCCATCACCTGCGGCGCGATCGAAGACAAGATGGGCATTCACGGCAACAGCACCTGCCAGATGAACCTGGACAGCGCCCTCGGCTGGCTCGTCGGCGAGCCGAACAAGGGCCTGCCGGCGATGTTCGTGATGATGAACGGCGCGCGCATCGGCGTCGCCAACCAGGGCCTGGGTCTGACCGAAGCGGCGTACCAGAACGCCGTGGCCTACGCGAAAGACCGCTTGCAGATGCGCAGCCTGTCGGGTGCGAAGGCGCCGGACAAACCGGCCGACCCGATCATCGTGCACCCGGACGTGCGCAAGATGCTGCTCACCGCGCGTGCGTATGCCGAAGGTGCTCGTGCGCTGGCGCTGCACACGGTCTTGCTGCTCGACCAGGAACTCGCCACCGACGACGACGACCTGCGCAAGCAATGCGCCGACGAAGTCGCGCTGCTGACCCCCGTGCTCAAAGCCTTCTTCACCGACAACGCCTGGCTCGCCACCTCGCACTGCATGCAGGTCTATGGCGGCCACGGCTACATCGCGGAGTGGGGCATGGAGCAGTTCGTGCGCGACGCGCGCATCAACATGATCTACGAAGGCACGAACACGATTCAGTCGCTCGACCTGCTCGGCCGCAAGGTGCTCGGCGACAACGGCAAGAAGTTGAAGGCCTTCGGCCAGCGCATCATCGACTTCGTCGAGGAAGAAGGCGTCAACGAGAACATGCAGGAGTTCGTCAACCCGCTGGCCGACATCGGCGACAAGGTGACCAAGCTGACCACCGAGCTCGGCATGAAGGCGTTCCAGAATCCGGATGAAGTGGGCGCCGCGGCGGTGGACTATCTGCGCGTCGTCGGCCACCTGTGCTTCGCCTACTTCTTCGCCCGCTCGGCGAAGATCGCGCTGGCGAAGAAGGATTCGGGCGACCCGTTCTACACCGCCAAACTCGCCACCGCGCGCTTTTACTTCGCCAAGCTGCTGCCGGAGACGGCCGGTCTGATCCGCAGCGCGCGCGCCGGTGTTGCGCCGCTGATGGCGATGGAAGAAGCTCTGTTCTGAATTTCTGCAGGAGATGTCGATGAATCGATTCAATGTTCGCAAGGTCGCCGTGCTCGGCGCCGGCGTGATGGGCGCGCAGATCGCTGCTCACTTGGTCAACGTCAAGGTGCCCGTGGTGCTGTTCGACTTGCCCGCAGGACCTGGCCCCCAGGCTTCGGCTTTGCCTACGCCACCCCCCGAGGGGGCGTTGAAGTCGACCGGCGGAGCCGGATCGACCTCGGGCGCGAAGAACGCCATCGTCACCAAGGCGATCGACGGGCTGAAGAAGTTGAAGCCGGCGCCGCTCGGCGTGGCCGACGACGCAGCGCTGATCCAGGCGGCGAACTACGAAGAGCACCTGGCGCTGCTGGGCGAGTGCGATCTGGTGATCGAAGCGATAGCAGAGCGCATGGACTGGAAGCTCGATCTGTACAAGAGAGTCGCGCCGCACATCGCGCCGCACGCGATCGTCGCGTCGAACACCTCGGGCCTGTCGATCACGAAGTTGTCCGAAGCGCTGCCGGAAGAAATCAAGCCGCGCTTTTGCGGCATCCACTTCTTCAACCCGCCGCGCTACATGGCGCTGGTGGAGCTGATCCCGACACCGACGACGCAGCCGACGATCCTCGACCAGCTCGAAACCTTCGTCACGACAACGCTCGGCAAGAGCGTCGTGCGCGCCAAGGACACGCCGAACTTCGTCGCCAACCGCGTCGGCATCGCCGGCATGCTGGCAACGATGATCGAAGCGGAGAAGTTCGGTCTGTCGTACGACGTGGTCGATGACCTCACCGGCAAGAAGATGGGGCGCGCGTCGAGCGGCACCTTCCGCACCGCGGATGTGGTCGGCCTCGACACGATGGCGCATGTCATCAAGACGCTGCAGGACAACCTGCAGAGCGATCCGTTCTACGCCAGCTACCAGACGCCGGCCGTGCTGGCCAAGCTGATCCTGCAGGGCGCGCTCGGCCAGAAGAGCGGCGCGGGTTTCTTCAAGAAGGTCGGCAAGGACATCCTGCGGCTCGACCCGGCGACGGCGCAGTACGTCCCGGCCGGCGGCAAGGCCGATCCGATCGTCGAGCGCATGTTGAAGAAGGCACCGGCCGAGCGCTTGAAGCTGCTGCGCGAGTCGACGAATCCGCAAGCGCAGTTCGTCTGGGCGATCCTGCGCGACTCGTTCCATTACTGCGCCGTTCACCTCGCCGACATTGCCGACAGCGCGCGCGACATCGACTTTGCGATGCGCTGGGGCTTCGGCACCAAGCAAGGTCCGTTCGAGCTGTGGCAAGAGGCCGGCTGGAAGCAGGTCGCGCAGTGGATCAAGGAAGACATCGACGCCGGCAAGGCGCTGTCGAGCGCACCGCTGCCGGCGTGGGTGTTCGATGGCCGCGAGGGTGTGCACACGGCAGATGGTTCGTGGAGCGCGTCGGAGAACAAGTACCTGCCCAAGAGCACGCTGCCGGTCTATGCGCGTCAGGCGTTCCCGGAAAGTGTCGGCGCTGCGGCCGACCCGCTGAAGAGCGGCACCGAAGAATTCAAGAACGAAGAGGTCCGCGTCTGGAGCGCCGACGGCGAGGTGCTGATCGCCAGCATCACCGCCAAGCTGCACCTGATCAGCCCAACCGTCGCCGATGGCTTGCAGAAGGCGCTGGAGATCGCCGAAGCGAAGTACCAAGGACTCGTCATCTGGTCACCCGACGATGTGTTCTCGGCCGGCGCGAACCTCGAAGCGCTGCTGCCGGTGTTCATGAAATCGGGCGCCAAGGGCATCAAGCCGGAGATGAAGAAGTTCCAGGACTTCATCCTGCGCCTGCGTTATGCGCAGGTGCCGAGCGTGGCCGCGGTGCGCGGCTTGGCGCTCGGCGGTGGCCTCGAACTCGCAATCGCTTGCTCGCGTCGCGTTGCACACATGGAGAGCTATATGGGCCTCGTCGAAGTCGGCGTCGGCCTCGTGCCGGGTGCCGGCGGCCTGGCCTACATCGCACGCCGCGCGGCCGAACTCGCCACGGCATCCGGCGGTAGCGCCGACCTGTTCAGCTTCTTGAAGGAGCCATTCACGAGCGCGGCCAGCGCGCGTGTCGGCACCAGCGCCGTCGAAGGCCGCAAGCTCGGCTGGCTGATCGACGGCGATGTCATCGTCGCGCACAAGGACGAACTGCTGCACGTCGCCACCGCGCAGTGCAAGGCGATGGCCGCCAGCGGCTACCGCGCGCCAGCGAAGGCGCTGTTCCCGGTCGCCGGCCGCAACGCCATCGCCACGATCAAGGGCCAGCTCGCCAACCTGCGCGACGGCGGCTTCGCGTCGGCGCATGACTTCCACATTGCGACGCTGATCGCCGAGGTGGTGTGCGGCGGCGACGTGGATGCCGGCTCGCTCGTCAACGAGGAGTACCTGATGACCTTGGAGCGCGACCGTTTCTGTGTGCTGCTCGAACATCCGAAGACGCAGGAACGCATCATGGGCATGCTGCAAACCGGCAAGCCCGTTCGCAACTGAAGATCATGCAAACAGCCTTCACCGCAGAGGACGGAAGGACGCAGAGGTCCGCAGAGGAAGATTCATTGTTTTCCTCTGCGGACCTCCGCGTCCTCTGCTCCTCTGCGGTGAAGCAATTGGAGTTCATCAAATGACCAAACAAGTTCAAGACGCCTACATCGTTGCCGCCACGCGCACGCCGATCGGCAAGTCGGGCCGCGGCTACTTCAAGAACACGCGGCCTGACGATCTGCTCGTCGCTGCCGTGCGCAGCGCGCTCAACCAAACGCCGGGGCTCGACCCGAAAGCGATCGAGGACGCGATCATCGGCTGCTCGTTTCCGGAAGCCGAGCAGGGCATCAACATGGCTCGCGCGGCGATGGTCATCGCCGGACTGCCGCACTCCGTGGGTGGCGTGACGATCAACCGCTTCTGCGCCTCGGGCATCACCGCGGTGCAGATGGCGGCCGACCGCATCCGCGTCGGCGAGGCCGACGTGATGATCGCCGGCGGCGCCGAGAGCATGAGCATGGTGCCGATGGGAGGCAACAAGCCGTCGTTCAACCCGCAGGTGTTTGCGAAGGACGAGAACGTCGGCATCGCCTACGGCATGGGACTCACGGCGGAGAAGGTGGCCGAGCAGTGGAAGGTCAGCCGCGAGAAGCAGGATGCGTTTGCACTCGCCTCGCACCAGAAGGCGCTGGCAGCGATGGCCGCAGGCGAGTTCAACGACGAGATGACGCCGATCGACATCATCGATCGTTTTCCGAACCTGGCCACCGGTGAAGTCACGACGAAAACGCGCACCGTCAAGCTCGACGAAGGCGCGCGGCCCGACACGTCGCTCGAAGGCCTGGCGAAATTGAAACCGGTGTTCGCAGCCAAGGGAAGCGTGACCGCCGGCAACAGCTCGCAGACCAGCGACGGCGCCGGCGCGCTGATCCTGGTCAGCGAAAAGGCGTTGAAGCAGTTCGACCTCAAGCCGCTGGCGCGCTTCGTGTCGTTTGCCGTGCGCGGCGTGCCGCCCGAGATCATGGGCATCGGCCCGATCGAGGCGATCCCCGCGGCGCTGAAAGCCGCCGGCCTGAAGCTCGACGACATCGGTTGGTTCGAACTCAACGAAGCCTTCGCCGCGCAAGCGCTCGCCGTCATCGAAACCTGCGGCTTGGATCCTGCGCGCGTCAACCCGATGGGCGGCGCGATCGCCCTCGGCCATCCGCTCGGCGCCACCGGCGCCATTCGCGCGGCCACGGTGATTCACGCCATGCGGCGCAAGAACCTGAAGTACGGCATGGTGACGATGTGCGTCGGCATGGGGCAGGGCGCGGCGGGCATCTTCGAGCGGGTGTGATGCGATGCGCCGTCGCACGCTGATGCTGGCCGTTGCGTCGGCGCCGCTGGCCGCGTGCAGCGCCGCCGAGGTCAAGACCTTTCCGACGCTGGCCGCGGCATCGACGGCGATCGAATCGCTGGCGCGCGGCTACAAGCACAGCGGCGCCTGGACCCTGGCGCAGATGCTCAACCACGCGGCGCAGAGCGTCGATTACTCGATCGACGGTTTTCCGGAGCTCAAGTCGGCGCTGTTCCGCAAGGCGGTGGGCAGCGTTGCCTTTGCGGTCTTCCAGGCGCGCGGCAAGATGGGCCACACGCTCAGCGAACCGATCCCCGGCGCACCGGTGCTCGACGCGCAAGCGCCGCTGGAGCCGGCGATTGCACGCGCGTTGGCGGCGTTGAAACGCTTCGAAGCGCACACCGGCGCTTTGATGCCGCACTTTGCCTACGGCGAGCTCGACAAGACGCAGTACACGCGCGCGCACCTGATGCACCTGGCCAACCACTGGAACGAGGTCCAACATGCTTGAGCCATCGGCAGCGCAGCCACGGGCAGATTCTTTCAACGCTTCAACACGGACACCTTTGCCATGAGCATCAAGACGGCAACCATCAACGGCGTGACGACGATCGAGATCGCGCGCCCGGAGAAAAAGAACGCGCTGACCGTCGAGATGTACCAGGCGATGGCCGACGCCATCGACGCCGCCGGTGAAGACAAGGCCGTGCGCGCGCTGCTGATCACCGGCCAGCCCGGCATCTTCACCAGCGGCAACGACCTGCAGGATTTTCTCAACCGCCCGCGGCCGCACATCGACGAGTCGCCGGTGTTTCGCTTCATGCGCGCGCTGATCCTGTGCGACAAGCCGGTGGTGGCGGCGGTGACGGGTGCGGCCATCGGCATCGGCACGACGATGCTGCTGCATTGCGACTTTGTCTATGTCGCCGACGACGCGCGGCTGTCGATGCCGTTCGCGTCGCTCGGCCTGGTGCCCGAGTTCGCCTCGAGCGTGCTCGTGCCGCGCCTGATGGGCGGACGCCGCGCGGCGGAGAAGCTGTTGCTCGGCGACCCCTTCACGGCAGAGACCGCGGTCGAGTGCGGCATCGCCAACGCGGTGCTGCCGGCGGCCGAAGTGCTGCCGCATGCACGCCGCATCGCCGAGCGTTTCAACGCGCTGCCGCCAGGGTCCGTGCGCGAGACCAAGCGCCTGCTGCGCGAACCCGATCGCACGGCGATCCTCGACGCCGTCAAACGCGAAGGCGCGATCTTCACCGCACAACTCGCCAGCGCCGAAGCGCGTGAGGCCATGCAGGCCGTGCTCGAAAAGCGCAAACCCGATTTCTCCAAGTTCTGAGCAGCGCGTGAGCCTCACCGCCAAACTCTTGTTGTCGCCGCTGCTGGTTGCGCAAGCGCTGTCCGCGCGCGCACGCGCGCCGCGGTTGCCCGAAGCCGCCGGCAAGCGCGAAGGCCAGGTCGGCCGCGGGCCGCGGCTGCGTTTGCTGATGCTCGGCGATTCGTCGGCGGCGGGCGTCGGCGTGGCCGAGCAATCGCAAGCGCTCGCCGGCCACCTGCCCAAGGCGCTGGCCAGACAAGCCGGCGTGCGCGTGCAGTGGCGGCTGCTGGCGCAGTCCGGCCTGACGAGCGCGCAATGTCTGCTGCAGCTCGCGTCCTGCGCGCCGTTCGATGCCGACGTGGCCGTGGTCGTGCTCGGTGTCAACGACGTTGTCGATCAAGTGCCCTCGCACATCGCCATCGCGGCGCGCGAGTCGATCGCCAACCGCCTGCGCAACGGCCACGGCGTGGCCCACGTCGTCTTCGCGCCGCTGCCGCCGGTGCAGCATTTTCCGGCGCTGCCGCAGCCGCTGCGCTGGGTCGCCGGGCAGGACGCGAAGCGCCATGACGACGCCGTGGCCGCATGGGCGCGCACGCGCAGCGACGTGAGTCATGTGCCGATCGATCTGCCGCTCAACCGCGAGCTGATGGCCGACGACGGCTTTCACCCCGGCGAGCCGGTGTACCGCATCTGCGGCACGGCGCTGGCCGAGCACATCGCGCAGCGCGTCTGGCCGGCGCTGCAGCGCTGAATCCGGGCTTGCGCTGCAAGGCCTACAGCGGCCAATGCTCGCTCTTCGTGCGCGCCGGCAGCACGAACTCCATGTGCTCGAACAGCGCGTACATCAGCCGCGTGCCCCACGGCGGCCGGCCGCTTTCGCAGATCGCCTTCAGCGCATTGACGATCATCGTGCCGCCCGAGGCCATGTCCTTGGCGGTCTTGCTGCCCGCGGTGACGCCGGCCACGCGCATCGTCACCTGCACGCCGCCGGGCACCTCCTTCAGGTCGTAGCTCACCTGGCCCACCGGGTCGTCGTACTGCGTGAAGCGGTGCGTGTGCACGAAGCGGTGCGGCGGCTGGCACTCGAGCACCTCGCCGACGACGAGCGTGTGCTTGCCGCTCCCGGTGCGCATCTGTATCGCTGCACCGGGCACGACGCCGCCGCGGGCATGCAACCAGGCGTTGAAGACAGCGCCTTGCGCCTCGCCGGTCTTGGTGAGCTCGCGCCAGACGCGCTGGATGTCCGCGGCGATGACGATACGAAACGCGAGTTCGGAGGGTGCGGAGTCAGACATGGCGGCCTTTCTTTTTTGGCAGGGGGATGACACGCGCGCCCTCGGCGTCGTACTTCAGCCGCGTCAGGCGCGCCGACCAGTAGGCGCTGTACTCGGTGGTCCAGCGTTCATGGATCCATTGAATCGGCACGGCGTTGAACCAGAGGCGCTTGTCGCGGCCCTCTCGTTCGCTGATGACGAGGTCGGCGCCTTCAAGCACGGTGAGGTGCTTCATCACCGCAAAGCGCGTCATCTCGGCCTCGAAGTGTTCGCAGACGCGGTTGACATTGCAGCCGGGCTCCGCCTTGAGCACGTCGAGCACGCGCCGCCGTGGCTCGGAAGCGAGCGCGAACAGCACGGCGTCGAGGGTGTCGTCATCACGGCTGCGGTTCATTATGTGACAAGATAGTCACATAACAAGCCTCTGTCAAGCGTCTGCCTCGCCGCGGTGGGCGCTCAGTTGCGCGGAATCGTTCGCGGCTTGCCGTTGCCGTCGATGGCGACGTAGGTCAGGTTGGCTTCGGTGACCTTGACCACATGCAGGTTCGCCGGGTCGCGCTCGGCATAGACCTCGACATGCACGGTGACGGAGGTGTTGCCGACGCGCTCGACACGCGCATAGAACGACAGCAGGTCGCCCACGCTCACCGGCTGCTTGAACAGAAACTGATTAACAGCCACGGTGGCGATGCGGCCGCGCGCGATGCGCATCGGCAGCACGGCGCCGGCCAGGTCCACCTGCGCCATCAGCCAGCCGCCGAAGATGTCGCCGTTGCCGTTGGTGTCGGCCGGCAGCGGCATGACGCGCATCACCAAAGCCGCACCGTCGGGCAGGACGGGCGGGGCCATCATCGGTTGGTTGTGTTCCATAGGGCGATCATTCTTCCACGACACTGCGAGCATGCGCCCTTCGATTGCCGTTCCCGCCTCACCCATCTTGCCCGGCCAGCCGCCGCCGGCCGTCGGCTTCGCGCCGATCCGCAAGCTGTTGCCCTATGTCTGGCAGTGGAAGTGGCGCGTGCTGCTGGCGCTGGGCGCGCTCATCGGCGCCAAGGTGTCCAACATCGGCGTGCCGCTGGTGCTGAAGGCGTTGGTCGATGCGCTCGACTTGAAGACGGGCGACCCGCGCGCGCTGCTCGTCGTGCCGGTGGCGCTGATCCTGGCCTACGGCGCGTTGCGCGTCTCGGTGACGCTGTTCACCGAGCTGCGCGAGTTTTTGTTTTATCCGGTGGCGGCGCGCGTGGCGCGCAAGGTGGCGCTGCAGACCTTCGAGCATCTGCTCGCGTTGTCGCTGCGCTTTCACTTGGAGCGGCAGACCGGCGGCGTCTCGCGCGACATCGAGCGCGGCTCGCGCGCGATCCATTCGCTGCTCAACTACTTCATCTACAACATCCTGCCGACGATCGTCGAGATCAGCCTCGTCATCGTGCTGCTGGCGTCGAAGTTCGACGGCTGGTTCGCCGGCATCACGCTGGTGGCGCTGCTGACGTACATCGGCTTCACGATCACCGTGACCAACTGGCGCACGCATTTCCGCCGCGCGATGAACGAGCAGGACAGCAAGGCCAACACGCGCGCGGTCGATGCCCTGATCAACTACGAGACCGTCAAGTACTTCAACAACGAGCGCTTCGAGGAGGGGCGCTACGACGAGAACCTGAAGCACCTGGAGAAGGCCTCGATCAAGTCGCAGACCTCGTTGTCGGCATTGAACCTCGGCCAGAGCCTGATCATCGCGCTGGCGGTGACGTTGCTGGTCTGGCGTGCCACCGTCGGCGTCGTTGCC
>CAVTAM010000022.1:0-30861 GCA_963732625.1 uncultured beta proteobacterium | reverse complement strand
CGTGCGGATCGGCCTTGGCGACTTCGGCGTCGAACACGTCGGGCGCTTTCGCATCGAGCAACGCATCGAGCGCCGCCAACCCCGGCTCGCTGTAGTGGCGCAAGCCCCGCGGGTCGTCGAACCAGATGCGCGCCAGGCCCGGGCATTGCGGCCGGATCTCGAGCAGCTTGTCGACCTGCTCCTGGTCTTCGACGATCGCAAAGGCGACTTCGGCATTGACGATCGGGAACACGAACTCGGTGGCCGCAGCGTCCTGGTACAGCGGCACCGGAATCGCCCCGAGCGCTTGCGCGGCCAGCATCGACGCATACAGGCGCGGCCGGTTCTCGCCGATGACCACGATGTGCTGGCCGCGCTTCAAACCGGCAGCGGCCAAGCCGTTGGCGAGTTGCTTGACCAACGCCGCCAGCTGCGCCACGTCAGCGCCTGCCAGATGCCGTACTCCTTCTCGCGCAACGCCGGCGCATCGGGCCGCGCTTTCGCGTGCTCGAGCAACAGGCGGGGGAAGGTGTTTTGCAAGGGCGTCTCGCGTGTGACCGGCGTCACTTGGAGCGCGATGCTAGGAACAAGTTTGACGCCATGTTGTCGTTCTGACGACAATCCAAGGGCTATCCCGAGCAGGACATTCCCGCCCCCCCTTGTCAGCGACCTCGTCAACTTCCCGCGATTTCGCTGCGCCAGCGTGTGCGCCGGCCGACCGAGGCCGAGCTCGAGCGTGTGCCGTGGTGGCCGCTGCTCGACGCCGACAACGCAGCCGCGTCGGCGCCGACATGCAGGTTGCCCACGCCGAACCCGGCGAGTTCCTGTGCCGCATCGGCCGGCCGGCCACGCTCTGGCTCGGCGTCGTCGAAGGCCTGCTGAAGATGAGCAACGACAGCGCTATCGGCGCGCCGATCACCTTCACCGGCGTGCCCTCGGGCGCCTGGTTCGGCGAAGGCACGCTGCTCAAGCGCGAGGCTACCGCTACAACATCGAGGTGCTGCGCAAGAGTGTGGTCGCCGGCCTGCCGATCGCCACCTTCGAATGGCTGCTCGAGCGCAGCCTGCCGTTCAACCGCCACCTGATGAACCAGTTGAACGAGCGCCTGTCGCAGTTCATCGCCGCGCGCGAGATCGACCGCATGACCGACCCCGACACCAAGGTCGCGCGCAGCCTGGGCGCGCTGTTCCACCCGGTGCTCTACCCGGGCGTCGGCGAGGTGCTGCGCATCACGCAGCAGGAGCTGGGCTACCTGGTCGGGCCTGTCGCGCCAGCGTGTCAACGAGGCGCTGACGCGGCTGCAGGCCAGCGGCTGGATCCGCGTCGAATACGGCGGGGTGCGGGTGCTCGACCTGGCCGCGCTGCAGCGCGCGCGGCCGCCTTTGCAGTGACCAACTGCAATCGAGGCAACCGCTCTGCCGACGTGGGCGCCTAACCGTCGTTGACCACGCCCGCGGCCACATGCCCGGCCGGCACGTGCGGCGCGGCGTTCTCGATGTGGCCGGTCTGGTCGTCGAAGAAGAAGTCGGGCTCGAACTCGCGCAGGAACTCGCCCTTGGGCAGGCCGCCGAGGAACATCGCTTCGTCGACGTCGATCCGCCAATCCATCAGCGTGCGGATCGCGCGCTCGTGCGCCGGCGCGCTGCGCGCGGTGACGAGCGCGGTGCGGATGCGCATGCCGGCGCCGGCTCGCGCTGCAGGCGGTGCAGCGCTTCGAGCAGCGGCTTGAACGGGCCGGGCGCCAGCGGCGTGCCGGCGCGATCGCGCTCGTGGCTCTGGAAGGCGGCCAGGCCGTCGCGCTGGAAGACGCGCTCGGACTCGTCGGAGAACAGCACCGCGTCGCCGTCGAAGGCGATGCGCACTTCGTTCGGGTGCGCGTCGGAGGCGCGCGCCGAATGCGCGATCACGCGCGCCGCAGGCACGGCGGCGGCCAGCGCCGAGCGCACGTCGGCCTCGTTGGTCGACAGGAACAGGTGCGCGTTCAGCGGCCTCAGGTAGCGCCACGGGCTCTGGCCGCGCGTGAACACGCCGCGCTCGATCGGCAGGCCGTAGTGCTGGCAGGAGCGAAAGACGCGCATGCCCGAGACCGGGTCGTTGCGCGACAGGATCACCACCTCGACAAGCTTGCGCCGTCGGCGTTGAAGGCGAGCAGCTTGTTGACCAGCGAAAACGCCGCGCCCGGCCGCGCCGGCTGCTCCAGCCGGCCGAGCTGCAATTGCATGTAGGCGCGGTCGTCGCTGGCTTCGAAGACGCGGTTCTCCTCTTCGAAGTCGAACAGCGCCCGCGAGGAGATGGCAACGACCAGGCGGCCGTCGAGGGACGTGGGCATGCGGCCATCATAGACAGCCGCTGCCGTCGAGGCCGCTTCAGTGGGCGACGAAGCCGATCGGCCCGCGCTTCGGGTTGGCGCAGGGCAGATCGCCCGGCTCGATCGCATCGCGCCCGGCCAGGCGCGCGTTGCCGAAGGCCGCCGTCCAGGCGCGCCGCATCTCGCGCGGCGCCAGCTCGCTCATGCGCTCGAGCACCGCATCGGTTGGCTCGGCCGGGAAGCGCTCGCCCCAGCGGTGGCCATCGCGCAGCCGCGTGTACAGGCGCAGCGCGATCGCA
Organism: uncultured beta proteobacterium; assembly: GCA_963732625.1. Classification (GTDB taxonomy): domain Bacteria; phylum Pseudomonadota; class Gammaproteobacteria; order Burkholderiales; family Burkholderiaceae_C; genus CADEEN01. The sequence continues at coordinate 28,275 of CAVTAM010000022.1, read as the reverse complement.
CGCGCGGCGTCGCGGTCGGGCGCCGCCACTTCGTAGACGTTGACGCGGTTCAGGATCGGCTCGGGAATCGCGCGCTCGTCGTTGGCGGTGGCGATCCAGATGACCTGGCTGGCGTCGATCGGCACTTCGGCGAACTCGTCGGTGAAGTCGGCCGCGGTGTCGTGTTCGAGCAGGCTGTACAGCGCGCCCAGCGGGTCGTAGGCGTGCTCGCCGCGCGAGGCCTTGTCGATCTCGTCGACCACCATCACCGGGTTGGCGTAGGGGCCATCGACCAGCGTCTCGAAGACCTTGCCCGGCCGCGCGCCCTTCCACTGGCTCGAGGCGCCCGACAGCACCCAGCCGGCGGTCAGGCTGCTCATCGAGACGAAGCCCATGCCGGTGCCGAGCAGCGCGGCCAGCTCGCGCGCGAAGTGGGTCTTGCCGACGCCCGGCGGGCCGAGCAGCAGCATCGGCGTGATCTCCAGGGCGTCGCCGCTGTCCTGCGTCAGCGCGAGCTGGCGCTTCAGGTCGTCGAGCACGGCGTGGAAGTTGGGCAGCTCGTCGTAGAGGTGCTCCATCGCCGGCAGGCCGGAGGGCTTGACCTGGAAGCGCTCGGGGCCCGCGCTCCAGCATGCGCTCGTAGGTGTGGCGCAACGGCTCGTGCTCCTGGGCCGGCAGCCGCGCCAGGCGCTCGTGCACGTCGGCGCTGCGGTACACGCTGCGCATCTGCGCGATGCCGATCTTGCCGGCGTGCTGGCGGGGACGGGGTTCGTGTCAGTCATGCGGACCTTTCGCGAATCAACCTGTGGCTCAGATTGAAGCAAGTGCGCGGCGATGCAAGCCCGAAATGACCGGCATCCCCAATGCATTTGCGTGCCGGCGTGCTAGAGCGTGCCGGTGTGCAACAAGTCGCATCCCGGCCTAGGGCCTCGACGCCTTGCCGGCGCCTGGGCGAGCCGCACACATCCCGTCACGCGCGACAGCGCCGCCCGGTTCACACTTCGACCGCAGTGAAACGCCACGAGAACCGTCATGAACGCCCTCGACAACGCCCGCCCCGCTTCTACCGCAGCGAAGCCTTCCCCGAAGACGTGGCCGATTTCGTCGAGCCGGCGCTCAGCCCGGTGAAAGCCGCCCGCTGCCGCGCCGCCAGCGCCCTGGCGATGCTGTGGCTGCTGGGTTTGCTGCCGCTGGGGCGCTGGCCGTCGGCGCGACCTGGGTGATCTGACGCGACGGGTACTCAGCGCACCCAGGTGTTGAGCTGGATGATCGGCATCAGCACCGCCAGCATGATCACCAGCACGATCGCGCCCATGGCGCCGATCAGCAGCGGCTCCAGGATCGTCGCCATGCCCATCGCGCGGCGCTGGACTTCGCCGGAGAGTTGATCGGCCGCGCGCTGCAGCATCTTCGGCAGCGTGCCGGTCTGCTCGCCCAGGCGCGCGAACATCGCCAGCAACCCCGGGAAGCGTTTCTTCGACGCCATCGCGTTGGCCAGCGGCGCGCCTTCGCGCACCTGCACCAGCGCGGCCATCGCGTCGGCGCGCATGGCGCGGTTGGATTGCGTTTCGGCCGCGGCCTGCAACGCTTTCAGGATCGGCACGCCGGCGCCCGCCAGCATCGCCAGCGTGGCCGCAAAACGCGCCGCGTTGTAGCCGCGCGAGCAGGCGGCCGACCAGCGGCAGCGTCAACCAGAAGGCGTCGAAGCGCTCGCGAAAGGCGTCGCCGCGCAGGGCGGCCAGCAGCGCGAAGCGCCGGCCGCCGCAGCGATCACCACCAGCCAGCCCCACTCGCGGACGAAGGCCGACAGCGCCAGCATCGCCACCGTCAGGATCGGCAGCGTGCGTTTGCTGCCGGCATAGACGCCGGCGACCTGCGGCACGACGTAGGTCAGCAGCGCGATGACGATGACGATGGCGATCAGCGAGACGATCGCCGGGTACAGCATCGCGCCGATGACCTTGCTCTTCAGCTGCTGGCGCGCTTCGAGGTCGTCGGCCATGCGTTCCAGCACCGGGCCGAGCGCGCCGCTCTGCTCGCCGGCCGCCACCACGGCGCGATAGACATCGTCGAACTCGCGCGGCGCGGTGGCCAGCGCGCGCGCGAAGGTGTTGCCGGCGTTGACCTCGCTGCGCAGGTGCGCCACCAGCTCGCGCTGGCGCGGCTCTTCGCTGTCTTCCATCAGCGCGGTCAGCGCGCGTTCGAGCGGCAGGCCGGAGCCGACCAGGCCGGCCATCTGCCGCGTCCACACCGCCAGGCCGGTGCCGTTGAAGACGCGGCGTTTGAAGCGCGAGGCGACTTCGTCGTTGGCCGCCTGCACGACCATCGAGACTTCGAGCGGCACCAGCGCCTGCGCGCGCAACTGCGCGCGCGCGGACTTGGCGTTGTCGGCCTCGACCAGGCCGGTCTTGGATTTGCCGTCGGCGTCGAGGGCTTCGAATTTGTAGGCGGGCACTTAAGACGCTTATTCGCGGGTGACGCGCAAGACTTCTTCCGGCGACGTGATGCCTTCGACGACCAGCCGCTCGCCGTCTTCGCGCATCGGCTTCAGGCCGGCGGTCTCGGCGGCGACGAAGAGCTGGCTTTCGGCGGCGCGGCTGTGGATCAGCGCGCGCACCTTGTCGTCGGCGGTCATCAGCTCATAGACGCCGGTGCGGCCCTTGTAGCCGGTCCGCCCGCAGTCTTCGCAGCCCACGGGGTGGTAGCGGCCGCGGTCATCGCGCTTCTTGCAGGTGTTGCACAGCTTGCGCACCAGGCGCTGCGCCAGCACGCCGAGCAGCGAGCGCTGAGCAGGTACGGCTCGACGCCCATGTCGACCAGCCGCGTCACCGACGACGGCGCATCGTTGGTGTGCACCGTGGCCAGCACGAGGTGGCCGGTCAGCGAGGCCTGGATCGCGATCTGCGCGGTTTCGAAGTCGCGGATCTCGCCGATCATGATCACGTCCGGGTCCTGGCGCAGGATCGAGCGCAGGGCTTTGGCGAACGTCAGGTCGATGCGGGCGTTGATCTGCGTCTGGCCGATGCCGGGCAGCTCGTACTCGATCGGGTCTTCGACCGTCAGCACGTTGGTCGTGCTGGTTTCCAGCGCCTGCAGGCCGGCGTAGAGCGTCGTCGTCTTGCCCGAGCCGGTCGGGCCGGTGACGAGCACGATGCCGTGCGGCTGCTGCACCAGTTGCTTGAACTTGGTCAGCACGTCGCCGCTCATGCCGAGCGACTCGAGCGAGAACTTGGCTTCGCCCTTGTCCAGCAAACGCAGCACGGCGCGCTCGCCGTGGGCGTTGGGCAGGGTGGACACGCGCACGTCGATCGCCCGGCCGCCGATGCGCAGCGAGATGCGGCCGTCCTGCGGCAGGCGCTTCTCGGAGATGTCGAGCTCGGCCATGATCTTCAGCCGCGAGATCAGCGCGGCATGCAGTGCGCGATTGGGCTCGACGACTTCGCGCAGCGTGCCATCGACGCGAAAGCGCACGGACGAATTGCGCTCGTAGGGCTCGATGTGGATGTCGCTCGCGCCGTCCTTGGCGGCCTGCGTCAACAGCGCGTTCAGCATGCGGATGATCGGCGCGTCGTTGGCCGCTTCGAGCAGGTCTTCGACCGCAGGCAGGTCCTGCATCATGCGCGACAGATCGACGGCGGATTCGACCTCGCCGACGACCGCCGCCGCGCTCGATTGCCTCCCGCGTAGGCCGCCTGGATGCGCTGCGCCAGCGTGCTCACGGGCTCGCGCTCGAAGCGCTGGATGTCGTAGACGCGCGTGACTTCCGACAACGCCGTCGGCGACGCATGCTCGCCGGCCCACAGCGTCAGGCCGCTGCCGTCGTCTTCGAGCAGCAGCGTGTTGGCCTTGGCAAAGGCGTAGGGCAGGGGGTGGCGCGAGCCCATCTCAGTCCTCAGTTCGTCTTTTGCGTTGCGGCCGGCTGCGACGCAGGCGCCAGCGGCGGCACCGCCGAGGCGGCGCCCTCGGGCGGGCGCTGCTGCTCCGGCAGGATCGGCGCTTGCCCGGCGCCGAGGAAGAGGTGGCCCTTCGGCTGCACTTCCTTCTGCTGCCCGCGGATCAGGTCGTAGCGGTCGAGCGTCAGCTTGTTCGCGTCTTCCGGCGTGCGCATGACGATCGGGCGCAGGAAGACCAGCAGGTTGGTGCGGCGCTTGGTGCGGCTCTCGCTGCGGAACAGCGCGCCGATGAAGGGGATGTCGCCGAGCAGCGGCACCTTGCTGTTGTTGTCCTCGAAGCGGTCTTCGATCAGGCCGCCGAGGACGAGGATCGAGCCGTCGTCGACGATCACGTTCGATTCGATCGAGCGCTTGCTCGTCGTCGGCCCGGTGTTGCCGGTGCCGGTGGCCTGCGTGATGACGTCCGAGCTTTCCTGGAAGATCTGCAGCCGCACGGTGCCGCCTTCGCCGATCTGCGGCTTGATGCGCAGCGTGATGCCGACGTCCTTGCGCTCGATGGTCTGGAACGGGTTGGTCGTGCCGGTGCCGGTGCTGGTGAACTGGCCGGTGATGAACGGCACGTTGCGGCCGACGACGATCTTGGCCTCTTCGTTGTCGACCGTGATCAGGTTCGGCGTCGACATGATGTTGGTGTTGGTCTGCGTCTGCAGCAGGCGCGCGATCGCGGCCACGCCGTAGAAGCCGCCGAAGTCCTTCAGCACGCCGATGTTCAGGCCGCCGAGGGAGGTCAGGTCGAGCGCGCCGACGCCTTCGCGGCCCTGGATGGTTGCTGCCGTCAGGTTCAGGATGTTGGCGCCGGTGCCGAAATTCGTGCCCGCGCCGAGGATGTTCTTGTCGCCCTTCTGCCCCGAGATGCCCTGCCACTGGATGCCGAACTCGGCCGCGTTGTCGCCGCCGACCTCGACGATCAGGCTTTCGATGTAGACCTGCGCCCGCCGTGTGTCGAGCTGCTCGATCATCGAGCGCACTTGTCTATACAAGGGCTCGGGCGCGGTGATGATCAGCGAGTTGGTGGATGGGTCGGCCTGGATGAAGCCGCCGGTCGACGGCCCGGCCGAGGCCTGGATCGGCGCCGTGGCCTGCGGCGAGGCGCCGGCGGCGCTGCCTTGCTGCTGCAACGGCTGCTGTTGTTGCGGCTGCGTGGCGCTGATGCCGCCGCCACCGCCACCGCCGCTGCCGGTGGTGGTGAAGGCGGCGCGCAGCACCTGCGCCATCTTGGTCGCGTCGGCGTTTTTCAGGTGCACGACCCAGATGTTGCCTGCCGGGCCACCGGAGACGTTGGGCCGGTCGAGCTTGTCGACGATGCTGCGCACCTGCGCCAGCTTGGCGGCGTTGGACGAGCGGATGATCAGCGAGTTGCTGCGCGAATCGGCAATCACCGACAGCGAACCGCCCGCTCCGCCGCCGGGCAGGCCCGGCGCCACGGGGCCGGGCCCGCTGCCGTCGACCAGGCGCTGCACCAGCGGTGCCAGGTCGGCGGCCACGCCGGCCTTCAGCGGCAGGATCTCGACGTCGCCCGCAGCCGGCTGGTCGAGCGCGGCGACGATCTTGCCGATGCGCGCCAGGTTGTCGGCGTAGTCGGTGATGATCAGCGAGTTGTTGCCCGGGTTGGCGTTGATCGTGTTGTTCGGGCTGATCAGCGGCCGCAGCACGGCGACGAGGTTGTTCGGGTTCTCGTGATTCAAGCGGAAGATCTGCGTCAGGATCTGGTCGCCGCGGCGGCCCGAGTTGCCGATCGACACCGTGCCGGCTTGCAGCTTGGCGTCGGCCTCGGGCACCACCTTCAGCAGGCCCGCGTTCTCGACCACGGTGAAGCCCAGCCCGCGCAGCGCCGAGAGGTAGTTGAGATAGGCCTCGTTGACCGTCAGCGGCGTCTCGCTATAGACGGTGATCGAGCCCTTGACGCGCGGATCGACGACGAACTGGCGGTTCATCATCGCGCCGATGGCGCGCGTCACGGCCTCGATGTCCTGGTTGACGAAGTTCATCGTCACCCGCGTGCCGCCGCGCTGCGTCGCCGATCGCTTCACGGGCGCGGCGGCGGCATCGCCGGCCTGCGCGAACAGCGTGCCGGGTGTCGTCACGCCGACGGCGCTGGCCAGAAAAGCCGCGCCGAGGCGCTGCAGGCGGGGAGTGAGAGTTCTTCGCTTCATGGTCATCCGATCGAGATCACAGAGCTGGCGCCCTGACGCTTGCCGATGATGTTCAGCAGGTTGTTCAATGCCGACTCGCTGCCCGGCTCGGCCGTGGCTTCACCGCGAAAGCGTAGTCCGCTGCCGGTCCATTGGCCGCCACCGGTCAACTTGAGCGCGCCGTCCACCGTGATCAACTTCACTGTTGCCGCGTCGCCGCTGTCGGCGTCGCTCTTCAAGGTCAGGCGGTAGCTGCCGAGTTCGTTCAAGGTCGAGATGCGCGACGAGGCATGGGCGATGTCGAGCGAGGCGTCGCCCGAAAAGCGCATGCGGCCCTGCACCGACTCGACTGTCAACCCGGGCGAGGTCAGGCGCATCGTGCCGCCCATCTGCATCGTGTTCCAGGGCGTGCCCAGGCCGGCCAGCAAGCCGGCCGGCCACTGGCCGATGGTGGTGCTGTCCTGCGGCAGCACGTTGACGGCGATGCGGCCCCAGCCGGGCGTGATGCGCACCCGCACCTCGCCGCGCAGGCAGCAGGCCTGGCGCAGCCGCAGCTCGGGCGTCAGGCCGGCAAAACCCAGGCGCCATTGCAGGCGGTCGGGCAGCGCGGCGGCGTCGCGGCTGCCGGCGCCGCCGGTCAGCACCGGCAGCGCGCTGCCGTTCCAGACCGTGCCGCGGGCATCGGTCAGCAGCAGTCGGCCTCCCGTGGCGGCCTCGACGCGCGAGGCCAGCCAGCCGGCGGGCACGAAGGCGATCAGGCCGGCGAGCGCACCGATCAGCGCGCCCATGCCCGCCCAGCGGTGCGCCGAGGTGCGCACGCGCTGCCAGGCGATCTCGGCGAGCGTGGTTTCGGCGAAGCCGGTGCGCGCGAAGCGGCCCGGGCTGCTGCCGAACCAGCTTTTGATTCGGCTGATCAAGAGCCGCTCCCCGTGCCCGGCATCTGCACGATGACCCTGCCGCTGTAGCCCTGCGCGCCGCGCGTCAGGTTGGCTTCGACCGGCCGCGTGCGCGCGGCCGAGCGGGTTTCGGCGAGCCAGTCGCGGACTTGCGTGCCGGTGGCGTTGGTGAAGGTCACGGTGGCGCGGTCGCCGCCGAGCTGCAGCCGCCCGGCGCTGCCGAGGGCGTCGGTGGCGGCCTTCAGCGCGGCCTGCGCTTGCAGGCCGCCGACCGGCGGCAAGGCGCGCAGCGTCGTCGCTTCGCCGGCCAGGCGCTGCATCTGCTGCAGTTGCGCGTCGAGCTGGTCGAGGCGCGCCGGTGCGCTGCTGACGCTGCGCCACGCCGGCGCGATGCCGACGAACCACAACAACGCCAGGCCGATCGCCCAGCCCAGCCAGCCGGCGATGCGGCGCTCGCGCGGCGCCAGCGCCTGCCAGCGCTGGCGCAGCGGCGCCGTCATGGCGCCCAGGCGCGACGCGGGTCCGGATCCGGGCAGGGTGGCGGTGTCCATCACGAGCGGCCCGTTTGCGCGGCAGGGCGGCTCAAGGTCAGCGCGCTGCCTTCCTGGGCCACGGTCCAGCCGCCGCCGGCGAGCTGGCTGCGGAACTCGGCGATCTGCGGCTCGCTCCAGCCGACGGCGGCGAACATCAGCCGGCCGTTGTCGAACTTGAGCGTCTGCAGCGGTGCTTGCCCTGAAGGCCAAGCGGCCGCGGCCGCGCCGAGCAGGGTTTCGAGGTCGTTGTCACCGGTCTTGCCGGCCGCAGCGCGCAGCAGATCGGTTTCGCGCTGCATCTGGATCGGCGCGTCTTGCACGGCGCGCACCTGCGGGTGCGCGGTGCGCAGGATCGACACCAGCGCGGCGCGCTTGGCGGTGATCTGCCGCTCCTGGTGCCACGACCACAGGTTCAGCCCGATGACCTGCAGCGCCAGCAGCGCCGCCAACCCCCAGCGCACCGGCCGCCAGCCGACGCTTCTGAAACGCCGCAGGGCATCGCGCAGCGCCACCGTGCCGCGGTGCTTGGGCGCGATGTCGAACTGCAGCAGGTTCCACAGCGAGCGCATCGAGCGCAGCAGGCGCTGCTCGTCGGAGAGCACGCTGACGCTGCCGCCCAGCCAGCGCTCGGCCGGTGCGGCCACGGCCGGGTGCGCCGTCCAGCGCGCCGGCTGCGTCGTCCACTGCGGCAGCATCTGCTTGGCCAGCGCGCCGTTGACGCCCATGCAGATGACGCCCTTGGCATCGGACCAGGTGAGCTGCATCGGCGCACTGGCGTCGTCGCCGAAGGCGGCGCTGAAGTGGCCGAGCGGCATGTCTTCGGGCCACGACATCGGCACTGCGCGCTCGACCGACACGCCGGCCTTGTCGAGCGCGATCAACTCGCCCTTGAGCCACGTCTTGTCGATGACGCCGACCCAGCCCGTCTGGCCGCCGGCCAGATTGGGCGCAAGCGCGAAGTGAAGGCTTTCGGCATCGTCGAGCAGTTGTTCTTCGAGCACGCCGGCAATGGCGGCGCGTTGCCGCGCGCCCGGCGCCTTGGGCACGGCGATTCGGTGCCAGCTGACATCGGTGTCGGCAAGGACGACGATGGCGCTGTCGGCCTTGGGCAGCAGCGCGGCTTTGGCGCGGCCCTGGCGGGTGATGTTCAGGCCGTCCGGCGACAGCACATACAGCAGCTCAGCCGCGCCCCCGCGCAGCGGCGGGGCAGCATCGGCGCCGCTGGCCAGGCGCGGCCGCGACGGGAGCAGGATGACGAGCGTGGACATGTCAAGTTTTCAGGCTGGCGCGCGCAGCTTGCCGCTCGCCAGCGCGGCAACGGCAACAAGTAACAGAGCGGGGAGTGTAGTGGCGGGCCGGGCGCGGCTTGCAACAGGCAGTCGTGTTGAACTAGGGTACGCGGGCATCGACGCCTTCGCGCAGGTTCACGCGCTCGCGCGAGCGCACCTTGACGTCCAAATTCTGGGTGCGCTCAACCAGCGAGCGTTCTTCGAGCACGCGCTCCTCGAGCCGCAGCCGGCCCTGGATGTAGAAAAAGCGGCTGGTCAGGCTGATGCCGGCGATTTGCTGTTGCTGCGTGGTGACGGGGAAGTAAGCCCGCGTCGCTGGCGCGTTCAGGTCGCGAATCGGCGTGCGCTGGCGGTCTTGCACCAGGCGCTGGGCGTTGCCGAGCGACATCCCTTCCACGGCTGCTGCGATCACCTCGGCCGGCGCGGTGTTGATGTTGACCTCGGTCGGCTCGGGCAGGATGTCGACCCACGGCTCCAGTCGCTTGATCGTGTCGGCGTCGATGCCGAGCCAGGCCAGTTGCGACAGCTGCTGCGGCGCGATCGCGGCCGCGGTGCCGCCGCCCGTCGCAGCCCAGGCCTTGCCCAGCGCGTCGCCGATACGGTCGGCGCAATCGCCGGTGGCCCCGGCCAGATCACACAGGTTCTTGAGCACCTTCAGCTCGGCCAACGCCGGTTTGCCGGTGGCGGCGTCGATCAAGCTCAGGCGGCGCAGGTTCCAGCGCGACTGCGCATCGGTGATCGAGCCGGAGAGGAAAGCGTCGAGCGAATCGTTCTCCGCAACGCTGTTGTTGTCGCGATCGGCGGCGAGGAAGGACGACAGCCGGGCCTCGGCCAGCGGCACCGCCCACGGCTCGCCGAGGTGATCGACCGGTGGCTGGGTGCGGTTGTTCTCGCGCTGGTCTTCGCGCAGGATCAGCCGCGCCCAGTCGAGCGCGCCGACGAGAATCCAGGCGGCCTGGGTGCGCCCGCGCTCGGCCGCTTCGACCTGGATCGCTCGCCATTGCTGCCAGACCATGCCGGCGGCCAGCGTCGTCACCAGCGTCATGATCAGCATCGCCAGCAGCAGGGCGGCGCCGCGTTGCGGGTGGGCCAGGCGTGCACTTCTCATGGCTATTGGGGCGAAAGCCGCAAGTCGCGGGTCACCGTGCTGCCGCCCTGGCCTTCGGCTTGCGGCTGCCCGAGCGTGAGGATTAGCCGCACACCGTCGGGCACGGTGGATGCCCGGTTCACCACGGCCGACGCGGGCAAGCCAGGATTTGGCGCCGCGACGGCGCCCGCACTCGACTGCGAGTTGGACCAGCTGGTGCCGCGATAGAACTGGATCTGCCAGCCGCCGAGCCCTTCGTAGAGCGTCAACTGGCCGGGCTCGTTGCCGAGCAACTGCAGGCTCGTCAGCCACGCGTCCGTCAGCCCCTGGGCGCTGTTGGTCACGGGCGAGGCCCAACGTTGCCAGCGCGTTTCGTTCAATGCCCAGACGACCACCTGCAGCCCACCGGACTGGCGGCGCACCAGGCGCAGCGACTTGCCGTCGAAGGCCAGAGCGTCGGGCAGCACGCGCGGGTCCTGCACTTGCAGCAGGTCCTGCTCCCACTGCGCGAGCACGGTGCCCAAGCGCAGCGTTTCGTTGACCCGCGCATCGGCCGACTGCTTGGCCTCGGCCATGCTGGAGACGCCGCGCCAGGCCATCGTGGCCAGACAGCGCCAGCAGCGCCATGGCGACCAGCACTTCGGCGAGCGTGAAGCCTGCTCGGGCCAGCGCCGGGCCGCTCCCAAGCGTCGGCCCGAGCCTCCCCGCGGGAGTGCGAGCGCAGCGAGCGGGGGCTGTCTCGCGATTCATCGCAGTAGCGCGAGAGCACGGTGGACAACGTGAGCAGCGGCGTGCCCGCTTCGTCGGCGATGTTGGCATCGACGCGGCGGAAGTTCGGGTTTGGTGTCGGCCGCACGACCTGCTGGCCTTTGAAGGTGCGCCCGAGCTGGTTGCACGAGAAGTCGCTGTCGCCAACGCCGGGGAGATTCCCCTTGGTACTGAGCTTCAGGTTGGTCAGGTGGTTGTCGGCACACCATTGCGCAGCGCTCACGTCGGCCAGTCGCTGCGCGTTGTTGGCCAGCGCGCCGGCCGCTTTGAAGCCTGCGCCGAGCGCGACGGCAACGATCGCCAGTGCGACCAAAACTTCGATCAGCGTGAACCCCGCGGCGCGATGAAGTTTCACGGCGTCTCGGCGCTGAACGGCGCCCGCGCAAACGGCGCCAAGCCGTCGCTGGCCAGCATCGTGCGGCGCTCGTCGCGGCTGAGCACGATGCGCTGCGCCGGCAGGATCGGCTCGGGGCCGAGCTGCACGGCGCGCGCGCCGACGATCTCGGCGCTGACGCCGGGACGCAGCCAATGCGACGGCAGGTTCGAACTCTTGGGCAGGCCGATGAAGCGGAAGTGCGCGCCGTCGCTGGACTCGGCGCTCGCAGGCTCCCAGCGCACCGTGATGCCCGAGGCCCGTGCTTCGGTGCGCGCGCCTTCGAGCAGCGCGGCCAGGCGTTCGGCTTCTTCGTCGAGATGCGACTGCGCGCTGTCGCGCAAGGAGACGACGACGAGCGACGAGGCGATGGCGATGATCGCCAGAACGACCAGCAGCTCGATCAGCGTGAAGCCGCTGCTGCCACGGGCCCCTCGTCCGATGGGTACATCGGACGATCCCCCGAGGGGATGCGGGCCGGCTTGGGAGCGGCCCGGCGCTCGCCCCGCTCTATTGCCACGAACCGACGTCGGCATTGGTGCCCTCACCGCCGCTTTGCCCGTCGGCGCCGAAGCTGAAGACATCGACCTCGCCCTTGATGCCCGGATTCACGTACTGATAAGGCCGGCCCCAGGGGTCGTTGGGCAGCTTGTCGATGTAGGGCTTCCAGTTCGGCGGAATCGAGCCGGCAGTGGGCTTGCGTACCAGTGCTTCGAGGCCTTGCTCGGCGTTCGGGAAGCGTTGGTTGTCGAGCTTGTAGAGCTTCAACTGTTGCATCAGGTTGCTGATATCGGTGCGCGCCGCGGTGACCTTGGCTTCTTCGGCTCGGTTGAGCACGTTGGGCACGATCAACGCGGCCAGCACGCCGATGATGGTCAGCACCACCAGCAACTCGATCAGCGTGAAGCCGCGGCTCTGGGCGGCGTGCAGGCGGGCAGGCGGGAGGGGTCGTGACGGCAATGTCATGGGCAGCGGTGCGCAGGCTTTTTGCATGGTGTGCGTCCATCATAATGGGCTGATGAAAGCGCGCTTGTTGGCATTCCTGATCTGGGCAGCGGTGGCCGCAAGTGCGGTCTTCTGGTTGTTGCGGTTGTGGACGTCGTCGCCCACGGCGCCGTCTTACACCGTGCCCGTGACCGCGGCCACACCGCCGCGCAGCGACCTCACGGCGGTGCTGGGCGCGCCGGCTGCCGCCACGCAGGCCGCAGCGCCGACGGAGCCAGGGCTGGCCTCGCGCTTCAAGCTGCTCGGTGTGGCCGCGCCGCGTGAAGGCGGCAACACCATGGGGCTGGCGCTGATCGCAGTCGATGGCAAACCGGCGCGCGGCTTCAAGGTCGGCACCGTGATCGACGGTGATCTGGTGTTGCAGTCGGTGCATGCGCGCGGCGCGGCACTGGGCACGCAGGGCGCGGCGCCGGCAGTGTCTCTGGAGCTGCCGCCGCTGGCCGGTGCGCAGTCGAGTTCACGCACTGCGCCGTCGGCGCCAGGCTTGCCGGGGCCGGGCACCGGGCCAATCGTTTCGATGCCGACAGCGATCGTGCCGCCGCCGCCGAACCCGGGTGCCCCGCTGCCCGGACTGCGCCTGCCGGAGGTCGGCGAGTCAGCGGAGCCGCAGCCGGTGGCGCCGCCGCGCAGCGGCACCAACACCCGCTGACGCCAGGCGTCGGTCAGGCGTCAGTCACGCCCACGGTTGCGTCGGCGGCGCCGCCGAGATCATCGAGGCGCGACGGCCCCGGGTCTTCGCCTTCGGCCACTTCGGTGAGCAGCGACGCTGCGGCGCGCACCAGCGGCCAGGCCAGCGTGGCGCCGGTGCCGTCGGTGCTTTCCATGCCGAGTTCGAGCAGCGCCGACGAGTGGAAGAGGTTGAGCGCGTAGTCGAGTCCCTGGTGGCTGTGGCTGCGGCAGAAGACGCAGTAGTCGATGATCGGCGCGGCGATGCGCGAGGCCACCATCAGCGCTGCGCAGGCCGGCAGGCCATCGACCATGATCAGGTGCCTGCGGCCGGCGGCGACGAGCATGGCGCCGGTCATCATCGCGATGTCGAAGCCGCCGAAAGCGGCCAGCACCTCCACCGGATCGGCGACGTCGCGGTGCCGCGCCTGCGCGCTCTGCGTCACCGCCAGCAGGTGCGTGAGCAGGTTGTTGTCCATCTGCGGATGGGCCAGCAGCAGCTCGCGCACCGGCGCGCCGGTGAGGCGCGACAGGATCAGCGCCGCGCTCTCGTGCGAGCCGACGCCCAGCCCGGCGCAGGCCAGCACGTTGCCGGGCAGCGACTGGCCGATCTCCATGCCGGCGCGGATCGCGGCCTGCGCCTGGTCGAGCGACATCGCCGGGCCGACGCGCGCATTGCGCGTGCCATGCGCGATCTTGCGCATCAGCAGGCGCTCGTGGGCGGTCAGGCGGTCGGCCACGCCGGCATCGACCACCGACACCGCCAGGCCCTGCGTGGCGGCAAACACCGACAGCGGCAACTGCCCTGACAGCACTTGCCAGACGCGCTCGGCGGTGCTCTGCCCCGGCGGCGCCGGCAGGCCTTCGACCGCCAGCCCGTTGTCGCCGGCGAACAGCACCACCTGCGGCTCATCGAAGCGCGGACGCAGCGTGTCCTGGATCAGGCCGATGCGCACCGACAGCGGCTCGAGCTCGCCGAGGCTGCCGATGGTTTCGCCGCGGCGCTGCAGCTTGTCGCGCAAGGCGCGTTCGAGTGCCGCATTGGCGGTCGGCGCGATCAGCGATTGGGTGGCGTTGTGCATGGCGTGCTTTTCGTGGTGCTGAAACCGGCTTCAGCGCAGGAACAAACTGTAGGCCGGGTTTTCGCTTTCGTCTGCGTAGGAGTAGCCGAGCTGGTCGAGAAATTGCCGCAGCGCCAGGGCATCGCCGCGCGGCACCTGCAGGCCGACCAGGATGCGGCCGTGGTCGGCGCCCTGGTTGCGGTAGTGAAACAGGCTGATGTTCCAGTCCGGGTGCAGCGCGTTCAGAAAACGCATCAAGGCGCCCGGCCGCTCGGGAAAGGTGAAGCGGAACAGCCGCTCGTCCTGCGCCAGCGCGCTGCGCCCGCCGACCATGTGGCGCACATGCTCCTTGGCCAGCTCGTCGTCGGTCAGGTTGACGGTGGCAAAGCCGTGGCGCACGAAGTTGCGCTCGATGCGCTCGGCCTCGGCGCTCTCGGTGATCGCGATGCCAATGAAGACATGCGCCTCGTTGGCATCGGAGATGCGGTAGTTGAACTCGGTGACGCTGCGCGAGCCGATCTGTTCGCACAGGCGCTTGAACGAGCCGCGGGCTTCAGGCAGCGTCACGGCGAACAGGGCCTCGCGCTCTTCGCCGAACTCGGCGCGCTCGGCGACGAAGCGCAGGCGGTCGAAGTTCATGTTGGCGCCGCAGGTGATGGCGACGAACGTCTGGCCCTTGGCCTTGTGCTCGGCGGCGTATTGCTTGATCGCCGCCACGCCCATCGCGCCGGCGGGCTCCAGGATGCTGCGCGTGTCCTGGAACACGTCCTTGATGGCGGCGCAGACAGCGTCGGTGTCAACGACGACATAGTCATCGACGAGTTCGCGGGCGATGCGAAAGGTTTCTTCGCCGACCAGCTTGACCGCCGTGCCGTCGGAGAACAGACCCACGTCGGCGAGTGTCACGCGCTTGCCGGCGCGCACCGAGCGCAGCATGGCGTCGGAGTCGTTCATCTGCACGCCGATGACTTTGACTTCCGGCCGCACCGCCTTGATGTACGAGGCCACGCCGGCGATCAGCCCGCCGCCGCCGATGGCGACGAACACCGCGTCGAGCGGCCCCTGGTGCTGGCGCAGGATCTCCATCGCCACCGTGCCTTGGCCGGCAATCACGTCAGGGTCGTCGAACGGATGGACGAAGGTCAGGCCGCGCTCGGCTTCGAGCACTTTGGCGTGACCGTGGGCGTCGGAGTAGCTGTCGCCGTGCAGCACGACCTCGCCGCCGAGCGCGCGCACGGCGTCGATCTTCAACTTCGGCGTCGTCACGGGCATGACGATCGTGGCCTTGCAACCGAGCCGGCGCGCTGACAGCGCCACGCCCTGTGCATGGTTGCCGGCCGAGGCGCAGATGACACCGCGCTCGCGCTCGACGTCCGACAGGTGCGCCATCTTGTTGTAGGCGCCGCGCAGCTTGAAGCTGAACACCGGCTGCTGGTCTTCGCGCTTCAACAGCACGTGGTTGCCGAGGCGCCGCGACAGCGTGCGTGCCGGCTCGAGCGCCGATTCGATCGCCACGTCATAGACGCGCGCCGTCAAGATGCGCTGCAGATAGTCGTGCGTCGCGGCTTTGCTGCCGCGTGCCTTGCTGGCCATGGCCCGTCCTTGTTCCCTCGGGCCGCGATGATAGGCGGGCACACCCGACGCGATGGGCACAATCGAAGGCAACAAACGCGTCGGAGACGGGCAATGGAATGCACAGTGGATTGGGTGGCCGCCAGCGGCATGGCCTTCGTCGCCGAGACCGGCAGCGGGCACCTGTTGACCATGGACGGCGCGCCCGACGGCGGTGGCCGCAACCTCGCGCCGCGGCCGATGGAGACGGTGCTCGCCGGCACCGGCGCCTGCACCGCTTACGACGTCGTGCTGATCTTGAAGCGCGGCCGCCATGCCGTGACTGGATGCCGCGTCAAGGTGAGCGCCGAGCGCGCATCAACCGATCCGAAGGTGTTCACGCGCATCCGCATGCACTTCGTCGTCAGCGGGCAGCAGCTCGACGCGCCCGCCGTGGCGCGGGCGGTGGCGCTGTCGCACGAAAAATACTGTTCAGCGACGGCGATGCTGGCCAAGACGGCGCAGATCGAGGTCAGCCACGAAGTGATCTCAGCCTGATCGTTCAGAGGCGATGCGCGGTCGTCGTCATGACCTTGGCCGCGCCGCGCATCAACCAGCGCAGCGGCAGCGGCAGCGGCTCGGCCCCGGCCTGCTCGGCCTGCTGCGCGTGATGCGCTTCGTCGGCCTTCATGTGGGCGACGATGGCGCGTGAGGCCGCATCGTTGGCCGGCAGCCGATCGAGGTGCCCGGCCAGATGCTCTTCGACCTGGCGCTCGGTCTCGACGACGAAGCCCAGGCTCCAGCGGTCACCGGCGCGCCCGGCGGCCAGGCCGATCGCAAACGCGCCCGCGTACCAAAGCGGATTGAGCAGGCTCGGCCGGTCGTCGAGTTCGCGCAGCCGCGCCTCCGTCCAGGCCAGATGATCCTGCTCTTCGCTGGCGGCGTGCTCCATCTGCCGGCGTTGTTCGGGGCTGCGTGCCGTCAGCGCCTGCGCCTGGTACAGCGCCTGGGCGCAGACCTCGCCGACGTGATTGACGCGCATCAGCGAGCCGGCCAAGCGGCGCTCGGACTCGCTCAGCGCCTGGCCATCGTCACGCGCCGCCGGGCGTTCGCGGCTCGCCCGCGCCGTGCCGGAGAGGGTGCGCAGGCCGGCATCGGCGGCCATCAGCCAGCGATCGACGAAGTCAGGCATGGGGGTGTGGCGCTGTTGGGATGAGCCGGTAAGTTACCACTGACAAGGAGCCGATCCGGCGCGAAGGGCCGCAGCCTCTTCGTTGTGCCCGGACAACAGCCACTGAGGATTTGTCGCGCAAGCCTTTGCAGGCTTGGGGGGAACTGGTGGAATACATCAACTTCCGCGTAAGGAGGTTGGCCTGATGGACCGTCTGGCCCTGGGCTGGATAGCCCGAAGCAACGGTAACGTCATCGGGACCCCTTAAATCTCAACCTTGGAGATATTGGATATGAAGAAAACTCTGCTCGCTCTCGCTGCGCTGAGCGCTTTCGCTGGTGCTGCGTCGGCGCAGTCCTCCGTCACCTTGTCGGGCGGCGTTGACGTCGCGGTACAGCGACAAAACGGCGACTGGAATATGTCCACCGGCAACTCCGGCCGCACCAACTTCACGCTGTCGGGCCGCGAGGATCTGGGCGGCGGCATGTATGCCTTCTTCGCTTTGAACTATCGCTTCAACGCTGCCACTGGTCAGTCGACCTCGCAGCCTGAGACGGGCCGCTTCTTCCGCCAAAGCTGGGCGGGTTTGGGCGGTGGCTTCGGTGATGTGCGCCTCGGCCGCATGTTGCCGGTTCTCCAGGAGTACAACGGCGGCTTCGATCCGTTCGGCACGGAAACCATCGGCAGCACCCACACGGGTGGCCTGAACGCCGGACTCGCGGGCAGCGCTCGCCTCGTCAACGCGATCTACTATCGTTCGCCTAGCCTGGGTGGCCTGCAGATTCACGCCAACATCGCTGCTGCTGATGGCAACGCCAGCGCCGCTGGTGCCAACGGCTCCGAGCGTCCGATCGGCGTGGGTGCGATCTACGCAGGTGGGCCGGTTCGCGTGGCGTTGGCTTACGACCGCAATGCGGTGGATGGCAAGACGCTTGGAGCGTACGGCGCCTTCAATGCCGGCTTTGCTGAGTTCATGTTCCAGTTCGAAAAGGGTGAGTGCAACATCGGCCTGTCCGGCGGAAATGCGGCCTGCCTTGTTGGTACGGCAGATGACGTGAAGATCTGGTCGGTTGGCGCTCGCGTTCCGGTGGGTGCGGCCACGATCAAGGCTGGCTATCGCCAGAGCAGCGACCTGGAGCAGAAGAAGATTGCGGTGGGTCTGGATTACAGCCTGTCCAAGCGCACGATCGTCTATACCGATGTGGCCAAGCAAAGCGGCGATGGTTTCTCTTCGCTGCCTAAGAAGGCCCAATTCGACGTTGGCATTTGGCACAAGTTCTGATCGTTGCGATCGGACCCGAGTCCACGTGACAACGAAGCCGCCCTCCGGGGCGGCTTTTTCATGGGCGCGCGCTTCACGCTCCTAGGGAAAACACAGCGTTGGCGCTCTGCAACAGCACTGCGCCGCCGATGGCGGCATCGGTGAAGATTCGCGGTTGGATGACCGTGCCCTGGAGACAACCATGATCAAGAAGACCGCTTTTGCCCTCAGCGCCTTGGCGCTGGCCTCATCCACTGCGGTGGCGCAGTCCACGCCGTCGTCGGTCACCTTGTACGGCATCGTCGATGCGGGCGTCGTGCACAACACCGGCGTGACGAACAAGAACCAGGTGGTCAGCGGCATCATGGAAGGCTCGCGTTTCGGCCTGCGCGGCAACGAAGACCTCGGCGGCGGGTTCAGGGCGATCTTCACGCTCGAGAACCGCACTGAGTTGAACAACGGCACCTTGAGCAACCGGCCGCAGTCGGGCTCGCAACTACCCGATCGTTTTGCTGATGCCAGCCTGCTCGTCCCCGCCTTGTGCCCGGCGCAACCCTGTGCCGCCATCCAAGGGACGGTGTCTCGAGTCAACGACGGTCTCGCTGCTGCCGGTCTCGGCGTCAACCTCCGCAACGGCTTCTTCGATCGACAAGCCTATGTCGGCCTGGTGACGCCCGTGGGTGCGATATTGGCCGGCCGCCAGTACACGCCGGCGTATGAGGTCACGGCCACGTTCGACATCATGGGCACGCAGTCGGGCTTGGCAGCGGGCCAGGTGGCGTCGTTCCCGGCCAGCACCGAGATTCGCATCGACAACGCCTTGCAGTACCGCATCGTCTTCGGCGGGTTGACTGCTTCGGCGATGTACGGCTTCGACAGCAACGCCTCCAACGTCAACTTCGACAGTAAGGCCGACCGTTTCGGCGGTGCCATGGTGATGTACAAGTTCGGCCCAGTTGCTGTCGGCCTGGGCTACAACCAGCGCAACAACGACATCGGCCAGAAGTCGCTGAAGTCAACTGCGTTCGGTGCATCAGCGCAACTCGGCTCTGCCACGCTCAGCGGCCTGTACGTCGCTTTCAAGGACGACAACCCGAGTGGGGTGTCCACCATCTCGGCCAACCTGATCGCCGGTGGCGCACCGTCATTTGTCGCCGCGACTTTGCAGAACGCCTACACCAACGCGCTGCGCCAGGACGGCAAGCTGATGCACGTCGGCTACAAGATGCCGCTCGGCGCGCACACGCTGTACGTGGCCTACAGCACCTTCGACGACAAGCGCTCGTTCAATACCGATACCTCGTCGTACGGCGCCGCATTCACCTATGCGCTGTCGAAGCGCACCGACCTGAATGCGGTGCTGACGCACTTCGACAACAAGAACCTGGCGCAGGCGGCGCCGGGCCAGGCCGGTTTCCTCGGCGGCTTCACGACCAGCGCCGGAACCGATTCGAACAGCATCGCGCTGGGCATCCGGCATCGGTTCTGAACCCGGACCATGTTCGAGCAGCCGCCTCCGGGCGGCTTTTCTTTGACTTGCCACCACTCTGCGCATGACCCCGACCGTCCACCCGCGCCGCCATGCGATGGCTCTGCTCGCAGGCGCGGCCGCCGCATCGATGCTCGGCGCTTGCACGACGCCGCCGTTTGCGCCGCCGATCGCCGAAGACTGGCATGACGTGCCGTTGCCCGGCAAGCGGCGCACGGCTTATCAGTGGGAGCTGACGCCGGAAGGCCGCGAGCTGGTCGCGCGCGCCGACGGCTCGGCGTCGATGTACCGCAAGCGCGTCGCCCGGCCGGCGGACACGCTGCGCGATGTCGAGTTCTCGTGGCTGGTGCAGGCCCTGCCCGAGGGCGGCGACGTCTCCGATGCCGACGCCAGCGACGCGGCGGCGCGTGTGCTGTTCGCTTTCGGCGGCGATCACGCGCGGCTGTCGGCGCGCAATCAGTTGTCGTTCGAGTTGGCGCGCACGCTTGACCGGCGAGGCGCCGCCGTTTGCCACGCTGGCCTATGTCTGGGACACGTCGGCGCCGGTGGGGCGTGTCGTCACGCACCCGCGCAGCGACCGCGTGCGCAAGATCGTCGTCGAGTCGGGGCCGGGCGGACTGCGCCAGTGGAAGCGCTACCGGCGCACGCTCGCGCCGACTACAGGCTCGCCTTCGGCGAAGCACCCGGGCCGTTGCTGGCCGTGGCCGTGATGACCGACGGCGACAACACGCGTTCGCAATTGACCACGCGCTACCGCGACATCTCATTGCGCTGACGGCGCGAGCCGGCCGGGGTTCCCCGGTTGGCAACTTCTGCGCCGTCAGCGCAAGATGCGGCGCTCGACATCGTTCGATCCGGAGCTGTTCACATCATGCGCATCCTGCTGCCTTCGATCCTTGCCGCGGCGCTCGGCATCGCTGCACCTCTCGCCAACGCCACCACCTTCAAGTGGGCCAGCGCGGCCGACATCCCGACCTGGGACATCCATTCGCAGAACAACGCGCTCGGCAACGGCGTGCACGCCTCGGTGTACGAGTCGCTGTTCACCTACAACAAGAAGTTCGAGCTCGAGCCGGTGCTGGCCACGGGCTACAAGCAGGTCAGCCCGACCCAGGTGCGCATCACGCTTGCGCCAGGGCGTGAAGTTCCACGACGGTGCGGCCTTCAACGCCGACGACGCCAAGTTCTCGCTCGAGCGCGCGATGGCCAAGACGTCCAACTACGGCGTCTACACGCAGGGCATCGACCGGATCGTCAAGGTCGATGACTACACGATCGACGTCTTCACCAAGGGCCCGAACCCGGTGCTGCTGCGCCAGATGACCGAGCTGCGCGTGATGGACCAGGGCTGGGCCGAGAAGAACAAGTCGCTCGAGCCCAAAGACATCAAGACCAAGGACGAGAACTTCGCCCACCGCAACGCCAACGGCACCGGCCCGTTCATGTTGAAGAGCTGGGAGCAGGACGTGAAGCTGGTGCTGGTGAAGAACCCGGCCTGGTGGGGCAAGGCCGAAGGCAACGTCACCGAGATCGTCTACACGCCGATCAAGGCCGAGGCCACGCGCGTGGCGGCGCTGCTGTCGGGCGAGGTCGACATGGTGCTCGACCCGTCGCCGGCCGATCTGGCCAAGCTGCGCTCGGCGCGCAACCTGAAGGTGATCGACGGCGCCGAGAACCGCACCATCTTCTTCGGCATGGACCAGTTCCGCGACGAGCTGCCGGGCAGCAACGTCAAGGGCAAGAACCCGCTGAAGGACGTGCGTGTGCGCAAGGCGCTCTACCAGGCGATCGACATCCAGACCATCGCCCGCGTGACGATGCGCGGCCTGGCGCAGCCCACCGGCGCGCTGATCGCGCCGCAGGTCAACGGCTGGACGAAGAAGACCGACGCGCGCTGGCCGTACGACGCCGAGGCGTCGAAGAAGCTGCTCGCAGAAGCCGGCTACGCGCAGGGCTTCGAGGTCGATTTCGCCTGCCCGAACAACCGCTACATCAGCGACGAAGAGATCTGCCAGGCGGTGGCGTCGATGTGGGCCAAGATCGGCGTCAAGGCCAAGCTGCGCACGCTGCCGCTGTCGACCTACTTCCCGATGATCCAGCGCTACGAAGCCAGCATCTACATGCTCGGCTGGGGCGTGCCGACCTTCGACGCGCTGTACTCGCTGCAGTCGCTCGTGCGCAGCGTCGGCGCGCAGGGCGACGGCAACTACAACGTCGGCCGCTACAGCAACCCGCAGATGGATGCGCTGATCGAGCGCATCAAGGCCGAGGTCGATCAGAAGACGCGCAACCAGCTGATCGAGCAGGCGCTCGTGCTGTCGCACCAGGACGTGTCGCACATCCCGCTGCACAACCAGGTGATCCCGTGGGCGATGAAGAAAAACATCGACCTGTACCATCGCGCCGACAACCGCATCGACATGCGCTCGGTCAAGGTGAACTGAAGCTCACCGCGGCACGGCGCTTGCTCGGTTGGCGCTGACCGAACATGCTCGCCTTCATCCTCCGCCGCCTCGCCCAAGCCGTGATCGTGATGCTCACGGTGGCCTTCATCGCCTTCATGCTGTTCCAGTACGTCGGCGACCCGGTGACCAACCTGCTCGGCCAGGACGCGACGCCCGAGCAGCGCACGCAACTGCGCGCCGACCTCGGCCTGGACAAGCCGTTCCCGGTGCAGTTCGCGGCCTTCGTCGGCAACGCGCTGCAAGGCGAGTTCGGCCTCTCGCTGCGCCAGGGGCGCAAGGTCTCGTCGCTGATCGTCGAGCGCTTTCCGGCGACGCTGGAACTGGCCTTGGGCGCGGCGCTGCTGGCGCTGGTCTTCGGCATCCCGATGGGCGTCTACGCGGCGTTGAAGCGCGGCAACTTCATGTCGCAGGCGTTGATGACGTTCTCGCTGCTCGGCGTGTCGCTGCCGACGTTTCTGATCGGCATCCTGCTGATCCTGCTGTTCGCCGTCACGCTCAAGGTGCTGCCGAGTTTCGGCCGCGGCGAGACGGTGGCGATCGGCGCCTGGACCACCGGCCTGCTCACCGCCGACGGCTGGAAGCACCTCATCCTGCCGTCGGTGACGCTGTGCATCTTCCAGCTGACGCTGATCATGCGGCTGGTGCGCGCCGAGATGCTCGAAGTGCTGCGCACCGACTACATCAAGTTCGCGCGCGCCCGCGGCCTGCAGAACAGCAGCGTCTATTTCGGCCACGCCCTGAAGAACACGCTGATCCCGGTGATGACGATCATGGGCCTGCAGCTCGGCGGCCTGATCGCCTTTGCCATCATCACCGAGACCGTGTTCCAGTGGCCGGGCATGGGCCTGCTGTTCATTCAAGCGGTGCAGTTCGCCGACATCCCGGTGATGGCGGCCTACCTGTGTCTGATCGCGCTGATCTTCGTCGTCATCAACCTCGTCGTCGATCTGCTGTACTTCGTCGTCGATCCGCGGCTGCGCATCGAACAATCGACAGGAGGGCATTGAGGTGACGGCTCGTCCGAGCAATGGCGCTTACCAACGGCTGGGGCAGTGGCATGGCGAGCTGACGGCGTTTCGGCGCGACCTGCACGCCCACCCCGAGATCGGCTTCGAAGAAAAGCGCACGGCGCAGCGCGTGGTCGCGGCGCTGCGCGCGGCCGGTGTCGATGAGATCCACGAAGGCATCGGCAAGACCGGCGTCGTCGGCGTGATCCACGGCGCGAAGAAAGACAGCGCCAAGTCGATCGGCCTGCGCGCCGACATGGACGCGCTGCCGATGACCGAAGAGAACGACTTCGCCTGGCGCTCCTGCACGCGCGGCCTGATGCACGGCTGCGGCCACGACGGCCACACGACGATGCTGGTCGGCGCGGCGCGCTACCTGGCCGAGACGCGGCGCTTCGACGGCAGCGCGGTGCTGATCTTCCAGCCCGGCGAAGAAGGTTTCGCCGGCGCCAAGGCGATGATCGACGACGGCCTGTTCGAGCGCTTCCCGGTCGAGTCGGTCTATGCGATGCACAACTGGCCGTCGCTGCCCGCCGGCCACATCGGCGTCAACGCCGGGCCGATGATGGCTGCGGCCGACCGCATCGAGATCGTCGTCCACGGCAAGGGCGGGCATGGCGCGCACCCGTACCTGACGGTCGATCCGGTGCTCGTCGCCGGCCACATCATCACCGCCGTGCAAAGCATCGTCGCGCGCAACGTCAGCCCGGTGGACAGCGCGGTGATCAGCATCTGCGCGATGCAGGCCGGCGACGTCGGCGCCTTCAGCGTCATCCCGCGCGAGGCGCGCCTCGTCGGCACCGTGCGCACGTTCCGCCCCGAGGTCCAGGACATGGTCGAGGAGCGGCTGGCGCGCCTGGTCGATTCCGTCGCCGTGGCCTTCGGCGCCACGGCGTCGCTGCACTACCAGCGCACCTACCCGGCGACGATCAACAGCGGCCAGCATGCGATGTTCGCCGCCGACGTGGCGGCGTCGCTGGTCGGTGAAGAGCGCGTCACGCGCCAGATGTCGCCGAGCATGGGCGCCGAAGATTTTTCGTTCATGCTGCAGGTCAAGCCCGGCGCCTACCTGCGCCTGGGGCAGGGCGGCGGCGCCTTCCTGCACAACTCGCGCTACGACTTCAACGACGACGTGCTGCCGCTCGGCGGCGCGCTGTTGGCCGGATTGGTCGAGCGCTCGCTGCCGCTCGTGGCCAGCGACAACTGCTTTCAGGAGACCAACGATGAAACGCTTCAACCCGCTCGTGCTCGCCGGCCTGCTGTTGGCGTGCGGCGTCACGCAAGCCGCCACGCTGCGCGTCGCCAACCAGGGCGACGCGACGTCGATGGACCCGCACTCGCTCAACGAGTCGCTGCAGTTGTCGATCACCGGCAACGTCTACGAGCCGCTGGTCGGCCGCGACAAGAAGCTCGGCCTCGAACCGGCGCTGGCCACCAAATGGGCGCAGACCTCGCCGACGGTGTGGCGCTTCGACTTGCGCAAGGGCGTCAAATTCCACGACGGCACGCCGCTCACGGCCGACGACGTGGTCTTTTCCTTCGGCCGCGCCGCCGGCGACGGCTCCGACATGAAGGGCTACACGTCGTCGATCAAGCAGGTGCGCAAGGTCGATGACGCCACGGTCGAGATCGAGACCACGGCGCCGTTTCCGATCCTGCCCGACGTGATCTCGCTCGTCTACATCATGAGCAAGAAATGGTGCGAGGACAACAAGGCCGAGCAGCCCGGTCGATCGGCGCAAGGGCATCGAGAACACCGCGTCGTTCCGCGCCAACGGCACCGGCCCGTACCGCCTGCGCGAGCGCCAGCCGACGACGCGCAGCACCTTCGTGCGCAACGCCGCGTACTGGGGCAAGGTCGATGGCAACGTCGATGAAGTGATCTTCACGCCGATCGGCAACGATGCGACGCGCGTCGCGGCCATGCTCTCCGGCGAGATCGACATGATGGAGCCGGTGCCGCTGCAGGACGTGGAGCGCCTGAAGAGCAACGCCAACCTCGACGGTGATGCAGGGCCCCGAGCTGCGCACGATCTTCCTCGGCATGGACCAGAAGCGCGACGAGCTGCTGTCGTCGAGCGTCAAGGGCAAGAACCCGTTCAAGGACAAGCGGGTGCGGCAGGCGTTCTACCAGGCGATCGACATCGAGACGATCAAGGCGCGCGTGATGCGCAACGCCGCCACGCCGACCGGGTTGATGATCGCGCCGGGCATCAAGGGCTTCGTGCCCGAGATGAACAAGCGCCTGCCGCACGACGCCGACGCGGCGAAGAAGCTGCTCGCCGACGCCGGCTACCCGAACGGCTTCGAAGTCGGCATGAACTGCCCGAACGACCGCTACGTCAACGACGGCGAAATCTGCCAGGCGGTGGCGGCGAACCTGGCGCGCATCGGCGTCAAGATCAATCTGCAGGCCGAGAGCAAGGCCACCTACTTCCCGAAGATCCTGCGCCGCGACACCAGCTTCTACCTGCTCGGCTGGACGCCCGGCACCTACGACGCGCACAACGCGCTGTCCAACCTGATGGCCACGCCGACCGACAAGGGCCAGGGCACCTTCAACCTCGGCAGCTACAGCAACGCCAAGATCGACGAGCTGACGCAGAAGATCCAGAGCGAGACCGACCAGGCCAAGCGCAACGCGATGATCGCCGAAGCCTTCAAGCTGCACGCCGACGACATCGGCCACATCCCGCTGCACCAGCAGGCGCTGGCCTGGGCGATGAAGAAGAACGTGTCGCTGGTGCAGCTCGCGGACAACTTCATGCCGTTCAAGTACATCAGCGTCAAGAACGGCCCATGACGACCACCGCGCGCTGGGTCGCTTCTTCGACGGCGACGTCTGGCACAGCTTCCGCACGCTCGCCGATGGCGATCGGCGCGGCGGTGGTGGCGGCGGTGTGCATCTTCAGCGCGCTGTTCGCGCCGTGGGTGGCGCCGCACAACCCGTTCGATCTGGCGACGCTGGAGCTGTCCGACGCGCGCCTGCCGCCGGCCTGGGAGGAGGGCGGCTCGGCCAAGTACCTGCTCGGCACCGACGACCAGGGGCGCGACATCCTCTCGGCCATCATGTACGGCGCGCGCATCTCGATGCTCGTCGGCCTGGCGTCGGTCGTGCTGTCGGTGATCGTCGGCGTCAGCCTCGGCCTGCTGTCGGGTTTTGTCGGCGGCAAGATCGACGCCTTCATCATGCGCGTCTGCGACGTCATGCTGTCGTTCCCGTCGATCCTGATCGCGCTGTTGATCGACGGTGTCGGCCGCGCGATGTTTCCCAACGCGCACGACACGCTGGCCTTTGCGGTGCTCGTCCTCGCCATCGCCTTGCCCGGCTGGGTGCAGTACGCGCGCACGGTGCGCGGCTCGACGCTGGTCGAGCGCAACAAGGAATACGTGCAGGCCGCGCGCGTGGTCGGCGTGGCGCCGCTGCGCATCATGAGAAAGCATGTGCTGCCCAACGTCATGGGCCCGGTGCTGGTGCTGGCGACGATCCAGGTGGCGACCGCGATCCTCACCGAAGCCACGCTGTCCTTCCTCGGCGTCGGCGTGCCGCCGACGCAGCCGTCGCTGGGCACGCTGATCCGCATCGGCAACGACTTCCTGTTCTCCGGCGAATGGTGGATCACGATCTTTCCGGGGCTGATGCTGGTGCTGATCGCGCTGTCGGTGAACCTGCTCGGCGATTGGTTGCGCGACGCGTTGAATCCTCGTCTCCAATGACAGCCCTGCTCGAAGTCAAGAACCTGCGCGTCGAGTTCCCCTCGCGCCGCGGCACGTTGCTCGCACTCGACGACATTTCGTTTTCGATCGCGCCCGGCGAGATCCTCGGCGTCGTCGGCGAATCCGGCGCCGGCAAATCGCTCACCGGCGCGGCGATCATCGGCCTGCTCGAACCGCCGGGGCGCATCGCCGGCGGCGAGATTCGCCTGGACGGCCAGCGCATCGACAACCTGCCGTACGAAGCGATGCGCAAGATCCGCGGCCGCCAGATCGGCGCGATCTTTCAGGACCCGCTGACCTCGCTGAACCCGCTGTACACGATCGGCCGCCAGCTCACGGAAACGATCCTCACGCACTTGCCGGTGAGCGAAGCCGAAGCGCGCACAGCGCGCCATCAAGCTGCTGCAGGAAACCGGCATCCAGGGCGCCGAGCAGCGCATCGACCAGTACCCGCACCAGTTCTCCGGCGGCATGCGCCAGCGCGTCGTCATTGCGTTGGCGCTGGCGGCCGAGCCGAAGCTGATCGTCGCCGACGAGCCGACGACGGCGCTCGATGTGTCGATCCAGGCGCAGATCATTTCGCTGCTGAAGCGGCTGTGCAAAGACCATGGGGCGGCTGTCATGCTGGTCACGCACGACATGGGCGTGATAGCCGAGACCTGCGACCGCGTCGCGGTGATGTACGCCGGCCGCATCGCCGAGATCGGCCCGGTGGCCGATGTCATCAACCGGCCCTCGCATCCGTACACCGTCGGCCTGATGGGCTCGATTCCGGCGAAGGACGAAGACCGCGAGCGCCTGACGCAGATCGACGGCGCGATGCCGCGCCTGAACGCGATTCCGAAAGGCTGTGCGTTCAACCCGCGCTGCCCGAAGGTGTTCGATCGCTGCAAAAGCGAGCGGCCGGATTTGCTGGATGCGGGCGCGACGCGCGCCGCATGCTGGCTGGTGGAAAGAACGTCATGACGGCCGATCGTTGAAGTCACCGACCTCGCGAAAATCTTCGACGTGTCGGCGCCCTGGCTGAACCGCGTCATCGACCGCAAGCCGCGCCAGTTCGTGCATGCCGTCGATGGCGTGAGCTTCGCCATCGAGAAAGGCAAGACGCTGGCGCTGGTCGGCGAATCGGGTTGCGGCAAGAGCACCGTCGCCCGCCTGCTCGTCGGCCTGTACAAACCGACGCGCGGCAGCGTGCAGTTCAGCGGCGTCGATACGAAGACGCTCGACGCCGAGCAGACGCGCGTGCTGCGCCGGCGCATGCAGATGATTTTTCAGGATCCGTACGCAAGCCTGAACCCGCGCTGGAAGGTGCTCGACATCGTCGCCGAGCCGATCCGCGAGCATGGTCTCGTCACCGACGACGGCGAACAGCGCGCCAAGGTGGCTGAGTTGCTGCGCTCGGTCGGCCTGGCTGCGGCCGACGTCGAAAAATTTCCGCACCAGTTCTCCGGCGGCCAGCGCCAGCGCATCTCGATCGCGCGCGCGCTGGCGACGCAACCCGAGTTCCTGGTCTGCGACGAGCCGACCTCGGCGCTCGATGTCAGCGTGCAGGCGCAGGTGCTCAACATCATGAAGGATCTGCAGCGCCAGCGCGGTCTGACCTACCTCTTCATCTCGCACAACCTGGCCGTCGTGCGCCACGTGTCAGATCAGGTCGGCGTGATGTACCTCGGCCGCCTGGTCGAGCTGGCCGACAAGGCCGATCTCTTCAAGCGCCCGCGCCATCCGTACACGCGCATGCTGCTCGACGCGATCCCCGACATCCACATGACCGGCCGCGCGCGCACGCCGGTGCAGGGCGAGGTGCCGAACCCGCTCAATCCGCCGTCGGGATGCGCCTTCCATCCGCGCTGCCCGCATGCCAACGCGCGC
>CAVTAM010000021.1:0-25468 GCA_963732625.1 uncultured beta proteobacterium | reverse complement strand
CGAAACGCGCTGTCCAGGCGTCGGTGGCCGCACGGGTTCATCGATTGGCCGCCGCAGTCAACGACAACTGAGCGCGCGCTGGAAACAATGGGAAGACCCAACACCCCAGCGAGAAGACAACATGAACTCGATCGATCGACGTGCCTTCGTGAGGATGCTCTCCGCATCCACGGCGCCGCTGTGGCTGCCCGCATGTGGTGGCAGCGACGACGATCCGTCCCCAGCGCTCTATCCGCGCCTGGCCAGCGCCGACCCGCTGGGCTTCATCGGCCACTTGCAAAACGGCGTCGAGGGCGCGTACACGCCTGAGGTCACCGGCAGATTGCCTGCCGGATTGCGCGGCACGTTCTACCGCAACGGCCCCGGCGTTTTCACTCGCGCTGCCGAGCGCAAGGGTGCGATCACCGACGGCGACGGCATGATCCGCATGGCCGCTTCGACGCCGGCCAAGTCGCCTACCGAAGCCGCCTCGTGCAAACCGACAAGCTGCGTGAAGAGCAGGCGGCCGGCAAGTTCGTGTACAGCACGTGGACAAGCCCGCTGCCACCGGGCGGCAAGCGAACGCAGACGTCGCCGAACCAGGCCGGCGTGACGACGCTCGTGCGCAACGGCCGTGTCTATGCGTTCGACGAAGGTCACGCGCCGTGGACGCTCGACCCGATGACGCTCGAATCCATCGCCACCGACAACGTCGGCGTTACCAACCCCGAGCTGAAGGCGCACTTCCGCGTCGATGCGAAGACCGGCGAGTGGATCCTCTTCGACACCTTGTTCGACCCCGCCGCGCCGTCACACTCAGCCTACATCGTCAGCGCCGATGGCCGCACGACCACGCGGCGGACCATCGCCGTCGGCGCTGACGTGCCGCTGTGCTACATCCACGACTTCTTCGTCACCGCATCGAGCGTGATGTTTCACCTGCAGCCGGCGATTCCCGACTTCGCCAAGCTCGAACAAGGTGTTCCGTTCGCACGCAGCCTGGAATGGAAAGCCGAAGAAGGCACGAAGCTCGCGATCCTCTCGCGCGCCGGAGACGCCGAGCCCTTCATCGTCGAGACCGACAGCCGCTGGATGTGGCACTCGGTCAACGCGTACGACCGCGGCAACGAGATCGTCGCCGACTTCGTCGGCTACGACACGCCGGACCACTTTCTCGAGATCGGCGCTGCGGAGCCGGCCTGGTATGCGTACATGCAAGGTCGCGCCGGCAGCTACGTGAACCCGGGCAAGCTGCGCCGGCTGGTGATCGACAAGACCACGAAGCGCGCGCGCGAAGAGATTCTCGACAGCGGCAACAACGAATTCCCTGTCGTTGACCGGCGTCTGCACTGCCACGAGCACCGCGACATCTACTTTCTGCAGGCGCCGGGTGCGGCGCTCTGGTGGTCGCGCATCGCGCGCTTCGACACCCGCAGCGGTGCGTCGGACGGCTACGACTTCGGGCCCGGCTACTACTTGAACGAACCTTCGTTTGCTGCCGACGCAATGGTGCCGGTGAACCTGTCGGCACGCGACGTGGGTTGGTTGCTCGTGCCTGTGTTCGAACTCGCCACCGGCGTCAGCTCGCTGGCCATCTTCCGCGCTGACGCGCTCAAAGACGGCCCTATCGCCTCAGTGCGGTTGCGCACGCACGACCCGTTCGCCTTTCACGGTTGGTGGCAGCCGGCACGATGAAGTCGCGAGGCTAGCGATGCGTTGCGCTGAACGGCTGCGTGAACCAACGCTTCCACGCGCGACTGAGCGCGCTGACCTCGGAAAAGCCGAGCCGCAGCGCGATCTCCGACATCGAGTGCCGTCCCTCCGATGCCATCTCGACAGCGCGTTGACGGCGAACGTCATCGACCAAGGCGCGGTACGTGCGTCCACCGCTTGCCAGCTCACGGCGCAAGGTCCGCGGCGCACGGCCGAGCAGCGCGGCAACGGTGGTCAAGTCGACGTTGCCGCTGGACAGGCGCCGCAGGATCACGCCCTTCACTTCGTCGAGCGAACCGCTCGGCGGCAGCAGCGCGAGCCGACGCTCGGCCTCGCGTTCGACGAAAGCAGCGAGCGCCGGATCGATGCCGAGGGATCGGGTCATGCCTTGCGCAGCCCATTCAACGCAGTCTTCATTGGCTGCCCACTCGATCGCACAGCCGAAGAAGCGAGCGTGCGTGGTGCTGTCCGCCGGTGCAGCGTGCATGAACGTCACGCGGCGTGGCGTGGTGCCGGGCGCGATCGCCCGGACCACGGCGACGTGCTCGGCAATCACAACCTCATTCCTCACGCGAACACCGAGCGTGCGCGACCCCGTGCTGCTCCAGACCCATCTCAAAACGCCCTGCTCGCGTTCGAGCAGCATTCGCGCCGTCGTGGTCATCAGCCGCTGAAAGCGCACCGACCGCGCGAGCGCGTCGCCTGCCGTCGGTGCGGTCTGGAGAACCATGCCGTAAATGCCCATGTCCCGTGCGCGAATGGTCGCACCGAAGTCGATCGGCAGCGACGGACGGCGCAGCGCGCGCATCGCGGTTTCCAGTGCACCGACGAGCAGCTGCTCCGGCACCCGCTCGTCGGCCGCGTCTTCCGGCGTCTGCGCGATGCGGTGCAAGCTGCGCGGCAGCCGAACCTTCTGCTGCGAGAGAAAGACTTTGAGACGAAGCGCTTCTCCGCCGGCGACCATCGGCGTGTGCTGACGATCGGACGCCACCATGACCACGCCGGTCACACCCATCAAGCGCGGATCAACTGATCCAGCTCGCGGCGCGGCGAAGGGCCAGCGGCCGCAGCGCCATAGCCGACGCGCGCCAGCATCTGCACCGTGTTCATCGCCGGATCGAAACCCAGCAGCCGATGCAGGCCGTCGTACTGCGGCTTGACTTCCACGAATTCCTGCAGCGCCTGCGACAGCGGATGCATGTCCACGCCCACCGCGGTGGCCTGCAGATGCGCACGCACGTAGGCGCGCCCGGCTGCGAGCTGCTGGCTGCGCGAGTTGCCGTTTGATGCCACCCAGAAATAGCCGCTGCCTGTCTCGAACGCGGCCCAGCGATCCATCACGCGTTGAAAGCCCGTGCTGCCGCGCTGCGGCACTTCGAAGCGGTCGAACATGCCAACGGCCGACAGCAGCCGCGGCATGTTGCCCATCAATGAAATGCCGTCGCGGTTTTTCTCGATCTCATCGGGCCCGATGCGCATCAGCCGCGCCGACTCGAGCCAGGTGCGATCGGTGATGCACTCGGTCTCGTACGACTCGCGCGTGAGCCGACGCACCTGCGCCATGGGGCTGGCGTCGGTGATGGCGCCGGCGAGCAAGCCGTTGTCGGTGGCGGCGCGCTGCAACGCCGTCCACACCGGCGCTGGCACCGTGCGCGTGTTGTCGAATGCGCTCTTGTTGGTGTGGCGGCGGCGGATCTGCGTGAACAAGGTGTCCTTCGCCAACGCCGTGTCGCGTTCGACCGCGAGGCGTGCGACCACGCGGTTGCCAGGCAGCTCGCGCAGGCCCGGCTCGCCGGCCGGGAACGGCTCGACGCGCACGCGATAGCCGCGCTCGGCGGCAGCCATGACGGCGAGTTCGATGAAGGCGCCGCAGCCGATGAGGATCTGGCGGCCAAAAGGATCGGTCTGCGGCAACAGGCGTTCGCCGTCGCAGATCAGCGTGATTTCACCTTCGCGCCGCAGATCGGCGACCCACGGTTGCCGGTTGTGCGGGTTGGGTGCGAGCAACCCGTGCGCGAGCATCCAGCGCCGGATTTCGGTGTTGTCGTTCGCAGGCTGCCAGGCCTGGATGGCCGCATTGGGGTAGTCCGACGCGCAGCCGGCCAGTGGTGCTGCTGCGAGTACGACGCCGCCGCCCGCCAGTGCGATGAAGCGCCGGCGTGGCAGTGCGGGATTGGGAGTCTTGAGGTGGGTCATGATGAGAGTCGCTTGGGTTGAGGGGATGGGAAGCTTGGTAGGCGTCACAGATCGAGCGGTCGCGTCGATGCGGTGCGGCGTTTGACGAGCAGCCAGCCACCGAGCGCCCACATCCAAACAGACAACGACGTCACGGCGAGAGCGATCGGCACGTCAATCGCCAAATCCATCGCGGGCAGAAACAGCGCAAACAACGACAGCGCCGCAAAGACCCCCAAAGCCGTCAACCAGTGCGGCACGGCCCGGGCTCGCCAAGCGCCGACCGCCAACAGCAGCACGGCGACCGAGGCGAACAACGACACGCCGAGCAGCTCGCCGATGCCGCCGCCATAACTGTTCAACGCGACGAAGAGCTGTTCGATCCCGGCTTTGCCGGAGGCATCTGCCGCAGCGTAAGAGCGCGACAGCTCCGGCATCACGGTGAGCCAGCGCAAGATGCCGATGCTGCGCGCCAGCACAGACAGTGCAGAAAACGCAACGACCAAGTGCGCCAAGGTTCGGCTGAATCCGCCAAGCAGCGTGTGCGCGGCCATCGCCAAGGCCGGCAAGAACAACAGCGAATAAGCCAAGTACACGCTGTACCCGGTTGCGACTGCCGCCGCGGATTTGCCGATCGCCGCCAACTGCGTTGCCGCCGGTGCGTCGAGCGAGCCGGGCCAGCCGATGGCGGGGCCGAGAATCGGAAACGGCGCGAGTGACATCAGGCCGGTGACGATCAGCACGGTGCCGCTGGCAATGCGCGCAGCGCGAGTGTTTGTGGTGTTCATACATCCTTGCGAGGTGAAGTGATGGAGCGACGGTGGCGCTCAATCGCGTGAATCGAGGTACCCCAGTTGCCGCAACGCCGCCGTGGCCGCTTCGTCCAGCCGGGTGTGCGGTTCGGCGCCGATCAGGCCGACGAGCTTGGTGTTGCCCAGCACGTGCGGTGTCTGCCACAGATAGCGCAAGCCGAGGAGCGCCGCCCAGGTGGGCACCACCAGCGCGCCCATGCGAATGACGGGCCATGGCAGCTGCCTGAACTTCAGTGGCGATGCCGCCCGCACCCACTGCTGCGTGCGCGCCAGCGGGTTCAACGCGCTCACCCAGTCCTGCCCCGTCAGGCTGTGGCCCGCAAAGTGCAGCACCTCGAACCTCGGCAGCACGGCGCGCTGCCGCGCCACGGCCACGAACGTCCGTGCGAGATCGGGCACGTAGGCCCAGGCGCCGAGCACGTTTCGTTCGCCCAGGTAGGTGAGGCTGCCTTTGCGGATGTTCTTGACCATGACCTGATCGAAGACCGCGCCGCTGCCTGCGCCAAAGAAGTTGCCGGCGCGTATGACGACGGCGCGAACGCCCGACGCCTCGGCGCGCAACTCCATGGCGACTCTGACTTGTCCCATGACGGTCTGCGCCAGCTGCGGCGTGTCTTCGTGCAGCACGCTGGGCATGCCGTCGCCGAAGTTGTAGACGTTGCCGGGAAACATGAGCGTGGCTTGCAGCGAGCGCGCCAAGGCGATGCTGGCTTCCATCAACGGCAGACCTTGCGCCTGCCACGCGGCATTCGTGTACGCCGGGTTGAGCGCGTTGACGACGACATGAGCGCCCTTGGCCTGCACGGCGAGCGCGTCGATGTCGTTCAAGTCAACGGCGATCCAGCGAATGCGCTCGTTGTGCAATCCTCCTGTTGGCATGGAGGCGCCAGGCCGCATGTGCGCCAGGACATTCCATCCCGCGTCGGCAAAGGCCTGTGCGGCGGCCAAGCCGAAGCGCCCGCGGGCGCCGAGGATCAGCACGGTCTGCTGCATGGTGTGCTTTCGTGTGCTTGGGTGCCGCCTCCTTAGAAACTGCGCCCCACGGCAAGCACCAAACTGCTTTGATTGCGACTGCCGCGCAATCTGACGATAGGGCTGTCGGCGGCGTCACCGATGAGGCGCGCTGCTTGCACGCGGCCGATCAACAGCCAGTGGCTCGACACGTCGTAGGACACGCCCAGCGCAAGCCCGACCTCGTCCACGCTGCGATCGCCGGCATAGCGCGGCAGGCCGGAGCGCGCGGCGTTGTCCGCATCGACGTCGAAGTAGGTGCGCTGGTACTTGGCCGATGCCGCGCCCACATGCGTGCTCACGTTGAAGCGCCAGCCCGCTGCCGCTTGCCACTGGTAGCCCAGACTCGCCTGCGCATGAGCACCGGCCTTACCGCCGAGCAGTTCGACTCCGGCGGTGAGGCTGTCGCTGGCATCGAGAAGGCCGCGCCAGCTGTACTCGCCGAAGGCGCCGACACCGGCACTGGCATCGATCGAACGCAGGCGCTTGACGACGGCATCCGCCACGTCGTCATCGCGCGCCGAGCGCAAGCTGAGCACTGGGCCTAAAGCCCAAGGTGAACTCGCAGGCAGCAGGTTCCATTGCGCGCTGTTGCCGAGCAGGCGCAGCGTCGTCGCTCCGATTCCGAAGCGACCGATCAAGGCCGGCACGGCACTGCGGTCCGACGAGCCTTCGAACTCGGGCACCAGCGCCACGCCCAGTGCCAGGAAGTTGGGCGGCGTTTGTTTGTCGCTCTGTGCCCAGGCGGACGTGGTGCCACACGTCAGAACGGCGCCTGCGAGCAGCGCCGCGATGGCCGTCAAGCCGGTGAAAGAAGAGTGTGAAGCGGGTCTCGTCATGGAGTTCACTTTCAAAGGTGGTGGAGATGTCGGAAGTGAATTCTGTGGAGCCGATCGGCGTGCGGGAACACGCTCGGCTGCATGGGGCCCATGCAAAAATCAACCAATGCGTGCTGCTGCTTCGTGTTCCCATTGCTCATGCTGAACGACTGGAACCTGTTGCGATCTTTTGTGGCGGTGGTGGAGACCGGCTCGCTCAGCCAAGCCGCTGCGCAGCTGGACATCACCCAGCCGAGCATCAGCCGGCACATGCGCGAGCTGGAGCGGCTGCTCGGCGAGACGTTGTTCGACCGTCGCCCCAGCGGCATGGTGGCCTCCGAGCGGGCCATGGCGCTGTACGACACCGTGCGCGGCATGCAAGACCTGGCACGCCAGGCCGAGAGCCTGTTGGGCGACGCGCCGCGAGGCATTGCGGGCCTGGTGCGCATCACCACCAGCGTGCCGTTCGCGGTGCACGTGCTGCCGCCCTGGTTGGCGAGCCTGATGCACGCCGAGCCCGAACTGGAGATCGAGCTGCGCGCGACGCAGGAGATCGAAAACCTGTTGCGCCGCGACGCCGACATCGCGGTTCGCTTCGCCCGCCCGACTCAAGAGGGCGTGATTGCGCAGCGCGTCGGTGTGGTCGTCGTTGGTCTGTTTGTCAGCACCGAGTACCGCGCGCGCTGCGGCGTACCGACGACGTTGCAGGAGGCCATGTCGCACCTGTTGATCGGCGGTGGCGACATACCGACCCGCATGGGTCCAAGTGGCGCACAACTGCCGCGCGACATCAACTTTCGTTTTCGAACCGACTCCGAGCTGGCGCGCCTGACGGCCGTTGAGGCGGGCATGGGCATCGGCCCGGTCCTGGTCAACATCGCGCAGACGCGGCCGAATCTGCACCGCGTGCTCGCCGACCAGGTGAGCATCCCGCTGGAGATATGGCTGTGCGGGCATGATGACCTCCGCCGCAGCGCGCGCATCCGGCGCGTCTATGACTACTTGTGCGAGCGGCTCATCGCCCAGTTCGGCGGCGGTGCCGAAGTGCGGGACAGCGCAGGCACCAACTGACCCTCGGCGAGTCAGCGAACTCTTGACCGGTTGTCCCCAAGGGCGAAGCCATTGGCGCGCCCATGCTCGCAGCAATCCCAGGAACACACCGGCAGCAAGCACGCGCTGAAGTTGCGCAACAGCTCGCGCGGGTGCGAGCGCTACTTCGCCTTCAACAGTTCAGGCACATGCAGCAGGATGAACTCGTTGTCGTCCTGCTTGCCGAGCGCGCGGCCCATCGAGTACGGGTAGTTGTTGTCGTTGGCGACGATGATGTGCTCGCCATCGACGATGTCCACGTCTTCGATCGTCACGAACGGGAACGTGAAGCGCCCTGCCTTGCTGCCGCGCTTGGCCACGGCCTTCGGGTCGGTGATGTTCATCAGGTCGATGTAGCCGACCTTCTTCACGACGCCCTCCGCATCGGCCTGCGACAGGTCGATCTTGTAGATGCGCTTGAACTTGGCCGGCGCGTTCTGGCAGTTCGGCTGCGGCGCGCCGGTGCAAGCGTCGGCCGGATCGCCCTCGCCGTTGTCGCGCTCGATGACCAGCGCCGTATCGGCGTCGATCATGTTGAAGTCGCCGATGTTGTTGCCGTTGGCTTCGAGCAGGTACTTCCACGAGCGGTTGGTGAACGCGCGCGCGGCGATGTCGAACTCGAGGATGCGCAGTACTTCGCGGCCCACTTTCATCTCCCAGCCCTTGCCATCCCACAACGGCCCTTCGAGCAGCGGATACAAGAAGCGCCCGTCCTTGCTCGCCGCCATGCCTTCGTAGCCGCGCGAGCGCCGCGCTTCGAAGCTCACCGCGCCGGGCACGGCGGGCATCGACACCGCAGGGTGGTCCGGCGAGCGCACCGGCTTGCCGTCCACCGTCGTCGCATAGACGCCGGTGACGTGGCCCTCCATGTCGGCGCTGATCAGGAACGGTCCGAACTCGTCGCCGATCCAGACTGTCTCGCCGATGATCTGCAGCGACTCGGTATCGAGATCGGCGCCGGTGAGAAAGCGTTCCTTCGTGCCTTCGTTGACGATCAGAAACGGCAGCCTGCGCTGCGGGTCGCTGAGGAACACGGTGCGCTCCAACTTCACCGCGCCACTCTTCCAATCGGGCCGCACGCGGTGCATGGCCAGCATCGCATCGGCCGAGTTGGCCTTGCTGCCGAAGCCGTTGTCGGAGATCACCCAGTACGCGCCGCCGCCTGCGGGCTTGATGCCCGAGAAGCCCTGCACCGGCTGGCCGCGCATCGGCAGCGCGTGGCCGGTGGCGCGCGGCGCCGCTTTGTCGGAAAGAAACGAGTTGCCGGGCAACAGGCCCAGCGTCTCGACACGCTGTCCCGGCTTGCCGGTGTACTTGCCCGACGTGGCGAGCGCGGCCGGCGCGCCGCGCGGCGGCGCCACCGTGGTCATGGCCGGCAACAGCGCGTGGCCGCGCAGCTCGGCGCCGAACTCTCGCGCCGCGCCCGTTTCCGCGGCAGCGTTGAACGCGCATGCAGCCGCCCACAGGATCGTCCATCTCATCGCGAGCCCTCCATCGAATCTCTCGAAGTCCGGAGCATCGCGGCTGAGCGTGAACAGCGCGTGACAAAGAGGAGCCGAAAGGTTCATCGCACCGACACGCCGCTGTCACGCGCGCGGCCGACGATGCAAGCGTTTTCGAGGAGTTCGCGATGATCCCAGCCGCCATCGAAGTGCAGAGCCTGAACAAGCGCTTCGGCGCGCACGCCGCGTTGTCGAACGTGTCGCTCACCCTGCGCCGCGGCGAGATGGTGGCGCTGCTCGGCGCGTCGGGCTCGGGCAAATCGACCTTGTTGCGCCACATCGCCGGCCTGCAGCGCGCCAACGTCTTCGACGGCGGGCGCGTCTCTGTCCTCGGCTGCGAGGTGCAGAACGGCGGCCGCCTGGCCGACGACGTGCGCATCACGCGCTCGCAAGTGGCGATGATCTTCCAGCAGTTCAACCTCGTCGATCGCCTGCCGGTGATGACCAATGTGCTCGCCGGTGCGCTGCACCGCATGCCGGCCTGGCGTTGGGCGCTCGGCCGCTTCACCGAAGACGAGCGCCGCCTCGCGCTCGATGCATTGCAACGCGTCGGCATCGAAGGCTGCGCCTGGCAGCGTGCGTCCACGCTGTCCGGCGGCCAGCAACAACGCGCCGCGATCGCGCGCGCCCTCGTGCAAGGCGCGCAGGTGGTGCTCGCCGACGAGCCGATCGCCTCGCTCGACCCGGCCTCGTGCCGGCGCGTGATGGAGCAACTGGCCACGTTGAACCGCGAAGGCGGCGTGACGGTGCTGGTGTCGCTGCACCAGGTGCAGTTCGCCTTTGCCTACTGCCCGCGCACCGTCGCGCTGCGTGCCGGCGAGATCGTCTTCGACGGTCCGACCGCCGATCTCAGCGCGCAGCGCCTGACCGAGCTCTACGGCGAGCAGACCGACGAGCTGCTGTCGCACGACGGCGCAGAAGCCATCGCCGCGGCGCGGCGCCGATCGACGGTTCCCACCTTGCAAGCCGCCTGACCCATCCCCATCCCACAGGAGAACACCATGCAACGACGCACATCGCTTTCCATCATCGCCGTCACCGCCACGCTGTGGTTCGGCGCCGCACAGGCGCAAGTCAAGGAGATCGCCTTCGGCATCATCTCCACCGAATCGTCGGCCAACCTGAAAAGCTCGTGGCAGCCGCTGCTCGACGACATGCAGAGGGCCACGGGCCTCAAGGTCAACGCCTTCTTCGCGCCCGACTACGGCGGCGTTGTCGAAGGCATGCGCTTCAACAAAGTGCAGGTGGCCTGGATGGGCAACAAGTCGGGCATGGAAGCGGTGGACCGCGCCAGCGGCGAGGTCTTCGCCAAGGTCACGCAGGCCGACGGCGCGCAGGGTTACTGGAGCCTGATGGTCGTGCACAAGGACAGCCCGCACCGCACGCTCGACGATGTGTTGAAGGCGCGCGCGAACCTGACGCTCGGCTTCGGCGACCCGAACTCGACCAGCGGCGCGCTCGTGCCGGGCTACTACGCGTTTGCGCAGAACAAGGTCGATGCAACGCGCGACTTCAAGCGCATGGTGCGCGCCAACCACGAGACCAACATCCTGGCCGTGGCCAACAAGCAGATCGATGTGGCCACCGTCTCGTCCGACGGCGTGGACCGCATGAAGATCAAGGACGCCGCCAAGGCCGCCGAGTTGCGCGAGGTCTGGCGCTCGCCGCTGATCGCCAGCGACCCGATCCTGTGGCGCAAGGATCTCGACGCCGCGACCAAGCAGAAGGTGCGCGACTTCTTCCTCGCCTACGGCAGCGATGCGCGCGAGAAGGAGATTCTGAAGACCCTCACCTTCGCCGGCTTCGTGCCGTCGAACGACAACCAGTTGCTGCCGATCCGCCAGTTGGAACTCGCGCGCGAGCGCGGCAAGGTCGAGGGCGACGCGAACATGGCGGCCGACGAGAAGAGCAAACGCCTGAACGAGATCGACGGCAAGT
Source organism: uncultured beta proteobacterium (assembly GCA_963732625.1). Classification (GTDB taxonomy): domain Bacteria; phylum Pseudomonadota; class Gammaproteobacteria; order Burkholderiales; family Burkholderiaceae_C; genus CADEEN01. Next base: position 14,431 of record CAVTAM010000021.1, on the reverse strand, counting down.
TGTCTGAACTCACCCGCCAGCTCGCCAGCGCCAAGTGATCGGCGGCGCGTGAGCTCGATCGCTGCACCGGCGCTGCGCCCGCCGTCGGCCGGCTGGTGGCCGCTGTTCGGCTGGGGCCTCGTGCTCGCGCTGCTGGCCGGCAGTTGGCGCGGCGCCGACATGCGCCCGCTCGACCTGCTGCGCGACGCCGGCAACATGGCGCAGTACGCGAGCGGCTTTTTTCCGCCGGACTTTCGCGACTGGCGCCACTACCTGCAGGAGTTGCTCGTCACCTTGCAGATCGCGGTCTGGGGAACGGCGCTGGCCATCGTCAGTTCGATTCCGCTGGCGCTGCTGGCCGCAGGCAACCTGACGCCGTGGTGGGTGCACCAACCGATCCGGCGTTTTCTCGATGCCTGCCGCGCCATCAACGAGATGGTGTTCGCGCTGCTGTTCGTCGTCGCAGTCGGGCTGGGGCCGTTCGCCGGTGTGCTCGCGCTGTGGGTGCACACGACGGGTGTGCTGGCCAAGCTGTTTTCGGAAGCGGTGGAAGCGATCGACCCGCAACCGGTCGAAGGCATCCGCGCCACCGGCGCGCACCCGGTGGCCGAAGTGCTCTACGGCGTGATCCCGCAGGTGATGCCGCTGTGGGCGTCGTATGCGCTGTACCGCTTCGAGTCGAACGTGCGCTCGGCGTCGGTCGTCGGCATGGTGGGGGCCGGCGGCATCGGCATGGTGTTGTGGGACGTGATCCGCGGCTTTCAGTACGCGCAGACCGCGGCGGTGCTGCTGATGCTGGTCGTGTCGGTGGCGGTGATCGACATGGTCTCGGCCCAGCTGAGAAAGCGCCTCGTATGAACGCCGTGATGCATCCTGATCGCGACATCGTGCATCAGATCGAGGAGTTGTTCGACCAGTTCGGCCACGGCCACTACGACGGCGCGCGCGCCGAGCCCGTGAGCGCCCGCGCGCACGCGCTGCAGTGCGCGCAGCTCGCCGAGTGGGCCGACGCACCCCAGCCGCTGGTGGTGGCGGCGCTGCTGCACGACATCGGCCACTTCATCGCGCCTGACGCTGCCCTCGATGCCATCGACGACGTGCACGAGCTGCGCGCGCTGGGCTTTCTGGCGTCGAGTTTCGGCGCCGAGGTCATCGAGCCGATCCGCCTGCACGTGCAGGCCAAGCGCTACCTCGTCGCCGTGGACCCGCCGTATTCTCAGACGCTGTCGCCGGCGTCGGTGCACACGTTGCAGCTGCAGGGCGGCCCGATGTCGCCCGACGAGGTGAACCTGTTTGCCACGCTGCCGCACGCCGCTCAGGCGGTGTCGCTTCGGCGCTGGGACGACCTGGCCAAGACGCCGGGGCGCCTGACGGCCTCGCTCGACTACTACCTGACGCTCGTCGAAGCAGTACGCACGCGGCCGTTCGAAGCGCCACGCACGGTGATCGGTGCGGCCAACATGTCTTGACAGAACTAGCCACCACCCTCACCCATGGAGTCGATGTGAAAAGCAAAAGAACCGTTGCACAACAGCTCACGAGCAGCGCGCTGGCTGCGTTGCTGGCCGTTGCCGCGCTCGCCCCCGCGCAAGCGCATGACCGCGACGATGACAACGACGACGAAGACCACAGCTACGCCATCGGCCTGTGGGGCGACCTGCCGTACTCGGCGCTGCAGAGCGGCGTCGGCGTGCCCAACCTGATTGCCGACATGAACGCGCAGCGCCTGAAATTCACCGTGCACGACGGCGACCTGAAGGCCGGCTCGAACAGCCCCTGCGACGACAACCTGTACTACCAGGCGCTGGGTTTTTTGAACTCGCTGCGCGCACCGGCCATGTTCACGCCCGGCGACAACGACTGGACCGATTGCGACCGCGCCAGCAACGGCGGCTTCAACTCGCTCGAGCGCCTGGACCGCGAGCGCACGATCCTGTTCGGCACGCCGTTCTCGCACGGCCAGCGCAAGCTGCGCCAGGAGGTGCAGACCGACGCGCTGTGCCTGGGCTTCGGCGGCGCTCATGTGCCCTGCGTCGAGAACCGCCGCTGGACAGTGGGCCGCGTGACCTACGCCACGCTCAACGTGCAGGGCTCGTGCAACAACCTCTGCGACACCGCGCCCGACCCCGCCGAATACGCAGCGCGCAACGCCGCCAACATCAAGTGGCTGCGCGAAACGTTCGCCGTGGCCACGGCACGCCGCTCGGCCGCGGTGATGATCGTCGCGCAAGCCAACCCCGGCTGGGACGCGAGCGACCCGACACGCGCCCCGCTGCGGGACGCGAAGACGCTGGCGCAAACCGACGGCGCCCCCGACGGCTTCAAGGATTACCTGATCGCGCTGCGCGACGAGGTGGTGGCCTTCCGCAAGCCCGTGGCCTATGTGCACGGCGACTCGCATTACCACCGCATCGACAAGCCGTTTCTGAATGCGGCCGGCCTGCGCCTGGAGAACTTCACGCGCATCGAGACCTTCGGCAACAACGCGGCCAGCGGCAACAACGACGTGCAGTGGATCAAGGTGACGGTGCAGCCGAAGAGCCGCGAGGTCTTCTCGTACCAGGCGCAGATCGTGCCGGGCAACCGCACCGCCGTGCCTGCGCCCTGACGCTCGGCGGTGCCCGACCTGCTGCCCGGTGCCGTCGATGCGCCGGAGCCGAACGCGTTCTTCCGCATGCTCGGCAACCCACCGCCGTGGCTGTCGGACGACGACCGCCAGCGTCTGCGCCAGGCCAACGAGGAGTTCGTCGTCGTCGTGCGCGACATCGGCGCGCTGCAGGAGCGCATCAAGCTCTTGCAGGAAGAGTCGGCCGCGCGCGTGGCCGAGCAGAACAACCGCAGCCTGTTCATCCTGACGATGGTCACCGTGCTGGCGCTGCCGATCAACCTCGGCTCGGGCCTGCTCGGGATGAACGCCGGCGGCTTGCCGTTCAGCCAGAACGCGCTGGGCTTCTGGTGGGTGCTGGCGATGATCATGCTGGTGACGTTGGCGATCGCGTGGTTTGCGCTGCGGCGGCTGGCGCCGCGTGGGTAGCGCGAAGCAGCCGCCTATTTCACCGGCTGCGGCGGCGGCCAGCGCCGCGGCGACAGCGGCGCCTGGGCCAGCGCAGCCGGCGGCAGAACGATCTGGTTGGCGGCCACGTCTTGCATGCCGACGAACGCCGCGTAGGGCATGGCAGAGGCGGCAAATGCCGTGCGTGCAAAACGGTGCGCCGGCCCGGCGGCGCCGTCCGAGGGCGGCGCCTGCACCTGAGCCATCTCGATGGCGCTGGCGGCGTTGAGTGCACGCACATAAGCCATCTGCGTGCTGTACGCCGGCCAATAGATCTCACCCGGCGCCAGCGGGTACCAGCCCACCAGAGGCGTTGACGCCGACACGGAAGAGGTCCAGACAGCACTGCCCTCGTTGCCGAAGAAGCCCACCAAGGCCGGCGCATAAACCGGCCGCAACGGCGCGTTGGCGGCGGCCGGCTGGCCGGGCGCCCAACCCCAACGCCCACCCGCAAACAACCAGCGCCCGTGGTGGAACGGCGCAAAACCCCAAGGCGTATCGTCGATCCAGGTCCAGCCCCAGGGCGCCAACCAACGCCAACGGCCGAAGCGGTACGGCGCCCAATCGATCGGCAGCTTGTTCGGGAACCACACGGCACCGTGGCCGGCCTCGTCGCGCCAGTTGCCATGACCGTCGAGCGCTTCGGCGCCGGTCATCTCGGCAGGCAGATGCATCAGCGACAACGAGATCTCGCTGCGCCGATCTCGATCACCGGCAAACTCATCGAACGACTGATGGTCCTCGCTGGCCCTCGAGACCAACGGCGTGACACTGCCTCTGTCGATCTGCACCTGCTGGTTGGGCTCCAGCGTGAGGTCTTTGCGATCCACGGCCACACGCGCCTGGCCTTCCAGCACCCAGATCCTCAGCCGCGCTTGCGGCGCGATGTGCCGGAAGCGGTACGAGCCGGCGCTCTGCACCTGCACCGTCACACCGCCGGCACTGAGCAGCACGCGTTGACCCGGCGCCAGCGCCCGCACGCGCAGCGCGAACAAGCCATTGACGAGTTCGATGTGCAAGCTGTCGTCGTTGACTTCGGTCCACACCGCTTGCGACTCCTGCCCCAGGCGCAGCGCTGCGCTGCCCACTCGCACTTCGACGCGCCCCGGTATTTCGGTGGCGACCGCGCTGCCCGTGGTGATGGGCGTGTTCAACGCCGCGGACTCCCAGCGCGAGGCGCGGTCCACGCGCATGCGGGCGTTGCCTGATATCAGCGAGAGTTGCCCGACGCGTGCCGGCGGCGTGAGCGCATCGCCTTCCAGCGCTGCCGCAGCGCTGGAAAAAAAGAGCATGCACGGCAGGCACACCGTCAGCAGCAGACGGCCGAACAAACCATGCCGGCGCTGAGAGCGAAGCGTGCGAACCATCATCGCGCGACGTGCTGTTCAGCCACTGCAGCAAAGGCCACCTGCACACGCAGGCCCTTGCCGTCGCGGCCCTCGCCGAGTAGCAACTGCGCGCCGTGGGCCTGCACGATGTCGCTGACGATCGCCAGCCCCAGACCGCTGCCCTGCCCGGGGTTGTGCGCGCCGCGCTGAAAGCGCTGCAGCACGCGCTGGCGGTCTTCGCGCGCAATGCCGGGGCCGTTGTCTTCCACTTCCAATGTCGCCACGCCGCCGGTGGTGTAGGTGCGGGCGGTGACCTGAGCGCCCGCGCCTGCATAGGCCAGCGCGTTGTGCAGCAGATTCGACAACAACTCTTGCAGCAAAAAGGCTTGGCCGTTGACAACGGCCGGTTGCAGCTCGAAACCGAGGTCGATGTGGGCGGCCAACGCGCGCGGCACCCATTCGTCGGCGGCTGCGCCGGCCAGTTTTTTGAGATCGACCGCCTCCGTGGGCAAAGCGCCGCGCGCGCCGGCGTCGCTGCGCGCCAGGGCGAGCAACTGCGAACCCAGCCGCGCGGCGCGCGTGGCGGCGGCCTCGATGCGCTGCAAGGTAGCGGCCAGTTCGGGCGGGTGCGGCTGCATCACGGCCAGTTCGGCCTCGGTCTTCAAGGTGGCCAGCGGCGTGCGCAACTGGTGCGCGGCATCGGCCAGAAAAGCCTGCTGCGCTTCCGAGCCCGCGCGCACGCGCTCGAACAAGCGGTTCACGGCATCCACCAGCGGCAGCGCTTCGCGCGGCACGTCACTGGCCGCCAGGGGCCGCAGGTCGACCAAAGACCGTGAGCCCAACTGTCGCGACAAGCGCCGCAGCGGGCGCAGCCCGCGCGCGCTGGCCACCAGCGCGGCCAGCGCCAGCGCGGCCGTCAGCAGCAGCAGGCTGATCGCCGTGGCGGTGAGCATGTCGTTGCGCAGCGCATCGCGCGCCGTGCGTGTTTGCGCCACGCGCACTTGGCACACGGCGTCCCCGCAGGCGACACCCCGTGCGCCCACGCGCACGGCTTGATCGAACACCCGCGCATCGTAGAAGCGCCATTCCTGCGCCGCCAGAACCACGGACGGTTCGGCCAGCGGCGGATCACCGGCCAACAACTCGCCGCGGGGGCCGGTGACGGCGTAGAAGATGGCATCGGTCAGGTCGGTGCGGATCGAGCGTTCGGTCTGCGCGCTCATCTCGAACTGCAGACCTTGCGGGCCCGTGCGCACGAAGTTGCCGATCGAGATGACCGTCGTGCCCAGCGAGTGATCGAAGGCGCGCAACGCGGGCCGCAAGGTCAACAGGTATTGCAGCCCGGCGGCGGCCGGCGCGATCAACAACAGCGGCCACAACAACCACAACAACAAGCCGCGGCGCAAACTGGGACGCCGCCCCAGAACGCGCGCTCACGCGGCGCCTTCCACCGCTTCCAGCAGATAGCCGAAACCACGCACGGTGCGAATGCGCAAACCGGCCGGTTCCAACTTTGCACGCAAGCGCGAGACATAGACCTCGATGGCGTTTTCCGACAAGGCATCGTCCCAGCCGGTGATGGATTGCAGGATCTGCTCCTTGGCCACCACCTTGCCGACGCGGCTCAACAAGAATTCCAGCACCGACCATTCACGCGCCGACAACTCCAGCGCTTGTTCGCCGATGAACACACGGCGTGCCGAGAGGTCCATGCGCAAGCCACCCAGCGTCAAGGCATCGTCACTGCGGGCTTGGGCGCGGCGCGTCAGCACACGCACGCGGGCCACCAGTTCGGCGATGGCGAAGGGCTTGACGAGGTAGTCGTCGGCGCCGCCTTCCAGGCCGCGCACGCGGTCTTCGATGGCGTCGCGCGCCGTCAACATCAACACCGGCGTATTGCTGCCTTGGGCACGCAGGCGGCGCAGAGTTTCGAAGCCGTCGATGCCGGCCAGGCCGATGTCGAGGATCACGAGGTCGTAGCGGTCCTGCGTCACCGATTGCGGCACCGGCTCGCCGCGGGTGGACCAGTCCACCGTCCAACCCTGCGATTGCAAGGCGCGCGTGGTGCTGTTGGCCAGCGCCGGGTCGTCTTCCACAAGCAGCAATCGCATGCGCCGAAGCATATGCGCTGCCCATTCACCGGCCCCTGGCAGGCTGACGGCAACTTGACGCCGCGCTGACGCGCCGCCGTCGTCAGCACGCTGTCAACCAAACCACAGCAGGTTGACAGCGGCGCTGCGCAAAGTGCGTGTCATGGCGTGTGTTCCGTCGCTCGCCTGCTTCACCCACCGCACAGGAGCCCACGATGTCCCCCCTCGGTCCGACACTCTACTTCGTGCGTCTGTCGACGCTGTTGATGGCCATTGGCCTGACGCCGAACTGGGCTTGGGCCCAATCGGTGGCGACGTTCACCGTCGTCAATGCCGACACCGGCGCCGACATTGCCACGTTCACGTCCAGCGGGACGATTTCCATCGCCGGCACGCCGAACATCAACATTCGAGCCAACGCCAGCAACGTCAAGAGCGTGGTTTTCACCGACGGCAGTGCCACCCGGACAGAGAACACGGCGCCTTATGCCTACAAAGGCAACAACGGCGGGGTCTACTCAAAGTGGTCACCGAACGCCGGCGCCTACGTCATCAACGCCAAGCCCTACGCGGGCTCGAGTGGCAGCGGCACGGCAGGCGTCACGGCGACGCTCACGCTCACGGTGGTGGGCACCTCGCCACCGCCGCCACCCGAGGCGGGCGACAAGCCGGCCTCCCGCAACGCGGCCGCGCGCTTTCTGGCGCAAGCCACGTTCGGGCCGGTGGATGCCGACGTTGACCGCCTGATGGCCATCGGCTACTCGGCCTGGATCGACGAGCAGTTCGCCACGCCCCGCGGCAGCACGCACCAGGCATGCCTCGCTGGGTTCAGCGACCCCAACGACAAGGAAGTCGTGGCGTGCTTCTGGAAGCAGGCATTGACGGGGCGCGATCAGCTGCGCCAGCGCATGGCCTACGCGCTGTCGCAGATCTTCGTCATCTCTCTGCTGGACGGCGACGTGGACAACTATGACCGTGGGGTCGCGGCTTGGCTCGACATGCTGGCCGACCAGAGCTTCGGCAACTACCGCACGCTGCTGGAGCGCGTGTCGCTGAGTCCGATGATGGGCATCTATCTGTCGCACCTCGCCAACCAGAAGGCCGATGGCGCCGGCCGCGTGCCCGACGAGAACTACGCGCGCGAGGTGATGCAGCTGTTCAGCATCGGCCTGGTGGAACTCAACCCCGACGGCAGCCCTAACACGGCCGGCGGCGCCGTGCGCGAGACCTACACCCCGGCCGATGTGTCAGAACTCGCCAAGGTCTTCACCGGCTGGAGTTGGGCCTGCCCCGCCCCGTCCCAAAAGAGCTGTTTCCTGCGCGGCGAGGACAACAACAACAACGAGGACTCCAACCGGGACTTGAAACCGATGGTTGTTTACCCGGCCTACCACAGCCTCGAGTCCAAGACCTTCCTCGGCACGACGATCCCGCCGCAGACCGATGCGACCCAAAGCCTGACCATCGCGCTCAATCGCCTGGCTGCGCATCCCAACGTCGGGCCTTTCATTGGCCGGCAGTTGATCCAGCGCTTCACCACCAGCAATCCGAGCCCGGCCTACATCCGAGCCGTGGCGAGCGCGTTCTCCGCCAGCCGTGGCGACATGAAGGCGGCGCTGAAGGCGGTGCTCATGCACCCCGAGGCCCGTGTGCAGAGCAACACCTCGGGCAAGGTGCGCGAGCCGGTGCTGCGCCTGTCGGCCTTCTTACGCGCCTTCCCGCACAAGAGCGAAGGTGACGAGTACGACATCGGCATCACCGACAACCCCGGCACGGGGCTCGCTCAAGCGCCGCTGCACTCGCCCTCGGTGTTCAACTTCTACCGGCCGGGTTACGTGGCGCCGAAAACGCAAAGCGCGGGCCTCAACCTGGTGGCGCCCGAATTGCAGATCGTCAACGAGACCAGCGCCGCCGGCTATGTGAATTTCATGCGCGACATCGTCAGCACGGACTCGAAAAGGCGCGGTCTGGAAGGCGACTACAGCACCGAGCTGGCGCTGACCGCCGACGTGCCGGCGCTGGTGGACCGCGTAATCACCCGCCTGACCTATGGCGCCATCAGCCCCGCGCGGCGCGGCGAGATCATCAGCGCCGTCAACAGCATTGCCATCCCAGGCGGCAGCAGCTCGTCAACGGCGATCAACAACGCCAAGCGTGCGCGTGTCAACGCCGCCATCCTGCTCACCGTGGCCGCGCCCGAGTTCGTGGTGCTTAAGTAAAGGGGAACCGAACCATGACTGACCGCAACACACCCACTCAAGCGCCTGCCATCCATCACGACGCGGCACGCCGACTGTTCCTGCGCCAGGCCGGCAATTTGTCGCTCGTGGCCGGCGCCGCGGCGCCGCTGGCCCTCAATCTGCTCGCCGCCAGCTCGGCGGCGGCGCAAACGTCGAGTGGTGCTGGCGGATACCGCGCCGTCGTGTGCCTGTTCATGTTTGGCGGCAACGATGCTTTCAACACGGTGCTGCCCCTCGAAGGCAATGCCTTGACCGCGGCCTACAAAACGATGCGCCCGCAGGGCTCTTCGTCCATCGGACTGCTGGACGTGGGCACGCCACCCAACCTGGGCGCCAGCGCGGGCTCGCCGGCGCGCCTGGGTGGTGTGCTGCCGATCAACCCCATCGGCTCGCCTGGCCGCCGCTACGCGCTGCACCCCGCTTTGGGCCCGCTGCAGTCGATGTTCGACGTCGAGCGGCGCCTGGCCATCGTTGCCAACGTCGGCCCGCTCATCCAGCCCACCCGCAAAGCCGACTACACCACGCCCGGGTATCCGCTGCCCCCGCGGCTGTTCTCCCACAACGACCAGCAGAGCGTCTGGCAAACCATGCAGCCCGAGGGCGCAACGCGCGGCTGGGGCGGGCGCATGGCCGACCTGGTGGCCAGCGGCGAAAACAAGGCCGTGTTCACGGCGATCTCGACGGCCGGCAATGCCGTGTGGCTGTCGGGCCAGGAGGTGCGCCAATACCAGGTCAGCGGTGCGGGTGCGCTGCGCCTGGGCGCCAACAGCAGCGGCCTCGTTTACGGTTCCAGCACGGTGGCCAGCACGCTGGCAAACATCGTGCGCACAGCGCCCAGCGGCCATGTTCTCGAAGCCGATGTGGCAGCGATCAGCGATCGCTCGATCAGCGCCGAGAGCACGCTCGGCCGCGTGCTGCCCTCCGCAACCGACGCTGCCTTCGGCACTGCGCCGCTCAGCGGCGCGTACAACCCCGCCACCGACCCCGTGCTCCAGTACCCGAGCCCACTCAGCGGCAAGAGTGAGTTCAGCGCCCTGGCGCAGCAGCTGCAAGTCGTGGCGCGCCTGATCAAAGCGGGCAAGGCGGGAGATACAGGCGTGCAACGCCAGGTGTTCTTCGTCAGCCTGGGCGGCTTCGACACCCACAGCAACCAAAGCGGGCAACACGCTGACCTGATGGCACGGGTGGCGCATGCGCTGCGCTACTTCGACACGGCGCTGGGCGCCATCGACGCTCGCAACGACGTCACCACCTTCACCGCCAGCGACTTCGGTCGGTCCTTCACCAGCAATGGCGACGGTACCGACCACGGCTGGGGCGGCCACCACTTCGTGATGGGCGGTGCGGTGCGCGGCGGTGACCTGTACGGAAAATTCCCCACGCTGGTCGCCAAGAGCTCGAACAGCAACGAGTTCGACAGCCCGGATCAGGTGCGCAACGGCGCCCTGCTGCCCACCACCTCGGTGGATCAGCTCGGCGCCACGCTCGGGGCCTGGTTCGGCGTGCCGGCCGGGCGCGAGCTGGAGGTGTTTCCGAACCTGGAGAATTTCACCGGCACCGGGGCGCGCAATCTGGGCTTCATGGCTTGACGTGACGCCTGCGGCGCGGCGCCCATCAGTACACCTCGGGCACGAACATCTCCGCCGGCACCGGCCGGCGGCTGTAGTCGGCGTGGCGCACGCGCTCGGGCAGCTCGATCGTTGGCTTCTCCACCGCCTCGTACGGCATCAGCGACAGCAGGTGGGCGATGCAGTTCAGCCGCGCCTTCTTCTTGTCCACCGCCTGCACCACCCACCATGGCGCTTCGTCGATGTGCGTGCGCTCCAGCATCACCTCCTTGGCCTTGGTGTACTCCTCCCAACGGCGCCGGCTCTCCAGATCCATCGGTGAGAACTTCCACTGCTTGAGCGGATCGTGAATGCGGCCGAGAAAGCGCAGGTGCTGCTCTTCGTCGGTGATCGAGAACCAGTACTTGACGAGGCGGATGCCGCTTCTCACGAGCATGCGCTCGAACTCCGGCACCGAGCGGAAGAACTCTTCGACGTCGTCTTCGCTGCAAAAGCCCATCACGCGCTCGACGCCGGCGCGGTTGTACCAACTGCGGTCGAAGAGCACGATCTCGCCGGCCGCCGGCAGGTTGGCGATGTAGCGCTGAAAGTACCACTGCGTGCGCTCGCGGTCGTTCGGCGCCGGCAGCGCGACCACGCGGCAGACGCGCGGGTTCATGCGCTGCGTGATGCGCTTGATGACGCCGCCCTTGCCGGCAGAGTCGCGGCCTTCGAACAGCACGACCACGCGCTGCCGGGTGTGCAAGACCCAGTCCTGCAACTGCACCAGTTCGCGCTGCAAGCGGAACAGCTCGCGAAAGTAGGCCTTGCGCTGCGCGCGGCGCTCGTCGCTGTCTTGCTCACCCGAGAGGGCATCGACCTGCTGGTCCTCGAATTCGAGTTCGAGCTCTTCGTCGTTGCCGTCCTGCCAGTCTTCGGCCAGGCGGCGCATCAACTGCTGTTGCTGTTCGGCTGAGCCGGGATCGAGGTTCATGGGGCGCACCGTTGAAGTCGAGCGCGCAACGTTGAACCCGGCGGATGACAGGCCAATGACGCGCCGATGACAGCTGCTTTCACCAGCCGGTCACACAGCGCCGCTACGGTCGTTTCCCCTCAACGAACAACAGAACGCAAGGACGCAGCGCATGCAAGTCGATCTCTTCAAGGAAATCCTGGTGCCGGTGATCGGCGGCCTGGGCCTGTTCATGCTGGGTCTGGAGTTCATGTCCAACGGCATCGGCAACCTGGCCGCGCACCGCATGCGCGCGCTGCTGGCCAAGATCGCCGGCACGCCGGTCAAAGGTTTGTTCGCCGGCACGCTGATCACCGGCGTCTTGCAGTCGAGCACCGCGATGACGGTGATGGTGGTCGGCCTGGTCAACGCCGGCGTGATCGCGCTGCGGCCGGCCATCAGCGTGATCATGGGGGCGAACATCGGCACCACGCTCGGCAACGGCCTGATCGCGCTGCCGCTCGGGCCGCTGGGCTTGATCCTGGCCGGCGTGTTTGCGCTGGTCTATGTCTTCGGCAAGACCGAGAAGACGAAGAACATCGCGCTGGCGATGATGGGCTTCTCGCTCATCTTCTACGGCCTGAACCTGATGACCGGCGGCTTGAAGCCGCTGCGCGCGATGCCGGAGGTGATGTCGGTCATCTCCACGCTCAACGCCAGCACCTTCGGCGGGCTCGTCGCGTGCGTGCTGACCGCCGCCTTCATGACGGCGCTGATCCATTCGTCGTCGGCCACCATCGGCATCGTCATGGGCCTGGGCGCGGCCGGCGTGCTCGACTGGCAGACCGCGGTGGCGTTTTCGCTCGGCGCCGATCTGGGCACGACGATCACCTCGTGGATGGCCTCGCTGAACCTGTCCAAGAACGCCAAGCGCGCCGCCTATGCGCACATCTCGTTCAACTTCATCGGCGTGGCGATGATGCTGCCGCTGTTCTATGTGTCGATGGACCTGCTGGTCTGGATCATGGGCTTCTTCGGCGGCGACCCCGGCCAGGCGGTGATGAGCAACGGCAAGGAAACCTTCCCGCTGGTACCGGTAGCGGTGGGCATCTACTCGACCGCCTTCAACATCTTCAACACGCTGGTGCTGTTCCCGTTCATCGGCGTCTTCGAGCGCGTGTTGTCGCGCGTCGGCGCCAACGTCACCGACGACGAAGAAGACTACGCACTGCCGCGCCACCTCGTGCCCGCGTTGGCCGGCAAGCTGCACACCGCCGTGCCGGCGGCGCAGCAGGAGATGCAACGCTATCTCGACGCGTCGCGGCTGATGCTGCGCGCCGCCAAGGGCGAGGACGTGAAGTTCAAGAGCGTGCACGAGCACCAGGCCGCGCTCGATTCACTCAACCGCGAGATCCGCAACTTCACCTCCACCGTATTCCAGCCCGGCCTGTCGGCGCAGCAGGCCGATCTGGTGGCCAGCCTGATCGAAGAAGAAGACTTTTGCGCCAGCCTCGGCGAGACGCTTTATCAGATTGCGCGCCGCGCCGAGCGCCATCCGTTCGGCGCCGAGGCGCTGAACAAGGTGGAGGTGATCGTCGATCTGGTCGAGCGCGCCGTCGCCGAACGCCTGGACCACGCCGCGCCGCACGGCAACCACGCCGCCGCGATGCAGCCGGTGCAGTCGATGCGGCAGAGCATCGTTGCCAGCACCACGCTGCCGGCCGAAGACCGCGGCGCGTTGCTGGCGCTGCTCGGCAGCGCCGAGCGCGCGTTCTTCCTCGCCGAGCGCATTCAGAGCGAGCGTGCGTCGGTGTCGCGCGAGATTGTCATGGCGCCCTCTGCCGATCGAAGGCTCGGCAACAACGGCATGCTCGCGCCGCAGGGGGCTTGAATGAGCCGCCTCTTCACGCGCCGCCTGTGTGTGGCGGCAGCCGGTGCGTCGCTGCTGCCTTCGATGCGCGCGCACGCGCAACTGGTCGATGCGCTTCAGCTCCAACGCCCTGCGCGGCGCCGGCTCGACGTTCGCGCAGCCGCTGATGCGCGACTGGGCCGATGAGTACCGCGTCTTTCGCCAAGGCGGCGTCGCCGTGCGTTTGGCCGGTGGCGGGCTCGACGACGACATCGGCGGCGTTGCGCTCGACTACGAAGCGGTCGGCTCGCAGGCCGGCATCGCCCGTGTCAAGGCGCGTGCGGTGGATTTCGCGGCGTCGGAAATGCCGCTGCCCCAAAACGAACTCGAGCGCGAAGCGCTGCTGCAAGTGCCGCTCGTCTGCGGCGGCGTGGCGGTGGCGGCCAACCTGCGCGAGATCGCGGGCCGCGAGCTGCGCTTGTCGGCCGCATTGATCGCCGACATCTTTCTCGGCCGTGTGAAGACCTGGTCCGACGCGGCGATTGCGCAGCAGAACCCCGACATCAAACTGCCCAACGCGCCGATCGCCGTGGTGCACCGGGCCGATGGTTCGGGCACGAGCTTCGTCTTCACGCAGTTCTTGTCGCAGGGCAGCGCCGACTGGAAGGCCCAGGTCGGCAGCGATCTGCTCGTCAACTGGCCGGTCGGCGAGGGCTTCAAAGGCAGCACCGGTGTGGCTCGCGCGCTCGCGCGCACACCGAACGCGATCGGCTATGTCAACGCGGCCGAACTCGGCACGGGCTTGATCACGGCGAGCGTGCAAAACCCGGCTGGCCGCTTCGTCGATGCCGACGCGCAGCGCGGTGCAATCGGCGGCTTCGGCTGCGCCATGGCAGGCGGCGGCGGGTTTCAACACCTCGCTGGTCAACACACGCGGCGACGACAGCTACCCGATCGTGGCAGCCGTGTTCGGACTGGCGAACCAACGCAGCACCGGCTTTCGACGCGCGCTGACACGCGCGTTTTTCGAGTGGTCGCTGGTGAACGGCCGCGAGGCCGCGGAGCGACTGGGCTACACGCCACTGCCGGCTACCGTGGCGCAGCAGGTGCTGATCGCGTTGCGCTGATGCGGCTGTGCGTCCAGAACTTTAGATCTGTGGCGGACTGACCCTCCGTTCGCGCTGAGGTATCGAAGCGCCACGCGGGGGCTTCGATACCTCAGCCCGAACGGGTTCTTATGTGATTGAACGCGAAACGATACGAGTCACGAAACCCGCCGCCCTCCGCGCCAGACCTCGCGCACCGCCGGCACGCCGCCGACCTGCACCACGCGCACCAGATCGCCTCGCAAGCCGAGAGCGATCTCGCCGCGATCATCGAGACCGCACGCACGC
>CAVTAM010000020.1:0-102028 GCA_963732625.1 uncultured beta proteobacterium | reverse complement strand
GATGAAGCAGGAGCCGCAGGTGCAGACGCTGCTGCCGCTCGGCGCGGACCGCCTCACGCAATCGGCTGAAGAGAAAAAAGCCTACGGCTGGGACTACATCTACGAACCCGATGCGGCCAGCGTGATCGACGAGCTGTTGAAGCGCTATCTCGAAGCGCTGGTCTATCAAGGCGTGGCCGACAACATGGCCAGCGAGCAGAGCGCGCGCATGGTGGCGATGAAGGCCGCCACCGACAACGCCGGCACGCTGATCGGCGAGTTGAAGCTCATCTACAACAAGACGCGCCAGGCCGCGATCACGAAAGAACTTTCGGAGATCGTCGGCGGTGCTGCGGCTGTCTAAAGAATTCAGATAAGGAAACCAGCAATGTCTCAAGGCAAGATCGTTCAGTGCATCGGCGCCGTGGTTGACGTCGAGTTCCCGCGCGACAAGATGCCGCGCGTTTACGACGCGTTGAAGCTCGACGGCTCTGCCCTCACGCTCGAAGTGCAGCAGCAACTGGGTGACGGCATCGTGCGCACCATCGCGCTCGGCTCGTCCGACGGCCTGAAGCGCGGCCTGATGGTGCGCAACACCGGCGCGGCGATCATGGTGCCGGTGGGCAAAGCGACGCTCGGCCGCATCATGGACGTGCTCGGCCAGCCGATCGACGAGCGCGGCCCGGTCGATCAGACGCAGACCGCCAGCATCCACCGCAAAGCGCCGGCGTATGACGAACTCTCGCCATCGCAAGAGCTGCTGGAGACCGGCATCAAGGTGATCGACCTGATCTGCCCGTTTGCCAAGGGCGGCAAGGTCGGCCTGTTCGGCGGCGCCGGCGTCGGCAAGACCGTGAACATGATGGAACTGATCAACAACATCGCCAAGGCGCACTCGGGCCTCTCCGTGTTTGCCGGCGTCGGCGAGCGCACGCGCGAGGGCAACGACTTCTATCACGAGATGGCCGAGTCGGGCGTCGTCAAGCTCGACAACCTGGGCGAGTCGAAAGTGGCGATGGTCTACGGCCAGATGAACGAGCCGCCGGGCAACCGCCTGCGCGTCGCGCTCACCGGCCTGACGATCGCCGAGAGCTTCCGCGACGAAGGCCGCGACGTGCTGTTCTTCGTCGACAACATCTACCGCTACACGCTGGCCGGCACCGAAGTGTCCGCGCTGCTCGGCCGCATGCCGTCGGCCGTGGGCTACCAGCCGACGCTGGCCGAAGAGATGGGCCGCCTGCAAGAGCGCATCACCTCCACCAAGGTCGGCTCGATCACGTCGATCCAGGCCGTGTACGTGCCGGCGGATGACTTGACCGACCCGTCGCCCGCCACCACCTTCGCCCACCTGGACGCCACCGTGGTGCTGTCGCGCGAGATCGCCTCGCTCGGCATCTACCCGGCCGTCGATCCGCTGGACAGCAACAGCCGCCAGATCGACCCGAACGTCGTCGGCGAAGAGCACTACACCACCACGCGCGCGGTGCAGGCGACGCTGCAGCGCTACAAGGAGCTGCGCGACATCATCGCCATCCTCGGCATGGACGAGCTGTCGCCCGAAGACAAACTGGCCGTGGCGCGCGCGCGCAAGATCCAGCGCTTCCTGTCGCAGCCGTTCCACGTGGCCGAAGTCTTCACCGGCTCGCCGGGCAAGTACGTGCCGCTGAAGGAAACCATCCGCGGCTTCAAGATGATCGTCAACGGCGAGTGCGACACCTGCCCGAGCAGGCGTTCTACATGGTCGGCACGATCGACGAGGCCTTCGAGAAGGCCAAGAAGATCGCAGTAAGAACGGGGAGCGCAGCATGGCCACGAACACCATCCACGTCGACGTCGTCTCCGCCGAAGAAAGCATCTTCAGCGGCGAAGCCAAATTCGTCGCGCTGCCCGGCGAGATGGGCGAGCTCGGCATCTACCCGCGCCACACGCCGCTGATCACGCGCATCAAGCCGGGCGCGGTGCGCATCGAGCGGGCAGACAACGGCGAAGAGGAGTTCGTCTTCGTCGCCGGCGGCATTCTCGAAGTGCAACCCCACGGCGTGACCGTGCTCGCCGACACGGCGATCCGCGGCCATGACCTCGACGAAGCCAAGGCCCTCGAAGCCAAGAGGCTCGCCGAAGACGCGATGCGCAATGCGAAGAGCGACATCGACCTGGCCGCAGCCACGAGCGAGTTCGCGACGATGGCGGCGCAGCTGGCGGCGATTCAGCGGTTGCGCAAGAAGTAGGCACGCTGGCGTCGGCGCCAGGCCGTCACAGCCCTTCGACCACCATCCCGCGCTCGGCCAGCCATTCCTTTCGCCGTTCGAAGTCCGGCATCGCACGCTCGACCCGGCGCCAGAACTCCGGCGTGTGGTGCGGGTCGTGCAGATGCGCCATCTCGTGCACCACCACGTACTCGCAGATGTGCGCTGGCAGGAGGATCGTCTTCCAGTGGAAGTACAGCCAGCCGCCTTTGCCACAGGAGCCCCAGCGGTAGCCGAGGTCCTGCACACGCACACCGCTCGGCATCACCTCCATGCGTGCGGCGTAGTCGGCCACCTTGTCCACGAGCCAGGTGCGAGCGCGCTCGCAATACCAGCGGATCAGGTGCTCACGTCCGCTGCGCGCCAACGCTCGCGGCATGACGAAGCGCCCGCCCTGCAACTTGACGGCCGCATCGGATTGCGCCACCAGCCGAAGCCGGTAGCTGCGGCCGAGGTAGGCGAACCCTTCGCCCTCGGTGAACACCTTGCGGTCGGTTCCTGCGCTTGGACGCTGCCTGCGCGCCAGTTGCTTGTAAACCCACATGCGCTTGCGCCGCGCGAAGTCACGCAGCGTCGTCGTCTGGCACGTCGATCGGCGCAGACAGCACCAGCTCACCATCGCGATCGACCGTGATCTCCAGCGCGCGCCGCCGTTCGCTGCGCCGCACCTCGAAGCGCAGGTCGTTGACGGTCAGCACGTTCATGACCGCATCAGCCGATCGTGATTCGCCCGCGCCAACTCCATCAGCTTGTCCACCAGCGCTTCGATCTGCGGCGTCGGCAGCAGGCGCGACTTCATCAGCAGCTCGAAGATGCGCGCATTCAACGCGTCCTGCGCCGGTTGCCGATGCGGACGCCAGAAGTTGGGCACCAGCTCGGCCACGATCGTATCGACCACTTCCACCGTCAGGTCCACCAGCGCTTGCGCTCGGCGTCGCTGATGCTCTGGTCACCGGCCGCCGCATCGACAATCAGCCGCAGGAACGGCCCGTAGTGCTCGGGCAGATCAGGCAGCCGCTCGTCGTCCGCGACTTGGCCCGATCGAATCTCGTCCGTCATCCCCTGCAACGCCAGCGTCAGCGCCGTCCCACTGCTCGCCCAGCTTGTCGAGCAGCTCGCGCAGGCGCTCGCTCAGCTTGCGGTAGGCCACAGGGTCCTGATCGAGATGCTCGCGGATGTGGGCGCGGATCGCGTGCTCCATCTCCGACGCCTTGGCGCGGTCGTTCGGCTCGCGCGCGACGCGCGTGCCGAAGTCGGCGTCGGTCAGCGACACCGGCGGAATCTTCGGGTCCACGCCCATCGACACCACATGGTCGTCGATCAGCTTGCGCACCTTGGCGCCCACGTCCTTGCCGAGCACCGGCGTGTCGCGGTAGCGGTTGCGGGCGCGCGCGTAGATGAACGCGAGCTGCTTCGCATCAGGCGCAAACGGCAGGCCCTCGGGCCGCGGCAGCACCACGTCCAGCGTGTCGAGAAACTGCTTCAACTTCACCGCGAACTCGGCGCGCAGCCGCTCGTCGGCCAGCAGCGCGACGCAGGCCTCGTGGTCGCCCAGGTCTTCCACGCCGCGGCGGCGGAACAGGTCCACCACGCGCAGGTGCCGGTCGCGCAGCACCGGCACCTCGTCCTTCAGGCTGCGCAGCGCGCCGTCGATGTCCTCGTCGGCATAGACGTTCAGCGCCTCCTTCAGGTGGTGCGCGAGCCCGAAGTAGTCCACGACGATGCCGAACTTCTTGCCGTGGCCGGTGCGGTTGACGCGCGCGATGGTCTGCAGCAGTTCGGCCTGGCGGATCGGCCGGTCCAGGTACATCACGCCCTCGATCGGCGCGTCGAAGCCCGTGAGCAGCATCGACTTCACGATCAGGAAGGCCAGCGGGTCGGCCTTGGCCGGGTCCTCGTGCCGCAGCGGCTTCTTGAAGCGCTCGATGCGCGTCCTTGTGCACGCCGCCGTCGGTCCACTGCCTTCCACGCCGGGTCGTCGTTGTTGCCGCCCGAGATCACCGGCGCGAACTCGATCGTGCGCAGCAGCTCCCGGCAACGCCACGCCTGCACCTGCGCCTGCACGGCGGGCGGACGCCGGCACAGCGCCTCGTCGTCCATCGCCTTGTCCTCGGCGCTCAGCGCTTCGGCCTGGGCCAGCAGCTCGTCGCGCGCGTCGATCAAGGCATCGAGGTAGCGCACCACCGCGAGCCGGCTGTACGCCACCACCTGCGCCTTCAAGCCGTTGGGCAGGATGTTCGTCACGTAGTGGCGCAGCATGTCGCGCGCCTTGTCGGCAATCAGCGCCGGCGCCTCGAAGATCTGGCCCTTGGTGGCGTACTTCTGCCTGATCGCCTCCAGCTCTTCGGGCGTGTGCTCGCGGAACAGGTCCTCGAACAGCTCGTCCAGGCTGGCGCCGTCCTTCACCGCGCCGTGCGCCGTGCGGCCTTCGTAGAGGATCGGCACGATCGCGCCGTCGTGCCTCGGCCTCGCGGATCGTGTAGCGGTCGATGAACTCGCCGAAGATCTCGTGCGTGCGCTTCTTGTCGCCCATCAGGATCGGCGTGCCGGTGAAGCCGATGCGCGCGCAGTTGGGCAGGCCCGTCTGCAGCATCGCGTGCAGGTCGCCGGCCTGGCTGCGGTGCGCCTCGTCCACCAGCACCAGGATGCTCTCGTCGTCGTTCAGCACCTCGGCGGTACGGCGGCGGATCGGGCTCGCGCACCTCGTGCCTCGGGCAAGTCCTCGGCCTTCAGGCCGGGCTCGCCGGCCGCATCGCCGCCGCGCTGCTTCTGGATCATGCCGAACACCAGGCCCGGCCCCTTGCGCCGCAGCAGCGTGCGCAGCGCCTCGGCCGACGTGGCCACCTCGACCGATTCGCCGGTCAGCGCCGCGGTGCCGGAGAGCTGGTCCTCCAGGTCGGTGCGGTCGGTCACCACCACCACCTTGAAGCGGCGCAGTTGCGCGTCGGTGCGCAGCTTGCGGATCAGGAACACCATCGTCAGGCTCTTGCCCGAGCCCTGGGTGTGCCAGACGATGCCGCCGCGCCGGTCGTGCTCGCCGTCCTGCGCGCGCGTCTTGCCGCTGCGCAGGCGTTGCGACGGCGCGCGCCACGGCGCGGTACTGCTGGTAGCGGCACACCGACTTGATCGTCTGGCCCTCGACGCTCATGAACAGCGTGAAGTGGCGCACCACGTCGAGCAGGTTGGCCGGGCGCCAGCAGCCCCGCGACCAGGCGCTCCTGCTCCGAGAGCTGGCCTTGCCGAGCCGCGCGGCCACGTCGGCCTCGGCGCCCTGGCCATCGGCGCCGACCACCGTCTTCCACGCCGCGTAGTGGCGGAACGCGGCGCCGACGCTGCCCACGCGCGCCTCGTCGAAGCTCGTCGCCACCAGCAACTGGTTGGTGTGGAACAGCGGCTCGTTGCCCTCGTTGTCGTCCACCTCGCCGCCGGCGCGGCGCTGGTTGCTGTAGCGGCGCAACTGGTCCACCGCTTCGGCCAGCGGCTCGGGCACGCTCGGGCTCTTGCACTCCACCACCACCAGCGGGATGCCGTTCACCAGCAGCACCAGGTCCGGCACGATGAACGCCTTGCCGCGGTTGAAGCCCGGCGGGCAATCGACGCGGTACTGGTTGACCACGCTGAACTGGTTGCGCTCGGGGTGCGCCCAGTCGATGTAGTGGATCGTCTGGCCGCGGCCGCCGTCCCAGCCCGGCAGGCCCTCGACCGTGATGCCGCCCAGCAGCAGCTCGGTGGCGGCGCGGTTGGCCTCCATCAGCCGATGCGCTGGGATGCGCGTGAGCGCGCGCGACGGCCTGCGTCAGGCGCTCGTCATCGAGCCAGGGCTGGCCGTCGCGCAGGTTGAGCGCCTGGAGCTGGCGGCGCAGCGTGCTTCCTGGATGACCTCGGTGAAGCTCGTGCGGCCGGTGCGCGCCGGGTCGTCGAGATCGCCTTGACGTGGCGCCAGCCCATCGCGAGCAGTTGCTCGACGAAGGGCTTCTCGACGGTTTCGAGTTCCCAGTCCATGGCTCAGCGTGAGGCGGCCATCAGCGGTTCGGTTTGCTTGCCCGACGGCTCGAACAACAACACGCGCACCTCAGGCAAGGCCGAGAACGCTTCTTCGATCATGGGCCGCACCACCGCCCAATCCATTCCGCCGAGCCCGCAACCCAGCGCCGGCACCGCGATCGAGCGGATGCCCAGACGATTCACGTCTGCGATCAAGGCGTTCAACCCGATCGCGATGTCTTCCAGGCGCGACTTGTCGCGCCAGTGGCGCTTGGTCGGGAAGTTGACGATCCAGCGCGGGTGGATGAGTCCACCGTTGTCGTGGATCAGCATGTTTCCGGGCACCACCGCCCCCGCGGCACAAGCCGCCTCATAGGTTTTAGAGTTGGCCGGGAACGCTTGCTTGAACTGCAGCGCAATGCCCTTGCCCATGATGCCGACGCAGTTGACCGCGTTGACCAGCGCTTGGGCCTCGGCCGTGAGCAGGTTGCCGCGAGCAGATTCGATCAACGGTCTTTTCCTTGCTGGGCTATGAGCCTTTGCACCCATAGCGGCTCATAGAAGCTCATAGGCACTCATAGAACGGCCCCAAGCCCCGAGGCCGAGCACTTGCGGCCTACTCGGTTGCCAGCGGCGCCGACCCGGCTGATCCTTCCGCCGCCTCCGGCGCTTCGATCAGCGTGTACCGGGGGCGCCCCTTGCCCACCTGTGTGACCAGCAACTGCACACGCAGCGGCCGATCCAACAGCCGGTTGATGCCGTGCGGGTCCGCTATGGCCAGGCCGATCTTGCCCGCCAGCACCTGGTCGCCCATGCGGAACTCGAACGTGCGCCGCGTTGGCAGCACGCCTTCCAAGACCACCTCGCGGACTTCCCGGCTCTCATGCAAGTTGTCTGCGCTTAGCCGCTCAAGGCTGCGCCGCACCTGCCCCGGATCGGTGAAGCGAAACGCATGGTCGCCCACGAACAGGCTGCACACGGCGTCGTTGTCGGCCAGCGTCTCGACGAAGCTGCGCACCTTCTCCAACGCACGCGGGTCCAGTTCAGAGGCCGCGTCGGCGAGGGCTTCATCGTCGGCTTGAACCGAGCCTTCCAGCAGGCGTTGCGTCCGTTCGAGCGCCAGCGCCACCGGTGTCTTGTCGTCGTCCAACTCGATCTGGCCCTGGTCGTGCTCTTCCAGTTCGAACCCGAACGACCCCAACGCCACGTTGGTGATCAGCACCCGGTTCTGCTCGCGCCCCGGAATCGGCCCCATCGCCGCCAGCGGCGCGGTGAGCGACGCCGCCACGGTGGCAATGGCATCCGAGAAACGTCCCATCGCTTTGGCGCCGAAATCAGCGAACACCCCCTGCGTGCCGACGACCGGCCGGCCGTCGAAGGTAAGGCTCGCGCGCGCCGGCGCGCGGCCAGCCTCGGGCAGCAGGGCCAGCTCTTCATCGAGCGCATCCAGCCGGTCCGCGATGCTGTTGCGGGTGATTTGCGCCGTGGCCGGAATCGACTGCAGCCGTTCACGCAGGAACCGCTGCTGCGCCTGGAGATCGTTGCGATGTTGTTGCCGTGTCATGGTGCTTGCGTTCCCGGGCCCGGCGCGGTGTTGAGCCAAGCCCGCGCTGAACCATCTTCATGTGGGGCCAGATCGATCTGAAGAAACCCCTTCCATTCAGCCGTTCGGCGGTGCGACCAGACGCTGTACCAGTAGGCGGACATAAGAGCCAACTCGCGCGGCGGCGTCGCGTCCAACTCGATGAGGTAGGAATCTACCTTGAACCGCGCCTTGGCGGGAGCATGGCGCAGCGCGGCATCGTCAGGCGGCGCGGGCGTGAAGACCGCCGGCGCGTCGAAGAAGGTCACCACGTCGATGTCGCGCGGCGCCCGCTTTTCGAGCAGCTCGATGTGCTCCATGAAGCTGCCGTCGAGCCACTGGAAGCCGCCGACCAGGCCCATCCGGTGCAGGGCGGCACGGAAGTCGAGCAGCCCCTGCAGGATGGTGCGGCGCTCGGCTGACGTGGCGAAGCGCATCACCACGTCGAGCAGCGGCACGGGGTACGGCGATCGATCGAGCCCGGTCGGATCGATCGGATCGTTCGGCGGCAGCACGCCGCGTGCGTTCCAGGGCGGGATCGGGGCAGTGGCCATCGGCGATGAGATTACAGGGGATGGGCTTCGGCGAGCAGCGGGGTGACGCGGACGCGGCCGGTGAGGAGGTCGTCCATGAGGCCGGACTTCTGCAGAAGCGACTTCAACAGCAATGATTCGTTAGCAGCCACCGTCTTGTCTATTGCTTCGAGCCTTTGACACATAGCCTTCTGTTCCACCAAGTCCGGCAACACCAGCACCACGCGCCTGAGGTTCCCGAGGTTGATCCGCTGCATCGTCACGCCTTGCTCAAACCGCCGAATCTGACGGCGGGCGGTGTCGCCGTTCAGACTCCACATCACGAACTCCGCGATGGCGACTTCGCCCCGTGGCCGCAGGCGAAAGCAATCAGCTTTGTTTACTGCCGCCTGTAGACCATCTGGATAGCAACAGGCCCGTCCGACCGGATGTCGGTCGTCGCCCAACGCAGCAACCAGCACATCGCCTGCAACGACATTGTTTCGCGCCAGGCTCAGAGCCTTTTGGTCAGCGACATATGCGCGATCGTCGTCGTTGTATTCGCCCGTACCGATGTTCTGGAGCCGGACAACACGCACGCCAGGCACCGAAACATAGTGCTCAGTTTTTAGGTTGGACCCAAACGGGCCATCCACGATCGATTCGGCGACTTCCTCGACCGAGCGCATTCCCCATTCGCTCGGAACCCAACCCAACGGCGAGTCCTTGTAGAGATGGGGCGCTTGGCTCTGCGGCGGGCGCAGTTCGCCATTGGCGTCGATGCCGCGGGTCAGCAGGTCGTGCAGCAGGCCCTGCTTGACCTGCTTGAGCTTCTCGATGATCGCCTCGGTCTGGCGGATGGTGGTGTCGAGGGTGTCGAGGACTTCGGCGATCTTTGCCTGCTCAGACAACTGGGCGGGCAGATCGATTCGCGCGTCAAGGTACTCGGCGAACTTCAGGTTGATGATGCCCGTCGTCTGCTGTTGGAGTGACAACAGCGCAGGCTGGGTGTAGAACCATCCCAGCTTTCGCCAAAGGAATCGCTCGTTGACCGCCGACCGCCTGGGTCTGAGGGTTCTGAAAAAGTTGGAGCAGATGGCCGGGTCGCTGTGAGCCTTGGCCTCGAACAGCGCCACGCGGCCAACAGGCTTGCCAGGGCCGCCGCCTGATCCTTCAAGAAG
This sequence comes from uncultured beta proteobacterium, assembly GCA_963732625.1. Lineage (GTDB taxonomy): Bacteria > Pseudomonadota > Gammaproteobacteria > Burkholderiales > Burkholderiaceae_C > CADEEN01. Next base: position 92,544 of record CAVTAM010000020.1, on the reverse strand, counting down.
GATGTCGCCATCCTGCAGCTGCTTGGCGCGCAACTTTGACACCGGTACTGAGCGAGCGGCTCCGGCACCAGTGACATTGCCTGCGTCATCGATGTCGGTCGCTCTCAGCACGACCGCGTTCGACGGGTTCGGCTCAGCCCCCCACTCACCGGCGAAGGACAAATCGACGCAATCGCCGATGCTGCGATCCATCCAGCCCGCCTCAGGCATAGCGAAGGCGCTCAAGGAACGATCGCAACGTCTTGTTGGCGGCGTCTCGATCCTGCTCAATCGCCGTCAGCGTCACCCGGTACTTGTCCCACCAGTCCTCGAAGGCCGCAATGACCTGCTGCCGATGCGCGCCGATGTACCTGTCCAGAATCGCCTGCATGTCGTTGCGCAGGATCGCCAGCAGCAGCGCCGCAGCGCCAACCTCGTCCAGCGAATCGACCGCCGCATCGAGCCGCCGCGCAAACCCCTGCTCCTTGGCCTTGACTTCCTTCTTCAGCGCAGCGAGCTGCTTCTTCAGTTCCTTGAGCTGCGCCTCGTCCACGGCCGGCTCGTCGGCATCAGCCTCAACGTCCTCGCCAGCGTCCGCATCGATCGTCGCCGCCTTGATCTGCCCCTCCAGCTCCGCCTTGCGCGCCTCCAACTCGGCCAGCTGGTCGACGAACTCGCCCATCAAGAACTTCACCAGCTTGTGTTCCAGCGGATCGTCCTTGCTCTGCTCGTCGTCCAGCGCGGTCAGGATGCTGGTGCGCCAGGCATCGACCACGCCCTTGGCGCCGCGCGCCATCAGCGTCATGAACTCGTACTTGGCGTCGGCCCAGAAGCCGGCGACGATGCCGCGCACCTGAAAGCGGCCGAGCAGGCCCACCGGCTCCAGCGCGGCGCTGAAGCTGGGCAGCAGGTCGTTGCGCAGGCCGACGAAGCTGGGTTGCGCCGGCGAGCGCCGTGATGCGCGGGCTGTGCTCGGTCCACCAGGCATCGAAGGCGTCGCGCACCGCGCGTTCGCGGGCGAGCACGCCGGGGTTGGTTTCGACCGCGGGCTTGAGTGACTCTGGCCGTCGTGGTCAGTCTCGGGGCGAGAAGTCGAAGGGTAGCTTGGCGATCGCGCTCGACGAACAGCGCCATCGGGTCCAGCCCATGCGCCGCGAACAGCGCCGCCTTCGCCTCGACCTCGGCCTTGGGCACGCCGCCCAGCAGATGCGCGCGCACGTCGTGCGGCTCGGGCGGCGGCGCGTTGTCGGCGTAGCGGCGGATGTTGAGGTTGCAGTCGTTGTCGCGCAGCGTGGCGTTGGGCACGATGGCGCTGAAGCCCGGCACCTCGGCGAAGGTCTCGAAGGTGTTGACGATCTTCTCGATGTGCTCGGGCAGCAGGTAGTTCTGCGCCCGGCCCTCGAAGTACTCGCGGTCGGCGTTGATGAACAGCACCTTGCCGCGGCGCTCGGCCGGCTTGCCGCTGCGGTTGCCCTGGCGCTGGCGCAGCACCAGCACGCAGGCCGGGATGCCGGTGCCGTAGAACAGGTTGGCGGGCAGGCCGATCACGGCTTCCACGCAGGTCGGCCTCGATCAGCGCGCTGCGGATCGCGCGCTCCTCGCCGCCGCGGAACAGCACGCCGTGCGGCATCACGGTGGCGAGCATGCCGCCGTCGCGCAGCACGGCCACCATGTGCTGCAGGAACATCAGGTCGGCCTTCTTGCTGCCGAGCGGCACCTCGCCATAGCGGAAGCGCTCGCGCGGAACTTCGGCTGCAAGACCGGCTTGCCCTGCTTGTCGGTGTCGGCGGTGCCCCAGTTGATCGAGAACGGCGGATTCGAGAGCACGCGGTCGAAGCGCATCAGCTCGCCGCCCTCCACATGCTGCGGCTCGGCCAGCGTGTCGTCGTTGCGCAGGTCGGCGCTGCGGATGCCGTGCAGCAGCATGTTCATCTTGGCGATCGACCAGACGGTGCCGTTGGCCTCCTGGCCGCACAGGTCGGCGCGGCTGCCGTCGCCGCCGTGCTCGTCGATGTACTCCTTGGCCAGGATCAGCATGCCGCCCGAGCCCACGCAGGGGTCGTAGATGCTGTGCTGCTGCTCGGGCTTGACCAGCCGCACCATCATGCGCACGACGGAGCGCGGCGTGTAGAACTCGCCGCCCTTCTTGCCGGCGCGGTCGGCAAACTCGCCGATCAGGTACTCGTAGGCGGCGCCCAGCAGGTCGGGGAACTCGAAGTCCTCGTTGCGCAGCCGGTAGCGTGCTGAAGTGGCTGATGAGCTGGCGCAGCTTGATGTCGGGGATCTTGCTCTGGCCCACCTTGCGCGAGAAGTCGATGTGCTCCAGCACTTCGGCCAGGCTGGAGTTGTTGCTCTCCAGGCCGCCGAGCGCGCTGGTTCAGGAAGCCGCCCACATCGACGTGCGCCTCGTTGACGAGGTAGTCCCAGCGCGAGTGCGGCGGCACGTAGAAGGACTGGCCGTACCAGCGCTTGAGTTCGGCGCTCTCGTGCGCTTCGGCGTCGGTCTTGCCGGCCGCCACCTCCTGCGCCACCACCTGCTCGCGCCGCTGGTCGAACACGTCGGAGCAGCGCTTCAGGAACAGCATGCCGAAGATGTATTCCTTGAACTCCGAGGCGTCCATCTTGCCGCGCAGGATGTCGGCGGCTTTGAAGAGGTGGCGTTCGAGCTGGGGCAGGGTGAGCGGCACGGGCGTTGGCGTTGGGGTGACAAGCGGCCACGGGCCGCGGGCGCAGCATGGTAGCGGCCGGGCTCGGTTCGTTGACCGCGCAGCGTCAGGGCTTGAACGTCGCCAGGTGGTGCGCCAGTGCGCCGAGGTCGGCGTCGCCCAAGCCGCGCAACGTGGACGCCATGATCGTGTCGCGCCCTGGGCCGGGGTTGTCACGCAGCTGCGTCATCGCCGGCAGCAGGTAGTCCTCGCGCTGGCCGGCCAGGCGCGGCACTTGTTGCTGGCCTTCGTACTTGGCGAGGTGGCAGGTGCCGCAGAGCAGGCGCTGCGACAGCGCCGCGCCGGCCTTGGCCTTGCCGGCTTGCGTCAATGCCGCGGGTGCCGGCGCCGGCTGCGCAGCAAAGTGCGCAGCCAGCGCGCTGATCGTCTCGTCGCTCATGCCCTTCATCACCACCTGCATCGCCGGCACCTCACGCAAGCCCTCGCGGATCAGCACGAGCTGCGTCTCGGTGAACACCTTCGGCTGCGCCGCCAACGACGGCACGCCGATGAGCGTCGAGACGCCACGCTCGCCGTGGCACGCCGCGCACTGCGCCAGCAGCATGGCCGGCGGCGCCGCTCCCTGCGCCGCGGCGCCACCGCTGCACGCCAGCAGCAGCGCCGCGGCGAGCGCCTCAACGCGCATACGTGATGCGGTAGATCGCGCCGAGCTGCTCGTCGGCCACCAGCAGCGAGCCGTCGGGCAGCTGCAGGAAGTACGTTGGCCGGCCGCTGAACGAGTCGGCGGCGGGATTCGCGAAGCCGGTCATGAACGGCACGATCTTCGGGTTCGCGCCTTGCGCGTCCATCTGCACCGTGACCACGTCGTAGCCGAACTTCTCGGTCCGGTTCCACGAGCCCTTGCGTGCCACGAACATCGTGTTGCGGTACTCGGCCGGGAACATCGCGCCGGTGTAGAAGTGCACCCCCATCGCCGCGGCGTGCGGGCCCATCGTCTGCACCGGCAGCGTCACGCCAGCGCATGGGTCGGCCTTGCGGATGTCCTTGTCGGCCACCGCGTTGGCGTGGCAGTACGGGAAGCCGAAGTTCGCGCCCGTGCGCGTCATGCGGTTCAGCTCGTCCTCGGGCATGTTGTCGCCCATCCAGTCGCGGCCGTGGTCGGTGAACCACATCTCGCGCGTGGTCGGGTGCCAGGCAAAGCCCTGCGTGTTGCGCACGCCGCGCGCGATGACTTCCATGCCCGAGCCATCGGCGTTGTAGCGCCGGATCTGCGCGTACTCCTCGGTCGGCTCGCAGATGTTGCACGGCGCGCCGAACGGCACGTAGAGCTTGCCGTCGGGTCCGAAGGCGATGTACTTCCAGTTGTGGTGCTGCTCCTTCGGCAGCTTGAAGGCGGCGGTCATGTCCACCGGCGCCACGCGTCGGGTTCGCCTCGATGCCGTCGAAGCGCAGCACCTTGTCGATCGCCATCACGTACAGCGCGCCGTTGGGCGCCACCGCCACGCCGGCCGGCTGCGTCAGCTTGTCCACCACCACGCGGCTCGTGCGCTGCGCGCCGCCGTCGGTGACCTCGTACACGCGGCCGATGCCGCGCGTGCCGACGTAGATCTTGCCGCCGGGCGCCGCGCGCCATCGCGCGCACGCCGGGCATGCCGGTGGCCCAGACCTCGGCCTTGAAGCCGGGCGGCAGCTTGAAGCTGGCCAGCGGAATGTCTGCGGCCGGCGTGGCGACCAGCTTGCCGGCCAGCGGCGCGAGCTTCGAACTCGCCTGCTCTGCCGTGCGGCCTTGTTGCCAGGCCGGCGGCGGTGCGGCGGCTGCGGGCGCGGCGGCAGGGGCTGGTGTTGCAGCGGCCGGTGCCTTCATGGCCGACTGGCAGGCCGACAGCAGCAGTGCCGCGGCGGCGATGCCCGTGATCGTGAAGGTACGTCGAATGTGCATTGAAAGTCTCCGTTGGTTTGGGTTCGTGCGGTGGGGGCGAAGCATCACCCGAACCGGGGCACGACCGCAAGAGCGGCAACGCTTGGTTGGCGGCACCCTCCTCGAACCTCTTGTCGTCCGCCCAGCCGGTCCTTGACTCTCAGTTCACGACAGGGCCTGGCTGCGGCGGCGGCGGCGGCGGTGGCGGTGGCGGCAGGCGGTTTCGCATCCGGCGCCGGCGCGGTTGAACGCTCTGGCGTCGTTGTCCCCGCCGGCGTGTTCGGCCGCTCCCGGCGGTCCTTGCGTGCGCCGGCAATGATCGCCAGCAGCGCGGCGATGCCGACCGCCACGGCCACCGCCTTGGCCGTCGAGCCCGCATCGGCGCGCGCCGGCAGTTGCTCGAGCGGCTTGATCCACGACTCGATCGACTGCAGATCCGCCTCGCTCGCCTGCGCCGGCAGCGGCGGCTGCGGATAGCCGCGGCGCGCGTGCCGGCGCCGAGCGCGACCGCGGGCCACGCGGCGTTGCGCGAACTCAGCTCGACGATGCCGTCCACCACGATCACGCGCGCGCCGCCGTCGGCCGTGGACACCACCTCGTAGGCCGTGCCCTTGGCGCCGGCCTTGACGAAGGTCGTCTCGACTTCGAAGAAGCCTTTCACCTTGACGAACACGCGCCCCACCAGCTCGGTGAACGAGCCGATGCGCCCGCGTGTGCTGGCGCCGACGTAGAGCACGCTGCCGTTGCTGTAGGCGATGACGAGTGCGCCGCGCGCGCCGGTCTGCACGATGTCGCCGCGGCGCAGTGCCAGGCCGGGCTTGATCGCGGTCCACGCGTTGTCGCGCCACAGCGCCGCCACCGTGGTGTCTGGCGATGGTGCAGCGCGGTTGTCCAGCGCCACGCCGGTGACGGTGGCGTAATGGTCCTTGGCGGCGACCGGGCCGTCGCGCGACGGTGTGGCGCAGCCGGACAGTGCGATGGCGACGATCAGCAGCCAGGCGAGCAGCCGGCACGGCAGCCCACGGCCGCGCGTGGCGATCAATGCGCGATCGGTTTCCACGTCGCATGCTCCGCATCGCGCTTGCGCGCCAGCCGCTTGCGCCACCAATGCCGCCAATCGATGCCGCCGGCCAGCAGCGCGAGCGAGGCGTATGGCGCGGCCACCAGCCAGCCGGTCTGGCGATAGACCATCGCACACATCACGAGCAGCACGACGCAGCCCAGCAGCAGCGCCGGGTAGCGCGCCTCGGGGCGACGCCGCGCGGCAGCGGCGGCCAGCCGCGCGCCGCACAGCGCCAGCGCGATCAGCAGCACGGCCTGCGCCGGCAGGCCGAGCGCGCGCACGGCAGCGCCGCGTTCGAGCGCATCGATCTGCGCCACGAACAGCTCCGCGCCGGCGCGGTCGCCTTCTTCGCCCGGCACGTCCAGGCGATCTTCGCCCGGCAGATCGATGCCGACCAGCGCGATGCGCCCGCGCAGCGCTTGCAGCGCCGCGGGCTCGCGCTCGAGCACGTCGCGGTACGAGACGCGGCGTGGCGCACGGTCGAGCCGCGGCAGCGCGTGGCCGTCGATCCACTGCTGCGCCACGCGGTCGCCGGGCGCGATCACCGGGCACGCGGTGGGCCGGCGGATGTCGCTGTGCAGGAACACCGGCACGTCCACCGAGCGCTCCTGCGCGCGCACGCGCAGGCTCGACCAGGTGGGCGTCACCTGCTCGATGGCGCCGTTGCCGCTCCACGCTGCGAGCGCGAGCGACGGCAGCCAGGCCTCGCGTTTCAGCGACGCGTCATGCGGCAGGTCGGCGCCGCCGCGCAGCGATGCCAGCGGCAGCGACACCGCCTGGCCCGCGCGTTTTCCGGCGCAGCCGAGGGCTGGTTGCACCAGCGTGGCGAAGCGCGGCAGCAGCTTCGGCTGGCGCGTGACAGCGTCGAGCGATTGCACCGCCACCGCCACCGGCAGCGGTGGGCGCGTGCCGCCGGTCGCGCCGATCGAGCTGCGCGCCGCACGCAGCGCGCGCTCCAACGCCGCGTCGGCCTCCGGCGGGCCGGCGTCTTCGAAGCTCAGGTCGAACGCCAGCCCGCGCGCGCCGGCACGCTGCGCGATGTCGATCACCAGCGCATGCTGCTTGCGCCACGACTCGTCGAGCGGCCGATTGAGATGGACCTGCGTGTCGGTGTCGATCGCCACCCAGACCACGCTGTCGCTCCAAGGCAGCGCAGCGGCGTCGCGGCCCACCGAGGCCAGCGCCAGCGTCAGTGTGCGTGCGCGCGTGTCGAGGCCGACCACGTCGAGCAGCGAGGTCAACGAGGCCACGGCCAGCAGCGCGCCCACGGCCCACGAGGCGTGGAAGGCGACGCGTCGCCAGCGCTCGTGGTCCACCTGGTCCTTGTCCTTGACGCCGCGCACCGCCTCGACGATTTGATTGAGGCTGCTCTCGCTGGCGTGCTCGTCGAAGCTCTTCGTGTTGAGTTGGGCCAACGCCTTCAGCGCCTCGGGCAGGCGGCCCTGGTCGATCTGCGCCGCCCCATCCACCAGCACCGGCAGCACGCGCGGCCGCGCCTTGCCGCCGGCCGCCAACGACGCGGCGCGCAGCCGCAACGCGGTGGTCACTTCGTGGCGCACCCAATCGTCGCCGCGCTCGCGCGCCTGCAGCATCTCCTGCCAGCGCTTGCCGATGATCACGATCACCACGTCGGCGCGCGCCATGCGGGCATCGATCGCTTGCACGAAGTCGTCGCCCCAGCCGATGTCGGCCACGTCCATGAAGATCTCGTGGCCGGGCAGGCGCTGCTCCAGCTCCTTGTGCACGAGCAGGGCTTGCAGGTTGCCGTCGAGGCGGCGGTAGCTGATGAAGACTTCCATCGCGAGAAACAGACGGTCGAGAAACGCGTTCGAGAGTGGTGCGGGCGCGCAGTCTGCGCGCCTGAATGGCGGCTGCGTACCCCCAGGACGGCCTGCAAGCCATGACAAACAAGGGGGTCGTCTGTTGCCGTGGCACCATCGCCGCCTGCATGTCGAAGCCGCCGTCCCGCTTGTCGATCGTGATGCCCGTGCTCGACGAAGCCGAGCGCATCGGCGCAGCACTGGCCGCGCTGGCGCCGCTGCGTGCGCAGGGCGTGCAGCTCGTCGTCGTCGATGGCGGCAGCCGTGACGGCAGCGTCGCGCGCTGCCAAGGCGCCGCAGATGCCGTGCTCGCCGCGCCGCGCGGCCGCGCGCGGCAGATGAACGCCGGCGCGCGGGCGGCCAACGGCGATGCGCTGCTGTTCCTGCATGCCGACACCACGCTGCCGGCCGATGCATTCACCCTCGTTACTGCGGCGCTGATGCAGAGCGCCTGGGGCCGCTTCGACGTGCGCATCGCCGGCCGCTCGCGCTGGCTGCCCGTCGTTGCCGCCTTCATGAACGCGCGCTCACGGATCAGCGGCATCGCCACCGGCGACCAGGCGCTGTTCATGCGGCGCGAGGTCTTCGATGCCGTCGGCGGCTTTCCGGACCAGGCGCTGATGGAGGACATCGAACTCAGCAAGCGCCTGCGTCGCCACGCGGGCGCACCGGCGTGCCTGCGCGCCAAGGTGGTCACCTCCGGCCGGCGCTGGGACGAGCGCGGCGCCTGGCGCACCATCGTCTTGATGTGGCGGCTGCGCTGGCTGTACTGGCGCGGCGTCAGGCCGAGCGCCTGGCGGCGGCGTACCGTCCTTCGACAGCTCAGGATGATCGGACTCACCGCATCCTGTTCGACGGACCCACCCCGTCCCGTGGGGCGCACCCACCCCGTCCCGTGCGGGCGCACCCACCCCATGCCGTTCGGGCGCACCCTTCCCAACCCGTTCGGGCTGAGCTTGTCGAAGCCCTTCGAGCATGCACCCACCCAGCTCATCGTCATGGCCAAGGCCCCGCTGCCCGGCCTGGCCAAGACGCGCCTCATCCCCGCCCTCGGCGCCGACGGCGCGGCGCGCCTGGCCGCGCGCCTGCTCGCGCACACGCTGCAGCAGGCGCGCGCCGCCGACCTCGGCGACGTGCTGCTCGCCTGCACCCCCGACACCACGCACCCCGCCTTCGCCGCGCAGGCCGCGCAAGGCGGCGTCACGCTCGCGCCGCAGGGCGACGGCGACCTCGGCGCGCGCATGCAGCGCCTGCTCGCGCACGCGCTCGAATCGGCCGCGCGCGCGCTGATCATCGGCACCGACGCCCCCGCGCTCGACGCCGCCGTGCTGCGCGCCGCCGACGCCGCGCTCGCGCAGCCCGGCACCGACGCCGTGCTCGTGCCCGCCGCCGACGGCGGCTACGCGCTGCTCGGCCTGCGCCGCGAGGCCGCGGCGCGGGCGTCCTCGCTGTTCGACGCCATGCCCTGGAGCACGCCGCAGGTGCTGGCCGAGACGCGGCGGCGCCTGGCCGCGGCCGGCCTGCGCCACGCCGAGCTGGCGACGCTGCACGACATCGACGAGCCGGCCGACCTGCAGCACCTGCCCCACCCGATAGAGGGCTGGCTGTAAGCCGCGCCCCCCGGCCCCGACCACCCCTGATGACCCCGGCTCCCGCGTCCCCCCCGCTCGCCCGCACTGACGACGACGCGCTGCTCGCCGACCTGCGGCGCGCGCTGCAGCTCGCGCGCTCGCCCTGGGCCGACGCGCCGCTGGCGCGCCTGCACGACAAGGGCCTCGCGCACCACCACGTGCGCCTGGGCGCGAGCGGCGTGCTCGCCCGCGTGCCCAAGCACAGCCAGATGGCATTGAGCGCGGCAGACAACCTGGCCTACGAAGCCGCGTGCTACCGGCGCGCGGCGGCCAGCGGCCACGTGCCGCGCGTACACGGCCTGCTGCCGGTGAGCGCGGCGCTGCCGCACGGCGCGCTGCTGGTGGAGGAGATCGTGGGCCGCAGCGCGCGCCTGCCCGAGGATCTGGATGCCATCGCCGACGCCTTCGCCGCGATCCACACGCTGCCGCTGCCGGCCGACGCCGCCGCAGCGCGCCCCGCTGCTCGATGCCGCCGACCCGCTGGCCGCGCTGCGCGACGAGATCGAGGCCCAGGCCGTGTACCTCGACGCCGCGGCGCTGCCGCCGGCGGCGCGCGCGGCCATCGACGCCGCGCGCGAGCGCTTCGCGCGCGAGTGCGAGCGTGCGGCGCGCCCGCCGAAGCGCCTGATCGCCTTCGACGGCCACCCCGGCAACTTCCTCGTGCGCCCCGAAGACGGCCGCGCCGTGCTGGTCGATCTGGAGAAGGCGCGCTACAGCCACCCGCCGCTGGACCTGGCGCACGCCACGCTCTACACCTCCACCACCTGGGACGTGGACAGCCGCGCCGAGCTGAGCGTGGCCGAGGTCGTCGCCTTCTACGAGCGCTGGCAGCGCGCCTGCGACATCGGCCCCGCGCTGCGCCCGTGGTTCGTGCCGCTGCGCGCCGCGATGTGGCTGTGGTCCGTCACCTGGTGCGCGAAGTGGCGCGTGCTGTCGCCGCGCGCCGCGCACGCCGGCGCCGACGGCGAGGACTGGTCGGCCGAACACAGCAGCGACGCGCTGGTGGCGCATGTGCGCGAGCGGGTGGACTGCTATCTGGGCGTGGGGGCGGTGGAGCGGGTGTGCGCGGAGACGGAGGAGCTGCGGCGGGAGTTCGGGTGATGGCGTTGGGGCAGCAGAGCGGCGAGCGGCCCACAACGGTAGCCTCCAAGAACCAGCAACAAGCGATGCCTTGTCAGCTTCAATGGCGCCAGGTAGCTGCAGAGGTTCGCGGACGCCCAAGCCGGCGCGGAGTAATAACCACGAACGCAACAGGCCAGCCGAGGGCTTGGCAAAGTTAGGCTGCGTCTTGCACTGCGCGCTAGCGCTCGATGGAGGGGCTAGCCTTCCATCGAAGGCAGCAGTTGTTCATACATTTGTGGCAGCAACGCGAACTCACCCCAAGCAAGGTCTTCAACACACAGTCCGATGCCGCTGACGCCGATGCTTCCCCAGAACAGTACAAACCGTCCCCGCGACTGCTCTGAGATGCCCTTCTGCGTTTGCATTCGATCGACTACTTTCACATAGAAGTCCTTCACACCGCGGTGGCATGCCAACTCAGTCATGCGCAAGTTCGTGGGTTTTGGGGTCTGCCCGGCATTGAACGACGTAACGATGCGCCCAAAGTACAGAGCTGGATGCTCGCGTTCCGAGTCAACTAGCCGAATGTCCGTAAGAGCGTCGATGAGGCGCACCGCAGCGTTGGTACCAGGAAAGACGAAGTACCTGTACAAGTTCAGGTCGAATCGTCGGCAAATTGCCTCAACGGTTGAGGCCCGTGTTGGTAGCCGAAACGTTTCACCCACATGCCGCGAGATCGGCACTTCGGAAACTGGTCCAGTAGCTTCCTCTACAGGCGTTTGGTCATAGATGCCCGCCGGCGCGAAAGGCACTTCTGGCTCGTTCAGGAACGAGGAGATCACCACGAGTTCTTGATTCGCGATGGCTTGAAGCGCCTCTTCTTCGCTAAGGAAATGCTTGCCCCCTGATTTAGCTGACCGAAGGTCGCACGGCACGGGTTGCTCTGACGGCAGGTGCGCAAAGCATGCCCGTCTACCGTTCCTAAACAGAGGCTTGTCCCTAGGTGAGCGTGTCAAAGGCTCATAGCAGCCCGGACAGAAGAGCTTGCCATGCATTTTCTCGACGTAGTCTTCAGCCGCAATTTTGCGAGCCGTCTGACGCAGATCTGATCGCGAACCGTCAGAGCTTCTCCACGACGCATGGAAGTAGGCGAACTTGATGCGACTGGTCTGTGATTCACTCATCGGGGGCGCTGTCTTGAGGCCTTTAGGTCTCATACGGGCGCGAGCCTGTCCTGATTTTTGTGTACGAGGCATAGCATGACGACAAGGAGCATGTATGCCAAGCAACAAGACCGAGACGATCAGCAAAACCAAGGCCAGGAACGCGGCCATTGCCGCCAAGAGCGCGGCGCTGCAGAAGATCCCCAAGGAGATCGTTGACCAGCTCGTCACCGGGCCGATGAACCGGGTGGAGTTCAACGACCTGTCGATGGCGCTGAAGAAGGCGCTGGTCGAGCGTGCGCTCGGCGCCGAGCTGACGCACCACCTGGGCTATGCGAGCCGCACCGATCGGCCCGAGGACGCCAGCAACCATCGCAACGGCGCCAGCGCCAAGACCGTGCGCACCGACGACGGCCCGCTGCGCATCGAGGTGCCGCGCGATCGACTGGGCTCCTTCGAGCCGCTGCTCATCGGCAAGCACGAGCGCCACTTCACCGGCTTTGACGACAAGATCACCGTCATGTACGCGCGCGGCATGACGGTGCGCGAGATCCAGGGCTTTCTGGCCGAGCAGTACGGATGCGAGGTGTCCCCTGAGTTCATCAGCGCAGTCACCGACGCGGTGATGGCCGAGGTCGGTGCCTGGCAGTCCCGGCCACTCGAGCCGATGTATCCGGTGGTCTTCTTCGACGCGCTGCGGGTGAAGATTCGCGAAGACGCCGTGGTGCGCAACAAGGCGATCTACCTGGCGCTGGGCGTGCTGCCCGACGGCACGCGCGACATCCTGGGTATCTGGATCGACAACACCGAGGGCGCGAAGTTCTGGATGAAGGTCTTCAACGACTTGAAGACGCGCGGCGTGGCCGACATCCTGATCGCCGTGACCGATGGCCTGAAGGGCATGCCAGAGGCGCTGGCTGCGGTGTTCCCGGCCACCACGCTGCAAACGTGCATCGTGCACCTGATGCGCAACAGCTTGGACTATGCGAGCTGGAAGGACCGCAAGGCGCTGGCTGCGGCGATCAAGCCGATCTACACGGCGCCGAGCGCCGAGGCGGCGGCGTCTGAACTCGATGCGTTCGAGCAAGGCGCGTGGGGCCGCAAGTTCCCGACCGTGGTGGCAGCCTGGCGCCGAGCGTGGGACCGGGTGATTCCGTTCTTCACCTTCCCGCCGGCGGTGCGCCGCGTGATCTACACAACCAACGCTATCGAGAGCATCAACGCGCGGCTGCGCAAGATCATCAAGACGCGCGGGCACTTCCCGAGTGACGAGGCGGCCAGCAAGCTGATCTGGCTGGCGCTGCGCAACATCACGGCCGATTGGGGCCGCGCGGCGCACCACTGGAAGGAGGCAATGAATCAGTTCGCCATCCTCTACGAGGAGCGCTTCACGCAGGTGCACGACACAACGCGCGCGGGCAGCAGGTAATGCATGAGTACATTGCACAACCGGGGGCCTCCGGCGGCCTGGCCGGGGCCTTAAAACCTTCAGAGCAAAATCAACCAACAACCGATCCAGCAATCCGCCTCACACACAGAAATCCTGACACTCCCACGGGCGCAGCGTTCGACCAAAGCTGCTCATAGGTTGCTTTAATGCTTGCGAACGCGTCCGTGATCTGAACAAGTACCGTAGGCGTTTTCCTGGCACCGTCCTTGAAGGATGCCCCGGACTGATAACAGGCTTGTCCGTCTACCAAGAGATAGCGGTCGTGGAAGCCACCGACAGACCGTATCTCAACGGAGAGTCCAGACTGCGCAACGAACGCCGCGACTGCTGGCTTGAGCGTTGATATGCGCTCACGCGCAAGCATTCGCACTTTCGTGCCTTGAGAAACGAAGTTCAGGTAGCGGCTTACGAACTCGGCATCGAGGTAAGGATCAATCATCAGCAGATCACTCTTGGCTGTTTCGATGAGCTTGCGGAGCTCATCAAAGTACTCGAACACTCGACCAGCAGAGACCCCAATCGACAGCGGCCCACTGGTTCTGAGCCGAAGGTCGCTCTCGGCTTGGTGAAGGAGCATCAACAGGTGTTGCCGAAAGGGCGTGAAGTTCACGCGGTCTGCGTTGGCCTGCAATGTGGCGTACTTCCGAACCTCCGGTTCAAAGTGAATCATGGAGCGCGGAGCGTCCCACTGGTTCATTGCCGCATTGGCGCGGCCAAGCCACGGAATGCAGACATCAGCGTTCGCACCGAAATCTCGCGGACCGGGCATTGAGCGGATGATGTCTTGCACTTCCAGCAGCAGTTGCTCAGGAGCCAGTGCTTGCATATGAGACCTAAACGTATGAGCTGAGGCGCGACGGCCGGTACGGCGCTTGGCCCGCTGGTCGAATGATGAGCCACTCCGAGAAGCGCGCCAAGCGCGATGCCGGCGCGAGGCGGCCCAGCGAAGGGCTATACGTCTCCCTCTTGCGCTCACAGCTGCGAAAGCGTTGGCTAGCTAACTCGCCTGGCCCCTGAGGTGCAAGTCGACCAGCCAGCCCTTTGGCGTGATCTGGATGGTCTTGCGACGCTTATCCCCGTCGTCTTGAGTACTCACTAGAAGACCGCCCGCCTCCAGGTCTCGGATAGACGGCCTGAATGCCTGCACGCTGTTGAACTCAAAGTCTTCGTAGTCGCTTGGCGAGAAGACGCCGCCGACGTTGATGGCCTTCTGAAAGACTTGCTGCGCCCGTGGGCGCAGTTCCTGGCGTACCGCCGTGTGAGCAGCTGCTGCCTGGCTGAGCAGCCAGTGGTCGAACATCCTCTGCTTGTTCGCGTCATCACTGGGCGCTACACGATCAGCGATCCATTGACAGTAGTCATCTGCATAGCTGAGGACGCTGCGAAGATTGCCGCGAAGTAGCTCGTACAAGCGGGCAAAGTCCTCGGGTCGCAGTGGCAAGTACGGCTCAGCGGCGCTGCTGCTGAACGCGTTCAGTCGGCTACGCAGGATGTCGGCGGCATGCCGGTCGGAGATCTCACCGATCTCAATTGGCGTGTGAAGGTAGCCTTCGAGTCGTGGAGACGCCACGACTCCGTACACGATACCCAGCGCGCCGCAAAGCACCCAGCGCAGGCCTGGTATGTTGAGCAACTCGTCGCGAAGTTGCTCGAGTTGCTGCCGAGCGGCCTCAGAAGATTGAAGCAGCTCCAGGTTGTCGATTGTGCAGATCACCCCGCCGGCCTGCGCGTCTGGGAATATCTGCTCCAGGATGCCGGCGACTGCCTTACGGAAGCCACTTCGCTCATAGCCGGATGAGGTGTTGGTCTCGGACTGATAACCCGCCTGCACGGAGAAAGCACCTGCCTGAAAGGAGACCAGCTGCGCTGAGTTCAGCCAGCGATCGATGGCGACCGTGTGAAGTTCCGGATGTGTCTTCTGGATGTAGGCGCCTCGGTCAATCAATGTCTGGGCGACCTCCATGAGGACGCTGTCCATGAAGCTGCTTAGATCCTGGCCCGGATTGAGCTGAAAGATGCGTCGACAGGGTACGTAGAGCGGACCTGATCCCGATTGAACGTGCTGCGTGAACAACTTGTGGCACGCGACGTTGACAACGCTTGTTTTCCCGACGCCGTTCAAGCCCTCCAACGTTGCAAGTTTCGGAGGCGACGCGATCCGCCGCATGAGGGTGTTGAGTTCGCTATCCCGCCCCACCAGTAGCTTCTCGCCCAGTTCTGACGCCGGCAGCGATGTGGTTTGAAACGGGGAACCTTTGAAGCCCCATGATTCGTAGATCAAAGCCTGCTCCCTACTGAGGTTGGCGTATGAGATGCATAACGTGTTGGGGCAAGGACACATGCTCAGCTTTAGGCACACCTGGCGTTCCATAGCCAAAGCTGCCTAGAAATGGATATCCAGTTCTGCCCATGTCCCCCTGCAGTCTTCCGGTTCGCCGCAGCGCCGATAGAAGCGAATGTCTTGTCTGCGCGATGGTACTTGGCGCCACCGAAAGCAGCCGCCCATTGCCGCCAGCGTATTTCCTAGTGCCGGCCTCAGCGTCAGCCCTGCGGTAAGCCGACGACCGAACGCCCATTGGAAAGCGCCAGCGCTTCAGGGCGTCAGATTAAATGCCGCCCGCGCCAACGCCCCGAAAAAGTCCCCAAAGACCGCGTCCCGCGCCACCGCATACGCCTCGCGCATCGGCGCCGCCCCCTCCCCGCGCCCGACCCAGCGCCGCTCCCCATCCAGCCCCGGCGTCGGCACCAGCGTGCTCGGCACCCACGCCGGGTTCAGCAGCCAGGCGATGTCGATCACGTCCCAGATCACCCACGAGTAGCCGGGGGCGCGCGGGTCCAGGCCGGCGAGGTCGCGCAGCGGGTTGGCGTCGCGGTACAGGCGGTGCAGCTCGGCGCCGATGGCGCCGCAGGGCTGCACGTGCCGTTCCATCTCGGGCAGCGACAGGCGCAGCTGCGCGCCGACGTGGAAGCCCGGCAGGTAGACGATCGGCACGCCGCTGTCGAACAGCACGCGCGTCGCCGCGATGTCCTGCTCCAGGTTGAGCGAGAAGTTGATGTGCGGCGCGTGCGACGGGAAGCCGCTGGTCCAGACGACTGACTATGCGCTCGGCGATCTCGGGCGCGCGCAGCAGCGCGCTGGCGACGTTGGTGATGCAGCCCATCGCCGCCACGTACAGCGGCGCCGCGTCGGCCGGCGTGGCCAGCGCCGTCTCGATCAGGTGCTCCACGGCCTCGCTCGGTGGCAGCGGCGTGCGCTCGTCGGCGAGGTAGTCGGCACTGCCGCGGAACACGCGGCCGGCGTGCGGCAGGCGCAGCAGCGAGTAGATGCGCACGATCTCGTCGAAGCTGCGCTCCATGCCCTCGCCCGGCGCGCAGAACACCGGCCAGTCGCGGATCGATTCCGGCGTGCGGCCCTCGCGCTGCAGCCGCGCCAGCGCGCTGGCGTGCTGCGCCAGCAGCGCGCGGTCCCAGGCCGAGGCCTGCTGCGGCTGCGCCTGCGCCGCCAGCGCGCGCTGCCATTCGCGGCGGCGGTGCTCGAAGGAGAAGGGCGCGGCGTACACCGCGAGCACGTCCAGCCGCTCGGGCGCGAGCAGCGCCCACGCCAGCGCGAACTGGTCGTCGATCTCGTTGGCGGCGTCGGTGTCGATCACCACGCGCGGCCGGCCGTCGGCGGCGCGCGGCTCGGCCAGGCGCTCGGCGTACCAGGCGGCGGGGCGTTGCAGCATCAGGCGCGCGGCGGAATGTTCAGGCCGCGCTCCACCGCCGGCCGCGCGACGAAGGCCTTCAGCACGCGCTGCACATTCGAGAACTGCTCGAAGCCGACGAGCTCGCCCGCGCCGTAGAAGCCGACGAGGTTGCGCACCCACGGCAGCGTGGCGATGTCGGCGATCGTGTACTCGTCGCCCATCATCCACGCGCGATCCGTCAAGCGCTGCTCGAGCACGCCGAGCAGGCGCTTGGTCTCGGCCACGTAGCGGTCGCGCGGGCGCTTGTCCTCGTAGTCCTTGCCGGCGAACTTGTGGAAGAAACCGAGCTGGCCGAACATCGGGCCCACGCCGCCCATCTGCCACATCACCCACTGCAGCGTCTCGTAGCGCCGCGCGTCGTCCTTCGGCATCAAGCTGGCCGGTCTTGGCCGCCAGATAGACCAGGATCGCGCCGGACTCGAACAGCGCCAGCGGCTTGCCGCCGGGGCCGTTCGGATCGACGATCGCGGGAATCTTGTTGTTCGGATTGAGCGACAGGAACTCCGGCGTGAACTGGTCGTTGCTGTCGAAGCTGACGAGGTGCGCCTCGTACGGCAGGCCGGTTTCTTCGAGCGCGATCGACACCTTGACGCCGTTGGGCGTGGGCAGCGAGTAGAGCTGCAGGCGCTCGGGGTGCTGCGCGGGCCACTTGCGGGTGATCGGAAAAGCAGACAGGTCGCTCATGGTCGAAGGGGTGCGTGCCGAGGAGCTGCGATTCTGGTGCCGCACTCTGCCATCTGCGCGCGCGGGGCTTTGTCGGCCATGCGGGTAGGCCCGGGTTTCACGCGCACCGCCGCACGCTCTACGCTGCCCCATGAACCCAGACATCACCACCATCCGCCGCCACACGATCGGCGACCTGCTGCACCGCAGCGCTGCGCGCCACCCGGGCAAGCTGGCCGTCGCCTGCGGCGACACGCGCTGGAGTTATGCCGAGTTCGATGCCATCGCCGACCGCATCGCCGCCGGGCTCGCGCAACGCGGTGTCGGCAAGGGCGACCGCGTCGCCATCCTGGCGCGCAACTCGCACGGCTTCGCGGCGCTGCGCTTCGCGTTGGCGCGCCTGGGCGCGGTGCTGGTGCCGATCAACTTCATGTTGAAGGCAGAAGAGGCGGCGTACATCCTGCGCCACGCCGGCGCGAAGTGGCTCGCCACCGACAGCGGCCTGGCCGAGTTGGCGCGCGACGGCGGCGGCACGCGACACGGCCGTCGAGCAGATGCTGTGGTTGCCGTCGGAAGACGCCAGCGCACCGGCGGCCGGCATGCTCACCTTCGATGAACTCGCCGCGTGCAGCGAGCCGTTGCCAGCGGTGTCGCTCGCAGGCAGCGACCTGGCGCAGATCGTCTACACCAGCGGCACCGAGTCGGCGCCCAAGGGCGCGATGCTGACGCACGACGCGGTGATGTGGCAGTACGTGAGCTGCGTCGTCGATGCGTCGATCGCCGCCGAAGACTTTGCGCTGCACGCGCTGCCGCTGTACCACTGCGCGCAGCTGGACGTCTTCTTCGGCCCGGCGATCTATGTCGGCTCGTCGAACGTCATCACCGCCAAGCCGACGCCCGACAACCTGCTGCCGCTGATCGAGCGCCACCGCATCACCTCGTTCTTCGCGCCGCCGACGGTGTGGATCTCGCTGCTGCGCTCGCCGCTGTTCGACAAGACCGACCTGTCGAGCCTGGCCAAGGGCTACTACGGCGCGTCGATCATGCCGGTGGCGGTGCTGCGCGAGCTCGCCGAGCGGCTGCCGAAGGTGCGCCTGTGGAACCTCTACGGCCAGACCGAGATCGCGCCGCTGGCGACGATGCTCGGCCCCGACGACCAGTTGCGCAAGCCGGGTTCGTGCGGCCGCGCGGTGCTCAATGTCGAGACGCGTGTCGTCGATGACGCGATGCGCGATGTGAAGCCCGGCGAGGTCGGCGAGATCGTGCACCGCAGCCCGCAACTGCTCTCGGGCTACTTTCACGACGACGAGCGCACCGCCGCCGCGTTCGAGGGCGGCTGGTTTCACTCGGGCGATCTGGCGACGATCGACGACGAGGGCTTCATCTTTGTGGTCGATCGCAAGAAGGACATGATCAAGAGCGGCGGCGAGAACGTGGCCAGCCGCGAGGTCGAAGAGGCGATCTACCGCCTGGCCGGTGTGAGCGAAGTGGCCGTCATCGGCCTGCCGCACCCGCGCTGGGTCGAGGCCGTGGTGGCCGTCGTCGTGCGCAAGCCCGACGCCGCGGCGCTCGACGAAGCAGCGCTGCTCGCGCACTGCGCGTTGCATCTCGCATCGTTCAAGGCGCCCAAGCGCGTGGTCTTCGTCGACGCGCTGCCGAAGAACCCGAGCGGCAAGCTGCTCAAGCGCGAGCTGCGCACGGCGCATGCACAACTCTTTGGCGGCGCGTGAGCACGGCGATGAGCCGCTGATCGCTGCGTTGCGCGCGGCGTTTGCCGCGCATGCCGACGCTGCACAGGCGGCGCCGATGCAGGCCTACATGAAGTCGGCGCTGCCGTTCTACGGCATTGCCGCGCCGCTGCGGCGCAAGCTCACCGCCGACGTGGTGAAGACGCATCCCGCGACGACCACGGCCGCACTGGCCCGCACGATGACTGTGCTGTGGCGCGAGGCGCGCTTTCGCGAGGAGCGCTATGCGGCGGTCGAGCTGCCGCGCCTGGGCCGCGCGCATCCGAAGCTGGTGCATTTCGAGCTGCTGCCGGTGGTGCAGATGATGATCACGAGCGGCGCGTGGTGGGATCTCGTCGACGACCTCTCGGGCAATGTGCTGGCGCGTTTGCTGGAGCGCCACCCGGCCGAGATGAAGCCGCTGTTGCGCCGTCTGGGCGCACGGCGACGACCTGTGGCTGCGCCGCGCGGCGATGCTCGTGCAGCGCAGCCTCGATGACGAAGACGTTCGACGCCGTGCTGCTCTACGACACGATCCTGCCGTCGATCGGCAAGGGCAAGTTCGCGAACGAATTCTTCATCCGCAAAGGCATCGGCTGGGCGCTGCGCGAGCGCTCGTATGCGGCAGCGGAGGAAGTGCAGATGTTCTGCGAGGAGTACGCTGCGCAGCTTTCGCCGTTGACGGTGCGCGAAGCACTGAAGGTCATCCACAAGAGGAGCAACGAATGAAGAACAAGTCCGGCCTGTCGAAGAAGGACTATCTCGAACAGCTCGAACCGCTGCAGCTCGAATTGAACCAGATGGCGCGCTGGCTGCAAGCCACGGGCAAGCGCCTGCTCGTCATCATCGAAGGCCGCGACACGGCCGGCAAGGGCGGCGTCATCAACGCCATCGCCGACACGATCAATCCGCGCCAGTGCCACGTCGTCGCCTTGGCCAAGCCGAGCGAGCGCGAGCGCACGCAGTGGTACTTTCAGCGCTACGTGCCGTACCTGCCGGCGGCCGGCGAGGTCGCGCTGTTCGATCGCAGTTGGTACAACCGCGCCGGGGTCGAAGCGGTGATGGGGTTCTGCACGCCGGTGCAAACGGCGGCGTTTCTGAAAGCTGCGCCGGCCTTCGAGAAGCTGCTCGTCGACGACGGCCTGCTGCTCTTCAAGTATTGGTTGACGGTCGATCAGGCGCAGCAGGAAGCGCGTTTTGCCGAGCGGCTCGAAGACCCGATGAAGCGCTGGAAGCTCTCACCGATCGACCTGAAGGCGCGCGAGAAGTACGCCGCCTACACCCAAGCGCGCGAGGCGATGCTCGACGCCACGCACACCAAGAGCGCGCCGTGGACGCTGGTCGATTTCAACGACCAGAAACGCGGCCGGCTGGCGCTGATCCGCCATCTGCTGGACCACCTGCCCGACACGAAAGTGCCCGACGAGAAGATCGTCTTCCCGCCGCTGCCGGGCAAGCCGTTGAAGGAATCGTTCAAGGGCAAGTTGAAGCCGATTTGAGGTACACGTTACCCGTTCGGGCTGAGGTATCGAAGCCCCGCGCCAGCCCTTCGATACCTCAGGGCGAACGGATGGCAAACGCAGCCGTGCGCGGTGACGCTGAAACCCTCTTGACGCTGTGCGTTTGGTAGCGACTTCGCGTATGTGATCGGCCTACAGTGCGCCGCGGAGCCCGCCGGTCGGCGCGTTCTTCAGTTTCAGCTCTCGAAGGAGTACCAGCATGGCCTCGATCATCGAATCAATCGCATCGTCATTCGGCCCCGAAATCATCGGCAAGCTCGCGCCGGCGCTCGGCGCCGACAGCTCGGCCGTCGGCAAAGGCCTCGGCGCGCTCGGCCCCTTGTTGCTCAACGGCATGTCGAGCATGGCCGGCACACCGGCTGGTGCAGAAGGCTTGTTGAAGGCTTTGCCGCAAGGCGGTGGCGGCATGCTGTCGAGCGTGCTCAGCAGCTTCATGGGCGGCGGCGGCGCGTCGGCGCTCGGTGGCGGCGGCATCCTCGGCTCGCTGCTCGGCCCGGGCATCAACGCCGTGAGCACGTCGATCTCGCGCGCCGTCGGCTTCAACGTCGCGCCGTTGTTGAGCCTGGTGGCGCCGGCCGCGCTCGGCGCGGTGGCCAAGATGGTCAAGGACAAGGGCTTGAACGCGGCCAACATCGGCCCGGCGCTGGCGCAGGAAAAGCAGGCCTTCTTCGACAACCCGGCCAACGCCGAACAGGCCTCGCTGGTGCGCGCCGCGGTCTCGGCCGGCGACAAGGCCGCGACGACGATCCACGGCTACGGCGCGGACTGGTCGCGCGTGCAGGCGGCACCGGCCGCGGCGTTGATGATGGTGGCCACCTCGGACCTGTCAGGCCCTGTCGGCTCGATCAAGGAAGTGCAGGCTGCCACCAAGGCGCTCGCGGGAGCGGCGCACAAGGCCGAGCCGACGTCGTTGATCGCGGCGGCGTTCGGCTCCGGCATCGACACCGACATGCTGAAGCAGGTGCGTGAGTTGGCGCCGACGAAGGACAAGCTGCTCGACATCGTCAAGGCCGGGGCCGCTTCCGTCGCTTCCAAGTCGCCGGCCGAAGCGGCGGCCTACAAGGCGACGATCCTCGCCGTGGCCAAGGCCGCCGCCGAAGCGTCGAAGGAAGGCGGCTTCCTCGGCATCGGCGGCACGCTGGTCAGCAAGGACGAGCAGGCGGCGCTGGATCAGTTGAGCGCGGCGCTGGCTTGAGCGTTCACGCGGGCGCATCGGTCACATCGACCGATGCACCCGCAGCAGACGCATCGCCGACAGCTCCAGGACATCAACCGATCCAGGGCTTGTTCGCCAGCTCGTCCGGGTTGGCCGCGCCGGCCCGCGCAGGGAAGTGCTGTTCGAGCAGCGCCTCGACGGCATCGATCGCCAAGCCCAGGCCGTCTTCGAACTTGCCGGCGCGCAGCGGCTCGCGCATGCGCTCGATGATGGCCTGCCATTCGGCGTCGGCCACGCGCGCCTTGAGTCCGCGGTCGGCAACGATCTCGATCGCGTGTTCGGCGTACAGCAAATAGATCAGCACGCCGTTGTTGTGCTCCGTGTCCCAGACGCGCAGCTTGCCGAACATGGCGATCGCGCGGTCGCGCACCGACAGGCGCTTCCACAGATACGAGGTCGGCAGGCCGGCCTCGATGCAAAGGCGGATTTCGCCGCTGTGCAGCTTCTCGCTGTCGTGCACGCGGGCTTCGAGGCGCTTCAACGCGGCGTCACCGAGCACGCGGCGCACATCGGCTTCGTCGTACGAGCGGTGCTTGAGGATGCGCATCAGGCGTGACGACATCACCAGTCTCCTCCTGCGCCGCCACCGCCGAAATCGCCGCCGCCGCCGGAGCTGAATCCGCCGCCGCCACCACCACCACCGAATCCTCCCCCGCCCATGCCGCCGGTCCAGCCGCTGCCGCCCACCCAGCCGCCGTGATGGCGGCTGCTGGTGCGTGCGAAGCGCGAGCCCAGGCCGCCGAGCAGCGCCAGCGCGAAGCCGATGACACCGCCGATGCCGGCGAACAAGAGGCTCTGCGTGACGAACCAGGCGATGCCGCCGCCGGCCGCACCGGCAGCGAGTGAGCCCAGGCCGCGGCCGAAGACGCTGCGCAGCACCGTGGCCAGGATCGGCAGCGCGACAAAGGCGAAGAGCAGCAACTCGAGCGGCGCGAAGCCGACGTCGCCACCGCCGCGTGAGCTGTCACGCGCAGCAGGGGCCGGCAGGTTCTCGCCCTTGATGCGCGAGATCAACGCATCGACGCCGGCGCTGACGCCGCCGGCAAAGTCGTTCTGCTTGAAGCGCGGGCTGATGACATCGGCCACGATCCTGCGCGCCGCCAGATCCGGCACCGCGCCTTCGAGCGCCTTGGCCGGCGCGATCCACAGCTTGCGGTCGTTCTTGGCCACGACCAGCAGAGGCCGTCGCCGACATCGCGCCGCCCGATCTTCCACGTCTCACCGACGCGCTGCGCAAACGACGCGATGTCTTCCGGCTGCGTCGTCGGCACCATCAGCACGACGATCTGCGGCCCGGCCTCGGCTTCGAAGGCCGCGAGCTTGGCGATCAGGTTCTGCGACTCGACGGCGGTCAGCGTGCCCGTGAGGTCGATGACGCGCTCGGACAGCGGCGGCACCGCCACCAGCGGCTGTGCCGCGGCGCCGAGCGCCGCAGCGGCGAGAAGCAGCAGCAGCCAGAGCTGCCGCAACATGCGCATGGTGGTCTCTTACTTGGACGCGGGTTTCTCGAAGCTCACCGCCGGCGGCGTCGAGATCTGCGCTTCGTTGGCCACCGTGAAGCTCGGCTTGACGGCATAGCCGAAGATCATCGCCGTCAGGTTGGTCGGGAACTGGCGCGCCAGCGTGTTGTAGTCGGCCACCGTCTTGATGTACTTGTTGCGCGCCACGGTGATGCGGTTCTCGGTGCCTTCCAGTTGCACGCGCAGATCCTGGAAGCCCTGGTTGGCCTTCAGGTTCGGGTACTGCTCGACCGTGACGAGCAGGCGCGACAGCGCGCCCGACAGCTCGCCCTGCGCCTGCTGGAACTTGTTGAATGCCTCGGGGTTGTTGATCAGTCTCCGGCGTGGCCTGGATCGACGTCGCCTTGGCGCGCGCCTCGATCACCTTGGTCAGCGTCTCCTGCTCGAAGTTGGCCTCGCCCTTGACGGTGGAGACGATGTTCGGAATCAGGTCGGCGCGGCGCTGGTACTGGTTCAGCACCTCGGCCCACGAGCCCTTGACGGTTTCGTCCAGGGTCTGGAATTGGTTGTAGCCGCAGCCGGAGAGCGTGAGGGCGGCGCCGACAGCGGCGATGAGAGGAGAGCGCGACGGGTCACAGTCATGGATGACACCTCTTTGGTTTCGGGGGCGCGGATGCTACCCGTGGCCACCATATGGACCTTGGGGCTTTCCTTCAAGGGCGGCCGCTCGTCTCGCTCGACGCGCAACATGGGCCAGCGAGAACAGTCCGGCAGTCACCGCGCTGCGTGGTGGGCACCGTGCTCCTTTGTCGCTGGGTTGCACAAGACTCAGACCCGAAGCGAACCGCGGAAGCCTCTGGCAGCGTAATACGACGGTGCGCCGTTGTGATAGACGAACACCTTGCCATAGCGCCGATCGCAGAAGAGCGCGCCGCCGAGCGCTCTGACGTCGGGCGGCGTCTTGATCCAGCTCGAGGTCTTCATATCGAAGTCGCCGACCTGCTGCAACGCCCGGTACTGCTCCTCCGTCAGCAGGTCGATGCCTATCGCGGCAGCCATTTCGACCGCGCTGTTCTCCGGCGCGTTCTCTTTGCGGGACACACGCGCTTCCACGTCGTAGCAGGTGCTTCTGCGTCCTGCGGGGCTTTCCGGGGAGCAGTCGAAGAAGGTGAAGTGGCCAGACTTGTTGTCCGCGGCAACGACGTCCGGCTCACCCCCCGTGGCTTCCATCGCTTGCAGCGACGTGAGCGCACCAGGATTGCCTTCGAGCCTGGCCTGCACGTCCGCCCAGGCGATGCCGGCATGCCGGTGCATGTTGCTCTCGAAGCGAGCCTTCAGTGCCTGGAGCAGCGCTTCGCGTTCTTTCGCCTTCATGCTCTTCGTCACGCTGCCTTGAGCATGAACTCGACTCTGATAGGGAAACTCGACCTGTCCTGACTCAGTACGATCGAGATGCGCGCCTCCTTTTGAGCCTTGCCGGTCTTCCACACATTGACGAAGTCCTGCATCGCTGCTTGCGGATCGCGGACATCAAGAATCACGGTTTTCACAATGAATTCTCCTTGCTTCGTTCACGCCCTTCATCGCCGCCTGCCCATTCATCAACCTTGAGTCCGCATCGAGGCCATCGACGACGAATACCAATTCAGCTCGACAACGTGGGAAGTCCCTCTAAGGGTTTAGGCATCGCCACGCTCACATGACGACAAGCAAGTGAACCTGCTTCTTGGCACTCATGGCAGCTTCCAGACCCGGAACAAGAGCTCGCAGTTCCTCCACTGCCTGTTCCTGAGCCCAGCCATCAGCCTTTGCAATGGCTTTCTGGTTCTTCTCGAGGTGAGTGCGAAGTGCTTCAACAGTTTGCAAGACTTCCGCCGGATCGTGCCAAGTTGCGGCGCTTGCGGGCCACCCCTCCTCCGACTCCTCGAATTCGCCTTCCTCATCCATGTTGTAGCGAAGGTCCGTTTCATCGAAGAACTTCGACAGCGGCTCAACCGAGAGACTGCTTGCAACGCGATCAAGTTGCTCTTGCAGCGCAAACAAAGCCGAGAGGTCCTGACCGTCGCTCTTGTGTGCGTCGCCTGTTCTCACGTTCAGCCAGATCGTCATACTCATTGCAGCACCTTCGTTGGTTGAATGATGGATTGCGAGGGCTAGACAAGATGGCTTCGCAACCTCGGGTGGCCCGCCACAGCATCGACATCGCGCTGGCCGAGGCTGGCCGCGACGGCGAGGTTTGGCACATCGGTACATCGGTACATCAACACGCTAAGGGGTTAGATCGCACCCGCACCCTACTTCCACGCCAGGTTCAGCTTCTTGCCGGACGCTGCGCACTCTTTCAAGTACAGGTTGATGAGGCTCTGGTACGGAATGCCCGTTTCCTCAGACATGGACTTGAAGTAGATGATCGACTGCTCATCAAGCCTGATGGTCACCGACTTCTTGAGTTGCGCGGCGTACGGGTTCTTCCGAGAGGAGCTGAAATCGTATTGCTTTCGCATGGCTACACCTATGGATAAGAACGCTCTTCTTCGCGCGTGGCCTTTCGCGCTGAGATGATGCGGATGACGTTACCGTCTGCCCTGTAGCAGTGCGCCACAACCAGCATTCGAAGGCTGCTGCTCAGGCCTAGGAGCACGAACCGCTCCTCTTCTTCTGAGTGATCCGGGTCATCGATGAGGCAGGCGCGCTCGTCCGAAAATACCGTTTGCGCGTCTTCGAACGTGACGCCGTGCTTGCGGCGGTTTGCTTCCGCTTTGCGTGAATCCCACTCGATGCGCAAGCTGCTCATGCGCACAGTGTACGTACATCGTATTGGCTGCGCAACGAAGCCGTAAGACGACTCCTGTGCGGCCTAGACAAGACGGCTTCGTGAACTCGGGTGGCCCGCCCCCTGCAACGCCGTAGGTTGCGCGCGCGAGGCGTGCCGAGCTACACCAATGCACCCGGCCGATGGTCGGCCGGGTCGTTGCGAACTTGCGAGGAGACGGGCCATAGGTAAATCTAGCACCACCAACAGCAGCAGCACCGTGTACGTCGGTCTGGACGTGCACAAGGACAGCATCGACATCGCGCTGGCCGAGGCCGGCCGCGACGGCGAGGCTCGGCATGTCGGCAGCATCGGCGGCGATCTCGCGGCGCTGGACAAGGCGCTGCGCAAGCTGATCAGCCGCGGGCATGCGCTTCACATCGTCTACGAAGCCGGCCCCTGCGGCTTCGTCATCTGGCGCCACCTCAGTGTGCAGGGTTTGACGTGCGAAGTTGGTGGCGCTGGCGCGCGAACTCACGGGCTTCGTCTGGGCCATCGGGCGAACATCGTGAGCCCGAGCACGCAGCCCATGTCATGAAGCCAGTTGGTCGAACCAGCCATCCCCCGCCCCTTGCCGCCAGCGGCAAAGGGGCGCCCCAACGACGTTCGAAGACGAATTGCATTGAGCGCGTTCGTCGCCGCACGCGGCTGACGTCGCGCACTTCCACGACCACCTCGACCGTGGTGTAGCGGTGGCTGCCGTTGGCGTCTCGACGGTAGCGAACGCACACCAAGGCGTCGCCGTAGTGCCGCGCCAGTTTGATGGCGCCAGGCTGTTCGGGCCCGAGCTTCTTCAGCACCCGCATTCCTTCGCGTTCGATCGGCGGCACGGTGGCTCTCCTCCTCGGTTGTTTGATCGGCCGCACCTCGGTGTCGCAGCCGCGGCGAAACGATTGCGCCGCAACGCTTCGCGGTCTCGCCGGGCTTTCCCCTCGTTGAAGGGCGCGGCACTAAAATCCTCCTTCGTTTCGAGGAGCGTTGCAACGGGGCGGCTGTAGGGCCTGCTTCCGCCAGGCTCGAAACGGCGCGGCGGCCTCACCGGATCGCCGCGCTTGCAACGGCGCTCGTCGATGCCGGGAAGCCCCACGACGATGACTGCCAACACAACGCCACGCCTTCCGCCGCCGCTGCGCCTCTCGGGCCTGGAGCCGATCGCCATCGGCGCCGGCTCGCTGTTCGTCAACATCGGCGAGCGCACCAATGTCACCGGCTCCAAGGCCTTCGCACGGATGATCCTCGGCGGCGAGTTCGAGCAAGCGCTGGCCGTGGCGCGGCAGCAAGTGGAGAACGGCGCGCAGATCATCGACGTCAACATGGACGAGGCGATGCTCGACTCGAAGGCGGCGATGGTGCGCTTTCTGAACCTGATGGCCGGCGAGCCCGAGATCGCGCGCGTGCCGGTGATGATCGATTCGTCGAAGTGGTCGGTCATCGAAGCCGGGCTGCAATGCATCCAGGGCAAGGGCATCGTCAACTCGATCTCGATGAAAGAAGGCGAGGCCGAGTTTCGGCGTCAGGCCACGCTGGTACGGCGCTACGGCGCGGCCACCGTCGTCATGGCCTTCGATGAAAAAGGCCAGGCCGACACCTTCGAGCGCAAGACGGAAATCTGCGCGCGGGCCTACAAGATCCTCGTCGATGACGTCGGCTTCCCGCCGGAAGACATCATCTTCGACCCGAACATTTTTGCGATTGCCACCGGCATCGAAGAGCACGACAACTACGCGGTGGATTTCATCAACGCGACGCGCTGGATCAAAGAGAACCTGCCGGGCGCGAAGGTCTCGGGCGGTGTGTCGAACGTCAGCTTTTCCTTCCGCGGCAACGACCCGGTGCGCGAAGCGATCCACACCGTGTTCCTCTACCACGCCATCAAGGCCGGCATGGACATGGGCATCGTCAACGCCGGCATGGTCGGCGTGTATGACGATCTCGATGCGGAGTTGAAGGAGCGTGTCGAAGACGTGGTCTTGAATCGGCGCAAGGATTCGGGCGAACGGTTGATCGAAATCGCCGACCGCGCCAAGAGCGCCGGCAAGGACGACAGCGCGCGCTTGGCGTGGCGCGCGAACCCGGTCAACGAGCGCCTGTCGCACGCGCTGGTGCACGGCATCACCGACTTCATCACCGAAGACACCGAAGAGTCGTGGCAAGCCATCCAGGCCACCGGTGGCCGGCCGCTGCATGTGATCGAAGGGCCGCTGATGGCCGGCATGAACGTTGTCGGCGACCTCTTCGGCCAGGGCAAGATGTTCTTGCCGCAGGTGGTGAAGTCGGCGCGCGTGATGAAGCAGGCCGTGGCGCACCTGCTGCCCTACATCGAAGCCGAGAAAAAAGCGCTGGTCGCGTCCGGCGGCGAAGCCAAGGCCAAAGGCAAGATCGTCATCGCCACCGTCAAGGGCGACGTGCACGACATCGGCAAGAACATCGTCACCGTCGTCCTCCAGTGCAACAACTTCGAAGTCGTCAACATGGGCGTGATGGTGCCGTGCCAGGACATCCTCGCCAAAGCCAAGGTCGAGGGCGCCGACATCATCGGCCTGTCGGGTCTGATCACGCCGAGCTTGGAGGAGATGCAGCACGTGGCCGCCGAGATGCAGCGCGACGAGTGGTTCCGCATGAGGAAGATTCCGCTCTTGATCGGCGGCGCGACGACGAGCCGCGTGCACACCGCCGTCAAGATCGCGCCGCACTACGAAGGGCCTGTGGTCTATGTGCCCGACGCGTCGCGCAGCGTTGGCGTGTGCAGCGATCTGCTCTCCGACGAGCGCGCTGCCAAGTTCATCACCGACATGACGGCCGACTACGACCGCGTGCGCGAGCAGCATGCGAACAAGAAGGTGGCCAAGATCGTGCCGCTGGCACAAGCGCGCGCGAACAAAACGAAGATCGATTGGGCCGCCTACACGCCGACCAAGCCCAAGTTCCTCGGCCGCCGCGTCTTCCGCAACTACGACCTGGTCGAGATCGCGGCCTGCATCGACTGGACGCCGTTCTTCCAGACCTGGGATCTGGCCGGCAAGTTTCCGCAGATCCTGCGCGACGAGATCGTCGGCGCCGAAGCCACGCGCGTCATGTCCGACGGCAAGCGCCTCTTGCAGCGCGTGATCGAAGGCCGCTGGCTGCAAGCGCACGGTGCGATCGGTTTGTATGCCGCGCAGCAGGTGAACGACGACGACATCGCGTTCTTCGGCGACGAGTACCGCAACAGCACGCCGCTGATGACGTGGCACGGCCTGCGCTTGCAGACCGAACGGCCGGTGATCGACGGCGTGGCCAGACCCAACCGCTGCCTCGCCGACTTCGTCAGCCCGCACGACAACGACTACGCCGGCATGTTCGCCGTCAGCATCCACGGCGTCGAGAAGAAGGAAGCGCAGTTCCTGGCCGACCACGACGACTACTCGGCGATCATGTTGAAGGCGCTGGCCGACCGCTTGGCCGAAGCGTTTGCGGAGCGGCTGCACCAGCGCGTGCGCACCGAGTTCTGGGGCTACGACGCCGATGAGTCGCTCGCCAACGCCGAGCTCATCGCCGAGAAGTACCGCGGCATCCGCCCCGCGCCGGGCTACCCCGCGTGCCCCGACCACACGCCCAAGCGCGCGCTGTTCCGCACGCTCGGTGTGGCCGAACTCGGCATGGGCCTGACGGAGAGTCTGGCGATGATGCCGGCGTCGAGCGTGTCCGGCTTCTACATCGCGCACCCCGATGCGACGTATTTCAACGTCGGCACCATCGGCGCCGATCAGGTGCAGGATTGGGCCGAGCGCAACGCGCTCGACCAGGCGGCTGCGCAGCGAGCGTTGTCGCCGCTGCTGGGCTGACGTCTGCCCTTCGGCTCGCTCTCCCGCTGGCGGGAGAAGGTTCGCGTGAGGGTCAGCACGGTGCATCCAGAACGGCGGCGGCGGCGAATGTGCGTAATGTCAGCCGGCATCGAACGACTGAATCTCGACATCACTTCGCAACCCTGAAATTCACGCACCGACCGCCAGGAGAGCCGCCATGAACGCCACCGCCATGACCCAAGGATTCGAGCTGCGCTTCCGGTCCCTGTTCGCCGAAGGCCGCGGCCTGGCCTTCCCGTGCGACGCCGTCGGCCAGGTCAACCTCGACGCACTCAGCGAGCGCGCGCGCTGCAACTATTTCTTCGCCCGCAGCGTGATCGGCCGCGAGTACGCGCATCCGGCGGTGCTGCCGACGCTGCATTGAGTCCGTGCGCGCCGCGCTGTCACAACGGCGGATCGGGCACGAAACCCGGGAACGCATCGGGCGCCCCGCGCCGCGGCGCAACGATGACGCCGCTGGCGACGAGATTGGCTTGGCTGTCGTAGCGCACCTGCACGATCTCGGCCGGCTGCGACGTGGCGCGCTCGAATGCGGTGCGGCCGATCGGCGAGTGTTCGCGCTCGCCGTGGCCGGTGCCGAGCTTGTCGCTGCGCGATGCCAGCGCCGCGCTCGCGCTCGCGCGCCGGCGCCGGCTGACGCGCGCGATCCGTCTGCGCTGCTCGCTGTCGTCGGTCTGCCGCCGGACTCCTGCGCTGCGCGGCGCCCTCGTTGCGCCCGCCCGAGTACGGCGCGGGCTCGAACGGCTGCGGGCGCGGCAGGTGCACGCGCTCGCGGAACACGGCCACACCGATCACGCCGACGTTGTGCGGGCGCTCGGTGCGCGCCGCGTACGAGTCGGGCAGCGCGGTGAAGTAGAAGGCAGCGGCCTCGGCGTCGCTCTTGCGCCAGCCGGTGATGTCGGCGCTCTGCCACGGCGCGAGCACGTAGCCGGTCTGCGCTGTGGTGGCGGTGTCGCCGCTGATGGCATTGACGCCGTCGATCGACAGCACGACGAGCAGACGCGCGCCGCTGCGGTTGGCCAGGCGCACGGCATAGCGCTCGCCGGGGCGGCCGGCAACGTAGGTGCTGCCGCGGTGACGGTATTGCGCCAGCACCGCGTCGCGCGCGCGATCGACGATCTGCACGTCCACGAGCTGGCCCGCCGCGGCCTGCACGGGTCCCGCAGCGCAGCCGCCAACGGCCGCTGCCGCGGCGATGACGAAAAAGAAACGACGACGCCGGGCCATGTTGGCTCTCCACCAGAAGTTGGAACAAGGTCTGATACGGCCGAGCGCGGCCAACGGGGTTGAGCAGTGCCTTCAGCTCACCGGCAACGCCCGCCGCCACTGCATCGCCTCGGCGACATGCGTGGCCCTGCTCGCCGATGTGGTCGCTGGCCGCCAGGTCGGCGATCGTGCGCGCCACTTTGAGCACGCGGTGCAGGCCGCGGCCGGTCCAGCCCAGGCGCTCGGCGGCGCGTTGCAGCAGCGTGCGCGCGGCATCGTCGAGCGCGCAGTGCGCGTCGATGCCGGCGGCGGTGAGCTCGGCGTTGGCGTGGCCCTGGCGTTGCAGCGCCCGCTCGCGTCCGGCCAGCACGCGGGCGGCGACCACGGCGCTGGTCTCGCCGTCGCGCGCGCCCATCAGCTCGTCGGGTTTGACGGCCGGCACCTCGACCTGCAGATCGATGCGATCGATCAGCGGCCCCGACAGCCGGCCCTGATAGCGCGCCACGTGGTCGGGCGTGCAGCGGCAATGACGGCCGCTGCTCGTCGCAGCGCCGAGCCAGCCGCACGGGCACGGGTTCATCGCCGCGACGAGCTGGAAGCGCGCCGGAAACGACGCGCTGCGCGCGGCGCGCGAGATCGTGATGCGGCCGGTCTCCAGCGGTTCGCGCAATGCTTCGAGCGCGCTGCGCGGCATCTCGGGCATCTCGTCCAAGAACAAGACGCCGCCGTAGGCCAACGAGATTTCTCCCGGCCGCGGTGGCGAGCCGCCGCCGACGATGGCCGGCGCGGTGGCGCTGTGATGCGGCGCTCTGAACGGCCGCACCTTCCACTGTGCGACATCGAACGCACCGGCCAGGCTGGCAATCGCCGCGCTGGCCAGCGCTTCGGCTTCGCTCATCGGCGGCAGCAGGCCGGGCAGGCGCTGCGCGAGCATCGACTTGCCGGCGCCGGGCGGGCCGACCATCAACAGGCTGTGCGCGCCGGCCGCGGCGATTTCGAGCGCGCGCTTGGCGCTGGCCTGGCCGCGCACGTCGGCCAAGTCGGGCCGCAGCGCCGCGGGCGCGGCGGCGCGCAGGCACAGCGCGCGCGGCAGCGGCACGGCCGCGTCGCCGGGTTGCAGCGCGGCCACCACGTCGAGCAGATGGCGCGCGCTGCACACCGGCACCGCTTCAGCCAGCGCCGCTTCGCGCGCGCTCGCCTCGGGCAGCACCAGCGTGCGCGAACCATCGCTCTTGCCCAAGGCGAGTGCGATCGCCAGCGCGCCGCGCACGGGACGCAACTCGCCGGCCAGACTCAGCTCGCCGGCGAACTCATAGCGCGCCAAGGCGGCGGCGTCGATCTGGCCGTCGGCAGCGAGGATGCCCAGGGCGATCGGCAGGTCGAAGCGGCCCGAGTCTTTCGGCAGCTCGGCCGGCGCGAGATTCACGGTGATGCGCTTGTTCGTCGGAAACGCCAGGCCGCTTTGCAGCAGCGCCGCGCGCACGCGCTCGCGCGCTTCCTTGACTTCGGTGTCGGCCAGGCCGACGAGCGTGAAGCTCGGCAGGCCGTTGGCCAGATGCACTTCCACCTGCACCGGCGGCGCGTCCATGCCGTCGAGTGCGCGGCTCATCACCACGGCCAAAGTCATTCTTCGCTCCTCGCCCTCGGGGCTGTTTTGTGCGGGCGATTCTGGCCAGCGCGCCGCGGCCCGTCGTTCCCTCTAAAGGGGGAGCACACGGATGGTGCGGCGCCCGCTGAATCACTGTTGTGGTGCGCGATGGGCCGTCTCGGCGGCATCGTGGTGCCCCGGCCTGGGGCGTTCAAGCAGCTGCAACGGCGGCACGGAAGCTGCGAAAAGCAAGCAAGCGTTTTGATCAACCCATTGGAGAAGGACGGACTCATGGCTCAGAAAACCCTTGCCGCTTTGGCATTCGCCGTCGCTGCCACCGGCGGCGCGCTGATGCCCACCGCGTCGCAAGCGCAGCTGGCGTTCAACGTCGGCGCGGTCACCGATTACCGCTTCCGCGGCATCTCGCAGTCCAAGCTCAGACCGGCGGTGCAAGGCGGTGTCGACTACGCCGTCGGCGGCTTCTACGTCGGCGCCTGGGCCTCGACGATCAAGTGGACCAAGGAGCTCGGTGGCGGCGGCAGCGTCGAGCTCGATCTCTACGGCGGCTACAAGGGCGAGATCACCAAGGGCCTGAACTACGACGTCGGCGTTTTGCGCTATCAGTACCCGGGCAACGACCTGCCGGTCTCGGCCAACACCACCGAGGTCTACGGCGCGCTGACCTACGGGCCGGCGACGGTGAAGTACTCGCACGTCGTCAGCGACGGCCTGTTCGGCGCGCCCGACAGCAAGAACGGCTACTACCTCGACCTCTCGGCCAGCTTGGAGATCACCGACGGCTGGATGCTGACGCCGCACGTCGGCCACCAGCGCTACAAGGGCCCGGCCAGCGGCTCGGGCAGCTATTGGGACTACGCGCTGACGGTGTCGAAGGACTTCAGCGGCCTCGTGCCGAGCCTGGCCGTGGTCGGCAACTCGAAGATCGACGACGCGTTCTACACCGTCAATGGCAAGGACCTGGCGAAGACGACGCTCGTCCTCGGCGTCAAGTACAACTTTTAAGGAACACGAACATGAAGATGGTCACTGCCATCATCAAGCCGTTCAAGCTCGACGAGGTGCGCGAAGCCCTCTCGGCCGTGGGCGTGCAGGGCATCACCGTGACTGAAGTCAAAGGCTTCGGTCGGCAGAAGGGCCACACCG
The DNA here is from genome assembly GCA_963732625.1 of uncultured beta proteobacterium. Lineage (GTDB taxonomy): Bacteria > Pseudomonadota > Gammaproteobacteria > Burkholderiales > Burkholderiaceae_C > CADEEN01. Next base: position 58,845 of record CAVTAM010000020.1, on the reverse strand, counting down.
AGTTGTACCGTGGCGCCGAGTACGTGGTCGATTTTTTGCCCAAGGTGCGCATCGATGCCGCCGTCGATGACGCGGTGGTCGATCGTGTCATCGAAGCCATCGAAGCCAGCGCGCGCACCGGCAAGATCGGCGACGGAAAAATCTTCGTCATGCCGATCGAGCAGGTCTTGCGCATCCGCACCGGCGAGACCGGCAAAGACGCGCTCTAGACCACCACAGCAACAACAACGATCACCAACATGTTGAACAAACTATTTGCCTCCCTCGTGCTCGGCGCGGCACTGCTGGGCATCGCCGACTCGAGCTTCGCGCAGGCGGTGCCGGTGGCTGAAGCGGCTTCAGCGGCTGCTGCTGCAGCGCCCGCTGACGCTGCTTCTGCTGCCGCACCCGCCGCTGCGCCGGTGCCCAACAAAGGCGACACCGCCTGGATGACCGTCGCCACGGCGATGGTGATCCTGATGACCTTGCCCGGCCTGGCCCTGTTCTACGGCGGCCTGGTGCGCAGCAAGAACATGCTGTCGGTGCTGATGCAGGTCTTCATGGTGTTCTCGCTGATCACCGTGCTCTGGGTCGTCTACGGCTACTCGTTGGCCTTCACCGCGAGCAACCCGTTCTTCGGCACGCTCGACAAGCTGTTCTTGAAAGGCATGACACCCGAGAGCGTGGCCGCCACGTTCAGCAAGGGCGTGTATTTGCCGGAGTTCACCTTCGTCGCCTTCCAGGGCACCTTCGCGGCCATCACCTGCTGCCTGATCGTCGGCGCCTTTGCCGAGCGCATCAAGTTCAGCGCGGTGCTGCTGTTCTCGGTGCTGTGGTTCACGTTCGCGTATCTGCCGATCGCGCACATGGTCTGGTACTGGGACGGCCCGGACGCGATCACCAGCGACGCCACGCTGGCCACGGTGACCGCCAATGCCGGCTTCATGTGGGCCAAAGGCGCGCTCGACTTTGCCGGCGGCACCGTCGTGCACATCAACGCCGCGGTGGCCGGCCTGGTCGGCGCCTACGTGCTCGGCAAGCGCGTCGGCTACGGCAAGGAATCGATGCCGCCGCACAGCCTGCCGCTGACGATGATCGGCGCCTCGCTGCTGTGGGTCGGCTGGTTCGGCTTCAACGCCGGCTCGAATCTCGAAGCCAACGGCCTGACCGCACTCGCGTTCCTCAACACCGTCATCGCTACCGCCGCCGCGGCGCTGGCCTGGTCGGCCGGTGAAGCGCTGATGCGCGGCAAGGCGTCGATGCTCGGCGCGGCGTCGGGCGCGGTCTCGGGGCTGGTGGCGATCACGCCGGCCTGCGGCTTCGTCGGCATCGGTGGCGCGCTCGTCATCGGCCTGGTGGCCGGCCTGCTCTGCCTGTGGGGCGTCAACGGCTTGAAGAAACTGCTCGGCGCCGACGACTCACTCGATGTGTTCGGCGTGCACGGCGTCGGTGGCATCGTCGGCGCGCTGCTCACCGGCGTGTTCGCCGCACCGAGCCTCGGCGGCACCGGCATCTGCAACTACGTCAGCAACAAGTGCGGCGAGTGGGGCAGCATCGGCGGCCAGGTCTGGATCCAGGCGCAGGGGGTGTTCTGGACGATCGTCATCTCCGGCATCGTCGCCTTCATCGCCTACAAGCTGGTCGATCTGACGATCGGTCTGCGCGTGGCCGAAGAAGAAGAGCGCGAGGGCCTGGACATCAGCTCGCACGGCGAGACGGCGTACAGCAAGTAGCCGCTCGCCACTTCAACGGCAAAAGGCCACCCGCGAGGTGGCCTTTTCTCTTCTCATTGACGACTTCGGGTCGCACCGCGCGGGACCCGCGCGGCTTCGAGAACCTCTCGCGCGCGCTGGCCTGCCGCGCGCTTGACGCTGCCGGTGAGTGCCAGCGACAAGCCCGCACCGAGCAAGCGCTCGAAGACACCGCGCACCGCTTCGCTGCTCACGGCATCGAGCGCGGCCAGACGTTCGTCGTGCGTGCGCAGGCGGCCATGCGAGAACAGGTCGAGCGCGGCATCTTCGATCTGCCGCAGCGGTTTCTCCAGCGTGCGCAGGCGCCGCACGGCGAGCTGGCGGCGGGCGCGCGCCAAGTCTTGCGGGTCGATGCGCTCGGCATGCTGTTTCAGCAGCACCAGCACCGCTTGCAGGTACTCGTCGAAGCGCTCCGGCGCCATCGACGCTTCGATGATGAACTGGCCGCACATGTCCATCGCCTCGGCCGACGCGCTGACGTGATAGGCCAGCGCGCGCTGCTCGCGCAGCTCATGCAGCAGCGGCGAGCTCATGCCCTCGCCGAGCACGGCCGCGGCCAGCGCAGCGGCGGCTTCGTCGTGCGCACTGTCGTCGCGGCGCGCTGTAAGCACGCCGCCGAGCACGGCGTGCGATTGGCTCGACCCGGCCTGCGAGCGCGTGCGCACGCCGCCGATGTAGTCCGGCGCTGCGATGACGTTCGGCGCCCCCGCCGGCAATGCGCCGAACGCGGCTTCGCAATCGCGCACGAAGGCGCCGGCATCGATCGGCCCGGCCGCGCCGACGACCACGTTGGCGCCGCTGTACTGGCGCTGCACGTACTGCACGAGGTCGTCGCGGGTCAGCCGATCGACGCGCGCGCGCGTGCCGATCACCGGCATCGCGGCCGGGTGCAGCCCCCAGCACGCGGCGTCGAACAGCTTGTAGGCCGACGACACCGGGTCATCCTCGTCTTCGGCCAGTTCTTGCAGCAGCACCTGGCGCTCGCGCTCGAGTTCGTCGGCAGGAAAGCTCGGCCGCAGCAGCAGGTCAGCCAGCATGCGCGCGAACTCGCCGCTGTGCTCGGCCAGCCCGCGCATGTAGAACGCGGTGTGGTCGCGGTCGGTGTGCGCGTTGACGTCGGCGCCGAGCGATTCGGCGTCGAGGTTGATGCGCCGCGCGTCGCGTGTGGCCGTGCCCTTGAACAGCATGTGCTCGACGACATGGCTGATGCCGTTGACGAGTTTCGGCTCATGCGCGCTGCCGCTGCGGATGAACACGGCCACGGTGCCGGTGGCCAGCGCCGTGGACGGCAGCGCGACGATACGCACGCCGTTGGGCAAGGTGTGGGTGGGTGTCATGGGGTGTTGCTGTAGCCAAGTTCGCGCTGGTTGAGCGCGCACTGCGAACAGCTCAACCGCACCACGATTTCAGCCGCGGCTTGGATGCCGTCTGGCCCGCCGCGCGGGCGCGCAACCACGCATGCACGTCATCGGCATCGAAGCCTTTGCCGGACTCGATCATCTGCGCTTGCGCCGCCAACGCTGCGGCGATCAACGTGGCGCGCTGCTCAGCCGACGCTTGATCGATGTCGTGGTCATGTCAGCATCAGGAGAAGGTTCTGCGGGTTTGATTGTCACCATGGTAGTGCCTGCACTTCATTCGAACGACGCCGGCTGCGGCCACTCAAGCAGCAGCGACCCGCCGATAGAAATAGGTCGTTGCGCACAGGCCGCCTTGCGGCCACAGCGCGTAGTCGGGAATCGAGCCGACGCGCTGCCACCCCAGCCGCGTGTACAGACGCTCGGCATCGCCGCCGGTCACCGTGTCGAGCACGAGCAGCGTCTTGCCGCACTCGCGCGCCGTGTCTTCCACGGCGCGCATCAAGCGCTCGGCCAGGCCCTGGCGGCGCGCGCTGCGGTGCACGAGCATCTTGGCCACGTCGGCGCGGTGCGCTTGGTTTTCGGGCTGATCGAGCACGAGCTGAACCGTGCCGACGATCGCGCCCTGCGCATCAACGGCCACCAGCAACGCACGTTCGCCGTTGTGCACGGCGGCGGCGACGCGTTGCCAGAACGATCGCGCACGCTCGTGCGTGAGCGGCAGCATGAAGCTGACCGACGCGCCGCCTTCGACGCAGTCGATCAGCAGCGCGGCGAGCTCGTGCAACTGATCGTCGCTGATGCTGGTCAGGCGGCGGATGGAGTTCATGACTTGCCTTTCATCGAGTCATCCTTTTGTCGTCGATCGGCGGCTCACAATGCCGGCCCACATCATCACCGCACGCGAGGTCTCCACCATGCCCCACATGCTGCTCATCGTCGAGCCGCTCGGCCAGCGCGAAGCGCGCGGCGTCGACAACGGCCGCGTCGTCTACCAGCACATGCTCGATTTCACCGACGAGTTGAAGCGCGCCGGCGTGCTGATGGCCAGCAGCTCGCTGGCCAGCGCGGCGACGCGGCTGCAAAAGCCCGAAGGCGCGGCCTCGTCGCGCGTGCTCGACGGCCCGTTTGCCGAAGCCAAGGAAATGATCGGCGGATTTTTTCTGCTGAACTGCGAAACGCGCGACCAAGCGCTGGCCTGGGCCGAGCGCTGTCCGGCCGCGGCCTGGGCCACGGTCGAGGTGCGCGAAACCGGGCCTTGTTTTACCTGAGCTGTCGAAAACGGCGTTGCCCGATCGTCGTGCCCATGAAAGGACACCCTGCCCATGCGCTACATGATCATCGTCAAAGCCAGCGCCGACAGCGAGGCCGGCGTGATGCCGCCGGCCTCGCTGCTGGCCGCGATGGCGAGCTACCACGAGCAGCTCGCGCGGGCCGGCGTGCTGCTCGACGCGGCTGGCCTGCGGGCCTCGTCGCACGGCTGGCGCGTGCGCTGCGGCGGGGATGGCGAGCGGCGCGTCATCGACGGCCCGTTTGCCGAAACCCAAGAGCTGATCGCCGGCTACACGCTGATCCAGGTGCGCTCGCGCGAAGAGGCGCTGGAGTGGTCGCGCCGCTTTCCCAGCCCGAGCATCGACGGCGGGGCGTGCGAGATCGAGGTGCGCCAACTGTTCGAGCTCGAAGACTTCCAGGCCGATGACGCCGCCGCCCAACCCGACAGCGTGCGCCTGCAACCCTGACGATGCCGACACCCATGCCGCCGGCCGCCGATGACACCCACCGTGCGATCGACACCGTCTGGCGGCTCGAGTCCGCCAAGGTCATTGCCGCGGTGGCGCGGCTCACGCGAGACGTTGGTGTGGCCGAAGAGCTGGCCGCCGACGCGCTCGTCGCCGCGCTCGAACATTGGCCGCGTGATGGCGTGCCGGCCAACCCCGGAGCCTGGCTCACCACCACTGCCAAGCGCCGCGCGCTCGACCACCTGCGGCACCGCGCGATGGCCGCGGCCGAGCACGAAGCGCTGGCGCTCGACGACGAAGCGCGCGAGGCGCAGTTCGTGCCGAGCGTGATCGACACCCTGATCGCTGCCGAGTCCGACCCGGTGGGCGACGATCTGCTGCGCCTCGTGTTCACTGCCTGCCACCCGGTGCTGTCGCGCGACGCGCAGGTGGCGCTGACGTTGAAGCTCGTCGGCGGCCTGGCCACCGACGAGATCGCGCGCGCCTTCCTCGTGCCCGAGGCGACGATGGCGCAGCGCATCGTGCGCGCCAAGCGAGCTCTGAGCGAAGCGCAGGTGCCGTTCGAGCTGCCGCCGCGCGAGCAGTTGAGCCAGCGCGTGGCCGCGGTGCTCGAAGTCATCTACCTTGTCTTCAACGAAGGTTATGCCGCCACCAGCGGCGACGACTGGATGCGCCCGGCGCTGTGCGACGAAGCGCTGCGCCTGGCGCGCATGCTGGCCGCGCTGGCGCCCGCCGAGGCCGAGGTGCACGGCCTGCAGGCGCTGCTCGAGATCCAGGCCTCGCGTGCGCATGCGCGCATCGACGCGCGGGGCCGTCCCGTCCTGCTGATGGAGCAAAACCGCGCACGCTGGGACCGCCTGCTGATCCGCCGCGGCCTGGCCGCGTTGACGCAGTCCGAGCGGCTGTGCCGCCAGCGCCCGCTCGGGCCGTATGCACTGCAAGCCGCGATCGCCGCCTGCCACGCCCGAGCCGCACGCGCCGCAGACACCGACTGGGTGCTGATCTGCAAGCTCTACGACGCGCTGCTCGCCGTGCAGCCGTCGCCGGTGGTCGAGTTGAACCGCGCCGTGGCGATCGGCCAGGCGCACGGGCCGGCGGCCGCATTGCCGCTGGTGGAGGCGCTCTGCTCACAACCGCAACTCGCCAAGTACCACCTGCTGCCCAGCGTGCTCGCCGACCTGTTGTCGCGCCTGGGCCGCCACGACGAAGCGCGCCTGCACTGGCTGCAGGCCGCCGAGCTGACCCGCAATGCGCGCGAACGCGAGCTGCTGCTCGCACGCGCCAACACCCCCCGAGGAGAAACGCCATGAGCGTCTATGTCGAGGGTTGCGTGATGCCCGTGCCCAAGGCCCCGCAGGGCGCAGACTCGGCCCGACTCTGCGAGCCAGCCGAGTCGCGCTCTCGGTGGATCAATCGTCGGTCTTGCAGCTCAACGCGCGCGTCGTGTGCGAACCGCCGTGGCATCGATGACGCCATCGGTGGCTTGTTGCGTCTGGCTGATGAGCGCGGCCTGCCCCTGGCTGATCATCGCCATGCCGCTCTGGCTGAGTTCGGTCAGGAACTCGGTGTAGTTCTTCAGCATGCCCTGCATCATGTGCGCAAAGGCGCCGGACTGCATGAGCTTCATCGCCGACTCGGTGGCCTGCTGGAACAACTGGCTCGCGTTGGTCGTGGCTTGCGCCGTCACCTCGGGGGAGGTCGAGAACCGGGTGAGCAGGTCCATGTTGGCCTGCGCCAGTTTGAAGAAGGGCTGAGCTTGGGCTTGAATAACGTCTTGCATGATGATTCCTTGGAGTTGACGCGGAAGAGCAGTGAACTGCGGGCCGTGACGACCGGCGTCGAGGGCACCGCTTCGTTGAAGGGCACCAGACGGCAGCGCGTGAACCGGGCTGCCGGGCGATGAGCGTCTGTGCAACTGCACAAGCACACGGGGCAGTATGGCAGGTGTCCTACCCCTACGGGCCAAGGTAAGCAATACCGCGTAACCCGAGGTTCGGCCTCAGAATGGTCGTGATGAAGAAAAAGCGACTGCGCACGTCCGCGTGGGCCAAGACCTTCGAGCGCAGTTTCGTCGCCATGACGAAGATGGCGACGACCTCCGGCACGCGCGCCCTCGGCCACGCGCTCAAGCCCGTGGTGGCCCGGCGAACACCCCCGCCGGGTGACGGCGCATGGATTCCCGGCGTGGCCGTGGGCGCGTCCGGGGCCCGGCGCTTCAGGCTCTACCGCCCTCCCGGCGTCGCCTTCGGCGAGCGTCTGCCGCTGATGGTGATGCTGCACGGCTGCGGCCAGGACGCCAACACCTTTGCCGCCAGCACGCGCATGAACCGCATCGCCATGCGCGAGCGCTTTCTGGTGCTCTACCCGGAACAGGAACGTCTGGCCAATGGCTCGGGCTGCTGGAACTGGTTCGACACCGGCAGTGGCCGCGCCTACGGCGAATCGGCGCTGATCATGAAAGCCATTGACCAGACCTGCCTGCTGCACCCGGTGGACCGCTCGCGGGTGGCAATTGCCGGGCTGTCGGCGGGTGCCAGCATGGCCGCGCTGTTGGTGACGCGCAACCCCGGGCGCTTCAAGGCCGTGGTGATGCACTCGGGCATCCCGCCGGGCACAGCCCACTCCGGCCTGTCGGCGCTGGGTGCCATGCACGGCCGCCGCGGCACGCGGCCGCTGATGGCCACACCGATGGCGATGCAGGCCTGCTGGCCGCCGTTGCTGGTGATCCACGGCACGGCCGACGCGGTGGTTTCGCCGCACAACGGCCGGGCCGCAGCGCAGGTCTGGGCCGATGCCGCGGGGGCGCGCGCGCTCGCGGCTCGCGACGTGCGGCGTGGCAAGCGCTACCCGATGTCGGTGACCGATTTCAAGCGCAAGGGCAGCACCGTGGCCACACTGGTGGCGGTGGACGGGTTGGCGCACGCCTGGAGCGGCGGCGCCGCAAGCAAGCCGTACGGTGATGCCCAGGGGCCCGACGCGTCGCGCATGGCCTGGGCGTTTGCGGCCAAGCAGTTCAGAGACTGAGAACAGCGCCGACTTGGCGAATGGTCAGCCGCCGCGGCTGGCGGCTTTGAAGTCGGCGCAGGGGTCGGGCCACGTCGGCCACTGCGGTGCGCAGCGTGGCGTCGAACGCGCCGGGCGGGGTCTGCGTGTCGCCCTGCTCCACGAGGCCGAGCGTGAACACGCGCGCGGGCTCGGCACCGAGCCAGCGCGGCACGCCCAGGTCGCGCCGCACATGGCCGTTGCCGGCCAGCAGCACGGCGCCGCGCTGCGAGTGCCGCCGCAGCACATCGGCCATGACGGCGTCGCGCGCGAACTGGGCCTGCGCCATGCGCGGCAGCAGCGTGGCGGGCAGCGCTGCCGCAGTGGCCGCGATCGATCTCGCGCTGCTGCGCCTGCTGCCAGTCGGCCGCGATCGGGCGATCCAGCCCGAGGGCCGCCAGCCGCTCGGCGTCGAATGCCGCTTCGAGCCCGCCGCGCACGATGCGGCGCGTGTCGGCGTTGGCCAGGTTGGCGGCCAGCAGCGGCACGTCATACGCCAGGGCCAAGGCCACGTACGGTTTGTAGAAGTCCCAGTTCCAGCCCGCGCCCGGGCGTGCGGCGCGGGTCGTCGCCTGATCGATCAGGTGCTGCGCATCGCGCGGCTGCTCGCGGCGCGCCCGGTCGATGTCGGGCTGGCGCTCGACATCGAACTGCTCCATCACGATCGCCGGCCGCCATCCGGCGGCGAAGGCGCGGCGCAGCAGCTCCAGCCGCAGCCGGTGCTGCGCGGCGTTGTCGTGCACCTCGCCGAGCAACACGATCGCGTTGCCGGTGAGGCGCGATTCCCAGGGCTGCACTGGCGCCGCCGTGGTGCACGCAGCGACGAAGGCGGCGATGCAGGGCGGCAGCGCCAGGCGAAGCAGTCCGGCCAGCACTTGAGGATCAGCCGGCGCTGGCGAACGCCGCATCCATCATCACCTGCGTCCCCCGCGAGAACTCGAGCGGGCATGTGTACGCACCGCCCTCGCGCACCACGCGATTGAAGGCCGCCGCCTGCAACTCGTAGTGGTTCACGGCCGGCCAGCGTTCGGTGACGGTCTCCGTGCCGCGATGCAATTCGAGCCGCGCTTCGCCGAAGACGCGCGCGTTGAACGGCACCGGCAAGCGCAGCACGCCGGCGTCGCCGTGGAAGGTCATCTCCTGGCGCGGGTGCATGCGGATCGACGTGAAAGTTTCGTAGTCGGCGTCGCCGAACTTGGCCGAGATGGCGGCGTAGACATCGACGCCGTTCTCCCACTGGATGCGAGCCCGCACGTCGGTCGGCTCGAGGCCCGTGACAAAGCGGGCGCCGCCCATGACATAGACGCCGATGTCGCGCAGCCCGCCCCCGCCCATGTCGGGCCGGTTGCGGATGTTGCTCGCGTCGCGGTTGTTGAACGAGAACGCGCCGTCGATGCGCCACAGCCGCCCGACGGCGCCATCGGCCAGCAGTTGGCGCGCGCGCTGCCATTGCGGGTGGTGCACGATCATGAAGGCTTCGGCCGCCAGCACGCGCGCTGCATCGCGCGCCGCGATCAGCTGATCGAAGTCGCTGGCCTGCATCGTCATCGGCTTCTCGCACAGCACATGCTTGCCGGCGCGCATCGCCTTGACGCTCCACTCCACATGCAGCCGGTTCGGCAGCGGGATGTAGACCGCGTCGATGTCAGGGTCGGCGAGCAGCGCGTCGTAGCTGTGATGCACGCGCAGGCCGGGCGCGAAGGCGCGAAACGCCTCGGCCTTGGCCGGGTCCGTCGTGGCCAGTGCCGCGATGTGACCGCCCGGCGCCAGCGTCAACGCCGGGCCCATGAACTCGCGCGCAAATTTCGCGGCGCCCAGAATGCCCCAGCGCACCTCCGACATGCTTGCAAGCCTCCATCATCAACCAACGACACTGCGAGCCAGCATAGCGCGCTCGGTGCCACTACAGTCGCCAGTTGCGTGACGCCATGAAGCCCTCTGTCGACGATGTCATTGCCAGTTTGCATGCCCGCGGCATCGCGCTGCCGGCAGGCCACGTGCGGCTGGACTACTACGGCGACTCGCCCGAACTCTCAGCGCAGCTGTTGACGATGATCCGCAGCGGCCAAAAGCGCGCCGGCACGGGCCTGCTCTGGTGGCACGAGCACGACGCCGAGCCGCTGCCACAGGTGGGCGACATCGAAATCGTGCTGACCCACGACCACCAACCGTCCCTCGTCACCCGCGTCACGCACGTCGACGTGCTGCCCTACCGCGAGGTCGGTGCCGAGTACGCCGCCATTGAAGGCGAAGGCGACGGATCGCTCGACTACTGGCGCAAGGCGCACTGGCACTACTTCAGCCGCGTCTGCGCATCGATCGGCAAGGTGGCCACGGAAGAGATGCTGGTGGTCTGCAGCGTGTTCGAAGTGCTGCACGTGCTGCCGGGGCAGAGTGCGGCGGACTGACCGCGGGTGCGCCGCCGCGACGAAGAAGACGGCGACTACCGAGCGCCCCCGCCCGAGCCGCCTTGCAACCAGCCGGGCATCGCCGCGGCCTGCCGGAGCCACGACGTCAATTGCTCTTCGTCGAGCGCGTCGTTTTGATGAATGTCGAAGTAGCGCACCTCGGGCTGCTTGGACTCGCCCGGCGGCATGGGGCGCAGCGACGTGCCGCGGAAGAAGCCCAGCCTCACGAACTTGGTGAAGCAATGCAGACTCAGGAACCAGCCCTGGCCTTCAACGCCGTAGAAGGGCGAGTTCCATTTGACCGCCTTGCGCACGCCGGGCACGGTGCGCACGATCAGTGCATCGAGGCGTTGCCCCAGCTCACGCTTCCAGCCCGGCATGGCCGCGATGTAGGCCTGCACGGGGGCGTCGCCGTGGGCTTTCGCGATCTGCGGGTTGCCGCCGGAGAGAAGGGTGGGCTCCTTGTTGGCGGTGCGCTGCGTGGACGGGGTTGCGATTGCGGCGGCGCCGACGGCGCGGGTAGGGCGGGTCTTTGAAGTGGCCATCGTCGCTGCTCCGGCAAGAGAGTTCGATTTTCCGGCTCGATCTCATCACAGGGCAACGGCGGCCAGATTACGGACGCCAGCACGAAGCCCGACTTCGAAGGTGCGGCAGCGACGATCATGAAGGAGGCGAAGCACTATGGCGTGTACTAAAGCGTCATCCACCCCGGCTTGACCGACACGCCGATGGTGCGCGCGATCGGCGATGATGACGTGGTCAATAGCATCCTGCGGCGCACGCTGCTGGTGCCGCTCATTCAGCCAGCAGAGATTGCCGATGCCATCTGCTTCATGCTCGCCAACGCGGTGGTCAGCGGGTAGTTGTTGGTGGATGCAGGGCGGCATCCGCCAGCGTAGGGGCGGCACGGGTGTTGTGCTGGTTGGAGGTTGGTTGTCTGACTTGGCACGTCTACCCTTGCGTGCAATCGCCCTTCCTGGCTCGGCTACCATGATTCGATCGCTGTCCGCCTAGTTGCGCGGGCAATCTGAGCCAAGCCGTCAAGAGCCTATGGACCGCATTGAGTTGATCAACCGTGACCGCATCCGATGGTGCGCAGAGGAGCGCGGCGTCTCGCTTGACCAGTTGGCCGTCGAGGCGGGGCTTCCCGCGAAAGCGCTTGCCCGACTCATCGAAGATGGCACGGGGTTGACGTTTGCGCAGTTACGAAAACTGGCTGAGTACTTCGGTCGCGGCGTCTTGTTCTTCCTTGACCCAGGGCCAGTCGATGAGGAGCGCGTCCACACGGTGCAGTACCGCACTCTGACAAATCAGAAGCCTGAGCTCTCGCATAGCATTCGAAAGTTGATCGAGCGCGTCGAGCGTCAGCGCGAGCTGTACCTCACCTTGCGCGAGGAACTTCATGACGAAGACTACACAGTCTTCACACCTTTGAACGTCAGGGCTGACCAGCCCGTCGCGGCCGCGGCGACTGCCCGCGCTTGGCTTGGCCTCGGACAGGCCAACACGTTTGACGCTTTCAGAGCTGCTATTGAGGCGAAGGGAATACTGGTCTTCCGCAGCAATGGGTACGCCGGTCGTTGGCAAATCGCAAAAGAGAGCCCAATCTTGGGATTCAGTCTGTATAGCGACACGTGCCCGGTCATCGTTGTCAAGAAGACGCGATGGGAGGGACAGCAGACGTTCACGCTCATGCACGAGCTAGGGTGTCCAGCCGCATTACCCCAAGGGAGTGGGAGGCCGTCCGCCGATCGGCCTGGAGCGCATGCTGCGCATCCATTTCATCCAGCACTGGTTCAACCTGGCCGACGAAGCCTGCGAAGAAGCGCTGTACGACAGCGCCGGCCTGCGCCGCTTCGTGGGCATTGACCTCGGGCGCGAGCCGGTACCCGATGCGACCACGATGCTCAAGTTCCGCCGCTTGCTCAACGACCACAAGCTGGGCGAGCAACTGTTCGCCAAGGTCGGCGAGGTGCTGCAGCAAGGCGGCTTGAAGGTCAAGACCGGCACCATCGTGGACGCCACCATCATCGGCGCGCCCAGCTCGACCAAGAACGCCGACAACGCGCGCGACCCCGAGATGCATCAGACCAGGAAGGGCCAGCAGTGGTACTTCGGCATGAAGCTGCACATCGGCGTGGACAGCCAAAGCGGGCTGGCGCACAGCGCTGTGGTCACCGCGGCCAACGTGCACGACAAGCATCCGCCACCTACTACTCCACCGAGCCAGCTCGATTGATGACGACACTGACATGCATTCGTTGGTTGGGCATGAGCGCGACGCCAACGCATTCGCAGGTCACCTCCTCGTCCCTGATGCATGGTTGACGCAGGTGCGCGACGACGAACGACCAGTATCAGTCGAGCACTTTGATACCTGGTTGGCGCAATGCCGACAGAGATGGGGCGTGAGCACCGAAGTGATTCTGCGACGTCTGCTGGATGCGGGCAGACTTTCTCAGGAGCGATACACCGCCTATCGCACTTACGTGCGCGGCCTGACCTTCGATGACGACGAGAGCACTGGAAATCGGGCGTACCGGCACCGCGAGCCCAAGCACATCTTCGGCGATACGTTCGTCAGGACGGTCCTCAATGCGTTCGGGGCGCGAAAGATTACTGCGACCAAGGCGTGCTCCTATCTCGACGGATTGAGGCTCTCGGACTTACATAGTTTGGAGCGGCACGTTGCAGGTGCTTGACGCATCGTCTGCTGTGTATGCCTGGGACAACTATCCCATCGCAACATTTCCAAGACTTTGGACGTACTTGGCAGCCGAGGTTCACGCAGCGCGCCTCAAGATTCCGTATGTGGCACTTGAAGAAACGACGCACGTTACGCCCGAGTGCGGCGCCTGGCTGCAAACAGCGGGCATCATCGTCTTGCCAGTGAATAACGCCGTGACGCAAGAGGCAAACCGGGTCAAGCACTTGATTGGAGTGGTCGGTGATGACTACCACCCCGACGGGGTCGGCGAGAACGACTTGCTGATCATCGCAACCGCTCGATGTCAGCAACACGACCTCGTCAGCAACGAAGCCGTACAGGCGCGACTCCCCACGAACACGCGGCGATACAAGATTCCGGCCGTATGTGGCTTGGCTGGGGTTGCCGTACCGTGCCGCTCGTTCCTTGAGTTCATCGTTCGGTCGGGACAAGCTTTCTAACGCGCCGAACGGCCGGCTCTCAAAGCTCGACTGGCAGCGAGGGGTCGCAAGCAGGCGCCGCCGAACCCGCAGGCGCGACCAAGCACCCTACCCACCCCACATCGCCGCCACCAATCCCAGCGTCAACGGCAGCCACACCGTGATCGCGGCCAGCACCACCAGCAGTGGATCGCGCGGGCCATGACCTCGAATCGGATCTCGGCGATGCGGGTGACGACGAACAACACCACGCCGACCGGCGGCGTGACGGTGCCGATGATCAGGTTCAGCACCATCATGACGCCGAACTGCACCGGGTCAACGCCGTAGCTCGCCGCCGCCGGGGCGAGGATCAGGATCAGCGTTGCGGCCAGCACTTCCATGAAGCAGCCGCGCAGTGCGGCGCGAAGCCCATTGCGCTATTACGCGCCGCGTAATACTATCAGGGCGTGATCCAGTCGTTCAAGTGCAAAGACACGCAGGCGCTGTACGAAGGCAAGAGCCCGAGGAAGTTCAAGGCGTTCTTGCCAGTTGCAGAGCGCAAGCTGGCGCAACTGGAGGCGGCCCAGACTCTTGACTTTCTGAAGGCTCCTCCAGGCAACCGCCTCGAGGCCTTGAAGGGAGACCGAAAGGGTCAGCACAGTATTCGAATCAACGACCAGTGGCGCATTTGCTTCGTTTGGTCTGGCGTCGGACCCGTCGACGTCGAAATCGTGGACTACCACTGAAGGAGTCGGCATGGCACGTTTGGTTAATCGCATGCGTCCGGTTCACCCGGGTGAGGTTCTGCGCGATGACTATCTGGCTCCGCTCGGCCTGAGCGTGAACGCCCTTTCTGTTGCGCTTGGCGTTCCCGCAACGCGTATTCACGAGATCGTCAAGGAACGCCGCGCCGTCACAGCCGACACCGCCGCTCGACTTGCCAAGTACTTTGGTGGCGATGCCGCGTCGTGGTTGGTGATGCAAGCGAACTACGACTTGAAGACGCTGCCCACCATGGCCGACATCCAGCGCCAAGTTCCCGTTCGAGAGCAGCTTGCTGCGTAGCCACGTCGAGCCTGGGCTGCACCGGAGCCCGCACCGCCCCTGCCCTTGCCGCGACACGTCGGCCATATCGCCGTAGATGAACATCGGCAGCGACGGTGCCACGGCTCGCCCACAATCGGCTCAACCCATATCCGGAGTTCGCCCCATGAAGACTCGAGCCGCCGTCGCCTGGAAAGCCGGCGCCCCGCTGACGATCGAGACCGTCGATCTGCAAGGCCCACGTGAGGGCGAGGTGCTGGTCGAGATCAAGGCCACCGGCATCTGCCACACGGACCAGTTCACCTTGAGCGGTGCCGACCCGGAAGGCCTGTTCCCGGCGATCCTCGGCCACGAGGGCGCGGGTGTCGTGTTGGAAGTCGGCGCCGGGGTGCCGTGGCTGAAGCCCGGCGACCACGTGATTCCGCTCTACACGCCGGAGTGCCGGCAGTGCAAGTTCTGTTTATCGCGCAAGACGAACCTGTGCCAGTCGATCCGCGCCACGCAGGGCAAGGGGCTGATGCCCGACGGCACGTCGCGCTTTTCGATCGACGGCCAGCCGATCCTGCACTACATGGGCACGAGCACCTTTGCCAATCACATCGTCGTGCCGGGCATTGCGCTGGCGAAAATTCGCGAAGACGCGCCGTTCGACACCGTCTGCTACATCGGCTGCGGCGTCACCACCGGCGTCGGCGCGGTGCTGTTCACGGCCAAGGTCGAAGCGGGTGCGAACGTCGTCGTCTTCGGCCTCGGCGGCATTGGCCTGAACGTCATCCAGGGCGCGAAGATGGTCGGCGCCGACAAGATCATCGGCGTCGATCTGAATCCAAAACGCGAGGCGATGGCGCGGCGCTTCGGCATGACGCACTTCGTCAATCCGAAGGACGTGGCCAACGTGGTCGATCACATCGTGCAGCTCACCGACGGCGGCGCCGACTACAGCTTCGAGTGCATCGGCAACGTGCAGGTCATGCGCCAGGCGCTCGAGTGCACGCACAAGGGTTGGGGGCGCAGCATCATCATCGGCGTGGCGCCGGCGGGTGCGGAGATTTCGACGCGGCCGTTTCAGCTGGTCACTGGGCGCAAGTGGGAAGGCTCGGCCTTCGGCGGCGCGCGTGGCCGCACCGACGTGCCGCGCATCGTCGATTGGGTCATGGACGGCAAGCTCACCATCGACCCGCTGATCACGCACCGGCTCAAGCTCGAAGACATCAACGAAGGTTTTGCGCTGATGGAGCGCGGCGAGTCGATCCGATCGGTGGTGGTGTTCTAGGCACGCTTCATCGCGTGACGAGAAAGACCTGCTCGTAGCCGTCGTCGGAGAGCCGGTCCACCACCATCGCGGCCAGGTGCAGGTTCTTGCCGGTGATGAAGACAGGTGCATCAAGGGCGAGGTGCTTGTGCATGCGCTGTTCGTCGGTGCGGTCGATCGCCGCGGACACCGCGCTCTCGTCGCAACATCCGGTCTCGACCCAGAGCACCGCGCCGTCGAGTTCGGCTTCGAGCGCGTGGGCCTGCGCGCGGATGGCGTAGAGCGCGACACGGGTGCGCGCGCGCGGGTCTGCGGGCACGGCCTGCGGCAGCGCGGGCTGCGGCGTGCCGTCCGTACCCAACAGCGGCGCCGGACGCACCGCGCGGGCCGTGGCCGCGGGCTCGATGGCCGCCGCCTCGTCGGGCATGGCGATGCCGATGAAGGGGTACGGATTGAACAGCAGCGCGATCGCCGCGAGCACTGCCACGGCGAGGCCGCAGGCGGTGAGGATGTGAACGGTACGCATGTCGGTCTCCTCGCGGCGCGGTGAGGGGCGCCGCATCGATGCCAAAGTTTGGGCGATGCACGCCCGCAGGCGTAGTGCTGCCTGTGGGGGGTGCGTCCTATGAATTGGGGAGATGGCGGCGCGCCCGACAATGCGCGGATGACAACTTACTCATCCCCCGACACCGCCGCCTGGGAGCTGGCGAGCGAGCACGGCTCGTTCGGCGGCGTGCAGCGTTTTCATCGCCACACATCGGCCGAGATCGGCCTGCCGATGCGCTTTGCGCTCTACCTGCCGCCGCAGGCGTTACAAGGCCAGCGTGTGCCGCTCGTCGTCTACCTGGCGGGCCTGACCTGCAGCGAAGAAACCTTCACGATGAAAGCCGGCGCGCAGCGCGTGGCCGCCGAGCTCGGCCTGGCGCTGCTGATGCCCGACACCAGCCCGCGCGGCGCCAACCTGCCGGGCGAGGCCGAGAGCTGGGATTTCGGCGTCGGCGCAGGCTTTTATCTCGATGCCACGCGCCAGCCGTGGTCGCGTCACTGGCGCATGGAAAGCTACCTGACGCGCGAGCTGCTGCCGCAGGTCTGGCAGCAGGCGCCGGTGCAGCGCGAGCGCACGGGCATCTTCGGCCACTCGATGGGCGGCCACGGTGCGCTGACGCTGGCGCTGCGCCACCCGGGCGTGTTTGCCAGCCTGTCGGCGCTGGCGCCGATCTGCGCGCCGATGCGCTGCGCTTGGGGCATCAAGGCCTTCAGCGGCTACCTGAGTGACGACCGCAGCGCGTGGGCGTCGCACGATGCCAGCGAGTTGATGCGTGCGCAGCGCAGCGCGCCGTACCCGCGGGGCATCCTCGTCGACCAGGGCCTGGCCGACAAGTTTCTGGCCGAGCAGCAACTGCTGCCCGAAGCCTTCGAAGCGGCGTGCACGCATGTCGGCCAGCCGCTGACGCTGCGCCGTCACGCCGGCTACGACCACGGCTACTACTTCATCGCGACGATGGTCGAAGACCATCTGCGGCATCACGCGGCAGCGCTGGCGAGTCATGCCTGAGCAGCGGCAGATCGACGTCGGTGATGCCGACGTGGCCACGCTGCACATCCCGCCGCTGCTCGGCCACGTGCGCCGCTTCGATATCGATGTGCGTTTCATCGTGCAGTGCCCGGCCGACGGCAACGAGGCGTGGCACGCGATGACGGTCGAGGTCAACGGCAAACGCGAGTGGTCACGGCAGATCGCAACCAGCAACCCGGGCCAGACCGACAGCCTCGACTACCACTTGCGCATCGAGCTGCCGACAGGCGCCGGCTTGCGCGTTCGTGCGCTGACGCGCGTGCACGGCGCGCTGCGGCAACGGCTGCTCATCGAGGCCAGCGAGTCGTCATGAACGGCGGCGTCGATTTACCGTTCAGCCCGGCCGCCGAGCGCAACCAGCAAGCGATTCTCGAAGCCGTGCGGCAGCGGCTGCCGCCGACGGTGAGCGTGCTCGAGATCGCGTCGGGCACGGGACAGCATGCGCAGCACTTTGCAGGCGCTTGCCCCGGTTGGGCGTGGCAGCCGACCGATGCCGACCCCGCCCTGCTGCCGGCGATCGATGCACGCTGCAGCAGCCTCGCCAACGTCTTGCCGGCGCAGCGGCTCGACGTGATGCAGGCCGTGTGGCCGGTGAGTCCCGCCGCGCCGTTCGGCGCCGTGTACTGCGCCAACCTGCTGCACATCTCGCCGTGGCCCACTTGCCCTGCGCTGATGAAAGGCGCCGCCAGCCATCTCGCCGCTGACGGGCTGCTGTTGCTCTACGGGCCTTTTCGGATCGACGGCGAGCCTACGGCGCCGAGCAACGAAGCCTTCGACGCCGACCTGAAGACGCGCAACCTGCAGTGGGGCCTGCGCGCGCTGTCAGCCGTGCAGCGCGAAGCCGTTGCGGTGGGACTGACCCTGCAGGAGGTCATTGCCATGCCGGCCAACAACCTGTTGCTGGCTCTGCGCGCCGGCTGATCGCCAGGCCATTGTCTGCGGCAGGTGACAGGTTCATCATCGCCGTCCGGTTCGACCGGCGCCGCCCGCGGCCTGCGGGACAACAACAAGCGGCCTTGCGCCGCAGGAGACACCATGATGAGATTCTTCTGCCGATTCGCGGCGACACGTTTTGCCCGTGCAGCGACCGCACGGCGCACCGTCTTCAAGGGCGCCGCGGCCGCGATCCTGGCGGCACTGCTCGGTGCAGCACCACTCGCCCTGGCGAGCGACCGCCACGGTGACGACAACGACCAACGTTGGATCGGCACCTGGACGGCCAGCCCACAGGCTGCCGAACCGCCGGGCGCGACGCTGCAAGACCAGACGATTCGCCAGGTGGTGCGCACCAGCGTCGCCGGCGACAAGGTGCGCGTGCGCCTGTCCAACGAGTTCGGCACCACGCCGCTGGTGGTGGGCGCGGCATCGATCGCCCGCCACAGCACCGGTGCAGCCATCGTCGCCGGCTCCGACCGGCCGCTGACCTTCGGCGGGCGCCGCAGCATCACGCTGGCACCCGGCGCACCGGCGCTGAGCGACCCGATCGATTTCGACGTGCCAGCGGTCGGCAACATCGTCGTCAGTCTCTACCTGCCCAAAGCCAGCGTGCCGCGCACGGTGCATTCGCTGGGTGTGGCGACGACCTACATCTCGACGCCGGGCGACTACTCGACGGCGGTGGTCATGCCCACGGCGAGCACCGCGCAATCGTGGTTCTTTCTCACCGGCGTCACGGTCGATGCGTCCAGGCGCAGCGCGGCCATCGTCGCCTTGGGCGACTCGATCACCGACGGCTTCGCTTCGACGGTGGATGCCAACCGCCGCTGGCCGAATCTGCTGGCCGAGCGCCTGCAGGCCAGCCGCCGCAGCGCGCATGTGGCGGTGCTGAACCACGGCATCAGCGGCAACCGCACGCTGTTCGATTTCATCGGCCCCAATGCGCAGGCCCGGCTCGACCGCGACGTGCTGGCCGCGCCCGGCGCCAGGTTCGTGATCCTGCTCGAAGGCATCAACAACATCGGCATACCCGGAGCGTTCGGTCTCACCAACGAGGTGGTGTCGGCCGAGGACATCATCGCCGGCCACAAGCAGATCATCGCCCGCGCGCACGAGCGCGGCCTGAAGATCTACGGCGGCACGTTGACGCCGTTCGAGGGCACGATCTTCCCCGGCTACTACACGGCCGAAGGCGAGGCCAAGCGCCAGGCCGTGAACCACTGGATCCGCACCAGCCGCGCCTTCGACGCCGTGATCGACTTCGACAAGGCGATTCGCGACCCGGCCAACCCGACGCGCATGCTGCCGGCGTACGACAGCGGCGACCACCTGCACCCCAACGACGCGGGTTACCAGGCGATGGCGAACTTCATCGATCTGCGTCTGTTCAGCGACCACGACGACTAAAGCGCGCGCGCAAGGGTCCGCAAGGGCCGCGTGGTCCTTGCGCGATTTACGCGGCGGGCAGGGCAATGCGGTGGCCCGACGCGAGCAGCTCATCGACCAGCGTCATCACGAACGCGCCGGGCGCCGAGTACGGATCGAACTCCGGGTGATTCAGTCGCACCATCGGGTCGTCGTCGGCCAGATGGACGTGGGCCATCGACCAATCGGCGAAGCGTCGCTCGCTGACCTCCTCGAGATGCAGCATCACGACGTCCTTGTGGCGGCTGTCGGCGACGATGCGCGCATACAGGCGATGCACCGCGCTGCGTTCGCCTTCGAGCACCTGCAGGTACAAGCCCTGGCCCTGGCAGAGCACGCCGCCGATGCCGTGCCGGCGGTTGTGCGCCTGCGCGGTGGCCAGGATCGAGGTGGTGACCGTGGTCGTCTGCGGCCCCACGGCACGACTCACATACAGAACGCGAACTTGCATGGTGACTTTCGTTGACGGACCACTCGGCGCTGCATCATGACCGAATCCGCCGCATCGCCTGTCTGGCCGTTCAACGAGACACCGCTCGCACCATTTGCTTGCGAGAATCAAAGCCTTCGACATGTGGAGTTCAGCATGACCGACCCGCGCGAGCCGCAGACGAGACAGCGCAAGAGCGCCCACGCACCGACGCGGCGCCGGGCGCTGCGCTGGTTGTTGTTGTTGCCGTCGTCGCTGGCCGGGCTTCTCGCGCCGACGGCCGCCAGCGCGGCGGTGTTGGCCGACAGCGATGCGCGTGCGGTGCGTGCGGTCATCGAAGCCCAGCTCGACGCTTTTGCGGCGGACGACGCCGAGCGCGCGTACTCCTATGCCTCGGCCGCGATCCGCACCCAGTTCGCCGACGCCGCCACGTTCATGGCGATGGTGCGCTCGGGCTACCCGATGGTGCTTCAGCCGGCCAGCGTGACGTTCTTTCAGCCGCAGCGGCAGGACGGCACGGTGCTGCAGCGGGTGCAGTTGCGCGACCGCGCGGGCCGGCTGTGGCAGGCCACCTACCAGCTCCTGCAGCAAGGCGCTGTCGGCTGGCGCATCAGCGGCTGCGTGGTCGTGGCGGACAGCGGCAAGTCGCTGACCTGACGCCTCGATGTTGATGCAAGGCGCGCCGGCCGCCACCGCCATCCTGGTGCTGATGATCGTCGCCAGCCTGCTGGCGCTCTACAAGGCGCCGCAGATCCTCGAGCGCCACCTGCTGCGCCCGTATTGGCTGCTGCCGCGGCGCCAGTACGTGAGCGTGATCAGCAGCGGCTTCCTGCACGCCGACCTGCCGCACCTGCTGTTCAATGCCTTCACGTTCTGGGCCTTCGGCTTTTCGCTCGAGCGCGCGATCGGCAGCGGCAGCTTCGCTGCGCTGTACGTCTTCGGTCTGCTGGTGAGCGCGGCGGGCACCTGGCTCGCGCACCGCAAGCAACCGGAGTACGCGAGCCTGGGCGCCTCGGGCGCGATCCTGGCGGTGCTGTTCGCGTCGATCGTCTACACGCCGTCGCAGTCGATCATCGTCTTTCCGATTCCGCTGCCGATTCCGGCGCCGCTGTTCGCCGTGCTCTACCTGGCCTACACGATCTATGCGTCCAAGCAGGTCCGCGGGCGCATCAACCACGACGCGCATCTGTCGGGTGCGCTGGCCGGTGTGGTCTTCGTCTTGCTGACCGATGCGCAAGCGTTCGGCCGCGCCGTGAGCCAGGTCTTCGGTTGAGCGTGGCGATGCGCAACCGCAGCCAAGGCGGCCTCGTCTATTCGACCGATAGCGGCCGCATGTGCCCGGCGTGCCGGCAGCCTGTGGCTACCTGCGTTTGCGCGCAGCAGCTTCGCGCGCCGGCCGGCGACGGCAACGTGCGCGTCAGCCGCCAGAGCAAGGGCCGCGGCGGCAAGACGGTGACGCTGGTGCGAGGCCTGGCGCTCGATGACACCGCGCTGGCCACACTCGGCAAGCGCCTGCGCAGCGCTTGCGGCAGCGGCGGCACGTCAAAGGACGGCGTGATCGAAGTGCAGGGCGATCACGTCGAGCGCGTGATCGCCTTGCTGCAGGCCGAGGGCATCGCCGCCGGAAGATCCGGCGGCTAAAGCCCCCACAGCCGGCTACTGCCGCTGCTGAATGCCGGCGATCGCCCAGCTGCGGCTGTCGTCCTGCGGCTTGACCACGTGCCAGACCTCGTCGAACGCGGTCGCGGCGGCGCTGGCTTCTTCCTTCACCAGGCCGGTGAAGCGCACGCTGACGATCTGCTGCTCGGCCTCTTGCGCAAAGTCGATCAACTGCGCATCGACCTTGACCACGTCGGTGTGCTGCGGCGCGTTGTCGCCGCGGTCGTGCAGGTCCATGCGCAGCGCGGCGAACAACTCCGGCGTGGTGAAGGTGCGCAGGTCGTTCAGGTCGGCCTTGTCGTTGGCGGCCTGCAGACGGATGAACAGCATCTTGGCCAGACGCTCGAAGCCGGGGCCGTCGAAGTTGGCCGGCAGCGCGGGCGCCGCAGCCGCGTTGGCCAGGCCAGGCACGGCCAGCGGCGGCGTCAGTGCCGAGCCGATCGCGACCGACGGCGCGGCGTTGCGCTGCATGCCGGGGCGCTCGTCGACAAAGCTCGGCGGCGCGGCCGGTCGCGCCGGGGCCGCGGCACCGGCTCCTGCACCCGCCATCGCCAGCGGCGGCCGTTGCTGCACGCCGCCCCCGGCAAAGCGCCGCATCAGCAGGCGGATGACGAAGAACGCCGCCACCGCCAGCAGGGCCATCATGACGAAGTTGGCCAGGCCCTCGCCCAGGCCGAGCGAGCTGAACAAGGCGGCCAGGCCGAGACCGGCGGCCAGGCCGGCGATCGGCCCCATCCACGAGCGCTTCGGTGCCGCCGCTGCCGCAGCGCCGGCGGTGGCCGGCGCGGGTGTGGCCGCATTGTTGGCGGGCGAGGCCGGTGTGCCCTGCGCCGGCTTGTCGGGCGCGCTGCGCTGCATGCCCGACGACTTGCCGCCACCGAGGCGTTTGGCTTCGGCATCGGCCGGTGCCAACGTGAAGGCCAGGCCGATGGCCATGGCCAGGGTCCACAGGAAATGTTTCATCGTCTTGTCTCCAGATTCATCTGAATCAAAAAGCGAAGGGCGCAGTGTGCACTCGTTTCAAAGTGGCACTGCTTTTATGGGATTCAAGCCTGCGCCGGCTGCGGCAGCTCGATGCGCACTTCGAGCCCGTCGGGCGCGTGGCGCGGGTGGCCGAAACGCACGCTGACCTCGCGCGGCGGCACCTTGACGTACTTGGCCACCACCAGTTGCAGCTCGCGCTGCAGCGTCGGCAGGTAGTCGGGCAGGCCGCGTGCGCTGCGCTCGTGGGCGAGCACCCTTTGCAGCCGCTGCTTGGCCAGCCGCGCCGACTTTTTCTTGTGCCCGAACAGAAACGACAACCAGGCCATCGCCGTCACGCCTTGGCGAACAGGCGCTGGAACAACGTCGGCCGCGCGGCCTGCGTGAAGCGCATCTCGCGGCTCTCGCCGAGAAAGCGCCGCACGACGTCCTTGTAGGCTTCGGCGACGGCGCTGTTGGCCATGTGGATCGCCGGCAGGCCCTGGTTCGACGCCTCGAGCACGGACGGCGATTCGGGCACGACGCCGATCAGCGGGATGCGCAGGATGTCCTGGATGTCGTCGATCGACAGCATCTGCCCGCTGGCCACGCGCGGCGGGTCGTAGCGCGTGATCAGCAGGTGTTCGCGCACGCCGTCCTTGCCGTCGATGGCGCGCTGCGTCTTCGAGGCCAGCATGCCGAGGATGCGGTCGGAGTCGCGCACCGACGAGACCTCGGGGTTGGTGACGACGATGGCTTCGTCGGCGTAGTGCATCGCCAGCAGCGCGCCGGTCTCGATGCCGGCGGGCGAGTCGCAAATGATGTACTCCATGCCCATCGCGGCGAGCTCGTCCAACACGCGCTTGACACCGTCCTTGGTCAGCGCTTCCTTGTCGCGTGTTTGCGAAGCCGCGAGCACGACCAGGTTCTCGCTGTGCTTGTCCTTGATCAGCGCCTGCGTCAGACGGGCCTCGCCGTGGATGACGTTGATGAAGTCATAGACCACGCGCCGCTCGCAGCCCATGATCAGGTCGAGGTTGCGCAGGCCGACGTCGAAGTCGATGACCGCGGTCTTGTGGCCGCGCAGCGCCAGGCCCGACGCAAAACTGGCGCTGGTGGTGGTCTTGCCGACGCCGCCCTTGCCCGACGTGACGACGATGATCTTGCAGGCCATCAGAGCATTTCCCTTTTGCTGGTTTCGTGAATTCAACCGAGGCGCTCGACGGCGAGCTGCTCGCCGTCGAGCCGCACCATCGCGGCGTGGCCGACCACACCCGCGGGCAGTGTGTCCTCGGTGGTGCGCAAGACGCCGGCGATCGCCAGCACCTGCGCCTGCATGCAGTGACAGTAGATGCGAGCCGCCGTGTTGCCGCTCTTGCCCGCGTGGGCGCGGCCGCGCAGCGGTGCGTAGACGTGAATGTCGCCGTCGGCCATGACCTCGGCGCCGTAGCTGACGAGCGCCAGCACGATCAGATCGCGCCCCTGCGCGTAGACCTGCTGGCCGGAGCGCAGCGGCTTGTCGACGACCAGCGGCGGCAGCGGTGCCAACTGCACCTCGACCGTCTTCTCGACGACGCGTTCGATCACTTCGGGCGCCGGCACCTCGCGCAGCACGGGCCGCGTGCCTTCAGGCGCTTCGAGCAACCCGGACGCCAGCGCCGCCGCCATCTGGTCGGCAGCACCGCCGCGCACGGCCACCGGCCGCATGCCGTGCTGCATCAGCAAGACGACCAGCACGTCGAAGTCGATCGGCTCAACGGTCTCGCGCACCAACGACAGATCGACCACCACCGGTTCGTCGTCGAACAGACCGGGCACCGCGCTGGCGCGCTGCGACAGCTCGTCTGCCAACAGCGCCAGATCGGTCGTCTTCAGCACCAGCGCCATCAACGTCAGCGCCGCGCTCTTGAGTTCGAGGCACGAGGTGGTGACGTCGCTGCTACAGATTACGGCGCTCATGAAGTTCTGCTGGGGAAGTGGTTTTCATTCTATCGACGCAGGCTGCGGGTTCCGGGCGTGCGCCCATGCAGTGAAGACCCGGCGGCTCGAGCGCGGGGATTGACAAGCGCAACGACAATGCGGCATGCCCTTGCTCACCCTGACCAACGCCCACCTCGCCTATGGCCACGTGCCGCTGCTCGACGGCGCGGCGTTTTCGCTCGACGACGGCGAGCGTGTGGCGCTGATCGGGCGCAACGGCGCCGGCAAATCCTCGCTGCTGAAGATCCTGGCCGGGCTGGAGCGTGCCGACGACGGCACGTTGCAGGCGCAGCAGGGCACGCGGCGCATTTACGTGCCGCAGGAGCCGCTGTTCGATGCGGCGCACTCGGTGTTCGATGTCGTCGCCGAGGGTGTGGCCGAGGCGCGGACGCTGCGCGATCGCTTCGAAGCCCATGCGCCGGAAGACGACCTCGACGCGTTGCAGACCCGCCTCGAAGCGCTCGGCGGCTGGACCTGGGAGCAGCGCGTCGATGAAACGCTGCAACGATTGCACCTCGACGGCGCCGCGCTCGTCGGCACGCTTTCGGGCGGCACGAAGAAGCGCGTCGCGCTGGCGCAGGCGCTGGTGGCGCAGCCCGACGTGCTGCTGCTCGACGAGCCGACCAATCACCTCGACCTCGATGCGATCGCCTGGCTGCAAGGGCTGCTCAACGAGTCGACCCACGCCACGCTGCTGATCTCGCACGACCGCGCCTTCATCGACGCGGTGGCCACGCGCATCATCGAACTCGACCGCGGCGTGCTGCGCTCCTACCCCGGCAACTACGCCGCTTACGAAGCGACGAAAGCGCGCGAGCTCGAAAGCGAAGCGCTGGCCAACGCGCGTGCCGACAAGCTGCTCGCTGCCGAGGAAGTGTGGGTGCGCAAGGGCGTCGAGGCGCGGCGCACGCGCAGTGTCGGCCGCATCGCGCGGCTGGAGAAGCTGCGCGCGACACGCGTGGCCAGGCGCGACCGCGTCGGCCAGGTCAAGCTCGAACTTGCCACCGGGCTGCCCACCGGCAAGATCGTCGCCGAACTCGACGACGTGTCGGCCGGCTACGGCGAGCGCATGTTGATCGACCACTTCAGCGCCACCTTTCTGCGCGGCGACAAGGTGGGGCTCGTCGGCCCCAACGGCGCCGGCAAGACGACGCTGTTGAAACTCATCCTCGGTGAGCTCGAACCGACCCGCGGCCGCGTGCGCCGCGGCAGCAATTTGCAAGTGGCGTACTTCGATCAGTTGCGCGAAGGCCTGTCACTCGACGCGACGCTGGCCGACACGATCAGCCCGGGCAGCGAGTGGGTCGAGGTCGGCGGTGCGAAGAAGCACATCATGAGCTACCTCACCGATTTTCTGTTCTCGCCCGAGCGCGCGAACTCGCCCGTGCGCACGCTCTCCGGCGGCGAGCGCAACCGCCTGCTGCTGGCGCGGCTGTTCGCGCTGCCGGCCAACGTCATCGTGCTCGACGAGCCGACGAACGACCTCGACATCGAAACCCTGGAGCTGCTCGAAGCGCTGCTCGCCGACTACACGGGCACGGCGTTTCTCGTCAGCCACGACCGGCGCTTCGTCGACAACGTGGTGACGAGCGTCGTCGCCTGGGAGGGCGATGCCGAGTTCGGCGGCAAGCCCGGGTTGTGGCGCGAGTACGAGGGCGGCATCACCGACTGGTTGACGCAGCGCGAGCGCTCGCGGGTAACTGCACGTGCCACGACGGCGCCGGCGTCGCGTGCGCCTTCACCCGCGACGCCGGCCAAGCCCAAGAAGCTCAGCTACAAGGAACAACGCGAACTCGATGCACTGCCGGCGCGCATCGAAGGACTGGAAGCCGAGCAAAAGCAGGTCGCGGCCGACGTCGCCGACCCGGCGCTGTACGTCAAAGATCCGCAGCGCGCGGCGGCTGCGAATGCGCGCGCGACGCAGATCGACGTCGAATTGACGGCAGCGCTGGAGCGCTGGGAGAGCCTCGGCTCGCGCTAGCTTCTGGTCGTACTGCCGAACCAGCTCTCGTTGCTCGCCACCGGATGCGTGCGGCTGACGATCAGCCCGCCCTGCAGGTACAGCGCATTGAGCAGGCGCATCGCGCGCGCGCGGTTCAGGCCCGGCCACTCGGCCATCTCGCGCAGGTTGGCGCTTTCGCGGTGCAGGCGATTGACGGCGGCCTGCACGACCCCGGTGAGGATGACGTCGCGCAGGTTCGTCCCCAGCGCCACGCGGTACGCGGCCGGGCCGCTGATCTCGGGCAGCAGTTGCTCGCGCGAGCCGCGCATCGCCAGCTCCCAGGCCACGGGGCCGAGCGGCTGATACAGGTGCGGTTCGCCGACCAGGGCTTCTTCCGGGTCGCCGGGCGGGCGCAGCATCGCCGGCTCGACACGCAGCACCGTCATGTCGGACAGGCGCTGCGCCAGAAACTCGTGCATGTGCAGCGGGCAGTGCACCAGGCGCTCGTTGGGGAAGAGGGTCAGCGGCACGACGCGCAGGCCGCATTGCAGATAGATCGCCAGCGGCCGCGCGTGGCGCACGCAGGCGGCGATGACTTCCAGCACCTCGGTGCGGCGGCCGTCCTGCTCGAAGCGCAGCAGGTCTTGCAGCAGTGACGGGTTGAGTGATGACAGGCGCGTCAGCGAGGCGTCGCCGCTCTCGCGCCGCAACTCTTCCAGGTAGCGCTCGAAGGCGCTGACCCGCATCAGTTCAGGCTCGCCGAGCGGCAGGGTGGAGTCGAAAGTCACGATGACGTGGATGGCGAACTGCAAGAGCCGCAAGGGCGAATTTGTGCCCTTATGTTACGCCCGGTTGCGAGATGGAGACCCCCCCAAGAGAGTGGGGGCGGGTAATAACGGGTGGTCGGCGCCGACGGCGCGTGGCGGCTTGCCGATCTTGTCGCGGGCCTCGCGCAGCACGCGCCACAAACGCGCGTCCTGGGCGACGGCGAAGTTGACCCGCATCAGCGTCGAGCGCCGCGGCGTCACATGGAACAGGCTGCCCGGCGACAGCAGCCAGCCGTCGCCGTGCAGCAGCGCGGCCAGGCGCTCGGTGTCGACGCCGGTGTCGACCCAGCCGAACAGGCCCTGTGGCGGCGTCGCAAACGCAAACCCCGCCTCCTGCGCCAGGCGCACGGTGCGCGTGCGCGCTGCGGCCAGGCGCTGCGTGATGCGCTCGGCGTGGCGGCGCAGCGCGCCCTGTTCGAGCGCGATCGCCAGCGCCCGCTCGGGCAGGCCCGGCGCGCCGAGCGTGGTCAGCAGCTTGCGATCGATCGCACGCTCCACCAGCGCCGGCGCCGCGGCCATGAAGCCGACACGCCAGGCAGGGGTGAGGATTTTCGAGACGCCGCAGACATAGACCGTGCGCTGCAACTGGTCGAGCGCGCACAGCCGCGGCGCTTGCCTGCTCGCCAGCCAGGCGTAGCTGTCGTCTTCGATGACCGTCAGCTGGTGCGCCTCGGCGATCTTCAGCACCTCGTGCGCGGCGGCCAGCGTGATCGAGCTGCCCGTCGGGTTGTGCAGCACCGAGACGGTGATGAAGGCGCGCGGCTTGTCGGCTGCGCGGTGGCTGTCCAGGATGCGCCGCATCGCCGCCCGATCCGGCCCGTCGTGCGTGCGCGGCACGGGGATGCAGCGCACGCCCATCAGCGCCAGGCGCGCAAACTCCACCGGCCAGCCGGGCTCGTCGACGAGCACGCTGTCGCCGGGTGCCAGCAGCAACTGCGCGACGAGGTCGAGCGCTGCGGTGGCGCCGCCGGTAGTGACGATCTGCGCCGCGTCGCTGGCGATGCCGAGGTCGGCCAGGCGGTGCGTCAGCGCCAGACGCAAACGACGGTCGCCGGCCGGATCGCCGTAGCGCAGGCTGCCGGCTTCCGTGGCGTCGTCGGCGATGGCGCGGCGCAGCGCGCTGTGCAGCAGCGGCAGGTCGAGCCAGTCGGGCGGGATCGTGCCGATGCCGGGCGAAGCGGCCTTGTCGCCGCGGTGCTCGAACATGCTGCGCACCATCGCAGCGGCACTCTGCGGTGGTGGGCGGCGTGCGGCGGGCACGGCCTGCGACGCCGGACCGCGCCCGCCGGCGTCGCGCACGAAGTAACCGCGCTGCGCACGCGCCTCGACCAGGCCCTGCGCCTGCAACTGGTCGTACGCCGCCACCACCGTCGACGGCGACAGACTGTGCCGGCGCGCCGCCTCGCGAACCGACGGCAGCCGCGTGCCCGCGGCCAGCGTGCGCGCCTGGATCTGTGCGCTCATCCACTGAGCGAGTTGCTCGGGCAGCGACGCCAGCGCGCCGCGCTCGAATGCCGGCAGGGTCGTCTGGTGTGTGGGCATCGTCGGCAGTACAGAGCAAAGCAGTCTGCGCCCCAGTGTACTGACGGTGTACTGCTTGGCGCGCCTAGACTGCGAGCATGCCCACAACCGAACTCGCCGCCCTGCTCGCCTACGCCACGGCGATGGCGTTCACGCCGGGGCCGAACACGACGCTGTCGGCGGCGATGGCGGCCAACCACGGCCTGGCGCATGCGATGCGCTTCGTGTTGGCGGTGCCGTTCGGCTGGTGTTTGCTGCTGCTGGCCTGCGCCGTCGGTCTGGGCACACTGGTGACCACCGTGCCGGGGCTCGCCACCGCGATCCGCGTTGCCGGCGCGGCCTACATGGTGTGGCTGGCGTGGAAGCTGGCGCAGCGGGCACGGGCCTGCCTCGGCGAAGCGTCATCGCGCAGCGCGCTCGATGTCGGCTTCATGCGCGGCGTGGCGCTGCAATTCGTCAACGGCAAAGCCTGGATCAATGCGCTGACGATCGCCGGCACCTGGGTCGCCGTCGAAGGCCAGGTGACGTCGCGCTTGATGTGGGTGCTGCCGATCGCGGCGGCCTACGGCTTTGCGAGCAACTTCACCTATGCGGCCGTGGGCGCGGGCTTGCGGCAGTGGTTGGCGCAGGGCGAGCGGCTGCTGTGGTTCAACCGCGCGATGGCGTGCGTGCTGGCAGTGACCGCCGTCTGGATGCTGATGTCATGAACAGCAGCGACACCTCGCGCGGCTTTGCGCTCGGGCTTGCTCGGCGTGGCGATCTTCGCGCTGACGTTGCCGATGACGCGGCTGGCCGTCGGCGATGCGAGCGCGCCGCAACTGCCACCCGCCTTCGTCACCGCGGGCCGTGCGGCGCTGGCGGGGCTGTTGTCGATCGTCTATCTGCGCTGGGTCGGCGCGTCGCGGCCGGCGCGTGAGCATTGGGGCGCGCTCGCGGTCTGCGCGCTCGGCACGGTGGTCGGCTTTCCGCTGTTCCTCGCGTTGGCGCTGCGCCATGTCGATGCGATGCACGCCGCGGTCATCACCGGCGTGTTGCCGCTGGGCACCGCGGTCGCGGCGGCGTTGTTGTTGCGCCAGCGCGCGTCGAGCGGCTTCTGGGTCTGCGCCGTCATCGGCTGTGCGCTCGTCATCGTGTTCGCCGCGCTGCAAGGCCAGGGCCGTTTGAGTGCCGCCGACGGCTTGCTGCTGTTGTCGGTGGCCAGCGCATCGGTCGGCTACGTCGCCGGTGCGCGCGTCTCGGCCAAGGTGCCCGCCGAGCAGGTGATCTGCTGGGTGCTCGTGCTGTCGCTGCCGTTCACGCTGCCGGCCATGCTCGCCACCTGGCCGGCGAATGCAGCCGACGTGCGCGCCGCGTCGTGGGGCGGCTTCGCCTACGTGACGCTGTTTTCGATGTGGCTCGGCTTCTTCGCCTGGTACCGCGGCCTGGTGCTCGGCGGCGTGATGCGCGTGTCGCAGGTGCAACTGCTGCAGCCGTTTCTGGCGCTGCTTGCGGCCGTGCCGCTGCTCGGCGAGAAGCTCGAAGCGACGACAGTCTTCTTCGCGCTGGCGGTGGTTGCCGTGGTCTTTGTCGGCAAGCGCATGCCGGTGCGCGCACTTCGAGGAGAACAAACATGAGCGCTCAATCCCCCTTCACGCTGGCCCGCCGCGCCGAGCGCATGAACCCGTCGATCATTCGCGAGATCCTGAAGGTCACCGAGAAGCCGGGCATCGTCTCGCTCGCGGGTGGGCTGCCGTCGGCCGACACGTTTCCGATCGAGGCGATGCGCGAAGCCTGCACGACGGTGCTGCGCGACGCGCCGCGCGAGGCGCTGCAGTACGCGGCCAGCGAAGGCTTTGCGCCGCTGCGCGAGTGGGTCGCCGCGCATCTGAACGAGCACCAGCGCATGGCCGTGACGGCCGATCAGGTGCTGATCACCACCGGCTCGCAGCAAGGCCTCGACCTCGCGGCCAAGGTGCTGATCGACAGCGACGCGCGCGTGCTCGTCGAGACGCCGACCTACCTCGGTGCGCTGCAAGCCTTCACGCCGTACGAGCCGCAGATCGTCGCTGTCGACTCGGACCACGAAGGCCCGTTGCCGCAGGCGCTGGCCGCAGCAGCAACCGGCGCGCGTTTTGCGTACCTGCTGCCGAACTTTCAGAACCCGACCGGGCATGTCTACAGCGAAGCGCGGCGCGTGGCGATCGTCGCCGCCGCGCAGAAGCAAAACCTGCCGCTGCTCGAAGACAACCCATACGGCGACCTGTGGTTCGACGCGCCGCCGCCGCCATCGCTGGCCTCGCGCTGGCCCGAGGGCGTGCTCTACCTCGGCTC
The DNA here is from genome assembly GCA_963732625.1 of uncultured beta proteobacterium. Taxonomy (GTDB): domain Bacteria; phylum Pseudomonadota; class Gammaproteobacteria; order Burkholderiales; family Burkholderiaceae_C; genus CADEEN01. Next base: position 27,577 of record CAVTAM010000020.1, on the reverse strand, counting down.
GTTTTCCAAAGTGCTGGCGCCGGGTTTGCGCCTGGGCTACATCGTCGCGCCGCCGGCGTTGTGCCCGAAGCTGCTGCAAGCCAAGCAGGCGGCCGACCTGCACACGCCGATCTTCAACCAGCGCGTCGTCCACGAAGTCATCCGCAACGGTTTTCTCGACACCCATGTGCCGGCGATCCGCGCGCGCTACAAGACGCACCGCGATGCGATGCAGGCGTCGCTGGCCAAACACCTGGGCGGCGTGGCGCAGTGGGTGACGCCGGTGGGCGGCATGTTCTTCTGGCTCGAGTTGCCCGAGCACATCGACGCGGTGGCGCTGTTGCCCAAGGCGGTCGAGGCCGGCATGGCGTTTGTGCCCGGCGCGGCGTTCTATGCCGGCGCGCCGCGCAAGAACACGCTGCGCCTGTCGTTCGTGACCTCGCCGCCGGAGAAGATCGAAGCCGGCGTGGCCGCGCTGGCGCGCGTGCTGAAAGCGGCGGCATGAAGCGCTCGTTCAAACAGGTCGATGTCTTCACCGACACGGCGCAGAAGGGCAACCCGCTGGCCGTCGTGCTCGACGGCAGCGGCCTCGACAGCGCGGCGATGCAGCGCTTCACCGACTGGACCAACCTGTCGGAAGCGACGTTTCTCTCAGCCCCGACACACGCCGAGGCCGACTACGCCGTGCGCATCTTCTGCCCCGGCCGCGAGCTGCCGTTTGCCGGCCACCCGACGCTCGGCAGTTGCCATGCGTGGCTGCAAGCTGGCGGCCAACCCAAGGGCGAGTGGATCGTGCAGGAGTGCGGCGTCGGACTGGTTCGCATCCGCCGTGACGGACAGCGGCTCGCGTTCGCGGCACCGCCGCGCAGCAAGAGCGGCCCGCTCGACGAGGCCGATGTGCAGCGCATCGCGCGCGGATTCGGCATTGCGCGCACCGACATCGTGGCCCACGCCTGGTGCCAGAACGGCCCGCCGTGGCGCGGCGTGATGCTGCGCTCGGCCGATCAGGTATTGGCGTTGAAGCCCGACAGTGCCGTGCTCGGTGGCTGGGAAGTCGGCGTCGTCGCTGCGCACGCTGCAGCGCACGACACGCAGTTCGAAGTCCGCGCCTTCTTCACCGGCAACAACGGCCTCGCCGAAGACCCGGTCACCGGCAGCTTGAACGCCGCCCTGGCGCAGTGGCTGATCGGCGACGGCCTGGCGCCGCTCAGCTACGTCGCCGCGCAAGGCACGGCGATGAACCGCGCCGGCCGCGTCTTCGTGCAGCAGGACGGCCAGGACATCTGGATCGGCGGCCACAGCGTGACCGTGATCGACGGCAGCGTGGAGCTGTGAACCTTCAACTCGATCATCTCGTCGTCGCCGCGCGCACGCTCACCGATGGCGCGCGCTGGTGTGAAGCCACGCTCGGGGTGACGCCTGGGCCCGGCGGGCGGCATCCGCTGATGAGCACGCACAACCGGCTGTTCAACATCAGCAGCGATGCGTTTGCGATCGCGTTCTTCGAGATCATCGCCATCGATCCCGAGGCGCCGCCGCCCGGCCGTGCGCGCTGGTTCGGGCTCGATGAGCTGGATTTGTCGAGCGGGCCGCGGCTGGTCGCCTTCGTTGCGCGCACGACCGCGCTCGCAGTCTCGCTGGCGGGCTTGCGCACGCATGGCATCGACGGTGGGCGTGTGCTGGCGGCGTCGCGCGAGACACCGTCGGGGCCGCTGCACTGGCAGATCGCGGTGCGCGATGACGGTGCGGCGTTGTGCGGTGGTGCGATGCCGACGCTGATCGAGTGGGGCGGTGCGCAGCATCCGGCAGCGTCGATGCCGGCGTCAGGTGTGGCCCTGCGCGCGCTCGTCTTGCGCGGCGTGCCACGCGCGGCATTGGACATCGCCGAGGTGCGTTTCGGTGACGACGCCGGCCCGGCACTCGAAGCGTTACTCGACACGCCGCGCGGGCCGATCACGCTGACCTCTGACTGAACATCATGCAAACGCCCACCACCGCCGAGTTCGACGCCGTGCAACGCACGGTCTATACCGCAATGCCGGCGACACCCCAGTACGCGTGGCCGCTGTTGGCGCAAGCGCTCGGCGCCGAGGTCTGGGTCAAGCACGAGAACCACACGCCCCTCGGCGCCTTCAAGGTGCGCGGCGGCCTGGTCTACATGCAGGCGCTGCACGAGCGCGAGCCGCAGGTGCGCGGCGTGATCAGCGCCACGCGCGGCAACCATGGCCAGTCGATCGCATTTGCAGCGCGCCGGCACGGCATGACGGCGACGATCGTCGTGCCGCACGGCAACTCGGTGGAGAAGAACGCAGCGATGCGCGCGCTCGGCGCCGAGCTGATCGAACACGGCGATGACTTTCAGGCCGCGCGCGAGCACGCTGCCACGTTGGCCGCGCAACACGCGCTGCACTTCGTGCCGTCGTTCCACCGCGACCTGGTGCTCGGCGTGGCGACCTACTGGGTGGAGTTCTTTCGCGCCGTGCAGCCCGACGTGGTCTTCGTGCCGATCGGCATGGGCTCGGGCTTCAGCGCCTGCGCGGTGGCGCGGTCGCTGACCGGCGCGGCCACCACACGCATCGTCGGCGTGGTTTCGGCGCATGCGACGGCCTACCTCGATTCGTTTCGCGCTGGCCGCGTGGTCGAAGCGGCGGTGACGACGCGGCTCGCCGACGGCATGGCCTGCCGCGTGCCCGACGCGGCGGCGCTCGACGTGATCCGGCGCGAAGCCGATGACGTGATCGCGGTCACGGACGATGAGGTGGCCGCCGCGATGCGCTTGCTCTACAGCGCCACGCACAACGTCGCCGAGGGCGCCGGCGCAGCGTCATTGGCCGCGGCGATGCAGCAGCGCGAGCGTTGGCGCGGCCAGCGTATCGGCGTCACGCTGTGCGGCGGCAATGTCGATCGTGACGTGTTGGCGAAGGTGTTGGCAGCGTGATCACCGAAGAGCTGTTCCGCGAAGACGCCGCGCTCGCGCGCTGCGAGGCGCGTGTCGTGGCGCTGTGCGAAGGCGGCGTGATCCTCGACCGCACGGTGTTCTATCCGCAGGGCGGCGGGCAGGCCGGCGACAGCGGCGTGCTGCGCCTGGCCGACGGCCGCGAGGTGATCGTCACCGACACGCGCAAGAGCAAGGAGCATCCGGGCGGCGTGCTGCATCTGCTCGCATCCGACGCGGTGCTGGCCGTCGGCGATGCGGTGACGGCGCAGATCGACGTGGCGCGCCGCAGCGCGCACCGCCGCTTTCACACCGCGACGCACCTGCTGTGCGCGCTGGTGCCGCACCCGGTGGACGGCTGCTCGATCACCGCCGGCTACGCACGGCTGGACTTCCACATGAGCGAACCGCTCGACAAGGAGGCTCTGACGGCCGGCATCGCGCGCCTCGTCGCCGAAGCGCACCCGGTGCGCCAGCGCTGGATCAGCGAAGCCGAGCTCGACGCCAACCCCGGCCTCGTGCGCAGCATGAGCGTGCAGCCGCCGCGCGGGCTCGGGCGCGTGCGCTTGCTCGAAATCGACGGCGTCGATCTGCAGCCCTGCGGCGGCACGCATGTGGGCAACACGCTCGAGATCGGCAACGTCGTGGTCACGAAGATCGAGAAGAAGTCAGCCATGACCCGCAGGGTCGTGCTCGGTTTCGCCCAACCGTAATCATGCAAACGCCGCGGAACCGGTTTTGCCGGGGCGCTGGCGTTGCCCCCTCGAGGGGAAGCGGCGCAGCCGCTCCGGGGGTGGGTCCCTCTACTCCTTGCGGTAGTTGTCGTGGCAAGCCTTGCAGCTCTTGCCGGCGTCGCCGAAGGCCGCCTTGATCTGGTCGAGGTTGCCGGTCTTCGTGGCCGCCTGCACCTTGACGACCTCGTCCTGCATCTTCTTGGCCCCCGCGTCGAAGTCGGCGCGCTTGCTCCACACCTCGGGCAGCGCGCGCGTGTTGCCCACCTTGTCGGTGCCGTCGCCGAAGGCCGTGTAGGGCAGCTTCGACATGGCAACGACGATGTCGGCGCTGGCCTGGGCCGCGGCGGCGTCGAAGGGCGCCTTGCCGTTGGCCATGGCGCCGATGCGCCCGAAATGGTTGGCCATGACGGTGAACGCGCTCTGGCGGTACTTGACCGCATCTTCGGGTTTCTGGAACTGCGCGGCCGCCGGCAACGCAGTGACGAGCGCGAGCGCCGCAACGGTCAGGCTCGGGCGAAACTTCAACAACGACAACGACTGCATTCGCAATTCCTCCAGGACAGGTGGGGTGGATCGCGCGCCCGTGTCGACACGCGCAATCAGTGTACGCAGCGCCGCGCCCGCGACTTGCACCGGCTGGGGTATGCCCGAGTGCGCCGGTGGGCGTCGTTGGCAAGGCCACTGCCGGCAGGTTATCGTCGGTGTCATCGGTTTTGATCGCAGGCATGAACGACATCGATCCGGGGGCGCGCGCCGTGCGCGTGTGGGACCTGCCCACACGCGCTTTCCACTGGCTGCTTGCCGCCACCGTGATCGGCTCGGTGATCACGGCCAAGATCGGCGGCAACGCGCTGGTCTGGCACATGCGGCTCGGGCTGCTGGCCTTGGCGCTGCTGGCCTTTCGCCTCGTCTGGGGCTTCGTCGGCGGGCACTGGTCGCGCTTTGCCGCGTTCGTCTATCCGCCTTCGAGCGTCGCCGCCTACTTGCGCGGCGATGCCGGTCCGGGCGGGCGCTTCGATGTCGGCCACAGCCCGCTCGGTGCGCTGTCGGTGTTCGCGCTGCTGCTGGTGTTGATCGCGCAGGTGGCCACCGGCCTCGTCGCCGACGACGAGATCGCCACCACAGGGCCGCTGTACCGCTTTGTCGAGTCGGCAATCTCGACCAAGGCGACGACGTGGCACAAGGCGGTCGGCCAGTACCTCGTGATCACGCTGGTCGTGCTGCACATCGCCGCAGTGCTGTTCTACCTGCTCAAGAAGCAACGCAACCTGATCGGGCCGATGTGGCATGGCGACAAGCACCTGCCGGCGGGCACGCCGGCGTCGGCCGACAGCGTGGCGCAGCGCGTTCTGGCCGCGGTGCTGATCGCGCTCGCGCTCGGCGTCTCATGGTGGATCGCGCGGCTGGCCGGATGATCGACACACCCGTCATCGAGCTGCTGACCCCGGCAACCCCGGAGTGGATCGACGCCACGCGCGCGATCTTTCGCGAGTACGCCGCGCAACTCGGCGTCGATCTGTGTTTCCAGAATTTCGACGCCGAGCTGGCGGACCTGCCGGGCGAATACATCGTGCCTGCCGGTGCCCTGCTGCTGGCCACCGTGGACGGTGAGATCGCCGCCTGCGGCGCCTTGCGTCCGCTGACCGATGTGGACTACCCGAACGCCTGCGAGATGAAGCGCCTGTACGTGCGGCCGGCGTTTCGCCGCTTCGGCCTCGGCCGCCTGCTGGCGCAAGCGCTGATGGACCGCGGGCTGCAAGCCGGCTACTCGACCCTGCTGCTCGACACGCTCGACGACATGGAAGCCGCGCGCGGCCTGTACACGAGCCTCGGCTTCGAGGAGATCGCGCCGTACTACTTCAACCCGATACCGGGCGCGCACTACTTGAAGGCGACCCTCGGATAGAAAACAAAAGGGCGACCGAAGTCGCCCTTTTGCGGGTTGTCGCGCGAGCGCCTACGCGGCGTTGAGCCACATCGACGTATCGAACGCGCTGCTCATCAACGGCATGTTCATGCCGAAGCTCGCATTCGCCGAAGCGGCGGCTGCCGCCGCCTTCGACGCTTTTTTCGAGACACCGGCTTCGTTGCTGGTGCTGCTCGTGGGGGCCACCTCTGCCGCCCGCTCCCATGACCCGATTTCTTGGGAGCGGGCTACCGAAAAGAATAAAAACATCTGAACGGTATTTTTCGTTCCGCCCAGAAGTCGGCCGCGTCGCGGAACACGTCGAGCAGCTGCTCTCGCGTTTCGCGGTCGAAGCGTGGGTTGTCGGGCAACTGCTCGAGCACGACGACGAAGCCCGGCTGCTGGCCGCTGCGGTTGACCAGATCGGTCATGCAGTCGAACAGCGCATCGAGGTTCTTGCCGAAGTGCACCGGGAAGGTGAAGGCTTCGGCAATGCTGTCGAGCACCTCCTGCTTCGATTGAGCGTTGGCCACGTTCGCGTACAAGAAGTGCTGGCCCGCGTGCTGCGCGGCCTCCATCAATTCCGCCACGGTGTAGGCGCGGATCGATTGCACGATGTTCGGACGGACGGTCTGCAACTGCATGGTCACGTTCCTCCAAGGTCAAAAAGAAAACCCAAAAAAAGAAATCGTCGGGCGGTCACTGCGCGATGCGCTTGAAGCTCGCGTAGTGGTCGGCCGTGTAATAACAAGCGTCGGGCAGCGTCGGCTTTTCGCCGCCGCAGATGATTCGGCGCGCACCGCGGTCGCGTGAGCCCGGCGTCTTGACCGTGTACTCGCGGTAGTAGCCGCGTTTCTCGCGCGGCAGCAAACGCTCGCGGTTGCCGAAGACGGTGCCGTCCTTCGAGTAGGGGAACGGGCCGCCGCTGCGAATCAGCCGCTCGGTCTGTTGCGCCTGCTCGGGCAATTGCGTCAGGGTGACCGTGCCGCCGTCGGCCACGCCGCGCGCCTGCGCCGCTGTGCAAAGAAGACCGGCCCCCAGCAGCAAAGCGAGTCCAAACTTTTGAACGACGCCTGGGTGGCGATGGCGGATGGCGGAAGACACGGGTTAACCCCAATAAATCAATCCGCAATGATACGGGAGCCGGTAAAAAACCTCAAGCCATGTGCCCAAAATTGGGGCACGTCCTCTAGGCTGACCGTGTGCGCACACTCTCTTAAATGTCGAGTGTGAGAAAGGTCTTTTATCTCGCCGCGTTGGCATCCGCGACCGTGAGCGCGGTCATGTTGACGATCCTCCGCACGGTCGTGGATGGCGTCAGCACATGCACCGGCAGGGCCGCGCCGAGCAGCACGGGGCCGATCGCGATGCCGCCGCCGGCCGCGGTTTTTAGCAGGTTGTAGGCGATGTTGGCGGCGTCGATGTTGGGCAGCACGAGCAGGTTGGCGTCGCCGGTGAGCGTCGTGTTGGGCATCACCGCGGCGCGCGCCTTGCCATCGAGCGCCACGTCGCCGTGCATCTCGCCGTCGACTTCGAGCCACGGCGCCTGTTGGCGCAGCAGCGCCAGCGCGCGGCGCATCTTCACCGCGCTCGGCTGATCCGACGAGCCGAAGTTGGAGTGCGACAGCAGCGCGGCTTTCGGCTCGACGCCGAAGCGGCGCATCTCTTCGGCCGCCAGCGCCGTGATCTCGGCCAGCTCTTCCGCACTCGGGTCGGCGTTGACGTGCGTGTCGACCAGGAACACCTGCCGTCCCGGCAACATCAGGCCGTTCATGCAGGCGTAGACCGGCACGTCCTGCGGCGTGCTGTCGGCACCGCCGGGGCGCTTGCCGATGACCTGGTCGATGTAGTGCAGGTGCGCGTGCGTGGTGCCCCAGGTGCCGCAAAGCAGGCCGTCGACCAGGCCCTTGTGCAGCATCATCGCGCCGATCAATGTCAGGCGACGCCGCATCTCGATCTTGGCGATCGCCACCGTGACGCCCTTGCGTTCGGTCATGCGGTGGTAGGTCTGCCAGAAGTCGCGGTAGCGGTGGTCCTGCTCGACGTTGACGACGTCGTAGTCGGCGCCTTCCTTCAGGCGCAGGCCGAAGCGCTCGATGCGCTGCGCCATCACCGCCGGCCGGCCGATCAAGGTCGGCCGCGCGATGCCTTCGTCGACCACCACCTGCGCCGCGCGCAGGATGCGCTCCTCTTCGCCTTCGGCATAAGCGACGCGCTTGTTCTGCGCCCGCTTGGCCATGGTGAAGATCGGCTTCATCGTGTTGCCCGAGGCGTAGACGAAGCCCTGCAGCTTCTCGCGGTAGGCGTCGAGGTCGGTGATGGCGCGCAGCGCGACGCCGGAGTCGGCCGCCGCCTTGGCCACCGCCGGCGCGATCTTCATCATCAGCCGCGGATCGAACGGTTTGGGGATCAGGTACTCGGGGCCGAAGGACAACGTCGCGCCGATGTACGCTGCGGCGACAACTTCGCTTTGCTCGGCGCGCGCGAGGTCGGCGATCGCATGCACCACGGCAATTTCCATCGCATCGTTGATGGTCGTTGCACCGCAGTCGAGCGCGCCGCGGAAGATGTAGGGAAAGCACAGGACGTTGTTGACCTGGTTCGGGTAGTCGGTGCGGCCGGTGGCCACCAGCGCGTCGTCGCGCACCGCCTTGATCTCCTCGGGCATGATCTCCGGCGTCGGGTTGGCCAGCGCGAAGATGATCGGCTTGGCGGCCATCGACTTCACCATTTCGGGCTTCAACACGCCGGCCGCCGACAGGCCGAGAAAGACGTCGGCGCCGGCGATCGCCTCGGCCAGCGTGCGTTGCGTCGTGACCTGCGCGAACTCGGCCTTGTCCGGGTCCATCAGCTCGGTGCGGCCTTGCCAGACCAGGCCGGCCAGGTCGGTGACCCAGATGTTTTCGCGCGGCACACCGAGCTTGACCAGCAACCCCAGGCACGCCAGCGCCGCGGCGCCCGCGCCCGAGGTCACGAGCTTGATCTGCTTGATGTCCTTGCCGGCCACGGCAATGCCGTTCAACAGCGCCGCGCCGACGACGATCGCCGTGCCGTGCTGGTCGTCGTGAAAGACCGGGATCTTCATGCGCCCACGCAGCTGGCGCTCGACATAAAAACAATCCGGCGCCTTGATGTCTTCGAGGTTGATGCCGCCGAACGTCGGCTCCAGCGCGGCGATGATGTCGACCAGCTTGTCGAGGTTGTTCTCGGCGATCTCGATGTCGAAGACATCGATGCCGGCGAACTTCTTGAACAGCACGCCCTTGCCTTCCATCACCGGCTTGGCCGCCAGCGGCCCGATATTGCCCAGGCCCAGCACCGCCGTGCCGTTGGTGACCACGGCGACGAGGTTGCCGCGCGCGGTGTAGCGGTAGGCGTTGCGCTCGTCGGCGACGATCTCCTCGCACGCCGCAGCAACGCCCGGCGAATACGCCAGCGCCAGGTCGCGCTGGTTCGACAGCGGCTTGGTGGCCGCGATCGCCACCTTGCCCGGCGTCGGAAACTCGTGATACGCGAGGGCGTCGCGCTTCAGTTCGGCGCGCTTTTCTTCGTAGCTGGACATGACGGTGGGCAAAGAGTGGCAACGGGTGGTGCATGGTAAGAGCGAACGTGCCGCGGCGCGGCACCGGCCGATGCGCAAAACCGCGTAGCGCCGGAGCGCAGGCCTGGGCAATACTGGTCCGGTGACCCAGGCCGCTGCCCTCACTGCACCCCACACCGGCAGCACCGCGCGCCGGCGCTGGCGCCGCGTCTTGTTGTGGGGCCTGTTGATCGCGCTGCTCGCCGTGGCGCAGGGCTTGTTGATTTTTCTCGTCTTGCAGTACGAGGCGGCGCGTGTGCAGGACCGCGCCGATGCAGCCGCCGCCAGCGTCGCCGACGAAGTGCGGCAAGCGATGTCGCGCAGCTTGCAAGAGCTGCAGCTGCTGGTCTGGGGCGAGCGCAGCGCGGCGCAATGGCGCGCCGACGCGGCCGAGCTGCTGCGCGGGCGGCGCGCGCTGGTGCGGCTGGAACGCCGCGACAGCGCGTTCGAGGTTGCCGATGCCGTGCAGGCGCCGCACATGGGCAGCCTGTTCGAATCGATCCCGCGCGGCGAACAAAGCCTCGACGCGCAGACCGCCTGCATCGAAGCGCGGCGCGCCGGCACGCCGGCGTTTTCGCGCAGCTACTACTCGCCGCTGGCCGGCGGCGCCGGTGCCGAGCTGATCGACCTGTGCCTGCCGCAGAACGCGCCCGACGGCAGCAGCGTCGTCGGCACCTTTGCGCTGTCGGCGCTGCTCGACGCGGCCGGCAGCGCCGACACCTCGCGCGATCACGAGCTCAGCTTCGTCGAAGGCGACGGCGCGCGGCTGGCGCGCAGCGGCGCCGTGCGCGGCCTGGGCCTGTACCGCGCCGAGCGCGTGGTCGATCTGCCCGGCGCCAAACTGCTGCTGCGCGCCGACAGCCGCCACGGCCGGCCGGACCTGATCCCGAACCTGAGCGTGGCGCTGGTCGTTGGCCTGTCGATCGCGCTGATGGCGCTGGTGCTGCTGCTGGCGCGCGACGTGCGCCGCCGCGCCGCGGCCGAAGAGCGCCTGGCCGACGCGCTGGCGTTTCGCAAGGCGATGGAAGACTCGCTCGTCACCGGTCTGCGCGCGCGTGATCTCGAAGGCCGCATCACCTACGTCAACCCGTCGTTCTGCCGCATGGTCGGCTTTGCCGCCGCCGAGCTGCTCGCCGCGGCGACGCCGCCGTACTGGCCGCCCGAGCGCGCCGACGAGTACAAGCAGCGCCTGCAGCGCGGCATGGTCGGCGCCGAATCGCTGACCGGGCGCGAGACCGTGTTCATGCGCAGAGGAGGCGAGCGTTTTCCGGTCGTCATCTACGAGGCGCCGCTGGTCAGCAGCGTCGGCAAACAAACCGGCTGGATGAGCGCCGCGGTCGATCTGTCGGCGCAGCGGCGCATCGAAGAGGTCTCGCGCCAGCAGCAGGAGCGGCTGCAGGCCACGGCGCGGCTGGCGACCGTCGGCGAGATGGCGTCGCTGCTCAGCCACGAGCTGAACCAGCCGCTGGCGGCGATTGCGAGCTACGCCAGCGGCTCGCTCAATCTGCTCGACAACGCCGACGCCGCGGACCGCGACATGCTCAGGCAGGCGCTGTCGAGAATCGCCGAGCAGGCCGACCGCGCCGGGCGCACGATCAAGAGCGTGCACGACTTCGTGCGCCGCCGCGAGCAGGCGCGCGAAGCGGTGGCCGCGTCGGCGCTGATCGAGGCCGTGCTGCCGCTGGTCAAGCTGCAGGCGCGCAAGAGCGGCACGCGCATCGACGTGCAAGGGCCATCGCCGGGGCCGCAGGTCAGCGCCGACCGCACGATGGTCGAGCAGGTGCTGCTCAACCTGGCGCGCAACGGCATCCAGGCGATGGAGTCGCAGGCCACGGCGCAGGAGCGCCGCGTGCTGCGGCTGGCGGTGCGCGTGATCAATCCGCAGTGGGTCGAGTTCTCGGTGGCCGATGCCGGCCCGGGTATCGCGGCCGATGTCGCACAGCGCCTGTTCACGCCGTTCTTCACCACGCGCAGCGAGGGCATGGGGCTGGGCCTGTCGCTGTGCCGCACGGTGGTCGAGCAGCATGGCGGCGCGCTCGACTACGCGACCGGCGCGTCGGGGACGCGATTTGTCTTCACGCTGCGCAGCGCATAACCTATGTACCCGGTTTCACAATTACACCCACGAATGAAATCGATGCGTTTCGGCTCAGGACTAGGCGCAAACCACAGCGATGCCTCGAGGCATCGCGAGGATTTGCAACGACGTCATGAGTCGAAAGGCGCGATTTCATGTGGGCGTAATTGTGAAACCGGGACTTAAGCCGATGCACGCACCGCTGGGCCTGCCGATGGTTTATCTCGTCGACGACGAGCAGGTGCTGCGCGACGCGCTGGCCTGGCTGCTGCGCACGCGGCGCCTGTTGTCCGAAGGCTTTGCCGGCGCCGAGGCGTTCGTCGCGCTGCTCGACGCACAGCGCGCCGGCGACTGGCCGAACTCGCCGTCGTGCCTGCTGCTCGACGTGCGCATGCCCGGCATGAGCGGCCTGGCGCTGTTCGATCTGCTCGCCCTGCGCGGCCTGACGCAGGCGCTGCCGGTGATCTTTCTCACCGGCCACGGCGACGTGCCGACCGCGGTGGCGGCGGTCCAGCGCGGCGCCTTCGACTTCGTCGAGAAACCGTTCTCCGACAACGCGCTGGTCGATCGCATCGAACAGGCGCTGGCGGCCAGCCGCTCGCACCTCGAAGCGGCGCGCTCGAAGAGCAAGGTGGCGTTGTGGCTGGCCGAGCTCACCGACCGTGAGCGCGAAGTGATGCAGCTCGTCATCGAAGGCAAACCGAACAAGCTCGTCGCCGAGCGCTTGAGCATCAGCGTGCGCACGGTCGAAGTGCACCGCGCGCGCGTCTTCGACAAGATGAACGTCAAGTCGGCGGTCGAGCTCGCTAATTTGCTGCGGGGTAGCTGACGGTCAACACCTCGATGCGCTGCGGCCCGTTCGGCGTCACCAGCGTCACCTCGTCGCCCTCGCGCGCCTTGATAAGGGCGCGCGCGATCGGCGAGACCCAGCTCACCTCGCCGGCCAGGTTGTCGGCCTCGTCGATGCCCCTGATCGTCACCGTGCGCTCGTTGCCGGCTTCATCGGCATAGGTCACCGTGGCGCCGAAGAAAACCTGGTCGTTGCCGTGGTGCAGCGCCGGGTCGGCGACCTCGGCAATGTCCAGGCGCTTGGTCAGGAAGCGGATGCGCCGGTCGATTTCTCGCAGCCGCTTCTTGCCGTAGAGGTAGTCGCCGTTCTCCGAGCGGTCGCCGTTCTTCGCCGCCCACGACACGATCTCGACGACCTTCGGCCGCTCGTCGTCGAGCAGCGTCATCAGCTCGGCGCGCAGCCGCGCGTAGCCGGCCGGCGTGATGTAGTTCTTCGCACCCGCGGGCAACGGCGGCAACGCTGGCGAACCATCGTCGTCGTCGTTGTCGTTGTCGCTTTCCTTGGTGAAGGCTTTGTTCATCGGGCACGGGCTTGCGGCAAGCCCGTGCTCATTTTGCCCCGCGGTTAGCGCAGCGGCGCCTTCGGTGCCGCAGAGACCTTCTGCGCGGCCGGCGCCGATGCCGGTGCTTCCGGCGGCGTCGGCGTGCCGGCCGGCACCTTGCCGACACCCGACAGCGCCAGGTAGTCGGTCAACGGGCTGACGCCATTGAGCGGTTTGTAGGTGCCCTTGTGGCAGGTCGCGCAGCCGACCTTTGGGCCGTCGCCGTGCGGGCCGAGGCGGTTGGCCGGAAACGTCGGCTCGAGCGGCGTCAGGAAATCGGTGTTGAGTTCGCGCACCATGCGGATGCCGTGCCACGCCGTCACGCGCTGCGGCGTGCTCTCGTCCCAGCGCGCCAGCGCGCGCGTGTTGTGGCAGTAGGTGCAGTTCACGCCGAGCGAGCCGGACATGTACATCATCAGCGAGTAGGTCCACTCGGCGCTCTTCACGCCGGCCGGCGCTTCGCGCGTCGGCAGCGCGGTGGTCGATTGCACGCGGATCTCGTTGACGCCGGTCGTCAGGTACTGCGCCAGCGGATCGCCCGGCAACGAGGAGCCGCCGGCGTTGGACGCCGGTGTGTTCTGGCCGGCGCGGTAGCCGAACTGGGACACGGTCTCCATCGGGCCCTTGCCGTTGAACCAGTCGCCCGTCGGCACGGCCTGGCCGCGATGACAGGTCCAGCAGGTGACGCCGGTCTCGCCGACATGCGTCTTCCACTTGGTGTTGAGCTGGCGCGTCATCTCGATCATGCGCCGCGCCACGACCTTGGGGTACTTCTCGTCGGACTCCATCTTGTCGGTGTTGTGGCAGAACTCGCAGCCTTCTTCGGGCGCGACCCAGGTCGAGAAGGCCTGCATCAGGCGCGAGAACTCGGTGGCGCTGATGTCGTTCAGCACCTTGACGTTGACGAACACTTCGCCCGTCGGCGGCGACTCGACGTCGGCCGGCTCCTCGGCCGCCGGAATCTTGTTGATGTCGGCCAGCGCCGCCACCGCGCTCGGCTTCTTCAGCTGAATCTGCGAAGAGCCGCGCGGCCCGCGCTGGTCGGACTGCGACTTCTCGCAGGCGCCGAGCAGCAGCGCCGCGGCGAGCAGCGCCGCGGTGCACAGTCCATGCTTGGAAGCGTTCATCACGTTCGGCTCAGGCGGCCGCCTTCTTCGGCTTGAAGTTGCGGCACCAGCCGCCTGTTGTCACCGGGCGTTTGAAGAAAGAGCAGGTGCCCGTCGGCTCACCGGGCTTGCCGCTGAACAACTGGCACTCGCTGCACTTTTGCGCAACGTCGTGGCGCGGGAACTTCACCTTGTCGACGTTGGCAGTGTCGAGCCGGTAGCCCATCGACTTCGGATAGGCGTCGGTCTCCTTCACCGGCACATCGCTCGCGGTTTGCCCCGGGTTCGGGTCCGCGGCCTGGGCCTGGGTCGTTGCGGCAGCGGCCAGGGCGGTGGCGCCGGTGATGGCGTGCAGCATGAAGACGCGGCGGTTGCGGGTTTGCATGGAAAACTCCTTTGACTTCATTGGAAAAGAGAATCAGGTAATGACGGTTTCATCGGCGCGGGCATCGCCATTGCTGTCACGCCAGCTCACGCGCAGGCGCTGACCACCGCGAGCACCGCTGAGACGAAAGGCGATCAAGGGGTCGCGTGACACGGCAATGCTCATGCGCGCCGCGAACACGGTGCGCCCAGCCAGCGTCACGGCCACGTCGGTGATGTGATGCGCCGGCACCAGCGCGCCGGATGCGTCGGCGCGCAGGCCGGTTTCCATCGGGTGCGGCATCAGCACCTGCACGTCGGCGGTGTCGCCGCGCAGGCGGCAGCGGATGCGGATCGGATCGCTCATCGTGTGCTCAGCCGCAGCCCCCGACGGTGACCTCGATCGCGCGCGCGGCGGCAAACAGGCCGTCGTCGGTGCGCACGGCCGCGTACACCGTGCCGTTGCCCGCCATGCGGATGCGCGTGGCCACGTAGGGTTCAGTGCCGGTGGGAATGGTGAACCGCGCCGCCACCGGCTGCGGGTTGCCATCGACCAGCAGCAGGATCTCGCGCGTGCCCGGCAACGCGCTCGTCACCGTGATCGGCACGACAGCGCCGTTGTCGGCGAGCACGGGCGCGTCGAGTGTGATCAGCGCGCTCGGCGTCGGCACTGCACCGAGCGCACCGATGGCCTCGGCGAAGGTCTTCGCGGCGAAGGCACTGCCGCGATCCATCGCCACCGCGCGCGCCGTGAAGGCCAACGACGCCATCGCGCCGGCTGCTTGAAGCAGGCGACGCCGCTGCGTGGAAAGACCGGTTCGCATCTGCGCCTCAAGGCCCCGTGCGCACGAGCCGCACATGAAAGCGCTCGTCCTTGCGCGCCAGCATCACGCCGCCGGCGCCGAAGTGCAACGCCAGCACACGCTCGCCGCCGCTCTCGCCGGGGCGCGGCGTCGATGACCAGAACGGCGCTGCCGGCGTCTCGGGAAACACCGACAGATTGGTCCGCGGGTTGTCGCAGCCGCGGTCGGTGATGGTCGCCAGCTCGCGCAATGCGGGCACGCGCCAATCGTTGAAGAACGCCTTGCCGTCGCGGCTGACCTGGTCGGCATGCTGCTGCGCATCGGCCCAGCGCGTACGAATCCGCGGCGCCGACACAGCGCTTGCCTTGCCACTGCTGACCGCCGGAACAACGCATCCACATCAACTTCGACTCCACATCGGTCACGGTGCCGTCACCGTTGTCCTGAAAGCGTGCCGACGGCAACGACGACGCAGCGCCGTTGCACGCCTGCTGGGCTGCGCGCGCCCTGCCAGCACGACAGGCCGGCAAGCAACAGCGCCGGCGACGGCGTCACTTGTCGAAGCCAATCCCGGTGCCCTTGACGTTCAGGCCGCGTGCGCTCTTGGGCGTCGGGCCGGCGGTCTGGCGCGTCTGCAGGCCCGTCTCGATGGCCACGCCGCGGTGCAGGTAGTACGAGTAGGACTCGAGCGCCACCATGTCGGCGCTGCTCACGTCCAGCGCCTTGCCGCCCTGCGGGTTCTCGATGCACCAGTTGACCATGTCGCGGTAGGCCATGACCTTGTCGGTCTGCGGCATGAACTTCGGGAAGGTGTGCGGGTTGGTCGCGGCCGCATCGGGGTGGCAGTTGGCGCAGGCCAGGCCGTTGTTGGCCATGTCGGCGCGCGCGCCGTACCACATGTCGTAGCCGCGCTTGGCCGAGGCCGTCAGCTTGTCGTCCATCGCCTTCAGCTCGTCCTTGGTGAACGGCTCGCGCGCCGTCACGGCGGTGGCCGTGGCGAGCACCGCGACAGCGGCCAGCGGCAGCGCCGCGCGCCGAAAGAGTTTGCTTTGCATGCTCATGTCTCCTCTTGTTGCTATGCCTTGAAGCCGTTCTTCAACTTCGATGGCAGCGAGTCGGCGAACGGTTGGTACTGCACGAACGCCTTGCCGCCGCCGTCGATGCTGATCGACGCGCTGCCCATGCCGTCGGACGTGTTCGCCGGATCGGCCCGGTTCTGCTGGAACTCCGGATTCGGCAGCTTGATCGGCGGGTACGGCCACGGCCACGACGTGCTCATCGTGCCGATCGACGTCAGGTTGCCGATCTTGTTGTAGACGGTGTGGTGCACATGGCCGTGGAATGCGGTGACGCGCATTGAACTTGCTGAGCGTCTTGCGGATCTCCTTGTGATCGGAGACCTGGAAGTTCCAGCGCGGGTAGTAGTCCCACAGCGGCGAGTGGGTGAAGATGACGACCGGCGTGCTCGCCGCGACCTTCGCGCAGTCTTTGGCCAGCCATTCGCGCTGCTTTTCGCCGCAACCCCAAACGCCGGGCACCGGGCTGTTCAGCGGCATGAACCAATCGCGCCGCTGTTGGGGCGTCAGCTTGGCCTCGGTCCAGAAGTCGGGCACGAGGATCGAGTTCATGCCGATGAAGTGCACGCCCTTGTGGTCGAACGACCAGGTCTCTTCACCGAAGGCGCCTTTCCAGGCGGCGCCCATGTCGAGGTACCAGTCGTGCTCACCGGGAATCGAGCGGATCGGCGCCTTCAGCTTGGACAGGATCGCTTTGCCCTTGACCATCTGATCCTGCTCGCCGTGGTGCGCCACGTCGCCCATGACCATCACGAAGTCGGGCTGCTTGGCCAGCGCGTTGACTTGCGTCACCGCATCTTCGAGCTGTTTGTCGAAGACATGGTCCTTGCCGCTGTAGAGGTGCGGGTCGGCGATGATGGCAAAGTTGAACGGCGAGACCTTGGCGGCTTGCGCGCCACGCCGACCAGCCCGAGGTTGACGCCGATGGCCTGCGCCGTGAGCGTGGTCAGACCGGCCTTGCCGGTGAGCGCCAGAAGCTGACGGCGGCTCTGATCGATCGATTGCGACATGGTGTTCTCTCCAACTGCTGAGTGAGGGACGTGCCGAGGCCAGCAGCCGCGACAGGGACTGGACGCTTGCCGCAGCCTTGCGGGCCGGGGCGTGTGAAAACTGAAGTTCGACCCACCGGCCGAGCGCAGAGGGCAGGGGTCAGGCGGGCCTAGCCGGTCGCGGGCCAAAGCAGCATCTGCTCGGACGCGTTGCCGTCAGCGCCGTCGGGCGCGATCGCTAGAGGGTGCATCTTGGTACTGCTCATGCTCCGGTGTCTCCTGGCTCGTCGTTGTCACCACGCATCCGTTTGTTCTGGACATATCGTGGCCAACCGACAACGCGAATGTAGGGACATCGCCCGCAAAACAGAAGTTGAAAATTTTGACGCTGCTATTGGGTCTGACTAATATCAGCCGATGCAGCTCGCCAAGATCGCCACGTTGAAGCAACTCACCGCCTTCCACACGGTGGCCCGGCTGGGCAGCATCTCGAAGGCAGCCCACGAGCTGCACCTGACGCAGTCGGCGGTATCCATCCAGGTCGGCACGATCGAGGCCACGGTGGGCACGCCGCTGTTGCTGCGCACCGGCCGTGGTGTGCGCCTGACCGAAGCCGGCGAGCTGCTGCTCGGCTACACCGAGCGTGTGATGGCGCTGTGGAACGAGATGGGCGAGAGCATGGACAGCTTTCTCGGCGCGTTCTCGGGCACGCTGCGCATCGGCGCGGTGGCCACCAGCGAGTACTGGCTGCCGAGCCTGCTCGTCGCCTTCATCAACGAGAACCCGAAGGCCAAGGTCAAACTCATCATCGGCAACCGCGACGAGATCCTGCGCAGCCTGTCCACCGAAGAGATCGACGTCGCGGTCATGGGCAACCCGACCGACGAGTTGAAGCCCACGGCGACGCGCTTCGCGACCAACCCGATGGGCTTTCTGGCTGCGCCGCAACACCCGCTGATGGCCGAACGCAAGCTGACGATGGCCAAGCTCGCCGAGTCGAACCTGCTGGTGCGCGAGCGCGGCTCGGGCTCACGGGCCACGCTGACGCGGCTGTTCAAGGAAGCGGGCCTGAACCTGCGCATCGGCTCCGAGCTGTCGAGCAACGAGGCCATCAAGCAGATGTGCATCGCCGGCTTCGGCCCGGCGTACCTGTCGCTGCACACCTGCATCCTGGAGATGAAGGCCGGCCTGCTGGCGCTGCTGCCAATGCCGCGCAACACGATCGAGCGCGAGTGGTTCGTCGCCCACACGCCGTCGAAGAAGATGCCGCAGGTGGCCCTGGCCTTCGAGCGCTTTTTGCGCCTGCGCGGGCAGGGCAAGATCAACCAACTGCTCGAAGCGCGCGAGGCGATTCCGGGGCTGGCGATCAAGCCCCGACGGCCGCGGCCGCAGCGCAAGGCCGGTGCGCCGAAGTGACGATGCGCCAAGAAAAACGCCTCAGAGGCGCAAACCTCTGAGGCGATGTTCTAGAACGAAAGTTCTGGTGCGGCTGGCAGGAATCGAACCCACGACCCCTTGGTTCGTAGCCAAGT
The DNA here is from genome assembly GCA_963732625.1 of uncultured beta proteobacterium. Lineage (GTDB taxonomy): Bacteria > Pseudomonadota > Gammaproteobacteria > Burkholderiales > Burkholderiaceae_C > CADEEN01. The sequence continues at coordinate 9,106 of CAVTAM010000020.1, read as the reverse complement.
ACTCTATCCAACTGAGCTACAGCCGCGAAGGGGGCAGAGTATATCAGCCGCTAAAGTCAGCGCATGAAGCTCTCCGCCCCGGCCCTCGATTGGGCGCAGCGCCTGGTGCGCATCAACACCGTCAGCCGCGAGTCGAACCTGCCGCTGATCGAGTGCATTGCCGATCACCTGCGCTCGCTCGGCGTGCCGCTGCGCCTGACGCACGACAGCGAGCGGCGCAAGGCCAATCTGTTCGCGACCATCGGCGCCGGCAAGCCCGACGGTGTGATCCTCTCGGGCCACACCGACACCGTGCCGTGGGACGGCCAGGCGTGGACGCGCGATCCGCTCGGCGCAGCGCTGGAGGGCGACAAACTCTACGGCCGCGGCAGCGCGGACATGAAAGGCTTCATCGGTCTCGTCGTCGCGCAGACCGAACGTTTTCTCGCCGCCGACCTGCCGCACGCGATTCACTACGCGTTTTCGTACGACGAAGAGGTCGGCTGCTTCGGCGTGCAGCATCTGATCGCCGACCTGCGCGAGGCGCAGATCGCGCCGCGCCTGTGCATCGTCGGCGAGCCCACCGGCATGGTGCCGGCGGTCGCGCACAAGGGCGTCTACCGCTGGCGCTGCTGCGTCAAGGGCAAGCCGGCGCACTCGTCGCTGCGGCCGAACGCCGTCAACGCCATCGAAGCCGGCGCACGGCTGGTGGCCTATATCGCGGCGATGGGCGACGCCTGGCGCGACGGCGCCGAGCGCCACGAAGGCTTCGACGTGCCCTACACGACGTCCTGCGTCGGCGTGATGCAGGGCGGCATTGCGGACAACGTCGTGCCCGAGGACTGCAGCTTCAACTACGAAGTGCGCAACCTGCCCGGCCACGATGCGTTGGCGATGCACGAGCGCGTGGTCGGTCAGGCGCAGGCGCTGCAGGCCGAGATGAAGGCGATCGATGCCGGCACCGGCTTTCGCTTCGAGACGATTTGCGCGATACCGGATTTTCTCGCCCGTGCGGATGAGCCGGCGGTGGCGCTGGCGCAGCGGCTGGCGGGTGAAGCGCGCACGTCGCTCGTCGCCTTCGGCACCGAAGCGGGCTTGTTCCACCGCGCCGGCATTTCCACCGTGGTCTGCGGCCCCGGCTTCATCGAGCAGGCACACCAGCCCGACGAGTTCGTCAGCCTCGAACAGCTCGCAAGGGGCGAGGCGTTCCTGCAGCGCCTTACAGCGCCGTAGACCTACTCGTAGATCTCGGCGTCCGGGTCCGTGGCTTCGAGTTCGTACGACGCCGCCAGCATCGCCAACCGGCCGATCACGCCGTACATGTAGAAGCGGTTCGGCGCGCTCGCCCCGGGCTTGGCGCCCGGCTTCGGCAGTTGCGTGCTCTCGGCAAAGGCCAGCGGCACGAAGGCGGCGCCCGGCGCGTTCAAGTTTTCGTCGATGCCACGCTCGGCGTGCACGCGGTAAAAGCCGCCAACGACGTAGCGGTCGAGCATGTAGACCACCGGCTCGGCGACGGCGTCGTTGACGCGCTCGTACGTCGGCACGCCTTCCTGGATGATGACCTGCGTCACCTCCTGGCCGTCCTTGATGACGCTCATCTTGTTCTTCGTCTTGCGGTTGACGATGTCGAGTTCCTTGGCATCGCGCACGGTCATGATGCCCATGCCGTAGGTGCCGTTGTCGGCCTTGACGACGACGAACGGCTTTTCGTTGATGCCGTATTCCTTGTACTTGCGGCGGATCTTCGTCAGCAGCGCGTCGGTGTTGCTCTGCACGCACTCGATGCCGGCCTCTTCGGCAAAGTTGACTTCACCGCACTGGCCGAACATCGGGTTGATCAGCCACGGGTCCATGCCGAGCAGCTTGGCAAACTTCTTGGCGACTTCTTCGTAGCTCTGGAAGTGATTGGTCTTGCGCCGCACCGCCCAGCCGGCGTGCAGCGGCGGCAGCAGGTACTGCTCATGCAAGTCTTCCAAGACTTTCGGGATGCCGGCCGACAGATCGTTGTTGAGCAGGATCGTGCACGGGTCGAAGTCTTTCGTGCCCAGGCGATGCTTCGTGCGTACCAACGGCTCGACAGTCAGCGTTTCGCCCTCGGGCAATGTCAGCACGGTGGGCTCCTTGACCTCCGGGTCGAGCGAGCCCAGCCGCACGTTCAAGCCGGCCTGATGAAAAATCTGCATCAGCCGCAGCACGTTAGTCAGGTAGAACGTGTTGCGCGTGTGCTTCTCGGGAATCAGCAACAGGTTCTTCGCCTCGGGGCAGATCTTCTCGATCGCCGCCATCGCCGCCTGCACCGCCAGCGGCAGCATCTCGGGCGTCAGGTTGTTCCAGCCACCGGGGAAGAGGTTGGTATCGACAGGGGCCAGCTTGAAGCCGGCGTTGCGCACGTCCACCGAGCTGTAGAACGGGGGGGTGTGCTCCATCCACTCGAGGCGGAACCAGCGCTCGATCGCCGGCATGCTCTCCAGCATGCGCGCTTCGAGTTCGTTGATCGGGCCGGTCAGGGCAGTGATGAGGTGCGGAACCATGATGCGGCCTTGTTCGGAAATCGACGGTCGATTCTAGGAACTTGGGGCCGAGGTCGCGGGAAGCAAGCTGCCGGCCTTTTTTTGTGCCAGGCCGATACCGTTTCTCACCGCGATCACCTCGGCCAGGATCGACACCGCAATCTCCGCCGGCGTCTTGCTGCCCAGGTGCAAGCCGATCGGGCCGTGCAAGCGCGCGATCTCGTCGGCGCTCAGATCGAACAGCGCCAGCCGCTCGCGGCGTGCTGCGGTGTTGCTGCGCGAGCCGAGCGCGCCGACATAAAACGCCGGCGACTTCAACGCTTCGAGCAGTGCCATGTCGTCGAGCTTGGGGTCGTGCGTCACGGCGACGACGGCGCTGTGCGGGTCGAGCTGCAGTTCGAGCACCAGGTCATCGGGCATCGCTTTGGAAAACGTCGTGTTCGCGATGTCCCAGGTCAGGTGGTACTCCTCGCGCGGGTCGCAGCAGATGACCTCGAAGTCCAGCGCCAGCGCCATCTGCGCCAACACACGCGAGAGCTGGCCGGCGCCGATGATCAACATGCGCCAGCGCGGGCCGAACAGCGCGCGCAGCGTCCGGCCGTCGAAGACGAACTGTTCGCCGCGCATCGCGGGCTCGATGGTCACGCGGCCGGTCTTCAAGTCGAGCCTGCGTGCCACCAGTTCGTGCGCGGCGGTGCGGCGCAGCACCTCGTCGATCCACGTCGCATCGGCGAGCGGCTCCTGCACCAGACGCAGGTTGCCGCCGCACGGCAGGCCGAAGCGCGCCGCTTCTTCTTTCGTCACGCCGTAAGTGACGAGCGACGGCGCGGCCACACGCTCGCCGTGGCGCACGCGCTCGATCAGATCGTCTTCGACGCACCCGCCCGACACCGAACCGACGACGAGCCCATCGCCGCGCATCGCCAGCAGCGCCCCCGGGGGGCGCGGCGCGCTGCCCCAGGTTTCGATCACGGTGACGAGCCACACATCAGCACCTTCGCGCTGCCAATCGCGAGCTTGCCTGAGCACTTGCAAATCGAGACTGTCCATGGATGTTCCGCTATGCAGGCCGGTTCATATCGCGCTCGGGCCGCAATGCTGACCACAATACCCGCAGTTTTCACGAGCCAACATCATGATCCATCGCCGCATGGCCTTCATTGCACTACTGCTTTGCTTCAGTGCGCACGCGCAAGACAAGTCCATCGTCGTCGCCTCGACCACGTCCACCGAACAGTCCGGCCTCTTCGGCCACCTGCTGCCGGCGTTCAGACGAGACAGCGGCATCGACGTGCGCGTGGTCGCCGTCGGCACCGGCCAGGCGCTCGACATGGGCCGCCGCGGCGACGCCGACGTGGTCTTCGTGCACGACCAGGCGGCGGAAGAAAAGTTCGTCGCCGAGGGCTTCGGTATCAAGCGCTTGCCGGTGATGTACAACGATTTCGTGCTCATCGGCCCGAAGGCCGACCCGGCGGTTGTCAAAGGCGGCGACATCAACGCCGCGCTCGCCAAGCTCGGCGCATCGCAGCAGCCCTTCATCTCGCGCGGCGACAAGAGCGGCACGCACGCCGCCGAGCTGCGCTACTGGAAGGCCGCCAGCATCGACGTCGCCGCCGCCAAACCCGCCGGCTACAAGGAATGCGGCTGCGGCATGGGCCCGGCGCTGAACCTCGCCGCGCAGAGCAGCGCCTACGTGCTCGCCGACCGCGGCACCTGGCTGGCGTTCAAGAACCGCGCCGACCTGGCGATCCTCGTCGAAGGCGACAAGCGCCTGTTCAACCAGTACGGCGTGATGGTCGTCAGCCCCCAGAAGCACGCCCACGTGAAGAAGGAATTGGCGCAGTCCTTCGTCGACTGGCTGGTCTCGCCGAAGGGCCAAGCGGCGATTGCGGCTTACAAGATCGAGGGCGAGCAACTTTTCTTCGCCAGTGCCAAGTAAAGAGGCAGGCCGCGCTACACCGCTAGTGCAGTGTTTCACGCTGTGCGGCACGTAAGAAAACCGATGGATTTGTCGTCCTGGCTACGGTGGGCGAGTTCAAGCAGTTCAGCAGCGGCGCGCAGTTCGGCGCCTGGTGCGGGCTGGTGCCGCGGCAACACTCGTCGGGCGGCAAGAACAGCCTGGGCGGCATCACCAAGCGCGGCGACACCTACCTGCGCAGCTTGCTCATCCAGGGGGCGAAGTCGGCGGTGATGACGGCCCATAAACGCAGTGACCCGATCTCGAAGTGGGCTGCGGCGCTCAGAGACCGCGCGGGTTGGCAGAAGGCGGTGGTGGCGCTGGCCAACAAGAACGCACGCATCCTGTGGGCGGTGATGACCAAGGGCGAAGCCTTCGATGCGCGCCACGTCAGCGTTAAGCCTGGTGCGCCAACGCCGGCATCCGCGACCACCTGAGCGCACAACGAATTCATCACGCAGCAGGCATCAGCCAGAAGATGCTCATGACAGGTCAGACCGGCAGCGGGCAAGCTCGACTAACCCTTGGTGGCTCTATTCGTAGATGTCCACGAGATTGGAATGGAGCCCCGCTGAGCGGTTCGCATCTGGGTCCGCACGACAGGCGCATCTCGCGCCGCGTGCAACAAGGCCGTCTTCAGAGAAGCAGTCTGTTCCTCGTTCATGCCCTTCAGCGCCGCCTGCTCTTGCTTCACCCGTAAATCAACACCGAGGCCATCAACGACGAATACAAATACAGCTTGCCAAGAAGAGGAAGTCCCTTCAAGGGGTTAGGGCGCACTTTGAGCAGACCCCTTTTCCGACCCATTCGCTAAGGCGTACTTCAGGAATTCAGCGCCACCCTCAAGCGCAACTCCGTACGCATTGACGCCGCTGGCTTGCACGTTGGCCACTTGCGACCGATACACAGCAATGGCGCAAACGAGGCACTGCTCCCACGCGGTGTTCTCAAGATTGCAGTCCGTAAACGCCGTGCACTTGAGATTGCATTGCCGGAACTTTGCGCCCGCGAAGTCCACGCGAACAAACGTGGTGGAGTGGAACCAGCACTCGATGAACTCCGCATCTCTGAACGTTGCGTCCGACAACGCCGGGAACTCCGTTTCCGCGACGAGTTCGACGCCGCGAAAGACTCGCTGGCCCTGCTGGTAGGCGGACACCAGGCTAGCGGGAGTGAGTTCGTCTTGAATGTGCATACCGCGAACCACGATGCTCCGCTTGTGCGCCCTAACGTTGGCGATGAGCGGCAACTGTAGGCGCGCGAAGCGCGCCGGAAGTTGTCCGCTCGATCAACTGGTTAGGCATCGTCTTCTCCAAGCGCTCGAAAGACAACAACTTGGTGGACCGCAAGTGCGACGGCAATGGGACCGACGATCAAAGCCAAGATACCAGGCAGGTAATCTTGTAGCTGATAGCCGTACCTTTGACCGCGAGTCAGGAGCCATACGGCAAGGGCCGAAAGCACGAATCCCCACACCAGACTAAGACGCTTCACGAGGAGGTTCCCATGGTAGAACTCCTGCAACGTTGGCACGCGGCCGCGAACCTGGGACATTGCCTTTCGATCGAGAAGAAATCCGACCCCGAAGACAAGCAGGGTGAGAGGATGATGAGGGCCATAAGTGAACGCAAGAAAGGCGAAGACCGGCATGGCCATCCAAGCCAGTAGCAAGTAGCGACGGTATTTGTTCACGATGCCTAACGTTCGACATGAGCGGCGACCGAAGGCATGCGAAGCATGCCGTAGGGCGTCCGCTCGATGGAGGTGTTGTGCGAGCCCGGCGCCGAAGCGCCCGCAAGCCACGAAGCACAGACGCGAGTTGACGCGCTCAACGGTGACGAGGAAAGAAGCCGGGCGGTCAGCGACACGGCCCGCACGCCACGCTGGCCGAATGGTTGCGCATGCACTGCGTTGCCACGCGCGACCGCCGCCACGCAAGACGGCGCTCGCGCACGACGAGCTTGGGTTTGACGCCCGCAGGCGACGCAAGATGAAGACGGCGACGGAACGGAGCCTGTCCTGATTTTTGTGTACGAGGCATAGCATGACGACAAGGAGCATGTATGCCAAGCAACAAGACCGAGACGATCAGCAAAACCAAGGCCAGTAACGCGGCCATTGCCGCCAAGAGCGCGGCGCTGCAGAAAATCCCCAAGGAGATCGTTGACCAGCTCGTCACCGGGCCGATGAACCGGGTGGAGTTCAACGACCTGTCGATGGCGCTGAAGAAGGCGCTGGTCGAGCGTGCGCTCGGCGCCGAGCTGACGCACCACCTGGGCTATGCGAGCCGCACCGATCGGCCCGAGGACGCCAGCAACCATCGCAACGGCGCCAGCGCCAAGACCGTGCGCACCGACGACGGCCCGCTGCGCATCGAGGTGCCGCGCGATCGACTGGGCTCCTTCGAGCCGCTGCTCATCGGCAAGCACGAGCGCCACTTCACCGGCTTTGACGACAAGATCACCGTCATGTACGCGCGCGGCATGACGGTGCGCGAGATCCAGGGCTTTCTGGCCGAGCAGTACGGATGCGAGGTGTCCCCTGAGTTCATCAGCGCAGTCACCGACGCGGTGATGGCCGAGGTCGGTGCCTGGCAGTCCCGGCCACTCGAGCCGATGTATCCGGTGGTCTTCTTCGACGCGCTGCGGGTGAAGATTCGCGAAGACGCCGTGGTGCGCAACAAGGCGATCTACCTGGCGCTGGGCGTGCTGCCCGACGGCACGCGCGACATCCTGGGTATCTGGATCGACAACACCGAGGGCGCGAAGTTCTGGATGAAGGTCTTCAACGACTTGAAGACGCGCGGCGTGGCCGACATCCTGATCGCCGTGACCGTGGCCTGAAGGGCATGCCAGAGGCGCTGGCTGCGGTGTTCCCGGCCACCACGCTGCAAACGTGCATCGTGCACCTGATGCGCAACAGCTTGGACTATGCGAGCTGGAAGGACCGCAAGGCGCTGGCTGCGGCGATCAAGCCGATCTACACGGCGCCGAGCGCCGAGGCGGCGGCGTCTGAACTCGATGCGTTCGAGCAAGGCGCGTGGGGCCGCAAGTTCCCGACCGTGGTGGCAGCCTGGCGCCGAGCGTGGGACCGGGTGATTCCGTTCTTCACCTTCCCGCCGGCGGTGCGCCGCGTGATCTACACAACCAACGCTATCGAGAGCATCAACGCGCGGCTGCGCAAGATCATCAAGACGCGCGGGCACTTCCCGAGTGACGAGGCGGCCAGCAAGCTGATCTGGCTGGCGCTGCGCAACATCACGGCCGATTGGGGCCGCGCGGCGCACCACTGGAAGGAGGCAATGAATCAGTTCGCCATCCTCTACGAGGAGCGCTTCACGCAGGTGCACGACACAACGCGCGCGGGCAGCAGGTAATGCATGAGTACATTGCACAACCGGGGGCCTCCGGCGGCCTGGCCGGGGCCTTAAAACCTTCAGAGCAAAATCAACCAACAACCGATTCAGCAATCCGCCTCACACACAGAAATCCTGACACTCCCACGGAACGTTCACCACACTCGCCTGCACCGACGAACTGAGCGCAGGCAAACCGCATAGCGCAACCTCAAAACCACGCAAGCCCACTGCCGCCCTCGCTGACGCACAACGTTCGACATGAGCGGCATACAACGGCGCGCGCGATGCTCGCCAAACAGCACAAGCTCGCCCGCCGTTGTATGTCCGCTCGATGGGAATGCGAAGGGACTTCCCACCTTCGGGCAACGGCGACGAAGCGCCAAGATTGGTGGTGTTCGAAGTCATCAATCTCAAGCCTGTGAAAGGGGAAGTCCGTGGAGCAGATTACACGAGGTGTCGTTCGAGGTGAAGCGGTTCGCGTCGGGGTCGATCTGGCCAAGCGCGTCATTCAAATCCATGCCGTCGATGCCACCGGCCGCGTGCTCACCACGCGCGCGCTGGCGCGCGACAAGTTCATCGCCTGGTGCGCGCAGTTGCCCGCCGGCTGCATCGTCGCCATGGAGACCAGCTCGAGCGCCCACCACTGGGCGCGCAAGCTCATCGCGCTGGGGCTGGACGCGCGCATCATCGCCGCGCAACTCGTCAGCCCGTACCGCAAACAAGGCGCCAGCGGCAAGAACGACGCCAACGACGCCGCGGCCATCTGCGAAGCCGCCTCGCGCCCGCAGATGCACTTCGTGCCCGTCAAGTCCATCGAGCAGCAGAGCATGCTGTGCGTGCACCGCTTGCGCGAGGGCCTGAAGGCCGATCGCACGGCGTGCATCAACCGCCTGCGCGGCCTGCTGGCCGAGTTTGGCCTGGTCTTCGCGCAAAGCCCTGCCGTGCTCGAGGCCGCGCTCAGCGACGTGCTCGAAGACGCCGGCAACGAGATGAACACGCTGGCCCGGTTGGCGATGCAGCGCCTGCAGGACCAGTGGCGCGAGATCGATGCGCACATCACCTGGTGCGACGAGCGCATTGCCGCGCATGGCAAGGACAACGACGCGGTGAAGAAGGCGGCCACGTTGATCGGCATCGGCCCGGTCACCGCCAGCGCGGTGGTGGCCACGGTGGGCGAGTTCAAGCAGTTCAGCAGCGGCGCGCAGTTCGGCGCCTGGTGCGGGCTGGTGCCGCGGCAGCACTCGTCGGGCGGCAAGAACAGCCTGGGCGGCATCACCAAGCGCGGCGACACCTACCTGCGCA
>CAVTAM010000019.1:0-313499 GCA_963732625.1 uncultured beta proteobacterium | reverse complement strand
CGTTCCTCTCGCGCTTCGATTCGCGCGAAGTCGCGTGTCTGCTGGTCGACATCCGCATGGACGGCATGAGCGGACTGGAGCTGCAAGACCGCCTGATCGAACGCAAGAGCCCGCTGCCGGTGGTCTTCATCACCGGCCACGGCGATGTGCCGATGGCGGTGACGACGATGAAAAAAGGCGCGATGGATTTCATCGAGAAGCCGTTCAAGGAAGACGAGCTGCTAGGCCTGGTGGAGAAGATGCTCGACCAGGCGCGCAACGCGTTTGCGAACCACCAGGAGCAGGCCAGCCGCGATGCATTGCTGTCGCGGCTGACGACGCGCGAAGCGCAGGTGCTGGAGCGCATCGTCGCCGGCCGCCTGAACAAACAGATCGCCGACGACCTGGGCATCAGCATCAAGACGGTGGAAGCGCACCGCGCCAACATCATGGAAAAGTTGAACGCCAACACCGTGGCCGATCTGCTGAAGATCGCGCTCGGCGCGCAAACCGCGAAAGCCTGACGTTTCACGACAGGAGAACAAGGCCGCTGACAGCGGCCTTGTCCGTTTTCAGATGACCACTGCACAACATCATCGACGGCGCCGCGCTCGCCAAGCAATTCCGCGCCGAAGCCGCACGCAATGCTGCCGCGCTCGGCCTGCGGCCGGGCCTCGCGGTGATCCTCGTCGGCGACGACCCGGCCAGCGCGGTGTACGTGCGCAACAAGGTCAAGGCCTGCGAGGAAGCCGGCTTTCATTCGGTGCTCGAACGCTACGACGCGCCGATGACGCAGCGCGAACTGCTGGCGCGCATCGCGGCGCTGAACGCCGACGACAGCATCCACGGCATCCTGGTGCAGATGCCGCTGCCCAAGCACCTCGACCCGCACGCCGTGATCGAAGCCATCGCACCGGCCAAGGACGTCGATGGCTTCTCGACCGCCAGCGCCGGCCAACTGATGACCGGCCTGCCCGGCCTGCGCCCGGCGACGCCGCTCGGCTGCATGAAGCTGATCGAATCCACCGGCGTGCCGCTGCGCGGCAAACATGCCGTCGTCATCGGCCGCAGCAACACCGTCGGCAAACCGATGGCGCTGCTGCTGCTGCAAGCCAACGCCACCGTCACCGTCTGCCACAGCGCCACGCCCGATCTGGCGCGCACACGCGGCAGGCCGACATCGTCGTCGCCGCGGTCGGCCGCATCGGCACGTCCGACGGCCGCGATGGTCAAGCCGGGCGCCATCGTCATCGACGTGGGCATCAACCGCAAGGCCGACGGCAAACTCTGCGGCGATGTTGAATTCGACTGCGGTGCGCGAGGTTGCCGGCCACATCACGCCGGTGCCCGGCGGCGTCGGCCCGATGACGATCGCCATGCTGCTCATGAACACCCTCCAGGCTGCCAGGCTGCAATGAAATGAACGCTACCAACCCGCTGCTGCAATTCAACGCCCTGCCCGACTTCGGCGCGATCACGCCGGAGCATGTCTCACCGGCCATCGATCGCACTGCTTGCCGACGCCGAAGCCGCGCTCGAACGCGCCGTCGGCCCCGATGTCGCCGCCGACTACGACGCCCTGTCGGCCGTGCTCGACGTGGCCACCGAGCGCCTGGGCCGCGCCTGGGGCACCGTGTCGCACCTGCACAGCGTGGCCGACGCGCCCGAGCTGCGCGCCGCGTTCAATCACAACCTGCCGAAGGTGACGGCGTTTCACACCAAGCTCGGCGCCGACGAGCGCCTGTTCGCCAAGTACCAGGCCGTGGCCGTCGAGCCCGGCGTCGGCACGCTTGCCGGCACCGCGCAAGAAAGCGCTGGCCAATGCGCTGCGCGACTTCGTGCTCTCGGGCGCCGAGCTGCAAGGCGCGGCCAAGGAGCGCTTCGCGGCGATCCAGGAACGCAGCGCCGAGCTGTCGCAGAAATTCTCCGAGCATGTGCTCGATGCCACCGACGGCTTCGTGCACTACGCCGGCAGCGATCAGATGGACGGCGTGCCGGCCGACGTGCAGCAGGCCACGCGCGAAGCGGCCCGGGCCCATGCCGAAGGACCCAAGGACGGCCACAAGCTGACGCTGCACCAGCCGGTCTATCAGCCGGTGATGCAGTACGCCACCAACCGCGTGCTGCGCGCCCGCCTCTACAAGGCCTACGTCACGCGCGCCAGCGAGCTCGGGCCGCCGGCGCTCGACAACACGCCGCTGATGCGCGAGCTGATCGAATTGCGCCAGGAGGCCGCGCAACTGCTCGGCCACACGACCTATGCCGACATGTCGCTGGTGCCGAAGATGGCGCGCACGCCGGCCGAAGTGAATGCCTTCCTGCAAGACCTGGCGCAACGCGCCAAGCCCTTTGCCGAGCGCGACATGACCGAGCTGCGCGACGTTCGCGGCCAACGAACTCGGCCTGCCGCAGATCGAAGCCTGGGACATCGCCTTCGTCAGCGAGAAGCTGAAGGAAGCGCGCTACGCCTTCAGCGACCTCGAAGTCAAACGCTACTTCACCGAGCCGAAGGTGCTGGCCGGCCTGTTCGACATCGTGCAGACGATCTTCGAAGTGCAGATCACGCCGGACACGGCGCCGGTGTGGCACGACTCGGTGCGCTTCTACCGCGTCGAGCGCGACGGCCAACTGCTCGCGCAGTTCTATCTCGACGCCTATGCACGCCCGGGCAAGCAGCCCGGCGCCTGGATGGGCGATGCGCGCGAGCGCTGGTCGCGCCCCGACGGCGCCACGCAGACGCCGGTGGCGACGCTGCAATGCAACTACGCACCGCCGGTGGGCATGCAGCCGTCGCTGCTGACGCACGACGACGTGATCACCCTCTTCCACGAGTTCGGCCACGGCCTGCACCTGATGCTGACGCGCATCGAAGACCTGGGCGTCTCCGGCCTGCAAGGCGTGGAGTGGGACGCGATCGAGCTGCCGAGCCAGTTCATGGAGAACTTCTGCTGGGAGTGGGACGTGCTGCAGCGCATGACGGCGCATGTCGAGACCGGCGCCACGCTGCCGCGCGAGTTGTTCGACAAGATGGTGGCGGCGAAGAATTTCCAGAGCGGCATGCAGACCGTGCGCCAGCTCGAGTTCGGCCTCTACGACATGCGCATCCACAGCGAAGCCAGCGCCAAGGACCGCCTGCAGCAGTTGCTCGACGAGGTGCGCGAGCAGGTCGCTGTCGTCAAGCCGCCGCCGTTCAACCGCTTTGCGCACGCCTTCTCGCACATCTTCGGCGGCGGTTATGCGGCCGGCTACTACAGCTACAAGTGGGCCGAGGTGCTGTCGGCCGACGCCTGGAGCGCTTTCGAAGAAGCCGGAGCACTCTCCGTGCCCACCGGAAGGCGACTTCGTGAAGAAATTCTCGAAGCCGGCGGCAGCCGCGCGGCGATGGAAAACTTCATCGCCTTCCGCGGCCGTGAACCACGTATCGATGCGCTGCTCCGTCACCAAGGAATGGCTTGAGTGCAAGGCGCTGCGCGGGTTAGATTGCTGGGTATGAACCTCATCACCTCGCTGCGTCCCTGGCTGGCTGTTGCCACGCTGCTTGCTGTCTGCGCTGCCTGCGCATGCGCTGTTCAAGGTCGTCGGCCCCGACGGCAAGATCACCTACAGCGATCGGCCGCCGCCGGGCGACACGCGCGCCGTGCAGGTCAACCGCGACGGCAGCATCGCCGCCAGCGACGTGTCGCTGCCCTTGCGCTGCGCCAGGTGATGGCCAAGTTCCCGGTGACGCTCTACACCGCGTCGAAGTGCGATGCCTGCGAGATGGGCCGCGCGCTGCTGCAGCGCCGCGGCATCCCGTTCGCCGAGCGCACCGCCAACACCAACGAAGACAAGGAAGTCTGGGAAAAAGTCACCGGCGGCCAGGAAGCGCCGGTGATGAAGGTCGGCGCGCAGGTGCTGCGCGGCTTCACCGCCTCGGCGTGGGAAGAAACGCTCGACGTGGCCGGCTACTCGCGCCAGTCGCAACTGCCGCCGAACTACAAGGCCGCGGCAGCGCAGCCGCTGGTCGAGCCCAAGCCGTCACCAGCCGCCGGTGACCGCGCCCGAAACCACGCCCACGCCGGCGCCGGTCGATCCGCGATCAAACCCGGGCGGCATCCGCTTCTGACGTTGTTCTGGCGCTGAGCCGGCGCGCGGGGATGCGCGCCGCCAGCAGCAGCACGGCCATCAGCCACATCGGCACCGCAGTCGTCGTGGCCGCGGCGAGAAAACCAAAACCGACCGGCATCGCGATCGTCGCCGCGTTGGTGAACAGCATGCGCAGCGCCATCGCCTGACCCTGGCGGCCGGCGGGCGCGCCCTGGTGCAGCATCGACAGCACCATCGGCTGCACCGAGCCGAGCGCCAGGCCGAGCAGCGCCGAGCCGACCATCATGCCGAGCGACGCCCGGCAGCCAGGCATAGACCAGCAGCATGCCGGTGGCCAGCGTCATCGCCCAGCGCAGCGCGCGCTTCTCGTCGATGCGCTGCGCAAACGACGAGATGCCCAGGCGCACCACCGTCGAGGCCACCGCGAACGAGCCGAGCACGAGGCCGATCGCCGAGGCGCTGAACTCGCGCGCATGGCCGACCACCGGCACGGTGAAGGTGTGCGCGTCCCACGACGCCGCCATCGCCATGTTGACCAGCAGCAGGTTGCGCAAATGCGGGTGGCGCAGCAAGTCGAAAGCGCTGCGAAACGACGCCGGCTCGCCGCGCTCGGCGGCAACGATGCCGCCAGCCGCGGCACGCGCCACGCTGCCCACGCCGCCACCAGCGGCAGCAGCGCGCCGAAGACGAAGGCGGCGCGAAAGCCGACATGGTCGATCAGCAACCCGACGACCACCGGCGCCACCGTGTTCGACAGCGCCGGCCCGAGCGCGACCCAACTGAAGACGCGCTTCAAGTCGCTCGCGTCGCGCGCCATCAGGCCGGCCTCGCGCTGAATCGCCACCGCCGCGAACGCCGACGCGCCGCCGGTCAGCAAGCCCGACACCGCCAACGCCGCCACATGCTGCGTGGCCACCGGCAGCGCGGCGCCGGCAAACGCAAAGCCGATCGACCAGGCGACGGGCAGATGAAAACCGTGGCGGTCGGCCATGCGGCCGGCCCACAACGACAAGCCGATCGGCGCCAGGCCGTACAAGCTGAGCAGCGCGCCGACGGTCCACGCCGGATGGCCCTGCGCGAGCACCGCCAGACTTGCCGCGACGCGCGTGGCCGCCATGCAGGCGTGCAGACCGACGAGAGTGACGACGACGAAGACGAAGGCGTGGCGCGGGCGCAGCAGGCGCCGCCTCAGCGCGTCATTCGACCCCGCGCTCGTCGTCTTCATTGGCCGCCATGCCGAGCAGGCCCTGCGCCTCGCGCGTCGGCATCGACTCGACGCCGCGCAACTGGCGGCTCATCGCGCGCGTGCGCACCTCGGCAGCTTCGATCGTCGAGCTGGCCTCTTCGAGTTTCTTCTTCGTCTTGGCGAGCACGTCGCCGAACTTGCCGAACTCGGTCTTCACCGCGCCGAGCACCTGCCAGACCTCGGCGCTGCGCTTCTCCAGCGCCAGCGTGCGGAAACCCATCTGCAGGCTGTTCAGCGTCGCCAGCAGCGTCGTCGGCCCGGCGAGCATGACCTTGTACTCGCGCTGCAGCACATCGACCAGGCCCGGCCGTCGCAGCGCCTCGGCGTACAGGCCCTCGGTCGGCACGAAGAGGATGCCGAAGTCGGTGGTGTGCGGCGCGGCGATGTACTTGTCGCGGATCTGGCGCGCCTCGAACTTCAGGCGGTTCTCGATCGCGCGCGCGAAGATCTCCACCGCGTCCTTGTCGGCGCGCTCCTGCGCATCGAGCAGGCGCTCGTAGTCCTCGCGCGGAAACTTGGCGTCGATCGGCAGCCAGACCGGAGCGCCGCCGCCCTTGTCGTCGTGCCCCGGCAGGCGGATCGCGAACTCGACGCGCTCGTTGCTGCCCGGCACCGTGGCCACGTTGCGGCCGTACTGCTCGGTCGGTGAACACGTCGGCGAGCAGCGCTTCCAACTGCACCTCACCGAAACTGCCGCGCGTCTTCACGTTCGTCAGCACGCGGTTGAGCGAGCCCACATCGCGCGCCAGCGTCTGCATTTCGCCCAGGCCCTTGTGCACCTGCTCCAGCCGCTCGGCGACCTGCTTGAAGCTCTCGCCCAGGCGCTGCTCCAAGGTCGCCGAGAGTTTTTCATCGACCGTGGCCCGCATCTGCTCCAGCTTCTGCGCGTTGTCGGCCTGGATCGATGTCAGCTTGGCCTCCACCGCCTGCCGCACCTCGCCCATGCGCTTGTCGTTGGCCTCGGCGAGCGCGCGCAACTGCTCGGCCTGCGCCTGGCCGAAGCGGTGCAGCGCGGCATCCTGCGCCTCGCGCGCGGCGCGCGTGTCGTCGCCGATGCGCTGCTGCATCGTCGCGAGTTGCGTGCGGAACGAATCGATCTGCTCGTTCTGCGTGCGCGCGACGTCGCTGCTTTGCGCGAGCAAGGTCTGCTGGAACGTCGCCAGCGTGGCGGTCAGTTCCTGCCGCGTGGCGCGCGCGCTGTCCTGCACGTCGTTGCGCAGGTTGCGTTCGAGATCGAGTCGTTGCCGTTGCGCCGGAAGGCGAGCCAGAGCAGCAACCAAAACGACAACGCCCAGCGGACGAGCTGGGCGTAGGGGATCCAGTCGGGCATGCGGCATTGTGCAGGCTCGTTTGCAGACCCCGGCCCTACGGCTGCTTGAACCGGGCTTCCAGCGCCTCGATCGCAGCGCGCGCAGTGACGATCGGAATCCTTGCGTACTGCCCGAGCACGAGCAGATCCTTGTCGCCCGAGACAATCAGTTCGGCTTGTGCTGCGATGCCCAAGGCAAGCACGGCGTCATCGTCCGGATCGCGACAGACGGGCTGCGCCAAGGCAGGCGCCTCTACGATCTGCACAACCGAGATGTAGTCCAGCAGCACTTCCTCGGCGCTGCGCCCGATCACCGCCAAGCGTCCGGCCAACGACGGCCGCGACAGCACGTCAGCCAACTCTTCGAGCAACACTGCACTGGCATAAAGCTGAATGCTCGTTGCCTGCCGAATCGCCTGGAGCAGTTGATAGGGAATGCCACGCCACAGCAGCGCGGACATGACGATGTTGGTGTCGAGAACGACGCGCATCGGCGCGCTCCCTGGTGCTTAAGCCGACTTGCGTGCGCGACGCTCCGCGCGTGCTGCGGCGATCTCGGCGGCGATCTCGTCTTCGCTCATCGGCACCTGACCGGCCGCTTCCAACGCTGGCGCGATGGCCAACAAGCGATCGAGCGCCGCGTTCTTCTTCGACTTGGCGGAAAGGAACTCGACAAAGTCTTCGACCTCGGCGACCTGTTGCGGCGAGAGGGATCGGATCTTCGACAGCAAGGCTTGTTCGACGGTGGCGTTCATGATGCGAGGCTCCAACCTGGCTCGAGTGCCGCCATTATCGGCTGATGTCCTTCGCGCCGCTCCCCGAACACGAGAGCGCCACCGCAACCGGCGATCACGCCGGCAAGAAATCTAAAGGCCAGGTCGTCACCATCTCCGCCACGTCCTTCGCGCCGAAATCCAGCGTCCGGATGCGCGCCAGGATCTTGGCTTCGAGGTCCGGCGTCTTCAGCTCGCTCGAGATCACGCGTGCGCCGATCACTTCGCCCGACGGCGAAATCTTCAGCTCGACGACGACCTTGCCTTGCAGCGACGCGTCTTCGCGCAGCGCGCGGTTGTAGATCGAGTACAGCGAGCCCTTGCTGCGCTCCAGAACGATCTTGATGTCTTCGAGCGAGCGCGAGGCCTTGCCGCTGCCGCCCTTCGCAATCGAGCCGCCGTTGCGCGCGCCGTCACCGCTGCCCAGGCCGACGCCGTTGCCCTTGCCACCGCCGCCGCCACCTCCGGGCCCACCACCACCGCCACCGCCCGCCGCGCCTTCTACGAGCGTGGTCGCGCGGCCCGCGAGGCCACCGCCTCCGGTATTGCGGCTGTAGGCGGCGGTGTTGATACCGCCGCTGCCTCCCTGAGCATTCGAGGTGATCATCGAGCGGATCGGGATGCCGGCTTCATTGCCCGCACCCACGCCGACGCCGACACCGGTGCCCACGCCCGGGCCCTGCTTGATGTCGGTCTGCAATTGCACGGCCACCGGCGCGCCGCGCAGCTCGTTCAGTTCCTTGCTCGACGCGAGCAGGCCGATGCCGGCCACGCGCTTGCGCGCCGCATCGACTTCACCTGGTGGCTTGCCTTCGATCGGATTGCGTGCCTCGGGCACCTTCGCGCCCTTGGCCGCCTCCTGCCGCGGCTCGGCGCGCTTGGGCTCCGGCGTCGCGGTCTTCTCGGCTGGCTTCGTCGGTTCGGCAACGCGTTCTTCTTTCTTCGCGATCGGCGGCGGTGCGACGGTCTTGGGAATCGGCAGCGCTTCGCGTTCGAGCAGCAGCTTGGCCAATCGCGGTGGCTCTTGCTGCGCGACGCGCACTTCCTTCGGCCGCGGCAGCAACAGGAAGGCCAGGCACGCGATCACCGTGACCATCATGATCGCGTTGAGGATGCGGCGGAAGCGCTTCTCGTCTTCCGGCGAATACGCCCAGGCGAAGTACGGCGTGCGGAATGAAAGTGCCGCGGCGCTCATGCCTTCGCATCCTTCTTCGTCACCGCAAACGACACGTCGCTGAAGTCAGCGCGCGCCGCCGTGGCCATCACCTTGCGCAGCAGCGCATACGGAATGTCGCGGTCGCCCATGATCGTCACCGCGCGGCCGTGCGCCTTGTTCTCTTCGCGCACGACCTTCTTGCTCGCATGCAGCGCGAGCTCGGCCTTCAGCGGTGCGATCTCGTCGCCGACCGTGGCCAGCGCTTCGTTGACCGTCGTCACCTTGCGGCCATCGACCAGGATGTCCTGCCCCGCGACGACGATGATCACCGTCTCGCGCGGCGTCTTGTCGGCACTCGACACCGGCAGCTTCACCGCCTTGGTCGAGGTCAGGATCTCGACACCGGTGGCGGACGACAACAAGAAGAACAGCAGGATCGTGAAGATGTCGATCAGCGACACCAGGTTCATGTCCATCGACATCTTGTTGCGCGACTTGCGCTCGGCGCGCTTTTGCAGCGGGGTGAGCTTCATGATCTCTT
The DNA here is from genome assembly GCA_963732625.1 of uncultured beta proteobacterium. Taxonomy (GTDB): domain Bacteria; phylum Pseudomonadota; class Gammaproteobacteria; order Burkholderiales; family Burkholderiaceae_C; genus CADEEN01. The sequence goes on along the minus strand of CAVTAM010000019.1, from coordinate 304,409 downwards.
CACCAGCGGCGCATCGCCGATCGAGATGTCCGGGAACATCGGCGTCGCCGAGCCCTTGCCGACCTTCGGCGCCGGCTTCTCGCGCACGGCATCCATCACATCGACCAGCACCTCATACGAGGTGTCCGGCTGCGCCAGCACCGTCGCGTTGCCCTGCTTCGGAAAGCGCGTCTTCAACTGCTCGACCACCTGCGCCAGCGCTGCCGTGTCGTAAGCCTTGTTCTGGTTCGGAATACGCGCGATCAGGCCGCCGATCTTGTCGCCGACTTCGAGCGCGTCGGGGCGGATCACGACTTCGAGCTTCAACTCATCGACCTTCAACTGCTCGACGCCCGAGTTCTGTGCCGGCAGCGACACGTCGATCACCGACAGGCGCGTGAACACTGCGGTCGACAGCAGGAAAGGCACGAGCACGACGATCAGGTTGATGAACGCCGTGACGTCCAGCTCGGCCGTGTGTTTTCTGATGCGTCGCGATCGCATGGCAACTCCTGTCGTGGCCGTGCAATTAGCGGGCAGCGGATGACTGCTCGGCCTTCAGGCGCTGCGTCACGTTCAGGAAGCTGATCTTCGCGGCTTCCAGGCCATCGACGATCTCGCTCGTGCGTGCTTGCAGGAAAGAGTGGATCAGCAAAAACGGAATCGCGATCGCCAGCGCGAACGCGGTGTTGTTCATCGCGATCGAGATCGACGCCGACAGCAGCTCGGCCTTCTCCGCCGGGTTGACCTGCGCCACCGCCGTGAAGCCCTTGATCAAGCCGATGATGGTGCCGAGCAAACCGACCAGTGTGATCACCGACGCAAACGTGGCGATGTAGTGCGTGCGCTTCTCCAGGCGCGGCACGATTTCCATCATGCCCTCTTCCATCGCCGCGTCGATGTCCTCGCGGCGGCCCGGGCTCTGCATGCGGGCCAGGCCGTTGGCGACGATCTTGCCGACGGCGGCGTCGGAGCCCGACGCCATCTGCTGCACTTCCTTCAGCTTGCCGTTTTGCAGGTGCGGCTGGATCTTGTCCCACAGCGCGCGGTTCTGCGAACGCGCCTTGGCCAGAAAGACAAAGCGCTCGATGGCGATCGCCATGCCGATCGCGGCGATCAGGATGCTCGGGTAGATCGCCAGGCCGCTGTCCTGGAAGAACTTGATGGCGAATTCGAGGATGTTCATGAGAGGTCGTCCTGGTTCACTTGGGTTTGCTCTGTTGCTGCACCTGACCGTGGTAGTTCACCTGGCGGCGAAACACATCACGATCGACGGGCGCCAAGGCTTCGTCGAGCACAGACTGCAATGGTCGTCCTGCCAGCGCGCCGGGCAAGGGCTTTTTCCACGGCACGATGTACAGAACCTTTGGTAACTCGCGATTGCCGATGATCTGCGTGCGGTCGATGTCGGCGCGGTCTTGCGCGAAGGCACCGCCAGTGACGAGAAGCGTCGTCAACGCAACGAGGCGTTTGATCATCGTCATCATTCCTTTTTGCCGACCCTGACGTCGGCCTGCGCCACGCGCGCCGGCTTGCGGTTCTTCAAGTCTGCAACCCACTTGCCCACTGCCGGATCGCCTGCCGGCGACAGTGCGAGATAGCGTTCGTAATGCGACAGCGCGAGCGCGGTCTCACCGAGGTAGAGATCAAGCAGCACGCCGAGATTCAGGTGCGCATCGGCGTAGTTGTCGTCGAGCGCAATCGCTTGCTCGTAGGCATTGCGCGCCTTCTGGAAATTGCCTTTGTGGCGGTAGCTGACGCCGAGCTGGTTATGGAACACCGGCTGCTTCGAACTCGCCTTCACCGCCTGTTCGAGCGCGGCGATCGACTCGTCGCTCTTGCCGGCGTTGCGCAGGATCAGGCCGAGGTTGGCATGCGCACCGCCGAGCTCCGGGTGCTTGGCGATGACATCGCGGAAGCCGCGCTCGGCGTCGGCCGTGCGGCCGGCGCGAAGATGCGCACGCGCAGCGTCGAACGCGGCTTGCGCTTGCGCATTCACCGGTGCCTCCGCCGGCGCCACGACAGCTGTCGTGACGACCTGCTGCACCACCTCCACCGGCTTCTTCACGACCTCGGGTGCGCTGGCGCATGCGCCGAGCGTTGCCAGCACCGCCAACGCCATCAGGCGATCAGCGAATTTCATTGACCACTCCTGGCGAGCGTTCCACACGCGCGTACTTTCCCGGCTTCAACACGCGCAGCGCCGCAAAACTCTTCTGCACCCACTCGTCGTACACGCCCTTGGCGGTGCGCCTGGCATTGACCTCGTGCAGCTCGATCGCCTTTTCTTCGAACGGGAAGGCCTGCTCTTCGAGCAGCACGTTGTACTGTTCGAGTTCGAGCTTCTTCAGCCCCTTCGGCCGCTGCGAGGTCATCATCGCCTTGCCGAAATCCTGGTACAGCGCCGCGGTGTGGAAGGTGGCTGCCGTGGAGACGTCGGCCACGCCGTACTCCGCCGCGGCGGCATAACCGCGCAGCGCCTCTTCGAGCTTCGCCTTCTTCGTCTTCAGGCTCTTTTGCAGCGGCTCGACCAGCGCGACCTTCTTGTACTCATCGACCGCTGGCTGCGCCATCGCCAGCGCGCCGATCGCGCCGAGATACTTCGTGCGCTCGGTGCGCGCCGAGCCACCGCGCTGGTCGACCTGGAACATCTCGCGCTGCAACTCGAACTCGCGCTTGGCGTTGCCGTCGGCCTTGGCCATCACGGCGAGGCGGTGGCGCGTCTCCACGGCGCGCTCGAACGGCTCTGGGTACTGTTTCAGGTAGCGCTCGTACGCTTTCGCCGACGCCGCGCGGTTGTTGCCTTTGGCGTGCAGCTCTGCGGCCTGCCACAGCGCTTCTTGCGACAGCTTCGGGTCTTTGCCGCTGGCGGCCACGCGCTCGAACTCGCCCGCGGCTTCGCTCCAGCGGCCCTTCTCCAAGTAGGCCACCGCCAGCTTGCTCGATGCATCATCGACGAGAGGATGTTTCGGAAAGCGCTGGCGGAAGTCTTCGAGCGTCTTGGCAGCGTTGTCCCAATCCTTCAAGCCGATCAGCGCCGCGGCAGCGTCGTACTGCGCGCTGGCGTGAATGGCCGAGCCCGGTGCCACTGCCGCGACGCGTGTGAAGTGGCCGACGGCATCGGCCGCCTTGCCGGACTTCTGCGCCGCTTCGCCTTGTTTGTAGATCGACGCCGCCTGGCGCTCGGCCAACTCGCCGCGCGTCTTGTCGTTGGCCGGCGTCAGCGCCAGCAACTCGCCATAGCGCTTCTCGGCGCGATCGAACGCGCCGCCTTCGAACGCGGTGTTCGCGAGCACCGTCGTCGCCACGCGCTTCTGATCGGGCGTTGCCGGCGGATCGAGCGCCAGCACGCGCTCGGCGACGCCCTGCGCGCGTTCGATGTCCTTCAGCGCATACAGGCGGTCGGCGGCATTGGTCAGCACCGGCGCCACACGCGGGTCTTTGTCGAAGGCGTCGGCAAAGCGCAGCGAGCTGGCAACGCCGGCCTTCTGCAGCTTCGGCTTGTCGGTTGCGGCGGCGCGCTTGTCCTGCTCGGCATACGCGAGCAGCGCGGCATAGCCGGCATCGGCGCTCTTGTCGTGCTTCGGATACGAATACGCCGTCTTCTCGTACTCGACCGAGGCTTCGGCAAAACGCGAGTCTTCATACAGCAACTCGCCGAGCAGGAAGTGGTTGCGCGCGGTGTCGGGCTCGCCGGGGAAGCCGGTGATGATGTCGCGGTACCAACGCACCGCTTCCTGGTAGTCGCTCGTCGCCTTGGTTTTCTGCGCGCTGGCGTGGTAGTGGCGCGCGAGCTCGGACAGGCGCGTCTTCACCAGCGGCTGCGCCTTGTTCCAGCCATCGGGGTTGGCCTTGCGGAACTCGCTGGCAACACCGTAGCGGCTGACGTATTCCTTCTTCGCGTCGAGCGCGAGGTTGGCAAACCCACCGCCCTCGTAAATGTCGATCACACGCGCCGCCAGCACCGGCGCCTGCGCGTGCATCGGCTGCTTGCGCACGAACGAGCCGAAGGTGTCGGCGGCATCCTTGACGCGCTCCTGCTTGATGTAGAGCTCGCCGAGTTGTTGATAGACGCGGAACTCGTAGCTCTGCGCGTGTCGTTCTTCGTGTAGGCGCGCGATCGACTCGGCGCCTTGCAGGTTGGCCAGCGACAGGCTCATGACGCGGAAGGTGTCTTCGACGAGTTCGCGGTCGCCGCGCGACAGGTCCTGCAGGTTCTCCAGCGTCTCCTCGCCATGATTCGGGAGCTTGCCGTCGAGCACGCCGAAGAAGGACTGCAGACCCTCTTCGAGCTTGGCCTGCTTGAAGCGCGACCAGCCTTGCATGTACAGCGCGCGGTCGCGGTACGCCGTCTGGCTGTTCATTGCGAGCACAGCGTTGTAGGCCTGCTCGGCGACGGGGTAGGTCTTCAGCGTGAACAGCAGCTCGCCGCGGCGGAACTGCGCTTCTTCGAGCGTGGCCGTGTTCGGGTACGCCGCGACCAATCGGTCGAGCGTCTTCAGCGCCGTTTCCAACTCGCCGCTTTGCTCCTGCGCACGGGCGAGCTGATACAGCACGCGGTCGTTGCCCGGGTCGTTCGGATACGCCTTCAGGTAATCCTGGTAGCGGGCCACGGCGGCCTTGTAGTCGGGCGCGCTGGCGTTCGCGCTGGTAGCGCTGCGGTTGTCGGCAGCCACCATCTCGAGGTCGCCGAGGCGGCGCATGGCTTCGGCACGCTGCGGCGCCAGATCAGCCTTCGGCGTGCTGTCGAGGAACTTGCGGTACGCGGCGATGGCCTGCGTCTCGTCGCTCTGCACGCGGCGGTCCTTGTCCACCGGCACGCTGCGTTGCGACAGCGTGGCGAGAGTCGGTGCGTCGTCGCCCGGCGGCGGCTTGTTGCTGGCGCAAGCGGCAAGACACGCAACAGCGATCAGGCTAACGGCGCTGCGCATCGCTGCCCTCCTTCGCGTTCGTCGCCAGGCTGGCGCGGTCGACCAACTGCGCGAGCGCGAAGCGCGCCTGTGCCTGGTACTCGGCCAGGCGCTGCTGCGCGCCCGCCAACTCGGCAACAGCAATGTTCTGCACGGCGTCCTGCTGTTCTTTCGTCGCAGAGGCCACACGCGGGATCAGCGCATTGATCTGCGCTTCGAGTGCATCGATGCGTTTGGCAAAACGCTCGAAGCGCTGCGGCTCTTCGCGCTGCGCTTTGGCGAGGCGCGCTTCGCGGGCCAACGCCTCTTCGAAGCCACGGTCGCCGTCGCGCAGCGCCTTCTTCGCCTGCCACAACCTGTCCGGCCACTGGCTCGACAACTCCCAGGCCAACGATCCCGCCAGCAGCCGTACCTTCTCGGCGAGCCGTGCGATCTCGGGGTCTTTGGCATTCGCCTGCACAGCGGCCTGCACGTCAGCCAGGCGTTGCAGCAGCGCGTCCTGGCGCTGGTCGCTGAAGGAAATGACGTCGCCCTCGCGCTCGACGCGATCCAATTCAGCGGCCAATGAGGCGCGATTCATCTGCGCCCGCGCGAGGTCGGCGACCGATCCTTTTTCGCGACCTACCGTTTGCGCCAGGCGCTGCTCGAAGGCCTTGCGGCGCACGGCCAGCATGTCGCGGTAAGTGCCGAGGCTGTCGCGCCACTGCGCCAGGTTGCTGCCGAGGAAGACGAGGTCGCGGTAGTTCTTGAACGACTCCTGGAACGCGTGCTGCGCCAGCACCTGCGTCAGGTGGCCGGCGTGGGGCATCTCGGGCAGCTCGGTCAAACTCCAGAACCAACCCATCTCGCTGCCCGGGTTCTTCGCGTTCAGGCCCGCAATCAACTTGCCGCTCTGAATGGCGGCGATCGACTCTTTCAAAGCACCCTGCTCGCCGTCGAACTGCGACACCGCTTGCTGGTAGCCGTCGAGCGCTTGGCCATACGCACCGAGTTCGGCATAGGCATAGGGCAGCGCGATCCTGGCTTCGAGAACCGCGGCGTCGCTGACGCTGCGGCCGGCGAGCTCGGCCCAAGGCACGAGCGCCTGCTCATGCTGCTTCGCATTGGCAGCGGCCCAGCCGAAGCCGAGCAGCGCCTTGTTGGCTTGCAGGCTCTGCAGGCGCACGCGCTGCAGCACCGCGCGTGCGTCGTCGCCGCGACCGTCTTGCAGCGCGGCGAAACCGAGCGCCACGTTGGCGCGGTCGCGCAGGCTGCGCTGCTCTTCGTTCGCGCCGGGCATGCGGCCGACTTCATCCAGCAGCGCGCTGCCGCCGGCCACATCGCCGCTCTTGACGAGTGCGACACCGAGGTTGAAGCGGGCGAAGTGGCTGGCCTGCGTCGTCGGCGTCATGCCGCGCAGCACTGTGACCGCACCGGCGAAGTCTTGCCGCCCCAGCAACAGGTTGGCGTGCAGCAGGCCACGGTCTTCTTCGATTCCCTCAGGCAGCTTGCCCTCAATCTTCACAATCGCTTCTTCGGCCTCCTTGGGCAGCCCACGCTGCCAGCGGATCTTGGCCAGGTAGAACCAAGCGCGGTCGCGCACGGAAGGCGGCGCACTGCGCTCGATCAGCTGCGCAAAGATCTGCCCGGCCTCACGGTGCATGCCGTACGACAGCAGCAGGCCGCCGCGCAGGATCTCGCTGTCGTCGTCGTGCGGCGCCAGGCGCGTGAAGTGCTGCGACACCATCAGCGACGTCACGGCGCTGAAGTACTTGTCCTGGTAGAAGTGGAACAGCGTGTCGCCGTAATGCGGCGCCGTCACAGATTTCTTGGCAGGCTCCGCCGGCTCGGCTGCATGGGCCGAACCGATCGCCAACGCGATCAGCGAGAGAGCAAGTCGAAAACGCACGACAGCCCTCACCAGACCTTCACTTCGAACTCGGGCTGCAGCTTGCCCGCCGAGTCCTTGATGCGCAGCTCGATGTACTTCGGCTCCGTGCCCTTGTCGAACTTGATCGTGGTGCCGCGCTTGTAGTCGCGGTCGTGCGGGCCCTTGCCGGTGAAGGTGGCGACGATCTCGTGCGTGCCGCTGCGCAGGTTGCCGACGAAGGCGCGCTGCACGCCGCCGCGGTGCAGGGCCTGCACTTCGAGGGGGGTGTAGAGGTAGTTCGTGACCTGCTTGTCGTCGAGCTTGATCTGCACCGAGTCCAACTCGAACAGCTTGCCGGTGTCCATCGACACGAACAGCGCCACCTGCGTGCTCGCCGGGAACAGCAGCTCTTCTTCGAGCACCAGCAGGTCGCGGTTCAGCTTGATGACATCGGTCTTCAAGTCCTGCACGCGGTTGTCGAGGCTGGCGGCGTTGGCCGTGGCCTTCTTGTCGTCCTGCGCCTCGGCGGCCAGCGCAAACACGCTCGCGGCCATGGCGATCAGCAGGGTGACGAGGGTTTTGAACATGGTGTTCTCTTTCAGTAATTCGCGGTCACGTACAGCTGCAGCACGCTGGCGTTGAGGCTGTAGGCGCCGCCGCTGCGCAGGTCGGTGTAGTCGCTGTAGCGATAGCGCAGCAGTTCGAGCGCGCCGTTGAACTTGATCTCGTACTGCCCCGGCACCTTGCGCCAGCTGTAGGTCACCTTGCCGCCGAGCGTGTTGCCGTCGTAGGTGCCGAGCTGGCGGTTGCGCGTGACGTAGGTGTTCTGCACCTGCGCGTCGTCGCTGTAGAACGAGGCCTTGCTTTGGCGGTAGTGGCGCAGGAATCCGTCGAGCAGGAACGACTCGCCGACGTAGCGGCTGTAGCCGCCTTCGACCGTGTGTGAGGTAACGTCCCAGTTGTCCCAGAAGTAGCGGTACGAGACGCGTATCGCATCGCGAGAACCGAGGTCGCCGATGGCGCGCAGGTTGAGCGCACGCGAGCTGCGCGTGCGCGGCACGTTCTCCGGCACCACGGCGCCGAAGACGCGCGCGGCGCGGTACGGGTTGCCGAGGTAGCCGCTGTCGGCCACCGCTTCCACGTTCGCACTGGCCAGCCACTTCGGCGAGAGGATCTGCGTCACGCCGACGCGGTACTGCCAGTGTTTGGCCTGGTCGAAGAAGCCGATCGTTTTCTGGCCCACCTTGTCGGCGGCGCGGGTGAAGCCGAGGTTGACCGTCGTCATGCCGCCGAAGGTTTCCTGCGACACATCGACGGAGAACGCGTCGGCCTTGTAGTCGGGCTCCTTGCTGCTTGTCAGGCCGAGCGTGATGTTGGCGTCGCGCACCGCGTATTCGAGGCCGAGGCCGAACTCGTTGCGGCGCTCCTTGTACGGGCTGGCTGTCGTGACGACATCGATCGACGCGTTGCTGACCGCATCGACATAAATCTGGCCGGTCAGCGAGACCTTGTCGGCGATCGACTTGCGCACCAGCAGCGCCGGGCCGTCGGACGTGAGGCCGCCGCCGCTGTAGCGGTGGTACATCGCTTCGGCGCGATCGGCCGGCAGCGGCGCGGCCTTGGCGTGAAACGCGAAGACGCCACCGAGCAGCGCACCGAGCGACCGCAGCAAGCGCGGCAGCAACTTACTTGCAGCCACAGCCGCCTCCCTGCACGCCGTTCGCACCGCGCGCGCCTTCGCGGATGTCGCGCACATGCTGGCTGTTCTTCGACGCCAGCAGATCGCCCTGCCATTGCATGATCGGGTCGGCGAGGCGCTCGCGCTCGTAGGGCTTGACCCACGGCTCGAGGGTCGAGCAGCCACTGCAAAGTGCAGCGAGCACGAAGACAAAAGCAAGACAGCGCTTCATCGCGTTATTCCTTCAACAGTGCGCGCAGCTGCTGCTCATAGAGCGCTTCGACGCCGTCCTTGTAGCCGCGGTGCAGGTGGCGCACACGGCCGTCGCGGTCGATCAACACGGTGGCCGGCATGGCATTCAGGTCGTACGAGCCGACGACTTCTTTCTTCGAATCGAGCAGCACCGGAAACGTCAGGCCGAGCTTGCCGGCGAGCGCCTTGGCAGCACCCGGGTCGTCGTCGATGTTGACGCCGAGCAGCAGGAAGCCCGAGCCGCGGTACTTGTCGTGCAGCCGCGACAGGTGTGGCAGCTCGACGCGGCACGGACCGCACCACGTCGCCCAGAAATTCACCATGACGACGCGGCCGCGCTGCTCGCCCAGGCGCAGATTCGGCCCGTCGATCTGGCGCAGCGTGAAGTCAGGGGCCTGCGCATTCGGCGCGGCCTTCGCGTTCGCGGCGCCCGCGGCGGCGAGCATCGCCAGTGCGATCAGGTGGCGTCGGTCGATCATGTGTCCTGCTCCCTCGTTTTTTCTTCAGAAGTAAAAAGCCAGGCCGGCGCTCAACTCGAGGTTGTGCGTGGTTTGCCGCGGGCCGAGCAAGTCGATCGAAAAGATGTGGTCGCGCAGCTCGACATGCAGGCCGGCGCGGTCGGTCATCAACATGCGCATGCCCAGACCGAAGTTGAACGTCGAGCTGCGGCGCTCGGCGAGCTTGGTGCTGCCGATGCCGGCCAGCAGGTACAGCGACGTCGCCTTGGCGCGGTTCGCTCCGATGAAGACCTCGCCCGGCAGCACGTTCCAGCCCGCGCTGACGTTGTAGTAGGTGAGCTTTTCTTCGGGCTGCGGGAAGATGCCGCCGCCCGGCAGCAGCTGACGGTAGTTCTCGTCGCTGACTTTCGTCTGCGCGAGGTTGGCTTGCACGAAGAAGTCTTCGGTGATGTGGTAGCCCAGGCGCAGGCCATAGACCGCGTTGGCGCCGAAGTTTTCGGTCGAGTAGATGCCGCCGATGAGGCCGACCTCGATGTCCTTCGACGGGAACTTGGGCAGCTTCATCTCGCGGCGCTCGACCTGCGGCACGACGACCTGTTCGTTGGCGGGCTGCGTCGATTGCGCGAAGGCCGATGCGGAGACAGCGGCGATGAGGAGCGTCAGCGTCTTTTTCATTTGTGCATGCCTCTCTTGTGGAGGTCAGTAGAAGAAGAAGGAAAGGCCGGCGGTGACGGCGCGGAACTCCTGCGAGCGTTGGTCGGAGACGAAGGCCGTGTAGAGCGTGTAGTCGGCGCGCAGAACGAAACGCTCGGTCAGGTAGAAGCGCACGCCGACGGTGGCGTTGGCGAGATTCGCGTCGATGTCGGTCGCACCGACCAGCGACTGGTTCGGGAAGTTGCGAAAGCGGCCGATGCCGATGCCGAGAAACGGCGACAGGCGCTGGTCGCTCCACGGCTCGGCGAGCAGGTTGCCGTACCACATGTCGGTGCCGGAGAACACGCCCTGCACTTGCGCGATGCTGCCTTCGAAGCTGAGCGCATCGGAGAAGCGGTAGCTGCCCCAGAGCTTTTGCATCGGCTCGCCGCCGAAGCGCCCATACGCGGCGCCGATCTGCACGCGGCGCGACAGGTAGTCGTCGAGCGCGGTGTCGCGGAAGCTCTTGGCCACGCCGGCTTCGGTCAGCGTGGTCGCGAGCTGGCGACGGTGTACCCAGCCGGTCTTGTCGTTGCCGGTGTCGCTCGCGGTGCGCACCTTGTACCAATCGGTGTTGCGCAGCTCGATGATGACGAACTCATGGCGCTCGGCGACGTGCGTCACCGGGTAGCCGCGGCCGGGGCCGGTGCGCATCTCGAGATACGGGTCGGCCACCTTCACGCGCTCGGAGACCTGCGCGTTGGCGGTGCCGAGAGCGAAGAGCGATATCACCAGCGCGATCAGTGCCGCGCTGATTTTGTTCATTGCGTGTTGCATGTACCGGTGGCGGGGTCCGCAGGCGTGAACATCGAGGCCGAGGCGGTGCTGAATTCGTCCTGGCCCTGCGGCATCGGACGGCTGATCCAGTAGGCGATGAGCCGGGCCTCGGGCGTGTCTGGCGTCGGCGAAGATCTGGCCGCCGCCGTGCAGCACGCCTTGCACCAAAGGCTTGGTGAGCATCTTGCTGCTGGCCGGCGAGCCGACCACCGACGAGCCCTGCGCCGAGTAGAAGTTGCGGTACATCTCGGACAGGCGCGCTTCGTCGGTCGAGGTCGTGGCGAGATCAACCTGCGCGGCGCTTTCGCGCATGCGAAATGCGCCGCCGGTGCCGTTGACGTTGTCGTGGCAGCCCGATGCAGCGCAACTGCCGCTGCCGCCCGAGGGCAGCGCGAGTTGCGCGATCAGCGCCGGGTTGACGCACTTCTGGTAGTAGGCGAACGACAGGTTCTGCCCGCCCCCGCCCGGCGTGTTGACCACGTCGGGCGGGTTGCCGCCGCCGCATGCGGTGAGCATGGCGGCAGCAACAGCCGAGGCAACCTTCGTCTTCATCATCGAGCGCATCCTGAGGTGATCCAGTTGGCGATGGCGGTGTATCCCGCGCTATTCGCCGGCAGCGCACCACTCGGATGCGGCGCCGCGGAGGGTCGCACGATGAGCGCGTTGCTCGACAGGCTGCACGTGTCCGAGATCATCGAGAGCGTGACGTTGTAGTCACCCATCGGACTTCCGGTGAGCACGAAGCGGCTGCGTGCAAAGCTGCTGCCGGTGGCGGCCGCACCTGACGTGCCTGCCGGTTGGTGGCAGGCCGCGCACTGCGCCTTCAACACCGGATGCACGGCGGCGTCGAAGGTGGCACGCGACAACGCGGTGGCGCGCTTGGCCGGGCTGTTGCTGGCCATGACGTTGTTGAAGTACTGGCCGCCCATGTCCATCCACTCGGTGACGACGCGGCGCTCGGCCGCCGTGAGCAGCGCCGCATGGTCGTTGGCCGGCGTCGGGAACGCGGTGCGCGCGTCGGCGCTGGCCTTCAACGTTTCGCCGTAGATGATTTCGCCCAGTCGGCTCGAACGCGTCAGGCCTTCGGCGCCGCTGGCCATCGTCTCCACGAGCGCCGGGCCGCGCACGATCTCGCGCACGCCGTCTCGCAGGCGCGTTTGCGGTTGTCCGTCGGCACCGATCAACGGATCGCCGAGCAGCAGTTCCTGGTACGAGGTCATGCGGCCGGTGCCGGAAATGGTGGCGCTCAGATCGAGGCGCGCATGGCCCGACGCGTGGCAGCTGACGCAGTTGCGCTCCCAGATCGGCTGGACGTGATCGGGATAGTTGATGAGTCCGCCGCTCGGCGCCGTGTCGGCAGGCAAGCCGGCGTAGCGGATCGCGATCGGATCGCGCGCGGTGATGCCGGCGCGCGTGGTGTCGGCCCAGTGGTCGGCAAACACCATGTCGCTCATCAGTTGCAGCGCGGCCGGATCGACCTTGGTGCGCGTGCTGGCCATCGTTTCGCCGCTGGCGTGCGCTGCGGCGAGCGCCGGCTTCAGCGCCGCCGGCAGCGTGTTGGTCTGCGCGGCGTCGTTGATCGAGGCGCCGCGGCGCGGGCTGTGGCAACCGTCGCAGGTGCGGCGCTCGCCGGGCCGCACCTGAATCCAGTTCAGGTGCGACTGCAGCGCGCGGCCCTTGGCGTCGATGATCGACAGCGCCAGCGGCGTGTCGGCGGGCACCTCGAGCTTGAACGAGCCGTCGGGCTCCACCGGCGCATAGCCGAGGATCTGCTGCGGCTCGAAGTCGGTCTCGCCGATCGCCTCGCGCATGCCGCTCATGCCTTCCTGCGGCGCCATCGCGCGGATCGCGCGCACGAAGCGTGCGGGGGCACAGTGGTACGCCGGGTCGGCCGGGTCCTTCATCTTGCCGATGTCGGCGATCATCGATCGCGTGTCATCGGCATGAGTGGCCGCCGTCAACGCGATGCCGCGCTCGCAACCGGCCGGCAGGTCGCCCGGCACCAGCACGGTTTCGCCCATGCGGTTCAGGCCATCCGTGTCGTAGATGCTGCGCACTTCGATCGTCGCCTTGTTGGCCGCGGCCAGCGTGGCGTTGACTTCGGTCGGCGCGGCCACGGCCGGCTCGGCGCGGGCCTGGATCGCCACCGGGTCGGTGTACAGGAAGCCGGCGGGCGGCGCGGCGACGATCAGCCACGTCTGCACGTTCGGGTCGTACATGTAGATCGAGTAGATCGGCGGCACGTTGTCCTGGATCGTGTCGGCGGCCTCTTGCTCCATCGAGCGCTCGCTGTTCAGGCGCGTGATCTCGGCGGGCGTGAGGCGCGTGCACGGCACGATCACGCCGTCCTTCGTCACCTCGCAGGTGCGAAAAGCAACGAGCACGCGGTCGGTGCCGTCCCACAGCGGGTACGGCGTGGTGGCGCGGCCGACGAGCGAGAGGCCGCGGCCGTCGGGGATCTCGCGGTCGGTGAGGTGCGTCTGGCCGGTGGCCGTTGCGCTGACGCTCCTGTTGGCCGGCGTGTTGTTCTCGGAGAAGTTCAGGGCGTCAATCAACATCAGCGCGCCGCCCTCCTTGGTGCCCGACAGCGACATCAGCGACGAGGCGATGTGGCCCTTCCACTTGCCCGCCGGGTCCATCTCACGCGGGTGCAGGAAGCTGTTGCCGGGGCTGTGCGCGCCGTAGCGCACGAACATGTTGGTGCCGTCGGGTCGCGAGGTGAACACCGCGAAGCGGTTGCGCGGGCCAACGTGTTCCCAGCGCGAGAACATGATGTCGCCGTTGGCCTTGACCACCGGGTTGCGGTCATGGCTCTGGTTGACCGAGATCTGCGTGATGGCGCTGCCGTCGGCCTTCATCGTGTGCAGGTTGAGCACACGCTCGCGCTCGTACTCATCGACCGCGAACACGTCTTCGCCGGCGATCTGCACCTTGGTCTTGGTCTGGCGGTTCGAGCTGAAGACGAAGCCGCCGCCCGCGGGCAGGTAGGCCGGGTCCACGTCGTCACTGACCGTCGACGCGGTGATACGGCGCAGCGTGCCGCCTTGCAGGCCGCCGGCCGTCATGTCGTATTCCCAGATGTTCCAGCGGCCCGTGCACGCCGCGGCGCCGTCGATGGTCGAGGTGTTGCGGTCGGGCAGCGCAGCGCGAAGACGATCTTCTTGCCGTCGTGGCTGACCTCGGGGTCCGACACATCACCCTGGCCCTGCGTGATCGACTTGGTGGCGTTGATCTCGCGCGCGCTGGGCGACGACTTCTCGCGCAGCATCAGGTCGCCTCCGGGCGCCGTGGGCGTGCCATCGGTCGGGTTCATCGTGATCGTGTTGGCGCGCTTGGCATAGGCGATCGACACGTCGCCGTTGACGGCCACCGTGTCGCTGCTGCCGGCGCTGCCGCTGCCGCAGGCGCTCACGAGCAACGTCGTTGCCGTGGCCAGCGCGCAGCGTGCGAATGCCTGCCACGGCGTTGTCTTCGTCTTCATGATGATCCCCCTGTGCACGTGGTTTATCGATGCCGTGCGGGCGTGCCACCCGCCGCCATTCCGCTCGAAAAATGCAAGGCGCCCGCGGCATCGACGACGATCGCGTCGACGCCTTCGACCGACTCGACCAGTTCGATGCCGCGCAGCGCGCCGAGCACGAACACGGTTTTGGACAAGGCTTCGCAGGTCAGGCCGTCCGGCGCCAGCACCGTCACGCTTCGCACCGACGACGGTGAGGCGCCGGTGGCGGGATCGACGATGTGGTGGTGGCGCACGCCGTTCTTCTCGAAGAAGCGCTCGTAGTCGCCCGAGGTGGAGATCGCCGTGTCTTCGAGCGGCAACAGCGCCGCCAGGCCCTCGGCACAACGCGGGTCGCGCACGCCGATCGTCCACGGCCGGCCGCGCTTGTCGCCGATGACGCGGCTGTCTCCGCCCGCGGCCACATGGGCGTGGGCGATGCCGTGGCGCTTCAGGATCGCCGCGGCGTTGTCCACCGCGTGGCCCTTGGCAAAACCGCCGAGGTCGATGCGCATGCCGGGGCGCGTGAAGCGCACGCTGCGTGTGCGCGCGTCGAGCTCGAGATGCTTCCAGCCGATGGCGGCGCGGCCCTTTTTGAGGGCAGCAGCGCTCGGCGCCACGCCTTCGCGGTAGTCGTACAGGCAGCCGGCGCTGGCATAGGTGATGTCGAACGCGCCTTGCGAGAACTGCGCGAAGCGCTGCGCCTGCACCAGCAGCAGGAACATCTCGTTGGACAGAGGCACCGGCGCGCGGGCGGCATCGCGGTTGATGACAGACAACTCAGAGTCGGCCTTGTGCGGGCTCATCGTGCGGTCGATGCGGTGCATCTCGGCCATCACCGCGTCGATGGCGCGCTCGCCGCGCGCCGCGTCTTCGCACCACAGCTCGACGCGGATCGCCGTGCCCATCGCCACTTCGTCGCGCGACAGCCAGACGCCCGCAGCAGCCTCGCACAGGCGCAACGGCGCCGGTGCGCTGTGCAGCGCTGCGGCCGACGTGGCCTTGGCCTTGGACCAGTCCAAAAGACAACGCACCGGATGGCGTAACGGGCTTCGCACCGAATGGTTCCTCGCGGGGTGTGGATCGTTCTCGCGCTGCGTGCGCACTCGCGCCCATAGCCGTTGCCGCGCATATTGCGTGCGCGCCCCCACGCCAACCGGTGAACTTGTTGGCACTCCGGGATGCGTTTACCTCCTGTCGCGATTCGCTCACGGGCCAAAGCACCCAGGCTGTTTGCAATCGCAACCGGCCGCAGCGCCGTTCGAGAACTATTGGGAAGGCGTGACAATGGGTGTCATGAACCGCGATCGCTGCGCCTGGATCTCCGCCCTGCTGCTCTGGGCCGCATGCAGCTCGGTGCAGGCGCTCGATCTGCAAGGCCACCGCGGCGCCCGCGGGCTGGCGCCGGAGAACACGCTGCCCGGGTTTGCGCTGGCGCTGGGCATCGGTGTGACGACGCTCGAACTCGATATCGCGATCACACGCGACGACGTGCTCGTCATCCACCACGACCGCAGCCTGAATCCGGACATCACGCGCCGCGCCGACGGCCGCTTTGTCGACGCGCGCGGCCCGCTGATCCGCAGCCTCGGCTGGGTCGAGTTGCAGCGCTTCGACGTGGGCCGCCTGAAGCCGGACACGGCCTACGCGAAGAACCACCCGCAGCAGCAGGCGATCGACGGCGCGCGCATCCCGCGCCTCGCCGATCTGTTTGCGCTGGTGCGCAGGTCAGGCAACGAGCAGGTGCGCTTGGCCATCGAGACCAAGCTGTCGCCCGACAAGCCGGATGAGACCGTGGTGCCCGACGTCTTCGCGCGCGCCGTCATCGCCGCGATTCGCGAGGCCGGCATGGCCAAACGATCGAGCGTGCTCAGCTTCGACTGGCGCACGCTGGCCGTCGTGCAGAAGGAAGCACCGGAGATCGGCACGGTCTACCTGAGCTCGCAGCAGAGCGCCTTCGACAACATCGGCGCCGACAAGGCCGAAGGCTCGGCGTGGACCAACGGCATGCGCTTGCAGGACCACGGCTCGGTGGCGAAGATGGTTCACGCGGCCGGCGGCCGCAGCTGGTCGGCGTTTCACGGTGATCTCGACGCGGCGAAGGTCAAAGCAGCGCAGGCGCTCGGCCTGCAGGTGCTGGCCTGGACGGTGAACAGCCCGGCCGACATCTCTAGCGTGCTCGACCTCGGCGTGGATGGCATCGTCAGCGACCGGCCGGATCTCGTGCGAGAAGAGATGCAACGCCGCGGACTGCCGCTGCCCGCGGCGTCGGCGGTGCCGCCGTGAGGACGCACGCGTGAGCTTCAGCGACAGCGACTGGACGCGCGAGCCGCCGCTGACGCCCGCGCCTGCCGCCCAGGCAGCGGCGCGTGCTGATCCTGGCGACGGCGATCGCGGTGAGCTGCGTCGCCCTCGCGGTCGCCGTCTACGGTATCGAGCAGTTGCTCGATGCGTCGGCGCGCGATGCCGCCCTCGAGCACAGCGGCGAGGCCGCCGTCCCGGTGCCGCCGGGGGCCAACATCACGGCGCCGGTCGAAGCCCCGGCCGCCATCGCCGAGCCAGCCGCGCCGCCGCCCGCCGTGGCCGCGTCCACCGCCCCCATCGAGTCGGCGCCGCGCAGCCAGCGCCGTCCAGGCGCAGGCCCTGGCAACACTCGAAGGCGAGATGCGCGAGCGCGCACGCGAGAGCGCACAACAGGCGGCGGTGGAAGCCGCGCGGCGCAAGGAGCGCGCTTGGCAGCGCTACTACCAGCGGCCCGACTTCTGCGCCGACAACCCGACCGCGGCGCAGATGGTGCAGTGCGCCAACCAGTACATGCGCGCGCGCAAGGAGTTCGAGGAGCGCTACCCGGCGAGTCGGTTGTAGTCGCTTCGCGTGATCTGGGACGAGCGCAAAGCCGTGGGCGGGTGCGCGGTGGCGCGCCACTGCGGCGGTCGGCGCCAAAGGCGCGCCGACTTCGCTGCGGTGCTCAGAAATTCGGTCGCACTGCGTAACTCACTTCACTCGCTGCGCTCGTTTCGTTCGGACAGACGCGGTGAGTCAGTTTTGGAAGCGCGTGAGTACACGCGCCGACCGAGTCCCTGCGCTCCTCGCCGCCGCACAGGCGCGCCGCCGCGCACCCGCCCACGGCTTTGCGCAAGCACCGCCAGTTCTTTTGGGGGAGAAGCACACAAGCCGGGCATCGAGCCCGGCTAGCGCGCTGCACGCGCGCCTTCAGCGCGCCGGCAAGGCGCGGGCTCGATGCCCGCGCCTTGCCGCTCACCCTTACCCAGGAACGTTCATCTCCCAGCAAGGCTTGGGGCCGGCCGGTGCGGAGCTGCGTATGCGACGGCGAGGAACGGAGTCTTGAGGTCGGCGCGTGTACTCACGCGCTTCGTAAACTGACTCACCGTGTCTGTTCGAGACGTAACGAGCGCAGCGAGTGCAGCGAGTTACACGGTGCGACCTCAAGGCGAGTACCGCAGCGAACCCGCGCAGCGGGCGTTGCATTCGCAGCCCCGCACCGGCCGGCCCCAAGCCTTGCTTGCGCACAAACCGAACGAACAGCAATCGACGGACCTACTCCAGCAACCCCGCCATCTCGAGCCCCTGCCGCCCTTCCGGATGCCGGCAATCGATAGCCTCGAACTCGTTGATCTTGTCGATCTCGGTGCCCATCGCGATGTTGGTCACCTTCTCGAGGATCACTTCGACGACGACAGGCACGCGGTACTTCTTCGCCATCGCCTGCGCCTCGACCATCGCGGCCTCGATCTTTTCCGGATCCGTCACGCGCAGCGACTTGCAGCCCAGCCCCTGCACGACGGCCTGGTGATCGACGCCGTAGCTCTTCAGCGTGCCGTCTTCGACGTTCTGGTTCTCGAACGCGAGCTGCACGCAGAAATCCATCTCGAAGCCGCGCTGGCTTTGGCGGATCAGCCCGAGGTAGCTGTTGTTCACCAGCACCTGCACATAAGGCAGGCGGAACTGCGCGCCGACTGCCAGCTCTTCGATCAGGAACTGAAAGTCGTAGTCGCCCGACAGGCCGACCACCGTGCGCGTCGGGTCGGCTGCCACGACGCCGAGTGCTGCCGGAATCGTCCAGCCGAGCGGCCCGGCCTGGCCGCAGTTGATCCACTGCCGCGGGCCGTAGACGTTCAAGAACTGCGCGCCGGCGATCTGGCTCAAGCCGATCGTCGTCACGTAGATCGTGTCGCGCGGGAAGACCTTGTTCATCTCCTCGTAGACGCGCATCGGCTTGATCGGCGTCTCGGTGTAATGCGTCTTGCGGTGCATCAGCTTTTTGCGCTCGGCGCAGCGTGCAGACCAGTCGCTGAAGTCCTTCAGCTTCTTGGCAGCCTTGCGCTCCTTGGCCACCTGCACGAAGAGTTCGAGGGCTGCCTTGGCATCGCTGACGATGCCGAGATCCGGGTTGAAGACACGGCCGATCTGCGTCGGCTCGATGTCGACGTGCACGAAGGTGCGGCCTTTGCAATACACCTCGGGCGATCCGGTGTGGCGGTTGGCCCAGCGGTTGCCGATGCCGAGCACGAAGTCCGATGCCAGCATCGTCGCGTTGCCGTAGCGGTGCGAGGTTTGCAGGCCGCACATGCCGGCCATCAGCGGGTGGTCGTCGGGGATCGTGCCCCAGCCCATCAGCGTCGGGATCACCGGCACGCCGGTGAGCTCGGCCAGCTCGACCAGCAAGTCGCTCGCATCGGCATTGATGATGCCGCCACCGGCGACGATCAGCGGCTTCTCGGCCGCGGACAGCATGTCGAGCGCGCGCTCGATCTGCTTGCGCGAGGCCGCGGGCTTGTACACCGGCAGCGGCTCGTAAGTCTCGATGTCGAACTCGATCTCGGCCATCTGCACGTCGAACGGCAGGTCGATCAGCACCGGGCCCGGCCGGCCGCTGCGCATCAGATGGAAGGCCTGCTGAAACGCACGCGGCACCTGCGCCGGCTCGCGCACGGTGACGCTCCACTTCGTCACCGGCTTGCTGATGGACTCGATGTCCACCGCCTGAAAGTCTTCCTTGTACAACCGCGCCCGCGGCGCCTGGCCGGTGATGCACAGGATCGGAATGCTGTCGGCAATTGCAGAGTACAGGCCGGTGATCATGTCGGTGCCCGCCGGGCCGGAAGTGCCGATGCAGACGCCGATGTTGCCGGCACGGGCGCGCGTGTAGCCCTCGGCCATGTGACTCGCGCCCTCGACGTGGCGCGCCAGGATGTGCGCGATCGACTCGCGCTCGCGCATCGCCGCGTAGAGCGGGTTGATCGCGGCGCCCGGCACGCCGAAGGCCTGCGTGATGCCTTCTTTTTCCATCACCAGCACGGCGGCCATTGCAGCCTTCATCTTTGCCATCGTCGTCTCCTTGATAACGTGCCGTGATGGTCGGTCGCCGGCGGCGTGCCGTGAAGATCAGCCTGCGCATCTTTGCTATTCCGTGGTGGAATAGTGAGATGGACCGTGTTGCCGCCGTCGCTCTCTTCATCCGCATCGTCGAGACCGGCAGCTTCTCCAAGGCCGCCGCCGGGTTCGGCATCACGCAGCCGACAGCGACGAAGGCGGTGGCGGCGATGGAGCAACGCCTGGGGGCGCGCCTCTTGCACCGCACGACGCGCGGCGTCACGCCGACAGAAGTCGGCACGCTGTACTACGACAAGTGCAAGCGCATCGCCCACGAGCTCGACGAAGCCGACAACCTGGCCACGCTGATGCAAAGCGGCGTCGGCGGCACGCTGCGTGTGAGCACATCGGTGGCGTTCGGGCGGCGCGTGCTGGTGCCGCTGGCGATTGCCTACATGCGCGAGCACCCGACGCTGACGGTGGACCTGTCCTTCGACGACCGCTACGTCAACATGGTCGAGCAAGGCATTGACTTGGCAGTGCGCATGGGCCGCCTGGCCGACTCGTCGCTCGGCTCGAGCTACCTCGGCCGCAACCCGTGGGTCATGGTCGCCGCACCGTCGTACCTGAAGGCACGCGGCACGCCAAAGACACCGCAGGAGCTGTCGCAGCACGCCTGCCTGATCTACAGCACCGTGCAGGGCGACGACCGCTGGATGCTCACCGGCCTGGACGACGGCAAGGGCAAGGAGAAAGTCGTACCCGTACGCGGCCCGCTGCGCTCGAACAACCTGTCGGCCGTGCTCGCCGCAGCGCGCGCAGGGCTCGGCATCGCGATCCTGCCGTGGTACGTGGCGCGCGAATCGGTGGCCGACGGCACGGTCAAGCCGATCCTCGAACGCCACACGCTACCGACACAAGAGATCCACGCCGTGTTCCCGTCGCCCAAGCTGGTGCCGGGCAAGGTGTCGTCGTTCATCGAGCATCTTCGCGCGGCGCTGGAAGGAAGCTGGTGGGAGCGCGGGGTGTGATGCATTGCGACGTTCAGTGCGCAGATGGAGTTCACCGCCCCACCAACGTCCGCGCCGGATCCGCCCTCTTCCCGCTCAGCGCCCTTCGCACTCCCGCCCGCAGCACACGCACGTCCACCGGCTTGATCCAGTATTCGAAGGCGCCCAGGCTCATCGCCTTGATGACGTCCATCGTCAGCTCATCGCCGGTGAGGATCGTCACGCGCAGGCGGCGCGCGGCGATGTCTTCGCTGATCTGGCGCACCACCTCGAGGCCGGAGATGTCGGGCAGATGCATGTCGAGCAGCACGAAGTCCGGGTGCTCGCTGCGCACCAGTCGCACGCCGTCGTAGCCGGTCGTGGCGCGGATCAACTCGACGCCCGGAAAGCTCGCCAGGCCGCCTTCGACCATGACGAAGTTGATGTCCACGTCTTCGACGTAGAGCACCTTGCCGTGCAGCTCGGCATCCAGGGGGTCGGAGTCAGAGGAGGTGGGCATCGCAGACCATTCGAATCCGCTGTGGCTGCCGATCATAGGCACTTGCCGATGGACCTGCAGCGTTCGCGTACACCTTTTCACCCATGGCGATCGCGCAGCGCCTCCAGCGCGTCCAGCAGCACCCGCACGCGCGGCGGCACGAGCCGGCCCGAGGGCACCACGGCGCTGATCGGCATCGGCGCCGGTTGATGCTCGAGCAGCACTGCCACCAGCTTGCCGCGTGCGATCTCGTCTTGCACGATGTAGTCGGGCAACTGCGTAAGGCCCAGGCCGAGGCGCGCGGCGGTGCCGAGCGCTTCGGTGTCGCTGAGCTGCACGCTCTGCGGTGGGTGCATCTCCACTGTGCGCCGACCACTGCGCAACTGCCACGGCCGGCTGCGGCCGGTGCTCGGCATGCGAAAGGTCACCGCCTGGTGGCCGGCCAGGTCTTCCAGCCTGCGCGGCGTGCTGTGCGCTTTCAGGTACTGCGGGCTGGCCACCATCACCAGCTGCTGCCAGTCGATGCGCCGCGCCACCAGCGTCGAGTCGCTCAGCTCGCCCATGCGCACCGCGAGGTCGATGCCGTCGCGCACGAGGTCGGCAAAGCCGTCTTGCAGCCGCACTTCGAGCGTCAGCGCCGGGTGCTTGCGCATCAGCGTGGCCAAGAGCGGCATGACGAAGCGGCGGCCGTAATAGATCGGCAGGTCCACGCGCAGCGTTCCCGAGGGTGCGGCGCGCGTGCCGGCGGCATCGGCCTGCAGATCTTCGAACTCGGCGAGCACGCGTTCGCAGCGGTGGAACAAGCGCTCGCCATCGGCGGTGAGGCTCACCTGCCGCGTCGTGCGGTGAAACAGCTTCACGCCGAGCGAGGTTTCGAGGCGTGCCACGCTCTTGGCGAGCGTCGACGGCGAACCGCCGATGTCGCGCGCGGCGGCGGCAAAGCTGCCGCGGCGTGCGGTCTGCGCAAAGGCGAGGAACTGTTGAAGACCTTGCACGCTGGGTTGTCGATTGCGGAAGATATGTCCTCAATGTTACGGCTTTGCCGCATCTTGTGAAACAGCCTGCAGCCGCCGAAACTGACTTCATCCGAGGCGCCGCGGAGTCGAACAAACCTCATACCGCAATGGAGACCCTCATGAATGTCATCGAACAAACCCGCCCGGCCGCAACGCCGATTCCCGGCGTGGCCCACGCCACCTGGGCTGGCCAGGCCGACGGCCTGCAGCAGCTCTCGGTCTGGCGCCAGACGCTGGCGCCGGGCGCAGCCACGCCGCCGCACCGCCACGACTGTGACGAGGTCGTGCTCTGCCTGGCCGGCTGGGGCGAGGTGCACAGCGAAGGCGCGGTGCAGCGCTTCGGCGCGGACTGCACGCTGGTTCTGCCGAAGGGCCGCGACCACCAGATCTTCAACGTCGGCCCGATGCCGATGGAGATCGTCGGCCTGTTCGGCGCCACGCCGGTGCTGACACGGCTGCCCGACGGCAGCGAGCTCGACTGCCTTGGCGCAGTTGATGCCCGTTGGACGCGGCGCGATCGGCCACAAATGGCCCATTCGGGCGATGCCCGTGGCGGCCCATCCGCACCAACTTCGCTGACTTTTTCGGAGGACACCCCGATGATTCGTTGCCTCGATGCGGCGGTCGCCGCCATGGTCCTTGCCCTTGCCGCCGACGGCGCGCGCGCCGATGACGTTCCGGGCTCGGTGCTCGCGCTGTTCAAGCGCATTCCCGAGCTGCCGACGACGGCACAGGAGGCCACGCGCTGGGTCGACAAGCAGGGCAAGCTCGTGCACCCCGGCCTGCTCGCGCTGCAGGCCGACATCAAGCTGCACCAGCAGGCGATGGAACGCCTCGGCGCTGCCGCCGGCGAGCGCGGCCGCGCGCAGGGTGCGGTCGCCGTCGAAGACCTCGGCAAGGGCATGGCCGACGCGGGCATCGACATGGCGCGCCTGCAGCACGATCCGGCGTATGCGCGGCAGGTGCAGGAGCGCTTGCGCAAGCTGTCGCCGCAACAGGCGATGGCGTTGTCGCAGCGCATGTCGCAGCCGATGGCCCAGGACAAGCACTACCAGAATGCGGCCAAGGCGATGGTGGACGATGCGCCCGCGGTGAAGGCGGCGGCCGCGGCCGGCGAGGCCTACAGCCAGGCGCAGTCGTCTCGGATCAAAGCGCACGAGACGATCTGGCGCGAGGCCGAAGCGGCTGCCGACGTCATCCGCCGCAAGCCTTTGAACGTGCCGGCCAGCAAGCCCACGCTGGCCTGGGAGAACATCGGTTGCGAGGCGCCCTGCCGCGCGCAGTGGCAGGCGTATGCGAGCCAAGCGCTGCCGCTCATGATCGCGCGCGACACCGAGATCCTGCTCGCCCGCCGCGCGGCGGTGCAGCGCCAGCGCGCTGCAGTAGCACAAGGCCTCGAGATCGCCGACGGCCACCTCGTCGCCACGCGCTACGGCACGGTGTCGCAGAGCCAGGTGCACCAGATGAAGATCGCCGGCTACGACGGCGCGGCGATCGGCGATCTGATCTACCTCGTCGACCGCATCACCGACAGCGCGCGCAGCGCGGCAGCGGTGGCGCACTGCGGCAAGCAGGTCGTGCTCGTGCCGGGCGCGGTCTGCCAGTAGTCCTCAACTCCCCGGCGGCGGCCGCCACGACGAGCGTCTTCATGGTTTGGGCACATGGCTCCACAGCACGCCGCCCGTGGCCCAGTCGCTTTTCTTGATGTCGTAGAACAGGATGTCCACGCTGCCGGGGCTGCCGCCGAGCACGCGCACACAGGCCTCGGTGACTTCCTTGGCGAGCGCGGCTTTCTGCTCGATCGTGCGGCCTTCGAAGAGTTCGATGCGGATGGTGGGCATGGTGTGTGTTTCCTTTTCAGTTGTCGACGCTGCGCAGCAGCGCGGGCCATTCATCTTCGCCTTCGGGGGTGCGGCCGTCGCCGATCCATTGGCGTTGCGTGCATTCGGCCACTTCGTCGCTGACGCACGACACCTCGCCAGCGGCCATCGCGGCGATCTGGATCTGCGCGGCGCGTTCGAGCAGGTGCATCAGCACGAAGGCCTCGGCCACGGTGCGGCCTACCGTCAGCGTGCCGTGGTTGACGAGGATCAGGCCGTCGTGCGTGCCGAGCGCGGAAACCAGTCGCGCACGCTCGGCTTCGTCGAACGCGAGGCCTTCGTAGGCATGGCGGCCGAGCCGGCGCCACAAGCGCAGCGCGGGTTGCGAACACGGCAGCAGGCCATCGGGCATCGCCGCGAGCGTCTGCCCCCAGCGCGTGTGCAGGTGCATGACGCACACGGCATCGGGCCGCGCGGCATGCACCGCGCCGTGGATCGCAAAGCCGCTCGGATTGACGCGAGCGCTCGAACCATCGATCACGCGGCCGTGCACATCCACCTTCACCAGGTTGTCGGGCCGCACTTCATCGAAGCGCAGACCGAAGCGGTTGATCAGGTACGCGCCTGGCTCGCTCGGCAGCGCTGCGCTGATGTGCGTCCAGACGATGTCGTCCCAGCCGCGGCGTGCGGCCAGGCGGTAGGCGGCGGCGAGGTCTTCACGCACTGACTGCTCGCTCATGCAGCGTGGCCCGCTATGCGGCCAGCCGGTCGGCCAGCCGGTTGTGGCGCTCGATCAGCAGCGGCAAATCGAGTGTGGTCAGTTGCCCGTCACGCACCACGACGCGGCCATTGACGATGCTGTGCCTGACGCGCGGCACATGGCAGAAGAATAGTGCGGCCAGCGGATCATGGTGGGCACCGGCCAGGCCGATCTCGTCGAGCGGCACGGTCACGATGTCGGCGCTCATGCCGGGCGCCAGGGCACCGATGTCGTCGCGGCCGAGCACCTGCGCGCCGCCGAGCGTGGCAATTTCGAGCACTTCGCGCGCGGTCATCGCCGACGGTCCCTTCACAGGGCCATAGGCCACACGTTGCAGCAGCAGCGCCAGCCGCGCTTCGCCGAGCATGTGGCCGCTGTCGTTGGAGGCCGAGCCGTCGACCGCGATCGACACCGGCACACCGGCGTCGCGCATCGCGCGAATGGGCGCAATGCCCGAGGCCAGGCGCATGTTCGAGCCCGGACAATGCGCGACGCCGGTGCCGCTGCGCGCGAACAGCGCAATGCCTTCGGCGTCGAGCTTGACGCAATGCGCGCACCAGACATCGCGGCCGAGCCAGCCGAGTTGCTCGGCGTACTGCGCTGGCGTGCAGTTGAATTTCTCGCGGGTGTAGGCAATGTCGTTGTCGTTCTCGGCCAAATGGGTGTGCAGCGACACACCGTGCTCACGCGCCAGCAGTGCGCTATCGCGCATCAACTCGCGGCTGACCGAGAACGGCGAGCATGGCGCAACGACGACGCGCCGCATCGCATGGCGCGCCGGGTCGTGCCAGCGCTCGATGAGTCGCTGCGTGTCGGCCAGGATGGCCGGCTCGGCTTCGACCACGCGGTCGGGCGGCAGGCCGCCCTGCGACTGGCCGACGCTCATCGAGCCGCGCGCGCCGTGAAAGCGCATGCCGATTTCGGCCGCGGCGTCGAAGCAGTCGTCCAGGCGAACGCCGTTGGGAAAGATGTAGAGGTGGTCGCTCGACGTCGTGCAGCCCGACAGCAGCAGCTCGGCCATCGCTGTTTGCATCGACACGTGCGCCATCTCGGGCGTCAAGCCAGCCCAGATCGGATACAGCGTGCGCAGCCAGTCGAACAGCTCGCAGTCCTGCGCCGGCCGCACGACGCGCGTCAGCGTCTGGTACATGTGGTGGTGCGTGTTGACCAGGCCGGGGATGACGACCTGGTCACGCGCGTCGATCACCTCGTCGGCCGTGGCCGGCAGGTCGCGGCTCGCACCGACGGCCTCGATGACGTGATCACGCACCAGCACGGCGCCGTCGGCGATCTCGCGCCGCTGCGCGTCCATCGTGACGACGAGCCGCGCGTTGCGGATCAGCAGCGTGGCCATCGCTCAGCGGCTCAGTGGCCGCCCTCGGCCTGCATCGCCGCGGTCTTTGCTTCTTCAATGCTGCCCGTGGCGCCATTGAAGAACATGTTGAGGACCACGGCCGTGATCGTCGTCAGCATGATGCCGGACTCGAGCAGCGGGTGCAGGCCATGCGCCATGTGCTGCGTCCACGCCGGAGCCACCAGCGGGATCATGCCGGCGCTGATCGACACCGCCACGATGTACAGGTTGTTCTTGTTGGTCTTGTAGTCCACGCCCGACAGGATGCGGATGCCGGTGGCCGCGACCATGCCGAACATCACCAGGCCCGCGCCGCCGAGCACGAACTGCGGCAACGATTCGACCAGCGCCGCCATCTTCGGGATCAGGCCGAGCGCAATCAGGATCAGGCCGCCGGCGACGCAGACGAAGCGGCTGCGCACCCCGGTGACGCCGACCAGGCCGACGTTCTGCGAGAAGCTGGTGTAGGGGAAGGTGTTGAAGATGCCGCCGATCAGCGTGCCCAGGCCGTCGGTGCGCAGGCCGGCAGTGAGGCTTTGCTGCGTCAGCTTGCGGCCGGTGAGATCCGACAGGGCGAGGAACATGCCGGTCGATTCGATGAAGGTGACGATCATCACCAGCACCATCGTCGCGATCAGCACCGGGTCGAAGGTCGGCGCGCCGAAGGAGAACGGCAGCACGAGGTCGAACCAGTTCGCGCTCGCCACCTTGCCGAAGCTCATCTTGCCGAGCACTGCAGCGACGATGCCGCCGAGGATGATGCCCAGCAGCACCGAGATGTTGGCCAGGAAGCCGCGGCCGAACTTGGCGATGCACATGATGGCGGCAAGCACGAACACCGCGATCGCCAGGTTGTCGAGCGCGGCGTAGCTCGGGTTGGCCATCATCTTGCCGGGGTTGGCGGCGTCGGGCACCTTGGCCAGAAACGCCGGCCCGCCCATCGCCCAGCCGATGCCCACGCGCATCAGACTGATGCCGATGACCGCGATGATGGTGCCGGTGACCACCGGCGGAAAGAAGCGCAGCATGCGGCTGGCCAGCGGCGCGATGAAGATGCCGATCACGCCGGCCGCGATGATGGCGCCGAAGATCGCGCGCGCGCCGTCGGTGCCGGGCATCTTCTCGGCCATCGCCACCATCGGCCCGACGGCGGCGAAGGTCACGCCCATCATCACCGGCAGCTTGATGCCGAACCACTGCGTCACACCCAGCGACTGGATCAGCGTGACGATGCCGCAGCAGAACAGGTCTGCCGAGATCAGCAGCGCCACTTGCTCGGGCGACAGCTTGAGCGCACGGCCGACGATCAGCGGCACGGCGATCGCGCCGGCATACATGACCAGCACATGCTGGAAGCCGAGCGCGGCCAGGCGCGGGGTTGGGAGTACTTCATCCACCGGGTGGACGGCGTTTGTGTTCATCGGGTTTCTCCTCGGGTTGAACTGCTCAGGGCGTTTTGACGGGCGCGCCGGCATCGAACCAGCGCTTGATCAGCGCGCGCTCGTCGTCGGTGATCTGCGTGGCGTTGTTCATCGGCATCAGCTTCAACACGCTGGCCTGCTGGTACACGGCCTGCGCATGCTGTTTGAGCAGCTCGGGCGTGTGCAGCGCGACGTTCTTCTGCTGCACCGCGGCGTTGTGGCAGAGCGCGCAGCGCTGGTCGATCACGGCGCGCACTTCGGCATAGCCGGCCGGCTGCGTTGCCACCGCCTTGGCGGCCGCGACCTGCGCCGCGCTCGGCGGCGGCGGCGCGAGCCAGAACGCCAGGCCCACCAGGACGACGGTGCCGACGACCGCATGCTCCCAAGGGGCCCGCCGGTGTTCGACATGCGCCTTGTGCCGCGCGACAAAACTGTGGCGGATCAGCGCGCCGGCCAGCATCAGCAGCACCAGCACGATCCAGTTGTTCTTGCCGCTGTAGAGCCAGCCGTAGTGGTTGGACAGCATGGCGACGATGACCGGCAAGCGTGAAGTAGGTGTTGTGCACGCTGCGCTGTTTGCCGCGCTGGCCGTGGATCGGATCGACCGGCTGGTTGGCGCGCAGTTGCGCTACCACCGTGCGCTGGCCGGGGATGATCCAGAAGAAGACGTTGGCGCTCATCGTCGTCGCCAGCATCGCGCCGACGAGCAGAAAAGCGGCGCGCCCGGCGAAGAGCTGGCAAGCCAGCCACGACGCGAAGATCGACCAAGACGAAGACGCACACGCCGACGATCGAGGTCGCCGTTCTTGCGCTGGCCGAAGACGCGGCAGATCGCGTCGTAGACCAGCCAGCAGACGACCAGGAAGCCGAGCGAAGCGCCGATGGCCGCGGCCGGCGACCAGTCGAACACGCTCTTGTCGATCAGGAACGAACCGGCGTTGAACAGGTACAGCACCGTGAACAGCGCAAAGCCGGTCAGCCAGGTGCTGTAGCTCTCCCAGTACGACCAGTGCAGGTTCTCCGGCAGCGCCCGCCAGCGCGGCGCCACCATGTACTTGTTGGCGTGATAGAAACCGCCGCCGTGCACGGCCCACATCTCGCCGTCGACGCCCTTGGCCTTCAGGTCGTCGTGCTCGGGCTTGCGACAGGCTGTTGTCGAGCAGCACGAAGTAGAACGACGAGCCGATCCAGGCGATCGCGGTGATGACATGGGCCCAGCGCAGCAGCAGGTTGAGCCAGTCGAGCAGGTAGGCGTCCATCGCTAATGGTTCCTCGGGGACGACGCGGTCTCTCGCGTTATCCCCTCACCACAGCGGGCTCTGTGAGGAGCGACCGTCGCAACCGCCGAAGACTTCTTCAGCGGGCACCGCGGCGACGATGGGCAAAGTGTATACACTCCTGCGTACACCTTGGCCCGGGATTTCCCTACTTCAGATCCGCGGCCTTGATCGCCGGCTGCCAATCGGCGACCTGCTTGGCGACGAAGCCGCTGAAGTCGGCGCCGCCCATCTGCACCGCGGTGATGCCCAGCTCCTCGAAGCGCTTGACGATGACGGGGTCGGCGACGATCGCGGCGATTGCTGCGGCGAGTTTGTCCGTCACCTCCTTCGGCAAACCGGCCGGGCCGCTGACGCCGAAATAATTCTCGACCACCAGTTGCGGCAGGCCGAGTTCGGTGACGCTGGGCACGTCGGGCAACAGCGGCGAGCGCATCTTCGTCGTCACCGCCAGGCCCTTGATCTGCCCGGCCTTGACCATCGGCACGAAGGCGGTGATCACATCGATGCCGAGCGGAATCTGCCCGGCGATGAGGTCGGTCGTCATCGGCGCGCCGCCCTTGTAGGGGATGTGCACCATGTCGATCTTCATCGTCGCTTTCGTCATCTCGCCGACGATGTGGCCGATCGAGCCCGGGCCGCCGGAGCCGAAGGTGTAGCCCGGCGTGGCAGCGGCCTTCGGCAAGTCCTTCAGCGACGCCGGCCCGCTCTTCGGGTTGGCCATGATCAGCACCGGCGCCACACCCAGCATCGCCACATGCGTGAACTGCTTGACCGGGTCATACGGTTTGGTCGGCACCGTGAAGGGGCCGATCGACGTCGGCGTGCTGTTGGACAACATCAGCGTGTAGCCATCCGGTGCGGCGCGCACCACATCGATGCCGCCGATGGTGCCGCCGGCACCGGGCTTGTTGTCCACCACCACCGTCTGGCCGAGCGCCTTGCCCAGCGGTTCGGCAATCGCGCGGGCGACGATGTCGCTGGCGCCGCCTGCCGCGAAGGTGACGACCATGCGGATCGGTTTCTCGGGCCACGCTGCATGCGTCGAGAACGGCAGGACGATGGCGGCGGCGATGAGGGTGCGGCGAAGGGTCATGACAGTCTCCGGTTGGTGTTGGTGCGCTGACGCAAGCGGCGTGCCCGTCAGCTGCCGCGGTAGGTGCTGTAGCTCCACGGGCTCACCAGCAGCGGCACGTGGTAGTGGCCCTGCGCGTCGGCGATGCCGAAGTCGAGCTGCACCACGTCGAGAAACGGCGGCTCAGGCAGCGCCACGCCGCGCGCGCGGAAGTACGCCGCGGCTTCGAAGACCAGACGGTAGCGGCCGGCGGCCATGCTCTTGTCGTCGAGCAGCGCACTGTCGGCGCGGCCGTCGGCGTTGGTCGTGAAACTGCGCAGCGTGGTCGCGGCGTTGGCGTCAACGCGCTGCAGCGTGACCGTCATGCCGGCGGCGGGGCAGCCGTGGGCGGTGTCGAGAACATGCGTGCTGAGGTGGCCCATGGCAGCGTTTTCCGGTTGCGTGATAAAGAAAAGTGTATACACTTTGACAACCGCGTCAACCGCAATTTCACCGTGCCCCAAAGTCGAGCCCTGTTGAAGGTGGTGCCCGCCCCGAGCAGCACGCAGCGCATCGTCGCCTCGATCGTCGAGGCCATCGTCGAGCGCCGCCTGATGCCGGGCACCAAGCTCGCCGAGTCGCAGATCGGCGAGCTGTTCAAAGTTTCACGCACCGTCGTTCGGCAGGCGCTGAACCAGCTCTCGCGCGACCGGCTGATCACGCTCGAACCGGCGCGCGGCGCATTCGTTGCGCAGCCCGGCATCGAAGAGGCGCGGCAGGTCTTCGAGGCCCGGCAACTGATCGAGTCGGGCATCGTGCGTGAACTCTGCGGGCGCATCACCAAGCCGCAGATCGCCACCCTGCGCGCGCACCTGAAGCAGGAGCGCGAGGCCGTGGCACGAACGGACGTGAGCGGGCGCACGCGCCTGTTGGCCGACTTTCACGTCGTGCTGGCGCGCCTCGTCGGCAACGAGGTGCTGGCGCAGGTGCTGGCCGATCTGCTGTCGCGCTCGTCGCTGATCGCACTGATGTACCAGTCCTCGCACTCAGCCGAACATTCGCAAGCCGAGCACGTGGCCATCGTCGATGCGCTGGAGCAGCGCGACACGCGCGCCGCCGTCAAGCTGATGGCGCAACACCTGCACACCGTCGAACACAACCTGCGGCTCGACCCGCGCCCCACCGACCTCGCCAAGGCGTTGAAGACATGAGCAATCTCCCTTTGCGCTATCCCCGCGACCTCGCCGGCTACGGCCGCAACCCGCCGCACGCGCGCTGGCCCGGCGGGGCGCGCGTCGCGCTGCAGTTCGTCCTCAACTACGAAGAAGGGGGAGAGAACAACCCGCTGCACGGCGACCCGACGAGCGAGACCTTTCTCTCCGAACTCGTCACCGCGCAGGCCTACGAGAACCGCCACATGACGATGGAGTCGATGTACGAGTACGGCTCGCGCGCCGGGCTGTGGCGGCTGCTGCGCGAGTTCGATGCGCGTGCACTTCCCCTCACCGTGTTCGGCGTCGTCTCGGCGCTGGAGCGCTATCCGGAACTGGTGAAGCTTTTCATGGAGCGCGGCGACGAGATCGCCAACCACGGCCTGCGCTGGGTGCACTACCAGAACACGCCCGAGGCCACCGAGCGCAAGCATGTCGGCGTGGCCACGCACCTGCTGCGCGAACTCACCGGCGGCGCCTGGCCGATGGGCTGGTACACCGGCCGCGACAGCCCCAACACCCGCCGCCTGGTCGCCGAACACGGCGGCTACGAATACGACAGCGACTACTACGGCGACGACCTGCCGTTCTGGCTGCGCGTGAAAAGGAGCGACGGCAGCGAGGTGCCGCACCTCGTCGTGCCCTACTCGCTCGACACCAACGACATGCGCTTCGTGCAGGCGCAGGGCTTCAACACCGGCGACCACTTCTTCACCTACCTGCGCGACGCCTTCGACGCGCTGTACGCCGAAGGCGACCCGAACGGCCTCGACCGGCCGAAGATGATGAGCATCGGCATGCACTGCCGCCTGCTCGGCAAGCCGGGCCGCATCGGTTCGCTGCAACGTTTTCTCGATCACGTGCAGGCCAAGAGCGGCGTCTGGATCTGCCGGCGCATCGACATCGCGCGGCACTGGAAGGCGACGCACCCGTTCGACGCGGCGACGGCGTTTCTGTGGGAGTGAATCAGATGCTGACCCTCGAACAACTCAACGCCGCGACGCCGCAGAATTCACCGCGCTGCTCGACGGCACCTACGAACACTCGCCGTGGGTTGCCGAGCGCGCGGCAACATCGCGGCCATTCCACTCGCTGGCGCAACTCAAACTGGCGCTCGTGCACGTGGTGCGCGAGTGCGGGCGCGACGCACAACTCAAACTGATCCGCGCCCACCCGGAATTGGCCGGCAAGGCGATGGTCGCCAAGACGCTGACGGCCGAATCGACCAACGAACAAGGCAAGGCGGGCCTCGCCGATTGCACGCCGCAGGAGTTCGCGCAGATCCAGCAGCTCAACGCCGACTACAACGCCAGAGTTCGGCTTCCCCTTCATCCTCGCCGTGCGCGGGCCGCGCGGTGTGGGGCTGAACAAGGCCGAGATCATCGCCACCTTCCTGCGCCGCCTGCAGCACCACCCGGACTACGAACTCGCCGAGAACCTGCGCAACATCCACCGCATCGCCGAGATTCGCCTGGACGACAAGTTCGGCCACGTGCCCGAACTCGGCAACCTGGTGTGGGATTGGGCCGAGCGCCTGGCGCAACACAGCGACCCGGGCTACGCCGAGCGCGGCGAACTCACCGTCACCTACCTCACCGACGCGCACCGCGCCGTCGCGCAGCGACTGGCGCACTGGATGCGTGCCGACTGCGGCTTCGACGAGGTGCAGATCGACGCAGTCGGCAACGTCGTCGGCCTCTATCACGGCACGGATCGCAACGCCCGACGCCTGCTCACGGGCTCGCACTACGACACCGTGCGCAACGGCGGCAAGTACGACGGCCGCCTCGGCATCCTGGCGCCGATGGCCTGCGTGCGCGAGTTGCACCGTGCCGGCCGCCGCCTGCCGAACGGCCTCGAGGTGATCGGCTTTGCCGAAGAAGAAGGCCAGCGCTACAAGGCCGTGTTCCTCGGCTCGGGCGCGCTCACCGGCCACTTCGACAGTGCGTGGCTCGAGCAGAAAGACGCCGACGGCGTTTCGATGCGCGAGGCGATGACCCATGCCGGCCTGTGCATCGACGACATCGGCAAGCTCAAACGCGACCCGTCGAAGTACGTCGGCTTCGTTGAAGTGCATATCGAGCAGGGCCCGGTGTTGAACGAGCTCGATCTGCCCCTGGGCATCGTGACCTCGATCAACGGCAGCGTGCGTTATGTCGGCGAGATCGTCGGCATGGCCAGCCACGCCGGCACGACGCCGATGGACCGCCGCCGCGATGCAGCAGCCGCCGCGGCCGAGTTGGTGCTGTTCACCGAGAAGCGCGCCGGCAGCGTGCCGCATCTCGTGGCAACGGTCGGCATGCTCGAAGTGCCGAGCGGCTCGATCAACGTCGTGCCCGGCCGCTGCAAGTTCAGCCTCGACATCCGCGCCACCACCAACGACGTGCGCGACGCCTGCGCCGCCGACGTGTGCGCCGAGCTGGCCGACATCTGCACACGCCGCAGCCTGCATTTCACGCTCGAAGAAACGATGCGCGCCGCCGCCGCCCCGAGCGCGCCCGCGTGGCAGCAGCGTTGGGAGCGCGCGGTTGAAGCACTCGGCCTGCCGCTGCACCGCATGCCCAGCGGCGCCGGCCACGACGCGATGAAGCTGCACGAGGCGATGCCGCAGGCCATGCTGTTCCTGCGCGGCGGCAACGCCGGCATCAGCCACAACCCGCTCGAGTCGATCACCAACGACGACACCGAGTTGTGCGTGCGCGCTTTTCAGAACCTGCTCGAGCAACTGAAGTGAAATCTGCGCGCTCGTTGCCGTGTGCTGACGGGCCATTGTGTACGTTGGCGAACGTCCTTGATTACGATTGGGCGCCGTCTGTGCGAGAGCAAGGCATGGGGCCGGCCGGCGCCGGGCTGCGGATGCGACGCCCCGCTGCGCGGGGTGCGCTGCGGTACTCGCCCTGGGGTCGCGCCGCAGAACTCTCTTCACTCGCTGCGCTCGTTGCGCTCGAACAGCTGCGGCGAGTCAGTTTACGAAGCGCGCGGGTACGCGCGCCGACCCCAGGGCTGCGTTCCTCGCCGTCGCATACGCAGCCCGGCGCCGCCCGGCCCCATGCCTTGCGGGGGAGGAGCGTTCTTGGGGGAGAGTGTTTGGCAAGCAGCGGGGCATCGAGCCCCGCAGCTTGCCGCGCGCCGCAGGCGCGCTCACCGGGCGCGAGCCGGGCTCGATGCCCGGCTCGTGTCCTTCTCCAACAAAGAACAGCCGTCCCTCGCCAAGCTGTGGGCGGGTGTGCGCTGGCGCGCCTGTGCGGCGGCGAGGAGGCGAGCCCGGACACGAACAGTCCGGTGGACTGTTCGTGCCTGGCGAGCGGCTGGTCGCTTGCGCCCAGCGCGGCCTGCAAGGCCAGGGTTTCGGTCGGCGCGCGTACCCGCGCGCTTCGTCAACTGACTCACCGCATCTGTTCGAGCGAAACGAACGCAGTGAGTGAAGCGAGTTATGCGGTGCGACCGAAACCCGAGCACCGCAGCGCAGTCGGCGCGCCTTTGGCGCCGACCGCCGCAGTGGCGCGCCAGCGCGCATCCGCCCGCAGCTTGGCGCCCGCCAGCACGTCGTCAACCCTGCGGACCGCAAGCCGCAGCCCAATGGAAAAACTGACATGACCCCAGCCGACCACACCGCCCTAGACCACTGGATCGACGCCCACTTCGACGAACAGGTGCGCTTCCTGCAGGAACTCGTGCGCGTGCCCACCGACACGCCGCCGGGCAACAACGCGCCGCACGCCGTGCGCACGGCCGCGCTGTTGAAAGATTTCGGCTTCGACGCCGAGCAGCACAGCGTTCCCGCGGCCGACGTGAAAGCGGCGGGCCTCGAATCGATCACCAACCTCGTCGTCCGCCGCCGCTACGGCACGGGCCGCACGATCGGCTTGAACGCGCATGGCGACGTCGTGCCGCCCGGCGAGGGCTGGACGCACGACCCGTACGGCGGCGAAGTGGCCGACGGCAAGCTGTACGGCAGAGCGTCCGCCGTCAGCAAGTGCGACTTCGCGACCTACACCTTCGCCACGCGCGCCATCGAGTCGCTGAAGGCGAAGCTGAACGGCAGCGTCGAGCTCTACTTCACCTATGACGAAGAATTCGGCGGCGAACTCGGGCCCGGCTGGCTGCTGCAACACGGCCTCGTCAAACCCGACCTGTTGATCGCTGCCGGCTTCTCCTACCAGGTGGTCACCGGCCACAACGGCTGCCTGCAAATGGAAGTCACCGTGCACGGCAAGATGGGCCACGCCGCCGTGCCGCACACCGCCGTCGATGCGCTGCAGGCGGCAACGCTGATCCTCCATGCGCTGTACCAGCAGAACACGCTCTACAAGAAGGTGACGAGCGGCGTCAAAGGCATCACGCACCCGTACCTCAACGTCGGCGAGATCCACGGCGGCACCAACACCAACGTCGTGCCCGGCAAGGTGGTGTTGAAGCTCGACCGGCGCATGATCCCCGAGGAGAACCCAGCCGAAGTCGAGGCCACGCTGCGCCGCGTGATCGCGCAGGCGGTGGCCAACTCACCCGGCATCACGATCGACATCAAGCGCCTGTTGCTCGCCAACGCCTTGAAGCCGCTGCCCGGCAACGCGCCGTTGGTGCAGGCCCTGTGCGCGCACGCGAGCACGGTCTTCGGCGAGCCGATCGACGCCTCGGGCACGCCGCTCTACACCGACGCGCGGCTGTTTTCCGAGCGCGGCATCCCGGCCGTGCTCTACGGCTGCGGCCCGCGCACGGTGCTGGAGAGCAACGCCAAGCGCGCCGATGAACACATCGAGCTCGAAGACCTGCGCCGCGCCACGAAGGTGGTGGCGCGGGCGCTGGCGGACTTGCTGACTTAAGGCCGGCGCCGCGCGCCTCACGCGCACCACGCCACGAACCGCGCCCACAGCCCGTGCATGAGCGCCGAGGCCGAGGCCAGCGCGATCAATCCGCCGGCAGCGCGCACCGGCCAGACCGCGGCCACGGCGCCCGGCCCGCTTCGCCGCTTCGACAGGCGCTGCATCAACGCCGGCCCGAGCCACAGCGCCGGTGACGACGCGGCTGCGAACACCGCCATCGCCGCCGCGCCCTGCCCCGGCGTGGACGCCAACGCGGCAACGAGCAGGGCCGATTGCGAAAGCGCACACGGCCAGGCGATCCACAGCGCGCCGGCGCAGGCGCTGCGGGCCGGGGCGATGACGATGCGCTGCCAGGCACCGCCCTGCGGCGTCACCGCTGCCGCGCGGCGCTGCAACCACGCCGGCCACCGGCCGCACCACAGCATCCACAACCCGCAGGCCAGCGCGCCCAGGTGCAGCAAGGTCCACAGCGGACGCAGCGCCGGCGCGATCGACAGCCCCTCGCGTAAAGCGCCAACGCTCCACGCCGCGAGCGCGCCGCCGGCGGCGTAGCCGGCCACGCGCGCCACTTGGAACAGCGGTTGCGCCGCGGGCCCGCCGTTCGCCACCGCGGCGCACGGCGCGGCGCACATCACCGCGCAGTGCGGCAGACCGGCCAGACCCATCAGGCCGGCGGCGGCGATCAGCGCTTCGCCTTGCATCGGGTCGTCACCTCAGTGGCTGCGCCGCGCTTCGCGCGACGCACGACGCGTGACACGAGTTTCGGCTTGCGGCCCGAAGCGGCTGTTGGCGACGGTCGGCTTCTCCACCCCGTTCGCCCTGAGGTATCGAAGGCCCAGGCTGAGCCCGTCGAGCCTTACTTGCCGACACGCCAGGGGCTTCGATACCTCAGCCCGAACGGGACTCTTCTTTCCGAACGGGGACAAAACGCGGCTTCCTTCGATACGCTCAGGACGGTCGGAGCAGCGCACCTCAGCCCGAACGGTTCTGTTGCGGACCTTGAACGTCGCCAACGGGCCGTCAGCAGACGTTGAAGCGCGCAGAGGTTGCACTTCAGACCAGGCGTGAGAAGCGCTCGCGCGACGCGCCGTTGTCGTTGCCGAGGTAGCGATCGAACGCTGCAGCCACCGCGCGCACCACGTACCAACCGGCGGCGGTGACCTCGATTGCGCGCTCGCCCACCGTCACCAGGCCGTGTTCGGCCAATCCTTGCAGACGCCGCAGCTCGGCGCTGAAGGCCGACGGCACATCGATGCCGAACTCGGCCCGCACCTCGGCAAAGTCGAGCCGGCCGCGGCACATCAGGTCCATGATGATCTTGCGCCGCAGCAGGTCATCGGCGTCGAGCTCGAGGCCGCGCACGGTGGCAAAGCGGCCGTCGTTGACGGCGCCGTAGTAGCCGTCGAGCGTCTTCGCGTTCTGCGCATGCGTGGCGCCGACGCGGCCGATCGCCGAGACGCCCAGGCCGAGCAGGTCGCATTCGGGCTGCGTCGTGTAGCCCTGAAAGTTGCGGTGCAGCCGGCCCTGCTGCTTGGCGATGGCCAGCGCGTCGTCGGGGCGCGCGAAGTGGTCCATGCCGATGTACTCGTAGCCCGCACCGGCAAAGGCCTCGATGGCATGACCGAGCATCGCCAGGCGCGCACCGCCGTCCGGCAATTCGGCGGGCACGATGCGCCGTTGCGGCTTGAAGCGCTCGGGCAGGTGCGCGTAGCCGTAGAGCGCAATGCGGTCGGGCGCGAGCGCGATCACGCGCGCGATGGTGCGCGCAAAGGTTTCCGGGCGCTGCCGGGGCAGGCCGTAGATCAGATCGACGTTGATCGACGCAAAGCCGATGTCGCGCGCAGCGCGCATCAACGCCTCGACCTGCTCGAACGGCTGCACCCGGTGCACCGCCTGCTGCACGTCGGCATCGAAGTCCTGCACACCGAAGCTGACGCGGTTGAAGCCGAGCGCGGCCAGGTGCCGCAAGCGCTCCGGCGTCGCGGTGCGCGGATCGACCTCGATGCCGCACTCGGCATCGGGCGCGAGGTCAAACGCCAGGCCGATCGCCGCCATCAACCGCGACAGCTCGGCGTCTGAGAGAAAGGTCGGCGTGCCGCCGCCGAAATGCAGTTGCGTCGCCCGCTGGCGCACGCCGAGCGCCTGCGCGTGCAGCGCGATCTCGCGTTCCAGCACATCGAGGTATTCCGCCGCACGCCCGTGGTGCCGCGTCACCACCTTGTTGCAGGCGCAGTAGTAGCAGACCGATTCGCAGAACGGCAGGTGCACATAGATCGCCAGCGGCGGCGCGGCGTTGAGCCGCGCCAGCGCCGCGCGCGCGGCCAGCGCCTGCGCGTAGTGCGCATCCGTGTAGCCCTCGTGAAAGCGGTCGGCCGTGGGGTACGAGGTGTAGCGCGGGCCGTTGGTGTCGAGGCGGCGCAGCAGGTCGGGGGTGAAGACGGCGGGGGTCATGGGCGCACTGTGCGCGCCCGGGCGGGCGGGGGGTTTGATCGGCGTCAGATGCGGTTGACGGGCGCCAGGTTTTCGCATTTGCCGCGGTGCGGACGTTGGGATCGGCCTGCTGGATGTTCGCGATCTGATCGAAGTGAACGGTCGGGTGCGTGTCGCGTCCGTCGCTGAACGGCCAAGACCGGACCTGGAACCTGGCGCACTGCGCCCTCGAGCAGTCACTCGAGCGCCGCCCCTCCACAACCTACAGTCCGGGAGACGGTAGGCGTTGTGACCTGCGACCAACTGAAAGGGCGCCGAGTAGCAACTCCTACTGGCTCGTAACGACACCCAGGGCTGCAAGGAGGCGCCAGATCACGAGCAGCGACACGAGAGCGATGAGCGCAAGGTCAAGCCAGCGGAACCTCAAAGGTGCGGGATCGGTCCGTCGTTCGACGGCGCCCCATGGCCGCTCGCGAGCAAGGCGTGCAGCGAAGGCCCTGCCCAGGCGGACGAAGGCGGCAGCAACGACCGCCTGCTGCAGTGCGTTGAGAGCTCGAATCGTGAATCCCACCTGCAGGCCCAGGTCGAAGCCACCATTGAGCACAAACAGGTCGATGGCGTGCCCGAAGAGCCCGGAAGCCGCAACAGAACCTGCCACCATGGCCATGAGCACGAGAGCGCACCTTCGGAGACCAGTGGACTGTTCCAACTGACCCGCAAGAAAGGCAACGGCCATTAGCGTCGAGGGAGCCAGCAGGGACCACCACATCGAACCCTGTCCAGGGAGTCGAAAGCGCAGCTCAAGGCAATTGACAGCAAAGCTCGCCGCCAGAACGACGAGCGCCAGCACCATCGATGAGCGCTTGCGTCGCTTGTCCTCACTGGAGATAACTCGGTCTACCCAGCGCGAACCGAAAAGAACAAGCAGTGCGCCCAGCAGCAAAGGGGGCCAGCCGAGGATCAGATTGGCAGAAATCAGTTGCGTTGGCACGCGCAGACCAGCCTCCACCGCGTATCGCCACCACGCTGCGCAAACAGCACTCAAGAGAAGCGCGGCGCACAAAGCACGAAGGTCGGTCTGCGTTCGACCTACGATCAACAGGACGCAGAGTAGAAAGGGGAACAGTGATCCGCCTATGTGAAGCCAAGGAATTCCGATGGAGATTGCACTTCCCGCTACTACGGCGATAAACACCAGTTGCCTAACGCCCAGGTAGCTTGCTCCGATCGAGGCTCGCCAGTACAGCCGATCCGCAACGAGTCGGTAGACGACGATCGAGGCAGCAAACAGGCCTACGCCGCCACCTATGTTGATCGGTCCCGCTGCGTAGTTGAACAAGTGGAGCCACGCGCCCGCAATGAACGCAGCAAGCCCCCGACTTCCGAAGCGACGGGCCCACCAAGCCGCCAGAGGAACAAAGAGCAGCTTGAACATGGGCACCGCGGCAGCGCCGCCGAGATCGAACTGGATCGTCAGTACCCACAGGATTGGAACTAGTAGCCAGGCTTTCCATAGAGGGGCGTAGGGCTCTCCGCTGCCTGCGTTCATCGTGGCCGTTTGCTCGATGCGGTCGTCAGCCAAGGTGGCCCGCTCAAGAGTCGACCTTCGCGCTCACTAGCATCGCGTTGATATCTGCAGAGAGGCGGTCCACAAGTGAGCATTGCGATGTCACACGCTCCGCGTCTGGTAGGTCTTGCGTGATGCGCAGCGCCAGTCCGATGTTCTGGGTAAGGACGAGCTTCTTGTGGTAGTCGGCCATCTTGAGAATGGTCTGGTTGTAGAGATAGAAGAACACCGCCGCAATGAACTGGCTGGTGACGCCCGCAGCAGTCGTCACGTAGGCGGGCTCGATCCTACCGAGGTACATTTGCACGACGCCGGCGATGACGATCAGTAGCCCCACTAGGGCGGCCACCACAGAGAGGTTGAACGCCTTGTCGGCCTGAATCTGGGTCTGCAAGTAGTACTTGTCGATGTACTTGAAATTGATCTTGACCAGGTTATTGAAGAAGTCCTTCTCGAGGTCCTCCTGTAGCGACTCCGTGCGGTGCTCGATCGAGTTGGCGGTGGCACGGTTGAACATGAGCCTGTAGGTCAGGGAGCGCACCCAGCAGTAGCCGCCATAGAAGATGCTCGCCCAGAGCGCCCCCATCAGAATGGGCACGATCACCCGCACCAACAGGTCCTCTTGCGACAGCTTCGGATCCGTCCAGTAGATGTAGAGTGTGAGGCCCGTCAGGACGACGCACCGATGGTCCACACGGGCCACCGAAACCTCGGCTC
The DNA here is from genome assembly GCA_963732625.1 of uncultured beta proteobacterium. Classification (GTDB taxonomy): domain Bacteria; phylum Pseudomonadota; class Gammaproteobacteria; order Burkholderiales; family Burkholderiaceae_C; genus CADEEN01. Next base: position 264,042 of record CAVTAM010000019.1, on the reverse strand, counting down.
GGCGCGTCTCAGCGCCTCCAGCGCTACAACCGTCGAGGTGGCTTCGTTCTGTGTCGGCGGCATGAGCGTCTCCGTCGTGGAGTGGAATACTCTTCATCATTGCGGGGGGCTAGCTGGTCCCGCCTGACGGGGCCGGAGGGGGCGGCGGCGGTGGCGCCGGAACCTTCCCGTTAAAGACAGCAATCGCGCCGTTCAGCCACTGCTGGATGAGCCCGATGAAGACCGAAGCCCGGTTGTTGTCGATGACCACCTGCGCCAAGGCTTTGTTCAGCTTGACAGTCTCCTCGACAACGGTCTGGGCGGGCCCGGAGCCGACCCCTTCCGTCATGATTCTCACGAGGAAGGCCACGTGCTCGGCCTGCATCTTGCCGAGCTCGGAGACCAGCGCGATTCCGTCTATCTGCGCCTGCGTCCGCACCCCCGCGTCAGGGTCATGCTTGGCAAGAGACTCCTGCTTGGAAATCTCACTCTGAACCTGGTCCCGTGACTGGTCGTAATTGCGAAGATAGGTCTCGGCCGGATGGACGACAATTTCACCGTTGTTGTTGCCAGGCATGAAACTTCCTCCTCAGGGCTTGACAGTGGGGGCGACCGCCGCCGTCGCGGAGACGGTTGCGGCTGAATCGGCTTTCCCCTGCTCCTTGTTGGCAGCAGCCATGGCGTCCGCCACCTTCTTCCTTGCGGCATCGACTCCCTCCTTGACGGCCTTGAGGAAGTCCAGCAGTTCCTGGCGACGCACGTCAGGGTCCAACTCCTTCGCGAAAGCCGCAGCCTTCTCCTGTGCTCCCGTGAGGGCTGCCGTGGTGCTTGGTAGGGGCTCGAGCAGTGCCTTGACCGCCTTTTCCGCATCCTCCGGAGCCTTTTTCGCTCGCGCGACACTAGCGCCGTACTGGTCGGTTCCCTTGAGGAGCAGCTCGCGCAGGGCCTGCGACTTCGCGTCTCCTGCGTTCAACCGGGATTGGTCATCCAATTCAGCCGTGGAGACGAACACAGCGAACGACTGACGCTGCGTCACCATCGACTGCACGAGTGCGTCCTCGGCCGCCTGCTCGGCTCGTCGGAACCCGGCGGCCTGTTCTTCCAGCTGGACCATCAGCTTCGTCGTGTGGTTGGCCTGAGCGATGACGGCGGCCGGCGTCTGGCAACCGGCGAGCAAAGCCATGAGCCCGAGCACCAAGAGAAGGTATGCGCGCATGAGGGGCCTCTAGTTGGTCCGCACTGCGATGACAAGCAGCGCAATCGTGTTGAGCAGGTCCTGAATCTGGCTCACCTTGAGCCCGGATTCCCCGTACGCAACCAGCAGCTCGACCGAAGGGTCCAGCAACGCCTTCCACTGCATCAGGCTCGATTCGGCGTAGCTTGTGGCCTCTTCATGCGCGAGTGCTGCAATCTGGTATCGAGCCTTTCCACTGGCCGCCTGGAGCCGGCCCTCGGCGTCCAGCACCAAGGAGGCCACCCGGTGCAACTCGTTCTTGCGCTTCTGTTCCGTCGAGGCAAGGTCGGCATTGGCCGCGGCCGGTGCAAGCAACGGCCCGAGCCGAGCGCCGGCAACGGGTGAAAGAAGCGCCCCCTTCAAGCTCGCCTCCGCCCGCTGATAGGTCTCGAGCCTCTCGGTCAGAACGGCAACCCGCTGCTCTCGCAGCGCCAGCACCTGGTCACGTCGCGCCAAGTCGCGCTGCGCCGCTTCGAGCTTGGCCTGCTCGACCTTCTTCTGCAGCACGAGCGGTACCAGCGAGGGCTTCTGGGCGTCGAGCAGCGACTGCCTGGTCTTGTCAATCAAGTCTGGGAACAGCCCAAGCGCAATGGCTGCGCGACTGGAACCCTCCGGCGTCCCCTTGCCGGCGACAACGTCCTCGTAGTTCGCGATGAACTTGTTGATGGAGGCCAGTCGCTCCTCAGACACAGCTGCGACACTGAGGGACGAGTCGAGCTGGCCCAGCGCTTCCGCGGCCTTCGTCAAGGACGCGATAGCTTCGTCGAGCTTTCCCCGACTCGAACTGGGGGCTGCGACCAGCGCCGCGGCTTCTTTCTCGTAGGCTTCCTTTGCCTCGTTGAAAGCCGCCTGCGCCACCTTCAGCTTGTCGCTGTCGGCCTGCCGTGCTGCACGTTCGGCAGCCAGCGCGATCGCCGCAGTGCCCAGCTCGCCACCCGGCTTGGCCTGGGCCTCGGCAGCGGCCAGGGCCTCGCAAGGACCCTTGAACGCGTCCAGGGCAGCGAGTACCAGGCCCTTTTCCGGCCGGTCCTTCATGCCCTTTTCGAACTTGTCGCGCGCCGGGCCAGGTGGGACGGCCTCGCAGCCCGGCCACGCGCCCCCGACAAGGGCCAGGTCGGTCAGCTTAGGCGCCATGGCCTTCTTGGCGTCGGCCACACTGGAGGCAGCCGCTGCGGCGCTGGCGACCTGTCCCGGGGTTCCGGCCACCTGTTCGATGCGAGTCCCGACGTGCTTCTGAAGGGCTCCGACCGTCCATGTGGCCGACCATCTGCTCGGCGATGCGGCTGCGGGAAAAGCTCCACAGCTCCTCTTCGAGCTTGAGCTGCTGGTCCAGGAGTGCTTGCCGGTTCTTGCGAGGAGCGGCAACTTGGGTCGCCAGGTCGACCTTGCCCCAGGCATCGGTCAGTTCCTGCCCCTGCTTGTGGCGGGTCTCGCTGAAGAGCGCGCAACCGCTGGTAGCCACCCCGGCCACCACCGCCAAAACAAGCTTCGACAGCCGCCTTGCGTGCATTCCAAGCCTCCCCTTCATGGTCCTGCCCGACAGCACAACTGAGAGGCGCGTCGGTGGTGCTGGGCATATTCGCAGAGGCGCCGGCGCCGTCAAGAGCAAAGGTACCCACCTCTCCCTATAAGTAGCGATACGCCATGCTCCAAGCCAACTCGGTCTGCGCCGTCTAGGGGCGGGACAGCGCTTCGATGATTCTTCGGCGCCCTGTCGGGCCGCCTGCCGATGTGTGCACTCCTCCGTGGGGCCTTCAACGGGTGCCTGGGTGCGAGTCCGACCGGCGGCTTTGCAGCGGCGAGATCAGGACCGCGGGTGTCGGCTCAGGGTCGATTGCACGCGTCCGTCGCGGCGAGTTGAATGACCGCGATGCGAGCACAGTGAACCTTCGCGGCCCAGCGTTCGGCGCTCCTTTTATTGCCGTTGCCGACATCGAGCCCCTGCCCGCCCCGCTCGCTCGGTCCGGAAACGCCTTCACCGAGATCTTCAACCGGAAAGCCGCCAGGGCGATCAGACAGGCAACACCTCCAACCGCCCTCCCCGATCCGTCAGCGTCTTCGTCAGCAGCGCCGTCGCCGCATAGATCGCGTCGATCGTCGGCGTCGGCGTGTCGGTGATGCGCGCCAGCTCGACGACGCTGCCGACCAGCGCCTGCAATTCGAGCGCGCGGCCGTGCTCCACGTCTTGCAGCATCGACGTCTTGTGCGCGCCCACGCTCTCGGCGCCGGCGATGCGTTGCTCGAGAGAGACCTTGAATTCCACGCCGAGCTTTTCGCCGACCGCGCGGGCTTCGCTCATCATGCGCGCCGCCAGATCGCGGCTCGGCGGGAAGCGGCAGATGTCTTCGAGCGTGGCGTGCGTGAGCGCGCTGATCGGGTTGAAGCTCAGGTTGCCCCACAGCTTGACCCAGATCTCGCTGCGGATGTCGCGCGACACCGGCGCCTTGAAGCCGGCGGCCATCATCGATTTGCTCAGGGCCTCGATGCGCGGCGTGCGCTCGCCGTTCAACTCACCGAGCGTGAAGCGGTTGCCTTCGATCAGCTTCACGACACCCGGCTCGACCAGTTCGGCCGCGGGATAGACGATGCTGCCGATGATGCGCTCGGCCTCGATGCCTGCGGCCAGCACGCCGTCGGGATCGACGCTGGTGAGTGATCGGCCGTCGAACGCACCGCCGAGCTTGTGGAAGTACCACCACGGCACGCCGTTGATCATCGTCACGACCATCGTGTCGGCGCCGAACAGCGCACGCAGGCCCGGCAGCAGATCGCGCACCTGATGCGCCTTGGTGGTCAGCAGCACCACGTCCTGCGCACCGGCTTCGGCCGGGTCCTGCACGGCGCGCACATCGCGCGTGTGCTGCGTGCTGCCATCGGGCAGCAGCAGGCGAAAGCCTTGCGCGTTGATGGCGGCGAGGTTCTTGTTGCGGGCGATGAAGGTGACCTGCTCGCCGGAGAGTGCAAGCTTCGCGCCGAGATAGCCGCCGATGGCGCCGGCGCCGACGATGGCGTATTTCATTTCAGTGGCTCCACGGCGCATGCCGCAACTCGCTGCGACGCGGGTAACGGGCTGCGGCTTTCGGCCCGAAGCGGCTGTTCACGAGTGTCGGCTTCCCGCCTCCGTTCGCCCTGAGCTTGTCGAAGGGAGCCTTCGTGCCTCGCGTGAGGGGCTTCGACAAACTCAGCCCGAACGGGACTTTTCTTTCCGTTCGCCCTGAGCCTGTCGAAGGGCTGGCTGAGCTTGTCGAAGCCTTCGTGCGACGCGCCGAGGGCTTCGACAGGCTCAGCCCGAACGGTGACGGGGCGGGGCTTCGATACCTCAGCCCGAACGGTTCTTTGCGGCCGCTGAATTTCCGCAAAGGCCCGTCACCAGACGTCAACAAGCGCGCAGATTTCATCTCAGAACTCACCCGAAACAAACGAGCCGAAGCCCAGCCCGATGCGCTGCGCCAACCCGATGCGCTGCAACTTGCCGGTCGCGCCCTTGGGCAGCTCCTCGACGAACAGAATCTTCTTCGGCACCTTGTAGCCCGCCACGCGTTGGGCGACGAATTGCTGCAGCTCGCGCTCGCCGCATTCATGCCCTTCGTGCAGCACCACCATCGCGGCCACCTCTTCACCGAGCCGCTTGTGTGGCGCGCCGAAGACGATCACCTGCGCCACCGACACATGGTCGAGCAGGATCTCGTCGATCTCGCGCGGGCTCACCTTCTCGCCACCGCGGTTGATGATCTCCTTCAACCGGCCGGTGATGCTCAAGTAGCCCTCGGCGTCGAGCACGCCCTGGTCGCCGGTGCGAAACCAGCCGTCGACGAAAGCTTCTTCATTGGCCTTCGGGTTGCTCTCGTAGCCCGCGGTGACGCTCCGCCCGCGGATCACCACCTCGCCGATTTCACCCGCGCCGAGCAGCGCGCCGTCTTCACCGCGAATCGCAATCTCGGGGCCGGCCGCGCGCCCCACCGAGCCGCGTTTGCGCTGCAACGGCGGCAGCGGGTTCGAGGCCATCTGGTGCGCCGCTTCGGTCATGCCGTAAGACTCGATCAGCGGCGCCTTGAACATCGCTTCGAGTTCGGCGATGAGCTGCGGCGGCATCGCAGACGACGACGAGCGCACGAAGCGCAGTTGATGGCGCTTCAGCACCTCGGCGTTGTGCTTGCCGCGGCTGGCGATCGACAGGTGCATGGTCGGCACGGCCGTGTACCAGCTCGGTTTGGCCTCGTCCATCCACTTGAAGAAGCGCAGCGCGTTGAAGCCCGGCGTGCAGAAGACCTGCGAGCCGGCGGACAGCGGCGCCAGCAGGCCGGCGAGCAGGCCGTGGATGTGGAACAGCGGCATGATGTTCAGGCCGATGTCTTTCGGCGTGAACTGCAGCGTGGCCGCGATCTGCGTGGCCGAGGCGCACAGGTTGGCCACCGACAGCGGCACGCGCTTGGGCCGCGACGTCGTGCCCGAGGTGTGCAGCACCATCGCCACGTCTTCGGCTTGAGAGGCGCCGCCGCGCGCGCTGGGTGCGGCCGGCGTTGCGGCGCCGAGCGTGAACTGGCCCGCCGGCGCGCCTTCGGCCACCAACAGCTCGATCACCTGCACGCCGAGTTTGCGCGCCGCCTCCACCGCCGGCGACGTGCTGGCGTGCTCGACGATCAGCGCCTTGGCCTGCAAGTCGTCGAGGTAGAACTCGAACTCGTCGCCGCGGTACGCGGGGTTCAGCGGCGCGCTGCTGGCGGCGCAGGCGCAGGCCAGAAAGCACGTCGCCATCTCGGGGCCGTTGGGCAGCACGATGGCCACGCGGTCATTGCGGCCGATGCCGGCCGCGTTGAGCGACGCCGTGGTGGCGGCCACCAGGGCGCGCAAGGCCCGGTAGTCGAGCGGCACGCGGCCGGGGGCGGCGATGGCGATGGCCTCGTCGGCGCCGGTTTGCAGGAGGTCTTGAAGTGTCATGATGGAACTGCTGTAGAAACTGCCCAAGCCTGATTCTTGCCGATGCCCGACCTGCCCGCCACCGAAGCGTTCCAGATCGCCCGAGCGCTGCTCGAAGGCTTCGATCGCCACTACCGCCTGTTCAGCGACACCAACCGCGCCGCCAAACGGCGCTTCGAGCGTGCCGACTGGCACGGCCAGCAGCAAGCCACGCGCGAGCGCATCGCCTTCTACGACGAGCGCGTGCGCGAGACCAAGAGCCGGCTGCAGATCGAGTTCGCCGCCGAGGTGCTGCCCACGGCCGTCTGGCAACAGGTCAAGCTGCTCTACATCGGCCTGCTCATCGACCACCGGCAGCCCGAGCTGGCCGAGACGTTCTTCAACTCGGTGACGACGAAGATCCTGCACCGAAGCTACTTCCACAACAGCTTCATCTTCGTGCGGCCCGCCATCTCCACCTCCTACATCGAGATCGACGAGGCGATCGGGCCGACCACCTACCGCGTCTACTACCCCACGCTCGACACCTGGCGCGAGACGTGGATGCAGCTGGTGCGCGATTTCGACCTGCAACTGCCGTTCGAAGATCTCGAGTCGCGACGCCGGCTGCGTGGTGGCCGAGTTGCAGCGCCGCCTCGGCGCCTGGCAGCCGCGCGCCAACTTCCAGATCCAGGTGTTGTCGAACCTGTTCTTCCGCAACAAGGGCGCTTATGCGGTGGGCAAGATCATCAACGGCGGCCAGCAGACGCCGTTCGCGCTGCCGCTGCTGCACAACGCCGGCGGCCAGCTTGTCATCGACACCGTGCTGCACACCGAAGACGACATGGAGATGCTGTTCAGCTACGCGCGGGCTTACTTCCTCGTCGACATGGCGGTGCCCAGCGCCTACGTGCAGTTCCTGCGCACGCTGATGCCGCGCAAGCCGCGCGCCGAGATCTACAGCGCCGTGGGGTTGCAGAAGCAGGGCAAGAACAGCTTCTACCGCGACCTGCTGCACCACCTGCGCCACAGCAGCGACCGCTTTCGCATCGCGCCGGGCGTCAAGGGCACGGTGATGCTGGTCTTCGACCTGCCGTCGTTTCCCTACGTGTTCAAGGTGATCAAGGACTTCTACCCGGCGCAGAAGAAGACCACGCGCGAACAGATCAAGGGCAAGTACCAGCTCGTCAAGCGGCATGACCGCGTGGGCCGCATGGCCGACACGCTCGAGTACAGCAAGGTGGCGCTGCCGCTGTCGCGCTTCGAGCCCGAACTGGTGGACGAGATGCACGCCTTCTGTTCGAGCATGCTCGAAGTCACCGGCGATGGCAGCGCGCAGGAGATCGTCATCGACCACGTCTACATCGAGCGGCGCATGATCCCGCTCAACCTGTTCCTGAAAGACGCCACCGCGGCCGGCAACTTCGACGCCATCGAGCGCGTGACCATCGACTACGGCAACGCGATCAAGGACCTGGTGGCTGCCAACATCTTCCCCGGCGACATGCTGTGGAAGAACTTCGGCATCACGCGCCAGGGCAAGGTGGTGTTCTACGACTACGACGAGATCGAGTACCTGACCGACTGCAACTTCCGCCGCGTGCCGCCGCAGGACGACGATGCGCCGCGGAAGGAAAACGGCGTCTGGTTCGACGTCGGCCCGAAGGATGTGTTCCCCGAAACGTTCGGCCCGTTCCTGCTCGGCAATGCACGGGTGCGGCAGGCGTTCTTAAAGCATCACCCCGAGCTGCTCGACGCTGACTACTGGAACCTGCACAAGCAGCGCATCCAGGCCGGCGCAATGCTCGACGTGTTTCCGTACGAGCCGCAGCGGCGGTTCGTCAATCAGCGCGAGACTTAAGCACCCGTTCGGGCTGAGCTTGTCGAAGCCACTTGACCCCGAACATCCTGAGCTTGTCGAAGGACGAGCTCAGGGCGAACGGGAAGCGGGTGACTCGCGCTGCTGCAACCAGCAACTCACCGCCGCGGCGGCCGCGATCACCGCCCAGAAGCCGAAGAACGACAGCGTGTACACCGCCTGGCGCGACAGCTCGACCGGCGCGCCGGCCAGGGTGTGCACATCGGCGGGATCGACATGCGCGAAGACCAACAGTTCGAGCATGCCGGCCGCGGCGAACGCGGGCCAGAGGACTTGCAGTGCGATGCGCATCACTTGGGCGTCGCCGCGTGGTTGCGCGCTTGCACGGCCGGTGTGCTCGTGGTTTGCAGCACCGGATCCGGATAGGCCAGCGCGATGAACAAGGTGGCAAAGCCGGCGATCACCACCGCTGCCGGGCCGCTGATCACCAGCCACACCATGCCGTGGCGCCACCAGGGGGGGTTGTCGTGGTTCATGTTGGGTCTCCTGTGCGGGGTCAGCGCGGCACGACGAAGGTCGAGCGTTCGCTGATCTGCCGGCTGTCGCCGTCGCCGGCGGCGAGTTGCGTGATCTCGAAGTCGATGCGGTGCGCACCGCCGCCGGCCGCTTTGGCCGATGCGGCGGGCACCTGCACCGTCAGCGGCATCCAGCGCGCTGCCGCAGGTCCGACGTCGACCTCCGCCGCGCCGATCACCTGCGCCCCGCCCAGGCCACTCGCGCTGACGCGATAACGCTGCGCCTGCTCGCTGGCGTTCATGATCTGCAGGCGGTACACGTTCTCGACGCGGCCCTCACCCGTGATGCGCGCCAGCGCGCCGCGGTCACGCACCACGTCGACCTTGAACGGCGTGCGCAGCAACAGGCTGGCCAGCACGCCCGCGCTCACCAGCACGAGGATCGCCGAATAGACGAGCACGCGCGGCCGCAGCACGCGCTTCCACTCCGCGCCGCGCGACAGGTGCTGCTGCAGGCCGTTTTGCGTGTCGTAGCGGATCAGGCCGCGCGGGTACTGCATCTTGTCCATCACGCCGTTGCAGACGTCGATGCAGGCGGTGCAGCCGATGCACTCGTACTGCAGGCCGTTGCGGATGTCGATGCCGGTCGGGCAGACCTGCACGCAGAGTTCGCAGTCGATGCAGTGGCCGAGCTTGGCGGCTTTCAAATCCGTCGCACGGCCGCGCGTACCGCGCGGTTCGCCGCGCTCGGCGTCGTAGCCGATGATCAGCGTGTCCTTGTCGAACATCGCGCTCTGGAAGCGCGCGTACGGGCACATGTACTTGCAGACCTGTTCGCGCAGGAAGCCGGCGTTGCCGTAGGTCGCCAGGCCGTAGAAGCAGACCCAGAACCACTCCCACGGCCCGAAGTCGAGCGTGAAGGCCTGCGCCCAGAGTTGCTTGATCGGCGTGAAGTAGCCGACGAAGGTGAAGCCCGTCCACAGCGCGAGCGTGATCCACGCCGCCTGCTTGCCGCTCTTGCGCAGCAGCTTGTTCACGCTCCACGGCGCGGCGTCGAGCTTGATGCGCTTCATCCGGTCGCCTTCGAACTGGCGCTCGATCCAGAGGAAGATTTCGGTGTAGACCGTTTGCGGGCAGGCGTAGCCGCACCACAGCCGCCCGGCCACCGCGGTGAAGAGGAACAGCGCGTAGGCGCTGATCAACAGCAGCGCCGTGAGGTAGATGAAGTCCTGCGGATAGAGGACGAAGCCGAAGATGTAGAAGCGGCGCGCGGCCAGGTCGAACAGCACCGCCTGGCGCGCATTCCATTCGAGCCAGGGGATGCCGTAGAAGACGAGCTGCGTGGCCCACACCAGTGCCCAGCGCCAGCCGGCGAACCAGCCGCTGACGGCGCGCGGGTAGATCTTCTTCTGCTTCTCGTAGAGCCAGACGATTCGCTCTTCTGGCGCCTCGGCGGCCGGCACGGTCACTTGGACTTCCTACGCGCTGCGCGCTTCGGGATTCGCGCTTGGGAGCGGCCCGGCGCGCTCATGGGTTGATCGCCACCTTCGCCGTGTCGTTCGACAGCCGCCACACATACGCCGCGAGCACACGCACCTGCTCGGCCGTGAGCCGGTTCGCATGCGCCGGCATGGCGTTGTTCTTGCCGTTGTTGATCATCGCCACGATCGTCTCTTCGCCCCAGCCGTGCAGCCAGACCTTGTCCGCGAGGTTCGGCGCGCCCAGCGCCGGGTTGCCCTTGCCATCGATGCCGTGGCAGGCCGCGCAGGCGCTGAACCGGGCTCGGCCGAGTTGCGCGGCCACGCTGTCGTGCGGGCTGCCCGACAAGCTCAGCACGTACTGCGCGACGTGGCGCACGTCGTCGCCGCTGCCCACCGCCGCGGCCATCGGCGGCATGACGCCGTTGCGGCCTTCGGCAATCGTCTTCTGGATGTCGGCGAACGAGCCGCCCCACAACCAGTCCTTGTCGGTGAGGTTCGGAAAGCCCTTGCTGCCGCGCGCGTCCGAGCCGTGACACGCGGCGCAGTTGTTGAGGAACAGGCGCTCGCCGATGCCCATGGCTTCTTTGTCGGCCGCGAGTTGCTTTTCGTCCATCGACACGAAGCGCGCATACAGCGGCGCCAACGCAGCACGGGCCCGCGTCTGCTCGGCGTCGTACTCGGCGATGCTGGTCCACTTCAGCGTGCCCGCCGCCGAGCCGAGGCCTGGATAGAGAACCACGTAGATCACCGAGAAGACGACGGTGATGACGAAGAGGAACATCCACCAGCGCGGCAACGGGTTGTTGAGTTCGCGCAGGTCTTCGTCCCAGACATGGCCCGTGGTGTTGTCGTCGACGCTGCCCACCACGCGCCGGCGCGCCGCAATGACCAGCAGCAGCACGCAAAAGACCAGGCCGAGCAGCGTGCTCGCGGCGATGAACAGCGACCAGCCGCTGCTGGTGAAGTCACTCATGTTGCCCTCGGCCTGCGGCCGTCCCCGAGCGAGCGCCTTCGGGCGGCCGGGCGGCGCTCTGTCGCGGCTCCTGATCGCCGGCGAACGGCAACTGCGCCGCTTCGTCGAACGCTTCGCGCCGCCGCGCCGCCCAGACCCAGCGCACGAGCAAGAGGAAGAGCACGAAGCCGATCAACGTGACGGCGCTGCGGATGTCATTGATGTCCACGATGGTCCTCACTTCACGGCGGTGCCGAGCACCTGCAGATACGCGATCAGCGCATCGAGTTCGCTCTTGCCCTTGACGGCTTCGGCGCTGGCGCTGACCTCCTCGTCGCTGTACGGCGCACCGAGCGTGCGCAGCGCGGCGAGCTTGGTCGGCATCTCTGCGCCATCGACGCTGGCGCGCTCCAACCACGGATACGCCGGCATGTTCGACTCGGGCACCAGATCGCGCGGGTTGATCAGGTGCACGCGCTGCCACTCGTCGCTGTACTTGCCGCCGACGCGGTGCAGGTCCGGCCCGGTGCGTTTGCTGCCCCACTGGAACGGCCGGTCGTAGACGAACTCGCCGGCAGTCGAGTACGGGCCGTAGCGCAGCGTCTCGGCACGAAACGGCCGAATCATCTGCGAGTGGCAGTTGTAGCAACCCTCGCGCACGTAGATGTCGCGGCCGGCGAGTTGCAGCGCGGTGTACGGTTTCAACCCCGGCGCGGCTTCGGTCATCGAGCGCTGAAAGTACAGCGGCACGATCTCGACGATGCCGCCGATGGCCACCGTGATCAGGATCAGCACGATCATCAGCAGGTTGCTGGTCTCGATCTTTTCGTGACCGGTGGCGTGTTGGGCAGGCATGCTTGCTCCTCAGGCGTGAGCCAGTGCAACGGCGGGAATCGGCGCGGCTTTGGCTTGTCCGCTACGCACCGTCATGACCACGTTCCACGCCATCAGGCCCATGCCGCTGAGGTAGAGCAGGCCGCCGAGCAAGCGGATGACGTAGAACGGATACGTCGCCTTGACGCTCTCGACGAAGCTGTAGACCAGCGTGCCGTCCGGGTTGACCGCGCGCCACATCAGGCCCTGCATCACGCCGGCGATCCACATCGCGGCGATGTAGAGCACGATGCCGAGCGTGGCGATCCAGAAGTGCAGCTCGATGGCGCGCACGCTGTGCATCTGCGTGCGGCCGTACAGGCGCGGAATCAGGTGGTAGAGCGCACCCATGCTGATGAGGCCCACCCAGCCGAGCGCGCCGCTGTGCACGTGGCCGATGGTCCAGTCGGTGTAGTGCGACAGCGCGTTGACCGTCTTGATCGACATCATCGGCCCCTCGAACGTGCTCATGCCGTAGAACGAGAGCGAGACGATGAGGAACTTCAGAATCGGGTCGTCGCGCAGTTTGTGCCACGCGCCCGACAGCGTCATGATGCCGTTGATCATCCCGCCCCACGACGGCGCGAGCAGCACCAGCGAGAAGATCATGCCGATCGACTGTGCCCAATCGGGCAGCGCGGTGTAGTGCAGGTGGTGCGGCCCAGCCCACATGTAGGTGAAGATCAGCGCCCAGAAGTGCACGATCGACAAGCGGTACGAGTACACCGGCCGCTCGGCCTGCTTCGGGATGTAGTAGTACATCATTCCGAGAAAGCCCGCGGTGAGGTAGAAGCCGACCGCGTTGTGGCCGTACCACCACTGCACCATCGCGTCCTGCACGCCGGCATAGGCGCTGTAGCTCTTGGTCAAGCTCACCGGCAGCACCGCGCTGTTGACGATGTGCAAGAGCGCCACGGCGAGGATGAAGGCGCCGAAGAACCAGTTGGCGACGTAGATGTGGCGCACCTTGCGTTTGCCGATGGTGCCGAAGAAGACGATGGCGTAGCTGACCCAGACGATGGCGATCAGGATGTCGATCGGCCACTCGAGTTCGGCGTACTCCTTGCCCTGCGTCATGCCCAGCGGCAGCGTGATGGCGGCGGCCACGATCACCGCCTGCCAGCCCCAGAAGGTGAACAGCGCCAGCTTCGGCGCAAAGATCTTGGTCTGGCAGGTGCGCTGCACGACGTGGTACGAAGTGGCGAACAACGCGCAGCCGCCAAAGGCGAAGATCACCGCGTTGGTGTGCAGCGGGCGCAGGCGGCCGTAAGACAACCACGGGATGCCGAAGTTGAGTTCGGGCCAGGCGAGCTGCGCGGCGATGATCACGCCAACCAGCATGCCGACCACGCCCCACAACACGGCCGCCAGCGCGAACAGGCGCACGCTCGTGTCTTCGTACACCGCGCCGCTGGGCGCACTGCTGACTGCCATCATCGAAACTCCTCGTCAGACCGTCGTTGATTCTTCCGCTGCGGCGCACTCGCGGCCTTGCGATTCGTCAAGCAGGATGCGTCGGCCCTCGCCGTCGAGGTCGTCGAATTGGCCTTTGTGCAACGCCCAGGCGAAGACGCCGACGATGCCGAGCACGAGCAGCGACGACAGGGGGATGAGCAGGTAGAGGATGTCCATGCGGCCCTATGCCCCGATCCGTTCGGGCTGAGTTGGCTGTCCCGACTGCCCTGAGGTATCGAAGGGAGCCCCGCGCGGGCCCTTCGATACCTCAGGGCGAACGGATGGATCGCGCGCCAGCCGCATCGCGTTCATCACCACAAACGCCGAACTCGCCGCCATGCCCAGCCCCGCCGCCCACGGCGGCAGGTAGCCCATCAGCGCCAGCGGCACACAGGCCGCGTTGTAGAGCGCGGCCCAGGCCAGGTTCTGGCGCATCACGCGCAGCGTGCGGCGCGACAGGCGCAAGGCGTGAGCGACATCGCCGACACGGCCCGACAGCAGCACCACGTCGGCAGCGCTGCGCGCGATCTGCGCGCCGTGCGCGAGCGCGAACGACACGTCGGCCTGCGCCAGCACCGGCGCGTCGTTGACGCCGTCGCCGACCATCGCCACCGCCTCGCCGCGTACCTGGCGCTCACGCAGCGCGGCGAGCTTGCGCTCGGGTGTGGCCGCTGCCACCACGCTGTCGATGCGCAGGCGCTCGGCCAGGCGCTGCACACGATCGGGCGTGTCGCCGGAGAGCAGCGTCACGGTCACGCCTTCGCGCTGCAATGCCTCGACCGCCTGCTGCGCATCGTCGCTCACCTGCTCACCCCAGTGCAAGGCGATCGGCGCTTGCCCGTCGCGGCCGAAGCACAGCGCGCCGTCGTCGGCGCCCAGCCACTGCGCCGAGCCGAGGCGCCAGCGCACGCCCTGCGCATCGAGCGCCTCGACACCGCAGCCGGGCAGCTCGTGCACGTCGTGCCATTCGATCGATACCGCCTGCGGATGCGCGGCGACGAGCACGCGCGACAGCGGGTGCGTGGACCAGGCGGCGAGTGACGCGGCGCGCTCCTGCAGCGCCGGCGCGGCGTCGCACGTCAGCAGCGGGCGCGTCAGCGTGCCGGTTTTGTCGAGCATCACGTGTTGAACCCGCGCCAGCGTTTCGAGCGCTTCGACACGGCGCAGCAGCACGCCGCGTTTGGCCAGCGCCGAGGTGGCCGCGAGCAACGCCGACGGTGCCGCGAGCGAGAGCGCACACGGGCAGGTGACGATCAGCACCGACACCGCCACCCAGACCGCGCGCGACGGATCGATCTGCCACCAGACGAGCCCCGCACCGAGTGCCAACAGCAGCACGGCGGCGAGGAACGGGCCGGCGATGCGATCGGCCACGCGCACGCTCGCGGGCCGCCGCGTCAGCGCTTCGCGCATCAGCGCGGCGATCTGTTCCTGACGCGTGTCCGCGCCGATGCGCTGCACACGCTGCACCACCGGCGCGCCGAGGTTGATGCTGCCGGCCACGGCGACGTCGCCGACGCCCTTGCCCACCGGCCGCGACTCGCCGGTGAGCAGCGATTCATCGACGCGGGTCTCGCCCTGCAGGATCGCGCCGTCAGCAGGAAAGCCTTCGCCCATCGGCACGCGCACGCGGTCGCCGGGCACGAGCTGCTCGGCGAGAACAGACTCGACGCCGCCATCGGCGCGCAGGCGCCACGCGGTGCGCGGCGCGGCGAAGGCCAGCGCTTCGATCGCCGCCATCGCGCGGTGCCGCGCGCGTTGTTCGAGCCAGCGGCCAGCGAGCAGGAAGCTGACGAACATCGTCAACGAATCGAAATAAACCTCGCGGCCGAAGACACCGCCGGGGTCGAAGGCCGCACCGCTCGAGGCGATGAAGGCGACGGCGATGCCGATGGCCACGGGCACGTCCATGCCCAGGCGGCGAGAGCGCAACGCGGCCCACGCCGAGGTGAAAAACGGCGTCGCCGAAAACAGCAGCACCGGCAATGTCAGCGTCCACGCCGAGCGGTGCAGCAGCTGTTCGAGGTCCGGCGCCAGCGTGCCGGCATCGGCCACGTACACCGGCGTGGCCAGCATCATGACCTGCATCGCGCAGAAAGCAGCGACGAACAGGCGCCACAACAACTGCCGCTCGTCGCCGCGGCGCAGCGCGAGCGCAGCCGCCGCCGTGTCGGGCAGCGCGCCGTAGCCCGCCGCGCGCACGGCAGCGACGAGCGCCGAGGCCTGCGTGCGCGCCGGCTGCCACTGCACGCGGGCGCGCGACGCCGCGGCATGCACTTGCGCCGAGACGACGCCGGGCACCGCCAGCAGCGCCGCTTCGATCAGGCCGGCGCAGGCTGCGCAGTGCAGACCCGAGAGTTGCAGTGACGATTCGGCGACTGATGAGACCTCACCGGCCTTTCGCAGCGCGGCCGCCGTCACGACAGCGACCTGACGAGCGTGGCCTGCAACAGCGCGCGGCGGTCATCGTCACCCGGCGGCGCATCGCGCTCGGCGACTCGCGCCAGCAGGGCGAGCACCGGATGGTCATCGCGCGCCAGGCCGTCGAACACGGGCACGCCGAGCTGCGCTTGCAGGCGCTGCGCAAAGCCGGCCGGCAGCTCTTCGCAGTCGACCGCGTCGTAGAGGTTTTCGAGCAGGCGCGCGGTCGGCTCGCCCATCGGCGGTTCGTCGCGCAACCAGGTCGGCGTGGCGTTGATGTGCGAGACGCGCGCGCCGAGCGCCGAGGCGGCGGCGTCGAAGCGGCGCACGCAGTCGCCATCGTCGCGGCCGCACAGCAGCGCGATGTTCTTGCCGCGCAAACGCGGCGGCGGCTCGGCGGCGGCGCCGCGCTTCAAGGCGCGCGCCGTGTCGACGAGGGCTTGTGCGTCGGCGGCATCGATCGAGGCCGAGTCCAACAGGCGGCGGGAGAAGGTCGGGCTCACGGAGTGAATCGTCAACGCGTGGCGTGGCGCCGGCCTTGCGTTGCGTCAAAAACGGCGGTGCGGCGTCTGCGTTCACAAACCGTTCACACAGCGACACCGAGCCGTCGCATGCCATGGCCTGCGGCCGCGCAGACTGTCTTCACTGTCAAAGGAGACCACCATGCTGCTCGACGCCACCCCCGCCTTCAGCCACGATGAAGCCACCGTCCCCACCGTTCGACGCGACGAGCGCTGGGAAGCGCGCCAGGCGGCCAAGCGCCTGTCCGACATGCTGGCGTTGGTGGCAGAGCGCGTGCCGCTGCAACGCCGCGTCGTCCATGCCGGCGAAACGGTCTACCGCTGTGGCGATGCCTTCACGCATCTCCATCTGCTCAACACTGGCTGCTTCAAGACGATCAACAGCGCGGCCGACGGCCGCGCGCAGGTCGTCGGCCTGCAGTTCCGCGGCGACTGGCTGGGCTTCGACGGCATGGCCGGCGGCCGCCACCGCTGCGACGCCGTGGCGCTGGACACCGGCGAGATCTGGGCACTGCGCTATGACCAGCTGCTCGCCGCCTGCGCTGCGCACTCACCACTGATGGCGCTGCTGCACGCCGAGATGAGCCGCGTCATCAGCCGCGACCGCGACAGCCTGATGGCGCTGACCACGCTTTCGGCCGACGCCCGCGTGGCCGAGTTCCTGCGCCTGATGGCCGACGCGCTGGCCGAGCGCGGCCTGCGCACCGACCAGATCACGCTGCGCATGACACGCGCCGAGATCGGCAACTATCTCGGCATGACGCTCGAATCGGTGAGCCGCGCGCTGTCGCGTCTGGCGCGGCAACACCTGATCGGCTTCGCCGACGGCGCGCGCCGCGAGATCAGCATTCCGGATGTCGATGCGCTGGCGGCGTTTGTCGGCAACGATGGCGGCAGCGCGGCGGGGGCGACGTTGCAGTGAGCCTCAAGCGGCAGCCAGCGCCTCGGCGCGCTGCCCGAATGCCTTGCACAGCTTGGCATCGGCCGATACGAACTTCACGTCGAGGTGCTCCGCCAGGGCAATGAACTCGCAGTCGTACGCCGAGCAGCCGCTGCCGTGGGCCAGCCGAAGCACTTCGATCGGCGCCACGTCGTACTCTCGATCGGCCACCAGCGCCCTGGCGCGAGACCAGATCGCGATTGCGTCGTCGAGCGCCAGGAGATTGCCGCGCATGTACGTCGCCAACACGTTGGTGAATTCGCTGCGCCACAGACGAGGCACGGCCCATTCGCCGTCGCGCAGCAGCAGCTTTTCCGCCGCGACGCTGTACTTGCCGGGCAGGTACAGGTACGCGAGGACATTGGTGTCAACGACGATCAAGCGCGCCCCGCGCGCTTGAAGCGGTCGATCTCCTGCGGCTTGAAAGCGCCTGGCTTCAAAGTCTTGCGGATCATCCGCGCAGCTGCGACGTGTTCGAGCGCCGTCATCTTGCGTGGCAGCAAGACCGATTCAAGGCACGCGATGGCTTCGCTGTTCAGGCTGCGGCGGTTGGCATCCGCCGAGGTTCGAAGCTGCGCGTACACCTCGTCGGGAATGCTCTTGAGGGTGATGGTGGTGGGCATGGACGGCTCCTTTCGGGTGCCACCATTTTGGTTTCGATCAGGTGCCTCGTCAAGCCGCGCCCGCGGCGATCGCCCGCAGCACCGCCTCGGCCAGTTGCTCGCGCGTGAACGGCTTGCGCAGCAGCGGCCACGGCAGCGTCTGCATCTCGCCGGCGTAGCCCGACATCAGCAGCACCGGCAGGGCCGGGCGCAGCGCGCGCACCTGCTCGGCCAACTGGTCGCCGCGCAGGCCGGGGCCGAGCATGACGTCGCTCAGCAGCAGATCGAAATGCACCGCGGTATCGGCCAGCGTTTCCTGCGCCGCCGCGGCATCGGCGCAGCCGACCACCGTGCACTGCCACTGGGCGAGAAACGCCTGCACGACGCGCAGCACCTCGGGCTCGTCTTCGACCAGCAGCACCGACAGGCCGCGCGGCAGCGCCGCCGCGCTGGCCGGGCTCTGCGTTGCGGCCGCGCCCACCCGCGGCGGGCTCGGCAGGTACAGCGTGATCAGCGTGCCCTCGCCTTCACGGCTGCGCAGCGTGACGGCACCATGCGACTGGTGCGCAAAGCCGTGCACCGTGGCCAGCCCGAGCCCGGTGCCGCGGCCGGCGTCCTTGGTCGTGAAGAACGGTTCGAAGGCGCGCGCCAGCACGGCCTGGCTCATGCCGGCGCCGCTGTCGTTGACGCTGATCGCCACGCCGCCGTGCGGCCACAGCAGCGCATCGGCAGCGGCCGGCGGCAGCGCGCAGCGAGCGGCGGAAAAGCGCAGCAGGCCGCCCTCGGGCATCGCATCGCGGGCGTTGATGGCGATGTTGAGCAGCGCCGATTCGAGCTGCCCGGCATCGGCCAGGCAGGGCGGGCAATCGGCGCCGACCTGGACCTCGATGCGGATGCGCGCGTCGAGCGTGCGCCGCAGCAGCGCGGCCAGCGCCTGCAGCATCGCGCCGGCGTCGATCGCCCGCGGCTGCAAGACCTGGCGCCGCGAAAATGCCAGCAGCTTGGCGGTGAGCTCGGCGCCGCGGCGCGAGGCGCGTGCCGCAGCGGCGACGAGGTCGTGCGCCAGCGCGTCGCCGCTCACGGCCGGCAGGTCTTCGAGCACCTGCAGATTGCCTTGGATGACCGTCAGCAGGTTGTTGAAGTCATGCGCGATGCCGCCGGTGAGCTGGCCCACCGCTTCGATGCGCTGCGCATGGTGCAACGCTTCTTCGCTGTGCAGACGCTGCAGCGTCGTCGCCAGCAGGCTGGCCATCGACTCGAGCGCGGCTTTTTCATCGTCGCCGAAATGCCGCGGCTGGCGCGAGCGCACCGCGAGCACGCCGACGGGCCGGCCCTGGTCGGAGATCGGCACGGCCATCGCGCTGCGAAAGCCCGCCGCGAGTGGGGCGGCAGGCGCCGCAAAACGCGTGTCCTGTGCCAGCTCGGCAACCATCACCGAGCCGCCGCCGGCCATCACCCGCGCCACCGGCGAGTCCGCGGGCAGCGGCATCAGCCTGCCGACGGCCTCGCCTCCAACAAACCGTGGCCGCCGAGCAGGCGCATCTCGGCGCTGCCCGGCTCCTGCATCACCATCAGCGCGGACTCGCACTGCAAGGACTCGGCGACGAAGCCCGGCAGGCGCGCGACCAGGCCGTGCAGGTCGCGCGCATCGACGGCGATGCGCCCGAGCTGCGCCACCTGCTCGGCATAACGCGCGCGCAACAGCGCCTGCTTGACGCGCGGAAACTCGGCGATGCCGCGGATGGCGGCGAGCACGTATGACTGCCCCGCGGCCCGCAGCGGACTGAGCGCAATCTCGACCATGACCTCGCTGCCGTCGCGCCGGCGCGCCGCGAGCTCGCGCTGCAGGCCCATCGGCCGGCGCGTCGGCGCGCCCTGGTACGCATCGCGCAGGCCGACGTGGCGCGAACGCACCGCGTCGGGCACGAGGGCTTCGACGTCGAGTTGCAGCAGCTCGCCCACCGGGCAGCCGAACAGCGTGGCCGCGGCACTGTTGGCGCGCACGATGCGGCCTTCGGTGTCGACCAGCAGCACCGCGTCGGGGTAGGCGTCGAAGAGTGCGCCGTCGAGCGCATCGGGTGCGGCGCCGGCGTGATTCATGTCGCGCTCACCGGCACGGCCAGCAGGTAACCCGCGCCGCGCACCGATTTGATGATCGATTGCGGCGCCGCGTCGTCGCCTTCCAACTTGCGCCGCAGCCGGCCCACCTGCACATCCACCGTGCGGTCGAACGGCCCGGCCTCGCGGCCGCGTGTCGCGTCGAGCAGAAAGTCGCGCGAGAGCACGCGGCCGGCGTGCCGGCACAGCGTGACCAGCAGATCGAACTCGCCGCCGGTCAGCGCCACCTCGTCGCCGTTGCCGGCGCTGACGCGGCGTGAGGCGAGGTCGAGCGTGTACTGCGCAAAGCGAAAGCCCGCACTCTTCACCGGCCCCGGTGGCGCCGCTGACGGTGCCGGCTCGAGCCGGCGCAGCACCGCCTTGACGCGCGCCAGCAGCTCGCGCAGATCGAACGGTTTGGTCACGTAATCGTCGGCGCCGACTTCGAGGCCGACCACCTTGTCCACCGCATCGCCGCGCCCGCTGACGATGACCAGGCCGCAGCGGTGGTGCTCACGCAGCTGGCGCGCGATCGCAAAGCCGTCTTCGCCGGGCAGGCCCAGGTCGAGCAGCACGAGCGCCGGCGGATCGCGCGGCATCAGCGCCAGCAGCTCGGCGCCGCGGTGGACCTGCGTCACGCGAAAGCCCTGCGCGCCGAGGTAGCGCGCGATCAGCTGCGTGATGTCGGGCTCGTCGTCGACGACGGCAACGTGGGTCGTGCTCACGCGGCGATTGTGCACAAGGCGCGCCAGCTCGGCCGGCGCCCCGCTGCGCCGCCGCCGCGCGTCACGGCATCGCCGCCGCCTGCAGCGCCGCGATCACCTCCTCGTCACCGAGCTGATGGAAGTCCACGTAGTGCAGCCCGATGGCGCGAAACGGATGCGGCTCGCGCAGGCAGATCACCTGATCGACCTCGGCACGCAGTTGCATCAGCGTGTCGTGCGGCGCCACCGGCACCGCGAGCACGATGCGTGCGGCGCCGCGGCGGCGCACGGCCTTCAACGCCGCGCGCATCGTCGTGCCGGTGGCGATGCCGTCGTCGACGACGATCGCCGTGGCGCCCTGCACCGGCACCGGCGCGCGACCCTGCAGGTAGAGCGCACGGCGGCGGGCGATCTCCTGCCATTCGATCTTCGCTTCGTCGGCGATGTACTCGCGGCTGGTGCCGGTGGCCAGGCGCAGCTCTTCGTCGATCACCAGCTCCGGCTTGTCGCCATCGACCACCGCCGCCACCGCCAGCTCACGCTGCCACGGCGCGCCGATCTTGCGCACCAGCAGCAAATCGAGCGGTGCGTGCAGCCGGCGCGCGATCTCGGCGCCGATCGGCACGCCGCCGCGCGGCAGCGCCAGCACCACCCGCGGCGCCGGCAAATGCTCGTCGGCCAGGCGCGAGGCGAGCGCGCGCCCGGCTTCGGTGCGATCGGCAAAACGCTGTGTCACCGCGGGCCCTTGTCGGCGGCGTGGCGGACGAACCAGTCCGCGGCCAGATGCGCCACGGCGTCGAGCGCGCCCGGCTCTTCGAACAGGTGCGTCGCGCCGGGCACGATCTCGAGGCGCTTCTCGCAGTGCAGCGCGCGCAGCGCGGCGCGGTTGTGCGCCAGCACGTCGCTGTCCGCGCCGCCAACGACGAGCAGCGTCGGCGCCTGCACCGACGCCAGGTGCTGCGCCGCCAGATCGGCGCGCGCGCCGCGCGCCACCACCGCGCCGATGCTGCTCGGCCGCAATGCGGCCGCCTGCAACGCCGCCGCGCCGCCGGTGCTGGCGCCGAACAGGCCGACGCGGTGCATGAGCGGCGTGGGCTCGCGTGCCGGGTGGTGCTCACGCAGCCAATCGACCGCTTCGAGCAAGCGCCGCGCCAGCAATGCGATGTCGAAGACGTTGCCGCGCTCGCGCGCTTCATCTTCGGTCAGCAGGTCGAACAACAGCGTGCCCAGGCGGTGCTCGTGCAGCACCGCGGCGACGAAGCGGTTGCGCGGACTGAGGTGCGTGCTGCCGCTGCCATGCGCGAACACCACCCAGCCCGCGGCGTGCGCACCCCACGCCAGCTCGCCTGGCACAGCGCACGAGCCAACGCACACCCGCTCCGTCTCGACCGCACTTCGCATGAGCAACCCGCCTCTTGCGCAACGATAGACAAACTTTAGCGCGAGCGGGAACCTGCGGATTGAGTCAACTCAGTGGTCCATTGCGCTGCGCGCCACCCACGACGCATGAAACGCAAGGCAAGTCCCAAGCGAACGCCGCGGATCGGGCTTCGCCCGGCCGCTGGCGTGCCCCCTTGAGGGGGAGGCGGCGAAGCCGCTTCGGGGGTGTTTCACTTCACACCGGCAGCACCCGCGTGCCGGCCTGGCCGGCCACCAGCGCCTCGATGTGGTCGAGCGAGCCGATGGCCGCGGCGTGCCCGCTGCGCTGCGCAAAGCGGCAAGCCGCGCTGACCTTGGGCTGCATCGAGCCGGCGGGGAAGCGCTCGCGCGCCAGGTCGGCCACGGTGATCTCCTGCCACAGCCGCTGTTCGGCGCTGCCCCAGTGCGCGTAGACGCCATCGACATCGGTGGCAATGACCAGCGCGTCGGCCTGCAGACACTCGGCGATCAGTGAGGCGCAATCGTCCTTGTCGATCACCGCCTCGACGCCGTGCCAGGCGCCATCGCCGCCGCGCACCACCGGGATGCCGCCCCCGCCGCCGCAGATGACGACGGCGCCGCGTTCGAGCAGCCAGCCGATCGGCCGCGCATCGACGAGTTCGCGCGCGGCGGGCGAGGGCACGACGCGGCGCCACGCATCGCCGTCGCGCGCCATCGACCAACCTCGCTCGCGGCGCAGAGTGACTGCGCGCTCGGCGTCGTAGAGCGGGCCGATCGGCTTGGTGGGTTCGTCGAAGGCCTTGTCGTCGGGCTCGACTTCAACCCGCGTCAGCAGCGTGGCCACGCTACCGCGCGCCGCCGAGCGCGTTGCCGATCTCCTGCTCCAGCAGGTAGCCGATCAGGCCATCGGTTTCGGCGCCGAGCATGTCCAGCGGGTAGGCGGGCACGTCGGTGTAGGCCTCGGCTTGCAATGCCAGCAAGCCCCACCTGCGGGCCGTTGCCGTGAACGACGATCAACTCGTGCTGCCTGGCCACCGCCGCCAAGCCACGCGCCGCGGCGCGCACGTTGTCGAGCTGGTTCTGCGCGCTGGCGATCTGCTTGCGGCGCAGCAGCGCGTTGCCGCCGACGGCGATGACGATCCTCATCCCAGCGTCGCCACCAGCACCGCCTTGATCGTGTGCATGCGGTTCTCGGCCTGCGTGAAGACGATCGAGGCGTCGGACTCGAAGACCTCGTCGGTGACTTCCATCGCATTCAGGCCGAAGCGCTCGTGCACCTTTCTGCCGATCTCCGTGTGCAGGTCATGAAACGCCGGCAGGCAGTGCATGAAGCGCGCGCGCGGGTTGCCGGTGGCGGCCATCGCGGCGGCGTTGACCTGGAAGGGCAACAACTGCTCGATACGCTCGGCCCAGACGCTGTCGGGCTCGCCCATCGACACCCAGACATCGGTGTAGACGAAGTCGGCACCGGCCAGCGCTTTCTGCGGCTGGCTCTCCAGCATCAACCGCGCCCCGGTGCGCTCGGCGATGGTCTGCGCCTCGACCAGCATCTCGTCGTGCGGCCACAGCGGCCGCGGCGCGGCGATGCGCACGTCCATGCCCATCAGCGCACCGCCGATCAGCAGCGAGTTGCCCATGTTGAAGCGCGCGTCGCCGAGGTAGCAGAACGACAGCGTGTGCAGCGGCTTTTCGCCGAACTCTTCCATCGTCATCAGGTCGGCCAGCACCTGCGTCGGGTGGAACTCGTCGGTCAGGCCGTTCCACACCGGCACATGCGAGTTCGCGGCCAACGCCTCGACATCGCTCTGATGGAACCCGCGGAACTCGATGCCGTCGTAGAGGCGGCCGAGCACGCGCGCCGTGTCCTTGAGCGACTCCTTCTTGCCGAGCTGCGAGCCCGCCGGGTCGATGTAGGTCACATGGCCGCCCTGGTCATGCACCGCGACTTCGAACGCGCAGCGCGTGCGCGTCGACGCCTTCTCGAAGATCAGCGCGATGTTCTTGCCTTTGAGGCGCGGCACTTCGGTGCCCGCTGCCTTGGCGCGTTTGAGCTCATGCGCCAGGTCGAGCAGATAGCGCACTTCGCGCGGCGTGAAGTCGAGCAGCTTGAGCAGGCTGCGCTGGCGCAGGTTGAAACTCATGTGAGAGCCTCCCGTTCGATCGGACAGGTCATGCAATGCCCGCCGCCGCGCCCGCGCCCGAGTTCGCCGCTCGGCACGGTGATGACCTCGACGCCCGCCTTGCGCAACTGCGTGTTGGTGAAGACGTTGCGGTCGTAGCCGATGACGATGCCGGGCGCGACGGCGACGACGTTGTTGCCGTCGTCCCATTGCTCGCGCTCGGCCTCCCAGGCGTCGCCGCCGGTGGTGACGACCTGCAGCGACGACAGCCCGAGCGCATGCGCGACGACTTTGAGGAACGGCTTGGTCTCTTCGTGCACGGCCAGAGTGCCCAGAACGTCGCCCGGCTCGACGATGTAGGTGCGCAGTTGATGGATCACCTCGGGATACACCGTCACCAGGTCGTGGTCGCAGAACGTGAACACGGTGTCGAGGTGCATCGCGCCGCGCGACTTGGGCAACTGCGCGACGATGATCTTCTTTGCCGCCTCCTGCGCGAACAACGCCTTGGCCAGCGACGCCACGCCCTGCGGCGAGCTGCGCTCGCCCATGCCGACGAGCACGAGGCCGGGCGCCAGCGGCATCACGTCGCCGCCTTCGAGCGTGCCCTGCGGATCGTCGCCCCACCAGATCCGCGTGCCGGTGAAGGCGGCGTGAAAGCGGTAGATCGCGGCGAGCAGCAGCGTTTCCTCGCGCCGCGCCGGCCAGTACATCGGGTTCAGCGTCACGCCGTTGCCGATCCAGCACGAACTGTCGCGCGTGAACAGCGTGTTCGGCAGCGGATTGAACACGAACTCCGACCGGCGACATCGATTGCGCGACGAGCCCGCGCGCCGCGAACGGCAACTCGGCGCGCGCCACGCCGCCGATCAAACGCTCGGCCAGCTCTTTGCCCGACAGGTCGCTGAACCACGACGTCAACTCGCGCGCCAGCTCGTCACCGACCAGCGACGCGCGCACGCGCCGCTCCAGCAGCCAGCGTCGCGCGGCGGGTTGCGCCAGCACCTCGGCCAGCAGATCGTGCAGCTCCAGCACTAGGGCGCCCTGGTCTTGCAGCGCGCCGACAAACGCATAGTGGTCGGTGCGCGCTTTGGCCACCCAGAGCACGTCGTCGAACAGCAGCTCGTTGCAGTTGGCCGGCGTCAGGCGCTGCTGCGCCAGGCCGGGGCGGCAGACGAGCACGCGCTTCAGGCGGCCGACTTCGGAAGTCACGCCCATCACAGCGTGATCGTGCCGTTGAACAACGCCACGCCCGCCACAACGGCCAGCACGACAAATCCAACGAAGACGCCCCACTCGATGCCCTTGAACACCGGCCGGCCCTGCTCGCGACGTGCCCACGCAAACAGCAGCGCCCCCGGTGCGTACAGCAGTGCGGCGAGCAGCAGGTACTTCAGGCCCGCGGCATAGAGCAGCCACACGCAGTAGACGAGCGCCACGCTGCCGAGCGCAACGTCGCGCCCGCGCACACGGTGCTCGCCCGCCTCGTAACCCTTCCAGGCCGAAGCGCTCATCACCGCATGCACGGCGCTGAGCAGGTACGGCACGAGGATCATCGACGTGGCCAGCGTGATCAAGGCGAGGTACGTGGCGTTCGACACCAGCGTGACGATGAGGAACAGCTGCACCAGGCCGTTGGTGATCCACAGCGCGCTCGCCGGCACGCCCTGCGCGTTTTCGCGCGCGAACCACTTCGGCACCACCGCATCGCGCGCCGGACGGAACAGCGTCTCGGCGGCGAGCAGCGTCCACGCCAGCAGCGCACCGCCCACCGAGACCAGCATCGCGATCGTGATCAAGCCGGCGCCCCACGGCCCGGCGGCTTTTTCGAGCACGCCGGCCATCGACGGGTTCTTCAGCGCCGCCAGCTCGGGCTGCGACAGGATGCCCAGCGACAGCAGCGAGACGCCCATCAACAGCACGAGCACGACGACGAAGCCGAGCAGCGTCGCGCGGCCGACATCGGCTCGGCTCTTCGCGCGCCCCGAGATCACGCTCGCACCTTCGATGCCGATGAAGGCCCAGACGGTGATCAGCATCGTGCTCTTGACCTGGTCCATCACCGCGCCGAGTTCGGGCTTGCCCCAGAAGTCGGCCGTGAACACCGGCGTGCGGAAGGCCAGCACGGCGATGCCGAGGAAGAGCAGCAGCGGCAGCACTTTGGCCACCGTCGTGATGGCGTTCAGCACCGCCGCGCCGTGCACGCCGCGCAGGATCGCAAAGTGCATCGCCCACAACAACACCGACGCCGCGGCAATCGCCGCCGGCGTATTGCCTTCACCGAACGCGGGAACGAAGGTGCCGAGTGCACCGAACAGGATGACGAGGTAGCCGACGTTGCCGATCCACGCGCTGACCCAATAGCCCCACGCGGCGTTGAAGCCGACGTACTCGCCGGCGCTGGCGCGCGCGTAGGCATAGACGCCGTTGTCGAGTGCCGGCTGCCGCCAGGCCAGCGTCTGATAGACGAAGGCCAGGCACAGCATGCCGACGCCGCTGATCAGCCAGCCGATCAGCACCGCACCGGCGCCGGCGCCGGCCGCGGTGTTCTGCGGCAGCGCGAAGATACCGCTGCCGATCATCGAGCCGATGACGATGGCCGTGAGCAGCGGCAGCGGCAAGGCGCGTGCGCCGCTGGCGGCACTCGGCAGCGTGGTGGGGGGCCGTGTCGTGGCAGACCGTGCTGGTTCGGACCCTGCGGGATGGGCGATGGCCATGCTGTCTCCTCGGTGGCTCTGGGCTCGATTCAATCTACGCGTGCCCACCTCGTGGACCTTGCGCAGGCTCAACATCACGCCGTGTCGCGCCCCGGCTTGCCGCAGATCAATCCAGCCGCCACCACCCTGCGCAGACTGCCAGCCCATGCTGCCCTTCACCCGCGAGCCGGGCTGCCTGCTGCTCGAGTCACACGCCGTGCCGCGGCGGCTGCTGCTGATTCCGATGCTGTGGGCTGTGGTGGGCGGCAGCGCGGCGCTGCTGCTCGACATGCCGCAAGACTGGGTGCTGGGCGCGAGCGGCATCGCGCTGCTGGCGTTGTTGTGGCGGCAGCGTCAACCGAACCATGGCAGAACCTTTGCCTGACGCCCGGCTCGATGGCGCGTGGTGGAGCCGCGACGCGGCCGATCTGCTCGCCGCGCTCGGCAGCAGCGCGCAGGGCCTCGGCGCTGCCGACGCCGCGCAGCGCCTGGCCGCCACGGGCCCCAACGCCGTGGCCGACAGCGGCCGCACCAGTGCCGCGCGCCTGCTGTGGCGCCAGTTCTCGAGCCCGCTGGTGCTGATCCTCGTCATCGCATCGGTGTTGTCGCTGCTGCTGCGTGATTGGGTCGATGCGGCGACGATCCTGGCCATCGTTGCCGGCAGCACGCTGCTCGGCTTCTGGCAGGAGCTGCGTGCTGGGGCGGCGGTGGCGCAGTTGCGTGGCCGCCTGGCGCTCACCGCGCGCGTGTGGCGCGACGGTGTGCTGTGCGTGTTGCCGGTGCGCGAACTCGTGCCCGGCGATGTGGTCGAGCTCAGTGCCGGCAACCTGGTGCCGGCCGACGGCGTGCTGCTGGGCGCACGCGACTTCCTCGTCAACCAGGCAGCACTGACCGGCGAATCGCTGCCGGTGGAAAAGCGCGCCGCTGCCGTCGCTGACGACGCAGCGCTGTCGGCGCGCACCAACTGCGTCTACCTCGGCAGCTCGGTGCGCAGCGGCAGCGCCAGCGTGCTGCTGGTGCGCACCGGCGGCGCGACCGTGCTCGCCGACGTGGCGGCGCGCATCGCCACGCGCGACGAAGAAACCGAGTTCGAGCGCGGCGTGCGCCGCTTCGGCGAGCTGCTGCTGCGCGTGATGCTCGGTGTCGTCGTGATCGTGCTCACTGCCAACACGCTGCTCGGCCGGCCGGCGATCGAGTCGATGCTGTTCGCCGTGGCGCTCGCGGTCGGGCTGTCGCCCGAGCTGCTGCCGGCCATCGTCAGCGTGTCGTTGGCGCGCGGGGCGCGGCGGCTGGCCGCCGTCGGCGTGCTCGTGCGCCGGCTCGACGCGATCGAAGACCTCGGCGGCATCGACCTGCTGTGCACCGACAAGACCGGCACGCTGACCGCGGGCACGATGGGCTTGTCGGCGGCGACCGATGGCGACGGCAAAACGTCAGCCGAGGTGCTGCGCCTGGCGCACTTGAACGCCGCGTTCGAGACCGGCATCGACAACCCGATGGATGCGGCGATCGTCGAAGCCGGCCAGCGCGCAGGATTGACCACGGCGGGCTGGACCAAGGTCGATGAGATTCCGTACGACTTCATGCGACGACGGCTGACGATCGTCGTCGAGTCGCGTGACAACGGCCCACGGCACGTCCTCATCACCAAAGGCGCCGTCGCCGCCGTGCTCGACCTGTGCGGACTCGACGCCCAGACGCGCCAGCGCGTCGAGACCTTCGCCCGCGAGCAAGGCGAGCGCGGCATGCGCGTGCTCGCGCTGGCCACGCGCGAAACCGCCACGCAGCCCGACTACACGGTCGGCGACGAGCACGATCTGCAATTCACCGGCTTCCTCTGCTTCTGCGACCCGCCGAAACCCGACGCACCGCAGGTGCTGCGCGCCCTGGCCCGCCGCGGCGTGCGCGTGAAGATGATCACCGGCGACAACCGTCACGTGGCAGCGCATGTGGCGGCACAGGTCGGCCTCGATGCGCAGGCGCTGCTCACCGGCGAGCAGATCGCTGGCTTGCGCGACGAAGCGCTGTGGCACCTGGCCGAGCGCACCGATTGTTTTGCCGAGGTCGACCCGGCGCAGAAGGAGCGCATCGTGCGCGCACTGCAACGCACCGGACACGCCGTGGGCTACCTGGGAGACGGCATCAACGACGCACCGGCGCTGCACGCCGCCGACGTCGGCATCTCGGTGGACCAGGCGGTTGACGTGGCGCGGGAGAGCGCCGACATCGTGCTGCTGCAGCCCGACCTCGGCGTGCTCGAACGCGGCATCGGCGAAGGCCGGCGCACCTTCGCCAACACGCTGAAGTACATCCAGATCACCACCAGTGCGAACTTCGGCAACATGATCAGCATGGCGCTGGCGACACCGCTGTTGCCCTTTCTGCCGCTGACGGCCACGCAGATCCTGCTCAACAACTTCCTCTCCGACCTGCCGTCGATGGCGATCTCGACCGACAGCGTCGATGCCGATCACCTGCAATCCGCACAGCGCTGGAACCTGGCCGAGGTGCGCCGCTTCATGCTCGTTTTCGGCCTCATCAGCTCGCTGTTCGATCTGCTGACCTTCGTGCTCCTGGTCAAGGTCTTTCACGCCGGGCCGGCGCTGTTTCACAGCGGCTGGTTCGTCGTCTCGCTGCTGACCGAACTCGCCGTCGTGCTGGTGCTGCGCACGCGGCTGCGGGCGTGGCGCAGCCAACCATCGGCGTTGCTGGCGTGGACGACGCTCGCTGTAGCCTTGCTCGCCGTGGCGCTGCCGTTCATCGCGCCGGCGGCGCAACTGTTCGGCTTCGTCGCGATGCCGGCGCCGATGGTCGCCGCGCTGCTCGCCATCGTGCTCGCGTACGTCGCCGCCACCGAAGCGGCCAAGCATTGGTTCTGGCGCCGCGGCACGCATTGATACGGGTCAATGCGGTGCACCATGCGAGCGCTACGCTGCTTGGGTCGCGATCACGCAGGGGCGGCTGGGCCACGCTGGCGGCCTACTCGACCGCGCTACCCGGCATACAGCCCCCGCTGCCGCCGCTGATGGCGCTGCTGGTCCGCCGCGCAAGACTGCCTGCGCAAAGGAGTTGATCACATGATGACGCGCCGACAGTTCAATGCCACCGCCATCGCCGGCAGCGTCAGCCTGCAAGCCTGCTCCGCCGCCGGCGAGAGCTACGAGGCCGCGGTGCAACGCATCTGGCGTCTGGGCGATGGGGCCACGGCCGCACCCAACGAGCTGCTGCGCGAACTGGTGCGCCTGGCCACCCTCGCGCCGTCGAGCCACAACACGCAGTGCTGGCGTTTTGCGATCGAGTCGCCGCAGCGCTTATC
The DNA here is from genome assembly GCA_963732625.1 of uncultured beta proteobacterium. GTDB lineage: Bacteria > Pseudomonadota > Gammaproteobacteria > Burkholderiales > Burkholderiaceae_C > CADEEN01. The sequence goes on along the minus strand of CAVTAM010000019.1, from coordinate 234,041 downwards.
GATCCTGCCGGACCTGGCGCGGCGCTGCCCCGCGGTCGATGCCGACGACCACCATTTGTATGTCTCGCTCGGCTGCGCGGCCGAGAACCTGGCGCAAGGCGCGCTGGCGCATGGCCTCCAGGCGCAAACGGCGTTCGATGCGCAGCGCAACGCCATCGGCATCACGCTCGAACCGACAACGCCGTCGAGCACACCGCTCTTCAACGCGATCGCCGAGCGCCAATGCACGCGCGGCGAGTACGACGGCAAGGCGCTGTCCTCTGAAGACCTCGCGGCGCTGACCAAAGCCGCGGCCAGCGACAGCGTCGAGCTGACGCTGCTCACCGACAAGACCGCCTCGGAGCGCGTGCTCGAGTTCGTCGTGCAAGGCAACACCGCGCAGATGAACGACCCGGCCTTCGTCAACGAACTCAAGGCCTGGATCCGCTTCAGCGGCGCCGACGCGGTGCGTCTGGGCGACGGGCTGTTCGCCGCGTCGTCGGGTAACCCGGTGCTGCCGTCGTGGCTGGGGTCGATGTTGTTCGGCTTCGTCTTCAAACCCAAGGCCGAGAACGACAAGGTCGCCAAGCACCTGCGCAGCTCGGCGGGCGTGGCGGTCTTCACCGCGAAGAACGCCGACAAGGCGGGCTGGGTCGACGTCGGCCGCGCTTACGAACGCTTCGCGCTGCAGGCCGCGGCTCTCGGCATCCGCAACGCGATGCTGAATCAGCCGGTGGAGGTGGCATCGCTGCGCGAGTCTTTCGCTTCGGCGATCGGCTTGGCCGGACGGCGGCCGGACCTCGTCGTGCGCTTCGGCCGCGGGCCGAAACTGCCACCGTCGCTGCGCCGGCCGGTCGCCGCGGTGATGGTGTGACGACAGCCATGAAGTGGCTGCTGTTGCTCATCATCGCCGCCGGCGCGTGGATCGGCTGGCGTTTTCACGGCGACGTGCAAGCGGCCACCGCGCGTGCGATGCACGGCGGCACGCTCATCGCCACGCGCTGCGGGCCGATCGAGTACGAAGAAGCGGGCCAGGGCACGCCGCTGTTGATGATTCACGGCTCCGGCGGCGGGCACGACCAGGGCATGCTGTTCGCGCGTGAGTTCGCGGCGCAGGGCATTCGTGTCATCGCGCCGTCGCGCTTCGGCTACCTCGGCACGCCGCTGCCGGCCGATGCGTCACCGCCAGCGCAGGCCGACGCGCATGCCTGCCTGCTCGACGCGCTCGGCATCGAGCGCGCAGCGGTGCTCGGCGCGTCGGCCGGCGCGCTGTCTGCGATGCAACTGGCGATCCGGCATCCGCAGCGTGTCGCATCGCTGGTGCTGCTCGTGCCGCTGGCGTACCGGCCGACGACAGCAGCCGCCACACCGCCCTCGCCGCTGGCGGAGAAGGTTCTGTTGTCGTTGATCGGCTCCGACTTCGTCTACTGGAGTGCGATGCACCTCGCGCGCGGCCAGGTGATCGCGCGCGTGCTGGCCACGCCGCCGGTGGTCGTCGCCGCCGCGAGCCCGGCCGAGCAGGCGCGCGTGCAGGCGATGGTGAACAGCATCCTGCCGGTGTCTTTGCGCGCCGAGGGCCTGCGCAACGAGACGAAGATCGCGATGCATCTGCAGCCCTATGCGCTCGAAGCCATCCGCGCGCCGACACTGCTGATCAGCGCACGCGACGACGGCTATGGCACCTATGCCAGCGCCGAATACACCGCATCACGCATCGCCAACGCCAAGTTCATCGGCTTCGAGCAAGGCGGCCATCTGTGGGTCGGGCACGACGACGAAGTGCGGCGCGCGGTCATGGCGCATGTGACGGCGAACGCCGAGCGATGAGGTGGTCGTGGCGCATGCCGGCCCACCGCGTGCCCTGACAGCGCTGCTCGAAGCGCCCGCCGCGGCGGCCGTCCCGCTCGCACCGATCACCGTCGTGCTGTTGCTGCTGGCCTCGGCGGTGTGTGTCTTCGCGGCGCCGCTGGCGATGCCGAGCCCGTACTCGTGGTGGACGCACGCCATCAGCGAGTCGGCGGCGCAGGGCCAGCGCTCGGCGTGGATCGCGCGCCTGGGCTTCTATCTCTTCGGCAGCGCGGTGCTCTGGCTGGCGCTCGGCCTGCGGGCGGTGTGGCCGCGCGCAACGGGGTGGATGCAGATCACCTTCGCGCTGTGCATGTTCGGCACCGCGGCGTTCTCGCACAAGCCCTGGTTGCCCGGCGTGCCCTTCGACGCCACCGAAGACCTGCTGCACTCGATCACCGCGTCGGGCATGGGCTTCGCCTTCGCGCTCGGTGTGCTGGCGCGGTGGCTGCAACGCGGCGACGGCGAGACGGCGCGGCGCAGCGTCGATGCGGTCGCGCTGTTCGCTGCTTGCGCGCTGTCACCGTTGGGCGAGCTGTGGCCGTCAATCGGCGGTCTGTTGCAGCGGCTGATGTTTGCCGTCGCCTACTTCTGGTTTGCTTGCGAGGCGCTGAGCCCGCGCAGCGTGAAGCTCACAACCGCACCGGCACGCCCACTTTGATCGTGATCATGGACAGCGCCGTGCATGCACAGGACACTGGCCGCCATGCGTGAGGCGGTGTTCCAGCAGTACGCGGGCGCGCTGATGGCGGTCTGGCTCGGGTTTGCCACGCCAGCGTGGGCAGGTGATGCGCTGGAGGCCGCGCTGATGGAGCGTATCGACCGTTTCGTCGCCGATGAAGTCACAGCCTCGGCGATCCCCGGCGTGGCGCTGGCCGTGCTGCACGACGGCCGCGTGGTCCACAGCCGCGGCTTCGGCCACGACGGCCACGGCAATCCTGTCAGCGCCGACACGCCGTTTCCGATCGGCTCGCTGACCAAGTCCTTCACCGCGCTGCTGGTGCGCCAGTTCATCGAAGCCGGGCAGCTCGACGCCGACGCGCCCGTGCAGCGCTACCTGCCGTGGTTCAAGCTGGCCGATGCCGAGGCCTCGTCGCGCATCACCGTGCGCCACCTGCTCAACCAGACCAGCGGCTTGTCGCGCGCCGACGGCGTGGCGCCGCTGCTGGCGCAAACGCAGGCCGGCACGGTCGCGCTGGCGCGGGCGATGGGCGCCACGCCGCTCAACCGGCCGGTGGGCGAGCGCTACGAGTACAGCAACCTCAACTTCGTGCTGCTCGGCGCGCTGCTCGAAGAAGTCTCGGGCCGGCGGTGGCCGCAGCTCGTGCGCGAGCGCGTGTTGGCGCCGCTCGGCATGCACAACAGCCACACCGATCCGGCGCAAGCGGCCGGCATGACCGCGCTGCACCGCTACTGGTTCGGCTTGCCGCTGCAACACGATCTGCGCGCACTGCCCGGCATGGCACCCGCCGGCAATCTCGTGGCCAGCGCCAACGACATGGCACGTTATCTGGCGCTGCTGCTGGCCGGCGGCGCCACGCCGAACACGCGCCTGCTCACGCCCGCGAGCGTGGCGCAACTGCTCGCCCCCGGCTCGCCGCCGGGCCACGCGCGCCTGCTCTCGGCCGACTTCAATTTCCGCTACGGTGAAGGCTGGTTCGTCGGCCCCTTCGGCGCCGCGGCCGATGCGCGCTGGCACCTCGGCTCGCTGTCGTCGTTCGCGGCCTGGATGGTGTTGATGCCCGAGACGAAGCAGGCCGTCGTGCTGTTGATCAATGCCAACAACGAGCTGCCGTTCGGCAACATCAACGCGGCGCTGAGCAGGCTGCCGATCGGCGTCGTCAACCTGCTGCGCGGCCAGCCGCCGCCGAGCGGGCCGAGCATTCGCCGCGCCTACCTCGTCTTCGATGCAGTGATCGTTGTGCTCGCGGCAGCGCTCGCGGCGCTGGCGTGGTGGGCTGCGCAAAGACAGCGGCGCGCGATCTGGCCCGCGCTGATGTTGATCGTGGCCGTGGGCCTGGCGCTGTTGCCGCGCTTGGCCGGATTGAGCGCGCCGATGCTGTGGCAGTTCGCACCCGATCTGCTGCTCGCGGCGGGCCTGTTCATTGCGCTGCTCGCCGTGCCTGCGCTGGTGCACCTCAGCCGTCGCAGAAAGCAGCCAACACCATGACGGCCTTCAAATGGCTCGGCCTCGTGCTCGCGCTGCTCGCCGTGGTGATCGCCGGCGCGCTGATCTACGGCAACGCACGCTAACGCTGACCTTGCGCTTCGGCAGCGGGTGGTGCGATGGACGCGCCTTCGATGCCGTGCCGCGCCAGCGCCTCGGCGACGAAGCCGCTGGCCTTCATCTCTTCCACGAACGCGGCCAGCGTCGCGCGCGCGCTCTCGCCGCGGCCTTTCGGCAGGCCCATCGCCTGCTGGATCACCATGAAGCGGCCGGGCAGCAGGCGATGGCCGGGCAAGCGCTTCATGTCCGCTTCGAGCTGCTGCTTGACGCCGGCGGCGACACCCAGGCCCTGCTCGACGAAGGTGTCGACCACCGCCGGTGAATTCGGCGCGCGCACGATCTGCGCCTGCTTCAGCTCGCGTGTCAGGTGCAGGTCATAGGCGCTGCCGGCGCCCACCGCCACGCGCGTGCCGGCGCGATCGACCTCGTCGTTGGCGCGCAGCGGCGAGCCGTCGCGCACCAGGTAGCAGCCCTCGATCAACACGTACGCGGCGGTGAAGCCGATGCCCGCGCCGCGCAGCGGATCGATGGCGAAGAAGCCGATGTCGGCCTGCTCGTGGGTCACCGCTGCCACCGATTGCCCGGCGGTCTTGAAGACGACGAGTTCGAGCGCCACGCCGAGCCGATCCGCGAACGCGCGCGCCAGATCGACCGACACGCCGCCGGCCTGGCCGCTCGTCGGGTCGGCATGGGCGAGGATCGGGTTGCCGAGGTTGATCGAGGCGCGCAGCACGCCGCTGGGAGCGAATGCAGTGGTGTTCGTCATCACGGTCAGGCCTTCAGCATCGTGTCGATGTTGCGCAGGGTACCCGACAGCTAGTGCAGTGTTTCACGCTGTGCGGCACTCAAGAAAACCGATGGATTTGTCGTCCTGGCTAGGCGCAACCGCAGCGATACCCGTAGGTATCGCGAGGATTTGCAACGACGCCAGGGCGGCAAAGACGCGGTTTGATGTGCCGCATAGCGTGAAACACTGCACTGGTCGTGCAGCCCCGCTACGGCGCCGGCCGACCCGGCCCCTGCGTGCCCTCGGCGCGCGCCGACAGATACGCGTACAGGTCGGCGATGTGCGCGTTGACGCGCGGCTCGCCCTGCCACGCCGGCATCTGCTGCGCCTGCTCCTGGCGCTGCAGGATCTGCTCGATCAGCGCTTCGCGCGCCGCGCCCTCGCCGCCGGCACGCGAGGCCGGCAGACTCCAGTCGTAGCGGTAGAGCACGACGTTGACGAAGCGGCGCGGGCCCATGTCGCGCACCCGCGGCAGCAGGTCGGGGCCACGCTCGGTGCCGCGGGCCTCGGCGCCGTGACAGCCGACGCACTTGTCCTGGAAGACGCGCCAGCCGGTGTAGACCGATCCCGGCGGCTGGGCCTGTCGCGCCATCTCCTTGGCCGGCTGCGTGTTCTGCACTTCGACGGCGCAAGCTGCGAGCGTGAGCGCGAACAAAAAAGCCGGGTGACAGAGTCGTCTCATGGGATGGCCTCCTCGCCGCTGCATGCACCAGAAACGATGAAACCCGCCACTCCTTGCGCAGTGGCGGGCCCGGCGAAGAGCCCCGAAACGTGTTCTCGCGTTCAGCGTTCGGTCTGAGACTTGTCTTCGTCCTTCGCGGTGCCCCGGAGGGACCCGCGATGAGCCTGTTGCCAAGCTGCTCACCTGACGTTTTCGCTTCGGACTTGACCCCTCGGCGAGAACGCAATTGAAGAATAGGCGACGCGCGCGGGCGTGTGTTGAGCACGATCAACCCGCACGCGCGCCGCTCGCTCACCATCGCCTCTCATGCACCTGCTATTGAAAGGAACGGCCATGACGAAGAGCGATTCGCAACTGAAGAAGGACGTGGAGTCCGAACTGGAATGGGATGCGGCGGTGGCCGCCAACAACATCGGCGTCGCGGTCAAGGACGGCGTGGTCACGCTCTCCGGGCACCTGACGAGCTTTGCCGAGAAGTACGCCGCCGAGCGTGCGGTGCAACGCGTGCAAGGCGTCAAGGGCCTGGCGGTGGAGCTCGACGTGCGCCTGGGCGCATCGGCCCGGCGCACCGATGCCGAGATCGCCTCGGCGGCCGAGTCGGCGCTGCGCTGGAACGCGCTGGTGCCGGAAGATCGCGTCAAGGTGATGGTTGAAAAAGGCTGGCTCACGCTGTCGGGCGAAGTCGATTGGGATTACCAGCGCAGCTATGCGATGAAGGCCGTGCGGCCACTGACCGGCGTCGTCGGCGTCAGCAACAGCATCACCGTCAAGCCGCAGGTCACGCCGGCCAACATCAAGAGCCGCATCCAGGGCGCGCTCGAACGCCAGGCCGAGCGCGAGGCCCGGAACATCGAGGTCGTCGTCAGCGGCCACAGCGCCACGCTGAAGGGCCAGGTGCATTCGTGGGCCGAACGCACGGCAGCGCAAGGCGCGGCCTGGTCGGCACCGGGCATCACCAGCGTGGTCAACGAGCTGCGCGTTGTTTGATCTTCGAGAGGACTGCAAACATGGACACACCAACGACCACCACACCCCCCACCGACGACCGCATGGCGCATCACCTGCGCACGCTGGCCGATGAAGCCGAGGCGCTGTTGAAGGACACCGCGCGCGCCGGCGACGAGAAGATGGCGGCCACGCGCGAACGCCTGCGCGGCGAGGTGGTGCATTTGCGCGCGCGTCTGGCCGAGCTGGAAGCGCAGGCCGGCCTGCGCGTGAAGAACGCCGCGCACCGCACCGACGAGGCGGTGCACGCGCACCCGTACACCGCCATCGGCGTGGCGGCGGCGATCGGGCTGCTGGCCGGCCTGCTGATCGGCAGACGGTAGCGTGACGACCGCCGAGCGCCCTCTCGGCGGCGCGGCGCGCGACATCGCGGCGACGCTGGTCGAGATCGTGCACACGCGCATCGAACTGGCCGGCACCGAGCTGGCCGAGGAGCGCTTGCGCGTGGCGCAGCAGGCGCTGGCCGCCACACTGGCGCTATTCGGCCTCGGCGTCGGCCTCGTGCTCGCGGTGCTGGGCCTGGCCTGGTGGGCCGGGCCGGCGCAGGGCGCACTGGTGCTCGGCGCCGCGGCGCTGCTGTGCCTCGCCGCCGCCGTGCTGGCGAGCCTGTGGTGGCAGCGCCTGATCGCGCAGCGGCCGGCGCTGCTGCAGGAAACGCTGCTGCAGCTGCGCGCCGACGCGCAGGCGCTGGCCCGCGATCACGCGCCGTGACGCAGCGCCGGCAGCTCGCGGCCCGCCGGCAGTTGCTCGCCGCCAATGCGACGCTGCAACGCGTGCGCTTGGCGCACGAGGTGCATGCGCTGCGCCAAGCCTGCCGGCCCGCGCAGTGGCTGCCGTCTTCGGGCTGGTTGCTGCGCGGCCTGGCGCTGTGGCGCGCCGTGCGTGCGCTGCGGCGGCGTTGATGCCGCCCGACCGGCGCCCCTACTTTTTCAACGGCGCGCAGGCATCGCGGCGCGGCTGGGCCGGCAGCGTGCGCCCGCGCGCCTTGGCGCGCTCGGCCATCTTGGCGTGGTGCTCCTGCATGTAGGCCATGCAGGCGCCGTGGTCGCTCATCGCCATCATCTTGTCGTGATGTTCCCTGCGCTCGGCGCGGTTCATCATCGACCAGCCGGGCGTGTTGTCGCGGGTCATTGGCGACCGCCCCATCATGCCCATGCCGGGCGCCGAGGCGGGGCCTTGCGCCTGCGCGGCGCCGAGCGACAGCACGAGCAAGCCGGCGGCGCAAAGGGTGATGTGGTGTTTCATCGGTTCTCTCCAGGGTGGTTCATGCGGCGCGCGCCATCACGTCTTCAGGCGCGCCCCGGGTGCTGCGCGCACAGCGCTTCAATGCAGGCAGGTCGAGGATCTCGACATCGCGGTTGTCCACGCGCAGCCAGCCGGCGTCACACAGCAGGCGCAGCGAGCGGCTGATGGTTTCGTGGGCCAGGCCGAGGTGGTTGGCGATGTCGCGCCGGTTCATGCGCAGCAGCAGGCGCCGCGGCGACTGGCCGCACTCGGCCATGCGGCCCGAGAGCTGCACCAGAAAGCGCGCCAGGCGCACGTCGGCGGCCACGGCCGACATGACTTCAGCGATTTCGCCGGCATGCGCCAACTGGCGCGCGATCAGCGCCTGCAACGCGGCGTCGAACGCCGGCGACTGCTGGCGCAGCGCCGGCAGCGCGGCCATCGGCAGCGCGACCACGCGGCTGTCTTCGAGCGCCACCGCGCCGAAGGCGTAGTGCTCGCGGTACAGCCCGTCGTAGCCGATGACGTCGCCGCGCCAGGCAAAACCCAGCACATGCTCGTAGCCGTCTTCGGCCGTCTTCACGCTCTTGAAGCTGCCGCTGCGCACGACGTAGAGCGTGGCGGCGTGCGCGCTTTCATGCACCAGCGCCGCACCGCGCGCCACGCGGTGCACGGCGAAGCGCTCGCCGTGGCTGCACGCCTGACTGTCGCTGACGCCGAGCAGCCCGGTCAACTCGCCGAGGCCAATGCACAGCGGCTCGGCGACGTGCACGAACCAGGCGTTGTCGGCAGTGGGGGCGAGACGGTGAATCGTGGACATGTCGCTGTCTTTCGTGTTGGGGACTTCAGCATCGGCTCGCGGCCGGCGCGCGGCAATCGGCATCGGCTCGCGCGCAGTGTCAGAAGCGGCGCCAGCGGCTGTCAGACTTCTCTGAACGGCACGCGCTGTTGCGTGCACTCAATGCAGCGCCGTCGCCGGCGCCGAACATCGATCCGTGGCCTTGCATCGCCACCCCATCGACAAAGGAGCTCTGCCATGAACGAACTGCGCGTTCCCGACCTGTTCGACCTCGATCCTTTCCCCGCGGCGCTGCGCGACCTGTGGCGGCCGTTTCGCAACGACGTGGCCGCGACGAGCGCGCCGCCGATCCGCATCGACCTGTCCGAGAGCGACACCGCCTACGCCGTCAAGGCCGAGATCCCCGGCGTGAAGAAGGAAGACATCGACGTGCGCATCGACGGCAACCAAGTCACCATCAGCGCCGAAGTGAAGCAGGACAAGGAAGAAAAGAAAGACGGCCGCCTGCTGCGCAGCGAGCGCCGCTACGGTTATGCGAGCCGCAGCTTCCTGCTCGGCAGCGATGTCGATCAGGCCAGCGCCGATGCCAAGTACAGCAACGGCGTACTGGAGTTGAAGCTACCGAAGAAGGCGCAGTCGGCCGGCCAGCGATTGACCGTCGCCTGACTTGATGCGGCGCAAACCGCAGCGCGGCTGGCGCGCCGCTGCGGCATGAAAACGGCAGCCGCGCGGCCTACGATGATGTGGTGACTTCCACGCTGCCGCCACCGATCGATCACCGCACCGCGGGCGACGCCTTGTTCGAAGGCCCGTCGGGAAAGTTGCTGCTGGCCACGCGCGAGGCGATCGTGATGATCGACGAGGCGCAAACGCTGGTGGCGATGAACCCGGCGGCCGAACGGCTGCTGGGCTGCGACGCCGCGCAGGTGCTCGGCACGTCGCTCGCGCGCTTCGTGCCGCCGCGCTGGCGCGAGGCGCATGCGGCGATGGTGCGCGGCTTTGCCGCGTCGCATGCGGTGCAGCACCTGATGCGCCAGGGCCGCCGCGTCGAGTTGCAGCGCGCCGACGGCAGCACGGTGCTGGTGGATATCGCGCTGTCGCGCATCGACATGGCGGCCGGACCCGGACCCGGGCGCGTGCGCACGCTGTTCGCTGCGCTGCTGCGCGACGCCAGCGAGGAGTGCGCGCTCGAAGAGCAACTGGCCGCGCTCGAACGCCGCATGCGCGCCGTCTTCGAGCTCTCGCCGAGCGCGATCTGGATCTGCGAGGCCGACGTGCTGACCTACGCCAACCGCGCTGCGGTGCGGCTGTTCGGCATGGACTCTACAGACACGCTGCTCGGCCGGCGCATCAGCACGCTGCTCGACTTCGACTCGCATGCGCTGCTGCGCCAGGAGATCGAGCGCACGCTGGCCGGGCAGACGGTGGGCGCGATCATCGCCGGCCGCCTGACGCGCCGCGACGGGCAGACGCGCGAGATCGAGATAGCCCTGGCCGCCCTGCCCGACCACGGCCACCGCACGGTGCAGATGGTGGTCAGCGACGTCACCGAGCGCCGGCGCGAAGCGGCGGGCTTGCGCGAACTCTCGGCCAGCGTGGTCGAGGCGCGCGAGGAAGAGCGGCGGCGCATCGCCCGCGAGCTGCACGACGAGCTCGGCCAGCGGCTGACGGCGCTGAAGATCGACCTGACGACACTCGCCGCGCAAGCCCGCCTGGCCAGCGACGACGCGCAGGTGGCGGCGATGCAGGCCATGCTCGACGACACGCTGGCCTCGGTGCGCCGCATTGCCAGCGACCTGCGCCCGCTGATGCTCGACGACCTGGGCTTGAACGCCGCGATCGAATGGCTGGCCCGCGACGCCTCGCGGCGCATCGGCATCCCCGTGCACACGCGCCTGCCGCTGGCCGAGCCGGCGCTCGACCGGCGCCTGGCCACCGCGATCTACCGCATGGTGCAGGAGGCGCTGACCAACGTCGCCCGCCACGCGCAGGCGCGCTCGGTGGACGTGGCGCTGCAGGCGCAGGACGGACAGCTCGTGCTCACGGTGGCCGACGACGGCGTGGGCCTCGGTGAACAAGTGCTGCAACGCGCCGGCTCGTTCGGCCTGATGGGCCTGCGCGAGCGCGCGCTGATGCTCGGCGGCTCGGTCCTGGTGGGCGCGCGGCCCGGCGGCGGCACGCGGCTGACGGTACGCCTGCCGCTGCGCGCGCCCTCGGCAACGGAAGGCGCGCCGTGAGCGAGCCCGCGCTGCGCATCCTGATCGTCGATGACCACGCCATCGTCCGCGAGGGCCTGGTGCGCATCCTGGAAGGCACCGGCCGCGACTGGCGCGTGGCCGAGGCGACGAGCGGTTTTCAGGCGCTCGAATGGCTGCGCCGCAACGAGGCGCAGCTGGCGATCGTCGACCTGTCGATGCCGGGCATGAGCGGCCTGGATCTGATCGCGCGACTGCGCAAGGAATTTTCGCGGCTGCGCGTGCTCGTGCTGTCGATGCACGCCGAGGAGCAGTACGCGCTGCGCGCCTTCCAGGCCGGCGCGCACGGCTACGTGACCAAGGACCGCGCGCCGGCCGAACTCGTCGATGCGGTGGCCAAGGTGGCCGGCGGCGGCGCGTACGTCACGGCCAGCCTGGCCGAGCAGGTGGTGCAGCAGTTGAACGGCGCCACGGCCGCGCCGCGGCACGCGCATCTGTCCAACCGCGAACTCGAAGTGCTGCGCCGCATCGTCGCCGGCCAGCGGCTGTGCGACATCGCCGATGCGCTGCACCTGTCGATCAAGACCATCAGCACGCACAAGCGGCGCATCCAGGACAAGCTGCAGCTGCCGTCGATGGCGGCGCTGATCCGCTACGGCATGGAGCATCACCTGCAGGATCTCCCGACGGAGCACTGACGCACCGCTCGGCCTCGACGAGCGCGAGGCCCGCGACGCATGAAACGAGCTTCGGCTTACGGCCCGTTGCAGCTGTTGACGGCGGTCGGCTTCTCCACCCCGTTCGCCCTGAGGTATCGAAGGGCCAGGCTGAGCTCGTCGAAGCCTTCTTGCCGCATGCCGCAGGGGCTTCGATACCTCAGCCCGAACGGGATTTTTCTTTACGTTCGCCCTGAGCCTGTCGAAGGGAGCCTTCGTGCCACACACCAAGGGCTTCGACAGGCTCAGCCCGAACGGGGACAACGCGGGGCTTCCTTCGATACCTCAGGACGGTCGGAACAGCCACCTCAGCCCGAACGGTTCTGTTGCGGACCTTGAACTTCGCCAACGGGCCGTCAGCGGACGTTCACGAGCGTGCAAGTTTCACTTCAGAGCCCAACCACTCAGCTCAGACTTCAGGCCGCCGCCACAACCACAACCCGACGCAGGCCATCAACAGCGGCAGGCCGAGCTTCAATCCGAGCGGCGCCTGCGACAGGGCCAGCAGCGCGGTGCTGGTCACCATCGTGAAACTCGCCGCCCACTTGGCGCTGCGCGGCACCGCGCGGTGCTCGCGCCAGCGGCGGATCGGCGGGCCCCAGCGCGGGTGCGCGACGAGCCAGGCTTCGAGCTGCGGCCAGCCCTTGCCGCCGGCCCACGCCGCGACGAGCAGGAACGGCGTGGTCGGCAGCACCGGCAGGAACACGCCGATGACGCCGAGCACGACGCAGGCCAGCGCCAGCGTGCGCCAGAAGATCAGCGTGGCCAGGCGCGTCAGCATCAGGTGAACCACGCGCGCCAGAAGCCGAGCGCATCGCGCGTCCAGCCGATGCCGGCCATCGTCGCGAACACCGTGAGCGCCGCTGCCAGCGAGAGTGCGCGCGTGGCCGTGCGGCGCGCGCGCTTCAAGGCCCAGGTGCCGAGCACGACGTAGAGCACGAGCAGTACGAGCTTGGCGCCGAGCCAGTGCTCGCGCAGCGGATGGAGCGACAGCAGCGCCCACAGCGTGACGCCGGCCGCGAGCAGCGCCGTGTCGATGGCCACGCTGGCGATGCGCCACGCCTTGTGCAGCGGCCAGCGCGCGCCGGCCAGCCGCGCGATGCCGCGCAGCGCGAACAGGCTGCCGCTGACGGCGACGAGCACGAGATGCGCCTGCCGGATTTGCGGCACCCACGCCAGTCCATCCATCGGCCGATGATGAACGTTTTGCCCCGGCTATGCCGCGCCGAGGGCCATGCCGGGCGTCAGCAGGCGCTCGATCAGCGCACGCACGGTGGCAATGCGCTCGCCGAACGGCAAGGCGCCCGCGCCGCGGAAGAACAGGCCCTTGTCGACCTCGCCGCGCAAGGCCGCGGCCAGGCGCTGGTCGATGCAGAACTGGCCCCAGCCGGGCAGGCCGTCGCGCAGGCCGCATTGCGCCAGGCAATCCCAGGCCAGCGTGCAGCGCGACTTCTTGTGCACCGTCTGCTGCAAGCGCGGCAGCGCGTCGAGGTAGTTGCGCAGCCAGCGTGTCTTCACCGCGCGCGCCGGCAGGCCGGCGACGCTGGTGAACTCGACCATGTCCTCGTCGCGCGCCGCGGCCAGCACCTGCTTGAAGGCCGGATGCGCGTCGCACTCTTCGGTGGCGACGAAGGGCGTGCCGAGCTGCACCGCGGCCGCGCCCGCCGACTGCCAGCGCGCGATGTCTTCGAAGGTGCGGATGCCGCCGGCAACGATCAACGGCACCTCGCGCTCGATGCCGGCACTGCGCAGAAAGGCCTGCGCTTCAGGCAGCACGCGCTCGAAGTCGAAGCGTGGGTCGGTGAGGTCTTCGACCTTGGCAGCGCCGAGATGCCCGCCGGCCCAGCGCGGGTGTTCGATGACGATCGCGTCGGGCAGGCGCTGCTTGCGCTCCCACTTCTTGACGACGAGCGCGATGCCGCGCGCATCCGACAGGATCGGGATCAGCGCCACGTTGGGATGCTCGCGCGCGAGTTCGGGCAGATCGAGCGGCAGGCCGGCACCGACCACCACGGCGTCGATGCCGGCTTCGAGCGAGGTGCGCACCAGCGCCGCGTATTCGCTGACCGCGCGCATCACGTTGACCGCGAGCAGGCCGCGGCCTTGCGCCAGCTTGTGCGCGGCCGCGATTTCGCGCCGCAGCGCTTCGAGGTTGGCCGCATCGACCACCGCCCTGGCCTGCGGCCCCGTGCCCTCGGCCCGCGTGCGCGCCATCAGGTCCGGGTGGTGACGGCGCAAGTCGATCGAGCTGATCGTGCCGACCGCGCCGTGCGCGGCAACGCTGCCGGCCAGGCGGTGCGCCGAGACGCCGACACCCATGCCGCCTTGCACGAGCGGCAGCAATGTGCGGCCGGCCAGATGCAGCGGCTTCAAGCCGCTGGCGCGCCAGCGCGACGCGAGAGCGGAATCGATGAGCTGCAGTTCGTTCATAAGCAAGCCGGGCCGCAAAACACGCAACAGGACACCGTAGCGGCCGCGCGGGCCGCCCTCCTTGACCCGCATCAAGCCCGCCTCACCAACGGCCGCGCAATGTCAACCGCCACGTCCGCGGCGCCTCGACTTGGGTGAACAGCGCTGATTTCTCCGCGAGGCGCACGTCGTCGAGGTTGCGCACGCCGAGCGTGGCTTCGAGGCCCGCCGGCAGGCTGACCGTGACATGGCCGCCGAGCAGCGCCACGTCGGGCACCTTCTGCGGCGCGGTGTTCGGCGGCGTGCCGGGCAGCACCTGATCGCCGGCATGTTCGAGCGTCGCGCCGACGCGCCACGCGCCCTGCTGCCAATCGAGCCGCGCGACGGCGCTGTGCCGCGGCCGGCGCTCGAGGCGCTGACCGTTGCCGTTCTTCGCGTCGAGGTAGGTGTACGACAGGCCCGTCGTGAAGCCCTGGCCGAGCGGCTGCAACCACGAGGCTTCGACGCCGCGCAACCTGGCCTTGGCCAGGTTCTCGTAGGTGTAGGTGCCGATGCCCGGCGTCGGGCCGGGTGTCACCAGGCGCACTTCGATCAGATCGTCGACGCGCTGGTCGAACAGCATCAGCTGCGCCTGCGCTGGGCCGGCGGCGTAGCCGACGCCGATCTCCAGCGCGTTGCTGACCTCCGGCTTCAGGTCCGGATTGCCGATGAAGGTGTTCGGCCCTTCCGGTCGCGCGCCGGGCACGACCTGCTTCAAGTTCGGCACCTTGAAGCCGTGGCTGTAGCCTCCCTTGACCGTCCACTGCGGCGCGACGCGCCAGACCGCGTAGGCGCGCGGGCTCCACTCGTTGCCGTAGCGGTCGTGTTTGTCGTAGCGCGCGCCGAAGGTCAGCGTCAGCGGCTTGGCGACAGTCCACTCGTCTTGCACGAACAAGGAGCGGTGCGGCAGCGTCGAACGCCCACCTGGCAACCCCGGGTCATCGAGCGATTCGTTGCGCGCTTCGAAGCCGGCGGTGAGCGCATGCGCGTCGCCGAACGGCCGCCGTGCCTGACCTTCGAGCACCTGCTCTTGCACCTTCTGCGGCAGGTTGACCGCAACGCCCTGCGTACGCCGGTTCTCGACGTCGATCGTCGATCGGTAGGCGCGTAGCTGCGTCTCGAACTGCGCCGCCCACTCGGCTTCCCAGTTGAGCGACGTCATCTCGCGTTCGATGTCGTTCGAGGTGACATGGAAGCGCCGCTGGCCGCCGCGCTCGCGCGCATGGCCCTCGCGGTCTTCCGTGCCGGCGCGGTGTTCGACTTCGAAGCGCTGGCCCTTCAAGCCACGCCAAGACAGGCCGAGCCAGCCGTCGCGCTTGTCGCGCGACTCGAGCTCGGACAGTCGCGGATCGACCGCCGAGGCGATCGCATCGACATTCGACGCCGCCACGCCGGCGCGCAGAAAAAAGCCGCCGCCGAGCGGCCCGTCGGCGCGCACGCCGCTGCGCCAGCCGTTGCCGCCGCGCCCGCCGTCGGCGGCGATGCCCTCGGCCATCGCGCCGAAATGCCACGCATCGCCCGGCTGTCGCGTGATGATGTTGATCACGCCGCCGACCGCCTCCGAGCCGTAGAGCACCGACATCGGCCCGCGCACGACCTCGATGCGTTCGATGTCGTCGACCGCGATCCAGTCGTACTGGAAGTCCGAGGCGCCGATCACGCCGTCGGACGCGCCGATGCGCTTGCCATCGACGAGGAACAGCGCATGCCGGCTGTCCATGCCGCGGATGCTGATCACCTTGCGCCCGCCGACCGCGCGGCCCTGCAGCGACAGCCCGGTCTCGCCGCGGATCGCGTCGAGCACGTTGTCGGCGCCGCGCGCTTCGATGTCGCGCCGGGTGATCACGGCGAGTGCCGCAGGCGCGTCGGTGGACAACATCGCGTAGCGCGTCGCGGTGATGACGATGGTCTGGTCCGGCGCGCTGGTGGCGGGTTGGGCCCAAGGGGCGCCGCAGCTCAACGCGGCGGCGATGGTGATGGCGGTGTTCTTCTTCATGGCTGCGAGCATCGGCGGCGCGACCTGCGCACACTTTGATGCAGTTCAAGGACGGGCCCTCGCCGCGGCGTGACGATCGGCAGCGAAACCACAAGGAGCTTCGATGAACACCCCGCGCCTGACCACGATCACGCTCGCCGCGCTGCTGCTGGGCACGCCGTGGGCGGCTGTCGCCGACGAGAAGAAGGACCCCGGCGACGTCAAGTACCACGCCGCGCCGTCGCCGCTGGCCGACGTGCCGATGGTGCAAAGCACGAATCCGAAAGCGCCGCCGATGACGGTGGCCGAATTCGACACCGCGCGCAAGATCTACTTCGAGCGCTGCGCCGGCTGCCACGGCGTGCTGCGCAAGGGCGCCACCGGCAAGGCGCTGACGCCGGACCTGACGCTCGGCAAGGGCACCGACTACCTGAAAGTCTTCATCGCCTACGGCTCGCCGGCCGGCATGCCGAACTGGCAGACCAGCGGCGAGATGAGCGAAAAAGAAGTCGACATCATGGCGCGCTACATCCAGCACGACCCGCCGCTGCCGCCGGAGTTCGGCATGGAGGAGACGCGCAAGACCTGGAAGGTGATCGTGCCGCCGGAGAAGCGGCCGAAGAAGAAGATGAACGCGTACAACATCGCCAACATCTTCAGCACCACGCTGCGCGACACCGGCGAGGTGGCGCTGATCGACGGCGACACGAAAAAGATCATCAACATCGTCAAGACCGGCTATGCGGTGCACATCTCGCGCACGTCGGCCTCGGGGCGCTACCTGTTCGTGATCGGGCGCGACGCCAAGATCAACATGATCGACCTGTGGATGGAAAAGCCCGACAACGTCGCCGAGGTGCGCGTCGGCCTGGAGGCGCGCTCGGTCGAGACCAGCAAGTACAAGGGCTACGAGGACAAGCTGGCCATCGCCGGCAGCTACTGGCCGCCGCAGTTCACGATCATGAACGGCGACACGCTGGAGCCGCTTGAAGATCGTCAGCACGCGCGGCAATACCGTCGACAAGCAGGAGTACCACCCGGAGCCGCGCGTGGCGAGCATCGTCGGCAGCCACTTCAAGCCCGAGTTCGTCGTCAACGTCAAGGAGACCGGGCAGACGCTGCTTGTGGACTACAGCAACGTCGATGCGCTCAAGGTGACGACCATCGGCACCGCGCGCTTCCTGCACGACGGCGGCTTCGATTCGACCAAGCGCTACTTCATGGTGGCCGCCAACCAGAGCAACAAGATCGCCGCGGTGGACATGAAAGAAGGCAAGCTGGTCAAGCTGATCGACGTCGGCAAGATCCCGCACCCGGGCCGCGGCGCGAACTTCGTGCACCCGAAGTTCGGCCCGGTGTGGTCCACCGGCCACCTCGGCGACGAGAACCATCTCGCTGATCGGCACCGACCCGGTCAAGCACAAGCAGTACGCCTTCAAACAGGTGGCGCAGATCAAGGGCCAGGGCGGCGGCTCGCTGTTCCTGAAGACGCATCCGAAGAGCAAGAACCTGTATGTCGACACGGCGCTCAATCCGGACCCGAAGGTCTCGCAATCGGTGGCGGTGTTCGACATCAACAACCTCGACAAGGGCTTCGTCGTGCTGCCGATCGCCGAATGGGCCGGCATCGCCGACGACGGCGCCAAGCGCGTCGTGCAGCCCGAGTACAACCTGGCCGGCGACGAGGTCTGGTTCTCGGTGTGGAGCGCCAAGGACAAACAAAGCGCGATCGTCGTCGTCGATGACAAGACGCGAAAACTCAAGACCGTGATCAAGGACCCGAGGCTGATCACGCCGACCGGCAAGTTCAACGTCAACAACACGCAAAAGGATGTCTACTGATGAAGCACCACCTCCTGCCTTCGCTCGCGCTGCTGGCCGCACTCGCACTCGCCGCCTTTGCCGCGCAGGCCGACGACGCCTCGACGCTCGCGGCGATGGACAAGGCCGGCTGCATGGCCTGCCACACCAAGGACAAGAAGCTGGTCGGCCCGGCGTTCAAGGACATCGCCGTCAAGTACAAGGGCGTGGCCGATGCGCCGGCCAAGCTCGCCGACAAAGTGCGCAAAGGCGGCAGCGGCGTCTTCGGCCCGGTGCCGATGGCGCCGAACCCGCCGGACAAGATCAGCGACAAGGATCTGAAAGAAGCGGTCGAGCTGATCCTGAAGTCGTGAAGCGGCCATCGGCGGCGGGCCTGCTGCTCGCCGCCGCGTGCAGCGTTGCGCTTGCAGCGCCCGACGCGGTGTCCGCGGACGGGCGCTGGCGCGTCAGCGGCGAGGCCGGCGCGGTGCGGGTCTTCGATGCCGGCCGCATCGCCAAGACGCTGCCAGCGCGCAGCCTCGGCGGGCGCGAAGATGCCGCGGTCGTGGCGGTTCGATTCGTCGCTGCGCGGCGCAGCTTCGTCATCGCCTTCGACACGCTGCCCGAGCTGTGGGAACTCTCGGTCGATCCCGACGCGCCGCCGATCCACGACGGACTCGTGCACGACTACCGCATGGGCGAGGCCATCGGCTCGCCGGGCTTTCTGGGTGTGCGCCGTACGCGGCTCGAAGCACCGGCGCAATCGCTCGATGCCGACGCGCGCGGCGAGGCCTACGTCGCCGTGAATGCGGGCAAGGCGCGGTTGATCGTCAATCTCGACATCCGCCGCGTGATCGAGCGCAAGGCTCAGGGCGAGCGGTAGTTCGCCAGCGCGTGCGCGTCGAGGATGTGGATGTCGCGCTTGTCGATGCGCACCAGCCCGGCGGCCTCGAGCTCGTGCAGCACGCGCGAAAAATACTCCGGCGTCAGCGACAGCCGCGACGCGATCGTCGCCTTGCTGACCGGCAGCGACACCGTCACCGGCTGATCTTCGTCGGCCGCGATGTCGCGCAGCAGGTAGCCGATCACGCGCTGCACGCCGCTGTGCAATGCATAGGCTTCGACGTCGTGCACGAGGCCGTGCAGGCGGCGCGAAATGCCGGCCAGCATGCGCAGCGCGAAGCGCGCATCGCGCGCGATCTCGCCCTCCACCGCCTGCTTCTTCACCGTCAGCAGCAGCACGTCGGCGAGCGCCTGCGCGTTGATGATGTACGGCGCGCCGGTGAACATCAGGGCCTCGGCAAAGCTCTGCCCCGGCGCGATGATGTCGATCACCTTCTCGGCGCCGACGGGCGACACTGCGAACAGCTTGACCTGCCCGGTGACGCAGACGTGAAACTCCTCGCAGCGCTCGCCGACGCGAAAGATGTCTTCGCCGCGCGCAAAGCGCCGCAGCACGCAGCCCTGCGCCAGGCGGTCGAGTTCGGGCGGGCAGAGGTCGGTGAACAGCGGTTGCACCGACAGGTAGCGGGGGATGTTGAAGACGCGCAGGTCCATGGTGTGCGGGTGCTGAACGCCGCGCATTGTCGGAGGGCACTTCGCGCACGCGCTTGATGTGCCGCAAGGCGCGGCCCGCGACCGGCTTCAGTCTGGTGCGGCGGCGAGGGCGGCGATCGCAGCGCCCAGCGCCAGATCGTCGACGGCACCGAAGCTGTGATGGCGCAGATGGCCTGCGCGGTCGATCAGCAGCAGGCTCGGCGTGCCCTGCAGGGCGTAGGCCTGCATCGTCGCTGGAATCGGGTTGCGTGCATCGGCGCTCGGCGCATCGACAGCGACGGGAAACGTCAGCCGGTACTCGTGCAGAAAGGCCCGCAGCGACACCGGCGTCATCGCGGCGTGGTGCTCGAACACGGTGTGCAGGCCGATCACGGCAACGGCCTGCGGCGCGAACATGGCGTGTACGCGCTGCGCCTGCGGCAGCCCATGGTGCACGCACGCCGGGCACAGCATCTGGAAGGCGTGCAGCAGCACCACCTTGCCGCGCAGATCGGCGAGCTGGATCGCCCGCTCGGTGTTGAACCACTCGCGCGTGGTCCACGGCGGCGCGGCCCGGCCGGGCGGGTCGAGGCCGAAGGCGCCGGTCAGTGCCGACCTCACTTGCGCAACGCCGAGAAGACGAAGCCGTTGTTCTTCTGCGCCGTGTGGCATTGGAAGCAGGCCGTCGCCGCGTTGTTGCCGACCGCGCGCTCGCTCTTCGAGTCGCCCTTGAAACCCTCGAAGCCCCAGCCGCCGGTGTCCTTGTACTTGCGCGAGTCCTTGTGCATCACGCCCAGCACCTTGCGGGCGCCCTCCTGCACCGCGTTGTCGGCGCTCTTGGCCTCCAGCAGGTCGAAGACGATGACAGAGCCGTCGGCGAACCTGCCGCTCTGATAGCCCTGCTCGGCCTTCTTGTTCGCGTAGAGGTGGTGGATGCCGCCGAACGCGTCATACAGCGCATGTCCCGGATTGATGATCATGCTCTTGACGTGGGTCCACTGGCGCCAGCCTTGCGGGTACGGTACGGGCGCCGGGTCGGCCGCAAGCAGCAGGGGCGATGCGGTCGCGAGAGCGGCGGCGATGATGAGCAGCTTGCGCATGGTGCACTCCTACAATTCGAAAGAACGACGGCACGCATTCGAGCATGTGCCCGCCAGCCTGAACAGCGGGCACAAAACGGTGACCCGGGCACTTTGAGGTATCGATGGAGAGCGGAGCAGTGACGGCAACCCCCAACGTGTCGCGAATGGTCGAAGACATCGTCGGCTGCAAGTGGTCGCTGGCGGTGCTCGGTGCGGTGCGCGGCGGCGTCAACCGCCCCGGGGCGATGGAACATGCGATCGACGGCCTGTCAAAGAAGGTGCTCAACGAGCGCCTCGCCAAGCTGGTTCGCTTCGGCATCCTCGACAAGCACGCCTATCCCGAAGTGCCGCCGCGCGTGGAGTACACGCTGACGCCGTTCGGCCGCAAGTTCTGCGGCGTGCTCGACGGCATCGACGCGCTGCAGCGCGAGATCGATCGCTGATCGCGTCAAGCCAGCCGCGCCAGCAACGCCACCACCGCCGCTGCGAAGGCGTTGTGCACGACCACCAGCATCGGCAGCGTCGCGCTGCCGATGCCGGCTGCGAGCACGCCCAGCAGCAATAGCAACAGCGCGAGCAGCGCCAGCGCCGCGCCTTCCCAGCGCTCACGCCGCCATGCGGCATGGACGCCGAGCAGCATCAGCCCGAACGCCAGCAGCACGCCGCTCACGCGGTGCGCCAGCGCGGGCCAAGCGCAATCGGTCAGGCCAACGCATTCAGGTGATGCGGTCGCGCTGGCCAGCGCGCCGGCGGCGGCTTGCAACGCGACGAGTGCGAGTGCGATGCCTGCGGCGCGGTCAACGCCGCCGTGGACCCGCGGCATCGCCAGCCGCGCGCACAGCGCCAGCATTGCGAAGCCGCCGAGCAGGTTGACCAGCACCACCGGGACCGCGCGCGAGGCGCCGCCGGCGATGCCGACGGCCGACAGCAGCAACGCCACGCCGAGCAGCGCCGACGCAAGGCGCAACGTGGCGCGGTCTTGCGCGCGCCGGGCCAGCAGCACCATCGCCACCGCGCCGAGCAGCACCAGCGTTGCCGCCACGCGGTGCACCTGGCGCGCGAGCGCGAGATCGCCCGCCCACGCTGCCTGATCGGCGTGGTGGCGCAGCAAGGCACTGGCGATGACGACGACGAACATCAGCGCCAGGCACAGCGCCGCCACGCGCGGCAGCACGAGTGCGCGCAGGCCCTCGAAGCGATCGATTGCCATCGTCATGCGGCCGCATGTTGCGCCGCGCGACCGCGCGCTTTCTTGCAATGGATCAATGTCGGCGCCGCACTCCGCTTCACAGAATGCGCTCGCATCGGCCCGTCGGCCGAGCGAGGAGCCGCCATGAAAACGCATGACAACGCCACAGACGACGCCACCGCCCCCGTGCCGTGGATGCAGCAGCTGCTCGACAACCCCTTCCTGCTGCTCTTCCTCGGCGTCATGATCCCGATGGTGGTCTACACGGTGTGGGGCGTGTTCGACATCCTGACGCTGCCGGTGGCCAAGTAATCATGAGCGCCATCCTTCCCCCCGCCGAACGGCTCTGGTATCGGCACCCGATCGACCGCGTCGAGGGCACCTGGATCGCGATCGCGCTGACCTGGTGCCTGATCATGTTCGCGATGATGGTCGGCTGGCACATCTGGGGCAATCAGAACCTGAGCACGGAGACCTACCGCACGACGCCCGACAAGTTCATGGCCAAGGTGCAGGCGATGGTCGACAAGCACACGGTGCGCACCGAGACCGACGAGAAGACGCCGGTCGTTGCGCCGCCGCCGGGCAGCGATGTCTACCTGCTGGCGCGGCTGTGGGCCTTCTATCCGATCCTCGAGTTGGAGAAGGACAAGACCTACCGCCTGCATCTGACGGCCATGGACTACAACCACGGCTTCTCGCTGCAACCGGCCAACATCAACATCCAGATGGTGCCGGGCTTCGAGCATGTGGTCACCGTGACGCCGAACCAATCCGGCACCTACTCGGTGGTCTGCAACGAGTACTGCGGCATCGGCCATCACAAGATGGTCGGGCGCATCTACATCAAGTGAGGGAGCGGCCATGAACACCACGTACCGCACCTGCCCGCGATCGGGCCTGCAGTTCGAACAGCAGGCCGAGAACCTGATGAAGGCCAACGCCTTCGTCGCCGTCGTCTGGCTGCTGATCGGCGGCCTCTTGGCCATCGGCGTCGTGCTGACGCGCTGGCCGGCGTTTCGCTGGCTGGAGGCCGACCGCTTCTACCAGGTGCTGACGGCGCACGGCATCGACATGCTGATCTTCTGGATCATCTTCTTCGAGATCGCGGTGCTGTACTTCGCCGCCTCGACGCTGCTGAGGAGCCGCATCGCCACGCCGAAGATCGCCTGGCTGGCCTTCGCGTTGATGGTCATCGGCTCGATCACCAACAACGTCGCCGTCTATCGCGGCGCGATCGTCCGTGATGATGACGAGCTACGTGCCGATGATGGCCGAGCCGGCGTTCTATCTCGGCCTGATCCTGTTCGCCGTCGGCGCGCTCGTCGCCTGCTTCGTCTTCTTCGGCACGCTGGTCGTGGCCAAGCGCGAGAAGACGTACGAAGGCTCGGTGCCGCTGGTGACCTTCGGCGCGATCACCGCGGCGATCATCGCGGTCTTCACGATCGCTTCGGGCGCGATCATCCTGATCCCGACCTGGCTGCTGTCGCTGGGCATCGTCAAGGCAGTCGATCCGCTGGTCTACCGCACGATCTGGTGGGCCTTCGGCCACTCGTCGCAGCAGATCAACGTGGCGGCGCACATCTCGGTCTGGTACCTCGTCGCGGCCATCGCCTTCGGCGCCAAGCCGATGAGCGAGCGCGTCTCGCGCACTGCGTTCCTGCTCTACATCCTGTTCCTGCAACTGGCGAGCGCGCACCACCTGCTCGCCGATCCGGGGCTGTCCACCGGCTGGAAGGTCGTCAACACCTCTTACTTCATGTACTTCGCGGTGCTGGCGTCGATGCTGCACGGCCTGACGATCCCCGGCGCGATGGAAGTCGCGCAGCGCCAGAAGGGTTTCACCAAGGGCCTGTTCGAGTGGCTGCGCAAGGCGCCCTGGGGCAACCCGACGTTCTCCGGCGTCTTCATCTCGATCATCGGCTTCGGTTTTCTCGGCGGCATCTCGGGCGTGATGATGGGCACCGAGCAGCTGAACATGATCATCCACAACACGATCTACGTGCCGGGCCACTTCCACGCCACCGTCGTCATCGGCACCACGCTGACGTTCATGGCGCTGACCTACTACCTGATCCCGGTGCTGTTCAGGCGCGAGATGATCAACCCGGGCCTGGCGAAGTTGCAACCCTACCTGTTCGGCTTTTCGATGTACGCCTTTGCGCTGGTGATGATGGGCGCCGGCACGCTCGGCGTGGCGCGGCGGCATTGGGACATGGCGTTCCAGGGCGCAGCTCTTGCCTACGAGTGGCCCGGCGCGGCGTATCTGATGATGGGGCTGGTCGGTGTCACCGGCATCGCGGCGATTGCCGGCGGCGCGATCTATGTCTACATCACCGTCGGCTCGCTGCTGTGGGGCAAGAAGCTCGACAGCGGCGCGCAGAGCCCGAACTTCACGCCGGTGCTGCGCGCGTCGCCGAGCGTGGCCGCGCAGAGCTACGGCTCGATGGGCTTTGCCGCGCCGGGCACCTTTGCGCTGGCGATGGTGTTCCTTCTCGCCTTCATCCTCTACTACTTCATCAACTGGAAGTACCTGTCGACGTTGTGGGGCTTGAGTTGAACACCACCACACTGCGCAGCGCAGCCACTGCGCCCTCGCGCCTGCGCCTCGTGCTCGGCATCTTCAAGTTGCGCATCGCCGTGCTGATCATGGTCACCGCGCTCGGCGGCATGGCCATCGTGCCCGGCGGCTCGCTCGGCCTCGTACCGACGGTCGTGCTCGCGCTGTCGGTGCTGCTCGCCTCGGCGGCGGCGGGGGCGTTCAACCAGTATGCGGAGGCCGACAGTGATCGGCTGATGAAACGCACGCGCGGCCGTGCGTTCGCCAGCGGCGCGCTGCCGAAGAGCCGCGCGTGGTTGGCCGCGATCATCGCGCTGCTCGTCTTCGCGGTCGGTGCGGCCGCCCTGCTCGTCAACGTCACCGCCGCGGCCTTCGTGCTTGCCGGTGCGCTGACCTATGCGCTGCTCTACACGCTCGGCCTCAAGCGGCGCACGCCCTGGAACATCGTCGTCGGCGGCGCAGCCGGCAGCTTTGCCGTGCTCGCCGGTGCGGCAGCGGTGAACCCGCAGCTCGGACCCTTGGCGTGGCTGCTCGCGCTCGTGCTCTTGCTCTGGACGCCGCCGCATTTCTGGAGCCTGGCGATCGCCAACAGCGCCGAGTACGCAGCGGCCGGTGTGCCGATGTTGCCGGTCGTCGTCGGCGTGCCACGCGCGGCGCGCATCGTGCATGCGAACGCGCTGCTGCTGGTGGCGGTGTCGGTGCTGCCGGTGTTCTTCGGCGCGGGGCTGGTCTACCTTGCCGGCGCGCTGATCGGCGGCCTGCACTTCGTACGCAAGACGCACGCGCTGGCCAAAGCGCCCGAGCGCAAGACCGCGCTGGCGGCGTTCTTCGCGTCGATGGTGCAGTTGTCGGTGCTGCTGGCGGCGGTGGTGGTCGATGCGGCACTGCGTTGAGCGTGTCGAACACGCACTCGCCATCTCACCGTTTGGGCTGCACCTCCCGTTCGCCCTGAGGTATCGAAGGGCTCGTCGCGTGGGGCTTCGATACCTCAGCCCGAACGGGATTGCGGTGATGGTCGCGGCGCTTGTGCTCGCAATCACCAGTTCGAGTTCGCACGCCGCCGTACCCGCACTCGATGAACGCGAAGCCCTGCGCGCCGGCGAAGCGGCCATCGGCCGTGCCGTGCCCGACCTCGTGCTGCAAGACCGCGAAGGCCGCCCGATGCGCCTGTCCGACTACCGCGGCAAGCCACTGCTCGTCAGCTTCATCTACACCGGCTGCTTCCAGGTCTGCCCGACGCAGACGCGCGCACTGCACGAGGCGGTGAAGGGCCTCGACACGATGCTCGGCGCGCACCAGTTCAACGTCGTCAGCATCGGCTTCAACCAGCCCTTCGATTCGCCCAGCGCGATGCGCTCGTTCGCGCGCCAGCATCTCATCGACTACCCGAACTGGGAGTTCCTCGCGCCGCCGACAGAGCGTCTCGACGCGCTGACGCAAACCTTCGGCTTCAGCTTCGTCGCCACGCCCGCCGGCTTCGACCATGTGCTCGGCGTCACCGTCGTCGCGCCCGACGGCCGCATCCATGCGCAGGTTTACGGCGACCGCCTGCGCGCCGACCAGCTCGGCGTGCCGCTGCGGCAGTTGATCCTGGACGCGCCGCCTGCGCAGGCCTCCACGCTGCAACGCTGGTCGAGCGCGTGCGCATCCTGTGCACCGTCTACGACCCGGACACCGGCCAATACCGCTACGACTACAAGCTGATCTTCGAGCTGATCGGCGGCGCCCTCTTCTTCTTCAGCGTGCTCATCTACGGCCTGCTCGAATGGCGCGACCAGCGGCGGGCGCGCAGGCAACGATGCGCAGCACGTCACCGGCCCCCGCTACATCGGCCTGAGCGCATGGCGCGCGGCCGAGCGTGTGGGTGATGCTGCGTTCGGCTCGGCACTGAACCCGCTGCGCCACCTGGGCGCGATCGGCTTCTTCGCCTTCTGGCTGCTCGCCGCCAGCGGCACGGTGCTCTACATCGTGCTCGACACCTCGGTCAATGGCGCGTGGCGCTCGATCCACGATCTGGCCGACGCGCCGCTGTGCAGCGGCGTGCTGCTGCGCGGCGTGCACCGCTACGCCGCCGACGTGATGGTCATTGCGATGACGTTGCACCTGCTGCGCGAATGGCTGCACCGCCACGAGCGCGGTGTACGCCGCTTTGCCTGGTTGACGGGCGTGCCGCTGCTCGGCTTCGTCTTCGCCATCGCCATCGGCGGCTTCTGGATCAACTGGGACCAGCTCGGCCAGTACTCGGCGACGGCCACCGCCGAGTGGGTCGATGCGCTGCCTGTCGTCTCGTCGGCGATGGCGCGCAACTTTCTTGCCGAGGGTGCCGTCAGCAACCGGCTGTTCTCGCTCTTCGTCTTCGTGCACATCGGCCTGCCGCTGATGCTGGTCTTCGCGCTGTGGTTTCACATCCAGCGCCTGACGCGTGCGGCGGTCTGGCCGCCGCGCGTGTTGGCGATCGGCTTGTTCGTGATGCTCGCCGCACTCGCGCTCATCGCACCGATCGCCAGCCACGAGCCCGCCGCGCTGGACCGCGTGCCCGCCGCGCTGCGCCTGGATTGGATCGTGCTCTTCGTGCACCCGCTGACCGAGGCAACGTCGCCGGCGTTGATGTGGGTGCTGGTGGCCGGCGGCGCGTTGCTGCTGTTCGCGCTGCCGTTCCTGCCGTCACGCCGCGATGCACCCACGCCCGCCGCCGTGGTCGACCCCGCCAACTGCAACGGCTGTCAGCGCTGCTTCGTCGATTGCCCCTATGCCGCGATCACGATGGCGCCGCATCCGAACCAGCGCATCGGCCGCACGCTGGCGGTGGTCGACGCCGACCTGTGCGTGAGCTGCGGCATCTGCGCGGGGGCGTGTCCGTCATCGACGCCGTTTCGCAGCGCAGCGCAACTGGTGACCGGCATCGACATGCCGCAGTCGCCGCTCGACGCGCTGCGCCAGCGCCTGCGTGCCGCGCTCGAAGCGACGAGCGCAGCGCGGCCGATCGTCGTCTTCGGCTGCGACCACGGCGCGGACGTGTCGAGCGTGCAAACCAGCCACGTCCACACCTTCAGCCTGCTCTGCGCCGGCCAGTTGCCGCCGTCCTTCGTCGAGTACGCGCTGCGCGACGGCGCCGCCGGCGTGGTCGTCGCCGCCTGCCGCGAAGGCGGCTGCGAGTTCCGCTTCGGCGAGCGCTGGACCGCCGAGCGCCTGCGCGGCGAGCGCGAGCCGCATCTGCGCGCGTCGGTGGACGCAGGTCGCATCGAACTCGTCTTCGCCGGCCGCGGCGACGCGGCGCTGGTGACACAAGCCATCGAGCGTTTGCGCTCGGTCATGCCATCGGCCGCCGCCGCGGTGTCTGATGGGCTCCATGCCTGAGGTCGCCCGCGCCACCCCCAAGCTCGGCCCGGCGGCGTGGGCCGGCCAGGTGCTGCTCTATGGCGCGTTCGCTGCCGCGATCGGCGTGTTCTCGCAGTGGCCGCGCTACCACCCGATCGAGCCCGGCCAGGCGCTGATCAAGCTCAGCTTCACGCGCGTCGGCAAACCCGTCGGCGATTGCCGCAAGCCGTCGGCCGAAGAGCAGGCCAAGCTGCCGCCGAACATGCGTGCGCCGGAGATCTGTCCGCGCGAGCGCTCACCCATCACCGTGCAGGTGGAGATCGACGGCGTGAAGGCACTCGAGCGCATCGCTGCACCGACGGGGCTGTCGAAAGACGGCGCCGCCGCGATCTACGAGCGCCTCGTCGTGCCGGCCGGAGAACGCCGCGTTGCCGTGCGCCTGTCCGACGACGTGCGCGCGCGCGACAAGCCATACCAGCGCGAGGTCAAGGTGCAACTCGCAGCGGGCCAGATCCTCGTCATCGACTTCGACGCCGAGAAAGGCGGCATCACCTTCCAATGATCGACAGCCTCGCCGCGCCGCGCCTCACCGCCTCGACGCCCGCCGACTACACGCTGCCGACGAGCGGCGAGCGCAGGCTGGCGCGCGGCTGGCTGTTTCTCGCGCTCGCCGCGCTGGTCGGCTCCGGCCTGTTCTCGGTGCTGCTCGTGCTCGCGCGCACGCCGGGCATCAATGCGCACCTGCCTGCGGGCGACTTCTTCCGCACCGCCCTCGTCGTGCATGTGGACCTCTCGGTGCTGGTCTGGTTCGTCTCGATCGCCGGGATGTTGTGGAGCCTGAACCTGCGCGGGACAGCGGCGGGCAGCGTGTGGAACCTGCTGGCGTTGATGGCGTGCAGCCTCGGCGCCGCGATGATGGTGGCCGCACCGTTCGCGGACGGCGGCGCGCCGGTGATGGCCAACTACATCCCGCTGCTGGGCGGCGCGCTGTTCCGCGCCGGCCTGCTGGTGTTCGCGGCCGGCGCCGGCGTGCTCGTCTTGCATGCGCTTGCCGCCGCGCCGCGCATCGGCGTAGCCGTCGATGGCGCCGGCGCTTTGCGCTTCGGCTTGAACGCGAGCGCGGTCGCCGCCGCCGTCGCGCTGATCGCGTTCGGCTGGTCGCTCGCCGTGACGCCACGCGACTTGCCCGACAAGGCCTACTACGAGCTGCTGTTCTGGGGCGGCGGCCATGCGCTGCAATTCGTCTGGACGCTGCTGATGCTCGTCGGCTGGCTCGCACTCGCGCAAGCCTGTGACGCGCGCGTGCCGCTGTCGCCGCGCATCGTGCTGCTGCTGTTCGCCCTTGCGCTGGCCAGCGTCTTCGTCACGCCGCTGGCCTACCTCGCGTACGACGTCGGTTCGGTCGAGCACCGCAACATGCACACCTGGGCGATGCGCTTCGGCGGCGGCGCGGCGATCGCGCCGCTGGTGCTGGCGGTGTTGATCGCGATGGCGCAGCGCCGCGCGTTGAGCAACACGCAACGGCCGCTGCGCGCCGCGCTGCTGGCCTCGATGCTGCTCTTCGTTGCCGGCGGCGTGATCGGCCTGACCATAGTCGGCGCCAACGTCAAGATCCCCGCGCACTACCACGGCTGCATCGTCGGCGTGACGCTGGCGCTGATGGGCGTGGTCTTTCATCTGCTGCCGACACTCGGCTACAGCGCGCCGCAGGGCCGACTCGCCGTGGCGCAGCCGTGGCTCTACGGCACGGGGCAGTTGCTGCACATCACCGGCCTCGTCTGGTCGGGCGGCTACGGCGTGCAGCGCAAGGTGGCGGGCGCCGAACAGGTGCTGCGCACGAGCGGCGAAGTCGCCGGCATGGGGCTGATGGGCTTCGGCGGATTGCTCGCCATCGCGGGCGGCCTGCTGTTCGTCGTCGTCGTCATCCAGGCCATGCGCCGGCGATGATCGCGCTCGTGCAACGCGGCCTGCGCGCCGGCTTCATGCGCGCCGAGGCGGTCTTCAACGCCGCGTTCGGCGACAAGGGCAACCCGCTCTACCACCTGGGCGCGATCAGCTTCTTCCTCTTCTGGGTGGTCGGCGCGACCGGCCTCGTGCTCTACACCTTCTTCGACACCAGCGTCTCGGGCGCGTACCGCTCGGTCGAAGCGATCACGCACGGCGTCTGGGGCGCCGGCGGCGTGATCCGCACGGTGCACCGCCACGCCTCGGACGCGATGGTGCTGACGATGTGGCTGCACCTGGCGCGCTACTTCGCCTTCGACCGCCTGCGCGGCTTTCGCTGGTTCTCGTGGGTCAGCGGTGTGGCGCTGCTGGCGCTGGTCTACACGGCCGGCGCCAACGGCTACATGCTGCCGTGGGACCGCCTGGCGCAGTTCGTCACGCAGGCCAGCTTCGAGTGGATCGACTGGCTGCCCGGCTTCGGCGGCACGCTGATCCGCAACTTCATCGCGCCCCAGCATGTCAGCGACCGCCTGTTCTCGCTGCTCGTCTTCATCCACATCGGCGTGCCGCTGGTCACGCTGGCGCTGATGTGGGTGCATGTGCAGCGCGTGCCCAAGGCGAGCACGCAGCCGCCGCGGCCGATCGCGCTGGCGTTGATGCTGACGCTGTTGCTGCTGGCGTTGATCGCGCCGGTCGTGAGCCAGGGCCCGGCCGATTTGCGCAGCCTGCCGGCGTCGCTCGAATTCGACTGGTTCCTGCTGCCGCTCTACCCGCTGGTCTACGTCTGGCCGCTCGGCACGCTGTGGGCGCTCGTGCTCGGCGCGACCACGCTGCTGCTGCTGCTGCCGTGGCTGCCACCGCGGCGCGCGGCGAAAACGACGCTGCAACTGACGCTGCACCCCGGCGCCGCACACGCGACCGCGCGCCCCGGCGAAACGATTCTCGAAGCCGGCCTGCGCGCCGGCCTTGCGCTGCCCTACGACTGCCGCGCCGGCGGCTGCGGGCTGTGCAAGTGCACGGTGCTCAACGGCCGCGTCGACCCCGGGCCCTACCAGCGCGCCGCGCTCACCGACGCGATGCGCGCGCGCGGCGAAGCGCTGATGTGCTGCGCCGTGCCGCTGGAAGACATCGAGATCGAAGTCGAGGGCGTCATCACGCTGGCCGCCGCCGACGGCCGTGCAGAGAACGGCAGCGCAACGCCGCGGCGCTGGCAAGCGCGTGTCGAGCACCTGCAGCGCCTGTCGGACGACCTGATGCTGATGCACCTGGCGCTGCCCGAAGGCCAGCGCATCGGCTACAGCGCCGGCCAGTACATCAACATCGTCTTGCCCGACGGCGCCAAGCGCGCGTTCTCGTTCGCCAATGCGCCGCAGGCCGCGGGCAGCACGACGATCGAGTTGCACGTGCGCCGCATCCCCGGCGGCCGCTTCACGACGCAGGTCTTCACGACGCTGCGCGAAGGCGACACGATCGAGTTCGAAGGCCCGCTCGGCCAGTTCACGCTGCGCGAGGACAGCGAGCGGCCGATCCTGTTCGTCGCCGGCGCAACAGGATTCGCGCCGGTCAAGAGCATCGTCGAAGACGCCTTCGCGCGCGGCGTGCGGCGCCCGATGCAGCTGTACTGGGGCGTGCGCCGCGCCGAAGATCTGTACCTGCTCGATGTGATCGAGGGCTGGCAGCGCGAGCACCCGAACTTCCGCTTCGAGCCGGTGCTGTCCGACGCCGCGCCCGGCGACCCGTGGCCCGGACGGCGCGGCCTGGTGCACGAAGCCATGCTCGCCGACCACCCCGATCTCGCCGGCTACGAGGTCTACGCCTGCGGCTCGGTGCGCATGGTCGAAGCCGCGGTGCCCGACTTCCTGGCGCATGGGCTGGCCGAGCAGTTCTGCTTCTCGGATGCGTTCACGCCGCAAGGGGTGGCGGGTGTCGCGACGGGATGAGATGTTGTCTCCGGCCGAGGGGGAGTACGTCCATGGCGTAGAAGCGCTGCTTGGCACGGCAGTGCCTAGCCGATGGTCCAGCGTCTGCTACATCCTGCGCGAGTGTCGCGCCTTCAAGGTGCCGCACATCGAATAGCGCTTATCTCTGACGCCATGCCGAAGCCGGACGAAGGAACGAGCGGTGTAGGGCGTCAGACAAACGCTATTCTTTGGGCTTCAAAACACACCGCTGCGCGCCCCGCCATCTTCCATGACCAAGACCACGGAACAGCTCTACGCCGAACTGAAGGGCGATGTGGCCGCGGTGGCGAACCCACTTTTTGAACTTTCGGAAAGACTACTTCGAGAACACGGCAACTTCCTGCCGCACGGCTTCGTACTCAACGACGAAGGCAAAGAGACCATGGTTGGAGCGATGGAAGACAACGGCTCGGGCGAGAGCACCTCAGCAGTGACGCTTCCGCTTCTTCATCAAGGCATTCGCAAGCAAGTCGAAGGCCGCAAAGCACGGGCGGTCGGAGTAGCCGAGAACGTCACAGTCACCCCGCAGGGCGGCAACGCAACAAAGGCCATCAAGGTGCTCTTCGAGCACCGAGAAGGGTTGTGCGTCGCGTTGTACCCCGCCATTCGAGAGGAAACTCTTCGGCGGCTATCAGATGGGCGCGGCATTCACAGTGCCGGCCGAGCCGGAGATCAGGGCATGGGACCCGCGGTGAGGCGAAGCGAGCAGACTGCGCCCCCGTACTGACGTACCCTCACCCCGGCCGCCCATCCTCGCGCGGCCGACCCAGCCAGCCGCCGTAGCGCCAAGCCCAACCGGCACACGCGAACGCCCAGCCGCCAGCGGCCACGACGGTGAGTGCGAACGGCAACGCCGGCCACAGCGCCGCCACCACCCGCAACACCGCCGCCGCCTGCAGCACGAGGTAAAGCACCCAGACGACGTTGTCCGCCGCCAGCGGCCGGCCGCTGTGGCCCGCGGTGACGCGCGTGATCATCGCGATCAGCGTCGCGCCGAGATAGCCCATCGTCAACGCGTGCAGCGGCGCCAGGCCGAGCGACGCACCGTCGCCGCGCCACGCCGCCAATGCATGCGACGTGCCGGCCAGCGCGAACACGATGCCGAGCCAGACGAAGCCGCCGTGCAGCATGGCGAGCAGGCGCACCTTCAGGCTGTGCAGCAGGCCCCAGCGCAGCGCGAGCCAGAGCAGCGCGGCGCCGACCGGCAGTTGCAGCAGCGCCAGCACCGCGTGCAGCGCGCTCGGCAACGGCCACCACAGCACGGCGCCGACCTCGGCCAGCGCGGTGAGGCCGAGCGCCCACAGCATCACCGCGAGCAGCCAGTCCGGCCGCCACGCTGTGACGAACGGCAGCGCGCTGGCGGTGAAGAACGGCAGCATGCGGTGCGAGACGATGGCGAAGACCGGCGCGAGAAAAGCCCAGATCGCGAGCTGCGCGGCAGCGCGCGCGAAGTCGGTCTGGCCGCTGCCGACAGCCACGGCCGCCGCGCCCATCGCCAGCGCACCGACGGCGCCGGCCGCGGCGGCCGCGCGTGCGTGCAGGCGGTCGGGCACGCGGCTGGCAGCGATCAGGCGCACGAAGCGCAACAGCACCACCACCCAGCCGCCCGCGACGAGCGCGAGCCCCAGGCCCGCGAGGGGCGCAGCGAAGTGGAAGCCCGGCAGCGCCAGCGCCCAGCCCAGCGCAAACGCCAGCAGCGGGTGCAGCAGCGTGCGCGCATCGACATCCGGCAACCCGAGCCAGCGCGTGCCGGCGGTGAAGAGAAAACCCGTCATGAACAGCGGCATGAAGGCCAGCGACAGCGCCAGCCCATGCGCTGCCGCCGGTGCACACGGCCCAAGGCACCGGCCAGCCGAGCACGCGTGCGCCGAGCATCGCCAGCCACCACAGGGCCGTCACGGCGAGAGCCACAGCGCCGGCGAAGAACGCCAGGCGGTGCGGCGCTGTGAGCAGGCGTGCTGCCTGCCAGCGCCCGGCGGCGCGCGGCTGTGGCGTGGGCGCCGCGGACACGCCGACGCGAATGTCGCCCAGACCCGGCTTGCGGCTCGTCATGTGTTGTTCATCCCTGGAGTCGGCGCACGCGCACGCGCCACACCTGCGGACCGCTCTCGATGGCCTGCCAATCGCACTGACCGCTGCGCGTCGCATCGAAATAGCTGCGCAGCGGCCACGGATCGAGATCGACGATCAGCTCGATCGCATCGCCGGCCGGCAGCTGGTCGAAGGCTTGCAGGATCGACGCCAGGCGCCACCACAACGGCACCTGGCGGACATCGACGACGGAGGTGTGCGCAGTCACCGGCGCACTCTTGCGCCGGTCCGCGCCGCTGTCCTTGAACTGCGGCAAGGATCGACAGGCGTGTGCGCGAGTGGCTCGTCCGCGCGGCGGCTAGTTCTAGCGGCCCCAGCGCAGCGCAGCCGTGTGCACCGGCGCGTCCCACAGCGCGAGCGCGGCCTCATCGACCGCGCTGACGGTGATCGAGCAGCCGGCCATCTCGAGCGAGGTGACGAAGGGGCCGGTGAGATGCCGCACGACCTTGATGCCGGCGCCGCCCAGCACCTTGCGCGCGGCGTTGACCATCAGGTAGAGCTCGAGCAGCGGCGTGCCGCCGAAGCCGTTGACGAGCAGGATGACTTCGCGGCCGGGCTTGAGCGACAGGTCTTTCAGGATCGCGCCCGTCAGCTCGGCCGCGATGTCATCGGCGGTGCCGAGCTTGACGCGGCGGCGGCCGGGCTCGCCGTGGATGCCGACGCCCATCTCCATTTCGTCGGCGCCGATCTGGAAGGTGGGCTTGCCGGCCGCCGGCACGGTGCATGACGTGAGCGCCACGCCCATCGACGCGGTGGCGCTGTTGACGGCATCGCCGAGCGCCTTCAACGCGGCAAGATTGTCGCCACGCTCGGCCGCCGCGCCGACGATCTTCTCGACGATCAGCGTCCCGGCGACGCCGCGGCGTCCTGTCGTGTAGGTCGAGTTCTCGACGGCGACGTCGTCGTTGACGATCACGGTCGCGTTGTCGCGGTCCAGCATCTCGGCGGCCATCTGGAAGTTCATCATGTCGCCAGAGTAGTTCTTGACGATGAACAGCACGCCGGCACCGCCGTCCACCGCCTGCGCGGCGGCGAGCATCTGGTTCGGTGTCGGCGACGTGAACACCTGTCCGGGGCAGGCCGCGTCGAGCATGCCGTGGCCGACGAAGCCGGCGTGCAGCGGCTCATGCCCCGCGCCACCGCCGGAGATCAGCGCCACCTTGCCGGGTTTGATTTGCGCGCGGCGCACGAACTGG
This sequence comes from uncultured beta proteobacterium, assembly GCA_963732625.1. Lineage (GTDB taxonomy): Bacteria > Pseudomonadota > Gammaproteobacteria > Burkholderiales > Burkholderiaceae_C > CADEEN01. The sequence continues at coordinate 199,482 of CAVTAM010000019.1, read as the reverse complement.
TGTTCGGGCCCGAGCGTGACGATGTCGGCATGCGCCGCGGCAAAGCCGTCGAGGCTTTCGGTGAGCACGCTGTCGATGTGGTTGATCAGTTTTTTCATGGCTGTTCTTTCAAAGCGAGTCACACACCGCGTCGATGATCAGCGCCATCGAGCGCGAGCCGGGGTCCACATGGCCGAGCGCGCGGTCGCCGAGGAACGACGCGCGGCCCTTGATGGCATCCATCTGCGCGGTGGCCGCGGCGCTGTCGTGCGCGCATCGGCGCACGCGCGACACCATGTCGTCACCGCCCGAGGCCATCACCTTCTGCACCGGGTCGAGCACGTCGAGCAATGTCTTCTGGCCGACCTCGACCTTGCCCAGGCGGCTCAGTGCAGCGATGCCCGCGGCCAGTGCACGCGCCAGATCGGCCGCGTGGGGCTGGGCCGGCAACTCCTTGCCGAGCGTCACCAGCAGCGTGCCGAAGACCGGGCCTGACGAGCCACCGACCGTGTTCATGCAGGTCATGCCCATCGTCTTCAACGCCTCGTTGAGCGACATGCCTTGCAGCTCGCCGAGCTTGGCCTGGATGGCCTGCGCGCCGCGCTTCATGTTCAAGCCGTGGTCGCCGTCGCCGATGGCCGCGTCGAGCGCGGTCAGCTCTTCGACGTGATCGACCAGCGTCTTCGTCGCGGCTTCGATGATTGTTTTCAGTTCCATGGTGGTTCCCTGGTTCAAGCCGTGATGCGCTGCCCCGCCGCATCGAAGAACAACGGCGCGGTGAACTGCACCGACACCGAGCGGCCGGGCTCGAGGCCCGTGGCGTCGTTGCACAGCGTGATGAGTTCGTGCTCGCCGAGCGCCATGTGCACGTTGATCTGGTCGCCCAGGTGCTCGATGCGGCGCACCTGCGCTTTGACGTGGCCGTCGTCGTGGCCGTTGGCCCACGTGAGCTTCGTCGCATCCGGCCGCACGCCGATCGTGGCCGCAGCACTCGGCGCTTGCAGCTCGCCCACCGCAGCACGCGGCAGCAGGTTGATGCGCGGCGAGCCCAGGCGCGCAGCGACATACGCGTTCACCGGCTCGCGATAAATCTGCTGCGGCGTGCCGACCTGCACCAGCGCGCCGCGCTCCAGCACGCCGATGCGGTTGGCCAGCGTCATCGCTTCGGTCTGGTCGTGCGTGACGTAGAGCATCGTCGCCCCGAGGTCCTGCTGGATGCGCTTCAACTCCAGCCGCAGATCGTTGCGCAGCTTGGCGTCGAGCGACGACAGCGGCTCGTCCATCAGCGTCACGGCCGGGTCGCGCACGAGAGCGCGGCCGATCGCCACGCGCTGCATCTGGCCGCCGGAGAGTTTGGTGGCAGGGTTGGCGAGCTTGTCTTCGATGCGCAGCAGGCGCGCCACCTCGGTCACCTTGCGGCGAACTTCGTCTTCGGCGATGCGGCGCATCGGCGAGCGCAGCGGAAACGCCAGGTTGTCGAAGACGTTCAGGTGCGGGTACAGCGAGTACTGCTGGAACACGAAGGTCACGTCGCGCAGCGCCGGTGCGGTGCGCGTGACGTCGACTGCCTCCGATGTGCACCTGGCCGGCGTCGGCCTGTTCGAGGCCGGCCACCAGGCGCAGCGTCGTCGTCTTGCCGGCGCCACTCGGGCCGAGCAGCACGATGAACTCGCCGCTGGCGATCTCGAGGTTCAGCTCGCGCACCGCCGTCACGTCGCCGAAGCGTTTGGTCAGGCCACGCAGCGCCAGTTCAGCCATGAGCCGCTCCTTGTGCCGCGACGTGGCGCAGCGTGCGCGCCGTGGCCAGCGTGTCGGTGCGGGCCGTGCGCAGCGCGCGGCCGGAGGCTTTGTCGAACAGCGAGACCTGCGCGGCGTCGAAGACCAGCCCGACCTGATCGCCGCGCTGCGCCGGCACATCGACGCCGAGTTTGGCGCGCAGCGTCGCGCCTTGCGCGGTCGCGCAGGTGACGATCTGGCTGGTGCCGAGGTACTCGGTGCCGAGCACTTCGGCGCGCAGCTTCGATGCCGGCGACAAGCGCACATGCTCGGGCCGCACGCCGAACAGCAGCGACGAGGCGCCAGGCGTGTCTTCGCGCAGCGCCGGAATCGGCAGCACGGCCTCGCCAATGCGCACGTGATCGGCACCGCTGGCGTAGCCACCGTCGGCGGGCAGAAAGTTCATGGCCGGCGAGCCGATGAAGTCGGCGACGAAGACACTCGCCGGCCGGTCGTACACCTCCTGCGGCGGGCCGAGCTGTTCGATCACGCCCTGGTTCATGATCGCGATCGTGTCGGCCATCGCCATCGCTTCCAACTGGTCGTGCGTCACGTACACCGTCGTTGCATGGATGCGGTCGTGCAATGCGCGCAGCTCCTGGCACATCAGCTCGCGGAACTCGGAGTCGAGCGCGCCGAGCGGCTCGTCCATCATGAACGCCATCGGGTGGCGCACGATGGCGCGACCCAATGCGACGCGCTGCCGGTCGCCGCTCGACAGGCCAGAGACCGGCTTGTCGAGCAGTTCGGTGATGCGCAACGTGCGCGCCGCTTCGGCCACGCGCAGCTTGATCTCGGCCGCGGGCATGCCCTGGCTGACGAGCGGAAAGGCGATGTTCTTGCGCACGTTCAGATGCGGGTAGAGCGCGAAGAGCTGGAAGACGAAGGCGATGTCGCGGGCCGACGCGCGCTTGAAGCTCACGTCTTCGTTGCCGAGGAAGATCTGCCCCGAGGTCGGCAGCTCGAGCCCGGCGATCATGCGCAACGTCGTCGTCTTGCCGCAGCCCGAGGGCCCGAGCAGGCAGAAGAACTCGCCGTCGCGCACGGTGAAGCTCGAGTCCTTCACGGCGACGAAGTCGGCGAAGGCTTTGTGCAGGTTCTGGACGCGGATTTCGGCCATGGTCAGTGTCTGTGCGGCCGCGTTGTAAGCGAACCTGCGTGGATGAGGAGGGAGTCGGCTTGCGGCCCGTAGCGACTGTTGACGACGGTCGGCTTCCCACTCCCGTTCGCCCTGAGCTTGTCGAAGGGCCAGGCTGAGCTTGCCGAAGCCTTGGTGCCACATGCAAAGGGCTTCGACAAGCTCAGCCCGAACGGGGATAACGCGAGGCTTCGATACCTCAGCCCGAACGGTTCTTTGCGGACCTTGAAGTTCGGCAACGGGCCGACAACACACATCGGGACGGGTTTCATGTCACGCCGGGAATTTGGAGACGATCGTGAACATCACGACGCCGGCGAGCGTGGTGACGAACGACCAGGTGAAGAGGATCAGCGCGAACGGCTGCAGCATCATGAAGATGCCCAGGGCGATGACGATGCAGGCCGTCATCTCCATCGGCCCGCGGCGCAGCCACTTCGGCCAGGACCGGGCCGACGCTGGGCCGCTCCCGAGCCGGCCCGCGCCCCCTCGGGGGGCCGGCTGTCGTACTCGACGGGCGGGGGGTTCACAACCTTCATTTGCGTACCGCCCCGAAGGTGATGCCGCGCAGCAGGTGTTTTCGCAGCAGCACGGTGAAGACGAGGATCGGGATCAGGAACAGCATCGTGCCCGCAGCAACGGCCGGCCAGTCCTGCCCGCCCTCGCCGATGATGATCGGGATGAACGGCGGCGCGGTCTGCGCCTCACCGCTCGTCAGCAGCACCGCAAACGCATACTCGTTCCAGGCAAAGATCAAACAGAAGATCGCGGTGGCGACGATGCCGGTCGTGGCCTGCGGCAGCACCACCTTGCGAAACGCCTGCAATCGCGTGTAGCCATCGACCATCGCCGCTTCTTCGTACTCGCGCGGGATCTCGTCGATGAAGCCTTTCAGCAGCCACACCGCGAGCGAGACGTTGACCGCGCTGTAGAGCAGGATCATGCCGAGCCGGGTATCCGACAGGCCGAGCTCGCGGTACATCAGGTAGATGGGGATCGCCACCGCGATCGGCGGCATCATGCGCGTGGACAAGATGAAGAACATCAGGTCGTCCTTGCCCGGCACCTTGAAGCGCGAGAACGCATACGCCGCCATCACGCCCAGGCCGACCGACAGAATCGTCGAGCCGACCGCGATGATCAGCGAGTTGGCGAAGCGCGGCAGGTAGTTCGAGCGGCTGACCACGACCATGCTGTTGGCGCGGGCGCTGCGCTCGCAGGCGTTGTCAGCCGGCGGCAGGCTGGCGATGTACTCGGCAGTCTGCCGCGAGCGCGTCGTGAAGAGATTGCAGTAGCCTTCGATCGACGGCTCGAACACGACCTTCGGCGGGTAGCTGATCGAATCCGGCGGGCTCTTGATGCTGGTGAGAAGGATCCACACCAGCGGCACCAGCGTGATCAGCGCGTAGAGCACGACGAGCGTCATCGCCACGCTTTTGGCGGTGGCGGTCGGCTCGACGACCGAGTGGGCGGTTGAGATGCCCGCGGGCCGAGCGCCGGGCCGCTCCCAAGCCGGCCCGCATCCCCTTGGGGGATCGGCCGCGGTACTCCGGGGACGAGGGGTTCCATGACTATCTGTTCTTCACCGCGTTGAGTGCCTTGACGTAGATGTTCGCGAGGCCGAACACCGCGACGAACAAGATGATCGCCAGCGCCGACGAGTACCCGGTGCGCCACTTCTCGAAGGCCTCGCGCTTGAGCGTGATCGACACCACCTCGGTCGTCGAGCCCGGCCCGCCATTGGTGAGCAGGTTCACCAGGTCGAACATCTTGAAGTTCTCGATGCCGCGGAAGAGCACGGCGAGCATGACGAAGGGCAGCACCATCGGCAGCGTGATGCTCCAGAACTGGCGCCATGGCGAGGCGCGATCGACCTCTGCCGCTTCGTAGATGTAGTCGGGGATGCTGCGCAAACCCGCGAGGCAAATCAGCATCACGTACGGCGTCCACATCCAGGTATCGACGATGACGATCGCCCAGGGCGCCAGCTTCACCGAGCCGAGCATCTCGAAGCTCGACGGCGGGATGCCGGTGAAGAAGCTCACGACGTAGTTGAAGAGGCCGATCTGCGGCTGGTAGAGGAAGGCCCAGAAGTTGCCGACGACGGCGGGCGACAACATCATCGGAATCAGGATCAGCGTCGTCCAGAAACCGTGGCCGCGGAACTTGCGGTCGATGAGATACGCCAGCGCAAAGCCGATCAGCGTCTGCAGCGTGATCGTCCAGAACAGGAAATGCGCGGTGGCCTGCATCGGGCCCCAGATGTCGGGGTCGGTGAGGATCGACACGTAGTGGTCGATGCCGATGCCCGACACCTCGGCATTCGGTCGGTTGGCGCGGAAGTTGGTGAACGACAGCCGCACCGTCCAGATCAACGGGAAGATGTTGATCGCCAGCAGCAGCAGCATCGTCGGCGCGATGAACAGCCACGCGATCGCGCGGTCGGACAGGCCGCGCATGCGTCGGGCGATCGGCGCGGGCGTGGCCTGCGCGGCGCGGGTGGCGATGGAAGAGGAGTTCATTCAAATATCCGAGCAAGGCCAGCCCCACGGGCTGGCCTTGTTTCGTCTCTAGTTCATTTCACTTTCCCGTCTTCCTTGAACACCTTCTTCCAGTCCGCCACCATGCCGTCGAGCGCTTCCTTCGCCGTTCCCTTGTCGGCCACGACGAAGTCATGCACGCGCTTCTGCTCGGCGGCCATCAGCTGCGCGTAGCTCGGCTCGGCCCAGAAATCGACCACCTGGTCCATCGCGTCCAGGAACTCGGCCGCGAACGGCGCGCTCTTCTTGAAGCCTGGGTCGTTCAGCACCCCCTTGTGGCACGAGTAGCCACCGAGCGCCCACCACTTCTTCTGCACGTCGAGCGAGGCGAACCACTTGATGTAGGCCAGCGCCTCGTTGCGGTTCGGCGAATACGCCACGACCGAGATGCCCTGCCCGCCCAACTGCGAGCCCTTGCCCTTGTCGCTCGGGTTGACGAAGAAGCCGATCTTGTCGCCGCCGACGTTCGGGTCTTTGTGCAGGCCGGGGAAGAAGGCGAACCAGTTCATCATCATCGCCACCTGGCCGCTCTTGAACGCGTCCAGGCCCTCGCCCATGTACGAGTTGGTCAGGCCCGGCGGCGTGCAGCACTTGTAGAGCGACTTGTAGAACTCAAGGCCCTTCACGGCATCGGGCCCATTGACGAAGCCTTCCATCGAGTAGGCCTTCTTCGGGTCCTGGTACTTGAAGCCCATCGGGTAGAGCACGTTGCTCACGCCCATCGTGATGCCTTCAGAACCGCGCTCGGTGAAGAGGTAGGTGCCATAGACCTTCTTGCCATCGATCTGGCGGCCGGAGAAGAACTCTGCCACCTGCTTGAACTCGGTCCAGGTCTTCGGCGCGGCGAGATCGCGGTTGTGCTTCTTCTTGAACTCGGCTTGCAGCTCGGGCTTGTTGAACCAATCCTTGCGGTAGGTCCAGCCGAGTGCGTCGCCCATCGCCGGCAGCGCCCAGTAATTCGGCGTGCCCTTCGGCCATTCGGCATAGCCGGTGACGGTGGCCGGCGCGAAGTCGCTGATCTTGATGCCTTCTTTTGCGAAGAAGTCGTTCAGCTTCACGTAGTGGCCGCTCTCGGCCGAGCCGCCGATCCACTGGCTGTCGCCGATGATCAGATCGCACAGCTTGCCCTTGGAGTTGAGCTCGTTCAACATGCGGTCGGCGAAGTTCGGCCAAGGCACGAACTCGAACTTCATCTTCACGCCGCTCTTGGCGGTGAAGTCTTTGGACAACTCCACCAGCGCGTTGGCCGGGTCCCAAGCGGCCCAGCACAGCGTGATGGTCTTGTCTTGTGCCGAGGCAGCGGTGCTGCCCAGGCTGAGGACGGTGGCAGCGGCCAGGGCGGCAACGCCCGGCAGCTTGGTCAGCAATGATTTCATCGGTTGGCTCCTACGGTTGATCGTTCACGGGCACACATCCGACCGCCGCTCTTCATCACATCAGTGCAGGTTTTCGGCCGTCAAGATTTCTACGCGCGGCTGCACCACGTTGAGTGCCCCGCGTACGTTCTCGCACAGCGCGCGCAACACGCGCGCCGCTGCCGAGATGCAGTAATGGATGTCCTGGTGCAGCACGTACGCCAGGCCGCCGGCGCCGAGCAAAGCGCGGTGCTCGTCGGTGACGTCGTGGGCGACAACGTTGATGCTGCCGGCCAGGCCCAGGCTGTCGAGCGCGCGCGCCACGCCGGCGCTGCCCGAGCCGACGTTGTAGATGCCGGCGAGCTTGGCCATGTCGACGCTGTCGCTGCGCAAAAAGCGCAGCAGCGCACGGCAAGCGCCGCTGTCGCCGGCCGGCAGATCGGGCGTGCGTTGCACCTTCAACTTCGGGAAGCGCTCTTCGATGACCTGCGCAAAACCGATGCGGCGCTCGATCTGGCCCGACAGGCGCGTCGCCTGCGAACTCAGCAGCAGCGTGTCGCGCCCGCTGCCGATGGCCATGCGCCCCAGCAGCAGCCCAGCAGTGCGGCCGGCGGCGCGGTTGTCGGCGCCGATGTGAGCCTCGCGCATCGAGCCGGCGACGTCGGAGAACAGCGTCACCACGTGCACGCCGGTACGCACCAGCTCGTTGATCGCGAGCTTCACCGGCGGCAGGTCCGGCGCCATCACCGCCACGCCGTCGCACTCACCCAATTGGGCCAACTCCGCCGCGAACGCAGCAGCGTCGCTGCTGTCGATGCGGTGTGTTACTTCGGTGATGTGCTGATGGCGAAACTCGCCCGCCGCCTGCGCGATCAGCCGATCGACCAGCTCGTTGAACGGCGCCGCGTCGGCCGGCAGCACGAAGGCAAAGCGGAAGTTCTCGCCGATGCGTGGTCGCCCGCGCTGCGGCGGCGCGCCGAGCGTGGCCACCACCTGCAGCACGCGCTGCACCGTCTCGGCATTGACGCCCGGGCGGCGGTTGAGCACCCGGTCCACCGTGGCCGTGCCCACACCCGCTTGGCGGGCGATGTCGGCGATGGTGGCGTTGGAAGACATCGTTTGGGGCGGACTGATGTGATCATGGTAGATCGCAATTTAAATAAATCAATCAATCACACATCGGGGTTTGCACGGGGACCCGTGCCTATCATCCGCTGATGTTTGTCAGCCTCTACGAGCGAGCGATTCGGCTCCGCTACGCCTTCCCATTGGTCGTGGCAGCCGCCGTGCTGCTGATGACGGTCAATGAGATGTCGTACGACCACTCGCGGCGGACCCTGCGCAACGGCATCGCCTTGACCGATGCGCGCATCACGTCGCAGCGAACGCTGCAACTCATCACCGATGCCGAGTTGGCGGTACGGGCCAAGCTCGTCGATGGCGGCCAGGCGCAACTCGACGCCTTCGATGTCGCACGGCGCGAGCTGCCGCTGAACGTCGCAGCCACCTTTCGCTTGATCTCGGAAGTGGATATGGAGGGCAAGATCGATGTGCAGAAGCTGCGCGCACAACTCGACGAACGCATGGCGGAACTGGCGCGCAGCGTCCTGCTGATCGAGACGGGGCAGCTCGACGCGGCGCGCGAGCTGATCGCGAGAGGGGATGTCGGCCAACGCAACAATGCCATCCGCGCGTCTTTGAACACCCTGCTCGAAGACGCCGCCGCGCTGCAACAGGTCGCCCGCGTGACCTTGTACGACACGATGAGTGCCAGCCGCTGGCTGGTGCACGGTCTGACCTCTCTGGTGGCCTTGGGCCTGTACGTTTTCTTGCGCCAGGTCGGACTGTTGGATGCTGCACGAGTGCGCGAGCAACAGCGACTGAAGGTGCTGGTGGACGAGCGTACGGCCGAACTGCGGGAACTCGCCTCCTACCTGATGACTGCACAGGAGGATGAGCGTGGCCGCCTGGCCCGCGAGCTGCATGACGAACTGGGAGGCTTGTTGTCCACTATCAAACTCGATCTGGCACGCGCACGGCGCCAGGGCGAGGTGTCTGCCGCGATGCTGGAGCGGCTGCAGTCGATCGACACGCGCCTGAACGACGGCATCGCGCTTAAACGCCGCATCGTCGAAAACCTGAGGCCTTCGGCGCTCGATCAACTCGGCCTCACCGACAGCCTGTCGCTGCTGTGCCGCGAGAGCGCCGAGTTGCTCGGCGTGCCGGTGCACGAAGACCTCGAAGCGATCTCGATGGCACGCGACCGCGAGTTGACGGTCTATCGCCTGGTGCAGGAAGCGTTGACGAATGTGGCCAAGTACGCGCAGGCCAGCGAGGTCTGGGTGCGTTGTCGGCGTGACGGCGACGATGTGCAGGTCGAGGTCAGCGACAACGGCAAAGGCTTCGATGCCGGCAAGATGGCGGTCGGCCAGCACGGCCTGGCCGGCATGCGATTGCGCATGGAGGCGCATGGAGGCAGCATCCAAGTGCAGTCGTCGCCGGGCCAAGGCACGAAGATCCAAGGTCGGATGCGTGCGTTGCCGCGTGAAGGCGAAGAGCAAGAAGCCGCCCTGGCCAGGGCTTGACTGCCCTGGCCATCTGTTCGAGCGCTACGTGCCGTGGCGTTGTTGCGGTCGGCTGCCTCACCGTGGCAGCCGCACCCAACGCCCGCCGCCTGCGGCCGACTTCACCACCGCCTCGATGAACTCGACACCTTTCAGCCCATCGGCCAGCGTCGGAAAATGCGCCGCCTTGTCAGCCTTCGGCTCGCCCGGCCGCGCGGCGCGGATCGCCTGCGCGATCTCGGTGTAGAGCGTCGCAAAACCTTCGAGGTAGCCCTCCGGATGGCCTGACGGAATGCGCGACACGCGTGCAGCCGCTGCGTTCGCCGCGCCCGTCGCGCGCGAAATCACCTGCGTCGCCTGCCCGAACGGCGACCAGTGCAACTGGTTCGGCTGCTCCTGCTGCCATTCGATGCCGCCCTTGCTGCCATAGACGCGCAGGCGCAGGTTGTTCTGGTTGCCCGGCGCGACCTGGCTGGCCCAGAGCAGGCCGCGCGCGCCGTTACGGTAGCGCAGCATCACCTGCGCGTTGTCATCGAGTTGGCGGCCTTTGACGAAGCGGCTCAGGTCGGCGCAGACCTCGTCGAGTTCGAGCCCGGTGACGTATGCGGCGAGGTGATGCGCATGCGTGCCGATGTCGCCGATCGCGCCGCCGGCGCCGCTCTTCGCCGGGTCGCTTCGCCACGCGGCCTGCTTCTGTCCGGTCTTCTCCAGCGCCTCGGTCAGCCAGTCCTGCGCGTACTCGGCCTGCACGACGCGGATCTCGCCGAGCGCGCCCTCGCGCACCATCTGGCGCGCGTGCCGCACCATCGGGTAGCCGCTGTAGTTGTGCGTCACGGCGAAGATGCGCTTGGTTTTCTTCACCAGCGCGAGCAGTTTTTTCGCGTCCTTGCTGGTCGTCGTCACCGGCTTGTCGCAGATGACGTGGATGCCCGCCTTCAGGAACACTTCGGCCACCGGCGCGTGCAGGTGGTTCGGCGTGACGACGGCCACCACTTCGATGCCGTCAGGCCGCGCCGCTTCGGCGTGCGCCATGGTGGCGTAATCGCTGTAGATGCGGTCGTCGGCCAGGCCGAGCGCGCGACCCGACTGTTGCGCTTTCTTCGGCGTGGACGACAGCGCGCCGGCGACGAATTCGTAGTGGTCATCGAGGCGGGCTGCGATGCGATGCACCGCGCCGATGAACGCGCCCTCGCCACCGCCAACCATGCCCAGGCGGATGCGCGATGGCGTTGTGGTGCTGTGCTTGCTGCCCTTGATCGTCATCGCTGTCGCCTCTTCGAGTTGTGGTTACCTCAGCCTGAACGGATGGCGCAAAAACCGTTCGGACTGAGGTATCGAAGTCCTTGCGCGGCCCTTCGATACCTCAGGGCGAACGGGTGTTGTGCGGTGTCACAGCCCCAACATCCGCTTCAACTGCGCCGCATCGGCCGCCGCGCCCGCAAAGTCATCGAACGATTTCTCGGTGACGCGGATGATGTGGTCGCGAATGAATGGCGCACCTTCCGCCGCGCCTTGCTCCGGGTGCTTCAGGCAGCACTCCCACTCCATCACCGCCCAGCCGTCGTAGCCGTACTGCGCCATCTTCGAGAAGATCGACTTGAAGTCGATCTGCCCGTCGCCGAGCGAGCGAAAGCGCCCTGCCCGATCGATCCACGGCTGGTAGCCCGAGTACACGCCCTGCCGCCCGCTCGGCCGGAACTCGGCGTCCTTGATGTGCAGCGCCTTGATGCGCTGGTGGTAGATGTCGATGAAGGCCAGGTAGTCGAGCTGCTGCAGCAGGAAGTGCGACGGGTCGTAGTTGATGCAGCAGCGCGGGTGGTTGTCGACGCGCTCCAGGAACATCTCGAAGGTCACGCCGTCGAACAGGTCTTCGCCCGGATGCAGCTCGAAGCAGACATGGCAGCCGGCATCGTCGAAGGCATCGAAGATCGGCCGCCAGCGCTTGGCGAGTTCGTCGAACGCGGCTTCGATCAAACCCGCCGGCCGCTGCGGCCAGGGGTACAGGTACGGCCAGGCCAACGCCCCCGGAAAACTGACGTTGCTCGTCAGGCCGAGATGCTTGCCCGCGCGCGCCGACAGCAGCATCTGCTGCACCGCCCAGCGCTGGCGCTCGGCGGGCTTGCCCTTGACGGCGGCCGGCGCGAAGGCATCGAAGGCTTCGTCATACGCCGGATGCACCGCGACGAGCTGGCCTTGCAAATGCGTGCCGAGTTCGGTGATCGCCACGCCGTTGTCACGCGCGATGCCGGCGATCTCGTCGCAATAGGTCTTCGATTCAGCGGCCCGGGCCAGATCGAACAGGCGCGCGTCCCATGACGGGATCTGCACGCCTTTGAAGCCGAGCGAGCCGGCCCACTTGGTGATCGCCGGCCACGAGTTGAACGGCGCGGCGTCGCCCGCGAACTGCGCCAGGTAGATGCCGGGGCCCTTGAGATTGCTTGCCATCGAGTCGCTCCTGGTCATGGGCCGGCGGCTGCCGCCCGGTGCGCATGATGCAACGGCCGGGCATGCAATGCCAGGACCCACAGGAACCGGCGCCGCCGGGGCAGGCGCCATTGCGCACCGCCATCGGTTCTGCGAATCTCGCGCGCATGCGCCACAAGATCACGTCCGCCGCCGAAGCCGCCGCGCTCATCCGCAGCGGCGACACGATCGCCACCTCGGGCTTCGTCGGCATCGGCACGCCGGATGAGTTGCTGGCCGCGCTGCACGACCGCTTCATCGCCGACGGCCAGCCGCGCGATCTGACGCTGCTCTTCGCTGCCGGCCAGGGCGACGGCGGCGAGCGCGGACTGAACCGCCTCGGCCATGAGGGTCTGCTCAGGCGCGTCATCGGCGGCCATTGGGGCCTGATCCCGAAGGTCGGCGCGCTCGCAGTCAACAACCGCATCGAGGCCTACAACCTGCCGCAGGGCGTGATCTCGCACCTCTACCGCGACATCGCCGCCGGCAAGCCGGGGCACCTGTCACGCGTCGGCCTCGGCACCTTCGTCGACCCGCGGCTGCAAGGCGGCAAGTTGAACGCGCGCACCACGGCCGATCTGGTGCGCGTGATCGAACTCGATGGCCAGGAGTGGCTGTTCTACAAGGCGCTGCCGATCGACGTTGCCTTCATCCGCGGCACCACGGCCGACACGCACGGCAACATCACGATGGAGCGCGAGGCGCTGACGCTCGACAACCTGGCGATGGCGATGGCCGCGCACAACTCGGGCGGCGTGGTCATCGCGCAGGTCGAGCGCATCGCCAAGGCCGGCTCGCTGCACCCGCGGCAGGTCCGCATCCCGGGCACGCTGGTCGATGCGGTCGTCGTCGCGCGGCCCGAGCACCACCGCCAGACCTATGCCACCGCGTACTCGCCGGCGTTTTCGGCGGAGATTCAGGTGCCGCTCGATTCGCTTGCGGCGCTGCCGCTCGACGCACGCAAGGTGATCGCGCGCCGCTGTGCGATGGAGCTGCCGGTCGACGGCGTGGTGAATCTCGGCATCGGCATGCCGGAGGGCGTGGCCGCGGTGGCCAACGAAGAGCGCGTGCTGGACCTGATCACGCTCACCGCCGAGCCCGGCATCGTCGGCGGTGTGCCGGCGGGCGGCCTCGACTTCGGCGCCGGCGTCAACGTCGAGGCGGTGATCGAGCAGAACCAGCAGTTCGATTTCTACGACGGCGGCGGCCTGGACCTCGCGGTGCTCGGCATGGCCGAGGTCGATGCCGAGGGCAACGTCAACGTCAGCCGCTTCGGCACGCGGCTGGCCGGCGCGGGGGGATTCATCAACATCTCGCAGAACGCCAAGACGGTGGTCTTCGCCGGCACCTTCAGCGCCGGTGACTTGCAAGTCGAGATCGGCAACGGCCTTCTCAGGATCGTGCGCGAGGGCCGCGCGTCGAAGTTCAGCCGGCGCGTCGAACAGATCACCTTCGCCGGCCGCCGCGCGGCGCAGCAAGGCCAGCGCGTGCTCTACGTCACCGAGCGCTGCGTCTTCGAACTCACGGCGCAGGGTTTGGCGCTGATCGAAGTCGCGCCCGGCATCGATCTGCAGCGCGACATCCTGGATCGCATGGCCTTTGCGCCGATGGCCGGGTCGCCACGCACGATGGACGCGCGCCTGTTCTCCGCCGAGCCGATCGACCTGCGCAGCCGGCTGCTCGACCCCGACCTGCCGCGCCGCATCCATCACGACGCGGCACGAGCCACGCTGTTCCTCGACTTCCAGCACCTGCAGGTGAACAGCAGCGCCGATATCGACGCCATCCGCGCCGCGGTGAGCGCGCTGTGCGAAGCCATCGGCCAGCGCATCGATGCCGTCGTCAACTACGACGGCTTCCAGATCGCGCCCGGCCTCGAAGACGAGTACGCGGCCATGGCGCACGAGATGCAGCGCCGCTACTACGGCAAGGTCACGCGCTACGCCTCGGGCGCGTTCAAGCGCATGAGGGTGGCGCGGGCGCTCGACGGCGGCTCCGGCACGGCCTGAGTCTGAATTGCGCCGCATCAATGCCCTGCTCCCGGCATGGCGCAAGGATGGCGCTGTTCGGACCACGGGAGAGCACGCCATGTACCGCCGCATCCTCGTTCCCATCGACGGCAGCAGCACCGCCGAGCGGGGTTTTCAAGAAGCGCTGAAGCTGGCCAGGCTGTGCAACGCCAGCCTGGTGCTGCTGTGCGTCGTCGAGTACTACCCGGTGATGATGGAGATGGCCACCACGGCGACCTGGGATCAGGTCAGCAGCGATCTGCACGAGTACGGCCAGGGCGTGCTCGACAAAGCGCACGCCGCTGCCAAGTCGGCCGGCATTGCATCCGAGGTGCACCTCGAAGACGCCGCCGCGGCGCGCGTCTGCGACGTGATCGTCGAGCAGGCGCGCGAACACCGGTGCGAGCTGATCGTCATGGGCACGCATGGCCGGCGCGGCATCGCACATGCATTGATCGGCAGCGATGCCGAGCGCGTGGTTCGCCTCGCGCCCTGCGCGGTGTTGCTGGTGCGCGCGCCAGAGGCGACGTGAGCGCCGTTGCGGCCGCACCCGTCTTCAGCGCGCGCGGCCTGGCGAAAATCTATGGCAGCGGCGAGACGCAGGTGCGGGCGCTGATCGACGTCGATCTCGACATCTTTCGCGGCGAGTTCATCGTGCTGCTGGGGCCGTCGGGCAGCGGCAAATCGACGCTGCTCAACATCCTCGGCGGGCTCGACGTGCCGACGAGCGGCGACGTGCGCTTTGCCGAGCACCAGTTGAGCGGCGCCAGCGAAGCCGAGCTCACGCGCTACCGGCGCGAGCATGTCGGCTTCGTCTTCCAGTTCTACAACCTGATCCCGAGCCTGACGGTCTACGAGAACGTGGCCCTGGTCACCGACATCGCCGAGCACCCGATGGCGATCGACGAGGCCTTGTCGTGGGTGGCGCTGTCGGAGCGGCGCGACCACTTTCCGTCGCAGCTCTCCGGCGGCGAGCAGCAGCGCGTGGCGATCGCGCGCGCCATCGTCAAGCAGCCCGAGGTGCTGCTCTGCGACGAGCCCACCGGCGCGCTCGACTACGCCACCGGCAAGCGCGTGCTCGAGGTGATCGCCAAGGTCAATGCCGAGCTCGGCACGACGGCGATCGTGATCACGCACAACGCGGCCATCGCCGGCATGGCCGATCGCGTGATCCGCCTCGGCGATGGGCGGGTGCAGAGCATCGAGAGCAATGCGCACAAGGTGACGCCGGCGGAGTTGTCATGGTGATGGGCCCACCCCCGAAGCGGCTTCGCCGCTTCCCCCTCGAGGGGGCACCGCCAGCAGCCTGGCAGAGCCAGTTCTGCGGCGGTCGCTTGGAACGCCACGCACTCACCACGAGCCAATGAAAGCCCTCGACCGCAAGCTGCTGCGCGACCTGCGGTTGATGTGGAGCCAGGCGCTGACGATCGCGCTGGTGGTGGCCAGCGGCATCGGCGGCTTCATCACCACGTTGTCGGCCGTCGATTCGCTCGAACTGGCGCGCGACCGCTTCTACGCGCAGGGGCGCTTTGCCGATGTCTTTGCCAGCGTCAAGCGCGCGCCCAACGCGCTGGCCGAAACGCTGCGCGCCACGCCGGGCGTGGCCGACGTGCAGACCACCGTCGAGCAGGTGGTGCGCATCGAGCTCGACGGCGTCGCCGATCCGATCGTCGGCCAGTTGATCGGTGTCGATCTGCGCGCGCCGCCGGCGATGAACCGCGTCACGCTCAAGAGCGGCCGCGGCCTGGACGAAGCGCGGCTGTCGGGCGACGCGATTGCCGCGCTGGTCTCGGCGGCGTTTGCCGAGAAGCGCGGTCTGCGCCCCGGCTCGCGCGTCGGCGCGCTGATCAACGGCAAACGGCGCAGGTTGGAGATCGTCGGCATCGCGCTCTCGCCCGAGTACATCTTTGCCGGGCTGATGGGCATGCCGGACCTGCGCGGCGTTGGCGTCTTCTGGCTGCCGCGCGAGGCGCTGGCTGCCGCTTACGACATGGACGGCGCGTTCAACCGTGTGGCCGTGAAGCTCGCCCCGGGCGCCAGCGAGCGCGCCGTTGTCGATGCGCTGTCGGCGCAGCTCGCGCGCTACGGCGGCCGCGAAGCGCATGGCCGCACCGATCAGGGCTCGCACGCCATGCTCGACGCCGAGATCAAGGAGCAGCATGTGCTCGGCACCGTGCTGCCGTCGATCTTTCTCGGCGTCGCCGCCTTCCTGCTCAACGTCGTCGTGTCGCGCCTGGTGGCCACACAGCGCGAGCAGATCGCGGCGCTGAAGGCGCTCGGCTATGCCAACCGCACCATCGGCGCGCACTACCTGAAGCTGGTGCTGGTGATCGTTGCCGCGGGCATGGCGCTCGGCGTTTTCATCGGCGAGCGCCTGGGCATGATGTTCACCGGCCTGTACGCCGAGTTCTTCTACTTTCCTTCGTTCGAGCACCACATCGCGCCGTGGCTGCTGTTCGTCAGCCTGGGCATCACGCTGGTCACCGCCGTGCTCGGCACCTTGAACGCGATCCTCGCCACCGTGCGCCTGGCGCCGGCCGAGGCGATGCGCCCGCCGGCGCCGGGCCGCTACCGCCGCACCGTGCTCGAACGCCTGGGCATCACGCGCATCGGGCCTGCCCTGCGCATGATCCTGCGCAACATGGAGAGGCGGCCGTGGCGCACGGCGCTGTCGATCGGCGGTGTGGCGGCGTCGGTGGCGATCGTCGTCATGGGCAACTTCTTTCGCGACGCGATCGACTACATCGTCGATTCGCAGTTCAACGTGGCGATGCGCAGCGACGTCATCGCCTGGATGACCGAGGCCGCCGACAACAGCGCGCGCCATGACGTGGCGCGGCTGCCGGGCGTGATCGCAGTCGAGTCGGGACGCGACGTGCCGGTGCGCTTCGTCAACGGCCACCTCACCGAGCGCGGCCAGATCCGCGGCCACACGCGGCGCGCGGCGCTGACGCGCATCGTCGATCAGGACAACCGCGAAGCCAGCCGCCTGGAAGACGACGGCCTGGTGATGACCGACCGCCTGGCTGAGAAACTCAACCTGCGCGTCGGCGACAGGGTGCGCTTCGAGGTGCTCGAAGGCCGGCAGCGGACGCTCGAAGCGCCGCTGGCCGCCACCGCGCGCGAGATGATGGGCCTCAACGCCTACATGGAGCGCCGCGCGCTGAACCGGCTGCTGCAGGAGGGCGACAACGCGACCTGGTTCGCGCTCTCGGTGGAGCGCGGGCGCGAGGACGCGCTGCTGGCCGCCAGCAAACAACTGCCGCGCATCGTCGGCGTCTTCAGCAAGGCCAGCCTGCTGCGCAACATGCAGGAGGTCAGCGCGCGCAACGTGCGCATCATGAGCACGGTGCTGACGCTGTTCGCCACGGTGATCGCCGTCGGCGTGGTCTACAACAACGCGCGCATCGCGCTGGCCGAGCGCACCTGGGAGCTGGCGTCCTTGCGCGTGCTCGGCTTCACGCGCGCCGAGGTCTCGGGCCTGCTGCTTGGCGAGATGGCGCTCGGCATCGCCGTGGCGTTGCCGCTCGGCATGGCGCTGGGCTACGGCCTGGTGAACCTGGTGGTCGACTTGCTGAAGTCCGATCAGTTTTCTTTTCCTGTGGTGATCCGGCCGCCGACCTATGCCTGGGCCGGCATCGCCGTGCTGCTCTCGGCCATGGCCAGCGCGCTCGTCGTGCGCCGGCGCATCGACAAGCTCGACATGGTGGCGGCGCTGAAGACGCGCGAGTGAGGCTGTGATGACGAAACGAACCTTGATGCTGTCCATCGCCACGGGCATGGCGCTCGTTGCTGCGCTCGTCTGGGCCTTCCGGCCGCGGCCGGTGGATGTCGAAGTGGCCACGGCCAGCATCGGCCGCTTCGAGCAGACGATCGACGAAGACGCGAAAACGCGCGTCACCGACCGCTTTGTCGTCTCGGCGCCGCTGGCCGGCCGCGTGGCGCGACTGGCGCTGCGCGAGGGCGATGCCGTCGAAGCCGGCGCGGTGGTGGCCACACTGACCCCCGTGCTCTCGCCGCTGCTCGACGAGCGCAGCGTGCGCGAGACGCAGGCGCGCGTCGAGGGCGCGCAGGCGCAACTGGCGCGCGCGGGCGTGCGCATCGAGCGCGCGCGCGTCGGCGTCGAGCAGGCCAAGATCGAGCTGAAACGCAGCGAGCAACTGGCCAAGGACGGCTTCATCGCGCCGACCAAGCTGGACAGCGACCGCCTGAACGCGCAGGCCGCGGCCAAGGAGCAGGAGACCGCGGTGCAGGAGCGCCACATGGCCACGCACGATCTCGAACAGGCGCGCGCGGCGCTGTCGGCGCTGCGCCAACCCGCGGCCAGCGGCAGCCGCTACTTCGACGTGCGCTCGCCCGTGGCCGGGCAGTTGCTGCGCATCGTGCAGAAGAGCGAAGGCACGGTGGCGCTCGGCACGCCGCTGGTCGAGGTTGGCAACACCGATCAGCTCGAGATCGTCGCCGAGCTGCTGACCAGCGACGCGCTGCGCGCTGCGCCCGGCACGCGCGTGCGCATCGAGCGCTGGGGCGGCGCGGGCGAACTCGAAGGCCGCGTGCGCCGCGTCGAGCCGGCGGCGTTCACCAAGGTCTCGGCGCTCGGCGTCGAGGAGCAGCGCGTCAACGTCATCATCGACCTGACGAGCCCGCGCCAGCAGTGGCAGGCGCTCGGCGACGGCTTTCGCGTCGGCGTGCGCATCGTCGCGCTGGCGCAGGACAACGCGCTGCAGGTGCCGGCCAGCGCCGTCTTCCCGATGCCCGCGGCGGACGATCACCAGATGGCCGTCTTCACGCTCACCAACGGCCGCGCGAAGTTGACGCCGGTGACGCTGCACGCACGCAACGGCAGCGCGGCCTGGATCGGCAAGGGCATCGACGCCGGCGCGAAGGTGGTCATCTACCCGCCGCCCGCGGTGCGCGACGGCGGGCGCTTGCGGGAGCGGTGAGAGCTGATGTGACCCCCCCCGAAGCGGCTTCGCCGCCTCCCCCCGGGGGGCAGCGCCAGCGGATGACGAGGTGATGCGTCCACGGGATTTGTGCCAGCAGTGGTGGCACAAACTCGGCCGGCTGGTAAGCCTCGTAGAACTGCCGCATACGGAACAGATTGCGCCGCGTGAAGCCGCGCAACCCGAAGTTGTGATGCAAGTTGCAATGCCACCTCGCGACGGGTTGCGCTCATCGCGCGCGGGCGACGAGAACGACCGCAGCACCCTCATCCGCACTGCCCGATGTAGCCGCAGGCGGTGCAGAAGTCGCAGCCGTCCTTGGCGATCATGCTGGCGTTGCCGCACTCGGGGCACGGCCGGCCGGCTTGCAGCAGTGCGGGCTCTGTCGCGCGCTTCGGGCGACGCCAGCACGCCCATCTCGCGCAGCGGCAAGCCGCTCTCGTCGAGCACGCCGAGCATCGCGTAGCGGTGGATCACCAGGCGCGCGAGGTAGGCCACCGTCGAAGGCCAGGTCTGCTGGCGCCGCTGGCCGGGGACGAAGGCCATGAAGTGGCCGAGCGGCTCGGCGTAGTTGAGCAGCTTGCGCAGCTTCATGCCGATCCACGCCGGGTCGATGACGCGCATGTCGAGCGAGAGCAATCGCGCCAGGCCGTCGAGCGCGCGCGGGTAGGTGCCCGACAGCGCGAGCGCGCACGGCCGCGTGACCGGCGCGCCGTCGGCACCGGGCAGCGTGACCTCCTTCAGCGTCACGGTGAAGCGCTCGCCGCTGGCCGGGTTGTCGATGTCCACCGCCCAGGCCAGCGTGCCCGAGGTGTCGGTGTGCGGCTCGTCGCGGGCGAACAGCGCGTCGATCACCGGCGTGGCCGCGCTGCCGTCGGGCGGCAGCACGCCGAGCTGCTCGCAGCGCCAGCGGATCACGGCCGCGGTGGCGGCGACGACGCCGGGGAACAGGCGCCGCTCGCCGTGCGGCGGGAACGGCATCTCGAACGGATGCTCTTCGCCGACGGTGGCGAGCGCATCGAGCTTCAGCTGCAGCCAGGCCGGATCGTCGGCGCGCATGTCCATCGACAGCGTCTTCGCCAGCGCGCCGAGGCCGCGCGGTTGCTCGGCGCCGTTGACCCAGACCTCGAAGGGCTGCGCGCCGCGGCCGCTCGTCCTCGCGCGGCCGACCTCGCCGACGAAGAGCGCGAAGTCGGCCGAACGGGTGCTCGATCATGTAGGTCCACGCCGGGTTGCCGCCGGGCAGCTCGGGCCGGCCGGGCCAGCGCAGCGAGGCCAGCACCGGCGCGCGCGGCGCGGCCAGCGCCAGGCGCCGGTTGGCGTCGCCGGTCACCTGCAGCGGCGCCGGCTGCGTCGACAGCACGCTGCCGAGCACGGCGTTCGGCCGGTAGGTGGCCAGGCCCTTCAGGCCGAGCGTCCACGCCTGCTGGTAGAGCTGCTCGAAATCGGCGTACGGGTAATCGGCCGGCACGTTGACGGTCTTGCTGATCGAGGTGTCGATGAACGGCGCCACCGCAGCCACCATCTGCGCGTGCGCCTCGGCGCTCATCTCGAGCGCGCTGACGAAGGCGTCGGTCAGCGGCGCGTCGTCGCCCTTCAAGTGGCGGTACAGGCGCCACGCATGGTCCTCCACGGCGTGCTCGGTGAGCCGGCCATCCGGCTCGCGCTTCTTGCGCGTGTAGCGTCCAACTGAACGCAGGCTCGATGCCGTTGCTGGCGTTGTCGGCAAAGGCCAGGCTGATCGTGCCGGTGGGCGCGATCGACAGCAGGTGCGAGTTGCGCATGCCGTGCGCGCGGATGCGCTCCTTCAGCGCGGCCGGCAGGCGCGAGGCGAAGCGTGCCGCCGGCGAGATAGAGGTTGGCGTTGAACAGCGGGAACGCGCCGCGCTCGGCGGCCAGCTCGACCGACGCGTCGTAGGCCGCGTCGCGCATCGCCTGCGCGATCTGCGCCGCCTTGGCGCGCGCGGCCTGCGCTGTCGTAGCGCAGGCCGAGCATCACCAGCGCATCGCCCAGGCCGGTGAAGCCCAGGCCGATGCGGCGTTTGCTCATCGCCTCGTGCTGCTGCTGCGGCAGTGGCCACAACGTCACGTCGAGCACGTTGTCGAGCATGCGCACCGCCGTGCGCACGAGCGCGGTGAAGGCGGCTTCGTCGAACGCCGCATCGGCTTCGAACGGCCGCTGCACGAAGCGCGTCAGGTCGATCGAGCCGAGGCAGCAGCAGCCGTAGGCGGGCAGCGGCTGTTCGCCGCAAGGATTGGTCGCCGTGATCGCCTCGCAGTACGCGAGGTTGTTGTCGCGGTTGATGGCATCGAGAAAAATGACGCCCGGCTCGGCGTGGTCGTAGGTCGAGCGCATGACCTGGTCCCACAGCGCGCGCGCCGGCAGCTTGCGGTAGACCCACTGGCCGTCGTCGCGCTGGTAGGCGCCCTGCTCTTTCAACGCGGGGCTCGGCTCGGCGCGGTGCACGAGCAGGACCTCGGTGCCGTCTTTCACGGCCTGCATGAAGGCATCGCTGACGCCGACCGAGAGGTTGAAGTTCTTCAGGTCGCCCTGGTCCTTGGCGTGGATGAAGGCTTCGATGTCCGGATGGTCGCAGCGCAGCACGCCCATCTGCGCGCCGCGCCGCGAGCCGGCGGACTCCACCGTCTCGCAGCTGCGGTCGAAGACGCGCATGTAGCTCACCGGGCCCGAGGCGTTGCTCTGCGTGGCCGCGACCCACGCGCCTTGCGGGCGGATGCGCGAGAAGTCGTAGCCGACGCCGCCGCCGCGGCGCATCGTCTCCGCGGCTTCGGACAGCGCGGTGTAGATGCCCGGGTGGCCCTCTTCATCGTGGCGGATCGAGTCGCCCACCGGTTGCACGAAGCAGTTGATCAGGGTCGCCGCGAGACCGGTGCCGGCGGCCGACTGGATGCGCCCGGCCGGGATGAAGCCGGCCTGCAGCGCTTCGAGAAACCGCGCCTGCCAGTGCGCGCGCTGGTCCTCGCGCTCGGCCTGCGCGAGCGCCTGGGCGACGCGGCGCAGCACGTCGTCGATCGTCGTCTCGCCGCCCTTGGCGTACTTGTCGCGCAGCACCTCGGCGCTGATCGGCTGCGCGGCCAGTGCGGCGGCTGCCTGGCGTGGTTTGCTTTTCATGGTCATGGCGGCCTTTCGCTCATCGTCATTGGGGTGGCCATGGCACGTCGAGGCCATGGCCGCAAGTAATGCTGATCAAGACCGCCCACAGCGTCAAGACGGTGCCGAAAAAGGCTTTGCGTGAGGGCGGGTACAGGCGTTCGCGCCGCAAGAATCGACGCGCAGCCGCGCGGGCGTCATCGAGCCATCACCAGGTGCGCACGCGCCCCGTGTCGACGTGCACGAACTGCTCGCGCGCGTAGAAGCCCACGCCGCCCTGGCGCGCGTCGAGTGCGGCGTTGCGCAGGTCGGCCAGCGCCACGCCGGGCAGGCGCAGGTCGAGCGCGCGGCCTTCCATGTGCAGGCTGTGCCGGGCCACGCCACCGCCGCCGATGCGCGCCAGCCGCGCGTTGGTGGCCGGTGCACGGTAGGCCGAGACGATCTCGAACGCGCCCTCGTGCCCGAGCTCGCGCTGCGTGCGGTGCAGCAGGTCGAACAGGCGCGGGTCGATCGAGGTGACGTCGCCGCTGTAGTGGTCGCGCAGGAAGCGGTTCAACGCCGCCAGCGCCTCGGGCGTGTAGCGCTCGTCGCGGGCAAAGGCCAGCGCCAGGCGCTCGCCGGTGTGCAGGTGCAGCAGCGACAGCCGGCGCTCGCCGCGCGTGGCGGCGCGTGCCGGCACGGCCACCATCGGCGCCGCGACCAGCGCCGTCAGGCCCGAAGCGCGGCGGATGAAGTGGCGGCGCGTGGCGATGTTCGGTGGGCTCATGGCAACTCCTTGTCGAAAGCCAGCGGCGGGCGCGCGCGCAGCGCCGCGTCGAGCGTTCGGTCGTGGCCGTACAGGTCGTCGAAGAAGTGCACGCGCGATTGTTTGACCAGCGCGGTGCCGTAGGCGATGAGCACCGGCAGCGGCTGCGCCAGCGCCACGGACGAGGGCTCCTCGCGCGCCATCGCCTCGCCGATGCGCGCCTCGCTCCACTCGGGCTGGTCCTGCAGCGCGAAGCGCGCCAGCGCCAGCGGCTGCTCGACGCGGATGCAGCCGTGGCTGAAGTCGCGCCGCGAGCGCTCGAACAATTGCAGCGACGGCGTGTGGTGCAGGTAGATCGACTCGCGATTCGGGAACACGAACTTGATGTCGCCCAGCGCGTTGCGCGGCCCCGGCCGCTGGCGGATGCGCAGCCGGCCGGCGAGCACGGCGTCGAGCTTGGCGGCAGCGAGCACCGGGTCGGCTCCAGTCGTGCCGACGAACTCGAAGCCTTCGCGCGCCCAGTACGCCGGGTCGCGCTTGGCGCGCGGCACCAGTTCGTTGCGCGCGATCGACGCCGGCACGTTCCAGTACGGGTTGAACTCGATGCGGCGCATCGGCTCGTTGATCAGCGGCGTGCGCGTGTCCAGCGACTTGCCGACGATGACCCTGCTTTCGAGCCGCACGACAACGCGATCGCCCTGCACCTCGTAGGCGCGCAGCACGAACTCGGGGATGTTGATGACCACCATGCGCGGGCCCTGCAGCAGCGGCGTCCAGCGCAGGCGTTCGAGTGCGAGTTCGAGCTGGCGCACGCGCTGGTGCGGCGGCACTTGCAAAGCGGCCCAGGTGGCGCTGCCGATCACGCCGTCGTCGTCCAGGCCGTGGCGCTGCTGGAAGCCGCGCAGCGCCGGGACCAACGCACCGTCGTAGCGCGGCTCGGTCATGCCGCCGGCGGCCGCGAGGTCGCCCAGCGCGGCCAGCCGAAGCGCGAGCAGCGGCACGCCGCCCCATACGGCGCCGGGCTCGGCCTTGCGTGACGGCGGCAGCGCAGGCAACGTCGTCTGCCAGGCCGCGTCGGCTTCGAGCACGCGGTAGCGCGCCAGCGCATCGCGCAGGCGCTCGTACTGCGCCAGCGCCGGCGCGGCCTGGCGCACCGCCAGCGGCAGATCCTGCAGCGCGAGCGCGCTGCGCAAGGTGGCATCGGCATCGAAGGTGCGGCCCGGCGCAGTGGCGAAGCGTGCCCCGAGTTCGACCGGCGTGACGCGTCCGTGATGCAACTCATGCAGGTAGCGAGTCATCGCCGCCGTGAGGGCGCGGTCCAGCCGCGCCACGGCCTCATTGGACGATGCCGCCTGCGCCAGCGCCTGCTGCAACGCGGGCACGCCGTAGTCCGCGGGGTCCAGGCCGTGGCTCGGCGCATCGGCGAGCAAGGCGATGGCCACGCGCGCCTGCGCAGGGCCGAAACTCACCGCCGGTTCGGCGCGCGCCGACGCAGCCGCCATCGCCGCAGTCAACACGACGGTGGCGAACGCGGCCCTCACGCAGCCAGGCCGTTTCGTTACCGCCATCACGCCGCCTTGGCCATCCGGCGCTTCATATCAATTCCTGCCGCGCCGCGGCGGCGTCGTCGAAGGCCATCGATTCGCTCATGCACTGCCCACGTCTTCGCCGATCACCAGGCGCGTGTCGCCGATCGTTGTCAGGTCCAAACCATGCTCCCTGTGGCCGATCGGCCTGTATGCCTATTGGGCGCCGGCCGTGGCACGGGCACCTTGACCTGCATCACAGCTTGTCCAGTGCCTGCACGAGCAGGCCACGCACTTCGGCCGCGAGTTCGGCCACGTCGGGCCGATCGACCAGCGTCAGCACCGCGTTCGGGTCCATGATCTCGACGCGCACGGCGCCGTCGTTGTCCTGCCGCACGACGACGTTGCACGGCAGCAGCGCGCCGATCTGCGGCTCGGCGGCGATGGCGCGGCTGGCCAGATGAGGATTGCAAGCGCCGAGGATGCGGTACGGCGCCATCTCGAGGCCGAGCTTCTTCTTCATCGTCGCCTGCACGTCGATCTCGGTCAGCACGCCGAAGCCGACCTTGGCCAGCTCTTCCGTGGTGCGCTGCACCGCGGTGTCGAAGGGCAGCGCAACGGTCTTGCCGAAGCTGTAGCGGGTGTCTGCGTTTTTCATTTCATCGTCTCCAAGCGTTCGATACCCAAGGCCTTCAACACCACCTTCTCGTAGATCGGCTCCGAGCTGCCGGTCTTCATCTTGTGGATGAAGTACTTCTCGAAGGCGAGCTTGGCCAGGTGCACCCACTTGCCTTTCTTGAACCAGTTGACGTTGCGCGGCGGGATCTGCGGCAGCGCGACGAAGGCGGCGCCGGTGTCGCCCATGTCCGCGAGGCAGATCGCGTTCCACGTCGCCTTGGCCGTCGCCGCTTCGCCTTTGAGATCGGCGGCGATGTTGTGCACGATCGCAGTCACCATCGTCTCGATCATGTAGCCGGTCTTCGGCGCGCCGGTGGGCACCGGCGTGGTTTCGATCGGTGGGATCGCCACGCAGACGCCGGCGGCGAAGATGTTCTTGTACTTCTTGCTGCGCTGGTGCTCGTCGATCAGCACGAAGCCGCGCGGGTTGCACAGGCCTTCGACCTGCGCCACCGCATCGACGCCCTTGAAGGCCGGCAGCATCATCGAGTACGCGAACGGCAGCTCGTGTTCTTTCTTCGGCTGGCCCTGCTCGTCCATCTCGGTGACGAACATCGTGCCGGCCTCGACCTTGGTCACCTTGGCGTTGGTGATCCACTTCGCGTCGATGCCGCGCAGCTCGCTCTCCAGCATCGACTTCGAATCGCCGACGCCGCCGAGACCCAGGTGGCCGATGTAGGGCTCGCTGGTGACGAAGGTCAGCGCCACCTTGTGGCGCAGCTTGCGGCGCTGCAGGTCCTTGCTGAAGATGAAGGCGAACTCGTAAGCCGGGCCGAAGCACGAGGCGCCCGGCATCGCGCCGATGATCGCCGGGCCGGGTTGTTCGATGAACTTCTGGTACGCGCCCCAGGCATGGGCTGCGTGCTCGTAGGTGCAGATCGACAGCGTGTGCGCGTCGGGGCCGGCGCCGGGCACTTCGTCGAAGGCGAGCTTCGGGCCGGTGGTCAGCACCAGATAGTCGTAGGCCAGGCGCGCGCCGTCGGCGAGTTCGAGCGCGTTGGCCTCGGCGTCGATGCGCTGCACGCGCTGGGCGACGAAGTCGATGCCTTTCTTCTTCAGGTGCGGCGCGATCGGAAAGCTGACCTGCTCGCGGTCGCGCCAGCCGACCGCCACCCAGGGGTTCGACGGCACGAACTGGAAATCCGGGATGGCGTTGACGACGGTGATGCGGTGCGCGCTGCCGAGCGCGTCGCGCAACTCGTACGCAGCCGGCATGCCGCCGGTGCCCGCGCCGATGATGACGATGTGGGTCATGTCAGTTGCTCCATGCTGTCAGGGGTGAGCCGCGATAGACCGAGTGGGCTTTTTGCTTGCGGCCCGTTGTGTGAGTTCGCGACCGTCCATGAATACGCTTGCTCGCCGACTGTGCGAGAGCAAAGCTTGGGCAGAGAGTGGAGTGGCAAGCCGCGGGCACCCGCCCCGCGGCTTGCCGCGCGCCGCAGGCGCGCGCCGGTTCGAAGGCCGGGCTCGATGCTCGGCGTTCGAACTTCTCCAACAAAGAACAGGCCGTCCCTCGCCAAGCCGTGGGCGGGTGTGCGCTGGCGCGCCTGTGCGGCGGCGAGGAGCACAGGGTTTCGGTCGGCGCGCGTACCCGCGCGCTTCGTAAACTGACTCGCTGCGACTGTCCGAGCGCAACGAACGCAGTGAGTGAAGCGAGTTTCGCAGCGCGACCGAAACCCGAGCACCGCAGCGCAGTCGGCGCGCCTTTGGCGCCGACCGCCGCAGTGGCGCGCCAGCGCACACCCGCCCACGGCTTGGCGCCCGCCAGCACGTCGACTCCGCGGACCTTCAAAGACCGCAACGGGCCGCGAGCCCACGACACCAGGAGTTCGCATTTCACTCACGTCTCCTTCACAGCGGTCAACTGCGTCTGCAGCCAGCGCAGCAGATCGGCCGCGCCGACCGCGCCCATGCGCCGCGCCACTTCCTCGCCGCCGCGATAAAGCACGAGCGTCGGGATGCTGCGGATGCGGTTGCGCACGCTGGCCTTCGGGTTGGCGTCGGTCTCGACCTTGGCGAAGCGCACGCGCGGCATCTGCGCCGCGGCCTGCTCGAACTGCGGCGCCATCATCTTGCAGGGACCGCACCACTCGGCCCAGAAGTCGACCAGCACCGGCAGCTCGGTGCGGGTGATGAACTTCTCGAACGTCGTGTCGTCCAGCGCCATCGGCTTGGCCGCCATCAGTTCGGCCTTGCACTGGCCGCAGCTCGGCTCGCTGGCCAGATGCTCGTCGGCGACGCGGTTGACGGTGCCGCATCGCGGGCAGACGAGGTGCATGTCAAGCTCCCGCGCGCGCACCCAGTTTGCGCACGATGTTTTCCATCAGGCACCACTGGGTGAAGCCACTCTGCAGCAGGTTCACGCCGACGAAGGCCGTGAAGGCCAGCCACCAGGCGCTGTGAAAGATCGGGCTGCCCGGAATGCCGAGCGCCAGCGACAAGCAGGATGAAAGCGCCGGCGACGACGCGAACGATTTGCCAGGAACTCATGTCAGGACTCCTTCTGCAAGTGAGGGATCAGATGCGGGCGCGGCCAGTGCCTGCAAGCGCTCGCGGTACGCCACGAAGTACAGAATCGGAATGATCACCAGCGTCAACAGCGTCGAGACGAAGATGCCGAAGACGAGCGAGATCGCCAGGCCGTTGAAGATCGGGTCGTCGAGGATGAAGAAGGCGCCGAGCATCGCGGCCAGGCCGGTGAGCACGATCGGTTGTGCGCGCGCAATCGCGGCGCTGACGACAGCACGCTCGAAGGCCATCCCCTCACGAACTTGCAAGTTGATGAAGTCCACCAGCAGGATCGAGTTGCGCACGATGATCCCGGCCAGCGCGATCATGCCGATCATGCTGGTGGCGGTGTACTGCGCACCGAGCAGGGCATGGCCCGGCATCACGCCGATGATCGTCAGCGGAATCGGCGCCATGATGATGAGCGGCGTCAAGTACGAGCCGAATTGCGCGACCACGAGCAGGTAGATCAGGATCAGGCCGACGGCATACGCGGCGCCCATGTCGCGGAAGGTCTCGTAGGTGATCTGCC
Source organism: uncultured beta proteobacterium (assembly GCA_963732625.1). Classification (GTDB taxonomy): domain Bacteria; phylum Pseudomonadota; class Gammaproteobacteria; order Burkholderiales; family Burkholderiaceae_C; genus CADEEN01. The sequence goes on along the minus strand of CAVTAM010000019.1, from coordinate 171,614 downwards.
ACTCGCCGTCCCACTTCAGCGCGTAGTTGCGGTAGGTGTCGTCGGGTTGGGCGATGAAGTATTCGCCCAGCGTGCCGCCGTTGGGTGTGGTGATGGCGTTGATCTCGCCGCGCATCTTGAACATGCCGTACAGCGGGCTGTCGAGTTGGCCAGCCATGTCGCCGACGACGTAGTTCACCGGCAGCAGGTTCTTGTGATAGATCGGTTGCTCGCGCTGCGTGTCGGTCAGCGTGACCAGCTCGCGGATCGGCACCAGCTTGCCGGCCGCGCTGCGCACGGCGAGTGAGAGCAGCGCGTCGAGGTCGCCGTGGCGCTCGGGCGGCAGCTGCAGCACGGCCGCGGCCGGGTATTTGCTTTGGTCGTGCAGGTAGGCCGTGGCCTCACCCGCCAGGCCGGCGCGCAATGTCGTCACGATCGCCTGCTGCGGCACGCCGAGCATTGCCGCCTTGCGCCGGTCGACGACGAGCAGCGTCTTCGGCGCGGCGGCGATCGACGAGTCATCGACATCGACCACGCCGGGTGTCTGCTCGAAGACCTTGCGCACCGCGCGCGCCACCTGCTGCCGGCCTTCGGCCTCGGGGCCGTAAATTTCAGCGACGAGCGGCGACAGCACCGGCGGGCCCGGCGGCACTTCCACCACCTTGACGTTGGCGCCGTGGCGCGCACCGATGACCTGCAGCGCCGGGCGCTCGCGCGTCGCAATGGCGTGGCTCTTCTCGCCGCGCAAATGTTTGTCGACGAGGTTGACCTGCAGGTCACCGACATCGCCGCCGCTGCGCAGGTAGTACTGGCGCACCAGGCCGTTGAAGTTGATCGGCGCCGCGGTGCCGGCATAGGCCTGGTAGTCGGTGACTTCAGGAACGCTCGCCAGATGCGCGCCGAGTTCGTGCAGCACGGCCGCGGTGCGCTCGACCGGCGTGCCGGCCGGCATGTCGACGATGACCTGGAACTCCGACTTGTTGTCGAAGGGCAGCATCTTCAGCAGCACCAGGCCGGTGGCCGGCAGCGCCAGCGAGATCAGGATCGCGATGCTCACGCCGAGACCCAACCAGCGCCGGTTCTTCGAGCCGCGCTGCGCATCGAGCAGCGGCGCAAACACGCGCTCGAACAGCGGCGCGATCTTGGCGCCGAGGCCGTGCGGCTTCGCGTCGTCATGCTGCGGCGTCGCCTTCAACCACAGCCGCGCCAACCACGGCGTGACGACGAACGCGATCGCCAGCGACAGCAGCATGCCCAGGCTGGCGTTGATCGGGATCGGGCTCATGTACGGGCCCATCAACCCGGAGACGAAGGCCATCGGCAGCAGCGCGGCGATCACGGTCAGCGTGGCCAGGATCGTCGGTCCGCCGACTTCATCGACCGCGCCGGGGATCAGCTGTGCCAACGGCACGCCGGGCTTCAGTGCCATGTGGCGGTGGATGTTCTCGACGACGACGATCGCGTCATCGACCAGGATGCCGATCGAGAAGATCAGCGCGAACAGCGAGACGCGGTTGAGCGTGAAGCCCCAGGCCCACGATGCAAACAGCGTCACGGTGAGCGTGAGGATCACCGCCGCGCCGACGATTGCCGCCTCGCGCCGGCCGAGCGCGAAGAACACCAGCGCCACCACCGACGCCGTTGCGAACAGCAGCTTCTGGATCAGCTTGTTGGCCTTGTCGTTGGCCGACGCGCCATAGTTGCGCGTCACCGCCACCTGCACGTCGGCGGGCACGACGGTGTTGTGCAGCGAGTCGATGCGCTTGACGACGGCTTCGGCGACCGCGATCGCGTTTTCGCCGGGCTTCTTGGTCACGGTGATCGTCACCGCCGGGTACTCGTTGCCGGCGACGCCGTGCCACACGTAGTGGCTCGGCAGCAGCGGTCCATCGGCGACGTTGGCAACGTCGGACAGGAACACCGGCTTGCCCCCTGTGCTTCCATTCGCCACGCCGACGACGAGCTCACCGACCTCGCGCGCGTTCTTCATGAACGGTCCCGATTCGAGCGCCACGGCGCGGTTGCCGGCGAGCAAGTCGCCCACCGGCGCGCCGAGGTTCGCCGAGAGCAGCGCGTTGCGCAGATCGGCCACGGTGACGCCGCTGCCCGACAGGCGCGCCGGATCGATCTCGACACGCACGCCACGGCCGGGGCCGCCGAGGGTCGTTACCTCGCGCGTGCCGGGCACGCGCTTCAGATCCGCCTCGACGCTGTGCGCGACGCGCTCCAGGTCGTAGGCACCCGCGCTCTTGCTGAACAGTGTCAGCGTGACGATCGGCACGTCGTCGATGCCCTTGGGCTTGATGATCGGCGCGCCGACACCGAGCCCCCGTGGCAGCCAATCGGCATTCGCATTGACCGTGTCGTAGAGCCGCACCAGCGCCTCGGTGCGCGGCACGCCGACCTTGAACTGCACCGTGATCACCGCCATGCCCGGCCGCGAGACCGACATCACATGCTCGACGCCGGCAATCTGCGACAGCACCTGCTCGGCCGGCCCGGCCACCATCTGCTCGACATCCTTCGCGCCCGCGCCGGGGAACGGGATCAGCACGTTGGCCATCGTCACGTTGATCTGCGGCTCTTCCTCGCGCGGGGTCACGAAGACCGCAAACACGCCGAGCAGCAGGCCGACCAAGGCCAGCAGCGGCGTGATCTGCGCGCGCTGGAAAAACGCGGCGATGCGGCCGGAGATGCCGAGCCGGGTGGCGTTCATTTCGCCGCCGCCGTCATGCGCGCTGCGGCTTGCGCATCGGTGGCCACCTGCTCACCGGCGTTCAGGCCCGACAGCACCTCGACCTGCGCACCGTCGCTGCGGCCCAGTCGCACCTGGCGCAGCAGCGGCTGGCCCTTGGCGTCGAGCACGTACAAGCCGGTCATCTCGGCGCGGCGCACGATCGCCTGCGCCGGCACCCACGGGCTCGCTGCCGTGCTCACGGCCGGCAGCCACAGCCGCGCGAACTGGCCCGGCATCGCGCCGATCAATCCCGGCGCGAGGTCGGCGCGCAAGGTCACCGTGTGCGTGGCCAGGTCGGCGGCGGGCAAGACCTCGACGCGAGCGGGCGTCTGCATGCGCTGCGCCACGGGCAGCGAGGCAATCTCGGCCTGCACCGCCTTGCCGTCGCCGATCGACGCCGCTGCCGACTGCGGCACCGCCGCACTGATGCGCAGCGCCGCCGGGTCGAACAGCGTCAGCAGCGCCCGGCCCGGCATCGCCATGTCGCCCAAGGTCACCGGCACCTCGGAAACGATGCCGGCATACGGCGCATGGACGACGAAGAAGCCGCTCTGCGTGCGCACCGCGCCGGCCTGCGCGACCTGCGCCGCGGCCTGCGCCTGCGCCGCCTTGAACTCGGCCTCGGCGCGGTCGAGCGCGGCCGCGCTGATGAACCGGTCGGCCGCGAGCTGTTTCTGGCGCGCGAACTCCTTGGCCGCCACGTCCTGCGCCGCGCGCGCGGCGCGCACCTGTGCGTCACCGGCCGCGGCGCTCTGCTCGGCTGCGCGTGCGTCCAGGCGTATCAGCACCTGGCCGGCGGCGACGCGGTCACCTGCCTTGACCTTGATCTCGACCACCGCGCCGCTGACCTGGGCGGCGATCGTCGTCTGCCGCAGCGCCTCGACCACGCCGTCGTAGGCCGCCAGCGCGCCCTGCGGCGCGCGCCCGGCCGTCACGACCGCCAACTCGCCGGCCGCGGCGGCCATCGAGCCGAGCCACAGCGTGGCAGCCGCGAGCCGCGCAACCAGGGACAACGACGACACCATGCCAAACACCTTTCTTGCCAAGAGCCTTGCCGGGAAACGCCGCCCAGGATGGACAGCGCCCTCGACTACAGTTATTATTTGCGCAATCACGCAATTATGCAAGCAACTAATCAGCCATGAAGGTGAAACCAGCGGCGGCTTCAGGCATCATGGCCATCCCGTCACGCCCCCCCTGCGCGCTCATGGAAAAGCTCTCTCCCGAAGCCTTGGCGCAGGTGGCGGCCTATTTTCAGGCGCTGGCCGAGCCGACGCGTTTGCGCTTGCTCAACCTATTGCGCGGCCAGGAGCGCAGCGTCGGTGAATTGGCCGAGGCCACCGGCTACAGCGCCGCCAACGTCTCGCGCCACCTGGCGCTGCTGGCGCAGCACGGCCTGCTGTCGCGGCAGGCGCATGGCACCAGCGTCTACTACGCCATCGCCGACCCGGCCGTCTACGAGCTGTGCAACCTGGTCTGCGACAACCTGGCGCGGCGCTTCGAGCGCACGGCGCCGCAACGCGCTGCGTTCGCGCCGCCAGCCCGGCGAGGCGCGGGCAAGGCGCGCTGAAAGCGCAGCTCCGAGCTCGCTCAATCAGGCGAGCTCACTTCACCCAGGACGCGCTGCAGCGTCTTGACCATCGCCGGCACCTCGGCCGGCGTCAAACCGCCGTGCGTGCGCAAGGTCTGCTCGACCGCGCGCCCGCTGAGTTTGCCGACCAGCACGCCATCGCGCAGGGTCAATGACTGGCGCGCGAACTCCGCAGCCGTGGCATGGCAGCCGGCGCAACGCGGCTTGAACAGCGGCGCGGTCTCGACCTGTGCCTTGAGCATCGCCGTGACGGGTGCCACCAGCTCGCCGGGCAGGTAGTGGTTGCGCAGAAAGCGCTCGAGATCATCGACGTGATGGACGCCGAGCAGTCGCTCGCGCTCGACGCGCAGCGTGCGGCGCGCGAACTCGCCGGCGTCGCCGTGGCACTCGCGGCAGCGACCGTCCCAGAACGCGTGCAGGTCGCGGCCGATCGACGGCTCCGGCCACACCATGGCCGCCATCAGCAACAAGACGAAGAGGCTGTGTTTCATCGGCAGCACTTTAGGGTCGCCACGCGGCCGCAGGCGCGTCGGCACGGTCTCGACCTTGAGACATCGCAAGCAACGGACCCAATCACCCCAACCACGTCCCGCCGGGACGATAGGCTCGCCGCAGGTCGATGAGTGCAAGACACGACCAAGAGCACCCTCCTGCCCCGGCCGCCTTCGACCGTGCGTTCGCCCTGGGCATCGCGCTGAACATCGCCTTCGTCGCCATCGAGGCCTTCTACGGCTGGAAGATCAACTCGCTGGCGCTGCTGGCCGATGCCGGCCACAACCTGAGCGATGTCATCGGCCTGGTCCGTCACCTTGCAGGCGATGCGCGTGCCGATCGCGCAGATGACGCGCGAGCTCGCAGGCAACAGCGCGGCGCATATGGTGACGCCGCCGCCGCCTCGGGCACGCGCGACCGCTGCTCGCTGCGCCCCTGGCCGGCGAAGCGGCGCAGCTGGCGCCCGCGGCCGGCGGCCTGGCGCAACGAACCTGCATCGAGCCCTGGGTCGCGCGAGCGCCGGTCGGCATCGAGGCGCTGAGTGTGCTGACCGACCGCGGCGATTGAGCGCGGCCGGCGGCGCGAAAACGCCTCGATCGCGCCGACGGCAATTGCGTTGGCGCAAATGCGAGCCGTCGGGCCGCGGCTACCGTGCGCCATGAACAAACCACGCACGAGGGTGGCGACGCCGAGCGTGCCCGGCAGCCACGAGCGGCAGTGCAGCCCGTGGCTCGGCGGCAGCGCCGTGCCCGCCGGCCCGGACACACGCGCGCGGCCGCTCGACCGATGGCTGATGTCGGCGTTGGCCGATGCCAGCGGCGGCGTCTCGCCGGCCACGGTGGCCGCGGCGGTGAGCGACTTCTGGCTGCACCTGGCTGCGTCGCCGTCCAAGCAGATCGAACTGGCGCAACTGGCGGCGTCGTCGTGCCTGCGCTTTGCCAACGACGCATTCGCGCCGCACACGAGCAGCGACGACGCGATCGCGTTGCCGCAGGACAAGCGCTTTGCCGACACGGCGTGGGACCAGCCGCCGTGGTACCTGGCGCGGCGCGCTTTCCTGCTTGCGCAACAGTGGTGGACGGCGGCCACCAGCGGCGTGCCCGGCGTCGATTCGCGCCATGCGCAGTGGATGGCGTTTGCCGCGCGGCAGATGCTCGATCTGCTGTCGCCGTCGAACGGTGCGGCCACCAACCCGGTGGTGCTGCAGCGCACCCGGCGCGAAGGCGGCGCCAACCTGCTGCGCGGCGCGGCGTATGCGTGGGAGGACGCGCGGCGCGATGCGCTGCGGCTGCCGCCCGCGGGCACCGAGCGCCACGCCGTCGGCCGCGACATCGCCGCGACGCCGGGCGAGGTGGTGCTGCGCAACCGCTTGATCGAGTTGATCCGCTACCGCCCCGCCGCCGGCGCGCGCCGCGTGCACGGCCCGCCGCTGCTGCTGGTGCCGGCCTGGATCATGAAGTACTACATCCTCGACTTGTCGGCGCACAACTCGCTGGTGCGCTGGCTGCTCGCGCGCGGCCACAGCGTGTATGCGATCTCGTGGAAGAACCCGGACAGTCGTGACCGCGAACTCGGCCTCGACGACTATCTGCACCTGGGCATCGACGCCGCGCTCGGCGCGATCGCGCACGAGCATCCCGGCGCGCGCGTGCACGCCGCTGGCTATTGCCTGGGCGGCACGCTGCTGGCCATCGCCGCCGCGGCACGGGCGCGCGATGGCTCGAACGCATTGGCGACGATGACGTTGCTCGCCGCACAAACCGACTTCACCGAACCCGGCGAGCTGTCGCTGTTCATCGACGAGGGCCAGGTCAACTTTCTCGAAAACGCGATGTGGCGCCGCGGCTATCTCGACGACCAGCAGATGCGCCGCACCTTCCAGATGCTGCGCTCGTCCGACCTGATCTGGTCGTACCGTGTCGGCAATTACCTGCTCGGCGAGCGCCTGCCGGCGAGCGATCTGATGGCGTGGAACGCCGACGGCACGCGGCTGCCGTTTCGCATGCATTCGCAGTACCTGCGCGAACTGTTCCTGGGCAACGCGCTGGCCAACGGGCGCTTCTGCGTCGATGGCCGACCGGTCAACCTGCACGACCTGCGAGCGCCGATCTTCAACGTCGGCACGGTGCAGGACCACGTCGCGCCGTGGCGCTCGGTGTTCAAACTGCAGGCGCTGACCGATGCCGAGCAGACCTTCGTGCTCACCGCCGGCGGCCACAACGTCGGCATCGTCAACCCGCCGGGTGATCCGCGCTCGAGTTATCGCCTGCGCACGCGGCGCGAACGCGATCGGCGGCTCACGCCCGACGAGTGGCTGCACGCCACCGAGCCGGTGGCCGGCTCGTGGTGGAGCGCGTGGGGCGAGTGGCTCGATGCGCATGCGGGCCAGCGCGTGGCGCGGCCCGCGAAGCCGCTGCCCTCGCTCGGTCCGGCACCCGGGCGCTACGTCTTCGAGCGCTGAGCCGCCGCGCGGCTGCCTGCGTTTTACGCAGCCAGTCGGCTTCGATCTCGAGCAGGCGGCCGGCGGTGCTGCTGGCGTTGGCCATTGCATGCTGGCACTGCGCGTTGACGCAGTCGCTTGCCCGCGGGCAGCACGATGCGCACCGGCTCCAACCGGCCGGCCTCGAGAATCGCCGTCGACCAGGCGATCACACAGTGGCAGCACGCTGACGACCCGCCTCGTTTCTCCTCGAGCCTGCGCTTCCTTGCGCTCGATCAATCGCCGCGCCGTCCGGCATTTTCACAATGTCCGCATGGTTGCCCCTGCTGTCTCTGACATGACTCTGCTGCGTCAACGCCTGGCCGAACGTGCCGCCATGCTGCGCGACGATCTGCACCGCGACCGCGGCAAGCTGGCCGACGATGTGCCCGACCCGAACACCGTGCTCGACCGCAAGGACCAGGCCGATCTGATGATCCAGGCCGGCGTGGACGACGCCGAGTTCGTGCGTGACTTGAGCGAGCTGGCACAGGTCAACGCGGCTGTCGAACGCATGGACGCGGGACGCTACGGCGCCTGCCTGGACTGCGGCGAGCCGATTGCCAAGGAGCGCCTGCTCGCGCAACCCTGGGCGCCGCGCTGCCTGGATTGCCAGACGCGGCATGAGCATCGCGGGCCGAGTGTGACGCGGTAGGGCTGTCTCGCCAAGGACAAGGTCAGCGCAAGGCCATCTCGATGCGCCGCGCCGTCGGCTCGGGTTGCTCGGCGCTTTCTTCAAAACCGAGCTGCGCCGCCAGTTGCAGCATCGCCGCGTTCTCGGCGAGCACGGTGGCCACCAGGCGCTGCGTGCCGCGGCCGCGCAGAAAGTCGATCAGCTTTTGCATCAGGCGACGGCCGAGGCCCGCGCCCTTGGTATCGGAGCGGATCAGGATGCCGAACTCGGCCTGCACGTTGTCCGGGTCGACGAAAGCCGCGCACGACGCCGAGCGTTTCTTCGCCCGTGCCGTCGGCCAACGGCGCGGTGACGATGAAGGCCATCTCGCGCTCGTAGTCGATCTGCGTCAGCCGCGCCAGCTCGCTGCGCTCGATCGACGAGCGGGTGTAGAACAGGCGCATGCGGATGTCGACCGGCTCGATGCGTTGCAGAAACGCCAGGTGCCGGGCTTCGTCTTCGGGCCGGATCGGGCGCATCGTGGCGCGGCGCCCGCGCCACTCGAACTGTTCCACCAGCTCCTGCGGATAAGGCCGGATCGCAAAGCGCGCCGCGCCGCCGGGTGCCGTCGCGCTGACGCGTACGCGCGCGTCGAGCGCGATCGCGCCGGCCGCGTCGGCCAGCAGCGGGTTGATGTCGAGCTCGGCGATGCGCGGCTCCTCGGCCAGGAGCTGCGCCAGCGCGATCAGCACGCCTTCGATCGCCGTCATGTCGGCGGCCGGCACGTCGCGCCAACCGGCGAGCAGGCGCGCGATGCGCGTGCGCTCGATCAGCGCGCGCGCCAGCGGTGCGTTGAGCGGCGGCAGCGCGAGTGCGCGGTCGGCCACCACCTCGACGCTGGTGCCGCCGGCGCCGAACAGGATCACCGGGCCGAACAGCGCATCGACGTGCGTGCCGGCGATCAGCTCCAGCGCGCGCGGCCGGCGCACCATCGGCTGCACGGTGAAGCCTTCGATCACCGCATCGGGCCGCGCCGCGGCGACACGCTTGTGCATCGCCTGCGCCGCGCTGCGCACCTCGCGCGCGTTGGCGAGGTCGAGCGCCACACCGCCGACGTCGCTCTTGTGCGTGATCTGCGGCGAGAGGATCTTCAGCACCACCGGATAGCCGAGTTCGTGCGCGACCTGCGCGGCGGCGTCGGCGTCGGGCGGCACCACACGCGTCGGCACGGTGGCGATGCCGCAGGCGGCGAGCAGCGCCTTGGCTTCGGGCTCGGTGAGCATCTCGCGGCCGGCGGCCAGCGCGGTATCGATCAGCGTGCGCACCGCGGCAACATCGATCGGCTGCGCCGGGCTCACCGCGGGCGGCGCTTCGAGCAGCAGCTCCTGGTTGCAGCGGTAGGTGGCGAGCATCCCCAGCGCGCGCACCGCCTGCTCGGGTGTGTCGTAGGTCGGGATGCCCGCGTCGTGGAACAAGCGGCGCGCTTGCGCCACCGCGTCGCTGCCGAGCCAGCAGCTCACCACGCGCGACGGATGCGCCTGCGCCAGCGGCAGCAGCGCCGCGGCGATTTCGGCGCTCGCCACGATGGCGGTCGGCGCGTGAATGAACAGCAGCGTGCCGGTCTCGGTGTGCGCGAGCAGGGCGGCCAGCGTCTTGACGTAGCGCTCGACCGGAGCGTCGCCGATGATGTCCACCGGGTTGGCACGCGACCAGTTGGGCGGCAGCACTTTGTCCAGATCGCTCTTCAACGCGTCGGGCAGCGGCGCCAGTTCGAGCTCGTGCTGCGCCACCTCGTCGGCGGCGAGCACGCCGGCGCCGCCGCCGTTGGTGACGATCGTGATGCGCTCGTCGCGGCCGCGCGCAGACGCGCTGAAATGCGCCAGCGCCTCGGCGGCGACGAACAGATCGGCCATCGTGCCGACGCGCAACATGCCGGCGCGCCGGATGGCGGCGTCGATGACGAGATCGCTTCCCGCCAGCGCGCCGGTGTGCGAGGCGGCGGCCTGCTGGCCCGCCGCCGAGCGCCCCGACTTGACCACGAACACCGGCTTGTTGCGCGCCGCCGCGCGCGCCGCGCTCATGAACTTGCGCGCGCCCGACAGCGACTCGATGTAGAGCAGCACCGCGCGCGTCTTGGCGTCGCTGCCCAGCCAGTCGAGCATGTCGCCGAAATCAACATCGGCCTGCTCGCCGAGCGAGACAAAACGCGAGAAACCGATGCCGCGGCTGCGGCCCCAGTCGAGCATCGCCGAGACGAGTGCGCCCGACTGCGAGACGAAGGCCAGGCTGCCGGCGCCCACACTCGCATGCGCAAAGCTCGCGTTGAGGCCGATCGACGGCGACAGCAGGCCCAGGCCGTTGGGGCCGAGGATGCGCAGCGTGTGCACGCGGGCCGCGTCGAGCATGGCCTGCTTCTGCTCGCGCGTGAGGCCAGCGGTGAGCACGATCGCGGCGCGCGTGCCCTTGGCGCCGAGTTCGGCGATCAGCGGCGCTACCGTGGCCGGCGGCGTGCAAATCACCACCAGCTCCGGCGCCGCGGGCAGGTCGGCCACGCGCGCGGCCACCGCCTCGCCGTCGATCGTGCGGTGCTTCAGGTTGACGGGCCAGCGCGCGCCGGCAAAGCCGCCCTCGCACAGGTTGCGCCACACGGTGGCGCCCACGCTGCCGGTGCGCGGCGAGGCGCCGATCACCGCCACCGAGGCCGGGTTGAAAAGCTGGTCGAGGTGGCGGATGCTCATGCAGACGATGATGCGCGATCGGCGCGCCGCGCGATGACGCGAACGGCGCCTTGCGCTGTCACGGCTCCTCGAGATGCGGCGGCGACTGGCCCTCGGCCGGCGCGCCGGTTTCGGCGTCGATCCAGTCGTTGACGCCGATCTCGCGCTCGGCCTCCTGCACCGTCTCGCCCTCGTCCGGCGCTTCTTCGCTGAAGCGGTCGCGGTCCGTTTGCGCCGCCAGGCGGTTTTCGAACGGCCCGAACTCCGCGTCGCCGTCGGGGCCGAGCCAGTAGTAGCCGTCGGGGCGCTCGATGATCGCCGCGTCATCGGCCGAGGTCGATTCGGCGATCACCCGCGCCGCGCCCTGGCGCAGCAGCGGCTTGGGTTTGCGGGGCTTCTTGTGTGTGTCGTTCATGGGGTCACTTTGAAGTGGGCGACAAGGGCCGATCTTGCGCCCGATCAAGGCCGCCCGGTAGGCCGCAGGTAGATCACCCAATACACCAGCGCCACCAGCACGCTGCCGCCGACCAGGTTGCCGGCAATCACCGGCAGCAGGTTGCGCGCCATGTCGGCCACCGACAGCGGCGCGCCGAGCAGCATCGCCAGCGGGAAGAAGTACATGTTGGCGATCGAGTGCTCGAAGCCGGCGGCGACAAAGGCGGTGATCGGCAAGACGATCGCCACCGCCTTGTCGCTGACGCTGCGCCCGGCCATCGCCATCCACACCGCCATGCACACCAGCACGTTGCACAACACGCCGCGAAAGAACAGCTCGGCGATCGGCAGTTGCGCCTTGCTGGTGGCGATGCGAACGGCGGTGCGCGCCACCGCGCCGTCGTTCATCGACGCCTGCCCGGACCAGAACACCAGCAGCGCCAGCCCGGCCGCACCGGCAAAATTGGCCGCGCACACCAGCGCCCAGTTGCGCAGCAGTTGCGCGCTGCTGACCTGCCCGCTGGCCCAGGCCATCGCGATCAGGTGGTTGCCGGTGAACAGCTCGGCGCCGGCCACGATGACGAGCACCATGCCGAGCGAGAACACCAGCCCGCCGAGCAGGCGCGTGGCGGCAAAGCCGAGCGCGGCGTCGCTGGCCACCAGCGTGAACATCAACGCGCCGAAGCCGATGAAGGCGCCGGCGAGCAGCCCCAGCAACGCCTGCGTCAGCCACGGCAGATTGGCCTTGGCCACGCCGACGTCGCGCACGCGCGCAGCGATCTCCTTGGGCGCATAGGCGTCGGCGCCGAAGACGCGCGGCGGTGGTGTCATCTCATCGGCCATGTCGCTTTGACTCGCACCGTGTTGCGCACAGTAAACAGGTTCCGACGACAACGGCGGCGACGACATCGCACGATCTTCTCTTGCAACCGCGCGCGCCAACCTGCGCTGCCGCAAAGCCGGCACAGCAATGCCCGGCTTGCATCGCGGCCGCCGAAGCCGCCAAGGGATCCGCTCTGCAAAGCCGGCCATCCGCGTCAGCGCCGTGTAGCTGAACCCGGAGCCGAACTCCGCCGTCAATTCTTGCGACACGGTCGAAAGAATCTGCTTGCCGTAGCTTTGATCGGAGATACCGCGATGAACAAGGGCAGACCGAAGGTCGCATTGGTAGTGTCCGACGAAGAACGAACGCAGCTTGTTTCGTTTGCTCGCAGCCGCTCGTTGCCGGCCTCGCTGAGCATGCGCGCGCGCATCGTGCTCAGCAGCGCCGAGGGCGAGCCGAACAATTCGATCGCCGAGCGATTGAAGCTGACCAACGCCACGGTCGGTAAGTGGCGCACTCGGTTCATTGAACGACGCGTTGCCGGGCTCTACGACGACGTGCGGCCCGGCCCGCCGCGCACGCATCGACGACGAGCGCGTGGCCCAGCTCATCAAGACCACGCTGCACACCAAACCGGCCGACGGCGCCACGCATTGGAGCGTGCGCACGGTGGCCGCCGAGACCGGCATCTCCAAGACCAGCGTGCAGCGCTACTTCCAGCTGTTCGGTCTGCAGCCGCATCGCACTGAGAGCTTCAAGCTGTCCAACGATCCGTTCTTCATCGAGAAGCTGCGCGACGTGGTGGGCCTGTACCTGAGCCCACCGGAGAACGCGCTGGTTCTGTGCGTGGACGAGAAGAGCCAGTGCCAGGCGCTTGAGCGCACGCAGCCGATGCTGCCCATGGGCTTCGGCTACGTCGAAGGCGTCACGCACGACTACAAGCGCCACGGCACGACCACGCTGTTCGCCGCGCTCAACGTGCTCAACGGCGCGGTGCTGGCGACGCTGCAAACCGCGTCATCGCCATCAGGAGTTCCTGTCGTTCCTGCGCGAGATCGACAAGGCTGTACCCGCCGAGCTGGACATTCATTGCATCGTCGACAACTACGCCACCCACAGCCATCCGAAGGTCAAAGCCTGGCTGGCGAAGCGGCCACGCTGGCATCTGCACTTCATCCCGACCTACAGCTCCTGGCTCAATCAAGTCGAGCGCTTCTTCGCGCTGATCACCGACAAAGCTATCCGCCGCGGCTCGTTCACCAGCGTCAAGCATCTCGTGCAGCGCATCGACCAGTTCGTCACTCACCCACAACGCCAACTGCCAGCCGTTTCAGGTGGACTGCCACCGCCGATTCCATCCTCGAAAAGCTGCATCGACTTTGCTCACGTATCAGCGGGACAGGACACTAGATATCTTTGAGATATCACCCAGGAAGATCATGTCATGGCGACCCGCAGCTCTATCGATCAAATCGCTTTGCGCTACCGTCCCGCAGACAGCACCACCGGCGTGACCCGCAGCACCGCCAAGCGGCTTGCCGAACACCTTGGCGTCGATGAGACCCAGATCATTCATCTCGCTCTACGCGAGATGGCCGTCAAGCTGCTGCCCCAGTACGAGCCGACGACGCCCCTCTGACGGCCGCTCAGTGCGACAGATCAAGAAGCGCGCACCCCAAGGCAAGAAGAAGTCCGTGCGTTCCAGCTTGTTCGAGTGGCACCCGTATGACGCACCGCTGGTGGGCCGAGTCCACCGTCGGCGATATCGTCTGGTGCCACTTTCCCAACTACATCCATCCCCGCCCGAAGTCGAGACCGGCCCTGATCCTGGCCGTCTTCGACGACGACGCGCCGCAGTTCACGCTGCGCGTGGCCTACAGCACCAGCCAGAGAACCACCACGCTTCTCGGTACCGCCAGCCGCGCCGCATGGCAGACGCCGAGCTCGGCACCCTGCACCCTTCGCTGGTCCTTGCCGTCCAGGCGGCATTGCGGACGCTGCGGGGTGAGCCGACGCTGGCCTGCCGTTGCGACGCTCCGTTCGAGTCGAAGCGCGCCATGCGCCCTTCGTGCGCACCCTGAAACGAGACCTTGCGCACGCCTTTGAACAAGGAGATGCCGTGAGCGCCACCCCACCGCCGCTGTCACCCATTCTGCAAGCACTCGAACGGCCACTCGGACGGTCTGTCGAAACGCCCAAGAGCAAGTCCGACCGAACCGCTGACACGTTCTGCGCCGAAGGACACATGCCGAACGATGCGTTGACGGTTTCCGTCAAGGACATCGGCCTGCTGTCCAGCCCGTTGCCGACCGGCTGTCGCGCAGGCGCTGCACGCAGCCAGCACACCGGCACGCCATGGCAGCGCGACAAGACCGCCCTGGACAAGCGCGTGCGCGACACCGTCAGAGTTGCATGCCGACATGCTGGCCTTGCACTGGGCCGATGGGCCCGCGACGCGCTGCAGGCGGAGGTGGCAACGGCGCTCGAGCTGAGCCAAGTCCAAGCGCGCCCACACAACCTGCTCGTTTATGGCCCTGGCCAATTCTTCAAGCCGCACCAGGACACCGAAAAGCACCCCGGCATGGTGGCCACGCTGGTGCTGGTGTGGCCCTCGCCGCACATCGGCGGCGAGTTGTCGTGCGCCATGGCAGCGAGCAGGCGCACTTCGCATCGCAGCACCTGATGCCACTCGATCCGCTGTGCTTCTACGCCGACTGCCCGCATGAGGTACTTCCGGTCACCGAGGCTGGCGTGTCGTGCTCAGCTTCGACCTGGTGCTGCCGGCGCAGAACGCGACGCCTCGCGCGCCGGTGCCGCCGGCCCTCTTCGTGCGTTGCGTGAACACTTCTTCCCCAACACCGGTCCGGCGCTGCGGCCCTGGTGTTCTTGCTGGACCACGAGTACACCGAGCGCGTCTTCACTGGCCGCTGCTCAAGCGCTGACCGGCTGCGGTGCTGCGCTGCGCGCCGCCGCCGAGGCGTTGGCCTGACGTTCACTTGCACTGGCCCAGTCCACGAACAATGGACCGCCACGGAGAGCGGCGCGACCTGGCGCGGTTCGCGCGGCCGTCGCACCGGGACGACCGGAGTGACCCGCGGCCCGACGAACTGATCGACCGCGGCATCGTGCTCAACCACTGGTCGATGCCGACGATCGGCAACTGCGGCGCGAAGAGCTGCCGGTGCTGACACCGACACCGCCAGCTTCAGCGACACCGACGAGTCCTTCCTGGTGAACCAGGAGTACGAGAGCTACATGGCAACTACGGCGAGACGCTGGACTACTGGTACCGCCGAGCCGCCCTGGTGATCCAGACACCGGTCGCCGAAGCCAGCCGTTTCGTCTCCGACTTCGACGCGGCGCTGACCGACGCACTCGCGCTGGCGCGACAGGGCGCGGCGACGAACTGGCGACCCGCCTGCGTCAGCGGCCAAGGCGCTCGATGCGCAGCGCCACCAGCGCGGCCGCTCGCTGTTTGCCGCTTTCAGCAAGTTGGCCGCTGCGTTGCCTGACGCCGGACAGGCGCGCGGCTCATGGAAGGATTCGAATGGATCGATCTCCTGGCGCCGATGCGCGTTCGCTGGCTCGACTGTCGGCCCACCGCGTGAGGCCTGGACCACGGACTTGATCGACGCCTGGACACAGCCGACAGATCATTGGCACAGCCCCCGCTGGCGCCTGGACGAGTCACCTGGCGGACAGCGGCGAGGCCCGGCCTGCCTGGCCTCAACCGCTGGTGCCTTTCCTGGAGGCGGGCCTTGCCGCCGGTTCAGCAATACAGTGATCGACCGGATGCTGCAGCGATGCCAGCATTCGCTGGTGGCCGCCGACACGTCGCTGGCGGGCTGACACCAGCCCGCCGTTCGGCCAGCCTTACCGCGCGGCTGCAAGCGCTGTGCGACTTGGCCACGGCCTTGGCCATGCTTCCAAAGTCGCCGATTCGGTGGACCTCCTGGTTCGCCACGTTCTCGCCCAGCCACTCTCTACCCACTCAGGAGCCTGCGGCCGCTGGTGCAGGCCATTCCTCCGGCGGCCCGGCCGCAGCGCAGGCTCTGCGCGAAGCAGCACTGCAGCGCTGCGCCAAGCGCTGTGACCCCCGAACGCAGCGCAGACGACCAGGCCCTGGACGGCGTCGAAGGTCTGCCGCTGCGCCGACTGCAACGCGGTCACCGCTGGCAGAGTCGGCGCAGGCGCAAGATTGACGCTGCGATGCCCACCCAAGAGGCATGTGCAGAGAGCGTTGCCCCCCCGCGCGGTGGCTCGATGCTCTTCTCGGCGACAAGGATCTCGACACCATGTCGCGCGATATCGAGTGGCTTGCATGGATGGGAAGGCGACGCCTCCGGCGTCAGTCACCGATCTTCACCCGCTGCGCATGCAGGGCCTCGAAGATCGGCGCGTCGCCGAAGCGGAACAGATCGAGGTTCGCCGTCGCCGTGGCCTGGGCGGTGAACGGTGCCCACGAAGGCACGACGAACAGGTCGCCCCTTGCCACGCTCCAGCTGCGCTCGCCGACCGTCACCGTGCCGCTGCCGTCGAAGACCTGGAACACGGAAGAGCCGACCTCGCGCCGCGTCAGCGTCTGCGCGCCGGCACGAAGGCGATGCATCTCGGCGCGGATCGTCGGCAGCACGTCGCGGCCGCTGGTCGGGTTGGTGAAACGCACGGCCGCATGCCCGGCGCTCAGCGTCGCGGCGTCACCTTCTTCCCCTTCTTCCTCCAACGCGAGCTGCTCGGCGAGCGCGCGGTCGGTGTCGACCCAGCGGTAAGCGAGCAAGGGCGTGGCCGGCGTTGCACCCGGCTTCGACACCGGCCGAAGCCCCGGATGGCCCCACAGGCGCTCGGCACGCGAGCGTTCGGGCGTGGTTCTCTCGGCCGGGCTGATGCGCTCGCGGCCGACCTCGAAGAACTGGCTCTCGGTGTAGTAGGCAAACGGAATGTCGAGGCCGTCGATCCAGGCCATCGGCTCCTTCGCAGCGTTGTGGTGCGCGTGCCAGTTCCAGCCGGCCTGCGGCAGGAAGTCGCCGCGCGACATGCGCACCGCGTCGCCGTTGACCACCGTCCAGACGCCCTCGCCCTCGACGACGAAGCGGAACGCATGCTGCGAGTGGCGATGCTCCGGCGCATCCTCGCCCGGCATCAGGTACTGGATCGCCGCCCACAACGTCGGCGTCGCAAACGGCTTGCCGCCGAGCGACGGATTGGCCAGCGCGATCGCACGCCGCTCGCCGCCACGGCCCACCGGCACGATGCGGCCGGCCTGCGCGGCGAGTTCCTTCAGCCGCTCCCACCGCCACAGGTGGGGCGCCGCCTTCGACCTCGGCTGCATCGGCATCAGGTCGCCGATCTCGGTCCACAGCGGCACGAGCAGTTCGCGCTCGAAGCCGCGGTAGAGCTCCTCGAGCGCGGGCGACGGCTCGGGCTGGCCGGGGCCGGCCACGGCCTTCAGGCGCACCGGGGATGGAGTCGGGTCGACGCTCATGCGAACCTCCTCTTGGCTGTCATCGACGGGCAATCATTCGGCGGGGCCGACGGTCAGGGCGATGGTGCCGACGCCATCGACGCGGCCTTCGATGCGATCACCCGGCTGCAGCGGCCCGACACCTTCGGGCGTGCCGGTGAAGATCAGGTCACCCGGCTGCAGATGGTAGAACTTCGACAGGTCGACGATCAGCTCGGGGATGTTCCAGATCAGCTTGCCCAGGTCCGACTTCTGCCGCGCCTTGCCGTTGACGCTCAGCTCGAGCGTGCCCTTGTCGAGCACGGTGCCGGGCATCGGCACGATCTGCGAGACCACCGACGACTCCTCGACGTCCTTGCCCAGATCCCACGGTCGGCCCTTCTCGCGGGCGGCCAGCTGCAGGTCGCGCCGCGTCATGTCCAGGCCGCAGGCGTAGCCGTAGATCAGCTTGTGCGCGCTGGCCTCGTCGATGCGAAACCCGGGCGCACCGATCGCGACCACCAGTTCCATTTCATATTGATAGTCCTTGGTCTGCGGCGGATAGGCCACCGTCGCGCCCGACTCGACGAGGGTCGAAGGCGCCTTGGTGAAGTAAAACGGCACCTCGACGGCCTTGTCCACCGGCCGCCCCATCTCGACCGCATGCGCGTGGTAGTTGCGCCCGACGAAGAAGAGACGGTGGATCGGATAGCGATCTTCTCGGCCCTGCACGGCGAGCGAGTGCACCGGGGGCGGGTTCCACAAGTAGCGGGTCGGGGTCATGAGATGTCCTGTGATGGGTTCGAAGAATCTTCAGGCCGCGTCGGGCTGCGCGGCCGGCGCTGCGCGTTGAAATGCATCGAGGCGGCCGCAAGCCTCGTCGATCGCGGCCAGGCGCGGCCAACGCGCGAGGTCGACCTTGAAACGGCGCGCACTCTCGATCACCAGCTGCTGCGGATTGATCCGGCGGTAGTCGTCGCTCAGGTGCTGCTCGCGCCGCAGGTCGACCGCGATCTGCTCGTAGCGAAGGCCCTTGAGGTTGAGCGCGATGCGCAGGCGGTGCGAGGTACCGCTGCGAAAGAAGGTGTAGAGCTTCACGGCGTCGAAAAGTCGGCGTGCTCAGTCGAGCTGCAAAAACACGCGCTGCCCGTCGATGCGCACCGGGTAGCTGCGCACCGCTTCGGTCACCGGCTCGCAGGTCGGCTGGCCGCTGCGCACGTCGAACTTGCCCTGATGCAGCGGGCACTCGATCTCGTGCCCGTCGAGGAAGCCGTCGCACAGGCGCGCCTGGCCATGGGTGCAGATGTTGTCGGTGGCGTAGACCTCGTCGCCGACGGTGTAGATCGCGATGTCGCGCCCCGCCACGACGACGCCGATGACGTCGTCGGTGGGCAGGTCGCCGGCCGCCAGCGCGTCGACCCAGTTGGATTGGCTCATCGTGGACCTCAGATCGGATAGATGATGGAGTTGGGGATCATTTCGCTGTCGTAGATGCATTCGCGCGACGCGAACTTGAATCCTTCGGGCGTGCGCACCACGGTGTCGAGATAGCGGCCGACGTTGAACACGATCGATGCGTCCGACAGCTTGGTGCGAAAGACCGCGTAGTTCGCCTCGCAGCGGATGCGTCCGCCGTCAGCGCTTCGCACGACCGGCGTGCCGACGATGTGGCGCTGGTAGTACGGGTCGTGGAACAGCGTCTCCTTGATGCCGTACACGCGGTCCTTCAACATGCCCTTGCTGGTGAACGACAGCGTGGCCAGCGGGAAGCCGCGTTCGTGGTTCTCGCGCGGCTGCAGACGGTACACGCACTGCTCGGTGAAGAACTCGGGCCAGAGGTCCCAGTTGCCGGAGTCCACCGCGCTGGCGTAGTCGGCGTACAGCTGGTTCAGGGCCAGCCAATCCTCGAAGTTCAGGTTCGCGCTCATGGCTCAGTCCTCCATCACGTCGCGCCAATAACGGTACATGCCGCGGATCAGCGTCTCGGTCACCATGTGCTCGGTGTCCTCCACCTCGCGCCCGCCGAGTTCGGCCAGCGTGCGGTGGAACGGCTTGCTCTCGAAGGCCTGCTGCGAAAACTCGATCACCTCGCCGTCGTCGGCCGAGACGAAACCGGCCGGGCCGAACAGGTTGGCCTGGCGCAGGCGGCGCTGCGTCATCTCCTCGCTGTCGTCATCGAAGCCGAAGTGGGTCCAGACGAAGTCGAAGCTGCCATGGCCGCTCGGTTGGATGTGCCGCGTCGAGACGCTGTTGACCTGCTGCTGCAGGATCACGCTCGGGAAGATCGTCGTCATCACCGCCGTCGGGCCGCCCCACCACGGCTCCGGCACGATGTCCAGGAAGCTCGGGTCATTGAGCTGCATGTTGGCCTTGAAGCTCGACACCTGCGTCACCTGCTCCGCATTGCCGGCGGAGCCTCGCGTCGAGATCATCGCCGCGTGGCGGTGCTTCGCGTCCATGCGCAGCTGCGACTTGTTGTCGGCGCGCCAGAGCCCGAAGGTGACGAACCAGGTGTGCAGCAGGCCCGGGTGGTACGGATCCTTGATGTTCTCCTGCATCAGTTTCCAGTTGCCCGGAATGCGCTGGCGGTTGTAGCCGAGGATCTTCAGCTTGCGGCCGTTGAACAGGCGGTCGAAGTAGCCGAGGATGGTCGGGCCGAGGTACTGCTCGAGCGGCTCCACCTCATGGTCGAACGACGCGAACACGACGCCGCCGCGGCTTGCCACCTTCAGCTTCGTCAAGCTGTGCTCCTGCGTCTTGAAGTCGGCCGGCATGCCGCCGTGCACCTGCCCGTCCTGCTTGACCCCGCGCCTGAACGGCACGCCCTGCAGGTCGCCCTTCAGGGTGTAGCTCCACTGGTGATAGGGGCAGACGAACTCCTTGCGGTTGCCGTGGCGCTCGCGGCAGAAGCGCATGCCGCGATGCGCGCAGACGTTCTCGACGACGTTGATGCCGCCGTCGGCATCGCGCGACAGGATCACCGAGCGTTCGCCGACCACCGTGCGCTTGAAGTCCCCCGGGTTCGGGATCTCGGCCTCGAGGCCGACATAACACCAGTGGCCCTTGTAGAAGAAGCGCTCGAGTTCGCGCTTGTACAGCGCTTCATCGGTGTAGGTGAGGAATGGGATGCGCGAGGTGTCTTCGCGCTCCCAGCGCACTTCGGTCGGAAAGACCGTCGATGTGTCGCTCATGCTTTTGTCTCCTTCAGCTGGGCTGGGTGTAGAACGCGTCGGCATAGATCCGCGCCGCGTCGATGCCTTTGTGGCGGGCGAGCACGGTGGTGGCCTCGACCATCGGCGGCGAGCCGCAGAGGTAGGCGCGCCAGCCGTCGAGCGAGGGGAAGTCCTGCTCGATGGCCTCGGTGACGAGGCCGCAGCGGTGCTCGCGCGGGTCACCCCCGGACGTTACGACGACGTGGACCTTCAGCGCCGGATGCTTTTTCTGCAACTCGCTGAGCCAGTCGACGCCGTAGATGTCGCGTGGCGAGCGAACGCCGAAGTAGAGATGGATCGGGTTGCGCATGCCGTGCGCGATCGCACCGCGCACCACGGACAGGACGGGCGCGAGACCGGTGCCGCCGGCGACGCACAGCATCGGCCCGTCGTGCTTGCGTCGCAGGTACGCGGACCCCAGCGGCCCGCTGACCCTCACGGCATCGCCCGGCTTGAGCACGTTGGCGATGTAGCCGGAGACGCGCCCGTCCGGCACGACACGGACGTGGAACTCGAGCGTGTCGTCGCCCGGCAGGCCGGCCATCGAGTAGGGACGGATGTGTTCCGGCGTGAACTGCAGATGCGCGTACTGGCCAGGCGAGAACTCGAGCGGCTTGGCCGGCTTGAGCACGACCCGCTTGATGTCGTGAGCCAGGCTTTCGACGGCCTGCACGGTCGCCTTGATGATGCGCGCGGGGTGGACGACGATCTCGTCGGGCTCGGGGATCTCGATCGTGCAGGGCTCGGTGACGAAGGTCTGGCAGGCCAGCACGTAGGCGTCCTGACCATCGAGCGGACGCTGGTCGGCCCGGCCGGAGTCGAGCACCTCCCCTTCGACCACCCGGCAGCGGCAGGTGCCGCAGCGGCCGGCCATGCAGCTGTAGGACATCGGGATCTGTGCGTTGCGCAGGGCCTCGAGCAGGTTGACCCCCGGCTCGACGTCGATGACTTTGCGCAGCGGTTGGATCAGCACTTCCATGGGCACGCATCTTCGTGGCCGGATCACAATCAGCCAAGAGGATTGCGGATATACGTCGTATCACCGGTTGTGATGTGGAGGGGCACCCATGGAGTTGCACGAGATCGACCTCAACCTGCTCGTCGTCTTCAACCACTTGCTGGTCGAGCGGCGCGTGTCGAAGGTCGCCGACAACCTGGGGATTTCGCAGCCTGCGGTCAGCAACTCGCTGGCCAAGCTGCGCAAGCTCTTCGGCGACGAGCTGTTCTTGCGCACGCCCAAGGGCATGGAGCCGACGCCCTACGCGGAGCAGCTCGCAGAGTCGGTGAGCTACGCGCTGGCCATGATCCACAGCGGCGTCAATCAGCGCACCAGCTTCGAGCCGTCAACGGCCAATCGTTCGTTCACCATCGGCATGACCGATATCGGCGAGATCTACTTTCTCCCGCCGCTGATCGAACGGCTGCGCCAGGAAGCGCCAGGCGTCGTGCTCAGCACCGTGCGCAACGCTGCCATCAACCTGCGCGACGAGCTGGAGTCGGGCAAGGTGGACCTTGCAGTCGGGCTGCTTCCGCAGCTCAAGGCAGGGTTCTTTCAACGCCGCCTGTTCACGCAGAGCTACGTCTGCCTGATGCGGCGTGGCCACCGCCTGGACAAGCGAAAGATGTCTATGGCCGAGTACGCCGGCGCCGAGCACCTGGTTGTCGTCTCGGCGGGTACCGGGCACGGCAAGGTGGACGAGTTGCTGTTGCGCAGCGGGATCGAGCGGACAGTGCGGCTGACCGTGCCGCACTATGTGAGCGTCGGTCACATCCTGCGCCGATCCGACTTGGTCACGACCGTGCCGGAGCGCCTGGCGGATCGCCTCGTCGAGCCCTTTGACCTCGTCAAGATCGCCCACCCGGCCAAGCTGCCCGACGTTGCGATCAACGTGTTCTGGCATGCGAAGTACCACCGCTCGGCTGACAACCGCTGGCTGCGCGGTGTCGTGTTCGAGTTGTTCGGCGACGTGGCACCCACGCGCCGAAAGGAGCGGGGATGACACAAAACATTCGCATCGCCACGCTCGCCGACGTCCGCCGCATCAGCGAAGGTCCGTACGAGGACTTCACGCCGCACCGCCGCGTCCTCGCGGCCCTCGAGGATGTTGCGCAACGCCATGGCGAGCGTTTTGCGCTGACGGCAATCGACGAGCCGCAGCTTGCGGCCGATGTCCGCCGATGGTCCTACACCAAGCTGGTGGCTGACATCCGGCGCGCTGCCAATCTCTTCCACCGCCTTGCCGGCGACCAAGCGCCCCGCGTCGCACTGCTGCTGCCGCCACTGCCGGAAACGCACGTCGCTTTGTGGGGCGCCGAGACGGCCGGGGTGGCCTGCCCGATCAACTTCCAGTTGAATGCCGAGCACATTGCCGAGCTGATCCGCGCCTGCGACGCCAACATCCTCGTCGCGCTCGGCGCGGCGCCGGATCTCGACATCGACGACAAGGTTGCGCAGTTGCGCCGTGAATGCCGGGGCTTGCGCGAGGTGCTGCATGTGCGCGCGGGTCCAGCACTGGACCTTCGGCCCGGCCAGCGCGACTTCATGCAGGAGTTGGCTGTTCAGGATGGCTCGCGCTTGGTTTTCGATGAGCCGCTGCAGAGCATGGCGGCGCTGTTTCACACCGGCGGCACGACCGGTGCGCCCAAGCTCGCGCAGCACACGCAGCGCAATCAACTGCACGCGGCTTGGGGAGCGGCCTGCATGTTCGGCACGCGAGCGACGGACGTCATGCTCAACGGCTTCCCGCTCTTTCACGTGGCCGGCTCATTCGTCTTCGGCCTGTCGACGCTGCTGGCGGGTGGCGAGGTCGTGCTGCCGACGCGCATCGGCCTGCGCAATGCCGCGTTCATGGCGCACTTCGCTGCGTTCGTGGAGCGTTTCGGCGTCACGCTGCTGGCTACCGTGCCGACGGTGATCGCGAGCCTGGTCTCGCTCGATCTGGATCGCAACCAACTGCGCAGTGTCCGCGCGCTGCTCACCGGCGGCTCGCCGCTGCCCGACGAACTGGCGGCGGCATTCGAATCTCGATACGGCATTGCCGTGCGCAACATCCTCGGCATGACCGAGAGTGCAGGCGTCATCAGCATCGAGCCGCTGGCCGGGCCGCGAACGCCCGGTTCGTGTGGCCTGCCCCTGCCGTACACCGAGGTCGCGGTCATCGGTTCGGACGGCCAGCCTGCCTCGGCCGGCGAAAGCGGCATCCTGCGCGTGCGCGGGCCCAACGTGAGTCCGGGCTATACCGACCCCCAGCGCGATGCCGGCACCTTCGAAGACGGCTGGCTGGTCAGCGGCGACATCGGGCATGTCGATGCCGAAGGCCGCGTCTTCGTCACGGGGCGCGCCAAGGACGTCATCATCCGCGGTGCCCACAACATCGATCCGGGGCTGATCGAATCGGTGCTGCTGCGACACCCGAGCGTGTTGATGGCCGCGGCCGTCGGCGAGCTCGATGCCTATGCGGGCGAACTGCCGGTGGCCTTTGTCTCGCTCAAGCCCGGCCAACACGTGACGGCGCAGGCGCTGCTCGACTTCGCGCTTCCGCTGATCGCCGAGCGGCCCGCCATGCCGAAGCGCATCCACATCGTCGCCTCGATACCGATGACCGCAGTCGGCAAGGTCTACAAGCCTCGGCTGCGTGCCGAGGCGGCGCGTCATGCCATGGCGGCGCTGCTGGCGCAGCGAGGTCTGGCTGCGCGCGTCGCGCTCGACGTCGAAGACACCGCAGGTGGCCTGGCCGTGCGCTACACCACGACCGATGCCGATGCCGAGGCGGCCATCCGCGAGTTGATGAAGCCGTTCGCCTTGACCTACTCGATCTCGCAGCGCATCGCACCATGAACACACCGATCGAAGTCAACACCGTCGGGCATGTGCTGCGGCTGGCGATCAATGCGCCGCACAAACGCAATGCGCTGACCCCGGAAATGCTTTGCCGCCTGGCCGCGCCGATGCGCGCGAAGGCCCGCGTGCCTTCGTCGAAAAACGCGAGCCCCGCTACGAAGGACGGTGACGCTGGCGCAGCGCTGCGCGCGTTGCGTCAGCCGCCCTTGAACACGATCACACCGGGTAGTGCTGCACCGAGGGTTCGATCGTGATCCACTTCAGTTCGGTGAACTCGTCGATCACCGCGCGGCCGTCGAAGCGGCCATAGCCGCTGTCCTTCATGCCGCCGTAGGGCGCCTGTGCTTCGTTCTGCACGGTGGCTCCGTTGACGTGCACCGAACCGCAATCGATCTGCATCGCGGCGTTCAAGGCCCGCGTCACGTCGCGGCCGAAGACGCCGGCCGACAGGCCGTACGCCGTGTCGTTGGCGATCGCGACCGCTTCCTCGACGCCCTTGACGCGGACCACCGTCGTGATCGGACCGAAGGTCTCCTCGTCGTAGATCTTCATGCCCGGCTTGACGTGATCGACGATCGTCGCCGGCATCACCGCCCCTTCGGCGTGCCCGCCGCAGGCCAGCTTGGCGCCCTTGGCCACGGCGTCGTCGATCATCGTGTTGATCCGCGAGCCCGATTCCTTCGCGATCATCGGTCCGATCACGCACTGGGCGTTCTTCATCGGATCGCCGGCCGGCAATTCCTTGGCCTTGGCCGCGAACTTGGCGACGAACTGATCGGCGATCGCTTCATCGACCACGATGCGCTCGGTCGACATGCAGATCTGGCCCTGGTACAGGAACGAGCCGAACACGGCCGCCTTGACCGCCTCGTCCACATTGGCGTCGTCGAGCACGACCAGCGGCGACTTGCCGCCGAGTTCCAGCAAGCAGCGCTTGAGGTGCGTCGCCGCCTTCTGCGCAATGATGCGGCCGACGCGGGTCGAGCCGGTGAAGTTGATGCGCCGCACCGCCTTGTGCCCGATCAGCGCGTCCATGACCTGCGGCGAGTCCTCGGGCGCATTGGTCAGGAAGTTCAGCACGCCGGCTGGCAGCCCGGCTTCGATCAGCGCCTCGGCGACCAGCATGTGGGTGCGCGGGCTCGACTCCGACGCGCGGAAGACCACCGTGTTGCCGCAGACGATCGGATAGGCGATCGCACGCGCCGCCAGCACCACGGGGCCGTTCCACGGCACGATGCTCAGGATCACGCCGACGGGCTGGCGCACCGTCATCGACAGGGCGCCCGGCTTGTCGGTCGGAATGGTCTCGCCCTGGATCTGCGTGGCCAGAGACGCCGCTTCGCGAAACAGGTTGGCCGCGAGATAGACATTGAAGCCCGCCCACAGCCCCGAGGCGCCGACCTCGGCCGCCATCGCCTCGATGAATGCCGGCGTGCGCGCCTCGAGCGCGTCGGCGGCCTTGAGCAGGATGCGCCGGCGCTCGCTCGGCGGCGAGTGGCGCCAGGTCTTGAACGCGGTGCTGCGCGGACTCGACCGCCGCCACGGCGTCATCGACGCCGGCGGCCGCGGCGCGCGTGACCACGGCGCCGGTGGTCGGGTGCCGTCGCTCGAACGTCGTGCCCTGCTTTGCCGGCGCGTGCTTCGTTGTCGATCAGAAGTTGGGTTTCCATGGTGTCTCCTTGGGTAGAACGCGCCGTCTCAGAAGATCTGCAAGAGCCGCAGGTTGATGCGGTTGTTCTCCTTGAAGCCTTCGCGCACCTTCAGGTCGCGGCCGTAGGTGGCCAGCAGTTGCGTCTTCGCCGACACGAAGTACGCGCCGCCGAGGGACAGCTTCGTCGTCGCGGTCCGGTCGTCCTGGGCGACGCCATCGATCTTGTTTTCGCCGCCGGTCGTGTGCGACAGGCCGAGCCGAACGTCGGCCGCGGGCGAGAAGTGGTAACGCCACCAGCCCTGAAACTGGAACAGCGCCTTTTGCTTGAGCGTGCTCGAGGTGGCGCCGAACTCGTCGTTCTTGCCGAAGGCCGTTACGTCGGCGATCAGGTCCATCGTCACGCTGTCGCTGAGCGGCTTGATCCAGCCGGCCTGGAGCGCAAACTTCCAGCGGTTCTCGCCCAGGTTGAGCGGCGAGTTCTTGTCGTAGCTGCCGGTCGGCACATAAACGAATGGCGTGATGCCAAAGTGCTCCTTGGCCCCCGGCTTGGTGAACCACACCGTTGCGGCGAGCACCAGGTCGGCCAGGCCCGATTCGCTGCCCAACGCCGACACGTCTTTCTTGGCCTTGAGCTTGCCGAACGGCAGCAGGAACTGCGGATCGACGATGTAGCCGCCGATGTCCATGAAATAGACGCCGCGCAGGATGCCGACATCGGAGTCGAGGCCGGCGTTGATCGGCACCTGATCGCCGCCCGAGTAGAGCTTGTTGCGCGTGGCATGCTGGTAGTAGCCCAGGCCGAGCACGGTTCCGGCCGGCAGGGCGGTGTAGTCGCCGGCATCGACGTCGATCGCATGCGCCGGCAACGCGACCATGGCCGTGGCGGCGCAGGCGCCGAGGCTCGCCAGCAGGCGCGCCAACTTCGTGGTCATCAGCTTCATCATCGGCTTTTCCTTTTGGTGGATATCAAACGGGCGGGGCTGTCGGAGCAATCCGCTCAGCGCCCTTCAACGACATAAAGCCACAGCGACTGCACATCGCCCGGCTGTAGAACCGAACCC
The DNA here is from genome assembly GCA_963732625.1 of uncultured beta proteobacterium. Taxonomy (GTDB): domain Bacteria; phylum Pseudomonadota; class Gammaproteobacteria; order Burkholderiales; family Burkholderiaceae_C; genus CADEEN01. Next base: position 144,543 of record CAVTAM010000019.1, on the reverse strand, counting down.
CAGGCCGGCATCGCGCGCAAGCCCTGGTTCACCGAGCGCTCGAAGCGCTCCTGCTGGTCGAGTGAAAATCCTCGCAAGTCGAACGCGGCGCCGGTGGTGACCATGTTCACGCCGTGGCAACGCGCGCAGTAGCTGGTGTAGAGCTGCTTGCCTCGTTGCACCGTGGGCGCGTCGTTGGCACGCACCGGGCACATCGCCACCGACAACGCCAGACCGAGTGCGATGCGTGGCGCACGGTCCCACCAAGACGACAGGAGCGGCAACGGTTGCGCGCTCAATTGCGCAATGCAAAGGTCCAGAGCGATGAGCCCGGCACGACATTGGTCAGCTCCGGATCGCCCGCCAGCGCGCCATACACCGTGGCCGAGCCGCTGGTCACGGTGACGTACTGCTTGCCTTTGTGCTCCCAGACAATCGGCAGGCCAGTGATGCCCGAGCCGGTCTGGAATTGCCACAGCTTCTTGCCTGTTGCCGCATCAAAGGCCATGAACTCGCCGGTCTGCGCGCCCGTGAACAACACGCCGCCGGCGGTGGAGACCACGCCCGCCCAGTTCGGCGCCTTGCTCGGCATGTCCCACAGCTTCTTGCCGGCCACCGGATCCCAGGCCACGAGCGAACCGCGCAATCCGTCTTCCGGCGCGACGAAGCCGCCGAGTTCGAGGCCGAGGTACCAGGTGGGCTGTTTTGGCCGCTCCTGCTTCACGTACTTGATCTTCATGCCGACGTTGACGGTGTTGAAGTAGGCGACACGGCGCTGTGGATCGAAACTCATCGGCATCCAGTTCTTGCCGCCGAAGGCGCTCGGCCAGACTTCGATGAAGTCCGTCATCTGCTCGCTCTTGCGCACCGTGACCGTCATCGGCGTGTCGATCGGCCGGCCTGTGGCCATGTCGATGCCGCTGGCCCAGTTGATCTTCTTCGCGAACGGTTGCGCCGACAGCAGCTTGCCGTTGCTGCGGTCGAGCACGTAGAAGAAGCCGTTGCGGTTGGCCTGCATCAATGCCTTGGTGGGCTTGCCGCCGATCGGCAAATCTGCGAGCACGAGCTCGTTCGTGCCGTCGTAGTCATACGGGTCACCGGGCGAGAACTGGTAGTGCCAGACGATCTCGCCGGTCGAAGGCCGCAGCGCCAGAACCGAACCGATGTAGAGCGAATCGCCGCCGCGTGTGGCCGGGTTCCACGGCCCGCCGTTGCCGACGCCCCAGTAGACGAGGTCGAGTGCCGGGTCGTAGGTGCCGGTGAGCCAGGTCGGGCCGCCGCCGTCCTTGTAGCGGTCAGGCGCCCAGGTGTCGCTGCCTTTTTCGCCGGGCTCGGGGATCGTCCAGCGGTGCCACTTTTTCTCGCCGGTTTTCAAGTCCCAGCCGTTGATGAATCCGCGCGCGCCGTACTCGCCGCCGGAGATGCCGGTGATCAGCACGCCACCGGCGATCAGCGGCGCCAGCGTCTGGCTGTAGCCCTGCTTGTAGTCGGCCGCTTTCGCGGTCCAGATCGTCTTGCCGTCTTTCAGGTTCATCGCCAACACGCGCGCGTCGATCGTCGTGCGGTAGAGCACGCCGTCCAACACCGCCGCGCCGCGGCTCTGCGTGCCGCAACACAGGTAGGCCGTGATGTCGGGTGGCAATTCGACCGGCACGCGCCACTTCTGGCGGCCGCTCAGCGCATCGACCGCGACGGTAGCGTCGTGCGTCGTCACATACATCACACCGTCGATCAGCAGCGGTTGCACCGACGCGTTCGCACTGTGATTCAGGCTCAGGTTCCAGAGCGGCGCGAGCTTGCCGACGTTCTTTGCGTTGATCTGCTTGCCGGGCGAGTAGCGCTGCTGGCCCCAACCCATGCCATAGGTGGTGACGTCGCCCGGCGTGGCCGCATCGTTGCGCAGGTCGGCCAGCGATTGCGCAGCAGCGGGCAATGTGGCCGCGAGTGCCAGCGTAAACGCCAGGCCAGAGCAGAGTTGCTTCATGCAGGGTCTCCAAGTCGTATTTTTGGGCGCGGTGGCGCAGTGCTGCCGCGTGCCGATGCAACGAAGTCTGGGATCGCACGCGCTGCGCCAAAAGCGAGTAGTTTCCCTAGCGATTTGTGTTCCGCTTTGGCTCACATGCAGCGCCATCAGAGCGCCACATCCTGCGATGGCCGCCTTACGAGGACTGCCCGCTCGCTGACGTCCAGTGGCGCAGACGTCGGTAGATCAAGCCTCGCGACACGCGCAGCTTTCGCGCTGCGCTGGCGATGTTGCCGCCGCACTCCTTCACCGTGCGTTCGATGAGATCGCGATCGGATTCGCGAAGGGAGGTCAATGCCTCGGCGGCCGCGCAAGTCTCGCGCAGTTCCAGTCCGCCGTCCGGTGCCGGGCGGGGCAGGCAAGGTGCCGTCACGCCGCCGCTGCGATTTTCAGCGGCGGAAGGAGCACTGACGATGTTTCTGTGTCCATCCGGAGCTCGCATCGATGAGCGCCCCCAGACGGTCAAGCCGCTCGGCAGTCTCATCGCGGAGGCACCCGTTCGAGGCAGCGATGCGAGCCGGGAGATGTTCATGCCCAACGCTTCTTCGGCCGAAGCCAGATTGCCTTGCACCGGCGCGGCGTTCAAACCCAGCAGGCGGCCTGCCACGCCGTTGCACCACGCGAGCCGGCCGCGCGCATCGATGCCGACGAGACCGACCAGCGGCGAGTCGAGCAACGATGCCGCGACCTGGATACTGACCACCAAATGCTCGTCGGACTGGGCGACGAGCAAGCGGTTTTCGATCGCGCCCGCAAAGAGGCCGACCACCGACGCGGCATCGAAGCTGAACGGGATCGTCTCGGTCGAGATGTCGAGCACGCCGGCGACCCGCCCGAGGATGTCCCGAACGGGCGCTGCCGCGCAGTTCATCGTCTTCACGTCATCGAAGTAGTGCTCGGCGCCGTGCACGCAAACCGGCATGCCGGTGCGCACGACGACACCGGGCGCTGTCGTGCCGACCGCTTCTTCCGACAGGTTGACGCCGAGCCTCGTCGCGACGGGCATCAGCCGTTCATGCGCGCGCCCGGCGCAGGTGGCGCCGACCAGCACGCCCGACGGATCGACGAGCATCGCTGCGCACGAGGTGGCGCCCAACGCGCCGTTCAACGAAGGCAGCTCTTCGAGCCAGGCATCGCGCAGGTGCCGGTTCTTCTGCAGCGACAGGTGCGTGCGGCTTGCCGTGACCGGCTCGAACGCCACCCCGCCCCTCGGGTCGGCATGCAGCCGTTGGCAGCGCAGCCAGGACTGGAACACCGCGTCGCTGATCACGCCCGACGGGGCAACGCCTTCATCGAAGTAGCGTCGGCGCGCGAGTTCGACGCGCTGCGCGCGCGTTGGATAAAAGAGGCTCGCGGCGTGCTGTGTCATAAGCGGCGATCGTCGCGCAGGCCAAGGCGCGCCGCAATCGAATTCGACGAATAGTGGGCATCACCGACAGTGATGTCGCGCGCCCCGACTCGACACATCGGTCAATCGGGCCAGGCGCGCGCGCGAAACGGCGAGTTTGCGGCTGACCAGCGACGAGCTGGAGAGCTGCGCGATACGCACGGCCGCGTCGAAGCCTTCATCGACCAGGTCCACGAACCTGCCGGCCAGCGTCACGTCCAGCGTCAACTTCGGGTGCCGTCGCGGCGCTGAGCACGGCCGATGTCCATCCCGCACCGGTGGTGATCGACATCACCAATCCACTCACGGCCGACTACTCCGGCCTGACCATCGAACACAGCACGTCTGCCGCCGAGGAAATCGCCAAGGCGGTCCCGAACGCCGCAGTGGTCAAAGGCTTCAACACCATCTTCGCGCAGCTGTTCGCCGAAGGCGCCGCGATCGCACCGGCCTGGCTTCGCAAGGCTTGAAGCCGCTTCATCAACACCCACGGAGTTTCATCATGACGATTCGCAAAACCCTGACCGCCACCGTTGCTGCCGCACTGTTTGTGGCCACCGGCCTGACCCTCGCGCAGACCCCCGCAGAGAACCCGACCACGCCGCCGCCCAAGCCGGAACGCCAGGCGCCCAAGGTCGAGAAGAACCTGAAGGCCTTCGACACGCTGGACTTCGATGTCTTCAGCAACCAGAAGTGGGACCGGCTGCACGAGAGCCACGCCAAGGACATCGTCGTCACCTGGCCCGATGGCCATGAGACCAAGGGCATCGACAAGCACATCGAGGACCTGAAGGCGATGTTCGTGTTCGCGCCGGACATCGCGATCAAGACCCACCCGATCCGCTTTGGCTCGGGCACCTGGACCACGGTCACCGGCGTGATGACGGGCACGTTCACCAAGCCGATGCCGCTGCCCGACGGCAAGACGATTGCCCCGACCGGCAAGCGCTTTGCCATCGGCATGGCCACCATCGGCCACTGGAAGAATGGCACGATGGATCACGAGTGGCTGTTCTGGGACAACCAGGACTTCATGAACCAGCTCGGCCTGGGCGGCAAGTAAAAGCCCGGCAGGTGATGATCTCGCCATGACGACCGCGCCGCTGGCACTTCACTTCGAAGCGGATCGCACCGTGTTCCTCGACGGTGCACGGGAAGATGCCAGCGTGCCTGTGAGCCCGAAGGCCTTGGCCGAGCGGCATTGGCCGCGAGGCGAGCCGGGCCCGCTGCAACTCGAGCGCGCCATCGACGACATCGAGATTGCCATCATGCAGGCGGGCCTGCGCCATGCCGAGCGAGGCCTGCTGCTCGCCAGCGAGAGCGTGCAGCGCCTGCTGCCGGAACTGCTGAGACACGGCACACCGATGAGTCGCGACGACGTTGAGGCCCGGTTCAACCGCTGGGCTGCACCCGCCCTGCCCTCAGTCCGCGGTGACGCAGCGCTCGAGCCGGCCGGCGAATCAGCAGCAGCGCTCGTGCTGCTGCGCGAAGTCATGCACCACCTGGGCTTCAGCGCCCTCGCGACGACGGGCTGACAGCCACGTTCAAGCCGTCCGACGACACCACGCCGCCGATACGCGCCGACAGCGTGCGCGCGGCCAAACCCAGCGCTTCGGTCACTTCTGGAATCGACTTGCGCTGAAGTTGGTCGAGCCGCTCCGCATAAGGCACGGTCAGCGCCGCGATGGCGCGCCCCTGCGCATCGAGGATCGGAAAGCTGACGGCATACAGGCCACGAACCTGCACGCTCGGGATCGATTCGTACCCTGCCGAGCGAATGGTGGCGAGCGTGCTGTCGATCTGCGGGTCGGCCTGTTCGGGCCGCCGCTGCAGCGATTCCTCGATGCGCAGCTTGCGCGTCTCCTCGTCCTGAAAGGCCAGCAGCACACGTCCCGACGCGGAGATCAGGACGTCGAGCTCCGCGCCGGCGCGAACGGCGAAGCCCATGCCGCTCGGCGTATCGACCTTGAACAGCACCACCTGTTTGCCTTGCCCGTACACCGTCAAGTGACACGACTGGTCGAGTCCGCCAGCCAACCTTTGCATGATGGGCGTGGCCTCGAACAGCAGCCGGTGCGTCGGCGGATTGACGTGCGACAGCTCGAACAGCTTGGTCGTGATGCCGTAGGTGTTCTCGTCGACCAGCGTCACGTAGTTCCGGTTCACCAGGCAAGCCACCATGCGGTAGATCTCGCCGACGCTGCGACCCAGGGCTTGCGCAATCTCCTTCTGCGACAACGGATGCTCGCTGCGGCACAGCGTCTCGAGGATGTCCAGGCCTTTTTCCAGCGCCGGCGCGGAGTACGCGCGGCCCTCGGCTTCAGAGACCGTTGCCGTTTCGTTGGCGTCGTCTTTCATTTCTTGCTCCGTACTTCTCTTTCAGTCCACCGTCGCGCCGGACTGCTTGACGATCGCCGCCCACTTGACGAGTTCGGTCTTGGTGAACGCCGTGAACTCGGCGGGTGTGTTGCCCACCGGCTCGGCACCGAGCTGCCGGGTGCGGAGTCGTTGCCGCCCGAGGTGGCCGCCCAGCGCTGGGGTGAGCCCAAGGCGTACTTTTCGCTCGGCAGCAACAGCCGGGTGAGCTCGATCCGCGCCCGGCGCGAACTGGGCTGGGCGCCGCGCCACGCGTCGGTCATCGACTGGATCCTCGGCGAGATGCCCGTCGACACGACCCCTGCTTCTTCATCCTGAACGAGGTTTCGCGTGCTGCTCAAGGACAAGGTTTGTGTGATCACCGGTGCGGCGTCGCTGCGCAGCATCGGCTACGCCACGGCGGAGCTGTTCGCCGAACACGGCGCCAAGGTCGTGGTGGTCGATCTGGTGATGGACGAGAAGGTGCTCGCCGACATCAAGGCTTGCATCGAAGCGCGTTTGTCTCGGGTGGTGCCGCTGCACGGATTTCGCTGCGACATCAGCAAGGCAGAAGACTGTGAGCAAATGGTGCGCCAGGTGGTCGAGCTGCATGGCGCCATCGACTGCCTGGTGAACTCGGCAGGCATCGTCAAGACGCAATCGCTGCTGGACATCGCCCCCAAGGATCTCGAGGTCATGCTCGACGTGAACCTGAAGGGCGCCTTCTACCTGTGCCAGAGCGTGCTCAAGGTCTTCGTCGAGCGCCGATCCGGGAACATCGTCAACGTGTCTTCGCTCGCCGCTCAACGGGGCGGCGGCCTGGTGGGCGGCGCGCACTATGCGGCGTCCAAGGGCGGCGTCCTGAGCCTCACCCGAAGCATCGCGCGGGAGTTCGGCGCGTTCGGCATTCGTGCCAATGCGATCTGCCCGGCCATGATCGAGACCCCCATGCTCGATGGCCTGTCCGCCGAGCGGCTGCAAGACATCGTCGAGGCGATTCCCTTGAAGCGCACCGGCACGACGCGCGAGTTGGCGGGTGCCTGCCTCTTCCTTGCCTCGGAACTCTCCGGCTTCGTCACTGGGGCGACCATCGACGTCAACGGCGGCACGCACATCCACTGACGACGGCGAGGCGTCCATCCATTCGCACCCAGACAGCAGTGCCTTCGAGGCGACCTCATGAGCAAGCAAGCGCACTTCCTCCCCTTCGCCTCGTTGCCCGAAGTGCCACGCGGCAACGGCATCGTCAACTACCTGATTGCCACCAAGAAGGTGGGCGCGCGCGCCATGCACACCGGCATCTCCATGCTGCCGGTGGGTGTGACGGCGCCGCGGCACTCGCACAACGCCGAAGAGCAGGTCACCGTGCTGGAAGGCACGGTGAAGATCATGCTCGGCGAGCGCGAACAGGTCTGTCGCCGATTCGACTCCAGCTTCATCGCCGCGGGCGTCGAACACGAGCTCGTCAACGTGGGTGACGAAACGGCCTACGTGCTGGTGGTCTATGGCTCGCCGGATGTGAACCGCACTTTCGCCGCCACGGGCGAGACGGTGGCCATCGGCTCCGACGGCGATCGCTTTGAGCCGTGAGGCTGCCGGCCGGTATGAGGGCACCGCGCAGATGCGGCCCCTTCAACCGAGAAACCCAAGCAAGCGCAAGACTGATCGGACGCCGAGGTCCAAGACTCAAGGCACCCGGGTGACGAAGCCCTCCCAACTCGCCCCCGCGAGGGGTGGGAGGCCAACTCGTCCGCTGCCGAGATGTTGAGCAGGTGGTGCAGCAGGCCCGTATCGCGCGGATAGACCTTGGGCGCCTTCGTCAGCCGCTTGCCGACGTTGCGAAAGTACGGCGGCAGCCGGCGCAGCAAGTAGATCGACTCCAGCACATCGAGGTGGCGCAGCAGCGTGTGGTGGGATACGCCGAGAGCCCCACCCAGCGCCGAGGCATTCAACAAGCCGCCAGGCTGATGTGCCAGCATTGTGAGCAGCCGGCACATGAACAACGGGTCGGCGCCTGCGGGAACCGCTCGGCCGGTCGAGCGGCGCCGCTTCGATCGAAGGCTTTGAGCTCAAACGCGTCCGCTCCGGTGTCGAGACCCTGAAGCAGCAAGCCCTTGAGACACTGCTGGCTGCCATCGAGCCGCCGAAGCGTCGCGCTGCGAAGCAGCCAAACGTCAAGCCACTGCGGTCGCGCGCAAAGCCGGGTTGATCGAATCGAAGAACTTCGACTGGCCAGGTCGGCGCTGTCACGGCCTTGTCATGCGGCGCAGGCACCGTCAGCGGTTTGTTTCACAACCGCACGACCCACGCCCATGGCCAAAGACTTTTCGACGATGGAGGACAGCAACCGCTCGTCCAATCCGAGCATTCACGAGCTGAGCGATCCTGCCCGGCGCAGCTTGTTGCGCGGCGGCCTCGGCGCTGCGGTGGCTGCGCTGTTCGCGCCGCTGGCCGGTTGCGCCAGCGGCGGCGGCAGCGGTGCGGCGCTGCTCGGCTTCAAGAGCGTGCCGATCTCCACCGCCGATGCGATCACCGTGCCCGAGGGCTACAGCTTCCAGGTCATCGCGCCGTGGGGCGACCCGGCCGGCCTGTCGGGCGAAAACTCGGCGTTCAAGTTCGATGCGAGCAACAGCGCCGCCGAGCAGGAGACGCAGCTCGGCATGCACCACGACGGCATCCATTTCTTCTCGCAGAACGGCTCGACCTCGGGCCTGTTGGTGATGAACCACGAGTACAGCGACGACGGCCTGCTGCACACCGACGGCATGAAGACGTGGACGCGCGACAAGGTGCGCAAGTCGCAGGCCGCACATGGCGTGTCGGTGATCGAGGTCGAGCAGAAAGATGGCCGCTGGTCCGTCGTGCGGCCGTCGCCATGGGCGCGGCGCATTACCGCCAACACGCCGATGGCCTTCGGCGGCCCGGCCGCGGGCCATGCCCTGTTGCGCACCGCCGCCGACGCGAGCGGCACGCGCGTGCTCGGCACGCTCAACAACTGCGGCAGCGGCATCACGCCGTGGGGCACCTACCTCACCTGCGAAGAGAACTTCATCTTCTACTTCAGCGGCGGCGATGCGTTGTCGCCGCACGAGCAGCGCTGGGGTTTGCGCAAGGGCGGGGCCGGCGGCTACCGCTGGCACGAGCACGACGAGCGCTTCGATGCGACCAAACATCCGAACGAGCCGAACCGCTTCGGCTGGGTGGTCGAGATCGATCCGATGAACCCGAGCAGCACGCCCATCAAGCGCACCGCGCTCGGCCGCGCCGCGCATGAAGGCGCAACGACCGCAGTGACGGCCGACGGCCGCGCGGTGATCTACATGGGCGAAGACGCGCGCTTTGAATACATCACCAAGTTCGTCAGCCGCGACAAGATCAAACCCGGCGGCGCTGCACAGAACGCGACGCTGCTCGACCACGGCACGCTCTACGTGGCGCGCTTCGACGCCGACGGCAAAGGCCGCTGGCTCGCGCTGACGCACGGCCAGGGGCCACTCACCGCCGCCAACGGTTTTGCCGATCAAGGCGAGCTGCTGATCAAGACGCGCCAGGCCAGCGACCTGCTTGGCGCGACGAAGATGGACCGCCCGGAATGGATCGACGTGGACAAGCAGGGCTGGGTCTATTGCACGCTGACCAACAACAGCAACCGCGGCGGTGACAAACAACCCGCCGTCGATGCCGCCAACCCGCGCGCCAACAACACGATGGGCAACATCATCCGCTGGAAAGACAACGGCGGCTTCGACGGCACGGCCTTCGAATGGAATCACTACGTGCTCGCCGGCGACCCGGCCAATGAACGCGCCGAAGCCAAAGGCAACGTCAAGGGCGATGCGTTCGCCTGCCCCGATGGGTTGTGGACCGATGCGCGCGGCGTGCTCTGGATCCAGACCGACATGAGCACGTCAGCGATGGGCAAAGGCGACCTGGCGAAGCTCGGCAACAACTGCCTGCTCGCCAGTGACCCACGCAGCGGCGAGGTGCGGCGCTTTCTCACCGGCCCGGCCGGCTGCGAGATCACCGGCGCCACGGCCACGCCCGATGGCCGCACGATGTTCATCAACATCCAGCATCCGGGCGAAAGCTCGAGCGAGCGCAGTGAACCCGAGCAGCCGCGTCGGGTTTCGAACTGGCCCGACAACAACCCGGCGGGCCGGCCCCGATCGGCCACGGTGGTGATTCGCAAGAACGACGGCGGTGTCATCGGAGCGTGAGCGCATGCTGACCGTCACGGCGTTGTAACTCTTTGCCAGCAGCGCGGGTGTTGGAGCTTGCAGCGCGTGCGTTGATCGCAGAGGATCGCGGCGCGCCCGAGCCACGTCGGCTCTCCCATCACGCAGAAAGCAGTTGTTCATATGCCTACGCTCGCCCATGCCGCTTACCTGGATTCTTCGTTCGGCGCCATCAGCGAATTGCCGCACGCCGGCAGTTCGCTCGAAAACCCTTTCGTCTATGACGATGCGGCGAAGGAGATCAAGCAGCTGGCCGACCGCGGGTTGGTCGAGATCGTCGCCGAGCACACCGTGCAGCGCGCCGACGAGCAACTGATCGATCACTTGAGCTTCAAGCGTTTGCGCTGAAGCGTTGCACGCGCGCAGCAGTTGTTGCGCATTCACGCGCTCGTCATGAGCGAGCGCCAACATGGTTGTCATGTTGGCGCGCACCGGCTTCCTCGATGCACAAGACGACGATGTCTTGAGCCGGTTGCGCGTGCGCACGGTGTGGATCTCCGATCTGCATCTCGGCACGCCCGGCTGCCAGGCGCAAGCGTTGCTCGACTTTCTGCGTGACGTGCACTGCGAGACGCTCTACCTCGTCGGCGACATCATCGACGGCTGGCAACTGCGGCGTTCGTGGTACTGGCCGCAGTCGCACAACGACGTCGTGCAGAAGCTCTTGCGCAAAGTGCGCAAAGGCACACGCGTCGTCTTCGTGCCCGGCAACCACGACGAGTTCGCGCGCCACTTCGTGACGCACAGCTTCGGCGGCATCGAAGTCGTCGATGACTGCATGCACGTCACCGCCGACGGCCGCACGCTGTGGATCACGCACGGCGACTTGTTCGACGGCGTCATCCAGTGCGCGAAGTGGTTGGCCTACGTCGGCGATGCGGCGTACGAGTTCACGCTCAAGGTCAACCGCTGGTTCAACCGCGCGCGGGCGCGGCTGGGCCTGCCGTACTGGAGCCTGTCGCGCTACCTGAAGCACAAGGTCAAGCGCGCGGTCAGCTACATCGACGACTTCGAAGCCGCCGTTGCGCGTGAAGCCAGAAAGCGCGGCGCCGACGGCGTGGTCTGCGGCCACATCCACCACGCCGAGATGCGCGAGATCGACGGCACGCTCTACTGCAACGACGGCGATTGGGTCGAGAGCCTGACGGCGCTGGTCGAACACCACGACGGGCGGCTGGAGATCATCGACCGCAGCGCGCAGGCGGCGCCAGTGCGCGCGCCGCTGCACGAGCGCTCGCCCGAGCCGCTGCCGGAGCTGGTGCTCGGCGCGGCCGAGGCGATGCTCTGGCGCTGAGGCGTTTCATTCGCACGTGGCGCGCCCTCAGCCACCGAACGTGATCTTGTAGCCCCAGGAATCGATGTGGGTGGGGATCGCGTTGAGCGCCATCGTGATGCGGCGCGGGCCGGGGTTGGGCGGCACCGCGTGCATCAGGTAGCTCGGGAACAGCACCAGGTCGCCGGGCTCGGGCTGTGGGCTGATCCACTTGTCGGCGTTGTACGCGCCGGTCTCGACGCCGGCGTGGTCGTTCTTGAACGAGAACTCGACGCCGCCGGGCGACTTCATGAACACGGTGCGTGCATCGGGGTGCGTGGGCGTCAGATAGATCACGCCCGAGATGAAGCTGTTGGCGTGGTTGTGCATCGCCTGGCGCCCGCCGGTGTCGAGCAGATTGACCCACATCTCCTTGATCGACCAGCCCAGCGGCTCGCCGAACAGCAGCGCGCCGAAGTCGGCGAGCCTGGGCGTGACGGCTTGCGCAGCGGCCACCAGCAGCGGGCTGTCCTGCGGCTTCAACATCGCCGTGTGGCTGAGGTTCGGCGACGAGCTGTTGTCGCGGTCGGCGACCGCGCTGAAGTGTTCGACCAGGCCCTGCACCAGATCGGCCGGCAGCGCTTGCGGCACGCGCATGAAGGGCAGCGGGAACAGGCCGAAGACTTGCGCGTTCATCGCGACGATTGTGGCGGGCGCTCACCGCGTCGTCCATTCATCAAGCTGTCACGCCTCGCGCGTAAAGCACGGCGCCGTTCGCTCACAGCCGTTCGGCGTGGCGAGGTGTCACTGAATCTACACACGCCGCTTCTAGCATCGATCGCATTCGGGGGGCGTTCGACCCCACGACTCTCGCCACGGTGGCCACAACAAGGAGTTCTCGATGAAGACGCAGTTTCCGCTCAGCGCACTGGCCCTGGCCTGTGTGGGCGCCCTCAGCATCAGCGCGTTGACGACGGCATCAGGCAGCGCTCATGCCTCCGACAACGACAACGGCAAGAAGCGAGGCACCTACCTCGCCGGCGACTTCCACAACCACAGCACCTGCTCCGACGGTTCGACCTCGCTGCAGAAGAAGGTCAAGAAGTCGATGGACCGCAACGCCGAGACGCCGTGGGGGCTGGACTGGTTCGTGCAAGCCGGCCACGGCGGCACCGGCAGCCGCAACTGCACGCTGGCCGAGGATGCGAGCCTGGCCACGCCGGCCTACCCCCACGTGACAGGCCCGACGCCGTTCGACGTGCGCAACCCGGCCAGCAGCACCACGCCCGCGCAATACAACGGCCCGCAGACGACCTGGGCGCAGACGCATCGGCGCGGGCGCGATCAAGGGCAACCTGTCCGGCTCGGGCGCGACGCAGAACATGCACCGCTGGCAGTCGATCCAGTCCTACCAGTACCCGCTGCTCGAGTACCTGGCGGCGCTGCGCGACCAGCCGATCATGATGGGCCTGGAGTCCGTCGTGGCCGGCCACGAGCACAGCTCGATGTCGGTGATCAGCGGCCAGCTGCCCGCGTCGACGTACAACACACCGCTGCCGACGACACCCGGCTATAACCCCCTGGGCGACGCCAACGCGCTGGCGAAGTGGGCCTACTGTTTCGATCGCGGCACCACCGACACCAGCCGCGGCAACGCCACGCTGCAGCCCGGCAACGTCAACAGCGGCAGCGGCAACAACTGGGACTGCTCGGTTCCGGGCAGCCTGAACGCCGCCAATGCCGACTGGAACGCGCCAGGTGCCCGGCTCAATGGCAACAGCGGCGCGCTCGGCCACGCCAAGACGGTGGATGCCCTGAAGTGGATGGCCGCCTTCCACCCGGACGGCAGCTACTACGTGCCGGCTCACCTGGAGCGCGCCGGTCCGTTCAACACGGCCGGCAACAACGGCTTCAACATCGAGCACCTGCGCAACTTCAACAACGCCGCGCCCGCAGTGGCGTTCGGCTTCGAGAGCCAGCCCGGCCACGGCGCCTCCGACCGTCGCGGCGAGTACAACCTGCGGCGCAACAACTTCGGCAGCGGCACCGCGCCGAACCGCCTCGACTCGGTCGGCGGCACCACCTACGGCGGCACCGGCGTCTATGCGGCGCAGGTCGGCGGCGTGTGGGACGCGCTGCTCGGCGAAGGCCGCAACTGGTGGTTCTTCGCCAGCTCCGACTGGCACTCGCGCGGCGCCTTCGGCAGCGATGACCGCCGCAGCGACAACGACTTCTGGCCCGGCGAGTACCAACGCAACTACGCGATGGTTCGCCACGGCGGCGAGCGCGTGAACCCGCAGAAGATCGTCGATGGCCTGCGCAGCGGCAACAACTGGACCGACAGCGGCCAACTCATCGACCGCCTGGCCTTCGTGGCCTGCGTCGGCAACCCGTCCGGGCCGCAAGGACGACGATCGCGATGACCGGCGCAGCGACGACGACCGCGATGACCGCGATGACCGCGACGAAGGCCGGCATGGCCGCGGTGCGTCGGCAGTGCAGGCGCTGGCGACCTTCGCCGCGCGCAACAACACCGACATCGACTTCAAGGGTTGCGCGACGATGGGCGAGAAGCTGGTCGTGCCCAAAGGTGCCGACGTCATCGTCTCGATCGTCGTGCGCGACCCGGCGGGCAAGAGCTACTCGCCGTACAGCTTCGCCAACCCGTCGCTGGCGCAGGTCGGCATCATGCAGCCGCTGGACGAGCCGGTGCTCGACCACGTCGATGTGATCCGCGGCCGGGTCACCGGCTACAAGCAGCCGGGTGGCACCGACTACGCTGCCGCCTGGCCCGACAACTGGGTCGACATGGCCAACCCGCAGCAACTGCGCTCGCTCGCCAGCGTGCCGGCGGCGGCGAAGAACGAGAGCGCCGCGGTCATCAAGACCTTCAACAAGGCCGACTTGGTCGCAGCGCGCCCGGCCGCAGCGAGTACAAGCGCATGACCTTCCGCCTGAAGGACGTGGCCGGATCGCAGTACCTGCGCCTGCGCGGCAGCAACCTGCCGCCGTCGGTGCCCTACGAGACCGACGCCTCGGGCAACCCGCTGTCGGACCTGTGGACCAACACCGGCGAGATCCAGTTCAAGAACCAGGCCGGCATCGAGTTCGCCACCAACTCCATGCTGCGCATCCCGTGCAAGGCGGTGGGCGCCAACGTGCCGGACAACGCCGTGCCCTACACCGGCGTGAACCAGCCCAAGATCGACGGCTGCCCGAACCACCTGCCGGTCGTCAATGGTCAGCGCATGGTCGGCTTCGACGTCGCGGCCTGGGCCGACCTCTGGTTCTACAGCAACCCGATCTTCATCGAGGTCAAGGGCGGTGCGCTGGTGGCGGGCGTCAAGTAGTGGCGCCCTGGCTGCGCGAGCCGCTGCTGCACTTCGCGCTGATCGGCGCCGTGCTGTTCGGCGCCGACCATCTGTGGAACGGCAGCGGCGACGACGCGCGCACGATCCTCGTCGATGCCGCGGTGGACCGGGAGGCGCAGAAGATCTTCAAGGACGCGCGCGGCCGCGAACCGAACGCTGACGAGCTGTACGCGCTGCGCCGCGCCTGGCTCGACAACGAGGTGCTCTACCGCGAAGGCCTGGCCCTGCAGATGGACAGGGGCGACAAGGCGATCAAGGACCGCGTCATCTTCAAGGCGCTTTCGATGGTCAATGCCGGCCTGAAGCTGCCGCCGGTGGACGACGCGAAATTGCGCGAATGGTTCGAGGCGAACCGCATCAAGTACGACCAGCCGGCGCGCTACGACTTCCAGGAAGCGGTGATCGCGGGCGACAGCTCCGAGGCCGCGGCGCTCGCCTTTGCCGTGGCGCTCAACGCCGGCAAACCGGGCGACACCGAGGCGGGGTTGCGCGTCTTCCAGGGCCGGCCGCACGCCAACATCGTGCAGAGCTACGGGCCCGAGTTCGCGGCCGAGCTCGAAGCCGCGCCCGTCGGCCCCTGGCGGGCGATGCGCCACGGCGACGGCTGGCGCGTGATGCGGCTCGAGGCCATCGCGCCGGCCCAGCCCGCATCGTTCGAGCCCATGCGCGGCGTCGTGCTGCAGGATTGGACCGACAGCGTGATGGCCGAGCAGCGCACCGCGGCCGTGCGCACGCTGGCAAAGAAGTACAGCGTCAAGCACGAGGCCACGTCGCCATGACACGCCCGCTCTGGACGGCGCCGCTGGCGCTGTTGATCGGCGCGCTGCTCGCACTGCCCCTGCGCGCGCACGAGATCAGCATGGCCGAGATGGAGCTGCGCCAGACGCCGTCGGGCGAGTTCCTGTGGCAGTGGACGGCCGGCCAGCAGCGCAGCGGCGAGACATTGCTGCGCCCGCTTTGGCCCGAGAACTGCCGCGAGAACGATGGCCTGCTGCGTTGCGGTGAGGACGGCCTGCGCGGCACGCTCGGCATGCAGGGCGTGGGCAAGGGCGTCTCGGCGGTGCTGGTCAAGGTGCACTGGCAGGACGGGCAGACGCGCATCTACACCCTGACCGCGGGCCAGCCCGCGGTGCAACTGTTCGGCGCGGCCGACGATTCGCGCGGCATGGGCGAGGTGGCGCGCGCCTATGGCGTGCTCGGCTTCGAGCACATCCTCGGCGGCTGGGATCATCTGCTGTTCGTGCTCGGGCTGCTGTTCCTGGTCGGCTTCAAGCGCCAACTGGTCTGGACCGTCAGCGCCTTCACGCTGGCGCACAGCCTCACGCTGGGTCTGAGCACGATGGGCTGGATCGCGCTGCGTTCGCCGCCGGTCGAGGCCATGATCGCGCTGTCGATCCTGCTCGTGGCCGCCGAGGCCCTGAACAAGGAGCCGACCCTGTCGCGCCGCTGGCCGGCACTGGTGGCGCTGTTGTTCGGGCTCGTGCACGGCCTGGGGTTCGCCGGCGCGTTGCAGCAGATCGGCTTGCCGCAGAACCACTTGCTGCTCGCCTTGCTGACCTTCAACCTCGGTGTCGAAGTCGGGCAGTTGCTGGTGGTCGCACTCGCCTTCATCGCGGTGCGTGCGCTGTCGCGATGGCCAGCCTTCGTCGCATGGCGAGCGCCCGCCCTCTACGCGATGGGCGGCACCGCGGCCTACTGGAGCTGGGGCCGCATCGCGGCGATTCTGGGCTGAGGAGTGGACATGACTTTCACGCATCGATCGCGCGCCCTGGCGCACAGCCTGCTGTGCGTGATGCTGGCGGCCTCGACGCCCTCGTCGGCAAACGAAGGGGCTGCCGCAGCGCAACGGCCGCAGCGTTGCGAGCCGCCGACGCTCGGCAGCGACAAACTGATCGTGGTCTGCGCGCTCGACAACGCTGCCGCGCTGCAGAGCGTTCACATCCAGGTCCACTTCACCGGCAGCCACGACGACACCACGGCATCGTTGGAAGTCGCCATCGATGACGCGCCCGTCGCGTGCGATGCCGGCAGCAAGACGAGCACGGAGTTTGAGGACGGCGATGTCACGCTGGACTGCCGCTTCACCGCGTCCGTCAAGCCAGGCGCCGCGACGGTCCTGCGCGCTTCGGCCAAGTGGTTTCACGCGCAGTACGTCGGTCTCGAGGTCAACGGGCAGCGGCCGTAGCCGACGACCCGCGCGCTCACTTCGGCAGCGCCGATTGCGCTTGATCGATTTCGGCCCGCAGTGCCCTCGCGAGCGCCGGGTCGCTGTGCGCGAGCGCCGTCGCCAGACGCAGGAGCGGCTCGCGTGCAGGGCGAAAATCGCTCGACAAGCGCAGCACCTCGAGCAGCGGCGCGTGCACCTGCGCCAACATTTGGCGCGGATCGGCCAGCGGCTGCATCGTCTGCCCGACCGCGAGATAGCGCTGTCGCGCACGCCCGTAGGCGGCCAGTCGTTGCGCCGTCGCGGCATCGGCATCGACCAGTTCGGCGGGCTCGATGCGCACTTCGCCGAGCAGCGCGAGCAGCCGGTCGCGGGGACGAGAGTCGGGTGCGTAGGTGACGCGGGGCGCGCGGTAGGCGACGACGGGCCGGTCGTCGGTGTTCAGCGGCGCCGCACCGGCAAAGCGCGCCAGCGACGCCGGCCCGGCGACGAAGCTGCCGAGCAGCGCGAACTCGTCGATGAGGCCGAAGTCTGCCAACGGCTGCGGCAACGACGGCCGGGCGATGCGCGCGCGAACGTCCGCCGCGGCCAAGCGCGCATCGCCCTCGCGCATCACCAGGCCGAGCACGGGCGTGTCCAGGCTGTTGGTGGCCAGCAGCGCCCACGCGTTCGGACTCGCGGCGAGGAACGAGCGCACGATGATGCGCAGCGTGTCGATGTCGAGCTGGTGCAGCGGCAGCCACTGGCAGAACAGGCCGCCCGGCGCGAGGCGCTCGCGCACGGCGGCGAAATGCTCGACCGTGTAGAGCGTGCCCGAGCCGCTGCGCGCCGGGTGGAAGTTGTCGGCGACGATGAGGTCGTAGCGCGCGGCTGTCGTTCGCACGAAGCGGCGCGCATCGGCGGCACGCAGGTTCCAGCGCGGTGCGGCAGCATCGGCCGCGCGAAAGAACGCCGCGGCTTCGATCACCTCGGGCAACAGCTCGACCGCATTGACTTCGAGCGTCGGGTCTTCGGCGGCGGCCGCAGCCGTGACGCCGGTGCCCAGGCCGAGGAAGAGCGCGCTCTTGGGCGCCGGGTGCAGCAAGAGCGGCAGCAGGGCCTGGCGCGCGTCGGCAAAGCGCGTCGCGCTGCTGCCCTCCTGCTGGCGGTTGTTGATGCGCAGGCGGCGCACGCCGTCGGCGTCTTCGTCCACGCTGACGGCGGCCACCGCGCCGTCGCGGTAGCTGACGAGGCGGCCACCGTCGGGTACGTCGACGAAGGCCAACGGCGGCGTGGCGACGGCTGTCGCAGCGATCACGCCCGCGAGGCCCCACGCGCTGCGCTGCACCGGCCACGCGGCCAGCGCGACATAACCCGCGGCAACGACGAGCAGCGTGACCTTTGTCCCGAGCGCCGGGGCGAGCAGTACGCCGAAGACGATCGGCGCTGCCGCGGCGCCGATCGTGTTGAACGCGAGCGCGCGGCCCAAGCTGTGCCCCGCTGCGCGCGCTTCGGTGCACAGATGGCTGAACAGCGCGCCCATCGCCAGCGTCGGCAATCCGAAAGCGGCCAGGGCCATCGCCGCCTCGGCGGCGAGCGCCGAAGGCATGCCGGGGCCGAGGGCGGCCTGCACCGATGATTGCAGCGCCGGCGAGCCCCACAGCGCGCCCATACCGATGAGGCAGGCCGCCGTCTGGATCAGCAGCAGGCGGCGGCGCAACGCCGCGGCATCGACCGCGTGCGCCCCCCAGCGCTGCCACGCCGCGGCGCCGAGCGCCGTGCCGGCCAGATAGACCGCCAGCAACAACGCCCAGGTGTAGACCGTGTCTTCGGCGACCTGGCCGAGCACGCGCACGACCAGCACCTCGTAGCCGATGCCTAAAGCGCCGGTGGCCACGAGCGTCAGCAGCGTGCGGTCGATCGCCGCCGTGCGCGCGCGCAGCGCCGGCACCAGGCGCGCATCGCGCAACCCCAGCGCCGTCACGGCACACGCGGCGTTGAGCGCGGCGCACAGCAGCGCGGTGCGCACGAGCCCCAGCTCGGGCACGAGCCAGAACGCGGTGGCCAGCACACCGATCACGGCGCCGAAAGTGTTCGCGGCGTACAGCGGCGCGATGCCCTGTGCCCGCGGCGCCAGCGCCGAGGTCAAACGCGCCATCGCCGGCAGCGTGGCGCCCATCGCCGCGGTCGCCGGCAAGAGCACGACGAAGGTGCCGACGAAGGCGACCGTGCCTTGCCAGAGCGCGCCCGGCTGCTCGCCCGTCAATCGCAGCAGCGCCTGACTCACGGGCCCCAGCAGCACCGCCAGCGTCACGCCCCAGACCGCGATCACGGCCTCGCACGCGGCGTACCAACGCTCGGGTCGCGCGCTGCGCTCGATGCGCGCGCCCAGCATCCAGGCGCCAAAGGCCAGGCCGCCGAAGAAAGCCGTGACGACGGCCAGCACCGCCGCGGCCTCGTGCCCCAGCCACAACGTGCATTGCTGGGTCCAGACGATCTGGTAGCCCAGGCCGGCGAACCCCGACGCCAGCATCAGCGCCAGCGCGGCCGGGTAGCGTGCAACGGGCACGCCGACGGCGGCGCGAAGAGACGAGGCAAGAGCGGTCAAGCGCACAAGGTTAGGTGCGCTGTTTGACGGTTTGACGACAACGCGGCGCGACGTCTTGCGCGCAAGTGACATTCGATCGTCATGGCGCTGCCATGCGCGCTGCCTACGCTGGCCTTCCCCTTCAACCCGTCAGCAGGAGTGCAAGCATGTCCAAGCTCTCTCGGTCCACGGATCGCCGGCGTTTCATCCAGATCGGCTCGGCCGCGCTCGGTGCGAGCGTGGCGCCGCAATGGGCTGCCGCGCAAGCCGCGCCCGCGATCGTGCCGCTCGATGCCAGCCGGCCCAACGCGCTGCAAGGCGTGCAGTTCGGTGACCCGTCGCGCGGCTCGGTGCTGGCGTGGAGCCGCAGCGACAAACCTTCGCGCATGATCGTCGAGTGGAGCCTCGATGCGCAGTTCACGCAGGCCACGCGCATCGTCGGGCCGTATGCGATGGAAGACAGCGACTACACCGCCAAGCAGGACATCAGCGGACTGCCGCCCGACCGCGAGGTCTTCGTGCGCGTCAGCTTTCAGTCGCTGGCCAATGCACGTGCGCTGTCTGAAGCCGTGATGGGCCGCTTCGTCACGCTGCCGTTCAACCGCGACGACGACAACGGCCACCACGGCAACCGGCGCGGCGGCGATCTGCGCTTTGTGTGGGGCGGCGACACCGCAGGACAAGGCTGGGGCATCAACCGCGCCTTCGGCGGCATGAAAATCTACGAAGCGATGCGACAACGCCAGCCGCGCTTTTTCATCCACAGCGGCGACACGATCTACGCCGACGGGCCGATCCCCGAATCGCGCGTCGCCGAGAACGGCCAGACCTGGGTCAACGTCGTCACGCCCGAGGTCGCCAAAGTCGCCGAGACGCTCGACGAGTTCCGCGGCCGCTACCGCTACAACCTGATCGACGACAACGTGCGCCGCTTCAACGCCGAGGTGCCGCAGATCTGGCAGTGGGACGACCACGAGGTCACCAACAACTGGTCTGACAGCAAAGACATCTCGGCCGATGCGCGCTACACCGAGAAGAACGTGCCGCTGCTGATCGCCCGCGGCACGCGCGCCTTTCTCGACTACGCGCCGCTGCGGCCGTTCGACGCGCGCGAGTCGCAGCGCGTCTATCGCCGCTTCTCCTACGGCCCGCTGCTCGACGTGTTCGTGATCGACATGCGCAGCTACCGCGGCCCCAACACCGACAACCTGCAGCCCTCCCCCGGCGCCGACACCGCCTTCCTCGGCCGCGAACAACTCGACTGGCTGAAGCGCGGCCTCGAAGGCTCTCGCGCGCTGTGGAAGGTGATCGCCGCCGACATGCCCGTCGGCCTGAACGTCGGCGACGGCAACACCGCCGCCGGCGTGCCGCGCTGGGAGGCGATCGCCAACGGCAACCCCGGCGCGCCGCTCGGCCGCGAGCTGGAAGTCGCCGAGCTGCTGCGCTTCATCAAGCGCGAGCGCGTGCGCAACGTCGTCTGGCTGACGGCCGACGTGCACTACTGCGCCGCGCACTACTACGACCCGAAGAGCGCCGCGTTCACCGACTTCGACGGTTTCTGGGAGTTCGTCGCCGGCCCGCTCAACGCCGGCAGCTTCGGGCCCAACACGATGGACGCCACTTTCGGCCCGCAAGTCGTGTTTTCGAAAGCGCCGCCGCCGGGCCAGGTGAACCTGTCGCCCTATGCGGGCTTGCAGTTCTTCGGCGAAGTCAACATCGACAGCAAGAGCGGCGAGCTCACCGTCGATCTGCGCGACCTCGGCGGCGCGTCGGTGTTCAGCAAGACACTGGCGCCGCGCGGCGGTTGAGGTGTTTTGAGGCCCAGGTGAGCCGATGGTCGTCAACGTTCCGGTGCCGGCCCGTTGGCGAACTTCAAGGTCCCCAAAGAACCGTTCGGGCTGAGGTATCGAAGCCGCGTCTTTCCCCCGTTCGGGCTGAGCTTGTCGAAGACCATTGCGCGAGGCACCAAGGCTTCGACAAGCTCAGCCTGGCCCTTCGACAAGCTCAGGGCGAACGGGGGTGGAGCGCGGACCGTCGTCAACAGCTGAAACGGGCCGATCGGGTTGATCGACAGCTCCTTGTCACAGCACTGTCTTCGAGTGCTGCGAACCTGCGGGGCCTGCCACGCTGGAGTTCACGATGCGCTTGCCGATTGCCCCGTTGACCCGCGCCGTTCTGGTTGTCTGCTTGGCCACCGCCTGCCTCGCAGCAGCGGCGCACGACCCGAAAGACCGTGACGATGATGAGCGGCGCCACGGCCCGCGCACGCTGACGGTGAAGATCATCGGCTTGAACGATTTTCACGGCAACCTGCAATCGCCCGGCACGTTTGGCGAGAACCTGAGCATTCCCGCGGCGCAGCGCCCGGCTGTCGGCGGCGCCGAGTACGTCGGCGCGTACGTGGCGCGGCTCAAGGCGCAGAACAAGCACAACGTCGTCGTCGGCGCGGGCGATTTCATCGGCGCCTCGCCGCTGATCTCGGCGCTGTTCTTCGACGAGCCGACGGTCGAGGTGATGAACCGCATCGGCCTGGATTTCAACTCGGTGGGCAACCACGAGTTCGACAAGGGCAGCGCCGAGCTGCTGCGCTTGCAGCACGGCGGCTGCAAGATCACCAACGGTGCGCAAGACCCCGGCAGCTGTCAAGGCGCGATGGTCGGCACGCCGACGCCGTTCGAAGGCGCGCAGTTCAAGTGGCTGTCGGCCAACGTGATCTCCACCGCCAGCGGCAAAACGCTGTTGCCGCCCGTGGGCATCAAGCAGTTCCGCGGCGTGCGCGTGGCCTTCATCGGCATGACGTTGAAAGCCACGCCGACGATCGTCACGCCCGCCGGCGTGGCCGGGCTCGAGTTCCGCGACGAGGCCGACACCGTCAACGCGCTCGTGCCGCATCTGCGCCGCCGCGGCGTGGAAGCCATCGTCGTGCTCGTGCACCAGGGCGGCTTCCAGGCCAGCGGCCTGTCGGACATCAACGGCTGCGACGGCAACCTCGCCGGTTCTGATCTGGCCAACATCACGGCGCGCCTGGACGACGCGGTGGACCTGGTGATCAGCGGCCACACGCATGCGGCCTACAACTGCTCGGCCAGCACCGTCGATGTGAAGAGCGAGGCTGGCGCCGTCACGCGCACGCCGCGGCCGACGGGTTTGCCGAACGCCAAAGGCCGCCTGATCCCGGTGACGAGCGCCAGCGCCTTCGGCCGCGTGCTGACCGACATCGACGTCACGCTCGACCGGCGCACGCGCGACATCACCGCGGTCGCGGCGACGAACCGGCTGGTCGATCGCAGCGATGCCGAGATCAACGCCGCCATCGAAGCCGACCCGTCGCTGCGCAACCTCGTCGCCGCGTACAACGGGCTGGTGTCGCCGATTGCCAACGCCGTCATCGGCTCGACCACGGCCACGCTGGCGCGCAGCGCCGACGCGGCCGGCAACATGCCGGCCGGCGAGCTGATCGCCGACTCGCAACTCGCCGCCACGGCACCGGCGAACTTCGGCGCCGCCACCATCGCCTTCATGAACCCGGGCGGCGTGCGCGCGGACTTCACCTTCGCCGGCAGCGCGGCAGGCGAAGGCGACGGCAACATCACCTACGGCGAGGCCTTCACCGTGCAGCCCTTCGGCAACAGCCTGGTGACGATGACGCTCTCCGCGCAAGACCTGAAGAACCTGCTCGAGCAGCAGTTCGTCGGCTGCCGCAGCCAGGTCACGCAGCGCCTGCTGATCCCCGCCGCGGGCCTGAAGTACCAGTGGGATGCCGCCAAGGGCTGCGATGCGCGCATCAGCGATCTGCGGCTGGTCAATGCCAACGGCGCGGTGATCGACCAGATCGTCGATGCCACCGGCGCCGTGCTCACGCCGACGAAAACTTATCGCGTCACCGTCAACAGTTTTCTCGCCACCGGCGGCGACGGCTTCACGACGCTTGAACAACGGCAGCGACCGCGCTCGGCGGCGCGCAGGACATCGACGCCCTCACCGCTTACCTGGCAGGCTTCAAGCGGCCCGCGCTCACGGCCTACGACCCGGCCGCGCCCGCGTCTGCAAAAGCCGCGCATCGTGCGCGTCAACTGATGAATCGCTGGCGTCGCATGTTCTTTGCCGTCACGGCGGCGGTGACGCTGATCGTGGCGCTGTTCGGCAATGCGCACGCGCAGGCCGCCGCGACCCGCGCCGCGCGAAGCGCTGCTGCAGCGCGCAGCCGACGCGCTGGCGCGCGGTGATGCCACCGCGGCGCTGCGTGACTACGAAGCCGCGGCTGCACAGGAACACGCGGCCGACATCGAACTCGGCATCGTGCGCAGCCTGATGCTCGGCGGCCACTACCGCCGGGCGCTGGCGTTTGCCGCGCACACCGCGCAGGCGCATCCGCGTGACCCCGAGGGCGCGCGCTTGTACGCGCACCTGCTCGACGTGGGCGGCCACAGCGCGCTGGCCGCGCGCGTGCGGCCCGCCGACACGGCGCCCGCGGTGAAGGTCGCGCCGGCGCTGGCCACTGGCGTGCTGATCGACGCCGGCCGCCATGCGCTGCTGCCGCTGCGTCATGTGATCGCGAGCGAGGTGATCGCGAGCGAGGCCAACGCGATCGAGCTGCGCGACGGCCAGGGCCGCGCCCTCGCCGCACGTGTCGTGCAGCGCGACGACAACCTCGGCTTGGCGCTGCTGCGCCTGGGCACACCGCAGGCCGATGCGCCGCTTCTGGCCTGGGCGGCGAAAGACGCTTTCCCCGGTTCGGCCGCGCATGCCATCGCCGCAACGGCCAGCGAGTTGCCGTGGCCCCGACTGCGCAGCGGCTTCGTTGGCACAGGAGCGTTGGGCATCGACCTGGCCGGTGGTGCCGCCGGTGGCGCGGTGTTCGACAACACGGGTCGTGCGACTGGCCTGTCTCTGGCCGGCGACGACGGCACGCCACGCCTGATCCCCGTCAGCGCATTGCGGCGCTGGCTCGGCGGGTTGTTGGGCGACGCCGCCGACAGCGCATCGACACCCAAGCCGCTCGACGCGATCTATGAGACCGCGCTGCGCTCCACGGTGCTGCTGCGCTCGACTTCACCGTAGGACCATCCGCACGAGGCCGTCGGCGCCTCCAGCAGACGTGCCAACACCTCGACGACCTCGAACACCGCGCGGTTGTCGATGCGCGCCGTGGCCGCATGAAACTCAGGCAGCCGTTGCAGCATCTCTTCCGTGGCCGCGGCGATGCGTGACAGCGACGGCACGACCACACCGATGCCCTGCTCCTGCACCCACTGCGCGTTGTAGCGCTCCTGCGGCATCGTCCACGCGTTGCGTATCGTGATCACCGGCAGGCCGAGCTGCACCGCCTCGCTGATCGCACCAGGCCCCGGCTTGCCGATGAAGAAATCGGCCAGACGCATCACGTCAGCCACCTCGTCCGTGAAGCCGATCACCGCCTGCTTTGCCGAGCGGCGCAACGTGCGGCACTCATCGGCCAGCGTTTCATTGCGACCGCACAACAGCAGCAGCTGCACGTCATCCAACTCACGCGCGATGCGCAGCATCTGCTGCGAGCCCTGGCCGCCGAACATCACCACGCCGGTGGGCCGCAACGGATCGAGGCCGAGCCCGAGGCGGCGCGTGGCGCGGTTGATCGGCGGCAGGTCGTAGAACGTCGGCTTGAGCACCATGCCCGAGGTCAACACGAGTTGCCCATCGTCGTAGCCGGCAGCCCGCGCCTGCTCCATCGCGCGCGGCGTGCCGCAGACGAGGGTCTGCACCAGATCGGGCTCGATCCAGAAATGCGGCGGGTGGTCGGCCATGTCGGTCATCACGGTGACGAAGGGCACGCCCGGCAGCGCGCTGGCCACCGACTCGCAAAGCACGCGGTTGAAGTTGGGCACCAGCGACACCACGAGGTCCGGCTCGGTCTGCGCCCAATGGCGTTGCAGCAGGCGCAGCATCGAGGCGTGGCCGAAGCGGATTGCGCCTTGCAGCAGCTTCAGCTCCTGCGCCAGGCCGAGCGTCCAGCCGCGCTGCAAGCGCTTGTTGTAGAAGTCCTCGGGGTCGAAGCCCATCACGCGGCGAAAGCTCGATTGCGGATCGAGCACGCGCGACAGGTCGATCAGCCGCACCGTCCACGGCCGTTGTTGCTGTTCGATGACGGCTTGCAATGCCAGCGCCGCGGCACGGTGGCCGCCGCCGGCATTGAAATACACGAAGTCGATGGTCTTCATGCCGGCATCGTGGCCGTGCTGCATGACCTCGCTATGACGGCAGTCGCATCAGGGGCCGGCCCATGCGTACCATCATGCCGGGCACGATGCCTTCGCACAGCGTGAAACCCAACGGCGCGAAGACGATGATCGTCGAGCCGTGTTCGAACCAGCCCATCTGCTGGCCCTTGGCCAGCGGCGCGTTGCACGGCGTCTCGTTGGCGCCGCGCTGGCGCAGCGTCTTGTGCACGTCGAGAAAGTGAAAACGCATGCTGGCCACCAGCACCGCCGCCACGGGCACCAGCGCGATCGTCGGGCCGCTGGACAGGCGCATGCGCAGCAGCGCACGTTCGTTGCGGCAGAACAGACGCTCGACACGCGCCAGCGCGATCGGGTTGACGTTCCAGGTGTCGCCGCTGATGTAGGTCACATGCTCCACCGTGCCGTCGTGCGGCGCGTGGAAGCGGTGGTACATCGCCGACGTGAGGCGCAGCGTGACGAACGTGCCGCCCTCGAACGCGGCCGCATCCTGCGTCGGGCCGAACAGATCGGCCAGCGCGTACGGCATGCCCTTGGCCTGGAACACCTGCCCGCGCACCACCGTGCCACAGGCGCCGACGATCGCATCGCACGGGCTGGCGAGCACCTCGGGGCGTGGGTCGATCGGCCGTGCGCCGTCGCGCAGCTCGCGCGTGAAGCAATCGTGGATCGACGTGAAGCGCTGCTGCCTGGCTTCGCTCAGATCGAGATCGGTGAACAAACGCCAGACCGCGATCGCCGCGCGCGTGAACAGCGGGCTGCGGATGCGGCTGATGCGGCCCATCAGCCGCGTCAACGCGATGCGCGGCACGCGGTTGGTGAGCAGGAAGTTCAGGTCCTCCTGCGCAAACAAACGCCCTACCCATCCGGTTTTCACAACACTGTCAACAGCCTCTGTCATACCTATGCCCCATGGATGAAACCTTTGCCTCTGCTGCCCTGGCGCTCGGTGCGCTGGCCCTGTTGCCCGCCGCCAAGCGCCGCCTCGAACTCTCGCGCGCCAAGCACCGCTCGCTGGCCGGCCACTCGCGCTGGGCCAAGCGCCTGGCCGCGCTGATTCCCGGCTACGCCTACGACGAGGCGCGCTTCTTCGACAGCGACGACGCGCCGGCGCTGGTGGCGCAGCAGCGCCGCGTCGCCTTCGATCGCCTGGCCGCCGTCTTCGAGCAGCGCTTCCCGGTCAGCGCGGCAACGACGGCCCGCGCCCGCGAAGCCATCTCCGACCTGCAGTTCACCGGCCGCTACCGCGTGCCCTTCCAGTACGCGCCGCTCGTGCGCGAGCGCCTGCGCGTCGGTGCGTTCGCGCGGGCAGCCGACGGCGTGATGGTCGAAGACCTGGACGGCAACCGCTTCTTCGACCTCACCGGCTCGTACGGCGTCAACGTCTTCGGCACCGACTTCTACAAAGCCTGCATCGATGAAGGCGTGGCGCGCGCACGCGACCTCGGCCCGGTGCTCGGCAACCTGCACCCGATGACGCTGGCCAACGCAGAGCGGCTCAAAGAAATCTCCGGCCTCGACGAAGTCTCGTTCCACATGTCGGGCACCGAGGCGGTGATGCAGGCCGTGCGCCTGGCGCGCTATCACACCCGGCGCAAATACCTCGTGCGTTTCTGCGGCGCATACCACGGCTGGTGGGAAGACGTGCAGCCCGGCCCCGGCAACCCGCTGCCGCCCCGCGAGACCTACACGCTGCGCGACATGCACGAGCGCTCGCTGCACGTGCTGCGCACGCGGCGCGACATCGCCTGCGTGCTCGTCAACCCGTTGCAGGCGCTGCACCCGAATGCCGGCGCGCCGGGCGACTCGCAATTGATCGACGGCTCGCGCTGCGCGGCGTTCAACCGCGAGGCCTACACGGCCTGGCTGAAGCGCCTGCGCGAGGTCTGCACCGAGCGCGGCATCGTGCTGATCTTCGACGAGGTCTTCGTCGGCTTTCGCCTCGCACCCGGCGGCGCGCAGGAGTACTTCGGCGTGCGCGCCGACATGGTGACCTATGGCAAGACGCTCGGCGGCGGTCTGCCGGTGGGCGTGGTCTGCGGCAAGCGCGAGCTGGATGAAGCGCTATCGCGAAGCGCGGCCGGCCGACATCTGCTTTGCGCGCGGCACCTTCAACTCGCACCCGTATGTGATGGGCGCGATGGCAGCGTTTCTCGACCGGCTGCAAACGCCGGAAGTCGCTGCGATCTACGACGGCCTCGACGCGCGCTGGAACGCCCGCGCCGAACACCTGAACTGGCGCCTGCGCGAAGCCGGCGTGCCGGTGCAGGTGGCGAACCTGTCGAGCATCTGGACGGTGCTCTACACGCAGCCCGGCCGCTACCACTGGATGCTGCAGTTCTACCTGCGCGCGCAAGGCCTGGCGCTGAGTTGGGTCGGCACCGGGCGGCTGATCTTCAGCCTGAACTACAGCGATGCCGACTTCGATGCCGTGGCCGAACGCTTCGTCGAAGCCTGCGTGCAGATGCAGGCCGACGGCTGGTGGTGGAGCGCACCGTCGCTGACCGCGAAGTCGATCAAGCGCGGCATCTTGGGCGAGATGCTGCGCCTGAAGTTCTGAACGCACTCAACGGTGGCGCACATGCGCCATCGGATCGATCAGCTCGCCGCGCAGCAAATGCAGCGGCGCCTTGTGGTACAGCCAGATGTCGTGGAACGGGTCGGTGAGGATCTTCGTCATCCACACCAGGCCGGTCGTCAGGTCTTGCTGCGCCCACAACTGCAGCACGCGGCACACGAGGCCCGCCACGCCGAGCGCCAGCCAGGCGATGCCGACATCGTGCAGCCAGCCACTGAAGCCGACAGCCGGCTCGATCGCGCCGAGCACCGACGGCGACAACCACAACACGAGCGGGATCAACACCCAGACCGCCATCAACACGATCTTGCGGCGGATGTTGTAGCCGACCTTGATGTCTTCCTTGAACTCGTCGCTGGCCTGGTTCACATGGTCATAACCGCGCGGCTCGAAGAAGAAGTGCCCGGCTTGCCGCGTCGTCATCGACACGCACCAGGCCAGGATCGCCGCCATCGCCGGATCGACGAACAGCAGGCCATACGCAGTGACGAACGCTGATCGCGCTCACCAGGTGCAGGCTCTGGTTGATGCGGCTGTGGTGGTAGTAGCGGTGGTCGTCCCAGCGCTGCGTGCGCAACTCGTCGAGAAATGAAGTTTTCATGACGCTCCTCTAGAAGCAGCGCAGACCCGCGCTGCATGGCGGCATGGTGAACGGGTTGCATGAAAACACCGTGACGGCGCGCGCTGTCATCGAACTGTGATGTGCGCTCGTCACCATCCGCGCATGCAACGTGACCCCACCCACCAACTGCTGCTCGAAGGCTCGGCCGCGTCACCGCGCTCGCGGCGCGTGGCGATGGTCACCGAAACCTATCCGCCCGAGGTCAACGGCGTGGCGATGTCGATGGCACGCCTGGTCCACGGCTTGCACGAGCGGGGCCACCGCGTGCAGCTCGTGCGCCCGCGGCAGACGCTCGCACCAAGCGATGCGGCCGACGCGCGCTTCAACGAAGTGCTGACCCGCGGCTGCCCGATCCCGCGCTACCCGCACTTGCGCATGGGCCTGCCGGCCAAGCGCAAGCTCGTACGGCTGTGGTCGCATCGGCGGCCCGACGCAGTGCACATCGCCACCGAAGGCCCGCTCGGCTGGTCGGCGCTGCAGGCCGCGCGCGAACTCGATCTGCCGGTGACGACCGACTTTCGCACCAACTTCCACGCCTATGGCCAGCACTACGGCATCGGCTGGCTGGCCCAGCCGATCCTGGCCTACCTGCGCAGTTTTCACAACCAGGCGCATTGCACGATGGTGCCCACTGACGCGATGCGTGGCAATCTGGCCGAGCGCGGCTTCGAGCGCTTGCATGTGGTCGGCCGCGGTGTCGATACGCGGCTGTTCGATCCGGCGCGGCGCAGCGCCGCGCTGCGCCGCTCGTGGGGCGCGCGCGACGACGATCTGGTGCTGGCCTGCGTCGGCCGCTTGGCGGCGGAGAAGAACCTCGACGCCGTGCTCGCCGCCTACGAGGCCGTCCATGCATTGCGCGCCGAGACCAAACTGCTTTTCGTTGGCGACGGCCCGCTGCGCGACGCGCTGCGCGCGCGCTGCCCGCAGGCGATCTTCGCCGGCCACCGCGGCGGCGAAGACCTGGCCGCGCACTACGCGTCGGCCGATGTCTTCCTGTTCCCGAGCCTGACCGAGACCTTCGGCAACGTCACCACCGAAGCCATGGCCAGCGGCCTGCCCGTCGTCGCGTTCAACAGCGCAGCAGCCGGACAGTTGATCACGCACGGCCGCAACGGCCTGCTCGCCGCCGGCACCGACCTGACCGCCTTCGTGCGCGCCGCGCTGCCGCTGACGCACGACGGTGCATTGCGCGCGGCGCTCGGCGCCGCGGCGCGCGAGACCGCGTGCCGCATCGACTGGCGCAGCGTCGTCATGCGCTTCGAGAGCATCGTCTCGCAGGTCATCGATAGCGGCAGTCCGGCCTTGCCGCCCAGCCCTGTGCACGCGCGCGCATAGAGCGCGCCAAACTTCTGGTCGCGCGGCGTGAGTAGGCGCTCGCGCAGGAAGCAGTGACCTGCGTTTGACAAGCAACGCAGCCAATCGAGTCGCAATCGATGAGGATAGGGGCCGATCATCGTTGACCGGACCCCTCCCACACCACCCGGCATGCGGGTCCGCACCGGGCGGTTCGAGAAGTTGAGGTCAGGAGAATCTGGGCACTCCCAAGCGGTCGAAGTAGGCGATCGGCATCAGCATGTTCAGTCCCATGCGGCTGTTGCGCCACCAGCGCCTTGCGTTGCCGGCAATGCGCGCAGCCAGGTCCACGCTCGCACCGAGCTTGCGCAGCTCGCGGAACACCGTCGTGCCGCGCCGCCACTGCTTGAGCTGTACCGCGCGCAGCCGGCGCCGCAGCCATGCGTCGAGCTCGCGCATCACCTTCGGGGTTTGCGCCAGGCCGAAGTACGCCTTCCAGCCCGGCACGTAGTCCCGTAAGTCCTGCGCGATCTGTTCGAGACTTCGGCCTCGTGTGCGACGCGTCAGCTGCCGGATGCGCTCACGCAGCCTGTGCATGGCTTGCTCCGATACCGCCCGCTTCACTTCTTGCCTGGACGTGGCGTATAGGCAATAGCCCAGGAACTTGCGTCCCCAGACTTCAGCCACCGCCGTCTTGGACTCGTTGACCTTGAGCGCCAGCTTCGCGTAGCAGCCGCGCAGCGCTTGCAGCACCCGCTGGCCCGCCTTCAGGCTCCTGACATAGACGTTGCAGTCGTCGGCGTAGCGCACGAACCTGTGGCCCCTGCGCTCGAGTTCCCGATCCACTTCGTCCAACAACACGTTGGCCAGCAAGGGGGAGAGCGGCCCGCCTTGCGGCGTGCCCTCGACCCTCTGGCTGTGCACCCCGTGCGCCAGGATGCCCGCTTGCAGGTAGCGCCGTATCAGCCGCAGCACCTGCTTGTCCGCTATTCGCTTTGATAGCCGGTCCATCAGGATGTCGTGATTGACGCGGTCGAAGAATCTCTCCAGGTCCACGTCCACCACGATCCCGTAGCCGGCCTGCACGTACTGCTGCGCCTTCAACACTGCCCCATGCGCGCTGCGCCCCGGCCTGAAGCCGTGGCTGTGCTCGCTGAACGTCGGGTCGATGAGCGGCTGCAGCACTTGCAGCAGCGCCTGCTGGATCAGTCTGTCCACCACGGTCGGTATGCCCAGCTCGCGCGTTCCTCCACCCGGTTTCGGAATACTCACCCGGCGCACCGGTTCTGGCTTGTAGGTGCCATCGAGCAGCCGCTGGCGAATGTCGGACCACGCTTGCTTGAGATGCTTGCCCGTGTCTTGCACCGTGCGTCCATCGACGCCGGCGCTGCCCCTGTTGGCCTTCACGCGCTTCCACGCTCGGGCCATATTCTCTCTGGCCAGCGCCTGCCCCAGCAGGTCAGCGGCCCCGCAGTCCGTTTGTGCATGCCGCGCCAGCGTTGCTTCATCGCTCACGGTTTGAGAGGCAGCTTCACCGCCCCCGGCCACCGTGCGCCCCGATCCACCTTGCGGCTTCTCGGGCTTCTGATGCCTTGCCTCGCCAAGCGTCATGTCTCGTGACTGTCCTTCTCGTTCGGCCCTTCGACCGCGTCGTCGCGGCTACTACGACCTCTGCTGACTTCTGGCTCCGCCTCATCGGCGTCGGGCTTTCACCCGCAAGGCCAGATCTCCCCAGGTAAGAACGCGATCCTTCACCGCACAACCGCCGCATTTACGTCGCCTGGCCTTTGGCCACGAGAGCTTTGCAGTCACATGCCTGCTCGCCCTGGCCGGCGCCGCCTCGGATGCGGTTCGTGTACCTCGGCTCACGGTTTACGCTCCACGCTTCCTCCCCACGCTCGGTCACCCTCACGCAGTTGCGCTTCACTTGCCTCGCTGTGGCCAGCTCGGCCGGGGACTCGCACCCCGAAGATCGCGCCCATGCTGGGCGCACATGCGAAACGCCTGTCCAGGCGTCGGTGGCCGCACGGGTTCACCGAATGGCCGCCACGGTCAACGACAACTGAGCGCGCGCTGGAAACAATGGGAAGACCCAACACCCCAGCGAGAAGACAACATGAACTCGATCGATCGACGTGCCTTCGTGAGGATGCTCTCCGCATCCACGGCGCCGCTGTGGCTGCCCGCATGTGGTGGCAGCGACGACGATCCGTCCCCAGCGCTCTATCCGCGCCTGGCCAGCGCCGACCCGCTGGGCTTCATCGGCCACTTGCAAAACGGCGTCGAGGGCGCGTACACGCCTGAGGTCACCGGCAGATTGCCTGCCGGATTGCGCGGCACGTTCTACCGCAACGGCCCCGGCGTTTTCACTCGCGCTGCCGAGCGCAAGGGTGCGATCACCGACGGCGACGGCATGATCCGCGCATGGTCCGCTTCGACTCCGGCCAAGTCACCTACCGAAGCCGCCTCGTGCAAACCGACAAGCTGCGTGAAGAGCAGGCGGCCGGCAAGTTCGTGTACAGCACGTGGACAAGCCCGCTGCCACCGGGCGGCAAGCGAACGCAGACGTCGCCGAACCAGGCCGGCGTGACGACGCTCGTGCGCAACGGCCGTGTCTATGCGTTCGACGAAGGTCACGCGCCGTGGACGCTCGACCCGATGACGCTCGAATCCATCGCCACCGACAACGTCGGCGTTACCAACCCCGAGCTGAAGGCGCACTTCCGCGTCGATGCGAAGACCGGCGAGTGGATCCTCTTCGACACCTTGTTCGACCCCGCCGCGCCGTCACACTCAGCCTACATCGTCAGCGCCGATGGCCGCACGACCACGCGGCGGACCATCGCCGTCGGCGCTGACGTGCCGCTGTGCTACATCCACGACTTCTTCGTCACCGCATCGAGCGTGATGTTTCACCTGCAGCCGGCGATTCCCGACTTCGCCAAGCTCGAACAAGGTGTTCCGTTCGCACGCAGCCTGGAATGGAAAGCCGAAGAAGGCACGAAGCTCGCGATCCTCTCGCGCGCCGGAGACGCCGAGCCCTTCATCGTCGAGACCGACAGCCGCTGGATGTGGCACTCGGTCAACGCGTACGACCGCGGCAACGAGATCGTCGCCGACTTCGTCGGCTACGACACGCCGGACCACTTTCTCGAGATCGGCGCTGCGGAGCCGGCCTGGTATGCGTACATGCAAGGTCGCGCCGGCAGCTACGTGAACCCGGGCAAGCTGCGCCGGCTGGTGATCGACAAGACCACGAAGCGCGCGCGCGAAGAGATTCTCGACAGCGGCAACAACGAATTCCCTGTCGTTGACCGGCGTCTGCACTGCCACGAGCACCGCGACATCTACTTTCTGCAGGCGCCGGGTGCGGCGCTCTGGTGGTCGCGCATCGCGCGCTTCGACACCCGCAGCGGTGCGTCGGACGGCTACGACTTCGGGCCCGGCTACTACTTGAACGAACCTTCGTTTGCTGCCGACGCAATGGTGCCGGTGAACCTGTCGGCACGCGACGTGGGTTGGTTGCTCGTGCCTGTGTTCGAACTCGCCACCGGCGTCAGCTCGCTGGCCATCTTCCGCGCCGACGCGCTCAAAGACGGCCCTATCGCCTCAGTGCGGTTGCGCACGCACGACCCGTTCGCCTTTCACGGTTGGTGGCAGCCGGCACGATGAAGTCGCGAGGCTAGCGATGCGTTGCGCTGAACGGCTGCGTGAACCAACGCTTCCACGCGCGACTGAGCGCGCTGACCTCGGAAAAGCCGAGCCGCAGCGCGATCTCCGACATCGAGTGCCGTCCCTCCGATGCCATCTCGACAGCGCGTTGACGGCGAACGTCATCGACCAAGGCGCGGTACGTGCGTCCACCGCTTGCCAGCTCACGTCGCAAGGTCCGCGGCGCACGGCCGAGCAGCGCGGCAACGGTGGTCAAGTCGACGTTGCCGCTGGACAGGCGCCGCAGGATCACGCCCTTCACTTCGTCGAGCGAACCGCTCGGCGGCAGCAGCGCGAGCCGACGCTCGGCCTCGCGTTCGACGAAAGCAGCGAGTGCCGGATCGATGCCGAGGGGTTGGGTCATGCCTTGCGCAACCCACTCGACGCAGTCTTCATTGGCTGCCCACTCGATCGCACAGCCGAAGAAGCGGGCGTGCGTGGTGCTGTCCGCCGGTGCAGCGTGCATGAACGTCACGCGGCGTAGCGTGGTGCCGGGCGCGATCGCCCGGACTACGGCGACGTGCTCGGTAATCACAACCTCATTCCTCACGCGAACACCGAGCGTGCGCGACCCCGTGCTACTCCAGACCCATCTCAAAACGCCCTGCTCGCGTTCGAGCAGCATTCGCGCCGTCGTGGTCATCAGCCGCTGAAAGCGCACCGACCGCGCGAGCGCGTCGCCTGCCGTCGGTGCGGTCTGGAGAACCATGCCGTAAATGCCCATGTCCCGTGCGCGAATGGTCGCACCGAAGTCGATCGGCAGCGACGGACGGCGCAGCGCGCGCATCGCGGTTTCCAGTGCACCGACGAGCAGCTGCTCCGGCACCCGCTCGTCGGCCGCGTCTTCCGGCGTCTGCGCGATGCGGTGCAAGCTGCGCGGCAGCCGAACCTTCTGCTGCGAGAGAAAGACTTTGAGACGAAGCGCTTCTCCGCCGGCGACCATCGGCGTGTGCTGACGATCGGACGCCACCATGACCACGCCGGTCACACCCATCAAGCGCGGATCAACTGATCCAGCTCGCGGCGCGGCGAAGGGCCAGCGGCCGCAGCGCCATAGCCGACGCGCGCGAGCATCCAGCGCCGGATTTCGGTGTTGTCGTTCGCAGGCTGCCAGGCCTGGATGGCCGCATTGGGGTAGTCCGACGCGCAGCCGGCCAGTGGTGCTGCTGCGAGTACGACGCCGCCGCCCGCCAGTGCGATGAAGCGCCGGCGTGGCAGTGCGGGATTGGGAGTCTTGAGGTGGGTCATGATGAGAGTCGCTTGGGTTGAGGGGATGGGAAGCTTGGTAGGCGTCACAGATCGAGCGGTCGCGTCGATGCGGTGCGGCGTTTGACGAGCAGCCAGCCACCGAGCGCCCACATCCAAACAGACAACGACGTCACGGCGAGAGCGATCGGCACGTCAATCGCCAAATCCATCGCGGGCAGAAACAGCGCAAACAACGACAGCGCCGCAAAGATCCCCAAAGCGGACAACCAGTGCGGCACGGCCCCGGCCCGCCAAGCGCCGATCGCCAACAGCAGCACGGCGACCGCGGCGAACAACGACACGCCGAGCAGCTCGCCGATGCCGCCGCCATAACTGTTCAACGCGACGAAGACCTGTTCGATCCCGGCTTTGCCGGAGGCATCTGCCGCGGCGTGAGAGCGCGACAGCTCCGGCATCACGGTGAGCCAGCGCAAGATGCCGATGCTGCGCGCCAGCACAGACAGTGCAGCAAACGCGATGACCAAGTGCGCCAAGGTTCTGCTGAATCCGCCGAGCAGCGTGTGCGCGGCCATCGCCAAGGCCGGCAAGAACAACAGCGAATAAGCCAGGTACACGCTGTACCCGGTTGCGACTGCCGCCGCGGATTTGCCGATCGCCGCCAACTGCGTTGCCGCCGGTGCGTCGAGCGAGCCGGGCCAGCCGATGGCGGGGCCGAGAATCGGAAACGGCGCGAGTGACATCAGGCCGGTGACGATCAGCACGGTGCCGCTGGCAATGCGCGCAGCGCGAGTGTTTGTGGTGTTCATACATCCTTGCGAGGTGAAGTGATGGAGCGACGGTGGCGCTCAATCGCGTGAATCGAGGTACCCCAGTTGCCGCAACGCCGCCGTGGCCGCTTCGTCCAGCCGGGTGTGCGGTTCGGCGCCGATCAGGCCGACGAGCTTGGTGTTGCCCAGCACGTGCGGTGTCTGCCACAGATAGCGCAAGCCGAGGAGCGCCGCCCAGGTGGGCACCACCAGCGCGCCCATGCGAATGACGGGCCATGGCAGCTGCCTGAACTTCAGTGGCGATGCCGCCCGCACCCACTGCTGCTTGCGCGCCAGCGGGTCCAACGCGCTCACCCAGTCCTGCCCCGTCAGGCTGTGGCCCGCAAAGTGCAGCACCTCGAACCTCGGCAGCACGGCACGCTGCTGCGCCACGGCCACGAACGTCCGTGCGAGATCGGGCACGTAGGCCCAGGCGCCGAGCACGTTTCGTTCGCCCAGGTAGGTGAGGCTGCCTTTGCGGATGTTCTTGACCATGACCTGATCGAAGACCGCGCCGCTGCCTGCGCCAAAGAAGTTGCCGGCGCGTATGACGACGGCGCGAACGCCCGACGCCTCGGCGCGCAACTCCATGGCGACTCTGACTTGTCCCATGACGGTCTGCGCCAGCTGCGGCGTGTCTTCGTGCAGCACGCTGGGCATGCCGTCGCCGAAGTTGTAGACGTTGCCGGGAAACATGAGCGTGGCTTGCAGCGAGCGCGCCAAGGCGATGCTGGCTTCCATCAACGGCAAACCTTGCGCCTGCCACGCGGCATTCGTGTACGCCGGGTTGAGCGCGTTGACGACGACATGAGCGCCCTTGGCCTGCACGGCGAGCGCATCGATGTCGTTCAAGTCGGCGGCGATCCAGCGCATGCGCTCGTTGTGCAATCCTCCTGTTGGCATGGAGGCGCCAGGCCGCATGTGCGCCAGGACATTCCATCCCGCGTCGGCAAAGGCCTGTGCGGCGGCCAAGCCGAAGCGCCCGCGGGCGCCGAGGATCAGCACGGTCTGCTGCATGGTGTGCTTTCGTGTGCTTGGGTGCCGCCTCCTTAGAAACTGCGCCCCACGGCAAGCACCAAACTGCTTTGATTGCGACTGCCGCGCAATCTGACGATAGGGCTGTCGGCGGCGTCACCGATGAGGCGCGCTGCTTGCACGCGGCCGATCAACAGCCAGTGGCTCGACACGTCGTAGGACACGCCAACCGCAAGGCCGACCTCGTCAACGCCGCGATCGCCGGCATAGCGCGGCAGGCCGGAGCGCGCGGCGTTGTCCGCATCGACGTCGAAGTAGGTGCGCTGGTACTTGGCCGATGCCGCGCCCACATGCGTGCTCACGTTGAAGCGCCAGCCCGCTGCCGCTTGCCACTGGTAGCCCAGACTCGCCTGCGCATGAGCACCGGCCTTACCGCCGAGCAGTTCGACTCCGGCGGTGAGGCTGTCGCTGGCATCGAGAAGGCCGCGCCAGCTGTACTCGCCGAAGGCGCCGACACCGGCACTGGCATCGATCGAACGCAGGCGCTTGACGACGGCATCCGCCACGTCGTCATCGCGCGCCGAGCGCAAGCTGAGCACTGGGCCTAAAGCCCAAGGTGAACTCGCAGGCAGCAGGTTCCATTGCGCGCTGTTGCCGAGCAGGCGCAGCGTCGTCGCTCCGATTCCGAAGCGACCGATCAAGGCCGGCACGGCACTGCGGTCCGACGAGCCTTCGAACTCGGGCACCAGCGCCACGCCCAGTGCCAGGAAGTTGGGCGGCGTTTGTTTGTCGCTCTGTGCCCAGGCGGACGTGGTGCCACACGTCAGAACGGCGCCTGCGAGCAGCGCCGCGATGGCCGTCAAGCCGGTGAAAGAAGAGTGTGAAGCGGGTCTCGTCATGGAGTTCACTTTCCAAGGTGGTGGAGATGTCGGAAGTGAATTCTGTGGAGCCGATCGGCGTGCGGGAACACGCTCGGCTGCATGGGGCCCATGCAAAAATCAACCAATGCGTGCTGCTGCTTCGTGTTCCCATTGCTCATGCTGAACGACTGGAACCTGTTGCGATCTTTTGTGGCGGTGGTGGAGACCGGCTCGCTCAGCCAAGCCGCTGCGCAGCTGGACATCACCCAGCCGAGCATCAGCCGGCACATGCGCGAGCTGGAGCGGCTGCTCGGCGAGACGTTGTTCGACCGTCGCCCCAGCGGCATGGTGGCCTCCGAGCGGGCCATGGCGCTGTACGACACCGTGCGCGGCATGCAAGATCTGGCACGCCAGGCCGAGAGCCTGTTGGGCGACGCGCCGCGAGGCATTGCGGGCCTGGTGCGCATCACCACCAGCGTGCCGTTCGCGGTGCACGTGCTGCCGCCCTGGTTGGCGAGCCTGATGCACGCCGAGCCCGAACTGGAGATCGAGCTGCGCGCGACGCAGGAGATCGAAAACCTGTTGCGCCGCGACGCCGACATCGCGGTTCGCTTCGCCCGCCCGACTCAAGAGGGCGTGATTGCGCAGCGCGTTGGTGTGGTCGTCGTTGGTCTGTTTGTCAGCACCGAGTACCGCGCGCGCTGCGGCGTACCGACGACGTTGCAGGAGGCCATGTCGCACCTGTTGATCGGCGGTGGCGACATACCGACCCGCATGGGTCCAAGTGGCGCACAACTGCCGCGCGACATCAACTTTCGTTTTCGAACCGACTCCGAGCTGGCGCGCCTGACGGCCGTTGAGGCGGGCATGGGCATCGGCCCGGTCCTGGTCAACATTGCGCAGGCACGGCCGAATCTGCACCGCGTGCTCGCCGACCAGGTGAGCATCCCGCTGGAGATATGGCTGTGCGGGCACGATGACCTCCGCCGCAGCGCGCGCATCCGGCGCGTCTATGACTACTTGTGCGAGCGGCTCATCGCCCAGTTCGGCGGCGGTGCCGAAGTGCGGGACAGCGCAGGCACCAACTGACCCTCGGCGAGTCAGCGAACTCTTGACCGGTTGTCCCCAAGGGCGAAGCCATTGGCGCGCCCATGCTCGCAGCAATCCCAGGAACACACCGGCAGCAAGCACGCGCTGAAGTTGCGCAACAGCTCGCGCGGGTGCGAGCGCTACTTCGCCTTCAACAGTTCAGGCACATGCAGCAGGATGAACTCGTTGTCGTCCTGCTTGCCGAGCGCGCGGCCCATCGAGTACGGGTAGTTGTTGTCGTTGGCGACGATGATGTGCTCGCCATCGACGATGTCCACGTCTTCGATCGTCACGAACGGGAACGTGAAGCGCCCTGCCTTGCTGCCGCGCTTGGCCACGGCCTTCGGGTCGGTGATGTTCATCAGGTCGATGTAGCCGACCTTCTTCACGACGCCCTCCGCATCGGCCTGCGACAGGTC
The DNA here is from genome assembly GCA_963732625.1 of uncultured beta proteobacterium. Classification (GTDB taxonomy): domain Bacteria; phylum Pseudomonadota; class Gammaproteobacteria; order Burkholderiales; family Burkholderiaceae_C; genus CADEEN01. Next base: position 105,434 of record CAVTAM010000019.1, on the reverse strand, counting down.
GATCTTGTAGATGCGCTTGAACTTGGCCGGCGCGTTCTGGCAGTTCGGCTGCGGCGCGCCGGTGCAAGCGTCGGCCGGATCGCCCTCGCCGTTGTCGCGCTCGATGACCAGCGCCGTATCGGCGTCGATCATGTTGAAGTCGCCGATGTTGTTGCCGTTGGCTTCGAGCAGGTACTTCCACGAGCGGTTGGTGAACGCGCGCGCGGCGATGTCGAACTCGAGGATGCGCAGTACTTCGCGGCCTTCATTTCATCTCCCAGCCCTTGCCGTCATGACCCACAGCGGCCCTTCGAGCAGCGGGTACAAGAAGCGGCCGTCCTTGCTCGCCGCCATGCCTTCGTAGCCGCGCGAGCGCCGCGCTTCGAAGCTCACCGCGCCGGGCACGGCCGGCATCGACACCGCAGGATGGTCCGGCGAGCGCACCGGCTTGCCGTCCACCGTCGTCGCATAGACGCCGGTGACGTGGCCCTTCATGTCGGCGCTGATCAGGAACGGCCCGAACTCGTCGCCGATCCAGACCGTCTCGCCGATGATCTGCAGCGACTCGGTGTCGAGATCGGCGCCGGTGAGCCAGCGCTCCTTCGTGCCTTCGTTGACGATCAGAAACGGCAGCCTGCGCTGCGGGTCGCTGAGGAACACGGTGCGCTCCACTTCACCGCGCCACTCTTCCAATCGGGCCGCACGCGGTGCATGGCCAGCATCGCATCGGCCGAGTTGGCCTTGCTGCCGAAGCCGTTGTCGGAGATCACCCAGTACGCGCCGCCGCCTGCGGGCTTGATGCCCGAGAAGCCCTGCACCGGCTGGCCGCGCATCGGCAGCGCGTGGCCGGTGGCGCGCGGCGCCGCTTTGTCGGAAAGAAACGAGTTGCCGGGCAACAGGCCCAGCGTCTCGACACGCTGTCCCGGCTTGCCGGTGTACTTGCCCGACGTGGCGAGCGCGGCCGGCGCGCCGCGCGGCGGCGCCACCGTGGTCATGGCCGGCAACAGCGCGTGGCCGCGCAGCTCGGCGCCGAACTCTCGCGCCGCGCCCGTTTCCGCGGCAGCGTTGAACGCGCATGCAGCCGCCCAGCAGGATCGTCCATCTCATCGCGAGCCCTCCATCGAATCTCTCGAAGTCCGGAGCATCGCGGCTGTGCGTGAACAGCGCGTGACAAAGAGGAGCCGAAAGGTTCATCGCACCGACACGCCGCTGTCACGCGCGCGGCCGACGATGCAAGCGTTTTCGAGGAGTTCGCGATGATCCCAGCCGCCATCGAAGTGCAGAGCCTGAACAAGCGCTTCGGCGCGCACGCCGCGTTGTCGAACGTGTCGCTCACCCTGCGCCGCGGCGAGATGGTGGCGCTGCTCGGCGCGTCGGGCTCGGGCAAATCGACCTTGTTGCGCCACATCGCCGGCCTGCAGCGCGCCAACGTCTTCGACGGCGGGCGCGTCTCTGTCCTCGGCTGCGAGGTGCAGAACGGCGGCCGCCTGGCCGACGACGTGCGCATCACGCGCTCGCAAGTGGCGATGATCTTCCAGCAGTTCAACCTCGTCGATCGCCTGCCGGTGATGACCAATGTGCTCGCCGGTGCGCTGCACCGCATGCCGGCCTGGCGTTGGGCGCTCGGCCGCTTCACCGAAGACGAGCGCCGCCTCGCGCTCGATGCATTGCAACGCGTCGGCATCGAAGGCTGCGCCTGGCAGCGTGCGTCCACGCTGTCCGGCGGCCAGCAACAACGCGCCGCGATCGCGCGCGCCCTCGTGCAAGGCGCGCAGGTCGTGCTCGCCGACGAGCCGATCGCCTCGCTCGACCCGGCCTCGTGCCGGCGCGTGATGGAGCAACTGGCCACGTTGAACCGCGAAGGCGGCGTGACGGTGCTGGTGTCGCTGCACCAGGTGCAGTTCGCCTTTGCCTACTGCCCGCGCACCGTCGCGCTGCGTGCCGGCGAGATCGTCTTCGACGGTCCGACCGCCGATCTCAGCGCGCAGCGCCTGACCGAGCTCTACGGCGAGCAGACCGACGAGCTGCTGTCGCACGACGGCGCAGAAGCCATCGCCGCGGCGCGGCGCCGATCGACGGTTCCCACCTTGCAAGCCGCCTGACCCATCCCCATCCCACAGGAGAACACCATGCAACGACGCACATCGCTTTCCATCATCGCCGTCACCGCCACGCTGTGGTTCGGCGCCGCACAGGCGCAAGTCAAGGAGATCGCCTTCGGCATCATCTCCACCGAATCGTCGGCCAACCTGAAAAGCTCGTGGCAGCCGCTGCTCGACGACATGCAGAGGGCCACGGGCCTCAAGGTCAACGCCTTCTTCGCGCCCGACTACGGCGGCATTGTCGAAGGCATGCGCTTCAACAAAGTGCAGGTGGCCTGGATGGGCAACAAGTCGGGCATGGAAGCGGTGGACCGCGCCAGCGGCGAGGTCTTCGCCAAGGTCACGCAGGCCGACGGCGCGCAGGGTTACTGGAGCCTGATGGTCGTGCACAAGGACAGCCCGCACCGCACGCTCGACGATGTGTTGAAGGCGCGCGCGAACCTGACGCTCGGCTTCGGCGACCCGAACTCGACCAGCGGCGCGCTCGTGCCGGGCTACTACGCGTTTGCGCAGAACAAGGTCGATGCGACGCGCGACTTCAAGCGCATGGTGCGCGCCAACCACGAGACCAACATCCTGGCCGTGGCCAACAAGCAGATCGACGTCGCCACCGTCTCGTCCGACGGCGTGGACCGCATGAAGATCAAGGACGCCGCCAAGGCCGCCGAGCTGCGCGAGGTCTGGCGCTCGCCGCTGATCGCCAGCGACCCGATCCTGTGGCGCAAGGATCTCGACGCCGCGACCAAGCAGAAGGTGCGCGACTTCTTCCTCGCCTACGGCAGCGATGCGCGCGAGAAGGAGATTCTGAAGACCCTCACCTTCGCAGGCTTCGTGCCGTCGAACGACAACCAGTTGCTGCCGATCCGCCAGTTGGAACTCGCGCGCGAGCGCGGCAAGGTCGAGGGCGACGCGAACATGGCGGCCGACGAGAGGAGCAAACGCCTGAACGAGATCGACGGCAAGTTCTCCGAACTCACCCGCCAGCTCGCCAGCGCCAAGTGATCGGCGGCGCGTGAGCTCGATCGCTGCACCGGCGCTGCGCCCGCCGTCGGCCGGCTGGTGGCCGCTGTTCGGCTGGGGCCTCGTGCTCGCGCTGCTGGCCGGCAGTTGGCGCGGCGCCGACATGCGCCCGCTCGACCTGCTGCGCGACGCCGGCAACATGGCGCAGTACGCGAGCGGCTTTTTTCCGCCGGACTTTCGCGACTGGCGCCACTACCTGCAGGAGTTGCTCGTCACCTTGCAGATCGCGGTGTGGGGAACGGCGCTGGCCATCGTCAGCTCGATTCCGCTGGCGCTGCTGGCCGCAGGCAACCTGACGCCGTGGTGGGTGCACCAACCGATCCGGCGTTTTCTCGATGCCTGCCGCGCCATCAACGAGATGGTGTTCGCGCTGCTGTTCGTCGTCGCAGTCGGGCTGGGGCCGTTCGCCGGTGTGCTCGCGCTGTGGGTCCACACGACGGGCATGCTGGCCAAGCTGTTTTCGGAAGCGGTGGAAGCGATCGACCCGCAGCCGGTCGAAGGCATCCGCGCCACCGGCGCGCACCCGGTGGCCGAAGTGCTCTACGGCGTGATCCCGCAGGTGATGCCGCTGTGGGCGTCGTATGCGCTGTACCGCTTCGAGTCGAACGTGCGCTCGGCGTCGGTCGTCGGCATGGTGGGGGCCGGCGGCATCGGCATGGTGTTGTGGGACGTGATCCGCGGCTTCCAGTACGCGCAGACCGCGGCGGTGCTGCTGATGCTCGTCGTCTCGGTGGCGGTGATCGACATGGTCTCGGCCCAGCTGAGAAAGCGCCTCGTATGAACGCCGTGATGCATCCTGACCGCGACATCGTGCATCAGATCGAGGAGTTGTTCGACCAGTTCGGCCACGGCCACTACGACGGCGCGCGCGCCGAGCCCGTGAGCGCCCGCGCGCATGCGCTGCAGTGCGCGCAGCTCGCCGAATGGGCCGACGCACCCGAGCCGCTGGTGGTGGCGGCGCTGCTGCACGACATCGGCCACTTCATCGCGCCTGATGCCGCCCTCGACGCCATCGACGACGTGCACGAGCTGCGCGCGCTGGGCTTTTTGGCGTCCTCCTTCGGCGCCGAGGTGATCGAGCCGATCCGCCTGCACGTGCAGGCCAAGCGCTACCTCGTCGCCGTGGACCCGCCGTATTCGCAGACGCTGTCGCCGGCGTCGGTGCACACGTTGCAGCTGCAGGGCGGCGCGATGTCGCCCGACGAGGTGAACCTGTTCGCCACGCTGCCGCACGCCGCGCAGGCGGTGTCGCTGCGGCGCTGGGACGACCTGGCCAAGACGCCGGGGCGCCTGACGGCCTCGCTCGACTACTACCTACGCTCGTCGAAGCAGTACGCACGCGGCCGTTCGAAGCGCCACGCACGGTGATCGGTGCGGCCAACATGTCTTGACAGAACTAGCCACCACCCTCACCCATGGAGTCGATGTGAACAGCACAAGAACCTTTGCACAACAGCTCACGAGCAGCGCGCTGGCCGCGCTGCTGGCCGTCGCCGCGCCGCCCCCGCACAAGCGCATGAGCGCGACGATGACAACGACGACGAAGACCACAGCTACGCCATCGGCCTGTGGGGCGACCTGCCGTACTCGGCGCTGCAGAGCAACGTCGGCGTGCCCAACCTGATTGCCGACATGAACGCGCAGCGCCTGAAGTTCACCGTGCACGACGGCGACCTGAAGGCCGGCTCGAACAGCCCCTGCGACGACAACCTGTACTACCAGGCGCTGGGCTTTTTGAACTCGCTGCGCGCACCGGCGATGTTCACGCCCGGCGACAACGACTGGACCGATTGCGACCGCGCCAGCAACGGCGGCTTCAACTCGCTCGAACGCCTCGACCGCGAGCGCACGATCCTGTTCGGCACGCCGTTCTCGCTCGGCCAGCGCAAGCTGCGACAAGAGGTACAGACCGACGCGCTGTGCCTGGGCTTCGGCGGCGCCATGGTGCCGTGCGTCGAGAACCGCCGCTGGACGGTCGGCCGCGTGACCTACGCCACGCTCAACGTGCAGGGCTCGTGCAACAACCTCTGCGACACCGCGCCCGACCCGGCCGAGTACGCCGCGCGCAACGCCGCCAACATCAAGTGGCTGCGCGAGACGTTCGCCGTGGCCAAGGCACGCCGCTCGGCCGCGGTGATGATCATCACGCAAGCCAACCCCGGCTGGGACGCGAGCGACGCGACACGCGCGCCGCTGCGCGACGCGAAGACGCTCGCGCAGACCGACGGCGCGCCCGACGGCTTCAAGGACTACCTGATCGCGCTGCGCGACGAGGTCGTCGCCTTCCGCAAGCCCGTGGCCTACGTGCACGGCGACTCGCATTACCACCGCATCGACAAGCCGTTTCTGAATGCGGCCGGCCTGCGCCTGGAAAACTTCACGCGCATCGAGACCTTCGGCAACAACGCGGCCAACGGCAACAACGACGTGCAGTGGATCAAGGTGACGGTGCAGCCGAAGAGCCGCGAGGTCTTCTCGTACCAGGCGCAGATCGTGCCGGGCAACCGCACCGCGGTGCCGGCGCCCTGACGCTCGGCGGTGCCCGACCTGCTGCCCGGTGCCGTCGATGCGCCCGATCCGACCTATGGCGCCGATGCCAACGGCCTGATCTGCGGCTTTCGCTTTTCGCCGCACGCGCCGGTCGAGTCCTTCGACTCGGCGCGTGCGTCGCGCTGGCTGGCCGATGCGCCGCACGCGCCGCGCGAACGCGAGTTCCTCTGGCTGCACTTCAACCTCAGCCACGCCGCCAGCCTGGATTGGCTGCGCGCGCACGCGGCGCAGGACGAGGCGTTCTTCGAAGCGCTCGCCGACGGCTCGCGCTCGACGCGCATCGAGCGTCTGGGCGACTCGGTGTTCGCGGTGTTGAACGACCTGACCTACGACTTCGCGTTCGAGGCCAGCGACGTGGCCACGCTGTGGGTCAGCGCGCGCGCCGATGTCGTCATCACCGCGCGCCGGCGCCCGCTGCGCTCGGTCGATCGGCTGCGCACGGCGGTCAAGCGCGGCGAGCCTGTCGCCAGTGCGGCCGCCCTTCTCGACCACCTGTTGCGCGATCAGGCCGACGAGCTGCAACGCATCGTGCGCCAGGCCAGCGACCGCGTCGATGACATCGAAGACGCGCTGCTCGTCGGCCGCACCGAACGACTCGGGCGCGGAACTGGCGCAACTGCGCCGCATGAGCGTGCGCCTGCAACGGCTGCTGGCGCCCGAACCGAACGCGTTCTTTCGCATGCTGGGCAACCCGCCGCCGTGGTTGTCGGAAGACGACCGCCAGCGCCTGCGCCAGGCCAACGAGGAGTTCGTCGTCGTCGTGCGTGACATCGGCGCGCTGCAGGAGCGCATCAAGCTCTTGCAGGAAGAGTCGGCCGCGCGCGTGGCCGAGCAGAACAACCGCAGCCTGTTCATCCTGACGATGGTCACCGTGCTCGCATTGCCGATCAACCTCGGCTCCGGCCTGCTCGGCATGAACGTCGGCGGCTTGCCGTTCAGCCAGAACGCGAATGGCTTCTGGTGGGTGCTGGCGATGATCACGCTGGTGACGTTGGCGATCGCGTGGTTTGCGCTGCGGCGGTTGGCGCCGCGCGGGTAGAGAAAGCTCAAGCCACGCGCCGCCCTCCGCGCCAGACCTCGCGCACAGCGGGCACGCCGCCGACTTGCACCACGCGCACCAGATCGCCTCGCAAGCCGAGAGCGATCTCGCCGCGATCATCGAGACCGCACGCACGCGCCGGGCCGCTGCTGGCCAACGCGACCGCGTGGCTCATCGACAGGCCGGCGGAGCGGCGCAAATGCCACGCCGCTTGCAGCAGGCTGCCGGGCACGTAGTCGCTCGACAGGCCGCTGAGCAGACCTTCACGCGCCAGGTCGAGCGCGGCGACGTTGCCGGAGTGCGAGCCGCCGCGCACGACATTCGGCGCGCCAGCCACGGTGGACAGGCCGCGCTCGCGGGCGCGGCGCGCGGCGTCCGACGTGGTCGGGAACTCGCTCATCGACGCGCCGAGCGCGACGGCTTCATCGACATGCGCCGTGGTCGTGTCGTCGTGCGTGGCCAGTGCGATGCCGTGCTCGCACGCGTAGCGCGCGAACCAATGCCGGTTGGGTTCGGCATGCCGTGCCTGACGCTCGGGTGCGAGCGTCAGTTCACGATCGAACTGCGCGTCGCTCCAACCCTTCTTGCCCGTGTAGTAGATGCGCGCATGCTCGACATCGGTCCATTGCCGCTGGCCGGGCGTATGGTCCATCAGCGAGATCAGCGCCAAGCGCGGGTGCTGCATGAATGGCTCGAACAACTGGCGTGCGTTGTCGGCCGGAAGCTCGCAGCGCACGTGGATCCGGTGGTCGGCGCGCAGCACGCCGGCGGCTTCGAGCTCGTCGAGCACGCCGAGCAACGCGCTCTGGTCGCGCGAGCGAAAACCGTCGCCATACGGATCGCCGACGCCGATGGCGTCGAACACCGTCGTGATGCCGGCCGCGGCGATCTCGGCGTCGTGCGACTGCATCGCACTTGCCATCGGGAAGCTGACCTTCGGCCGCGGCATGACGTGGCGTTCGAGGTTGTCGGTATGCACCTCGACCAGACCGGGCAGCAGCCAGTCGCCCTGCAGATCGATCGCCTTCGGCACGTTGCTCGGGCAGTCGTCGATTTCTGCGATGACACCGTCGCGCACGACGACGGTGCCGCAGGCGAGCGTGTGGTCGGCGCAGACGACTGCGTGCGTGCGTCAGGATCAGTTCGTGGGGCATGGCGTGTTCTCGTGCGCCAGGCCGACGCAGCGCGTGGCCACCGCGTCGCGCACTTCCTCGTCGTGGAAGATGCCGACGACGGCAGCGCCGGCGCGCTTGGCCTCGTCGATGAGTTCGATGACGACGCGGCGGTTGGCGGCGTCGAGCGACGCGGTCGGCTCGTCGAGCAGCAGCAACCGCGCCGGCACGATGAAGCCGCGCGCGATGTTGATGCGCTGCTGCTCGCCGCCGGAGAAGGTAGCCGGCGGCAGATGCCACAGGGCCTGCGGCAGGTTCAGTCGCGCCAGCAGCGCTGCCGCCGCGTCACGCGCCGATGCGACGTGAGAGCCACCGGTGTCTTCGTTATCGTCAGGAATGTCGCCCTGTGCGTCGATCGCGCGCTCGGCAACAATGTCCAGCGCCGCGACGCGCGGCACGGCGCGCAGGAACTGGCTGACGTAGGCGATGTCGCGGCGCCGCAGCGCGCGCACCTGCTGCGGCGTGGCATGCGCGAGGTCGATCTCTCCTTGCGCGCTTTGCAGCAGGGCGTTGCCCTGGTCGATGCCGTAGGAGCCGTACAGGCACTTCACCAGCGTGCTTTTGCCCTGCCCCGACGGGCCGACGAGCGCGACGCACTCACCGGCGTGCACGTCGAGCGACACATCCTCGAGAACCGCGAGCTGCGTGCCGCCGCGCAGATGCAACGTGAAGCGCTTGTGCAGGCCGCGCACGCAGAGGGCCGGCTTCATGGCGACACCACCGACGACACCAGCAACTGCGTGTAGGCGTGCTGCGGATCGTCGAGCACGCGATCGGTGAGGCCCTGCTCGACGATGGCGCCGTGGCGCATCACGACGGTGCGCTGCGCGAGCAGGCGCGCCACGCCGAGGTCGTGCGTGACGATCACGGCCGACAACTGCAATCGCGCGACGAGCCCGCGGATCAGGTCGAGCAGCCTGGCCTGCACCGACACATCGAGACCCGAGGTCGGCTCGTCCATCAGCACCAGGCGCGGACGCGTGACCAGGTTGCGCGCGATCTGCAGGCGCTGGCGCATGCCGCCGGAGTAGGTGCGCGGCGTGTCGTCGATGCGCGCGCTGTCGAGTTCCACGCGCTGCATCCAGGTCGATGCCCGGTGGCGCAACTGCCCGTAGTGGCGCAGGCCCTGCCCCATCAGCCGCTCGCCGATGTTCGCGCCGGCACTCACGTCCATGCGCAGGCCATCGCTGGCCTGCTGCTCGACAAAGCCCCACTCGGTGCGCGCCAGCACGCGGCGCTCGCGGTCGGAGAGCGCGAGCACGTCACGCCAGCAGCCTTGCGCGTCGCGGTACAGCACCTCGCCCGACGTGGGCGCGAGCCGGCCGGCGATGCAGTTCAGCAGCGTGGTCTTGCCCGAACCCGACTCGCCGACCACGGCCACCACCTCGCCCGGATAGACCTCGAGCGAAGCCTGCTGCAAGGCGAGCACGCCGGCGAAGCGGTGCGACAACTCGCGCACGCGCAGCAGCGGCGTCGTCATGCGTTGTCCTCCTGCTGCTCGCGGCACCAGTCGGTGTCGGAGCAGGTCCACAGGCGGTTGCCGTCGTCGCGCGGCACTTCGTCGAGAAAGCTCGTCGTGCAGCCGCACAGCGCACAGGCGTGCGGCTGCGGCGGAATGTGGAACGGGTGATCGTCGAAGTCGAGGCTCTGGACGTCGGTGTACGGCGGGATCGCGTACAGCCGCTTCTCGCGCCCGGCGCCGAAGAGCTGCAGCGCCGGCATGCGGTTCATCTTCGGGTTGTCGAACGCGGGGATCGGCGACGGCGACATCACGTAGTGGCCGTTGACGCGCACTGGGTGGTCGTAGCTGGCGTCGATGCGGCCCCAGTGCGCGATGTCTTCGTACAGCTTCACGTCGGCCAGGCCGTACTCTTGCGCGGCGTGCAGCTTCAACGTTTCGGCACGGCGCGGCTCCAGCTTGTAGAGCGGCTCGGGTTGCGGCACCTGATAGACGAGGATCTGCTGCTCCGTCAACGCGCGCTCGGGGATGCGGTGCCGGGTCTGGATCAGCGTCGCCTTCGACGTGCGCTCTGTGGTTTGCACACCGGTCGTGCGGGCGAAGAACTGGCGGATGTTGACGGCGTTGGTCGTGTCGTCCGAGCCCTGGTCGATGACCTTGAGCACGTCGTCCTTGCCGATCAGCGCGGCGGTGACCTGGATGCCGCCGGTGCCCCAGCCGTAGGCCAGCGGCATCTCGCGCGAGCCGAACGGCACCTGGTGGCCCGGCAGCGCGACGGCTTTCAACAGCGCGCGCCGGATCATGCGCTTGGTGCGTTCATCGAGGTAGGCGAAGTTGTAGCCTTCGGCGGTGTTCACGAACCGACTCCCATGGCTTCTTCGCTGACCACTTGCCGCGCTTGCACATCCACTTGCGCCCGCAACGCCCGAATCAACTGCAGCTCCGACTCGAAGGTCACGTAATGCGGCAACTTCAGGTGCTGCACGAAGCCCGAGGCCTCGACGTTGTCGCTGTGCGGCAGCACGAACTCCTGGTCCTGCGCCGGGCTCGTGCGCAGTTCGCCGAACTCATCGGCACGCAGCGCGCGATCGACCAGCGACATCGCCATCGCCTTGCGCTCGCCGTGCCCGAAGACGAGGCCGTAACCGCGCGTGAACTGCGGCGGCACCTCGGCACTGCCGACGAACTGGTTGACCATCTGGCATTCGGTGAGTTCGATCTCGCCGATCTCGATAGCGAAGTCGAGCTCGTCGGGCACCACCTCCACCACGACCGCACCGAAGCGGATGTCGCCGCCGAACGGATGCGTGTGCGCATGACCGCGCTGCGTGCTGTAGCCCATGCCGAGCAGCCAACCTTCGTCTGCGCGCGCGAGCATCTGCAGGCGGCCGCAGCGCGGCAGCGGGTACGCGGGCGGATCGCGCGTGATGTCCAGCGGCGCCGGATCGCCGGGGCTCGGCGACTGCGGGCTCGACCAGACCTTCGGCGGCGAGCGCGGCGAGTGCGTGCGGCATCTCGGTGTCGATCGGCGGCGCTTCGTCAGGCGCCTGCGATCGACTTTCACGCAGCAACGAAAAGTCGAGCAGCCGCTGCGTGTAGTCGAAGGTCGGGCCGAGCACCTGGCCGCCCGGCAGGTCCTTGAAGATCGCCGACACGCGGCGCTGCACGCGCATGCGCTCGGTGCGCAGTGGCTCGCTGAACGCCAGGCGCGGCAGCGTCGTGCGATACGCGCGCAGCAGGAATGCGGCTTCGACGGCATCGCCCTGCGCCTGCTTGATCACCAACGCGGCGAGCTCGGGGTCGTACAGTGAGCCCTCGGCCATGACGCGCGCGGTGAGCAGGCCGAGTTGGCTGTGGATCTGCGCCACCGACATTTCGGGCAACGCCTCGTCGCCGCGCCGTGCCGCGGCGAGCAGCGAGCGCGAGGCGTCGATCGCGGCTTCGCCTCCCTTGACGGCGATGTACATCTAGGCGTCCACGTCGATGTGCGTGCTGCGCGGAATGCCGGTGAGCCAGCGCCCGCGTGTCAGCAGCAGCTCGAAGCCTTGCGGAAAACGCGGCTGCTGCGCGATGCGGTGGCGCCAGAACGCCTCGGGCAGACCGCCGACGCTGATCGTGTGTTCGCTCTCGATGCCGGGGCCGCGCAAGCGCAGCCGCATCAGCGCGGCGGGGTTCGGCAGCCACGGCTCATCGTCGATCGCGGCCAGGCGCGGCACTTCGACGATGAACGTGCCGCCGCGCTGTGGCGTCTCGTCGCTGCCGAGATCGAGCGCTTCCCACTGAGCGGCACGCGCGTCGGCCGCGCGCACGACGCTGAACGCCGCCGGCTCGCCCGGCAGCGCGGCGCGCGCGCCGGTGTGAAAGCGCAGCCAGGCCAGCATCGCGTCGTGATCGAAGGCGCCGTGCAGGCGCACCGCGCATTCGGCGTCGAGCAGGGTCAGCAGCAAGGCCGCGGTGGCCTCGGCCATCGGCACATCGGCCGCACCGTCGCGCGAGCGCGCCGCGGGCACGCGCAGGCCGGCTGTCGCCACGGGCGGCAAGGCAACGATGCGGCCGGGCCGCGACATCGCTTCCAAAGCGGCGCGAAAACAGGCTTGCGTGCCGGCCACGGGGTTGGTCATCGCGGTGCCGAGATCGGTGAGCAGCGCGCTCATCTCGTCGCCTCGCCTTGCAGCGTGTGGAAGACGACGCGGCTGGCCGCGGTGCGGCGCTGCGCAGCAGCGCGCGCAGCGTCGATCTGCCGGCGCAACGGCTCGATCGCGCCACGCATCACGGCGGCATGGCGCGACGGTTGCTGCAACAGCGCATCGAGTTCGGCAATGCAGCGCGCACGCTCGGCGTCGCGGCCCAGGCAGTAGCCGACGCCCACGGTCGCGCCGTCGTCGAGCCGCAATCGAACGACGCAGCGCACGAGCGTGGCCTCGCCGAGGTTGAAACGGTTGCCGCTGCCGTCGATGCGCGCGCGCAGCATCACCAAGCCGGTTTCGGGTTCGCGCATCGGCTCGAAGCGCAGACCTTCGCCGAAGCGTTGCGCGAAGACCAGCAACGGCCCGCGCGGCGCATGCGCCAGCGTGGCGAGCCAAGCCCGGCGCTGTTCCATGGCGTTCATCTCGGTCACGATGGCGTCACTCCACGAGGTTTAGCATCTATCGCACTATCGATTCGCCGCGTGACAGCTTGTTGACGACACCGCCGCCGGAACGCTTCGCGGTGTACTGGGTGCCCGAGCGCGAGCACCCGCTGTGGCAGGTGGGCTGCGATTGGCTCGGCCGCGACCCTGAAAGCAACGAGCCAGGGCAGGCGCCGGCACACGCCGCCGACGCGTGGCGTTACGGCTTTCATGCCACGCTGGCAGCGCCGATGCACCTGGCCGAGGGCGTCACGCCGCAGCAACTGCGCCGGCGGCTGCAAGCGGTGGTCGCCACGCTTTGCCCGTTCCCGATGCCGCCGCTGGCCGTGCAGCCGCTGGGCGACTTCCTCGCCTTGCGCCCCGTGCCGGTGATCGATGCCTGGCACCCGCTGCGCCGCCTGGCCGATGCCTGCGTCATGGCCTGCCAAGCCTTGCGACGCCCGCCGGATGCGGCCGAGCTCGAACGACGCGCGCAGGGCCTGGCCAACGAAGCCGACCGCGAACACCTGTTGCGTTGGGGCTACCCCTTCGTCTTCGACCGCTGGCGCTTTCACATGACGTTGTCGGACAAGGGCCATGCCGATGACATGGCCCTGCGTCAGCGAGCAGAGCGCCATTTCGCCCAGGCGCTGGCAGAACCGATGGGGTGCGCATCGGTGGCGCTGTTCACACAAGCAGCGCCCGGCGCGCCGCTGCGGCTTGCGGAGCGCATCGCATGAATGGTATAAACGATTTATACCGTTGTTTCAGGAGACGCCGCCATGCCGGCCAAGAAGATCGTTGCCCCCGCCAAGGCTGCGCCGCGCCGCGCGCCGGTGAAGAAGCCCACCTCGGCGGCCGCCCGCAAACAGGCTGCGAAGAAGACCAACGCCATCCCGGCCCCGGCCGCCAAGGAAACGCAGAAGAAGCCGGCGAAGCAGCGTGTGCGCCTGGTGCGCGACAGCTTCACGATGCCCGAACCCGACTTTGCGCTGATCGCCGCGCTCAAGGCGCGCACGATGGCGGCGCAGCGCGAAACCAAGAAGAGCGAGTTGCTGCGCGCCGGCTTGCAGGTGCTGATGGCGCTCGACGACAGCACGCTGATGAATGCGCTCGGCCGCCTGCAACCGCTCAAGCTCGGCCGGCCGAAAAAAGCCCACTGAAAGCGCTGCCGTGTTCGATAGCACCCACGAGTGGTGGACGGCGCTGCGCATCGTCAGCGCGGTCAACGTGCTCGCGTGGTCGGCGGCGGCTTGGTGGGTGTGGCGCCAACGCGCGTCGTTGACGCCACGCGCGTTGGCCTCGCGCCGGCTGCAACTGCTGCTCTGCGCGGGTTATGTCTTCGGCTGCGCATGGCGCTCGCTGCTTCCGGTGTACGACGTGCAGCGCATCGTCATGGTCGATAGCTGGTGGTCGAGCGTCATCGTCGGCCGCACGGTGGCGACCATCGCCGAGCTGTGCTTTGCGGCGCAATGGGCACTGCTGCTGCGCGAGGCGGCGCAGGCCACCGCCAGCCGCTTTGCGCATTCCGTGTCACGCGCGGTCGTGCCGATGATCGTCGTTGCCGAAACCTGCTCATGGCATGCGGTGCTGACCACCGCCAACCTCGGCCATGTGGTCGAGGAAACGTTGTGGGGGCTGTGCGCCGCATTGCTCGCGATCAGCCTGTTGGCGGTCTGGCCGCGCGTCGAAGCATCGCGGCGGCCGCTGCTGGCTTTTCTGTGCGCAGCGGCCACCGTCTATGTGGCCTACATGTTCGCCGTCGATGTGCCGATGTACTGGGCGCGCTGGGTCGCCGATGAAGCGCAGGGGCGCGCCTACTTCGGCGTGCTGCAAGGCGCCGTCGATGCCTCCACGCGCTGGACGGTGACGCAGAGCTGGGAGGTCTGGCGCGGCGAGGTGACGTGGATGACGCTGTACTTCAGCGTCGCGGTGTGGATGAGCATTGCGCTGGTGCACCTGCCGCGCCTGCGATCCCCGGTGCCGGCATTGGCATCAGGGCGCTAACGCAGGCGCTTCGGCGCGCGGCGTCGTCATCGCCGACGGCTGCAAGCGGTTGCTGCCGTGCGTCACTTCGAACGCGACGCCAAACGTCTCGATGTTGCTGGCGCTGGCCACCGTGTCCACGTACCACCACTCGCAGACCGCGCGTTGGCGCGTCACGTCGAGCAGCATGTAGCCGCGACGGTTGAAGTCGATGTACTTGAAGTGCGGATTGACGCTGCGCAGGAAAGCAGCGGTGGAACCGTTGGGATCGTCGAGGCCGGGCGACGTGACCGACGTGCCGACGAACTCGACCGCGCGCGAGCCGTGGCCGGTGACGGCGTTGTAGCCGCCGGTCGTGGTGTCGGGGTTGTTCGGGTCTTGCGACAGATCGGCCGCCCACGAGCTGTGAATGTCGCCGGTGAGGATGACGCAGTTGTTCACCGGCTGATGGCTCGCATCGCCTTTGAGGACGGCATAGAGGCGGTCGCGCGCCGGCTGGTAGCCGTCCCACTGGTCGCTGTTGAAGAACAGGCCGCCGCCGGCGGACAGCGGCGCAGGTTGAGCCTTGAGTTGCGCAAACATCACGCCTTGGCCGATGAACTTCCAACGCGCGTCGGCGTTGCGCAAGCGCTCGGCGAGCCACGCTTCCTGCTCGGCGCCGAGCAGCGTGCGTTCGGGGTTCGTGAACTCGCCGACCTGCGCAAACGCGTTGCCGAGGCCAGGCACCGGAATCGTTGCCGGCAGTTGCTTCGAGCGTGCGCTCAAGCGCTCTTCGAGCATGGAGAGGTCCAGCAGATCGCCGAAGCGAAACGCGCGCTGGTTGCGGCGCCGGTCATCGCGATCGACGACGCGGATCGGCATCCACTCGTAGTACGCCTGCAGGCCGACGTTGACGCGCTCGGCCCACACGCCTTCCGCGCCTTCGGTGTGGTTCTGCGCGCCGCCGACCCAGGCGTCGTTGGTGATCTCGTGGTCGTCCCAGATCGCGATCAGCGGATGCTGGCGGTGCATCGCCTGCGAGTCGGCGTCGCGCTTGTACTGCGCGTGGCGCGTGCGGTAGTCGGTGAGCGTGACCATCTCGTTCGGTGGCTCGGGCGTTCGCGCCGTGCCGTATTGGTTCGGGCCGTATTCGTAGAGGTAATCGCCGAGGTGCAACACGGCGTCGAGGTCGGCGCGCAGGGCAATGCGGCGGTAGGCGTTGAAGTAGCCGGCGGCGTGGTTGGAGCAGCTCACCACCGCCAGGCGCAGGCGCGGTGTGGCACCGGCGGGCAGCGTGCGTGTGCGGCCGACGGGCGAACTCGCGCCGCGCGACTGGAAGCGGTAGTAGTAGGTCGTGCCGGGTCGCAGGCCCTCGGCGTCGATCTTCACCGTGTAATCGCGCTCGGGCCCGGTGCGCAGTGCGCCGCGATCGACAACATGTCGCAGTTGCGGATCGAGCGCAATGACCCAGCGCACGAGCACGCGGCGATGTCCCGCAAGTTGTTGAACGCGTGATGTGAGGTGGCGGTTCCTTTCGCCTGGATGCGAACATCCAGGTGCCTAGCAAGCAAAGAAAGGAACCACCGAAATGAAGTCTCGCACGAAGCCCGCGCTGCGGGTCGTTCCGGCCGCGCCGGTGCAGTTGACGCTGAACGTCGAAGGGGTGCTGCGCGACGTGCGGCATGCCTTCTACGGCCTGTGTGTGAATGCCGGCAAGCAGGTCTTGGCGGCGATGATGGAAGCCGACCGGCAAGCGCTGTGCGGCACGAAGAACGTGCCCAACGCGCAGCGCCGAGCCGTGCGCGGCGGCACCACGCGCAGCAGCGTCGTGCTGGGCGGCCAGCGCATCGCCATCGCCAAGCCACGCGCGCGCAGTCTCGAGCGCGGCGAGCTGGCGCTGCCCAGCTTTGCCTGGGCCGCCGATCGCGACCCGCTGGACATGGCCACCATCGCCTCGATGGCCGCGGGCGTCTCCACACGCCGCTACGCCGGCACGCTGGACGAATTGCCGCCACCCGACGAGCCCGGCTCGGCGTCCAAGAGCGCGGTGTCGCGGCGCTGGGTAGCGCTGACCCAGGCGCAACTCGACGAGTGGCTGTCGTGCCCGCTGGACAAGTTGGACTTGCCGGTGGTGATGATCGACGGCATCCACTTCCACGAGCGTGTCATCCTGGTGGCGCTGGGCATCGATGCCAAGGGCGACAAGCACGTGCTGGGGCTGCGCGAGGGCTCCACCGAGAACACGCGGGTGGTGCGCTCGTTGCTCAGCGATCTGGTCGACCGCGGCCTGGATGCCGACCGCGCCCGGCTGTGGGTGATCGACGGGGGCAAGGCACTGCGCAAAGCCATCGTCGAATGCTTCGGCCGGCGCGCGCTGGTGCAGCGCTGCCAGGAGCACAAACGGCGCAACGTCATCGAGCATCTGCCCAAGGAGATGCACGCCAGCGTGGGCCGCGCGCTGCGTGACGCGTGGGACGGCACCGACCCCGCGTTGGCCAAGCGACAGTTGCAGCGCCTGGCCGCCTCGCTGCAGGCCAAGCATCCGGGCGCGGCGGCCAGCTTGCTCGAAGGGCTGGAGGAGACCTTGACGGTGCAAGGCCTGGGCATCACGGGGGCGCTGTACCGCACGCTGCGCACGACCAACCCGATCGAGAACTTGAACGGCCGGGTCGCGCACTTCGCGCGCAACGTCAAACGCTGGAAGGACGGGCAGATGACGCTGCGCTGGGTGGCCGGCGCGCTCAGCGATGCCAAGCAGCGCTTCCGAAAGCTGCGCGGGCATCGCGAGATGAAGACTCTGTTGGCCGCCTTGAAGGCCAAGACCACGACTCGCAACGCGCCGAGCGAAAGGCCGCGTAGCATCACGAATGAGGAGCCGTCACCCACCACGGTTCAACAGCGAATGGGACATCGCCCGAGCACGCTGCGCGCCTTTCCACTCGGCGTGACGCGTGTCCACAAGATCACGCGGTGGCGCAGCGGATCGCCGCTGGCCACACCGTGCTCGAAGGTCACGTCACCGCTGCGCGCCTCGTTGTCATCGTCTTCGCGCTCGTCATCGTGCGCCAACGCCAGCATCGGCGCCGACGCCAGCGCCATCGCCGCCGATCCGCTCCTGGTGAAGAAGCCGCGGCGGTTGGTGCCGGCGGGCAAGGGTTTGACGCGTGAAGGGCGGCCCATGGTGTCTTTCGAAGCAGCCCGCAAGATCGGGCCCTCCGAGTTTTGCCGCGATGTTTGACAGGCTGATGTCGCGGGCCGACATGCCGATCGATGCTTTTTCTTGCGGAAAGTCGTCGCACCCGTGGGGCAATGAGCACTAAAGTTTCACAGGGCCGTGTCTGTTCGATGGCCTTTCAGCTCACGCGCTGTTCTCTCGCCGACGCACACTGCAGCCCATCTGCTGAAAAACTGGCACCAGACTGGCACCACGGCATCGACGTAGTGATGCCAGTTAGCGGCTGCTCGCGCGCTATGCCAGGTGGAACGTGGTGGGCCCTGAAGGATTCGAACCTTCGACGAACGGATTAAGAGTCCGAGACAGCCTGGGAAGAACCTTGTAAATCAACCACTTGCGACGCTTGCCACCACCCTTCCCAGGCACGTCCCGGCACAATCCCGTCACAGTCAACGTCCGCGTGGCACAACACCGGCACAGTGACTCGTCGAAGTTGGTGTGGCCGGCTTCTGCTCGCAAACCACGGGCAGCGGACCGGACCCTCGCGACGAGTCACTCTCGACCCATTCCGGCCGGTGGAGACCTCCTGGGCGAATGACCGGTCGACCTCCATGAGCCGCCGTTCGCCGAAGTCCGCGCAAAAATTGAAAAGTTAGCAATGTCGGTCATCAACTGGCGCGTCGCACCGGTGCATATCGGACCACGATCGAATGCTCGTCCACGAGGGGGAATCGACACGATCGCGTTAACGGTTGATCAGAGCCGACGGCGCAGCAAAACACAGCTATCGGCGCCTGGAGCGTCTTGTCCCGTACTCTAGACGCTTGTTACTGACTTGCGCCTCAGTTGCGGTTTCCTACTTCACTCGCTCATAGTTCAGGATGAACCGTACGATTCCCTTTTCGGGATGCAGTGCCCACTGCATCGGTGCCGTCGATTCCTGCAGCCGGTCGCTATCCACCTTAAAGAAGCGGGCCTGCTCCCCGCCGACCCAGGCGGGGTTGGCGGAAACCTCGACTTTGGTGAACCACTGGTTGCCTTCGACGCGATACGTCCCTGTGTATGCAACCAGGGAGCCATACAGCCAGACTTTGTCCTGATCGGTCATTGCCGGCTTGCGCCCTTCCCCGGTGATCACGACCATCATGCGACCGTCGACCGTGAAGAGGAGGTTGCCGGTCGGGCTCTTTCCCATGTTCGGGGTGAACTCGCGCTGACCGGTCGCCACTGGCTCCACTTCGTAGGACAGCAACTTCCACATGCCAAGAATCGGACTTACGTCCGCGGCGAGACTTGACTGCAATCCGGCCAGAAGAAAGATCAGCGCCGCGACCGCTCTGTTGCACTTGAACATGATGACCTCCTCGTTGGAAAGATCTCTTGGGCTACTTCGATTGGAAGATCAGCAACTTGCACTCGGTGCTGCCGACATTCTCAATCGACACGGATTCATCCGCGGTCCCTGAACCGGGGCGCTCCGCACCAATGTTGTTCACCCAACTCACACCCTTCGCCGTCGTGTAGCGTAAGTCGCAAGCGGTGAGGCTGTAGACCAGCCTTGCGGGCTGCGAAAGAGTATTGCTGCGCTGCCCGGGTTTGAAGTCAGCCAGAATGAGGACGTTTTGTGCGTCCTCCGCAATTACCTTGTAGATGTCGGGTGATGCGACATATGACCGCGGGGCCGGCTGAGCGCAGGCGGTGCCGATCGTGCCCGCCGCCAAGACCGCAGCCGTCACGCCAACTGCAAGACGCGTAGTGCGCTTATTGACCATAGCGATCTCCTTTTCCAAATGTGCTCTTGCTCCGACTAGTGCGCGAGAAGCATAGTGCGCTAACCAATCGAATCAGCGTCTACCATAGGCTCGGCGCAGACGACGTGATTGAGCTGCCGCAATCGCCGTTGCAAGGTGTGGAACCGCGCTCTGAGTAGTCCTGCAAAACGATCGACCCCGAGTCGGAGCCGGTTCCAGTCGAGCGACGACGGGTCTTTGGTCAGAACGCGATTCGCTTGGAATTCTGGTCTGGGCGTAGGTCAGGGTAGCAGCATGCCCAGACTCACTGATGTCCGTGTCGATCAATCCATGTTGCCCGCCGCGGGCCAAGCCTTCGTATGGTGCAGCCAGGACCGCGGGTTCGGCGTCAGGCTCAACGCATCGGGGACACGCACCTTCGTTGTCCAAGGCCGTGTTGAAGGACGAGAGCGCAGACTCTCCATCGGTCACCGCACCGCGTTGACGGTTGATCAAGCCCGTCACCGGGCACGCGAGATCCTGCTCAGCATGCGAATGGGCGTCGACCCTGTCGCTGAAAAGCTAAGACAAGAGCACTTGGAGGTCACGCTGCGCCAAGCCATGGCCGACTACTGCGAGAACAAGCAGACCAAGAACGGCGCGTTGAAAGTTCGAACGCAGTCGGACATTGCCGCGCACTCGCGCAGAAGCTTTGCCGACTGGCTCGACGAGCCAATCACTTCGATCACACGCGATGCCTGCGCCACTCGTTTCGCCAAGTTGTCCAAGCGCGGACCGACGACGGCCAACCAGGCGTTCCGATACCTGCGCTCGGTTCTGAACTACGCACGCAACCGGCACTGGGTCGATGATGAGCCGCTGCTGCGACACAACCCGGTGGACGTTCTGAAGTATTCGTGGCACCCGACGAGAGCCAGGTCGGAGAGGATTCCTTACGACAAGATCGGTGCGGTGTGGCACCTGCTCGCACAGCAGGCTCGCGAAGGATGCACCGGTCGGGGCGAGCGCAGCGCAGCAGCCTTCATCCAGTTCCTCATTCTGACCGGCGCTCGCTTGCGCGAAGCATGCGAGCTGACATGGGACCGCGTGAATCTCGACGCTCCGCTGCCCAGCTGGGTCATCCGGCCACAGCAATCGAAGACCGGCGCCGGCCGAGTACTTCCGCTGAGCGCGCAAGCCGTGGACATCCTTCGCAGCCGGCCGCACGTCGCCGACAATCCTTACGTGTTCGCTTCACGGGACGGCAAGTCGCACGTCGTGCAGCCGCGCGCGACATGGCGGGCCGTCAGCTGCCAAGCTGGCGTGCGCGTGACTGCTCACTCGATGCGCCGGACCTTCACCAACACCTGCTTGAAGCTCGGCATCGAGATGTGGAAGACGGAGATGCTGACCTCGCACGTCCCCACCACGACGACCCTGCGTCACTACACCGACACGGCCGACCTGCGCGAGAGTTGCGCGAACGACGTGCAGGTGTTGGCCGATTGGGTCGAGGCACAAGCACTCGATGCCGCGCTCGCGACGGCGCCGGTGCTTACGAAAGTGCTTACAGCCGATGAGCCGCGCGTCAGCCGTCGAACCGACGCAGCCGCAAGTGCTTGATGGGTCAAAGAAATTTTGGTGGGCCCTGAAGGATTCGAACCTTCGACCAACGGATTAAGAGTCCGCTGCTCTACCAACTGAGCTAAGGACCCGCTCGAAGAAATCGAGTGGAAGATTTGGTGGGTTGTGCGGGACTCGAACCCACGACCAAAAGATTAAAAGTCTTCTGCTCTACCAACTGAGCTAACAACCCGGGCAGAGCGAAGAATTATAGGGGCACTCCTGCGGCTGACTTGTCGAGGGTTCTCACCAGAAGCTGTTGCACCGCGTCGCTCGCGGCAGCCAGGCCGAAGGTGGCGGTGACCATCACGCTCGAGCCGTAGCCGTGACAGTTGAGGTTGGCTTCGACGTCAGCGGCGCACGCGGCTTCTTCGGGCATGCGCACGCTCTCGCGTGAGTACACGCAGCGAATGCCGATGTTGCCGCTGCGCGGCGCGTCGCCGCTCTTGCGCAAGCGCTGGCGCAGCGCGGCGAGCAGCGGGTCGTGCGTGGTGTTGGCCAGGTCATCGACCTGCACCTGCTGCGGCAGTTGTTTGCCGCCGGCCGCGCCGACGCAGACGAAGGCGATGCGCTCGTCGGTGCGCGCCCAGGCGGCGAGTGCGTGTTTGGCGCGCACCTGATCGCAGGCATCGATCACGGCATCGACTTCATACGGCAGCAGCGCGGGCCAGTTGTCGGCCGCGGCAAATTCCTCGATGCGATGCACGTCGCAGCCGGGGTGCACGTCGGCAATGCGCTCGGCCAGCGCCTGCACTTTGGCTTGGCCCAGCGTGGCCCCCAGCGCCTGCACCTGGCGGTTGATGTTCGACTCAGCAACGTGGTCCATGTCGATCAGCGTCAGCGACGCAACGCCGCAGCGCGCCAACGCTTCGGCCGCCCACGAGCCGACGCCACCGACGCCGACGATGGCCACGCGCGCAGCGCGGATGCGCGCGTAGCCGTCGTCGCCGTACAACCTGCGCAAGCCGCCGAAGCGGCGCTCCAGATCGGCGCCGCTCACGCCATGCGATCGAGACGCCAGACCTGGTAGCGCACGCCGAGCACGGCGCCGCTGACAATCCCGGCGAAGGCGACGAAGCTGCCCAGTGCCAGCGTCGACAGGCCCGACAACCCCTGCCCCACCGTGCAGCCCATCGCGGTGACGCCGCCGATGCCCATCAGCACCGCGCCGGCCAGATGGTTGCCGGTGTCTTCGGCATTGGCAAAGCCTTCCCAGCGGAAGCTGCGCGTGGCCAGCGCCACCAGCGCCGAGCCGACGATGACACCGGCGGTGCTGACGATGCCGATGGTCAGCACCTTGCTCTTGTCGGAAAAGAAGATCAGCCAGTCGATCGAGTAGGCGATCGGCGCGACGAATGACAGCGCTTCCATGCGCTGCGAGTTGGTGCCGACGAAAGCCTCCTGCAGCGTGTTCGGGTCTTCGGCCACGTAGCCCAGGCGGCCCGAGACCCACCACATGGCAGAGATGACCGCACCGATGCCGATACCGCCCAGCAGCACGTCGCGCGAGCGGCCTTCGGCGCGCATCAGCGCCCAGGCGACGAGCGCGCCGCCGATCAGCGCGCCGAGCAGCAGCGCGGCCTGCGCTTTGGCCAGGCCGAACGCGCCGGCGGCCAGCGACGGCAGATCCTGCCCGCTGGCCAGCTCGAGCGCCACGCGATCGACGGTGGCCACGCGGGCCACGCCGGTGATGCCGCGCAGCGTCGCGAAGGCGGCGATGCCGAGCACGGCGAAGACGACCACCGACTTCAGGTTGCCGCCGCCGATGCGCACCAGCGTCTTGCTGCCGCAGCCCGACGCCAGCACCATGCCGAAGCCGAACAGCAGGCCGCCGAGGGCGTTGGACAGCCAGATGAAGCGCGGCCCGGCGTAGATGCTCTTGCCGGCGTCGATCCAGCCGAGTCCGACCATGGCGTTGAAGCCGAGCATCGCCACACCGATCGCCAGCACCCACATGCGCATGCGCGACCAGTCGCCGATGTTGACGATGTCGGCCACCGCGCCCATGGTGCAGAAGTGCGTGCGCTGCGCGATGGCGCCGAAGAGGATGGCCAGCGCGAACGCCGCCCACAGCACTTGCGAGGTGATCGCCCCGATGTCGATGTCTTGCATAGGGGCGAAATTGTAGGAGCCGCGCGCGGCGGCTCACCATCGCCCTACTTCAGGACAGCCAGCCGTTCCTTGCCCGCCTGCGCGGCTTCGCTTTGCGGGTACTTCTTCAGCAGCTCGCCCAGCGTCAGGCGCGCGCTCTTCGTGTCCTTGCTCTCGGCCTGCGAGTTGGCAATCGCCAGCATCGCCTCGGGCACACGCGCGTGGTCGGGCGCGTTGGCAATGAAGGTGCGAAACATCGTGATCGCTTCCTTCAATTCGCGCTTGCCGTAGTGCGCGTTGCCGAGCCAGAAGCGCGCCGAGTCGCCGTAGCCGCTCTGCGGGTAGCGGCGCAGGAAGTTCTGCAGCGCCGAGGCCGCACCGGGAAAATCACCCGCGCGCACGATCGCCAGGGCCTCGTCGAAGAGGCGCTTTTCTTCGGCATCGGCGAGAAAGTCCTTGCCGTCCTGCGACACGCGCTGCGGCTCGATCTTGCGCATGCGCTCGTCGACGCCCTGCGCGATGTCCTTCTGCCGGCGCTGCAGATCGGACACATCGCGCGCCAGCTGTTCGTTGGCGCCGCGCTGCTTGGCCAGCTCGCCGCGCACCTGGTCGAGCTGGCTCGACAGCTCGAGCAGGCTGCGCTTGATCTGCGCCAACTGCTCGGTGATCTCCTTGTTCTGCGCGGCCAGGTCCTGCTTCAACTTGTCGTCGTTGGCGCGCAGCTCGAGGATGGCCTTGCGGGCCTCGTTGTCGGGGAAGAGTTGGGCTTGCGCGGCGCTGGCGCCGAGCGCCAGCAGCCACGCCGCCAGGACCTGCGTGCGCACCTTATTTGTCCTTGATCTCTGCGCGCCGGTTCTTCGCCCACGCGGCCTCGTCGCTGCCCTGCGCAGCCGGGCGCTCCTTGCCGAAGCTCACCGCCTCGACCTGCTCGGCGCCAACGCCGAGCAGAGCCATCGCACGGGCCACCGTCTCGGCGCGCTTCTGGCCGAGCGCCAGGTTGTACTCGCGCCCGCCGCGCTCGTCGGTGTGGCCTTCAACGGTCATGCGCTTGGTGCGCGCAGCCGCCAGCGCGCGGGCGCTGGACTCGATCAGCGCGCGGTACTCGTCCTTGATGGTGTAGCTGTCGAAGTCGAAGTAGACGATGCGCGGCGCGGTGGCCGCCGTGGTGCCGCCGGCGGTGACCGTGGTCACGCCCGACTGCCCGCTGCCGGCGCCGCCGGCACCGGCGCCCGGCGCGGTGCCGGTGCGGTTTTCGATCGGCACGTCCTTGTTGTCGGCCAGCGGCACCTTGGAGGCGCAGCCGGCGAGCATCAGCACCGCGGTGGCGGCATACAGAGCGAGGGTCTTGGTCTTTTGCATCATGGTCTTTCAGAGCTTCTATCGGTTGAACGGTCCCCACACCGGCTCGCGCACATCGGCGCCGGTGGACAGCAACTTGGCCTTGATGCGGCCGTCGAGCGTGGTCGTCATCAGCACGTCGCGTCCTTGCGAGCGCGAGGCATAGATGATGAGCTTGCCGTTGGGCGCGAAGCTGGGGCTTTCATCGTCGTTGGTGTCGGTCAGGGCGGTCGCGGTTCCGCTGGCGATGTCCAGCGCGTGCACGCGAAACGCGCCGCCGCCCAGGCGCGAGATGTAGGCCAGCGTCTTGCCGTCGGGGCTGATCGCCGGGCTGATGTTGTACGAGCCGTTGAAGCTGATGCGCTGCGCATCGCCGCCGGCGGCGCCCATGCGGTAGATCTGCGGGCCGCCGCCGCGGTCGCTGACGAAGTAGAGGCTCTGGCCGTCGGGCGCCCACGCGGCTTCGGTGTCGATGGCGCTGCTTTGCGTCAGGCGGCGCGGCGTGCCGCCGTCACGCGGCATCGCATAAATCTGCGAGCCGCCGTCGCGCGACAGCGTCATCGCCAACTGGCTGCCGTCGGGCGACCAGGCCGGCGCGCTGTTGCTGCCGCGAAAGTCGGCCACCTTGCGCCGCTGGCCGGTGGAGACGTCCTGGATCCAGACCACCGCCTTCTGCGACTCGAACGACACGTACGCCAGCTCGCGCCCGTTGGGCGACCAGGCCGGCGAGATGATCGGGTCGGGGCTGTTGAGCGCCACCTGCCCGCCCTCGCCGTCGGCGTCGGCGATGCGCAGCGCGTAGCGGTTGCCGGCGCGTGTGACGTAGGCGATGCGCGTCGAGAACACGCCCTTGTCGCCGGTGACTTTTTCGTAGATCGCATCGGCCACGCGGTGCGCGGCCAGGCGCATGTCGGCCAGCGGCACGGCAATGCTCTGGCCGCCCAGGTCCTGACCTCTGACCACGTCCCAGAGCTTGTAGCGCACGTCCAGGCGGCCATCGGCCAGGCGCGTCACCGAGCCGCCGGCCAGCGCGTCGGCGCCGCGGCCGCGCCACTCGGTGAGCACCGGCTGCGCGGTTTCATCGATGACGTTCGGCGCGGCGACGAGCTTGATGACGCCGCTCCTCTCGAGGTCGGCGCGCACGATCGCGCTGACCACGCCGAGCGACGGCGACGCGTCGTCTTCGTTGCGGAACTTCGCCACCGCGACCGGAATTTGTGTTTGCCCGACGCCGCTGATCTCGACGCGGAACTGCGCCGCGGCGGGCCACGCGCCCACGGACGCGGCAACGCCGACACACCAGTGGCGTCGTGCGAGGTTCGAAGGAGCGTGCGGCGTGGTTTTTCTCAAAGCGGTGGCCATCAGACAGCGATGCGCGCGGATTGTAGGCATGCTGCGAGTGAAAGCCTTTGCAACGGCGCCGCGATAATGCGTCGGCCTGTGACTCCGCCGAACAGCGGCGCGCCGCCCAGCCACGCATGTCCACACCCCTGCTGCAACGCCTGTCGCGCATCGCGCCCTATTTCCGCACCGCGCGCGCGGGGTTCGTCGCGGCCTTTATCGCCGCCGTGGTGGCCGCGGCCACCGAGCCGCTGATACCCGAGCTGTTAAAGCGCCTGCTCGACGACGGCTTCGGCCCGCAGCGCAGTTCCCGCTGTGGCATGTGCCGGTGGCCTTCATCGGCCTGTTCGCCATCCGCGGGCTGGCCGGCTTCGTCGCCCAGTATTCGCTGGCCTGGTCGGCCAACCGCGGCGTGCTGACGCTGCGCGAAGCCATGTTCGCCCGCCTGCAGAACGCCGCGCCGGCGCTGTACGCCAAGTACAACAGCAGCTCGCTGACCAACATGCTGGTCTATGAGGTGCAGTCCGGGATCGCAGCAGTTGGTGAACATCGCGCTGACCATTGTTCGCGACAGCCTGACCATCACCTTTCTCTTCGCGTCGCTGCTGTGGCGCAACTGGCAGCTCACCTTGTTCATCGTGCTGCTGGCGCCTGCCGTGGCGCTGGTGATGCGTGTCGTCTCGCGGCGCCTGGACAAGCTGACGCGTGCGCACCAGGCCGCCACCGACGAGCTGGCCTACGTGGTTGAAGAAAACGTGCTCGCCTGGCGCATCGTGCGCCTGCACGGCGCCCGCGCGGCGCAGATCGCGCGCTTCGGCAAGCACAGCCAGTTGCTGCGCCGCCTGCTCATCAAGTCGGCCACCGCGGCGGCCACCAGCTCGCCGCTGACGCAGATGATCGCCGCGGTGGCGATGTCGGCCGTCGTCGTCGCTGCGTTGTGGCAGGGCGGCCCGCAGGGCGGCCAGTCCAGCGGCGCGCCGCTGATGACGGTGGGCGAGTTCACGGCCTACGTCACCGCGATGCTGATGCTGGTCTCGCCGCTCAAGCACCTGTCGGACAGCATGGCGCCGCTGCTGCGCGGCGTGCGTGCGTTGGAGCGCGGCATCGACCTGATCGAGCTCGCGCCCGAAGAGCGCGGCGGCGCGCATGAGCCCGAGGGCGGCCGTGCGCGCGGCGCCATCGAGCTGCGCGGCGTGAGCCTGCGCTACCGCGAAGAGGCCGACGCAGCACCGGCGCTCGACGACGTGACGCTGTCGATCGCCGCCGGCGAAACCGTGGCGCTGGTCGGCCCGTCGGGCGCCGGCAAGTCTTCGCTCGTCAACCTGCTGCCGCGCTTCTTCGAGCCGACGCGCGGCAGCATCGCCCTCGATGGTGTGGCGCTGCCCGAGTGGCGCGTCGATGCGCTGCGCCGCCAGTTCGCGCTCGTCAGCCAGGACGTGGTGCTGTTCAACGACACGGTGGCGGCCAACGTGGCGCTCGGCGACAGCATCGACAGCCAGCGCGTGATCAACGCGCTGGAGAGCGCGCACCTGCTCGGCTTCGTGCTCGCATTGCCGCAAGGCGTGAACACACCGATCGGCCACAACGGCAACCAACTCTCCGGCGGCCAGCGCCAGCGCCTGGCGATCGCGCGTGCGATCTACAAGAATGCGCCGGTGCTGATCCTGGATGAAGCCACGTCGGCCCTCGACAGCGAGAGCGAGCGCGCGGTGCAGGACGCGCTGGAACGGCTGATGCGCGGCCGCACGACGGTCGTCATCGCGCACCGGCTGTCGACGATCGAACATGCCGACCGCGTGGTGGCAATGGACCAGGGGCGCATCGTCGAACAGGGCACGCATGCGCAGTTGCTCGCCGCGGGCGGGCTGTACGCACGCTTGCACGCGATGCAATTCAGGAGTTCATGATGAGCCAACCCATCTCGCGCTGGCCCGTGCCGGAGATCAAGGACCTGCCCGAGGACCTGCGCACGCGCATCCTCGACGTGCAGGCCAAGGCCGGCTTCGTGCCCAACGTTTTTCTCGCCTTTGCGCACCGCCCCGACGAGGCGCGCGCGTTCTTCGCCTGGCACGATGCGCTGCTGTTGAAAGACAGCGGCACGCTGACCAAGGCCGAGCGCGAGATGATCATCGTCGCCACCTCGGCGGCCAATGATTGCCTGTACTGCGTCGTTGCCCACGGCGCGCTGCTGCGCGTCTATGCCAAGCAGCCGCTGCTGGCCGACCAGGTGGCGACGAACAACCTCAAGGCCGACATCAGCGAGCGCCAGCGCGCGATGCTCGCGTTCGCATTGAAGGTGTGCAACGACAGCGGTGCGATCGTTGAGGCCGACTTCGCCGCGCTGCGTGAACACGGCTTCACCGACGAGGACATCTGGGACATCGGCGCGATCACCGCGCTGTTCGGGCTGTCGAACCGCATGGCGAATTTGCTCTCGCTGCGGCCGAACGACGAGTTCTATTTGATGGGGCGGGTGCCGAAAACTAAGACGGCGTGAAGCCGATGGTGAACGACGGCGGAACTTTGCCGTTGTCGTCTTTCGGCAGATCGCCCGTGCGATCGATCGCGCGCAGCACGGCATCGTCCCAGGTGGCGTTGCCGCTCGACTTCACCAGGCGCCTGCCGGTGATCGTGCCGTCGGGCGCGGCGCGCACTTCCACTTCAGCGCGCAGCGTTGGCGGCAGAGTTTCTGTCATCACGATGTTGGGCTGCACGCGCGCTCGGATTTTCCCGCCGTAGTTCGCCGACGGCCCCGCATCGCGCTGCGCCGTGCCGGTGGATTGCGGCGCGCCCGTGGCCCCCGCCTGGCCGAGCATGCGCTTCAAATTTTCCTCGCGCAGCTTGGCCGTGCGCTCGGCCTCGGCCGCGGCGTCGCGCTTTTCCTTCTCGGCTTGTTCGCGCTCGAGCCTGGCTTCTTTCTCGCGTTCGAGCTTGGCCTGCTTCTCCCGTTCGACTTTTTCTGCCTTCTGCCGCTCCAGCTTCTCGCGCTCCAACTCGTCGCGCTTTTCCTTCTCCGCGGCTTTGGCTTTTTCGATCGCGATGTCGGCGTCGCGCGTCTCCGGCTTGGGCGGCGGCGGCGCCGGCTCCACCTTGGGTTCGGGTTTCGGCTCCACCTTGGGCATCGGCGGCGGCGGTGGCGGCGCCGCCGCGCGCGGGGCCGCTGCTTGCGGCACGGCGGCCCACAGCTCGGCGCTGGTGCCGGTGGGCTCGCTCGAGCGCCAACTGACGCCAAAGGCCAGCGCGATCAACAGCCCGCCATGCACCAGCAGCGCCATCATCGCGCCGCGGCCCATGCCGCCCGGTTGCTGCGGGCGGCGGTGTTGGAATCTGAAGCCATCGCTATTTGCCCCCTTCGCCCTGCGGGCGGTCCCCCCGTGGGGGAGCGAGCGCCTTCGGAGCGGCCGTGCGCGCTCATAACGCCCTGCTTCACCGACAGGCCGACACGCTTCACACCCGCACGTTGCAAGGTGTCCATGACCTTGACCACGGCTTCGTAAGGCACTTTCTTTTCGGCCGAGATGACGACCGGCGTCTCGGCCACACCCTTCTGCGCCTGCCTGACGCGCGCGGCGATCTGCGACAGCGTCACCGGCTGCGGCTCGGCCTGGCCATCGACCTTGATCTTCACCCGCTCGTCGAGGCCGACCACGAGCTCGATCACCGACTGCGGCCGTGCCGCCGACTGGCCCACGCTCGGCAGGTCGACCACGCCCGTGGTGATCAGCGGCGCGGTGACCATGAAGATGATCAGCAGCACCAGCATGACGTCGATGAACGGCACCATGTTGATCTCGTTCATCGAGCGTCGGCGCCGTCCGCCACCGCCACGCATCGGTTGCGCCACAGTCAGTGCACTCCGGCGTTGCGTTGCAGGATGTTGGAGAACTCCTCGATGAAGGTCTCCAGCTGGATCGCGATGCGGTCGATGTCGCGCGCGAAGCGGTTGTACGCGATCACCGCCGGGATCGCTGCGAACAAGCCGATCGCAGTGGCCACCAGCGCCTCGGCAATGCCCGGCGCGACGGTGGCCAGCGTCACCTGCTGCATGTTCGACAGGCCGACGAAGGCATGCATGATCCCCCACACCGTGCCGAACAGGCCCACGTACGGGCTCACCGATGCCACCGAGCCGAGAAAGCTGAGGTGGCTTTCGATGACGTCCAACTCACGCTGAAAGCTCGCCCGCATCGCGCGCCGCGCGCCGTCGAGCTGCACCGCCGGCGTCGAGCTTCTTCTCGCGCAGCTTGAAGAACTCGCGCATGCCCGAGGCGAAGATGCGCTCCATCGGCGCGGTCTTGCTGCTGGCGGGCTTGTTGTTGGCGGCCTGGAACAACTCGCCCAGATGCCGGCCGGCCCAGAACTCGCGCTCGAACTCTTCGTTGCCGACACGCACCTGCTTCAAGCCGATCAACTTGCCGAAGATCACCGTCCAGCTGGTCAGCGAGACGATCATCAGACCGGCCATCACCAGCTGCACGACGAAGCTGGCCTGAAGCACCAGCGAAAAGATGGACATGTCTTGATTCATGCAAACAAGGTCTCGATGACGGGTTTTGGAATGCGGCGCGGACGCAAGGTTTCCGCGTCAACGCAAGCAATCGTGATGCGGCTGTCGACCAGCCGTGTGTCGCCGCGTGTGGCGCTTTGCGCCAGCGTCAACGTGACGTGGCGCGGCGCCTCGGGTTCGACCGAGATGCGCAGCTCATCGTCGAGCCGCGCCGGGCGGTGGTAGCGCACGGTCGTTTCGCTGACGACGAAGACCAGCCCGAGCTCGCTGCGCAACTGCTCCTGCCCGAAGCCGGCCGCACGCAGCCATTCGGTGCGCGCACGCTCGAAGAACTTCAGGTAGTTGGCGTAGAAGACGACGCCGCCGGCGTCGGTGTCTTCCCAGTACACGCGCACCGGATGCGCGAACGGTTCACTCATGCGGCCGGATTATTGCTGCGTTGTCGATCGGCGATTGTCGCAGCATGGTCTGCGGCGAACGGCGAGTTCGATCTTTCGCAGGGCGCACGGCCGCCGCAGCCATCGCAGTAAGCTGTGTTGATGAACCCGCGGCCCGCGCGGCACGCTGCCGCCCTCGGCAAGCTCGCGAGCCCGCGGCTGGGCCGCGTCTTCGACCGCACCCGCCTGTTCGAGCTGCTCGACGGCTGGTCGGATGCGCCGGCGTTGTGGCTCGCCGCGCCGCCGGGTGCCGGCAAGACCACCCTCGTTGCCACCTGGCTGCGACAGCGCGATGCGCCGGCGCTGTGGCTGCAGCTCGATGCCGCCGATGCCGACCCGGCCACCTTCATGCAATCGCTCGATGCCCTGTGGGGCACCTTGCTGGACAAGTCGCCGCAACTGCCCGCACTGCGCGCCGATGACCGCGCCGACCTCGCCGGCTGGCTGCGCCGGCGTCTGGCGCACATGCTGCCGCTGCTGCCGCCGCGCTGGAGCCTGGTGCTCGACAACCACCAGGAGTTGCCGGCGCAATCGCCGCTGCAAGACGCGTTGGCGCGTGTGCTGGCCGATCTGCCGGCCGGTGTGCAGTGGGTCTTCGTCAGCCGCGAGGCGCCGCCGCCGGCGTTCACGAGCGCGCTGGCGCGGCAGCAGCTGGCGGTGATCGGCGCCGAGGCGCTGCGTTTCGACGATGTTGAAACGCTCGCGCTGGTGCGTCTGCACGGCCGCGCCGAGTCGCTCGCAGCCGGCCTCGCGCCGGCGCAGGGCTGGGCCGCCGGCCTGACGCTGATGCTGCTGGGCGCCTCGCGCGACGCCGGCGCAACCGCGCCTGAAGCGCGCGAGCGCCTGTTCGACTATTTCGCCGGCGAGGTGCTGTCGCGCATGCCGGCCGAACAGCAGCAAGCGCTCGGCACATTGGCCTTTTTGCCGAGCACCACGGCCGAGCTCGCGGTGGCGATGAGCGGCTACGCGAAAGCCCCGCAAGCGCTCGAGCACCTGGCCGCGTCGAGCCTGTTCACCGACCGGCGCGAAGGCCCGCCCGCCGTCTTCGTCTTTCATGCGCTGTTCAGCGAGTTCCTGCGCCGGCGCGTCGAGCGCAGCGTCGTCGCCCGACGAACAGCGCGCGCTGTGGCAACGCGCCGGCCACCTGCTGCTCGACGCCGGCGAGACCGACGCCGGTCTGCAACGCCTGATCGAAGCCCAGGCTTGGGACGAGGCCGTCAACGCGCTGTCGCGTTGCGCGCCGCGCTACGCGGCCGACGGCCGCTTGCAGGCGCTGCGCCAACACATCGACGCGTTGCCGGCGGCGATGGCGCAACACCTGGCCTATTGGCGCGGCTTGTGCGCGCTCGACACGACGCCGGCCGCCGCGCTCGCTGACATGAGCCTGGCCCACGCTGCTTGTGCGGCGGCGGATGACGTTGACGGCCTGCTGGCGGCGGCGGCGGGCGCATCGGCCGCGCTGGTCTCCGCCGGCCGCGTCGCCGAACTCGATCCGTGGATCGCGGCGCTGACGTTGCATGCCGATCGTGCGCTGACGGCGCGCGACGACGACACCGACATGCGCCTGGTGCCCGGCCTGCTGGCCGCGCTCGTTTACCGCCAACCCTGGCATGCGCTGGCCGAGCCACTGGCCGCACGCGCCGAGCGCCTGCTGCATCACGAGTCGGCGGCGGGGCAGCGCTTGCTGATGGGCTCGCTGGCGTTGCACCTGCTGTGGCGCGGCCATATCGATCGGCTGGAACGCATCGTGCTGCGCATCGATGCGCTGTGCGCGCAGGGCCTGGCGGCGCCGGCGACGAAGCTGCGCTGGTGGGGTGTGGGCACGCTCGTCAAGACGCTGCTCGGGCAAACGCCCTCGGCGCGCGCCGATGCGCAGCAGGCTCTGGCGCTGATCGACGCCGAGCCCGTGCTGGCGCCGCTGCGCGCCGGCGTGGAGTTGCAGGCGATGTTCGTCGCGCTGGCGTCGGTCGATGCCGCAGCGGCACGCCAGCACATGGAGCAGGCGGCGCAGGCCCTGCACCCGGACAACGCCTTCGACCGCACCACCTACGAGCACCAGCGCGGCATGCTGGCGCTGCTCGAAGGCGACACGCCGACCGCGCTGCGCCTGATGCGCGCCGCGGTGGCGAGCGCGCGCGCCAGCGGCTTTCAGATGCGCGAGCACATCGCGCTGATCGCCAACGCGCTGGCCGCCGCGCACGGCGCAGAACACGACGAGGCACAGCGCTTGCTCGAACAGGTGTTCTCGCACCCCATGTTCGCCACCTGCCGCTGGCACCAATGGGTCGGCGGCTGCGTGGCCGCGTACGCCGCGCTGGTGCGCGAAGACGAAGCCGCGGTGCTGCAGCATCTGCGCGCGACGTTGCGCGTCGCCCGCGAGTGCGGCTACCGGCATGGGCCGATGCTGTTCCTGTGCGGCGACATGATGGCGCGGCTGGCGGCGTTTGCGCTGACGCATGACAGTCGAGCCCGAGATCGCGCGCGACATCGTCGTGCGCAACCAGTTGAAGGCGCCGCCGCAGGCCGACGACGCATGGCCGTGGGCAGTGCGCGTGCACGCCTTCGGCACGCTGGCCGTCGAGATCGGCGGCGCGCCGATGGCCTCGTCGCGCAAGGAGAGCCGCCGCCTGCTCGAACTGCTCGGCGTGCTCGCCGCGCACGGCAGCACGCCCGTGCCGCAAGACCAGATCGCCGACGCGCTGTGGCCTGATGCCGAAGGCGACGCCGCGCGCAACGCGCTCGACAACGCGCTGCACCGCCTGCGCAAGGCGCTCGGCGGCGACGACCGCATCGTCTTGCGCCAAGGCGCGCTGGTGCTCAACCCGCAGCGCTGCTGGACCGATGTCGGTGCGCTCGAACGGGTGCTGAGCGAATTGAGTGCCGCGCCGCCGTCGCAACGGCCCGCCCTCATGCACAAGCTGCGACGGCTGCACCACGCGCCCTTGCTGGCGGGCCAGATGCTGCCCGTCGTGGCTGCGCGGCGCGAAGCGCTGCAGCGTCAGGTGCAACGCTTGGCACCCGGCAGCGAATCTCTACCCGATCGCTAAGCCGGGCCGCCGCAAGCTGCGGCGCACCCCTTGCCTTGGAGAACCCCCATGGATCGAAACACCGCATCGCGCCGCTGCTTCCTGCGCTCGGCCGGCGCGCTGGCCGCCGCCGGCGTCGCGCCGCGCGCCACCTGGGCGCAAGCCTCGGGCGCTTCGCTGCGCATCTTGTGCAGCGGGCCGGCCGGCAGCATCCCCGACACCATCGCGCGCCGCTTTGCCGAGCAGCTCGGCGCACGCCATGCCGGCGGCGTGCTGGTCGACAACCGCCCGGGCGCTGCCGGCCAGATCGCGGTGGCTGCGCTCAAACAAGCCGCGCCCGATGGCGCAACGGTGCTGCTGGCCCAGGGCGCCATCACCACCGTCTACCCTTACCTCTACGCCAAGCTCGGCTACGACCCGGCGCTGGACTTGAAGCCGGTCTCGGTGGCCGCCGAAGCCACGCTCGCGCTGGCGGTTGGTTCTGCCGTGCCGCCCGGCGTGCGCAGCGTCGGCGATTTTCTCGACTGGTCACGTGCCAACCCAACGCAGTCGAACTACGGCTCGCCCGGCCCCGGCACGCTGCCGCACGTGGTCAGCGCGATGCTGTTCCGCGAGGCCAAGGTCGAGGCCCAGCATGTGGCCTATGCCGGCGGGCCGCCGGCGATCATCGACCTGATGGGCGGGCGCATCGCCAGCCTGGTGCTGCCCGAAGGCCTGCTGCGGCCGCATCACGCCGCGGGCAAGCTGCGCGTGCTGGCCACCTCGGGCTCGCAGCGCAGTGCCTTCATGCCCGACGTGCCGACCTTGGTCGAGCAGGGCCATCCGAAGCTGGCGATCCGCGAGTGGTTCGGATTTTTCATGCCGGGCGCGACCACGGCTGCGCTTGTCGACAGCGCGTCGCAGACGGTGCGAGCGGCGGCCGAGCACAAGACACTCAGCAGCGCACTCGGCGAGATGGGCATGCTGGCCAGCGCCAGCACACCGGCGCAGATGAGCGAGCGCATCGCCGTCGAGCAGCGCTACTGGCGCGACGCGATCAGCGCCACCGGCATCCGGGTCGAGTGATGACGCGCGTCACAGAACGAAGCAGCGCCCAGGCGTGGGACGACGCGGCAGCGGGCTGGCATGGCAACAGCGCGCTGATCCGCGACTGGCTGCAAGACGCCACGCAGCGCCTGCTCGATGCGGCCCGCATCGGACCCGGCGCCAAGGTGCTCGACGTGGCCGCCGGCGCCGGCGGCCAGACGCGCGACATCGTGCAACGCGTCGGCGCGCAGGGTGAGGTCTGGGTCACCGATGTCTCGCCGCAGATCCTGGCGTTGGCGCGAGACGAGCTTGGCAGCGCGCAGGCAGCGCGCCTGCACTTCCAGGTCGCCGACGCGCAGGCACTGGGCCTGGCGGGGGCGAACTTCGACGCGGCGATTTGCCGCCTCGGCCTGATGTTCTGCCGCGCGCCGCTCGAAGCGCTGCAACAGATGCACCAGGCGCTGCGAGGCGGCGGCCGTGTCGCCGCGCTGGTGTTTTCAACGCCCGAAGCCAACCCCTGCATCGCCATCACGCTGCGCACGGCAAGGCAACATGCCGGCCTGCCCGACGCCGACCCCTTTGCGCCGGGCTCGCTGCTCAGCCTGGGACGCCCTGGCCTGGCAGCGCAATCCCTGCAAGAGGCCGGCTTCGGCGAGATCGAGGTCACGCCGCTGGCAGCGCCATTGCATGTGCCATGCGCCCGCGACTACGTCGAGTTCGTTCGCACGTCAGGCTCGCCGGTGATCGAGATGCTGCGTCCTCTGAGCGCGGCGCGGCAAGCCGACGCGTGGGCAGACATCGAGCGCCAACTGAGCCGCTTTGCCACGCCGCAAGGCTGGCACGGGCCGAACGAGCTGCTGTTGTTGTCGGCGAGCCGTTGCTGAGCCGCCGAGCCGCTTCAGCGCGCCAACGCCACCTTCTTGTACACGGGGCCCCATTGCGGGTGGCCGGTTTCGGCCCGGCTCAACACGAACGCCGGATCGGCGTGGCGCGCTTCGCGGAAGGCGGCTTCGCACGCCGGTGCGCGCTGGCTGGTGCAGTAGACGAAGGCCAGGTGTTTGTGTGCGTTGGCGCGGTCCTTGGCGCTGGCCAGGCCGGCCTTCAGCGATTCCTGGAACGAGCGCTCGGCTTCGGCGTAGTGGCCGTCGTCGTAGGCACGCAGGCCGTTCAGCAGCGCGCGCTCGGCCGGGCGCTGCAGGACGTCGGTGAGGCCCGGCTGCGCGCAGCCCGCGGCGGTGGTGGCGAGAGCCGCGAGCGCGGCGCAGCGCAGCAGCGTGTTCATGTTGATCATCATTCGAAACGGTGGCGCAGCGTCACCGGCTTGTCTTCGCCGACGGTGATGTTGACGCTGTGTGCCGGGTAGTCGCCGTTGCGCACCACCACCTGGTGCGCGCCGGCAGGCAGGGTCAGCCGTGTCAGCGGCGGCGTCGTGCCGACCGCGCGGCCATCGACCTCGACCTGGCCCCACGGCGTGACCGCGAGTTGCAGCAGGCCCGGCGCGGGTGCGGCGGCCGGTGCGGGCTCGGCCATCACGGCAGCGGTTTTGTCTTTGGCCGGCGGTTTGGTTTTGACGACGACGCGTGCCGGCTCTGCGCGCGGCTTCACCGGCGACGGTGCGGGCGTGGCGGCCTCATTGGCGGCGACGACGGTTTCGGCAGCCGGCGCGGGCGCTTGCGGCACGGCGGCCAGCGCCTGCGCGTGGGCCACCGGCGCTGCAACGGGCGCAGCGGCGGCGACGGACTGCGGCGCTGTCTGTCCGCGCGGCGCCAGCAGCCCCACCGCGGCGATGAAGCCGACGGCCAGCATGCCACCGGCGGCCCAGACCCAACCGCCAGCGCCACGCCACCAGCGCCAGAGTTTGGCCGGCGGTTTGTGCGCCAGGCCGTTGGTCTCGTCGCTGATCCAGCTGCGCAGCGCGCGCGCGAGGTGGCGCGCCGAGCGGAAGCGCTCGCCGGGCTTGCGCGCCATCGCCCGGGCAACGATGTCCGACAGCGCGCGATCGACTTTCGGGTTGACCACATGCGCCGGCGCCACCTCGCTGCCCTGCACCGCAGCGCGAATCTCGTCGAGGCTGGTGCCGGCAAACGCGCGCCGGCCGGTCAGCATTTCGTACATCACGACGCCGACGCCGTAGACGTCGGCGCGCGCGTCGAGTGCTTCGCCACGCAGTTGCTCCGGGCAGACGTAGTACGGCGAGCCGAGCTCGGCCGGCGCCGCGGCGAGCGAGCCGGTGTCGATGTCGACCGGCGCACCGTCGCTGCCGAGGGCGCGCCCGCGCGTCACGCGGGCAATGCCGAAATCGAGCACCTTGGGTTGCGTGCGGCCGACCATGAAGATGTTGGCCGGCTTGATGTCGCAATGGACCACGCCCTTGGCGTGCGCATAGGCCAGCGCGTCGGCCAGGCGCTTGGCGATTCGCGCGGCCTGCACCATGTCGGGCCGCCAGCCGTCGGCGAGCAGCTGGCGCACGTCCTTGCCTTGCAGCCGTTCCATGGCGATGTAGACGCCCTCGGCCGCCAGGCCGGCGTCGTACATGGTGACGATGTTGGGGTGCGCCAGGCCGGCGGCGGCGCGCGCTTCGGCCAGCAGTTGCGACTCGAGCACGCCGCGCTCGGCGCTGTCGAGTTCGGCCACGTGCAGCATCTTCACCGCCACCTGCCGCGACAGCAGCGGGTCGAGTGCGGCGTACACCGTGCCGAGGCCGCCGCTGCCGAGCTGGTGCTTGAGCAGGTAGCGGCCGACGTGCGACAGCGTCGGCAGCAGTTGCAGCGCTTCGTCGCCGGTGTCGACCGCCGGCAGGCTGTCGCTCTCCTCGGCGTCGGTGAAGAGCTCTTCGACCACCGTGGCGGCAAAGCTGGCGTCGTTGCCGGCATCGCCGACGGTCGTCGGCTCGGCGGTGGAAAGATCGGACGCGGGTCCGGGCTGCGTGTGCGTCATGTCGGATGGGCAGCTTATCGGCCGCATGACGCGCTCGCTGGAAGTAATACCGCACGCCCTGCGCTAATCGACGCGGCCTTAACGCTTTGTTGCGGTCGATGCGGCGGCGTGAGCAATAGCGCACACCGCGCGGCGCGCTTCAGGCTTTGTGCAAGGCCAATGCGAGGCGCTCGGCGGCCTCTTGCAGGTGGGCCATCGAGCTGGC
This sequence comes from uncultured beta proteobacterium, assembly GCA_963732625.1. Lineage (GTDB taxonomy): Bacteria > Pseudomonadota > Gammaproteobacteria > Burkholderiales > Burkholderiaceae_C > CADEEN01. The sequence continues at coordinate 67,603 of CAVTAM010000019.1, read as the reverse complement.
AAACGACAGTCGCAGATGGCGCTCGCCGGCCGCCGGGCCGAAGTCGCGGCCGGGCGTCAGCGCCACCTGCGCGCGGCGCATCAGATCGAAGCAGAAGTCCCAGCTGCCGGCTGCGTGCGCGCTGACGTCGGCATACGCATAGAACGCACCGTCGGGCATCACCGGCACCGGCAGGCCGAGGCGTTCGAACGCCGGCACGATGAAGTCGCGGCGCTCGCGGAAGGCCGCGCGGCGGCGCTCGTACTCGGCCAGCGACTCCGGCTCGAAGCAGGCGCGTGCCGCATGCTGCGCGATCGACGAGGCGCAGATGTAGAGGTTCTGCGCCAGCTTCTCGACGGCGGGCACCAATGCCGGCGGCAACACCAGCCAGCCCAGACGCCAGCCGGTCATGCCGAAGTATTTGGAGAAGCTGTTGATGACGATCACGTCGTCGCCATGTTCCAGCGCGCTGTGGCCGAAAGCTTCGTCGTACGACAGGCCGAGGTAGATCTCGTCGACCAGCGTGAAGCCGCCGCGCTCGCGCACGGCTTGGACGATGGCGCGCATCTCGCTGCGCGCGATCGACGTGCCGGTGGGGTTGGACGGCGAGGCCAGCAGCACGCCGCGCGTGTGCTGGCCCCACGCGTTGCACACGGCTTGCGCGTCGAGTTGATAGCGCTGCGCGGGCCCCGACGGCAGCAGCACCGCGCGACCACCCGCCGCGGCGACGAAGTGGCGGTTGCACGGGTAGCTCGGGTCGGGCAGCAGCACCTCGTCGCCGGCATCGACCAACGCCGCGGTGATGAGCTGCAACGCAGCCGAAGCGCCCGCGGTGACGACGATGCGTTGTGCGTCGATGCTCAAGCCGAAGCGCCGCGCGTACCAGCGTGCGATGTCTTCGCGCAGCCCATGCAGCCCGGTGGCATGCGTGTACTGCGTGCGGCCTTGCGCCATGCAGCGCGCCGCGGCTTCGACGACCAGCGGCGCGGCGGTGAAGTCGGGCTCGCCGATGTTGAGGTAGATCATCGGCCGGCCGCCCTGCGCCGGGTCGCACAGCGGCCCGCGCGCGATCTCGTCGGCCGCCTTGGCGCACTCCAGCACGTAGAAGGGCTCGATGTGATCGAGCCGCGCGGCCAGCTTCACCGCGCTCTCGCGGCCATCACTTGGGCCCCCGACGGCCTTCGGCCGGTCCCCCCGAGGGGGAGCGAGCGCCTTCGGGCGGCCGTGCGGCGCTCACTTCGACAGGCCGCAGATCGAACGCCACCTTGTCGAGCACGCCGTTGACGTACTTGTGGCCGTCGGTGCCGCCGAAGGATTTGGCGAGTTCCACCGCTTCGTTGATCGCCACCTTGTACGGAATGTCCAGGCAATGCGCGAGCTCGTAGGCGCCGATCATCAACACACCATGCTCCACCGGCGACAGCTCCGTCGTCTTGCGATCGACATGCTTGGCCAGCGCCGCATCGAGCACCGCGGCCTGCTCGATCGAGCCGCGCAGCAGCGCATCGAAATGCACGCTGTCGCACTTGGCGTAGCCCTCGTGCTCACGCAGTTGCGCGTCGATCGCGTCGGCGTCGCCGCCGGCGACGAGCCACTGGTACAGGCCCTGCAAAGCCAGCTCGCGCGCGCGGCGGCGTTGGGACTTTGCGACCGTGGGTTTACGGGTTGCAGCAGCGTTCAAAGATCTTCCAGCAGGTTCGCCATCTCGATCGCCACGCGCGCCGCATCGCGGCCCTTGCTTTCGGCGCGTGCCCAGGCCTGGGCTTCGTTGTCCACCGTGAGGATCGCGTTGGCCACCGGCACCTGGTGGTCGAGCGCGACGCGCGTCACGCCGGCGCCGCTCTCGTTGGCCACCAGCTCGAAGTGGTAGGTCTCGCCGCGGATCACGCAGCCGATGGCAACCAGCGCGTCGAACTCGTCGCTGTCGGCCATGACCTTCAGCGCCAGCGGCACTTCGAGCGCGCCGGGCACGTTGACACGCTTGATGTGTTTGGCAACGACGCCGAGCACGGCGAGCTCGGCCAGACAGCCCTCTTCGAGCTTCTTCGTCACGGCGTCGTTGAAACGCGCACGCACGATGCCGATGTGCAGGCCCTCGCCGTCGAGTTCCTTCGGTGCTGTTCCGGTGTCGGCGTCTTGCATGGCGGTTTATTCCTTTGGAGGCGGGGCAACCCAGCCCGTGACTTCGAGACCGTAGCCGGTCATGCTGGGCATGCGGCGCGGATGGCCGAGCAGCTTCATGCGGTGCACGCCGAGGTGGCGCAGGATCTGCGCGCCGATGCCGTAGGTGCGCAGGTCCATGTTGCGCGCCGGCGCGCGCGCTGTCACGGCGTCGGGCACGAGGTGGCCGACGAGCGCTTGCGCATCGGTGCCGGCGTTGAGCAGCACCGCGACTCCGCGGCCTTGTTGCTGCAGCGACGCCAACGCAGCCGGCAGCGGCCACGAATGCGCGCTGCCCTGCGCGTCGAGCAGGTCCATTACCGACAGCGGCTCGTGCACGCGCACCGGCACCTCGTCGCCCTCGTCCCACTGGCCGACCGCAAGACCGAGGTGCACGCCACCGGCGATGCGGTCGCGAAACGCGGTGCAGCGGAACGGGCCTTGCAGCGTGAGCAACTCGCGCGTGCCCAGCGGCTCGATCAGCGTTTCGTTGTGGCTGCGGTGCTGGATCAACGCCGCGATGGTGCCGATCTTCAGGCCGTGCTCGCGTGCGAAGACTTCGAGGTCGGGCAGACGCGCCATCGTGCCGTCGTCCTTCATGATTTCGCAGATGACGGCGGACGGCGTCAGGCCGGCCATCGCTGACAGGTCGCAACCGGCTTCGGTGTGCCCGGCGCGCATCAGCACGCCGCCGTCTTGCGCCTGGATCGGAAAGATGTGGCCCGGCTGCACGATGTCTTCGGCGCGCGCCTCGCGCGCCACCGCGGCCTGCACCGTGCGCGCGCGGTCGGCCGCCGAGATGCCGGTGGTAACGCCCTGCGCCGCTTCGATCGAGACGGTGAACGCGGTGCCGAACTTGGTGCCGTTGCTGCGCGCCATGCTCTGCAGACGCAGCCGCTCGCAGCGCTCGCGAGTGAGGGTCAGGCAGATCAGGCCGCGGCCATGGCGGGCCATGAAGTTGATCGCCTCGGGCGTGACGTGATCGGCGGCCAACACCAAGTCGCCCTCGTTCTCGCGGTCTTCCTCGTCGACCAGCACGACCATGCGGCCGGCCGCCAGCTCGGCGACGAGTTCGGGGATGGGGGAAATTGGCATGGGGCGCGAATTGTAGGTGGCGGCACATCGCCCACTCAGCTCCGTTCGGGCTGAGCCTGTCGAAGCCCTGGTGGCGAAAGCTAGAAGTCGGCGCGCCCCGGCGGCCGCAGACGCAGGCGCAGATCGGCGCCGACGCGTTCGACATCGATGAACTCGAAGTCCAGGCTTTCAGTCAGGCTGCCGAGCGTGCCGAGGGCGGCAATCGCGCGGCCCTCGCCCAGCAGGCGCGGCGCCACGTAGAGCAGCACCTCATCAACCAGGCCGGCGCGCAGCAGCGACGCGTTGAGCTTCTCGCCGGCTTCGACATGCAGCTCGTTGACGCCGCGGCGCGCGAGGTCGGCCAGCATCGCGGCCAGATCGGTCTTGCCGTTGGCATCGGCGGCCAGCGGCGCCACCTCTACGTGATTCGAGGCCAACGCGGCAACACGCGCCGCATCGCTGCTCGTCGTGTAGATCAGCGCCCTGCCCGGCGGCTGCAGCACGCGCGCCGCAGCGTCGATCTCCAACCGCGAATCGACAACGACGCGCAACGGCTGAACTTCGGTGGACACCAACCGCACGTCGAGCCGCGGATCGTCGTCGCGCACGGTGCCGATGCCGGTGAGCACCGCGCCCGCGCGCTTGCGCCAAGCGTGGCCGTCGGCACGCGCCGCCTCGCCGGTGATCCATTGGCTCGTGCCATCGGCCAACGCGGTGCGGCCATCGAGCGAAGCCGCGATCTTCATCCGCACCCACGGCTTGCCGCGCAGCATGCGCGAGAAAAAACCGATGTTCAGCTCGCGAGATGCGGCGCCCCACTCGCCACCCACGACTTCGACCTCGATGCCCGCCGCGCGCAAGCGCGCAATGCCGCGGCCGGCAACCTGCGGGTTTGGGTCTTCGATGGCGACGATGACCTTGGCGACGCCGGCTGCGATTAGCGCGTCGCAGCAGGGCGGCGTGCGGCCGTGGTGCGAGCAGGGTTCGAGGGTGACGTAGGCGGTGGCGCCGCGGGCGGCGGCTCCGGCTGCGCGCAGCGCGACGACTTCGGCATGCGCATCGCCTGCGCGCTGTGTGCTGCCCTCGCCGACAACCGACCGGTCGGCAGCGATGATCACGCAGCCGACGCGCGGGTTGGGGTCCGACACACCGACGGCCAGCGCTGCCAGCGTCAGTGTGTCAATGCTCAACGTGTCGTCGATCACTCCATGTCGATCGGTTCGCTCGTAGTGGCTGGTTCTCCCGGGCTGTCGCTTGGCGTCGGCTGATGCGCCACCGTGTTCGTGTTGTTGAAGTCGCCAGCCTGATTGCCGACGAACGTCGGCGCCGTGTCCGTCGGGCAAGTCGCTGCGGCGGGGATGACGACGAAATTCTGATTGTCCAGGGTCCCCGTGACCTGGCGGTAGTAGCTTGGATGGTCGGAGTTGGTCAGACCTTTGCCGTTGTAGTCGGCCGAGTATCTGCAGACCCGGTGGGAGGCCGTATTCCATGTCACCCTCGTGCCCCCCGCTGCATCGGTCTCGGGCACCAGATTCAGCCGGCCCCACCACTCGCGCGGCGTACCCGTAGCGCTGGGGGTCACCACGCACGTGTAGGCGACGAAGGTCGATATCGGCACCGCCGTGTTGTAAGCCGAAGGTACAGGTTCGTTTTGGGCCACCGTAAGCTGCTGAATCAGCTCGATCCGTCCACCCGAAGCGGTGGTGTCCGCTCCAATCTCACCATAGGTCACGGTTCGGTTGCTCGGCACGGAAATGATCTCGAACTGCCCCTGAAGGACATAGTTACTCGTGCCCGTCACGGCGACCACCATGCCCGGAGTGAAGCTGTGGTTTCGAGTGGTCGTTATCGTGACCACGTTGCCGACCCGCGAGTACCCATTATTCGCAATCACTTCGCCTCGCACGTTGGGCGTTGCCACCACCCTCTGGCGCTGTGCATAGCAGGTCTGACCCAAAGGGGCTTGACCAGCGGACGTGGTGATCGTCAGCGGCCCCGCCAACAGCAAGTCGAACGTGTCGCCTGTGGTGTTGATGATGTCGTTTGCGTTCGGCGTGCCGCTTGTGACGAAGCGCACGAAGCCGCTGAGCAGGTAGGCATCGTTGGCGTAATTGGTGCACGTGACACCGCCAGGCAAGTTCGCCAAGTCGATACCCTCGATCAGCGCCCATCTGGCGGTGGCACCCGTCACCGTGGCCGACGCTGCCAAAGAACTCGGGACCGCGTAAGAGAACGACACCCCGCCGACGATACTGCCCACGCGGAACTCGCCGTTGTAGCCAGCCGGGCTGGCACCAGAAACGGACACGAAGCTGCCCGCGGTGAACGGGTGAGCGGCAACGTTCGCAGTCGCTGTGGTACCGGTACGGGTCAGGGCCGAGATCGAGTACTGCGTCAATGCGCAGCTCTGGATCACATTGCCCGAGACGTTATCGAAGACGTAGGCCACGTTGCCGGGCGGCGGCACGAACGCGCTACAACCTGTCGAACCGACTGGACACGTCGCGATGTTCACAGACGGATAGGGCACGTTGATGTTGCGATTCTTCGGGCGCAACGTTGAGGAAACGCGGCGGGTCACGCCTAGAACACCAAGGTCTGACGGATCGCCATCGGAAATCGCCGTGGCCAGCCGCACGTCCTGGGTCTGTCCACTGCGGTCGGCCCAGGAAACGATGACATTGATCCAGCGGAACTTGTCTCCGGTGGGCGTCGTGGCGACGCGCTGCATGTTGTAAGTCGTATTGGTAGACACACCCAAAACCGGAGTGGCATGCGGCAGTGACCAAATCATCGACGTAGGCCTGCCGCAGGACAAAAGAGCGCAGGCGATCAATCTCCTTTTGCGCAATGCGCGTCGCCTCGGTGCGCTGCTTGGCAACGTCGGAAGCTCGCGACAGCGTGTACTGAAAAGATGCGATGCCCAGCATGCCGAAGGAAACGACCAACAGTGCGATCAGTGCTTCGATCAGCGAAAAGCCGGCTTGGCGATGAGCGCCGAGCGCGGGCTGCAGACGGGGAGCGGTGGCCATGGTTTGTCTTGCCTTCCAGTCGATCAATAGTTGGTCAGCTTGTCGCGCCACGACCCCGGCACACGCACCAAGCGGCCCACAGGCTTGCTGGAGGTACTCCACAGCGAGGGGTCGTATATCAAGCGCATGTTGCCGCTCGCATTGTCAAAACTGCCCCGTGAAACGAAGGCACCATGGATCGTTGCACCGCCCGAACCTTGGTAGTCCCAGTTCTCGCTTGCTGTGGCGGTTGCTGCATAGAACAGCCCGTAGGCCGTCATACCACCACGGAGTTCTATGTTGCCGTTCGAAACCAGCGTGATCGGATTGCTGGTCGAGCCCAGCGTACCGCCATTGAATGACAGGTCGCCATAGACGAAGAAGCGGGGCTCGCGCTGCCCGACGGTGTTGACGATGTTGGTCACGATCGCACTGCACGCCGCCGTGCTGTTGCAGCGGTTCGCTGGATCCGGAACGCTTCCTGGCGGAATGTTCGGACCGACGCGAATGACGGTCGAGTCGACATCCCGGTAGTCGGTCAACGTCTGCGCAAAGTAGTTGGCAAAGAATTCCTCTTCGCCGGAGTTGGTCAGATCAGCCAACGCCGGGTCGTTGTCGAGGACCGACGAGCGCGGGGGCGTTCCCGGCAACGAAAACACCTGAGTGCTGCCATCGAGATTGACCGTCGTTCCAGCATGAATGGTGATGCCGTTGCTCGTCTGATCGTTGTTGACGACCGTCATATTCCCGCCGGTGACTGTCGCACTGCCGCTGGTGAGGGCAGCAGCCGGGCCGGAAGAGATAGATGGCACGATCTTGACGATCTGGCGCACGGTGGCGGTGGCGTCGGTCTGGACCGTGGTGCTCGTGGGATCGCACGCGGTGTCGCCAACTGTGTTGACGCAGCCCCGGGAGATGATCTCTACAGCCGACCCATCACCGGGCACCGTTGCGAAGCGCACGGCGAATCGCCCCTGCTCGTCTGCAGCCGGTGCGCCGAGTGCGGCATCGGCTGCCGTCGGACAGTCGCAGGTCGCGACGCCGGCATTGTCGATTCGGCAACCGGGTGCCGCGACCGTGTTGGCAGCCAAACAGCCCGCAACACCACACGCCATGCCCGCGGACGTCGGAGTGGCAAAACGCATTCTGAACGTCGCTGCCGCGGCGGCGCCACCAGTCGCGCATGAACTGCCGGCCCCGAGCGGCAGGTTTTCGTTCGAGTTTGCCCAGCGCCCATTCCGAACCCGCTTCAGCAAGCTCGAACGCCTTCGTGGCCCGGTACTGATTGGCCGATGTGCGCTGCTCGAAGATGAAGCTCCGGTTGGCGAAGAACGCGATGATCGTGCCGCCGAGCAGCAACACCAGCGCCACAAACAACGAGGCTGCACCGCGCTGAGCGCTGCGTGGATGGCAAAGGATCGATTGCATGGCGTGGATGTCCTTTAGGGGCATTGGCCCCGCAGTTGGCCGTTGCGCAAGCGCACCGACTCGACCACCTGGCGAGTGACCGAGGAGGCTGTTGCCGCTTGACCTTCAATGACGATATCTACCCATAGCGAGCCTAGCTGCGGGCGGCTGGCCGAGGTGCTGAGGGTTGGGCAGGCACCGGCAGCGCCGCTTGCAATGGCGACGCAAGGGCAGTGCTGCCACAGTTCGCCCCACTGCACACCCGACGCGGCGTTGAGGATCTCGAAGCGGGTGATGCGAACCGTGGCAGGGTCGGTAAGGGGTTGGGCGGCGCCGCCGACGATCATGTTGATCTGGTTTCCGGTGAGTTGAAATCCAGCCTGCTCGGCCGTGTCAACTGTTGAGTTACCGTCACGGTCATACGCGTACTCGATGCTTCCCGCCGTGGTGCTGGCTGCGCCGTACGCAGCATAGGGATTAGGCGTCGGCTCGGCACCAGGCGCCACGTTGAGGCTGGACGCCGCACCCTGCCAGTAGCCCGCACGCCGCACATCGCGGGCGATGATGTCGGCAGCGGCACGCAGGTCCTGATTCACCCGCGTCTCCAGCACCAAACGACGGTTGTTGCCGAACATATCGACGAACAGCTTGATCGCGCCGCCGATGATGAACATGCCAATCGCCACGCCGACCATCAACTCGATGATCGACAGGCCACGCTGCGACTGCGCGCGACCGAGACGAATGCTGGATGGCACGACGCGGTGCCCCCGATCTTCGTTATTGGCGTGAACGGCGTGACGCGGCCGTTGGCCGTGACCGACACCGTGTAGCTGCGCGTACCGTCCTGCGACACGACAGCGCTGCTGCGGCCGCTGGCTGCAACGCGCCCCGCACAGGCTCGAATTCGAAGTCACCGCATTGGCTGACTGTGACGCCGTTGGTGAGCGTCACCGTCTTGAGCTCCGCGGGCCGCCGGTGCAGCGCGGCCCTCGGCAGCCGTGCAATCGCAGTTGCCGATCGCCGGTGTGATCGGTCATGACGGCGATCGTGTAGCAAGTGCCGCCACCGCCCGTACGAAGGCCACTGCTCCGGTTGCGCTGCACGGCCTCGCTCTTGGCATACGACAGGTCAGTCACCATTTCGTTCGCCTGACCCTCGATGCGTCGGCGCTCGAGCATGTCGCGTGAACGACGGCAACGCAAGCGTCACCAGCACGCCGGCGATGACCATCACCGTCATCAACTCGATGATCGTGAAGCCGCGTTGGCGATTGTGTGCAGTCATCAGCGGCTCCAGCACTGAGCGGCGGTGGCCGAGCCGGTGCTTGCGTAGGTGATGTTGCCTGCCGGCAACCGTCATCGTCAGCGCTGCGTGCACTTGGCATCCCTGGCCTGCGCGCCGGCCGCCGTAGCCCTGCACCGAGTAGCCCGCAGCAGTGGCAGCTGGAATGGTTGCAGCGTGTAGTAGCCCGTGCTCGGGTTCGGCACGCTCAAGCCGCTTGTGGCCGCATTGCAGTCGTTCGCATTCGCCGTTGCTGTGGAGCGAGGCGTATAGTCGGCACGAGCTGCGCCACCGCTCTTGCGCCTGGGCGATCTGGTTCGATCAGCGTGATCGCTTCCGCCGCCGCGACTTGCGGACGGACTCGATATACGACGGGTATGCCACCAGCGCCAGGATTGCGATGACCGCGACGACGATCATCAACTCGATCAGCGTGAAGCCGCCGATCGCCCGGCGAGCGCCGCGTCTGTGAACTTTTGCAGCAACCATGGCGGCGATTGTGAAACCCTTCACGCTCCACGATTGGCGCCGGCCGCCGCCGCCAATCGCGCCGCACCGGCCGTTCGTCGCCGCCGGCCCGCCTTCCCCCCGATCAGCAGGGGGCGCACGGCGCGCCAGCAACAGCCGGCGAACAGGTGCGCACGCGGCCCATGAGGCTGACCACGTGGTGCACCGAGCGGCCGCTGGCCGGAACGGTGCAGACGGTGCCGGTCGGGCTGGTGGTGCCGTTGGTCGGATCGAAGCGCAGCGACGACACGTTGGCCACAACCCGCACGCCGCGCGCCTCGGCGCTGTTGACGGTCTTCAGCGCCACCGCGTCGCCGCTGCAGACCGCCGGGCCCTGGCCGTCGCAGCGGCAATCGGCGCGGCTGCCGGTGTGCACGACGTAGCAACCTTGATAGAAGCTCACGCGCACGCCGGTGTTGCGCGCCACGGCCTCGCTGCGGGCATAGCGCAGATCGGTTCCGACTTCGGATGACAGGCCTTCGACCTTGCGCTTGTCCAGCGATTCGGTGAAGGAAGGCAGCGCGCTGCCGGCCAGGATGCCGGCGATGGCCAGCGTCATGCAGGCCTCGATCATCGTCACGCCGCGCTGCTTGCTGTTCAGGGTCTGGGTGCTGTTCATCTCGAGTTCCTCCGGTTGGTGTGGAAGGAACTTTAGGGATCGGGCACAACGAAATCGCTCCCTCTAAAGGGGGAAAACAGGCCCGGACAAACCCGTTCACCCGCCGGAGCGCTTGCAGGCCGGATTGTGCTGGATGTATGCGGCATCGGCCACGCCACGCCCATGCACGTCGATAGCGCTTGCCGGTGTGTACACGGTGAGACACAATCAGACCTGAATCAGTGAATTTCTTGAACGGAGCGGGCTATGGAAACCACAAAAGTCGGCATACGCGAATTCCGCGCGGGGCTGGCCGAGTACATCGCATCAGACAAACCCGTGGCCGTCACGCGTCACGGTCAGACCGTGGGCATTTTCATCCCGACGCCGGGGCCTTCACAGGCCGACTTGCTGGCACTTCAGCAGGCCAGCGCCAGATTGAAAGCAGTGATGCCCCTCGGCGAAGACGAGGTCGATGCGCTGGTGACGGACTTCAAGGTTACGCGCAAAGCAACACCACGGCGCAAGCGGCGATGAAGCCATGACTGCCCGCGCCATCGTCCTCGACGCCAACATCCTGGTGCGAGCGGTGCTCGGCAGCCGCGTATCGGAACTGATCTGCCGTGCACGCCGCGCAAGCAACGTTCCTCGCGCCCGACATTGCCTTCGAAGAAGCGCGAGAGCACCTGCCCACAGTGCTGGCCAAGCGCGGCAAGTCAGCCGATGCGATCCGTGCCGCACTCGAGAAGTTGGAGACGCTGGCGCACGTGATCGTGCCCGTATCTGCCGAGTTCTACTTGCCGTTCAAAGACCGGGCGTTGGCGCGCATCGGGGCACGCGATCCCGAAGATTGGCCGGTGTTGGCGTGTGCCCTCGCTGCCGATTGCGAGATCTGGACCGAGGACACGGACTTCTTCGGCGTCGGCGTCGCCACGTGGACGACTGCCAGCATCGAGCTGTTCTTTACCGATTCAGATTGAGCCGCGCCGCAATCAGCAGGGGGCGCAGGGGACGCCTGCAAGAGCCGGTGAGCAGGTGCGCACGCGGCCCATGAGGCTGACCACGTGGTGCACTGAGCGGCCACTGGCGGGCACGGTGCAGACGGTGCCGGTGGGGCTGGTGGTGCCGTTGGTCGGATCGAAGCGCAGCGACGACACGTTGGCCACTACCCGCACGCCGCGCGTCTCGGCGCTGTTGACGGTCTTCAGCGCCAAGGCGTCGCCGGTACAGACCGCCGGGCCCTGGCCGTCGCAGCGGCAATCGGCGCGGCTGCCGGTGTGCACGACGTAGCAGCCTTGATAGAAACTGACGCGCACGCCGGTGTTGCGCGCCACGGCTTCGCTGCGGGCATAGCGCAGATCGGTTCCGACTTCGGATGACAGGCCTTCGACCTTGCGCTTGTCCAGCGATTCCGTGAAGGAAGGCAGCGCGCTGCCGGCCAGGATGCCGGCGACGGCCAGCGTGATGCAGGCCTCGATCATCGTCACGCCGCGCTGCTTGCCGTTCAGGATCTGGTTGCTGTTCATCTCGAGTTCCTCCGGTTGGTGTGGAAGGAACTTTAGGGATCGGGCACAACGAAATCGCTCCCTCTAAAGGGGGAAAACGGGGCGGGACAAACCCGTTCACCCCCTGGTGCCCTTGCGCACCGTTCAGATGTCGCGTATCAACTGGCGAAACTCGTCGACGTCTTCGAAGCTGCGATAGACCGAGGCGAAACGCACGTAGGCCACCTTGTCGATGCGCTTCAACTCGCGCATGACGAATTCGCCGAGGCGCGTCGATGCCACTTCCTTGGCGCCGCCGGTGAGCAGCTTGTCCTTGATGCGCTCCACCGCCGCATCGACCTGCTCCACGCTCACCGGCCGCTTGCGCAGCGCCAGCAGCATCGAGCCGCGGATCTTGCTCTCGTCGAACTCGGCGCGCGCGCCGTCTTTCTTCACCACCTGCGGCAGCGCGATCTCGGGCCGCTCGTAGGTGGTGAAGCGCTTGTCGCAGTGCGTGCAGCGACGACGCCGGCGGATGACGTCGCCCTCGTCGGACTCGCGCGTCTCGACGACCTGCGTTTCTTCGTGGGTGCAGAAGGGGCAGCGCACTACGGCCGTACCGCTCTGCGCGAGCCCTTCGATACCTCAGGGCGAACGGAGTTGGGACTCATCTGTACACAGGGAAGTCACGCGTCAGCGCCGCGACCTTCGCGCGCACGGCCTCGATCACCTTCTCGTCGTTCGGCGCGTCGAGCACGTCGGCGATCAGGTGCGCGGTCTGCCTGGCCTGCTCCTCCTTGAAGCCGCGCGTCGTCATCGCCGGCGAACCGAGGCGGATGCCGCTGGTGACCATCGGCTTTTGCGGGTCGTTCGGGATGCCGTTCTTGTTGCACGTCATGTGCGCGCGGCCGAGCAGCGCTTCGGCTTCCTTGCCGGTGAGGCCCTTGGGCCGCAGATCGACCAGCATGACGTGGCTCTCGGTGCGCCCGGAGACGATGCGCAGGCCGCGCGAGATCAGCGTCTCAGCCAGCACACGCGCGTTGGTCACCACCTGCTGCTGATACGCCTTGAACGACGGCTCGAGCGCCTCCTTGAAGGCCACCGCCTTGCCGGCAATGACGTGCATCAGCGGCCCGCCCTGGATGCCGGGGAAGATCGCGCTGTTGATCTTCTTGGCGATGTCGTCGTCGTTCATCACGATGATGCCGCCGCGCGGGCCACGCAGGCTCTTGTGCGTGGTCGAGGTCACCACGTCGGCATGCGGCACCGGGTTCGGGTACACGCCGGCGGCGATCAGGCCGGCGTAGTGCGCCATGTCGACCATGAAGACGGCGCCGATGGCTTTCGCCACTTTGGCAAAGCGCTCGAAGTCGATCTTCAGGCTGTACGCCGACGCGCCGGCGATGATGAGCTTGGGCTTGGCCTCGTGTGCCAGCCGCTCCATCGCGTCGTAGTCGATCGCTTCGTTCGCATCGAGCCCGTAGCTCACCACCTTGAACCACTTGCCGCTCATGTTGAGCGCCATGCCGTGCGTCAGGTGGCCGCCTTCGGCCAGGCTCATGCCCATGATCGTGTCGCCCGGCTGCAAGAGGCCGAAGAACACGGCCTGGTTGGCCTGCGAGCCGGAGTTGGCCTGCACGTTGGCGTGCTTGGCGCCGAAGAGTTGTTTGCAGCGGTCGATGGCGAGTTGCTCGACCACATCGACATGCTCGCAGCCGCCGTAGTAGCGGCGGCCGGGGTAGCCCTCGGCGTACTTGTTGGTCAGCTGCGAGCCTTGCGCGGCCATCACCGCGGGCGAGGTGTAGTTCTCGCTGGCGATGAGCTCGATGTGCTCTTCCTGGCGGCGGTTCTCGGCTTGCATCGCGGCCCACAGGTCGGGGTCCACGGCGGCGAGGGTGTGGCGGGTCTTTGTCGAACATGGCGGCAGTCCTCATCGAAACGATGGGCCTTCACGGGCGACGCTGCCTTGCGCAAGGCATGTGTCGAACGGAGGGCTGCCCAGGCGAACGGCGGAAAACGTGAGCCGGCATCAACCGCCAGCCCCGCCTGCGCTTCCCGGTGGTGGCCCACCTCGGGCTGCGGGCTCGGTGCCCGCACGCCCTTTATCGCCAGTCGCGCAGGAGCGCAGTTTAGCGTTGCGCCGTTGACGCCAGCGCCACGCCCTGTGCAGAGACGCTGACCTTGGCCGGGGCTTCCGACACGCGCGGCGCGGGCGCCGTCTGCGGCACCGTCACCGCCACGGTCTTGCCGGCGGCCACCAGCTTCAGGTGCGATTGCTCGCCGAGCACCTTGGCCGCGTAGCCGCCGTCGTCGGGCAGGTTGGCCGCGCCGACGTAGTACTTGAGTCCGCCTTCCACGCTGCCGGCCTGGGCGATGCAGTCCTTCAACACCTGCACGCCGACGCGCAGGTTGGTCAGCGGGTCGAACGCCGCATGCTGGCCGCCGAAGTTGCGGTACTTGTCGTCGTGGATGCGGGTCATGACCTGCATCAGGCCCTGCGCGCCGACGGGGCTCTGCGCAAACGGGTTGAAGCTCGACTCGACGGCCATCACGGCCAGGATCAGCGTCGGGTCGAGCTTGGCGCGCTGGCCGAGCTGCCAGGCTTCCTGCACGATGCGGCTCACCGGCTCGGGTGCGACCTTGTAGCGGCGCGACAGCCAGCCCGCCACCGCCGCCTGCTGGCGCGGCAGCTCGCCCGGGTGGGCGGCCGTGGCGCGGGCCACGGCATCGGGCTCGGCAATGGCAACCAGCAGATTGCCGTCGTTCTCGGCGCGGACGTCATGCCGCTCCTTCAACCAGCCCAGCGCCGTCGTTTCGACGGCCTTGCGCATGTCGTGCTGGGTGCCGAAGAAGGCCACGGTGGCCACGACGGCAAGGCCGACGAATGCCAGCCCGTTGTGGCTGACTTCGAGCAGGCCATTGCCGACGTCGCGCACGAACACGGCGCACGAGGTACGGACGTTTCTGATGAATCGAAGCGCTGTCACGGTATCCCTTTCACACCGTCGGATCGAACCGCCCGCGAGCAGCGGGCAACACAACTCGACAGTGATAATCGGCCGGCTCGTCCCGGTTGGGGACGGCTCGGCTGGCAGCGGCGCGTCCCGAGCGATTGCTCTTCCAGGACGCGGGTTAACCCTTTGATCTGACTTTGCAACAGATTCTAGGAAGCCGCCAAATAACCAGTCAACTATTTAGAAACCGAAAATAAGAGTGAAAGCACAGTGAAGTATCGGGATCTGCGCGACTTCATGAGCCAACTCGAACGCCAACGCGAGCTGGTGCGCGTGGCTGAGCCGCTGTCGGCGCGGCTGGAGATGACAGCGCTCGCTGACCAGGTGTTGCGCGCCGGCGGCCCCTCACTACTGGTTACCAATCCAGTAGGTTACAAAATTCCAGCGCTGCTCAATTTGTTCGGTACGACTCGACGAGTTGCGCTCGGCATGGGCGCCGAGAGCCTCGCCGAGCTGCGTGAAATCGGTCACGTCCTGGCGCGGCTGAAGGAGCCCGAGCCGCCGAAAGGGCTGAAGGACGCCGGCCGGCTGGTGTCGATGGTCAAGGCGCTGTGGGACATGAAGCCCGACCGGGTGCGCTCGGCGCCCTGCCAGGACGTGGTGCGCGACGGCGGCGACGTCGATCTCGGCGAGCTGCCGATCCAGACCTGCTGGCCGGGCGACGCCGGGCCGCTGATCACCTGGGGCCTGGTGATCACGCGCGGGCCGCAGTCGGTGCCGAATGCGCGCGCGCGGCAGAACCTCGGCATCTACCGCCAGCAGGTGATCGGCAAGCGCGAAGTCATCATGCGCTGGCTCGCCCACCGCGGCGGCGCGCTCGACTTCCGCGACTTCGCGCGCGCCAACCCGGGCCAGCCGTTTCCGATGGCGGTGGCGCTCGGCGCCGACCCGGCGACGATCCTCGGCGCGGTGACGCCTGTGCCCGACACGCTGTCCGAATACCAGTTCGCCGGCCTCTTGCGCGGCGGCCGCACCGAGGTCGTGGACACGTCCGTCGGCGAAGGCGCGTTGAAACTCCAAGCGCCGGCCAGCGCCGAGTTCGTGCTCGAAGGCCACATCCCCACCGCAGCAACCGGCTTCACCGGCGAGAGCGAAGCCGGCGTCAAAGTGATGGAGCGCGGCGGCTACCTGCACGCGCTCGAAGGCCCGTTCGGCGACCACACCGGCTACTACAACGAGCAGGACTGGTTCCCGGTGTTTCGTATCGATCGCCTGACGCACCGGCGCGAGCCGATCTACCACTCCACCTACACCGGCAAGCCGCCCGACGAGCCGGCGGTGCTCGGCGAGGCGCTGAACGAAGTCTTCGTGCCGCTCTTGCAAAAGCAGTTTCCCGAGATCACCGACTTCTACCTGCCGCCCGAAGGCTGCAGCTACCGCATGGCGGTGATCTCGATCAAGAAAGCCTACCCCGGCCACGCCAAGCGCGTGATGTTCGGCCTGTGGAGTTTCTTGCGCCAGTTCATGTACACCAAGTTCATCGTCGTCACCGATGACGACGTGAACATCCGCGACTGGAAAGAAGTCGTGTGGGCGATCACGACGCGCGTCGATCCGGTGCGCGACACGACGCTGGTCGATCAGACGCCGATCGACTACCTCGACTTCGCCTCGCCCACGAGCGGCCTCGGCGGCAAGATGGGACTCGACGCCACCAACAAGTGGCCCGGAGAGACGCAGCGCGAATGGGGCCGGCCGATCGAGATGCCGCAAGCGGTGCGCAGTGCCGTGCAGAAGATTTTCGACAACGTGATGCGCACACCGCCGGTGGCATAGCGCGCTGTCAAGGCAGCGTTGGCTATGGCGCACGGCGTCTTCGATTGCAGCGATTGCGTTGCGCCGCGCACAGCACGAGCGCACTATTCATTCGTCTGCTTGCAGACACAACCCAGCGGCGCAGTCTCTGCGTCCAAGGAGCCCAGGACCCTTTACCTCCTGAGCCCCGAAAGGTGGCGCAAGCCACCCACCCCTCCCGCTTCGGCGTGGAGGGGTTTGTTTTTTCAGGCTGCCGTTTTCAAGCGCCGAGCCACAACGCAAACTTTTCGCGCAGCACCGCGCGCACGAGTTGCGTGCCTTCGGCCGACGGAATCCAGCGCAACAGCGGCCGCTCCACCGACTGACCCAGCCCCATCGGCGCCGGCACGATCTCCCACGACGCCTTCTCATGGGCGGCCGCTGCCCTGAACGCACGCAGCGCGCGCGGCATGTGCCAGCCGTGGGTGACGAGCACGACCTGCTTCACGTTGACGTCGCGCAGCAGCACGGCGCTCTGCTGCGCGTTCTCGAGCGTGTCGCTCGACTTGGTTTCCAGCCAGCGCAGCGGCCGCAGGAATTCGCGCTGCGCGATCTCGGCGGCCACGTCGGCCTCGGAGACACCCGGCTCGGCCGCATGGCCAAGGCCGCCGCTGAACATCATCGGTGCGCCGGTCTCGCGGCTGACCCACACGCCGTAGCGCAAGCGCTCGAGCGACACGTCGGACAGGCTGGCCACGCCGTACTCGGGCGCCAGCGCTTCGCGTCCGCCACCGAGCATCAGCACCACCACACCGGGTTGGCCGACGGCTGCCGCTTTCTTCAGCTCGGCCAGGCGCTCAGCCGACAACGGCGGCGGCGGCGACATCAGCGCGCGCGCCATCCAGTCGCCGAGGCCGGCGCAGCCGCTCAGCCAGAGCAGGATGACCGACAGCAGCACCAGCATCCAGCCCATGAAGCGTTGCCAGGGAATCATGCGCGCACCCACCAGCACCAGCACGAGCAACGGCACCGGAGGCAACAGCAGCGCGGCAAGCACCGGCTTCCACGACTCGATGCCCAGACTTTGGAAGAGTTCGTTCACCGGCGGCTCCATCAAAAGAAGGAGCGCGTGATTGTGCAGCACGGCCTGCGAGCGGCCCACGTGCCCGCAGCCGCCTGGCTGCCTACTGAACTGACGTGAAACCCACGTGGATGTCGCCGAGCGGTTGCGGCCCGTTGGCGAACTTCATGGTCCGCAAAGAACCGTTCGGGCTGAGGTATCGAAGCCCCGTCTTTTCCCTGTTCGGGCTGAGCCTGTCGAAGCCCTTGGCGTGTGGCACGAAGGCTTCGGCAAGCTCAGCCAGGCCCTTCGACAAGCTCAGGGCGAACGGGGGTGGGAAGCCGACCGTCGTCAACAGCCGCAACGGGCCGCAAGCAGAAATCCGTTTCATGCGTCGCGGGTCGCACGAAGCCCGGTTGGACAACTGAAATGGACGTCAACCGCCCCCACGCTGCGTATAGAGGTCGAAGTGCTTCATGAAGCGCTGCCACGCTGCTTCGTCGACACCGCTCGCCTCCATGCGCACACGCAGCCGCGGCAACGTGATCAGCGCAATGCGCCGCGGCTCGAGCGTCTGCCAACTCAGCGTGGCGTGGCCCTCGTCGAGCTCGACCACGGCCCCACTCTCACGCCACTCGATCGCACTGCCGCGGCTCGCACCGGGCAACCACCCGCGCAGCTCGTCTGCCGTGCAGCCCATCTCTCGCTCAAACGTGAACGGATAGTGCGCCTGCACCGTCAACCGCCAGCAATCGGCGGCCAGATCGCAAGCACGTCGCCCTCTTTCGGCGTGAACGAGAGGCGCTCTTCGGGCGGCACATAGACGCCGTTGATCAGCACCAGATGCACCAGCTTTTCCGGCATGCCGAAAGGCTCGATGATCTTGGCGATCGGCGTCCCTTCGGCGATATCGAGCTCGACCCGGTTGCTTTGGCGCGCTTCAGCAGGCAGGTGCTGAGTCAGGCTGGCGTACAGCTTGAAAGTAATTCGCATCTGCTGATCATGCACGGACCAGCGCCTTGTGCTCCTGCGCCTGCGCCGTCGCCAAGTACGCCGCCATCAACTGCGTCGGGTCTTTCAGCAGGCGCTGCTTCCACTCGGCGCCGAGTTTCACTTGACCTTCGACCAGGCCGCGCATCGCGCCGACATGCTCGGTCCAGCCGACGCTGTTGCAGCCCACCAGGCGGTCGCCGCCGAACTGCAGGCTCAAGTGGCGGCCGGCGGCCTTGTCGGTGAGCTCGACATGTTCGCCGCCGGGCGCACCCTGCCAGTCGCCGAAGCTGGTGCTGATGAGGCCGAGCGTGTCGAGCACGTTGATCTGCGTCACGCCACGCAACTCGGTCTTGCGGCCGACCATGTTCAGCGCGGCCACACGTGCTTGTTCGGCGGCGTTGGGCTGGATCGCGCTGACGATGGTTTTGCCGCTGACTTTGTCGAAGGCCTCGGCGCAATCGCCGGCCGCATAGACGCCGGGCACGTTGGTTTGCAGGTGCTCGTCGGTCAGCACGCCGAGCAGGCACTTGACGCCGGAGGTTTCGAGAAAGCCGATGTTGGGCTTGACGCCGGTGGCGCTGATGACGAGGTCGGCTTCGAGCGACTGGCCGTTGGACAGTTTCACCTTGAGCGGCGCAGCCTGAAGCTGCTGCGGCCGGCGCCTCCTGATGACCCAGGCCCACCGCATGCGCCAGACGCGTCAGCAAGCCTTCGCTGTGCGCAGCAGCCGCTGGCGCGCCGGCCGCCTCGATCGCCTCGACGCGCGTGCCGGTGAAGACGCGCACGCCCTTCTTCTCGCACCAGTCCTTGATCATGCCGCCCGCTGTCGGGCCCATCATGCGCGGCACCATGCGGTCGCCCATCTCGACGACGGTGAGTTGCACGCCGCGCGCGGCGAGCGACTCCATGATGATGCAGCCGATGAAGCCGGCGCCCATCTGCAGCACGCGCGCGCCTTTGACGGCACGCTTTGCAATCTCGCGCGCGTCTTCGAGCGTCCAGCAGTGCAGCACGCCGTCGCTGTCGATGCCGGCGATCGGCGGCGAGGCGGGCGACGAGCCGGTGGCGATCAGCAGGCGGTCATAGGCCAGCGTGCTGCCGTCGTCGAGCGTGACGTTCTTCTTCGCAACGTCCACCGCCTTCGCGCGCACACCACGCTTCAAGTCGATGCGCAGCTTGGCGTAGTGGTCCTTGCCGTGGCGCAGGTGCGTGCCCTCTTCGCCGACGTTGCCGATCAGCATGTAAGGAATCGCCATGCGCGAGTACGGCGCTTCGGGCTCATCGCCGACGATCGTGATCTCGTCTTGCGGTGCGTGCTTGCGAATGGTCTCAGCGGCGATGACGCCGGCCGGGCCGGCACCGAGGATGACGTGTTTCATCTCTGTCTTCTCCAAATGAAGAAGGCGGTTCGAGAACCGCCTTCGATCGTCGAGCTCAGTGAACTTACAGGCCGAGGCGCGTCCGCGTCTCGGGCTTCAATGTGCCATCGGCGTTCCAGCCGCGCGCCGCGTAGTACTTCGGCAGCATCTCGGGCAGCTTGCTGACCAGGCCCTTGGCGGGGCCCGTCTTCGTGGCTTCGTTCAACAGCCGCGGCGGCAGGTTGTCGTCCTTGTTGGTGAAGCCGGCCTTGTTGTTGAACTCGCGCTCCATGTTCCAGATGCGCTCGCCGATCTTGGCCATGTTCTCGAGCGTGAACTCGGGGCCGCACGCTGCCGCCACTTGCGGCGCCACGTCGGCCAGGCCCCAGGCGAAGCTGGTGAAGATGCAGATGCCGGCCGAGTCGAAGGCCGCCGTCGCGTCCTGGAACGCGATCACGAGTTCGGGCTTGCCTTCTGCCGTCAGCGGATCGGTCTTCACCGGAATGCCGAGCACTTCCGAGGCCACGGTGTAGCTGCGCAGATGGCAGGCGCCGCGGTTGCTCGTCGCGTAGGTCAGGCCCATGCCCTGGATGCCGCGCGCGTCGTAGGCCGGGAACTCCTGGCCCTTGACGCTCATGCTCAGTTCCGGATGACCGTACTTGGCGCACAGCCGCTTGCTGCCCTGGCCGATCTCCTTGCCGAAGCCGGTGCCGTTGGCCGTCATGTCGGCCAGCTCGCACAGCGCGCGCGCCGAGCCGAACGGCGACTCGACGCCGAGCTGCTCCTTGGTCAGCACGCCCATCTCGTAGAGCTCCATCACCGCGCCGATCGTCGCGCCGAAGCTGATCGGATCCATCCCCTGCTCGTTGCAGATGGTGTTGGCGTATTGCAGCGCTTCGATGTCGTTGACGCCGTTGGCCGCGCCGAGCGCCCAGGCCGCTTCGTATTCGAGGCCGCCGGTCGCGCCCCAGTACTGCGGCTTGTTCTCGACGCTGAAATGCTTCTGGTCGATCTTGCTGATGCGCCCGCAGGCGATCGTGCAGCCGAAGCAGGCCTGGTTGGTCACCAGCTGCGCCTTGCCGTCGCTCTTGCGCGGCGTGGCCATCGCTTCGGCCGAGATGTCCTTCGCGCCTTCGAACTGGCTGTCCCGGTGGTTGCGCGTCGGCAGCGCGCCGATCTCGTTGATGACGTTCATCAGCACCTGCGTGCCATAGGTCGGCAGGCCTTGGCCGGTCACCGCGTTGTCGGCCAGGATCTTCTTCTTCTCCTTCGTGACCTTCATGAACTCCTTGGGGTCGGCGATGTTGCCGACGCCCTTGGTGCCGCGCACGGCGATCGCCTTCAGGTTCTTGCTGCCCATCACGGCGCCGACGCCCGAGCGGCCCGCCGCGCGGTGCAGATCGTTGACCACGGCCGCGAACAGCACCTGGTTCTCACCCGCCAGGCCGATGGACGACACGCGGATCAACGGATCCTGATGCTGCTTCTTGATCGTCTCCTCGGTGTGCCAGACGCTCTGGCCCCAGAGGTGCGCGGCGTCGCGCAGCTCGGCCTTGTCGTCTTCGATGAACAGGTACACCGGCTTCGGTGACTTGCCTTCGAAGATCACCATGTCCCAGCCGGCCATCTTCAGCTCGGCGCCCCAGTAGCCGCCGGAGTTGCTGCACGCGATGGCGCCGGTCAGCGGGCCCTTGGTGACGACGGTGTAGCGGCCGCCGGTGGAGGCCATCGTGCCGGTCAGCGGGCCGGTGGCCCAGATGATCTTGTTGGCCGGCGACAGCGGATCGACCTTGGGATCGACCTCCTGCACGATGTACTTGGTGGCCAGACCGCGCGAGCCGAGGTACGCGCGCGCCCAGTCCATGTTGGTCGGCTCGCTCTTGCAAGTGCCGGCGGTGAGATCGACGCGAAGAATTTTTCCTGCCCAGGACATGTGTGTTCTCCTTCAGGCCGAGGGCTGGTTGCCGAGCTTGTCGGCCCAGGCCTGCATCTTGTTCAGACCCGTCCAGTTGGCATCGACGTAGGTGATCGCGCCGGTCGGGCAGGCGTCGGCGCACGCCGGCTCGCCGCCGCACAGATCGCACTTCTGCACCTTGCCGGTTTCTTGCACGTAGTTGATCGTGCCGAACGGGCAAGCGATCGTGCAGACCTTGCAGCCGACGCAGGTGGTCTCGTTGACGATCTTGGCGCCCGTGACCACGTCGAGCGTGATCGCTTCGACCGGGCAGGCATGCAGGCACCAGGCTTCGTCGCACTGCGTGCAGGTGTAGGGCACCTTGCGCCCCGTGTGATGGAAGTCGAACACCTTGATGCGTGACTTGGCCGGCGCGTAGGTGGCGTAGTTCTCGAAGGAACAGGCCATTTCGCATTGGAGGCACCCGGTGCACTTCTCCGGGTTGATGTGCAAGGTCTTCTGCATGTGCGCCCTCGTTGACCGGTTGACTGGCACGCGCACGATCGCGCAGCGCCTATGTCCGGTTGCGTCTATCTTCGGCAGAGCCTATGCACGCGCCTACCTAGGCCTAACCCTAGTCGGCTTGTTCCACTATGGCGCGCGCCAGCTCAGCTTCGCCTTGGCAAAGATGCGGCCGAGCTCGCCGCTCGTCGCCAGCGTGTTGATCGCGCCCTGCACCGCCTGCGCCAAATCGGTCGATTCGCGCTTCACCGCGCAGCCGATCACCCAGCCGTCGCGCATGCGCGGCACCGGCAGCGGCTCGATGACGAAGCGCGCATCGCCGGCGAGCACGCTTTCGATTTCAGACGACTGCCCGGCCGCGGCGCTGACCTCGCCGCTCAGCAGCGCCCGCGCCGCGGCAGCGCCGTCCTTCCACGTGGTCACGAGCTGCTCGCGCCAGCCGCCGCCGTCGGCGCCGATCATCAGCCAGCCCGCCAGGCTTTGCCCGGCCACGGCGATCTTCTGGCCCGCAAAGTCGGCCAGCGCTTCGCCCTTGGGCAGACGCTTCACGTCACGCGCCATCACCAGGCGCTCGCGGTAGTACGGCGCAAAGATGTTGACGCGCGGGTTGTTGCGCATCAGCGGCGCGTCCACCGGCACGTGCAGCAGCACGTCGGCCGGGCCGAAGCCGAGGTAGTGGCCGCGCCAGACCATGTTGCGCAGATCGTCGTCCATGTTCTCGCCGGCGGTGAACGGCAGCAGCGAGAGCTCCAGGCCGAGCGCCTTGGCCAGCGCACGCGCCAGATCGACGTCGATGCCCTCGCCGCCGACCGAGAACGGCGGCAGGTCCTGGTACACGCCGACGACGAGCCTGCCGCGTGCTGCGGATGCGCTCCAGCGCCGGCGTTTCCTGCTGCGCGACCGCTGCCGAGCCGAGGCCCGCCAGCGCGGCCAGCGCCGCGCGCCGCGACCAGCCTCATCACAACGGCTTCTCGCGCCGCGTCTCCAGATAGCTCTTGATCGCCCACACCGCCTCCTGCTGCAGGATGCCGTCGAACGGCGGCATGTAGACCGCGCCGTTGCGCGACACGCCGCGCCGCACCTTGCCGATGAAGTATCCGTCCATCTCCTTGACGCAGGCCGCCTTCTTGGCCGCGTCCTTCAGACCCGCGCAGTCGTTGTCGAGCTTGCGCAGATCGGGCGCGATGCCGCCGGAAATGGCTTCCAGGCCGTGGCAGCGCGCGCAGTTCTGGTTGTAGGCCGAGCTGCCGATCGTCACCGCCTTGGACTGGGCCGGCGGCGTGCGGTACGGGTTGTCGGCGCGCCAGTCGGCGCCGAGCACGGGCAGCTCCTTGGTATCGACGGCCTGCGGCGTCACGTCGCCGTGGGCCCAGGCGGCGCGTGCAAACGATCAAGGCCGCCAGCAAGGCCGGCGCGGTGGGGTGGCACTTCATGGTCGGGGGTCTTTCGGGTGGGAACGAACAGGCGAAGTGCAAAGCACGTGCCACGGCCGAGTGTGTCGAGTTGACACAATGTCGGCGTTTAACTCCGCTTGTACCGTTTCGATTTTGGACGCAAGCTCCGCCGCCGCGATGATTTCTGCTGGACGGTCGCGCGGCGGCAAACCACAACGCAGTCCCCGAGGACCGAGGAAGACAACCCGTGACCGTGAGCCCCCGCACTGCGCGTTCGCGCCGCGCCAACGACGAGCCCTACCGCCCGATCGCTGCCGCGCTGCAACTGCCGACCGAGCATGTCGCCACGATCGACCAGTCGCACGAGCGCTGCGCCACGCTCGGCCTGTCGCGTTTCGAACAACCCGACCTGTCTCCCATGGGCCGCGCCGACCTGGCGATCACGCGCGAGCGCAACCTGCGTCTGCACGCGCATGCCGCGCCGGTGATGGAGATGCTGCACGAGCAGATCGTGCAGACACAGAGCATGGTGGTGCTCTGCGATGCCACCGGCACCATCATCCATTCGATCGGCGACGACGACTTTCTCTCGCGCGCGAGCAAGGTCGCGCTGGCGCCGGGCGTGGACTGGAGCGAGCAGGCCAAGGGCACCAACGCCATCGGCACGGCGCTGGTCGCCGAAACGCCGACGCTCGTGCATGCCGACGAGCACTTCATGCACGCCAACCATTTCCTCACCTGCTCGGCGGCACCCATCCTCGACCCGCGCGGCAACATCCTCGGCGTGCTCGACGTCACCGGCGACCAGCGCTGCTACCACCAGCACACGATGGCGCTGGTGCGCATGAGCGCGCGCATGATCGAAAACCACTGGCTGTCGGACGACTACCGCCATGTCTTGCGGCTGCACTTCCACACCCGCGCCGAGTTCATCGGCACGCTGATGGAAGGCATCCTCGCCGTCACGCCCGACGGCAAGATCGTCGGCGCGAACCGCAGCGCGCTCGACCAGTTGGCGATGAGCGGCGCGGCCGTGCGCATGCATTCGCTGCCGAGCCTGCTCGGCACCACGGTCGGCGCGCTGGTCGAGCATTTCCGCTCGCCGCTGGCGACGCCGCTGCTCGCGCGCACGGCCGACAACCGGCAGGTGCATGTGATGGCGCGTTTCAACTTTCCGGCCTGGCACAGCACCGGCGGGCAGCGAGACGACCGGGCGACGCCATGCCGTCGGCCGGCAGCCCGTTGCCGCAGCGCGTTGCCGCAGCGCCGCGCGGCACGGCCGCCGAGCCGATCGGCCTGGCCGCGCTGACCACCGGCGACGCGCAGATGGCGGCCATCGCGGCCAAGGTGCGGCGCGTCATCGACCGCGACATCCCGATCCTCGTCCTCGGCGAAACCGGCACCGGCAAAGAGCTGCTGGCACGCGCCATCCACCAGGAATCGCAGCGCGCGCGGCAACCCTTCATCGCCGTCAACTGCGCCTCGATCCCCGACACGCTGATCGAGTCCGAACTCTTCGGCTACGAAGAAGGCGCCTTCACCGGCGCGCGGCGCAAAGGCGCGGTGGGCAAGATCCTGCAGGCCAACGGCGGCACGCTGTTCCTGGACGAGATCGGCGACATGCCGATCGCCCTGCAAGCGCATCTGCTGCGCGTGCTGCAGGAGCGGCAGGTGGTGCCGCTGGGCAGCAACAAGGCGATGGCGGTGGACGTGGCCATCGTCTGCGCGACGCACCGCAACCTGCGCGAGATGATCGCCGCGCAGACCTTCCGCGAAGACCTGTACTACCGCCTGAACGGCCTGGCCGTGCAGCTGCCGGCGCTGCGCGAGCGCAGCGATCTGGCGGCGCTGGCCGCGCTGCATCGTCCAGCGCGAGGCATCACGCAGCCTGACGCTGTCGGCCGAGGTCGCCGAGCCTTGCTGACGCGCTGCCCGTGGCCGGGCAACGTGCGCCAGTTGTTCAACGTGCTGCGCACGGCGTGTGTCATGGCCGCAGGCGAACGCACGATCCGGCGCGAGCACCTGCCGGATGATTTTCTCGACGACATCAGTGCGCCGGCCCCACGGCCGCGAGCGCCGTGACGCAGCGGCGCGCCGAAGTGCCGGTGGCCGCCGCGGCGACTGCCGCCGCCGTCGAGCCGGCGCCCGCGCCGGCGGAAAACACGGCCAGCCGCTCGCTCGACGACATCGAGATCGACGCCATCCGCAGCGCGCTCGACGCCGTCGGCGGCAACATCTCCGAGGCCGCCAAGCGCCTGGGCATCAGCCGCAACACGATCTACAGAAAGCTGCGCTGGAACGAGAGGGCTTGAAGCCACGCGGCGTTCAGGGCCGCAACGCGTCATCTTCAGCATGCCGCCATGCGCGCTGCCAGTTCAGCGCGTGCGCCGCGCCCTTCGTGCGCGACGCATCGGCGCCGGGCAACGTCGTCGGCACCGTGGTCGGATCATCGCCGCGTGACTGCGCAAGGCGAATCTCGGCGTCGAGCGCAGTCCAATAGCCGATGTGCGCTTCCAACTCGCTCGATCGGCGCAGGCTCGCCCTGCTCGCCCATCAACGTCGTTGCGTCGCCAGCGATCAGCGCCAGTTGCGCTGTCGCTGCGCGCATCGCTTCGACGCGGCTGTCGCGCAGATCGGGCGCGTCGCCGGCCCACAGCAGGCCGTGTGCCGTCATCGCGCCGCGGCCGCGCACCTGCCACACGGTGACCGGCACGCCCGGCGCACGTTGCAGTCGCCACCAGTCGAACGGCCCGAGTTGGCCATCTGGCTCCGTGCAGCCGGCGCTCGGGCCAACGCACGCGTTCGCGGCGCCGAGGTCCACCGCCGCAGCCCCCAGACGCTGGCGCAAGCGGATCACGCAGCGCGCGCATTGCGCGCGCATCGCCTGCGCGACGTCAACATGCGCCCAATGCCGCGCCTGCGGCAAGCCGGCCGCGCCGAGCACGAGTTCGGGGCGCGGCCACGGGCTGATCACGTCGGTGATCGCGTGGCCGACGTCGCGCCGCACCACGCACCCCAGCGCGCGGCCGAACGCCGGCGACGGCCCGCTGCCGACGGCCCAGACGCGCCGCCCATCGCGCACGATCAGCAGGTTCGAAACCACGCCGCGGTTGTTCGCGTCGGCATCGCCGCGTGCGGCGCGCAGCCACCACACGCCAGCCACGCCGGCCGGCCACGGTTCGAGGCGCGGCGCATCGACGCCGCAGGCCATCGTCACGACCGGCAGCCATGCAGACAGGCACAACACCATGCTCCGCAGCGCCACGGGTATTCCCTGTTTCAGTCTTGAACGCCTTTGCGTCCCACTGGCACAAGATGCGTCGAAAGCTGCACCCGCGGCCCGCCAGTCCGGCGGCACGTGTCTTGCACCCGGCTCTCCCATGCGCATGAAGACAAACAACAACGACAAACTGATTCCTCGGCAGCCAGGGTGGTGGAAGGCGGACACGACATGAAGCTGCGCGTGCACGGTGCGGAGCGCCGATCAAGCACGGCGCATGCCGTCGCTGATGCTATCGCCCGGCCAAAGCGACGGCGGCGACAGCGCTTGGTGCCGCGTCGATGCGGGCGCGGCTGCGTCGCAGGCGACGACAACGGTGCCACGGTGGTGCTCACCGGCATGCAGCGCGATCAGGTCAGCGGCCTGCTCGATCTGCGCGACGGCGCGCCGATCGACCTTTACGCCACGCCGGCCGTGTTCGAACACCTGACGCTGACGCTGCCGCTGCTGCCGGTGCTGCAGCAGTTCTGCGGCGTGCAGTGGCACCTGATCCCGGTGGCCGGCGAGCAGCGCACGGCCGACTTCACGATCGAGCGCTTGCCGTCACTCGTCTTCACCGCGCTGACGGCGGCCGACGCCGCGGCCGGCGAGCGCATCGCGCTGGCGGTGCGCGACGAGCGCTCGCAAGCGCGCCTGTTCATCGTCCACGGCGACAGCCTCGACTCGGCGGCGTTCGACTCGATGGCTCGACTGGATGAAGGACGCCGACTGCGTGATCATCGACCGCGCGCCGCACGCCGCAAACATGCGCTGGCTCGATCGCCTGGCCGGCGTGGCCAGCCCGCGCAAGCTGCTGCTCGACGCCAACGGCAGCGACCGGTCGCTGTACACCGCCTGCGGCATCGAGTGCGCGCAAGGGGCGATGGAGTTCGAGCTGTGAGCGCTGTCGCGCCGGCGATCGAACTCCATGGGCTGACCAAGCGCTACGGTGCAGCGCACCGCGCTCGACGGCCTCACGCTGACGATCGCGCCGCGCTGCTTCGCCGCGCTGCTCGGCCCCAACGGCGCCGGCAAGTCGACGCTGTTCCAGATCCTCACCGGCCTGTTCGCGGCCGACGGCGGCGAGGCGTTGATCGCCGGCCATTCGATCCGCAAGCAGCCCGTGGCCGCACTGGCCGCGCTCGGCGTCGTCTTCCAGCAGTCGTCGCTCGACCTCGACCTGTCGGTCGAGCGCAACCTGCGTTTCCATGCCGCGCTGCATGGTTTGCCGCGCGCGGTGGCCAACGAGCGCATCGAACAAGGCTGCAGCGCGCTCGGCATCGCCAAGGACCGCCAGCGCACCGTGCGCGAACTCTCCGGCGGCAACCGGCGCAAGGTCGAACTCGTGCGCGCGCTGTTGCACCGGCCGGCGGTGCTGCTGATGGACGAAGCCAGCGTCGGCCTCGACCCGGCGTCGCGGCGCGATCTGCTGGCTGCGCTGCGCGCCGACGTGGCCGCGCGCGGCACCACGGTGCTGTGGGCCACGCACCTGGTCGAAGAAGCATTGCAGGCCGACCGCGTGCTCGTGCTGCATCAGGGCAAACTCATCGCCGACGGCACACCCGGCGAAGTCACCCGCGCGCTCGGGGAACCAACCCTCGAATCCGGATTCATCCAACGCACCACCCGAAAGGAGACCCTGTCCGCATGAAAGCCTTTCTTGCCCTGGCGCTCTGCGTTGCCGCAGGCACCGCCGTTGCCGAACCCACGGTCTGGGTGTCCAGCGAAAAAGACAACGCGCTCGCCGTGATCGACGCGGCCACGCTGGCCGTGCAGGCGCCGGTCGCCACCTGCAAGCGCCCGCGCCACATGCAGCTGCTGCCCGGCGGCAAACAGTTGCTCGTCGCCTGTGCCGAATCGCATGCCGCCGATCTGATCGACGTGGCCACGAAGAAGAGCATCAGGCGCGTGCCGCTCGGCGACGACCCGGAGGCCTTCGACCTTTCGCCCGACGGCAAGACGCTGTACGTGTCGATGGAAGATGAAGGCGCGCTCGGCTTCGTCGACATCGCCAGCGGCAAGATGACGAAGCAGGTGCCGGTGGGCAAGGAGCCCGAAGGCGTGAAGGTCAGCGCCGACGGCAAGCTGGTCTACGTGACGTCCGAAGTGGCCAACATGGTTCACGTCGTCGATGCGGCCACGGCCAAGGTGCTGCACAACGTCAAGGTCGGCAAACGGCCGCGGCGCATGGCGATCACGCCCGATGGCGCGGAGCTCTGGGTCACCAACGAGCTCGATGCCAGCGTCAGCATCATCGCCACCAAAGACCACAGCGTCATTCACACGATCAAGTTCGCGCTGCCGGGCGCACGCGCGCAGGACATCACGCCGGTCGGCATTGTCATGACGAAAGACGGCAAGCGCGCCTTCGTCGGCATGGGCCGCGCCAATCACGTTGCGTTCGTCGATGTCGCGCAGCGCAAGGTCACGCAGATGGTGCTGGCCGGCAAGCGCGTCTGGAACGTCGCACTCGACAAGGCCGAAGCGCGGCTGTACGTCGTCAACGGTTTGTCGGATGACATGACGGTGATCGATGTCGCTTCCGCGAAAGCGATCAAAACCGTCCCCGTCGGCCGCGTTCCGTACCAGGCGCTGGTGATCGAGTGAACAGGCTCCCCCCCGAAGCGCCTGCGGCGCCTCCCCCCCAGGGGGGCGCCGCGTGCGGCCCGGCAAAGCCGGATCCGCCGCGGCCGCTGGGGCGCGCTGTTTGTTTGTTGGCGCTGCTGGCTTGGCACGCATGCCCGCTTGCCGCCACGCTCAAGGCCACGCTGATCCAGCCCGCCGACGACCCGCGGCTCGAACGCACGCGCACCGAGCGCAGCTATTTCGGCCACCCCGGCGGCCCGGCCGAGCAAGGGCTGAAGGTGGCGCTCGACGAAGCCAAATTCGAACTCGACGCCGGCAAGACCGCGGTTGCCATCGACGTCAAAAGCGCCGACTCGCGCGACGCGGCGCGCGCCGCCGCACAACAGGCCGAAAAAAGCGGCGCCGCGGTGCTCATCACCGATCTCGACGCCGCACTGACCCTCGCCGTGGCCGATGCGGTGAAGCTGCCGGTGTTGAACGTCGGCAACGCTGGCGACGCGCTGCGCCAAGCCGACTGCCGCGCCAACCTCTTTCACCTGCTGCCCAGCGAGCGCATGCGCAGCGACGCGCTCGCGCAGGCCCTCGTCGCGCGCAAGTGGAGCAACCTGCTCGTGCTGGCCGGCCCGAGCGCTGAAGACGCCGCGCGTGCAGCGACCGCGCAGGCCTCGATGAAACGCTTCGGCCTCAAAGTGGCGGCGACAAAACCGTTCAAGATCTCGGCCGACCCGCGCGAGCGCGATCTGGCCAACCCGCTGCTGGCGACCGGCGGCGGCTTGCAGTACGACGCGGTGTGGGTGATCGACAGCGACGGCGAGTTCGCGCGCGCGCTGCCCTACCGCACGGCGCTGCCGCGGCCCGTCGTCGGCGATGCGGGGCTCACGGCGCTGGCCTGGCACGCGCAGTTCGAACGCTTCGGCGCGCCGCAGGTGGTGCGCCGCTTTGCCAAAGCCAACAACCGCACGATGACGGCGCACGACTTCGCGTCGTGGATGGCCGGCCGCGCGCTCGTCGCCGCCGCCGTCGCCGCGCCGAACGGACCGAACGCCGCGTGGGCCAAGGCGCTGGCCGCCAACGAGCTCGACGGCAGCAAAGGCGTGACGATGAGCTTTCGCGCGTGGGATGGGCAGTTGCGCCAGCCGCTGCTGCTGACCGACGGCCAGGGCGTCATCGGGCAAGCGCCGGCCGACGGCATGCTGCATCCGAAGAACAACCTCGACACGCTCGGCGCCGATGCGCCGGAGAAACTCTGCAAGGCGCGCTCGCAGTGAAACACGCACTGCAAGCCCTGAGTGCAATCGTCGCGCGCGAACTCTTCAAGTTCTCGCGCCAGTACGGCCGCCTCGTCTCCGCACTCGTGCGGCCGCTGCTCTGGCTCGCAGTCTTCGCCGCCGGCTTTCGCAACGTCTTCGGTGTGGCCATCGTCGAACCGTACGACACCTACATCCCGTACGACGTCTACATCGTGCCGGGTCTGCTCGGCATGGTGCTGCTGTTCAACGGCATGCAGTCGAGCCTGGCGATGGTCTATGACCGCGAGATGGGGCTGATGCGCCTGCTGCTGACCGCGCCGTTGCCGCGCTGGTGGGTGCTGGCCTGCAAGCTGATCGCCACCGCGGTGCTGTCGTTCCTGCAAGCCGCGGCGTTCCTGATCGTTGCCGCGCTGATCGGCACGCAGGTGCCGTGGCCGGGGCCGCACGCCATCGTCGCTGCGATCGCCGCGGCCTTGATGTTCGGCGCGCTCGGCCTCTTGCTCTCCGTGCACATCAAGCAGTTGGAGAACTTCGCCGGCACGATGAACTTCGTCATCTTCCCGATGTACTTCATCTCGACCGCGCTCTACCCGCTGTGGAAGTTGGAAGAGTCCGGCGCAACCTGGGTCTGGCGCATCGCGCAGGTCAACCCGTTCACGCACGCGGTGGAGTGGATGCGCTTTGCGCTCTACGGCAAGGACCCCGGCATCGCGCCGTGGGTCGTGCTCGGCACGCTGGCCGTGGCCTTCGTGCTGGCGTGTTGGGGCTATGACCCGCAGCGCGGATTCGGACAACTCGCCAAAGCGGGGCGGCCCCGCATGAGGCTCGGCACCCCCGTGGCCACGCTCGCGCAGCGCCTGTTCTGGGCCTGGGCCGTGTTGTTCGGCGTGGCGATCTTCGCGGCGTGGTGGCTGCACACGCGCGGCTTGTGGCGCGCGTTGATCGTCGGTGACCCGAGCGGCATCAGCATGGCCATCGCGCTGCTGGCGCTCGTCGTCACGCTGTGGTGCGGACAGCGCGCGTGGCGGCTGCAGGCCGAAGCCGCCGACGGCTCCGACTGGCGCCACGCCTACGCGCAGGCGCGCGCGCAGTCGCCGGACCAGGCCGCGGCGCTGCTCTCCGAACACAGCCACGGCGCGCATGAAACCGCGTGGTGGTTCGCGGCGAGTGCGATCAAGCTCGGCCTGTTGGGCACCGTGGTCGGCTTCATCTTCATGGCCTCGCGCATCGGCGCCATGCCGAGCTTCGACGTCGATCAGATCCAGGCGCTGCTGACGCAGATGACGGCCGGCATGGCGATTGCGCTGTACACGACGCTGGTCGGCCTCGTCGCCAACCTCTGGCTCGGCTTGCAGTTGCTGCTGCTCGACCGCACGGCCGATCGGATCGTTGCCGACATCGTGGCGGGGCCACGCTGATGGCGATGCTGCGCAAACGCCGCCACGATGAGATCGACCCGTTCTCCGACCTGCTGTTCAACACGCTGCTCGCCTTCGTCATGCTGTTTGCCGCCGCGCTGGTGGTGATGAACCCGAAAGCCAAGACCGGCGTCATCGACGCCAAGGCCGAGTTCATCATCACCGTGACCTGGCCCGACCTCGACCCGAACGACATCGACACCTGGGTGCAGGACCCGGGCGGCAACATGGTCTGGTTTCGCGCCCGCGAGGCGGGGCTGATGCACCTCGACCGCGACGACCGCGGTGTCGCCAACGACACCATCATCGTCAACGGCCAGACGGTCGTGAACCCGCTGAACCAGGAGGTGGTGACGATCCGCGGCTTCGCGCCCGGGCGAGTACACGGTCAACCTGCACTACTACGAAAGCAAGAACGGCCAGCCGGTGGAAGTGAACGTCTCGGTGGTCAAAGTCAACCCGCGTGCCGAAGTCGTGTTCTATGGCGCGGTGAGGGTGGCGCGCAAGGGCGATGAAGCCACCGCCGCGCGCTTCACCGTCGATCGCGACGGCCGTGTGGGCAACGTCAACACGCTGGCCAAGAAGTTGGTGGAGCGCATATGACCCCCCTCGCTGCCCCTGGAGGGGGCGCGTCAGCGGTTTCGCGTGGCCGGGTGCCGCTGATATGAAACCTGCTCGCTCGGCGACGTCCGCTGCCGGCCCTTTGCGGCTGTTGGCGACGGTCGGCTTCTCCACCCCGTTCGCCCTGAGGTATCGAAGGGCCAGGCTGAGCTCGTCGAAGCCTTCTTGCCACACGCCAGGGGCTTCGATACCTCAGCCCGAACGGGACTCTTCTTTCCGAACGGGGACAAAACGCGGCTTCCTTCGATACCTCAGGACGGTCGGAACAGCCACCTCAGCCCGAACGGTTCTGTTGCGGACCTTGAACGTCGCCAACGGGCCGACTGCCGACCCCCTCTCATGCGGTGCGGATCGCGCGCAGCGCGATGGACCACTGACTTGACGGCCACCGACTCGCTGCTCTGGGCCTTCGTCGCGCTCGCATGCGCCGCCGCGCTGGCGCTCGTCTTCTCCGCCTGGCCGCGCTGGATGAAAGCGCTGCTCGTCGTCGGCGTGACCGCGCTCTACTTCTACGGCGAGCAGGCCTTCGACAACGTCTGGGGGCAGCCGAGCCGGCAATCGCTGCCCGAGCGTTTCGTGCTGCTCGCCGTGGTGATCGAGGAGCCGGGCAAGCAGCACACCGGCGCGCTCTACGTCTGGGTCAATGCGCTGGAAAACGGCAAGCCGGCGCGCGAGCCGCGCTCGTTCAAGCTGGCCTACAGCAAAGACCTGCACGCGCTGCTCGACGACGGCATGAAGAAGGTGCGCCAGGGCGTCAGCCAGATGGGCACGGCCGAGCCGAAGAGCGGGCCGAAAGGTTTTTCGTGGCTGCGGCCCGGCGCGGATGAACAAGCGGTGAAGATCCGCGATCTGCCGGTGCCGCAGTTGCCCGAGAAGTGAATGCGCAGCGTGAGCCTCCTGTCCCTCGCCACCGCGCTCGCGGGCTGCGGCGCCGCCGCGCCCGCGACCGGCTTCTTCCCCCTCGAAGCCGGCCACCGCTGGACCTATGACGTGAAGACCGAGTGGGACAACAACGTCGTCGAACACGAAGCATGCTCGTGCTGACCACGCACGGCAGCGACACGCCGGGTCGAAGGCGGCAGCGCATTCCGCCGCCGCAGCGACAGCGGCGTGGACTATTGGTTACGCAGCGACGACACGGGCATCTATCGTGTGGCCAGCAAGAGCGATCTCGACGCCGAGCCGAAGCCCGATGCGCAACGCCGCTATGTCTTGAAAACGCCGCTGGCCGCCGGCAGCACCTGGCAGGCCACGACCACCGCCTATTTGCTCAAGCGGCGCAACGAATTCCCGCGCGAGATCAAACACACGCACCCCTCGATCACCATGAACTACACCATCGAAGCCGCGGGCGAAAAGGTGCAGACACGCGCCGGCGCGTGGGGCAACTGCCTGCGCGTCAAGGGCACGGCCACGATCCGCGTCTATGCCGATCCGGTCGCCGGCTGGCGCGACATGCCGCTGGCCACCACCGAGTGGTACTGCGACGGCGTCGGCCTGGTGCGCGTGGTGCGCGAGGAGCCGGCGCAGGCGACGTTTCTCACCGGCGGCACGCTGACGATGGAGTTGGTGGCCTGGCAATGAAGCGCCGCCATTTCATCGCCACGGCGGCAACGCTGGCCTGCGCGCACGTGCGCGCCAGCGAGCCCTTCCCCAGCAAGCCGATCACGCTCTGGGTGCCGTGGCCGGCCGGCGGCGCCACCGACGGCACGCTGCGCCTGCTCGCCGAGATCGCCGGGCGCCACCTCGGCCAGCGCGTGCTCACCGAAAACCGCAGCGGCGCCGGCGGCACGCTGGTGATGCCGGTGTTGCAAAGCGCCGCGCCCGACGGCTACACGATCGCGCAGATGCCGCAGCCGGTGTTTCGCGCGCCGTGGATGCAGAAGGTGCTGTGGGATCCGATCCGCGACACGACGCCGATCCTTCAGTTGAGCGGCGTGACCTTCGGCCTGCTCACGCACCCGGGCAACGGCATCAAGACGCTCGACGATGTCTTCGCCTTCGCGCGCACGCACCCGAGCGCGCTGACGGTGGCCACCAACGGCGTCGGCACGACGCCGCACCTGCTGATGGACCAGCTGATGGCGGCCAAGGGCCTGACCTACGTGCACGTGCCGTACAAGGGCACGGCCGAGCAGATGCTCGCGGTGGCGGCGGGCAACGTCGACGTCGGCGTCAACTCGAGCGGCTTCGCGCCGCACGTCGAGAACGGCCGCCTGCGGCTGATCGCCGTCTTCAGCGAGCAGCGCAGCAAGCGCTGGCCGCAGACGCCGACGGTGACCGAGCTCGGCTTCCCGCTCGCCGCCACGTCGCCGTACGGCCTGGCCGGGCCGAAGGGCATCCCGCCGGCCATCGTGCGCACGCTGCACGACGCCTTCAAGCTGGCGCTGTTCGACCCGCTGCATGTGGCCGAGCTCGACAAGTTCGACCAGACGCCCGACTACCTCGGCCCCGCGGAGTACGGCCGCGCGATGAAAGAAGCGTTTGCCGCCGAGAAGCGCAACGTCGAGCGGCTGGGCCTGAACAAGGGCGGTTGAAACCGCGGCAATGCCCTGTGACACAGGGCTGCAGGATGGGCTTAGCATGCGCTGCGCTTTCCTTCCCCACCCTGAACGAGGAGACTCTCGATGAGCGACTACCTGCCCGACGTGAAGAAGTACGCCCCCAACGCCAGCGAGGCCCACGTGGCGGCCATCGTCAAGTACTGCGGCATCGCGCTGCGCAACGCCGACTCGTCGATGGTGTCGGTGAGCGACGACAAGGAAAAGGCGACGGTGCGCAACGGCTTCGCGGCCAAGAAGCTCGGCCTCGACGCCGCCGCCGCCGACAAGGGCATCGAAGCCGTGGCCGTGAAGATGAAGGACGAGCGGCGCAAGAGCCGCGTCACCTTCTACTACCTGCTGGCCGAAGCCACGGGAACGCTGGGCAAGCTCGGCTGACGCCGCGTGTGCTGTCGCGCCGGCACGCGCTACGCCGTGCCCGGCGCGATCAGCTTGTCGATCGTGATCGGCAACTCGCGCACGCGCTTGCCCGTCGCATGGAAGACCGCGTTGGCCACCGCCGCGGCGGTGCCGACGTTGCCGAGTTCGCCCAGGCCCTTGGCGCCGGCCGGATTGATCTGCGTGTCGACCTCGGGCAGCATGATCACGTCGACCTGGCGGATGTCGGCATTCACCGGGATCAGGTACTCGGCCAGGTTGTCGTTGACGTAGCGCGCTTCGCGCTTGTCGATCTCGGTGAACTCGTGCAGCGCCGAGCCGATGCCCCAGATCATGCCGCCCATCAACTGGCTGTGCGCCGTGCGCGGATTCATGATGCGCCCGGCCGCGAACGCACCGACGATGCGCGGCACGCGGATCTCGCGCGTGCGCGCATGCACCCGCACTTCGACGAACTCGGCGCCGAAGGCGAACATCGTGTTGCCGGCGTTCTCGGCGTTGGGCCCGCCGGTGAGGTCGGCGCTGCCCTGGTAGAGGCTGGCGGTGGTCTTCGAGCGGCTCGACGGCGGCACGAAATGGCCGGTTTCCTCGATCGCACCGACCTTCAGTTTTTCGAACGCCGCCATGCGTTGCTGTGATGTGGCCGTGGCCGCCACCCCCAGCCGCGCCAGGATCTGGTCGCAGGCCAGCTTGACGGCCGAGCAGGCGCTGGCCGTGGTGCACGAGCCGCCCGACACCGGGCCCGGCGGCAGGCTGCTGTCGCCGATCGCCACCGCCACCTTGGCGGGTTGTATAGACAAGCACTCGGCGACCATCTGGGCCATGACGGTGTAGGCGCCGGTGCCGACGTCGTGCACCGCCGTCTCCACACGCGCCGTGCCGTCGGCGGCCAGGCGCACGCGGGCCACGGCCGGCGCCACGTGCGTCGGGTAGGAGGCGGTGGCGCAGCCCCAGCCGACCTGCCAGTCGCCGTCGCGCATCGAGCCCGGCGCCGGGTTGCGCCGCTGCCAGCCGAAGGCGCGGCCGGCAGCGTCGTAGCAGCCCATCAGGCTGCGGCTGGTGTAGGGCTTGCCGGTGATCCAGTTCTTGTCGGTGTCGTTCTTGCGCCGCAACTCCACCGGGTCCATCGCCAGCTTGACCGCCAGCTCGTCGATCGCGGACTCGAGCGCGAACATCACCGGCACTTCCGCCGGCGAGCGCATGAAGATCGGCGGGTTGCGGTCGCTGCGGACCATGTGCGCCGTGCTCATCACCGCGGGAAACGCATACATCGCCGCCGAGTTCTCGATGCCGCCATTGACGTACGGATCGGCGCGGCCATTCAGTTCCCACAGGTCGTGGTGGTAGGCGGTGAAGCGGCCGTCGCGCGTGGCGGCCAAGCGCACGCGGTGCTTGGTTTCATGGCGGTGGCCGGAGATCGTGAAGCCCTGGTCGCGCGTCGCCACCAGCTTGACCGGGCGCCCCAGCATCCTGGCCACGAGCACCACCAGCGCCGTGCGCTGCGTGACGGCGCCCTTGCCGCCGAAGGCGCCGCCGACGAAGTCATTGACGATGCGGATCTTCTCCGGCGGCATCGCCAACTGCGTGGCCAGCGCGCTGCGCAGGCCATAGACGAACTGCGTCGGCTCGTACACCGTCAACTCGTCGCCGAGCCACAGCGCCGACGTCGCCAGCAGCTCCATCGCGTTGTGGTGCTGCGCGGGGGTGGCGTACTCGGCGTCGTGCACGACCGCGGCGCTGGTGAACGCGGCCTGCGCGTTGCCGAGCGCCACGTCCTTGCGCATCGGGATGACGTCGGCGGTGCGCTGCTCGACCGCCCCGGCGTCGCCGAACGACGCGGCCGGCTTCTGCCGTTCGTAGCGCAGCACCAGGCGGTGCGCGGCTTCGCGCGCGGCTTCGAAACTTTCCGCCGTCACCATGGCGACGATCTGGCCCTCGTAGGCCACCTCGGGACCGGCCAGCGGCGGCACCGACGTCAGCGCCGAGCCGCCGGCGAAAAAGTGCTTGATCGGCTGCAGCGCCGGCCGGTTGCGGTGCGTCAGGATGTGCAGCACGCCGGGCACCGCGCGCGCCGCCGTCTCGTCGATGGCGCTGATGCGCCCTTTGGCGATCGTGCTCGTCACGAGGTAGGCGTAAGCCGGTCGCGCCAGCGGCATGTCCGACGCGAAGCGCGCCGCGCCCGTGACCTTGGCGCGCGCTTCCAGGCGCGCGATCGGCTGGCCCATGTTGGCCTGGGCGGCGGGGACGGGGGATGTCATGACGGCAGCTCCATGGCTTGGGCTTGCAACAGCGCGCGGACCAAGGTCTGCTGCGCCAGCGGCACGCGAAAGGCGTTGTGTTCGTAAGTCTTGGCGTTGGCGAAGATGGCGCGCGCGGCTGCGGTGGCGTTGGCTTCGGTCAGCGGCTTGCCGGTCAACGCGGCTTCGGCTTCGAGCGCGCGCCACGGCACGGCCACCGGGCCGCCGATGCCGATGCGCACCTGGCGCACGGTGGCGCCGTCCATGTCGAGCGCCACCGCGGCACTGGCCAGCGCAAACTCGTACGACTCGCGGTCACGCACCTTCAGGTACAGCGAGCGCCGGTTGTAGGCCGCCGCCGGCACGACGAAGCCGGTGATCAGCTCGCCCGGCTCGAGCTGCGTTTCGATGTGCGGCGTGTTGCCGGGCAGACGGTGCAGATCGGCAAAACGAAACGAGCGCGGGCCGCGCGGCGTGAGCGTTTCAATCGTGGCGTCGAGCGCCACCAGCGCCGTCGCCCAGTCGCCCGGGTAGCTCGCAATGCATTGCTCTGACGTGCCGAGCACGGCATGCCAGCGGTTCATGCCCTGCACCGCAGAGCAGCCGCTGCCGGGCTCGCGTTTGTTGCAGGGCCAACTGGTGTCGCGGAAGTAGCTGCAACGCGTGCGCTGCAGCACGTTGCCGCCCACGTACGCCATGTTGCGGATCTGCTGCGACGCCGCCAGCCACAACGATTGCGACAGCACCGGGTAGTCGCGCACCACGGTGCGGTTGTCGGCCACCTGGCGCATCGTCGCCAGCGCGCCGATGCGCAGGCCGGCCGACGTGGCCTCGATGCTGCGCAGGCGCGGCTCGGCGATGCGCGTGATGTCGACGAGCTGCGCCGGCCGCAGCACGTCGAGCTTCATCAGGTCGATCATCGTCGTGCCGCCAGCCAGAAAGTGCACCGGCGCCGCGGCGCTGCCCGCAGCCGCCGCGCGCACGGCAGCTTGCCCGTCGGCAGCAGTGGAATAGGTGAACGGCCGCATCACGCCCTCCTCATCTTCGGCGCGGCTTCGCGGATGGCGGCCACGATGTTGGGATAGGCGGCGCAGCGGCACAGGTTGCCGCTCATGTACTCGCGGATCTCGCTGTCGCTCGCGGCGCGGCCTTCGGTGACGCAGGCCACCGCGCTCATGATCTGCCCCGGCGTGCAGTAGCCGCACTGGAACGCGTCGTTGTCGATGAAGGCCTGCTGCATCGGGTGCAGCGCGGCACCTTGCGACAAGCCCTCGATCGTCTTCACCTCGCGCCCCTGCGCCTGCGCCGCCAGCGTCAGGCAGGACAGCACACGCTCGCCACCGACGTGCACCGTGCACGCACCGCACTGGCCGTGGTCGCAGCCCTTCTTCGAGCCGACCAGCCCGATGTGCTCGCGCAAGGTGTCGAGCAAGGTGGTGCGCACGTCGAGGTTGAGGCGATGGTCGACGCCATTGACACGCAAGGTCAGCGGCAGCGCCGATGCCGGCTCCATCGCCGCAGCCGCCGCGATTGGCCCCGTCGCCGTTGGCCCTGGCGTCTTCAGCTCGGCTTGCGCCGCACAACCGCCGGCAAGGCTTGCCGCAGGAACCGCTGCCCCGGCGGCACTGCTGACCAGAAAGCGGCGGCGCGACAGCTCCGCCTTGTTTTCCTTCGTCTCGTCCATGACTACTGCTCCTTGACGCCGCCGGCGGATCAACGACAAGGGCAATCCGCGTGCCTCACCCAGCCCGGCGTGGTCCTCCTCGGCGAGAAGAACAATCGTCGGCCAGAGCACTCCCCTCGGGGGGGCAGCGAACGGGGGGCTTCAACTTCAGCGCACCGCGCCGATCGCAGCAGCGATCGGCGCGTGCCCGGCCTGCTGCGCGATGTCTGCGGCCGTGAAGCCGCGGTCGTCGCGCAAGTCGGTCTT
The DNA here is from genome assembly GCA_963732625.1 of uncultured beta proteobacterium. GTDB lineage: Bacteria > Pseudomonadota > Gammaproteobacteria > Burkholderiales > Burkholderiaceae_C > CADEEN01. The sequence continues at coordinate 27,890 of CAVTAM010000019.1, read as the reverse complement.
TGCGCCGCGTGACAACAACAGCGCCACCGCTTCGGCGTGGCCCTGGCCGGCAGCCCACATCAGTGCGGTCAGCTGCTGCTCGTAGGCGGCGTCGAGGGGCACACCGTGTTCGAGCAGCAGCGCGAGCACGTCGGCATTGCCCTGCCCTGCAGCGTAGATCACCGCAGGCTTTTTCATGCGATCGAGCGGCTGCGTCTTCGCACCGCCCTCGAGCAGCTTCTTCGCGATGGCCGCATGACCGCCGTAGGCCGCAGCCATCAGCGGTGTCACGCCTTCGAGCGACGCCAGATTGACGTCGGCGCGCGCGGCGATCATGCGCTCGGCCAAGGCTGCATCGCCTCTCTCGCAGGCCATCAGCAGCACCGTCTTGCCCAGGCGATTGCGTGAGTTCGGCGCAGCGCCTTTGGCCAGCGCACGCTCAAGTGCAGGCAGATCGTTCTGTCGCGCGGCCACCAGCAACTGCGCGTTGAGGTTTGGATTGGTCGGCGCTTGCGCCTGGGCAGGGCTGTTCAGATTTGCAGCAACCACGATGATCGCCATCAACCTCTGCAGCGGCTTCATCATCGGGAAACTCCTCGGCTCGGCAGCACACATTGGGCTTCCCATCACACCTGAAGGGCCTTAGTCTCGCCAGCGAGGAAACGCGCGACCCGACCGTCGCCAGCCGAAGTTTCGCAGTTCATGACTGCCCCGTGCCGAGCCCTCCACGTCGCCTCGAACGACGCCGCGCATGGCAACAACGCGCATCCCGTTTCGATCTACAACCGACCGAGGAGACACGCATGACTCGAATGGCTTGGGTTGCAGGCGCCGCCGTACTGGCCGCCACAACCGGTTTCTCAATGGCGCAGGAAGTCCAGGGCGGCGCCGCACCCACTGGCGCGCCGGTGCCGAAAAACATCTCGGTGTCGCAAGGCCAGCTCGACGCGGCCGGCAAGGACGGAGCGAACTTCCTGCACTCGAACATGAGCTATGAGCAGACGCGCTACTACCCGGCGTCGCAGATCAACAGCAAGAACGTCGGCAAGCTGCGCCCGGTGTTCACCTTCCAGACCGAGGTGCTGGAGTCGATGGAAACGGCGCCGATCGTCGTTGACGGCATCATGTACGTCACCACCTCATACAACCACGTCTATGCGGTCGATGCCGTCACAGGCAAAGAGTTCTGGCACTACAAGCACAAGATGGGGCCGGTGACGACCTACTGCTGCGGCCCCAACAACCGCGGTGTGGCGATCATGGGCGACAAGCTCTACATGGGCACGCTCGACGCCAAGCTGGTCTCGCTCGACGCCAAGAGCGGCAAGCTGCTGTGGGCCACACAAATCGCCGACCCCGAACTCGGCTACAGCGAAACGATGGCGCCGGTGGCCGTCAACGGCAAGGTGCTGATCGGCACCAACGGCGGCGAGTATGGCGTGCGCGGCTTCGTCAAGGCCTTCGACGCCAATGACGGCAAGCTGCTGTGGACCTTCTTCACCATCCCAGACAAGGGCCACGAGGGCGTGTGGGCGGTCAACGACGCCACCAATCGCAACATGCTGCGCGACATCGCGGCCGAGAAGAAGCAGCTGGCCGACAAGGGCGGCGACTTCTACAAGACGCTCGGCGGCGGCGTGTGGATGGCGCCAGCGGTGGACAAGGCGACCAACACGGCCTTCTTCGTCGCCGGCAACCCGAGCCCCGACCTCTACGGCGCAGAACGGCCGGGCGACAACCTCTACACGAACTCGATCATCGCGGTGGACCTCAACACCGGCGCCTACAAGTGGCACTACCAATACATCGCCCACGACGTGTGGGACCTGGACGCGGTGTCGCCGGTGATCCTCACCGAAGCAAAAGACAAGGCCGGCAAGATGCGCCAGGTGGCGATTCACGGCGGCAAGACCGGCCACGTGTACGTGCATGACCGCGCCACCGGCGAGCTGATCCGTTTTTCCGAAGCGATGGTGCCGCAGGAAAACATGTGGGTGCTGCCGACCAAGGAAGGCAAGCGCATGCTGCCCGGCGCCAACGGCGGCGTCGAGTGGAGCCCGATGGCGGTCAATCCGAAGACGCGCCTCGCCTATGCGGCCAACCTGCACCAGCCGATGACCTACCACGTCGAAGAAGCCAAGTACCCGGGCGGCAAGCTGTGGCTCGGCGGCGCGTTCAAGGTCGTGCCCGGTGAAAAACAATGGGGCCGCTTGGCGGCGGTGAACATCGACACCGGCAAGATGGCGTGGAAGTTCGACACCGAACAACCGCTGATCGGCGGCGTGCTCGCCACCGCCGGCAACCTCGTCTTCAACGGCGAAGGCAACGGCTACTTCCGCGCCTTCGATGCCGCCACCGGCAAGAAGCTGTGGGAGTACCAGGCCGGCGCGGGTGTCAATGCACCGGCGGTGTCGTACATGGTCGGCAAGAAGCAGTATGTCGCGGTGGCCGCCGGCGGCAACACGCAGCTCGACTTCAAGCGCGGCAACTCCGTGGTTGTCTTCGCCCTGCCCTGATGACCAAAGGAGCATTGGTCGCAGCGTGTTGTTGCGCGGTGGTGCTGTTGTCGAACAGCGCCGCCGCGCAGACCGTCACCCCCGTCATGACGCAGGCGCCGCCCAAGGCGGCCGTCTGCTCGGCCTGCCATGGCGACGGCGGCCGCTCGACGATCCCCATCAACCCGATCCTCGCCGGCCAGACGTCGCGCTACCTGTACCTGCAACTGCGCGACTTCCAGGAAGGCCGGCGCAGCGACCCGCAAATGAGCCCGATGGTCAAGGACCTGTCGCGCGACGAACTGCGCGAACTGTCGGACTGGTTCGCGCAGCAGAAGCCGCCGATCCAGAACTTCAAGGTCGATGCTGAAAAGGCCAAGCTCGGCAAGGTGAAGGCCGACGACACGCTGTGCACGATGTGCCACCTCGGCGGCTTCAAAGGCCAGAACGAGATTCCGCGTGTGGCCGGGCAACACTACGAATACATCGTCAAGCAGCTCAAAGACTTCAAGGCCCGGCGGCGCACCAACGATGCCGGCAACATGACCAGCGTGTCGGGCACCTTGAGCGACGCCGACATCGACAACGTCGCGCATTACCTCGTGGGGCTGTAAACCATGATCGTCGAGCGCATCTGGACCGGCAACGCCTACCGCAACTACAACTACCTGATCGCCTGCGCGCAGAGCGGCGAGGCGCTGGCGATCGATCCGCTCGATCACCAGAAGTGCCTGGCCGCGGCCAAGAGCAAAGGCTGGCAGATCACGCAGATTCTCAACACGCACGAGCACCACGACCACACCGGCGGCAATGCGGCCGTGGTCGCGGCCACCGGCGCCAAGGTGATCGCGCATCACCAGGTCGGCTCGCGCATCGCGGGCGTGGACCGCGGCGTGAAAGCCGGCGATGTGATCAAGGTCGGCAAGACCGTCGAGCTCGAGTGCATGGACACGCCCGGCCACACGATGTGCCACATCTGCCTGCGCTCGCACACCGAGCAGCCGGCCCTGTTCTCCGGCGACACGCTGTTCAACGCCGGCGCCGGCAACTGCCACAACGGCGGCAATGCGCAAGACCTGTACACGACGTTCGTCGATCAACTGGCCAAGCTGCCTGACAACACGCGCGTCTATGCGGGTCACGATTACATCGAAAACAACCTGCGCTTCACGCTCGCGCGCGAGCCCGACAACGCGGCTGCCAAGGCGTTGTTGCCCGAGGTGAGCGGGCAGGATCCGGCGCGCGCACGCGTGACGACGCTGGGCGAAGAAAAGCAGATCAACACCTTCTTGCGCCTGGGCAGCCCGAGCGTGATTGCGGCGCTGCGCGAGGCATTCCCTGACTTGCCCGACCAGCCCGATCCGAAGACCGTGTTCGTCAAGCTGCGCGAGCTGCGCAATCAGTGGTGAGTTGCCGCCGCGAGGCATCCGTTGCCGTTTCTTGGGCTGCTGTGTAGACTGCCGCGACTGGAGCTACACACATGGCCACGAACCTCGCTCTCGATCAAGATTTGCTCGACCGAGCTTTTCGCGTCAGCGGCGAGCCGACGAAGAAGGCAGCCGTCACACGGGCCCTGCAAGAATTCATCGCCCGGCGCGAGCAACGCAGAGTCGCAGAATTGTTCGGCAAGCTCGAGTGGGACTCTGCATACGACTACAAGGCTGAGCGCGCCCGCAAGCCGTGAGCCTGCTCGTCGACACCAGCGTCTGGTCACTCGCCTTTCGCCGCGACACCGAGGTGGCGGTACCGGAAGTCAAGACGCTTGCGCACGCTCTCGAGGGAGCAGACCAGGTCTTCACGACGGGTCTGGTGCTGCAAGAACTTCTACAGGGCTTTGCGGGTCCCAAAGCACGTGGCCAGTTGATCGACCGGTTCGCCGCGCTGGGATTTCTACAGCCGGATCGTGAAGACCACATCGAGGCAGCTGTGGTTCGCAACTCTTGTCGCCGGCACGGCGTTCAGATCGGAACGATCGACGCGTTGCTCATCCAACTCTGCCTGAAGCATGATCTGGTCTTGCTGAGCTCGGACAAAGATTTCCGCTCTGCCGCGAAGCACGTCAAGTTCAGGCTGTGGAGCGCTCAATGACGGCGAGCCCGAAAAAGAAGCAGACCGCTCGGGCTTGCAGGCTTGCGCGTCTGACCTGACACAACGAATTTCTCGCGTCGACAGCGTCCACGCGATGGGGTCACCACGCGATAGGGTCACACCACGCGATGGGGTCAGGTCTAAATACTGTTAGTTTAGAGCTAACAGTATTGGGTCGGGTCTCGACCCGAATCCATCGCTTTCATCATGTTCCGAAACCCCTGTGCCGGAGTCCTAGTCCGGCGTTGCAGCGCGGGCGACGCCACTGAGGCATGCCCGTCGATCCAGAAGACCATCCTCACGAGACCGTCCTCCCATCAACAGGACCAAATTCACGCCACACCCCGCGCATCGCGCCGCGCAGCGAACTGCACCGCCTTGGCGTGATTGATTGGCGCATCCCCCTTCGCTGCAACCCCCACATTGCGAATCAGCGCCGGCTGAACCGCCGGCACGGGATTTGCCACTCATGGGCAAGTGAGGTCAATCATGCGCTGGTTCTGGATCGTGGTGATGACGATGGCGGCGTGCGTGCACGCCAAGGCGGGCGAAAGCATCGAACAGGTGCTCGACCGCTCGCAAATGATGCGCGTGGCGCAACGGCCACCGGCCGATGCGCAGAGTGCCGCCGCGCAGCGCGTGCGCCACAGCCTGCAGCGACTGACCTCACTCGCGGGCACCGATGCGCCGGCCATCGAGCTGGTGCTGGTGGGTGGTGATCTCTTCGCCGAGGCATTGCTCGACCGCGCCGGCATCGCTGTCAGCCAGGCCGTCGGCGACATGCCCGAGGGCGAGCGGCTGCTGCTGCTGGCGCATGAACTCGGTCACGTGCGGCTCGGGCACGCAGGCACTCTCAAGGCGCTGTACCGCGCGCACATCCCCGGCGAGGTGCGGCCCGAGACGACGAACCATGTCAGTGCAGCGCTCGGCCGCGAAGCGCACACGCTGTCGCACCGCCACGAGCACGAAGCCGATGCCTATGGCTACGCGCTGGTGCGCAGCCTGGGCTTCGGCGTGGACAACGCTTTCGCGCTGCTCACGCGCCAGGGTGTGCAGCACGACAGCGCCACCCATCCGGGTACGCGCCGCCGCCTGGCGCAACTGCGTGCGCTCGAAGAATCGCTGGCGCAGCAGCAGGCACAGCAGCAACCGGCCAACGCGCATGCGCTTGCCATGGCGTGGGCGGTGCGCTGACGGCGCGACCCTCACCCCCGCCCTCTCCCACGATTGGGAGAGCAATCAAACTCAGAGCGCCGTTGCCGGCTGCGGCGAAGCAGCGCCGAGCTTGCGCGGCTCGTTGCTCGGCAACGCAGGCCCGGCCGGTGCGTCCACGCCTTCGCAGCGCAAATCGAAGCCGATACGCGTCACGCCACCCTCCGATTCGGCCAGCGTGCATCCGCCGTGCATGCGCGCCACCGCGGCGACGATCGCCAGCCCGAGGCCGTGGTGCTGCTGCTGACACGCAGTGCGTGAGCGGTCGGCGCTGAAGAAGCGGTCGAACAGGCGCGGCAGCAGTTGCGGATCGATCGGCGCGCCGCGGTTCTCGACGACGATGCGCGCGCTGTCCTTGCCGGCTTGCGCCGGCTCGATGCGGACCTGCACCGTGGAGTCTTTGTCGGCGTAGCGCGCGGCGTTGGCGAGCAGGTTCGACAGCGCGCGGCGGATCAGCGCATCGTCCACCGCGGCTTGCGCATCGCCGATGACACTGGCGCGCACGCCCGCTTCCTCGAACGTGATCTCGTGGTACTCGAGCACCTGCTCGGCCAGCGTGCGCAGGCTTCGCGGTGCGCCGCGGCGCGCGCGGGCGCCGCGGTCGGCGTGCGACAGGAACAGCATGTCATCGACCAGCGACGACAGCTTCTGCAGCTCTTCGAGTGACATCGCCATCGTCTCGCGCAGCTCGCCCGCGGGCCGCTCGCGCGACAGCGCCACCTCGACGTGGCCCATCAGCGCGGCGATCGGCGTGCGCATCTCGTGGGCGACGTCGGCGTTGAAGGCGTCGAGCTGCAGGATCGCCGCCTGCAAGCGGTCCATCAGCGCGTTGAACTGCGTGATCCACGGTTGCAGCTCGGCCGCGGCCACCGGCAGCGCCAGGCGCTGATCGAGCCGGTCGGCGGAAATGTTCTGCGTCTGCCGCGCCAGTTGCTGCAGCGGCCGCAGCTCGCGCCGCACCTGCCACCAGGCGCCGAGCGCGATCAGTGCGCCGGCGGCCAGCGTGGCAGCGGTGAGCACCGCGGCCCATTGATCGCCGAGCGCCGCGTCCTCGGCAAAGTCGACGCTGAAGGCGCCTTCCAAGGTGCCGCCGGGCACGCGCGGCGCGGTGATCGAGAAGCGATGGCTGCGCACATGGCTGGACATCGTGTGCGCCGCGGTGTCCGGGTCGCGATAGACGACGGCGCCGTCGGCGCGCTTGACCTCGAGCCGCGTGCCGTTGCGCATCGCGGCGTACGACTCGATCTTGTTGCGGATGGCGTTCTCGTCGCCGGCGGCCGTGGCCGCGGTGGCGGTCAGCATCTTGGTGATGACCTCGCTGCGAAACGCCATCTCATGGGCGTTCTTGCCACGCAGCTGCATCGCCACCGCGTTCCAGGTGCACCAGAAGATGAAGCCGACGATCGCCATCGTCAGCAGCGCCAGCCGCAGCGACAAGCGCTGGCTGATCGAGTAGTTCATGACCTGTCCTCCAGCACGTAACCCATGCCGCGCTCGGTGTGCAGCAGCTTGACGGGGAACGCGTCGTCGATCTTGGCGCGCAGACGCCGCACCGCGACTTCGACGACGTTGGTGCTGCTGTCGAAGTGCATGTCCCAGACCTGCTCGGCGATGGTGGTGCGCGACAGGATCTGGCCGCGCCGGCGCAGCAGCAGCGCCAGCAGCGCGAACTCCTTGGCCGTGAGGTCCAGGCGCTGCTCGGCACGCACCGCGCGCCGCGCGACGAGATCGACCTCGAGGTCGGCGACCTGCACCACCGTGGCCTGCGCCGTGGCGCCGTTGGTCGGCGCGCGGCGCGACAGCGCACCGATGCGCGCCAGCAACTCGGAAAACGCGAACGGCTTGACGAGGTAGTCGTCGGCGCCGTCTTCCAAGCCGCGCACGCGGTCTTCGACCTTGTCGCGCGCGGTCAGCATCAGCACCGGCGTGTGCGCGGCGGTGCCGCTGGCCGCACGCAGCGCCTTCAGCACGCCGAAGCCGTCGATGCCGGGCAGCATCACGTCGAGCAGGACCAGGTCGTACTCGCCGCCGAGCGCCAGGCGGCGGCCCTCGATGCCGTCGGCAGCGACATCGACGACATGGCCGTTCTCGCCGAGCCCCTTGACGAGGTAGTCGGACAGGCGCTTGTCGTCTTCGACGACGAGCAGCTTCATGGTGCGGACGCGGAGGTGTTCACGAGACGAATGTTGACAGAAATGACTGCCGCGCTGGATTACGAATTGGTAATCCGCGTGCAAGGCGGATCGCGGCCGTGGCGCCGAAAGTTCGGATCATGTTGTTGCGCTTCAAAGGGACTGAAGGCCGACAACAGAGCCAACCCGGCTGCCTTCTTCCACCTTCCCATCAGGAGTTTCAAATGAACCGCACTTTCACCACCGTCGCTTTCCAATCCGTCGTCGCCGCCGCCATCATCGCGGCCGCACCGCTGGCTTCCGCCGGCACGGCCTCTGCCACCTACGTGGATCCGGGCGCCGATCACGTGCTGGTGACGAAGCCGTTCGTCTCGACGGTGAGCCGCGAGCAGATTCGCGCCGAAGCCGTCGCCGCGGCGCGCCAGCCGCTGCTCTTCACCGACAGCCAGAACGCACCGGCCCAGCCGGCGTTCACCTCGACCGTGTCGCGCGCACAAGTGCTGGCCGAAGCAGTCGAAGCGACGCGCCTGCGCGTCACGAGCTTCACCGACGACCAGCATCGGCCGCTGACGCCGGCACAGGCCGAGCAAATCCGCACCGCCGGCCTGCGCGCCGTCAACGGCGACACGATGGCCGCCGCCAAGCAGTAAGTCAGTCGATCGTCAGGCGGCCGTACCAGCGTGCGGTCGCCGGCATCTCGTCGCGATGTGCCGCCCCGTAGGGCGGCACATCCGTTTTGGCGGGCGGCGCCGAGATGCGATTGAGATCGATCGCCTGCGGCGTGCCTTCGAGGCCGTTGCCCGACGGCGCCAGCTTCCAGATGACGCCGTTCCACAACTGCGCACCGAACTCGCTCTGCTTCTTGAACATGAACAGCAGCGAGTGTTCGAGCCAGGCGAAATCATTCGCCGCAATCGTGCCCGGCTGCGGGTACGGATACGGCACCAGGCACATGATCTCGCCCTGCCCCGGCAGGCACTTGAACTCGCGCATCGACAAGAAGTGGTCGGTGAAGCGCGAGGTCTCGGCCTTCCACGCGAAGTCCACGCGGCCATCGGCGCGCGGCGTGAAGACGACCTGGCCGATGTCGACGCTGCTGCCGTCCTTGGCGTGCAGCTTGACGCTCTTCGTGCCGGCGTCGAGCGGGCCGGCGAATGCGATGCCGGCGCAAAGCAAAAAGGGGCTGCCTCGCAGCAGCCCCTTGCTCAACGCGCGAAGAATCACTTCGGAATCTTGAAGACCCACACCGAGCCGCCCTGTTCGAGGAAGCTGACCTTCTTGGCCACGTCGCCGCCCCACAGCGGCACCGCGCCGCCCCAGCCGGAGACCACGGCCACGTACTGCGTGCCCTTGTCGTCCCAGGTGATCGGCGGCGCGACGACGCCCGAGCCGGTCTGGAACTTCCACAGCACCTTGCCGGTCTTGGCGTCGGCCGCCTGCAGATAACCTTCCGGCGTGCCCCAGAAGACGAGGTTGCCGCCGGTGGTCAGCACGCCGCCCCACAGCGGCGCGTTGTTCGGCTGCTCCCAGACGATCTTGCCGGTCTTCGGATCGATCGCGCGCAGCGCGCCGATCGGGCCGTCGGTCAGCGTCTTGATCGTGAAGCCCGAGCCGAGGTAGGCCGCGCCCTTCTTGTAGGTGACGGGCTCGTTCCAGATCTCCATGCCCCATTCGTTGGCCGGCACGTAGAACAGCTTGGTGTCGGGCGAGTAGGCCATCGGCATCTGGTTCTTGCCGCCGAGGAAGCTCGGTGCCGAGAAGACGGTGTTGCCCTTCTTGCCGTCGGGCGCGCCCGTCGGGTCGCCCGGGCGGTTGGCCGGGTCGTAGTTCGGCCGGCCGGTCTTCAGGTCGATGCCGGTGGCCCAGGTGATCTTCTTGACGAACGGGAAGGCGTTGACCAGCTTGCCGGTCTTGGCGTCGTTGACGTAGAAGAAGCCGTTGCGGTCGGCCTTGCCGCCGAGGATCTGGCCGCCCTCGTCGTAGGTGACGAACTCGTTGACGCCGTCGTAGTCCCAGCCGTCGTTGGGCGTGTTCTGGTAGTGCCAGACGATCTGGCCGGTCTTCACGTCGATAGCGACGGTGCTGCACGAGTACAGGTTGTCGCCCTTGCGCAGGTGGCTGTTCCACGGTGCCGGGTTGCCGGTGCCGAAGTAGGCCAGGCCGGTGCGGGCGTCGTACGTGCCGCCGAGCCAGGTGGCGGCGCCGCCGGTCTTCCACAGGTCACCCGGCCAGCTCTTGTTGGTCGTACCGGAAACGCCGATGTCGGCGGCCTTGCCGTCCTTGTCGAACTTCTGGCCCATGTGGCCTTCGACCGTGGGACGCATCCAGACCATCTTGCCGGTCTTGGCGTCACGCGCCTCCACGCGGCCGACAACGCCGAACTCGCCGCCGGAGACGCCGGTGAGCACCAGGCCGTTGGCGATCAGTGGTGCGGCGGTCTGCGAATAGCCGGCGGCGAAGTCGTCGATCTTTTCTTTCCACACCACGTCGCCGGTGTCGGCGTTCAAGCGCGACGATCTGCGCGTCGAGCGTGCCGAAGATGACGAGGTTGTCGTACAGCGCAGCGCCGCGGTTGACCACGTCGCAGCACGGCATGATGCCCTCGGGCAGGCGGTGCTCGTACTTCCACAGCTTGGCGCCGGTCTTGGCGTCGAGCGCGAAGATGCGCGAGTACGACGCGGTGACGTACATCTTGCCGTTGTGGATCAGCGGCTGCGACTCCTGGCCGCGCTGCTTTTCGCCGCCGAAGGAGAAGCTCCACGCTGGCACCAGCTTGGCGACGTTGCCGCTGTTGACGCCCTTCAACGGCGAGTAGCGCTGGCCCTGTGTGCCCAGGCCCGATGAGAGCACGTCGCCGCCGGTCTTGGCGTCGTTCTCGATCATCGGGTCGGTCACAGCGGCTTGCGCGGCCAGCGATGCGAGCGCGGCTGCGATCAGCAGGCTCGTGAGTTTCATCTGCATAGGAGTCATCCTCGTTGTTGAGCGCTTGGGCGCGAAACTGCAGCGCAAACCGCGTGCCAGTGCAGACGGCGTTCTACGCTGCGCCAAACACGCTGTCGCCAACGGGTTTTCACGGGGCGAGTGCTCCAGCGTTGCGCAACGCTCAGCGACTCAATGCTTCTTTTTCGTAGCGCGGCCAGAGGTGTGCCACGTTGCGCACGTACTCGGCCGGCCAGGCGGCCCAGGCGCGAAAGGCCGCCGGCATCGGCGCGCGCAGCACGTCGTTGACGTCGGCGCCTTCTTGCGCCCAGCGCGCAAAGCTCTGATCGAGCCAGCGCAGGTAGTCGCGTGTTTGCGCGAGGCCGGCGTCGCCGCGGTGCACGGGGCCGTGGCTGGGCACGACGGTGCGGTCGGTGACGTTGAGCGCATCGAGGCTGGCCAGCCAGCGCTTCGGCTCGGCATGCGGCGTCGTCGGCAGGCGCTGGTGAAAGACCAGGCCGCCGGCGAAGACGACACCGCTGGTCTTGTCGATCAGCACGAGGTCGCTCGCCGTGTGGCCGGCGAGTTCGCGCAGCTCGAACTCGCGCGTGCCGATGCGCAGCGGGCCGGGCGCGATGTCTTGTTGCGGCAGTGAAGCCTGCGTGCCTTTCATCCAATCGCCGCACAGGCGGTAGAGGTTGTCTTCGTACGACTTCGCTTCACGCTGCATGCCGGCGCGCGTGGCCGCGGTGGCCGTGCGCGGTACGTCGGCGAAGGCCTGGTTGCCGAGAAAGTAGTCGGGGTGCAGGTTCAGGTGCAGCACCTGCGCGACCGGCTCGCGCGTCGTGCGTGCGATCAGCGCGCGCAACTGCTCGCCATACAGCTTGCTCGGGCCGGTGTTGATGACGAGCACACCGGCGCCGGTGGCGATGAAGCCGGTGTTGATGATGTTGCAGCCGTTGGCCGGCGTGAAATCGGCATTCGCGCCTTCGACGACGTAGACGTTGTCGGCGAGCGCGCGGGCGGTGAGTTTGTAGTCGAGTGCCTGCGCAGTCGTGCTCTGCGCCACGCACAGAGCCCACCCGAACAACCACCACTTCATGGCGAGAGCGACGAGCCTCATGGTGCTGCGGGCGTTGTCAGCGCGATCTTGTTGCCGTTGTTGTCGGTGCCGGCAATCGACAGCGGCGCGCGCGGCGCGGTCGCAAAGTCGAACGAGAACACCGGGTTCTCGCTGACCGGCTCGAAGGTCTGCAGGCGCGCAGCTCGCGGCCGTCGGCATCGCGCACCGACAGCTTGTTGACGAAGAACGCCGGCACGCCGCCGACCAGGCCGGTGTCCATCGGGTGCATCACGCGCAGGCGCAAACGCGCCGCGGCCTCGCCGATCGCCGCGCTCTGGCCGAAGACCTTGGCCTGGCCCTGGCCGAGCGTCTGCGACCAGCTGCCGTCGTTGCGCGACGCGCCGTTGACGGTGCAGCCACCGCCGCTCGAATCGACCCAGGTGCTGCCGACATGCCACAGGCCGTCTTTGGTCTGCACCGCAGCGCGCACGGCAGACGCCTGTTCGAGCTTGAAGCGAAAGCCGATCACCGGCAGCGCAGCGACCGGCTGGTACTCGAGCACCTTGCGGATCGGATTGCGATCGACCAGCACGACCACACGCTGCACGTCGGCGATGCCCTTGACGCGCACGGTGATCGGCACGTTCATCGGGTCTTCGGCAAACGCCGGGCCCTGCACTTCGACGCGCTTGTCGAAGACGACCTTGGCTTTGGCGCCGAGGTGCTCGCGCTTCAGCTCCGGCCAGGCGCGCGATTGATGCGGGTCGCCTTCGAAGGGGTCGGGCGCTGCGAACGCGAGCGAAGGAGAGAGCAATGCAACGGCGATCAGACAGCGGCGCAACATCTCAGGGGCTCCAGCTCTCCATTCCCGTTCGCCCTGAGGTATCGAAGGGCCAGGCCGAGCTTGTCGAAGCCTTGGTGCCACGCGCCAAGGGCTTCGATACCTCAGCCCGAACGGTTCTTTGCGGAGGTTGAAGTTCGAGGGTTCAGAACGCACGCGACAACCTCATCGACAGCAGCCACGCCCGCGGCGCGCCGGTTTCGTAGAAGCGGCCGTTGGCATCGTTGACGATCACGCTGCCGGCATAGGCTTTGTCGGCGGCGTTGTCCAGGCGCGCCAACAGTTCGAGCTGGAACTTGTCGGGCAGCGCATAACGTTGCACGGCGCGCAGGCCAGCAGCGTGTAGCGCGGCGCGGCTTCGCTGTTGCTGTCGTTGGCCATCAACGGCGAGGCCTTGCGCACTTCGAAGCCGAGTTCGGTGTTGGCCGACGGCTGCCATGCCAGTTCCGCAAAGGCCAGGCCGCGCTGGGTGCCGGCGATGCGGTTGCCCGACGGAATCGGCACGTTCGGCGCCGTGCACGGGATGCCGGCGCAGGCGAGGAAGCCGTCGCGGTAGGTCGCGTCGAGCAGCGTCAGCGCCGCCTGCGTGCGCCACTGCGGCGCGATGCGCCAGCCGAGCGAGACCTCGGCGCCCTCGCGCAGCGTGCGGCCGACGTTCTGAAAACTCTGCCGACCGCCGGCGTTGGTGGCCACGCCGATCTCGTCTTCGACGGTGACGCGGAACAGCGCGGCGTCGAGTGCGATCGCTGCGTCGGCCGAGCGCCACTTGGCGCCGACTTCGGACTGCCGGCTCTTCTGCGGCTGCAGCGTGGTGTTGAAGCCGCCGCTGCCGTCGGTGCGGTAGGCGAGCTCACCCAGCGTCGGCGACTCGAAGCCGCGCGCCACGCTGGCGTGCAGGTTCAAGCCGCGCGCCACCTGCCAGCGCACGCCGAGCACCGGATTCGTGTAGCTGAAGTCGCGCTGTCCGGAGTCGTCGCCGTTGGACAGGTAGTTGTCGGACGCATCCAGCTTGACCTTGCCCGCGCGCACGCCGCCGGCCAGCGTGAACGATTCGCCGAGCGGCAGTTCGGCCTGCGCATAGACGTCGCGCGTGGTCGCGCTGTTGTTCTCGTCGCGGCGCAGCGCACCGGTGACGCCGTAGGTGGGCGTGGCCACGGGGCCGGTGTAGTTGAGAAAGCCGCGCCGGTCGTCGCGCTGGCGCTCGATCGCCGCGCCGGTGACGAGACTCGCGCCGCCGAAGCGCCAGGTCAGGCGCGCGTCGACGCCGTCGTACGAGCGGTCGAAGTCGATCACGCCGCCGCCGTGGCGTGGACTGGCTTGTGTGCCGGCGGCAATCGCCAGCCACTGTGTCACCGAGCGCTCGCCGAAGTACGCAGTGATGGCGCTCTCGGCGAGCGGCCCGGCGCTCGTGAAGCGGTGCACCCAGCGCGCACCGGCTTGCTGCTGCGCCAACGTCTTTCTGGTGTCGAACTGCGTGGCCTGCGGCGTTGTTTGGTACGGGTCGGCATCGAACTGCGCGCGCGTCAGGCCGAGCGGATCGTCGGCCGGCTGGTCGAGCACGCTCGCCAGCACGATCACGCGGTCGTGTTCGCCCTGCCATGCCAGCCGCCCATTCGCCGTGGTCTTGCTGGCTGAACTCTGCGGGCGGAAGCCGTCCCACTCCAGGCCCGACGCGCCGACTCGCGCTTCGAGGCCGTTGCCCAGCGGCGCGGCGGCGGAGACGCGCCATTGCCGCAGGCCCGAGTCGCCGATGTCGAGCCCGGTTTCGAACGAGCCCGCGCGCACCGGCGCGCTGAACGCGGCGATCACACCGCCGGAGCTGTTGCCGTAGAGCACCGAGAACGGCCCGCGCAACACCTCGATGCGCTGCGCGTTGGCGAGGTCGAAGTGGCTGACCTGGCCCTGGCCGTCGGGCATCGACGCCGGGATGCCGTCGGTGTACAGGCGCACGCCGCGCACGCCGAAACCGGCGCGCGCGCCGAAGCCGCGCGAGCTGATCTGCAAGTCCTGCGCGTAGTTGTTGCGGTTGGCGACGACGAGGCCGGGCACGCGCGCCATCGCTTCGGACAGATTGACCATCGGACCGGAGGAGCGCAGCGTGCTCGCATCGATGCTGCCGATGGCATACGGCGCGTCCTGCGCGTTGCGTTCGGCGATGGAGCCGGTGACGACGATGCTCTGCGGCTGCGCAGGGGTTTCGGTTTGCGCGGCCACCGGCGCGGCGAGGGCAGCAAGCAAGCCCAGGGAAGGTTGCAGTTTCATGCCGCTGTTATATGCGAGTGGCGGCCAGGGCCGCAGCCCGCGCAAACCCGGCGAACTGCGCCACGGTGGGACAATCGCCGCGTGACGACATCTGTGCTGCATTCCCTCTCCCATCTCACCAATGCCGACCTGCACTGCCACTCGACAGTCTCCGACGGCACGCTCGAACCCGAAGCCCTCGCCGCCCGCGCCGCGGCCAACGGCGTCGAGCTGTGGGCCTTGACAGACCACGACGAGATCGGCGGCCAGCAGCGAGCGCGTGCGGCGGCGCACGCCAACGGCATGGCCTACCTCACCGGCACCGAAATCTCGGTCAGCTTTGCCGGCGAGACGGTGCACATCGTCGGCCTGGGCTTCGACGAAGACAACGCCGAGCTGCGCGAAGGCCTGTCGCGCACCCGCGGCGGCCGTGAAGAACGCGCGCGCGACATGGCCGCGGGGCTGGCGCAGGTGGGCATCCAGGGCGCGTACGAAGGCGCGCTGCACTACGTCGGCAACCCGGAGCTGATCTCGCGCACGCACTTCGCGCGCTTTCTCGTCGAAGCCGGCCACTGCAACGACACGAATGAAGTTTTTCGCCGCTTTCTCACCGACGGCAAGCCCGGCTTCGTGCCGCACCGCTGGGCCAGGCTGGGCGATGCCGTGGGCTGGATCTCGCGGGCCGGCGGCGTGGCGGTGATCGCGCATCCGGCGCGCTACAGCCGCTTCACGCCGACCGAGGAGTACGCGCTGTTCTCGGAGTTCAAGGCCCACGGCGGGCGCGGCGTCGAAGTCATGACCGGCAGCCACAGCGCGGCCGAGCGTGCGAAGTACGCCGATGTCGCCATCGAGTTCGGTCTGCTGGCGTCACGGGGCAGCGACTTTCATGCGCCGGGCGAGAGCCGATGCGATCTTGGTTCGCTGCCGCCGCTGCCGGGAAAGCTGCAATCTGTCTGGGAAGCGCTGTCTGATCGCGTGAGTTGGCCCGCGTGAGTCCGCAGCCGCGCCAGCATCCCCTGCTGGGGATCGCCCTCGTCGTTGCCGCCGCGAGCTGCTTCGCGACGATGGACACCACCGTGCGCTTCATCGGCGCGTTCTTCAGCGTCGCCATCGTGCTCTGGATGCGCTATGCGCTGCACGCGCTGGCGATGTCGGTGTGGATCGCCTGCTCGCGCGACAAGACCTTTCGCAGCGCCAACCCGATGTTCCAGATCGCGCGCGGCGCGCTGCTGGCGTTCTCGTCGGCGATGGCCTTTGCCGCGTTGCGCCGCATGCCGGTGGCCGAGTTCACCGCCATCGTCATGCTGACGCCGCTCGCGGCCACGCTGCTGGCACGCGTCTGGCTGCACGAGCGCGTGTCGCGGCTGCGCTGGCTGCTGGTGGCGGGCGGCTTCATCGGCGCGCTGATCGTCATCCGCCCGGGCAGCGGCGTCATCGGCTGGGCCGCCCTGCTGCCGCTGGCCGCCGCGGTGAGCAACGCCGGCTTCCAGATTCTCACCAGCCGCTACGCGCCGCACGAAAACCCGTTCACGACCAACTTCTACACCGGCGCCACCGGCATGGCCATCGCCACGCCGATCCTCTTGGCCAGCGTGGCCGATCCGATCGACACGCTTCTGGCCGCGCCGGCCTTGCAGCTCGGCGCGCTGGCCGCCGTGGCCGCGCTCGGCACCACCGGCCACCTGCTGCTGATCATGGCCTTGGGCAAGGCGCCGGCCGCCACGCTGATGCCGTTCCAGTACGCGCAGATCGCGGTGGCGGCCTTCGCGGGCTACATCGTCTTCGGTGTCGTGCCCGACGGCTGGGGATGGATCGGCATGGCGGTGATCGCGGTCTGCGGCGCGGCGGCGGCGTGGTTGAACATTCGCGAAGCGACCCAGCAGCGCAGGCCGATCACCGCCGTGGCGGCCGACACGGTGACGGATTGACATGAGTCAGTTGTTCGAAGTCCACCCCGACAACCCGCAGCCGCGGCTGTTGAAGCAGGCCGCGCAGATCCTGCACGACGGCGGCATCGTGGCGATCCCCACCGATTCGAGCTACGCCCTGGTCTGCCATCTCGACGACAAGGGCGCGGCCGAGCAACTGCGGCGCATCCGCGGCGTCGATGACAAGCACCTGCTGACGTTGTTGTGCCGCGATCTGAGTGAGCTCGCCAGCTACGCGCGCGTCGACAACCAGCAGTACCGCTTGCTGAAGCTGGCCACGCCGGGGCCGTTCACCTTCATCCTGCAAGCGACCAAGGAAGTGCCGCGCCGCGTCAGCCACCCGCAGCGGCGCACGATCGGCCTGCGTGTGCCCGACCACCGCACCACGCAGGCGCTGCTGGCCGAGTTCGGCCAGCCGCTGCTGGCAACGACGCTGATCGCACCCGGCGATAGCGAGCCGATGAACGAAGCGCAGGCGATCCGGGCGCGCTTTCAGAAATCGCTGCAGGCGGTTGTGGATGCGGGAGCGTGCCCGATGCAGCCGACGACGGTGATCGATCTGACGGGCGCTGAGCCGGTGCTGGTGCGGCATGGGCGTGGCGATCCGGCGGCGCTGGGGTTGCAGGCGCACGATTGATTTGCGATTTGCTGCTCGCTGCTTTGCGTCTGACGTGAAGAGCGAAAAGCCGCGGGCGGGTGCGCGGCGGCGCGCCACTGCGGCGGTCGGCGCCAAAGGCGCGCCGACTTCGCTGCGGTGCTCAGGATTCGGTCGCACCGTGTAACTCACTTCACTCACTGCGCTCGTTTCGTTCGGACAGACACGGTGAGTCAGTTTTGGAAGCGCGTGAGTACACGCGCCGACCGAATCCCTGGCCTTGCAGGCCGCGCTGGGCGCAAGCGCCCAGCCGCTCGCCAGGCACGAACAGTCCACTGGACTGTTCGTGTCCGGGCTCGCCTCCTCGCCGCCGCACAGGCGCGCCGCCGCGCACCCGCCCACGGCTTTGCGCAAAAACCGACAGTTCTTTTGGGGGGAGTAGCACACAAGCCGGGCATCGAGCCCGGCTCGTGCGCTGCACGCGCGCCTGTGGCGCGCCAGCAAGGCGCGGGCTCGATGCCCGCGGCTTGCCGCTTACCCTTCCCCAGGCACGTTCATCTCTTGCAAGGCTTGGGGCCGGCCGGTGCGGGGCTGCGTATGCGACGGCGAGGAGCACAGGGATTCGGTCGGCGCGTGTACTCACGCGCTTCAACCTCTGACTCACCGTGTCTGTTCGAGGGCAGCGAACGCAGTGAGCGTAGCGAGTTACACGGTGCGACCGAATTCCGAGCACCGCAGCGAACCCGCGCAGCGGGCGTCGCATCCGCAGCCCCGCACCGGCCGGCCCCAAGCCTTGCGCACGCACAACCTCACGAGCGGCGACTCTTCTGCCCTACTGCAGAACATCCTTGAACACGACCGGCATCGGCAGCGGATGCACTTCGATGCCCTCCTCCCGCAACTCCTCGCGCTCCTCGGCGCTGGCCTGGCCGCGAATGGAACGCGCCTCGGCTTCGCCGTAGTGGATGCGTCGCGCCTCGTCGGCAAAGCGGTCACCGACATCTTCGCTGTTGGCGATGACATGGCGCACGGCCTGCATCCAACGCGTTTGCGTCGCGGTGCCTTCGTCGGCAGGAACAGGCGCAGTCGTCGTCGCCGGCGCCTGCGCACCCGACAGGTTCAGCCGCGGCGCGCTCGGCAGGCGCACGATCACCTTGTCGGCGCACAGCGGGCATTCGATCAGGCCGCGGCCGTTCTGATCGAGAAAGTCGTCGTCGCCGGCAAACCAGCCTTCGAAGCGGTGGCCGCTCTGGCAACGGAGGTCGATGACTTTCATGGCCCGGATCGTACCGAAGCGGCGATCACGGCGCCGGCTGCCAGCTCAACGGCCACAGGCCGGCGCGGTATTTTTGCAGCCACATCAGGCCGATCAGCGTCTTGGCGTCGGTGATGCCGCCGCCGGCGCACAGCGCGTCGATCTCGGCTTCGCTGTGGGTGACGATCTCCAGGAACTCTTCGTCGTCGAGCTTGGCGGCGCCCCGCGTGAGGCCGCGCGCGAACCAGATCTCGATGCGCTCGCTCGAGTAGGCGATGGCGTTGTGCAGCAGACCGGCGCGCGCCCACTCTCGGGCGACGTAGCCGGTTTCTTCTTCGAGCTCGCGCACGCCGCAGACGAAGGGCGCTTCATCGCCGTCGATCTTGCCGGCGGGGAACTCGAGCATCGACGCGGCCCATCGGGTAGCGGTACTGGCGCTCCATGACGAGGCGGCCGTCGTCCAGGATCGGCACCACCACCACGGCGCCGTTGTGCACGATGTACTCGCGCGTGGTCTGCGCGCCGTTGGGCAGCGCCACGGTGTCGCAGCGCACGTCGAGGAAGCGGCCTTGCCAGACGCGTTGGCTGCTGACCTGCACTTCGCGCAGGTGCGCGTCTTGGTCGTTGTTGTCAGTCAAAGTCGTATCGCTGGCGCTTGCTCTTTCGAGCGAACGCCGCGGATCCGGCTTCGCCGGGCCGCTGGCGTTGCCCCCTCGAGGGGGAGGCGCCGTAGGCGCTTCGGGGGTGGGTCATATCCGTCACGTCGCCAGGGCGCGCAATATCGCCACGCTGCACAGCGTCATCAGGCCGCCGGGCAGGATGCCGAGCAGCAGCACCGCAGCGCCGTTGACGGCCAGCAGCGCGTTGGCACCGCCGCTGTCTTCCGACGGCGCTGCGGCATCGCCCGTCGGCTCGTCGAAGTACATCAGCTTGACGATGCGCAGGTAGTAGAACGCGCCGATGAGCGAGATCAGCACCGCGAACACCGCCAGCCACAGGTGGTGCGGCTGGTTGGTGGTGATGAGGGCCTGCAGCACCGCCAGCTTGGCGTAGAAGCCGGCGGTGGGCGGGATGCCGGCCAGCGAGAACATGAAGACCGCCATCACGCCGGCCATCCACGGGCTGCGCTGGTTCAGGCCCGCAAGGTCGGAGAGTTCGTCGCACTCGAAGCCGCGGCGCGCCAGCAGCATGACGAGGCCGAAGGTGCCGAGCGTCGTCAGCACGTAGACCACCATGTAGAACAGCGCCGAGCTGTAGGCGTTGCCGGCCGACAGCGTGTTGCCGCTGACGACGCCGGCGGTGAGCGCCAACAGCATGAAGCCGATCTGCGCGATGGCCGAGTAGGCCAGCATGCGCTTGAGGTTGGTCTGCGCGATGGCGGCAAGGTTGCCGATCAACAGCGACAGGATGGCCAGCACCGACAGCATCTGCTGCCAATCCGTCGCCAGGCCGAGCATGCCCTCGACCAACAGGCGCATCGTCATGCCGAAGGCGGCGAGCTTGGGCGCACCGGCGATCAGCAGCGTCACCGCCGTCGGCGCACCGTGATAAACATCGGGCACCCACATGTGGAACGGCGCCGCGCCGAACTTGAACGCCAGGCCGGCAACGACGAAGACCAGGCCGAAGATCGAGCACGCTCTGGTTGGCCTGGCCGCGGCCGATGGCTTCGAAGACACGCGGGATGTCGAGGCTGCCGGTGGCGCCGTACATCATCGACAGGCCGTAGAGCAGGAAGCCCGACGCCAGCGCGCCGAGCACGAAGTACTTCATCGCCGCTTCGGTGGAGGTGCCGTGGTCGCGCCGCAGCGCCACGAGCGCATACAGCGACAGGCTCATCAGCTCGAGGCCAAGATAGACGACGAGGAAGTTGTTGGCTGAGACCATCACGCACACGCCGAGCAGCGAGAACAGCGACAGCGTGAAGAACTCGCCCTTCAACATGTCGCGCGCGCCGATGTACGCCCTGGCATAGGCGATGGTGATCATCACGGCGACGGTGGCGAAGAACGCCAGCAGGTGGCCGAGCGGATCGGAGACGACCATGCCCTGCATCGCATAGACCGACTCGGCCCCGTCCAGGCGCACCAGATGCAGCAGCGCGACGGCGGCGAGCGACGCCTGCGTGAGCCAGAAGGTGGGTGCGCGCTGCTCGTCTTCGACGAAGAGATCGACCAGCGCGATCACGCAGGCCATCGTCAGCAGGACGATCTCGGGGGTGACGGCGGCCCAGTTCATAGTTTTGATTGACCCACGTGCTCGATCAATTGCGTGACGCTCTTGTGCATCACGTCGGTAAACGGCTTCGGGTAGACGCCCATCCACAGCACGGCGGCAGCCAGCAACGCGAGCATCGTGAACTCGCGGCGGTTGATGTCGGCCAGCGCCTTCACATCGGCATTGGCGACATCACCGAAGTACACGCGCTTGACCATCCACAGCGTGTACGCAGCGCCGAAGACGAGCGTCGTGGCCGCGAGCAGGCCGAGCCAGAAGTTGAACTTCACCGTGCCGAGAATCACCATCCACTCGCCGACGAAGCCGCTCGTGCCCGGCAGGCCGCAGTTGGCCATGGCGAAGAAGACGGCGAAGGCGGTGAAGGTGGGCATCGTGTTGACGACGCCGCCGTAGGACGCGATCTCGCGCGAGTGCACGCGGTCGTACAAGACGCCGATGCACAGGAACATCGCGCCGGAGATGAAGCCGTGGCTGATCATCTGCACGATGCCGCCGGAGATGCCGAGCTCGCTGAAGATGAAGAAGCCGAGCGTGACGAAGCCCATGTGGGCGATGGAGGAATAGGCGACGAGCTTCTTCATGTCCTGCTGCACGAGCGCGACCAGGCCGATGTAGAGCACGGCGATCAGCGACAGCGCGATGATCAGCCAGTCCCACTCGCGCGAGGCATCCGGTGCGATCGGCAGCGAGAAGCGCAGGAAGCCGTAAGCGCCGAGCTTCAACATGATCGCGGCCAGCACGACCGATCCGCCCGTGGGTGCCTCGACGTGCGCATCCGGCAGCCAGGTGTGCACCGGCCACATCGGCACCTTGACCGAGAAGGCGGCGAAGAAGGCGAAGAACAAGAGGCTCTGCGCCGAGAGCGGCAATTGCAGCTTGTGCCAGTCGAGGATCTCGAAGCTGCCGCCGCTCTTGTAGTAGAGGTAGATCAGCGCGATGAGCATCAGCAGCGAGCCGAGCAGCGTGTAGAGAAAGAACTTGAAGGCCGCGTAGACGCGCCGCGGCCCGCCCCACATGCCGATGATGATGTACATCGGGATCAGCGTGGCTTCGAAGAAGACATAGAACAAGAGGCCGTCGAGGGCCGAGAACACGCCGACCATCAGGCCCGAGAGGATCAGGAAGGCACCCATGTACTGGTGCACGCGCTCGGTGATGACTTCCCACGCCGAGATGATGACGATGATGGTGATGAAGGCCGTGAGCAGGATGAACCAGACCGAGATGCCGTCGACGCCCAAGTGGTAGTTGACCTTGAAGCGCTCGATCCACGGCAGCTTCTCTTCGAACTGCATCGCTGCGCTGCCGATGTCGAAGCCGCTGATGAGCGGCAGCGTGACGAGGAAGCTGGCCACGGCAGCGACCAGCGCCAGCCAGCGCACGGCGTGGGCGTTGTCGTCGCGGCCGGTCGCGAGCAACACGACGCCCGCCAGGATCGGCAGCCAGATCGAAACGCTCAGCAATGCCATTCAGTCGCTTCCTCTTCTTGTTCTTGGTGTCCAGTCCACTGACGCAGTTGCACCCAGAGGGTGGGGGCGGGGGGGGGGGGGATCACAGGCCGAACAGCGTTCGCACCTGCTCCTGCGGGGCCACAACTGCCAGGTCATCAGCGCGAAGATGCCGAGCAGCATGACCAGCGCGTAGAAATACAGGTGGCCGGTCTGGATGAGGCGCGTCAGTTGCGCGATGGCGCCGACCGCGCGCGCTGAGCCGTTGATCACCACGCCGTCGATGATGGCCACGTCACCGCCCTTCCACAGGCCCGTGCCGAGCAGTCGCGCACCGGCCGACAGCACATGCTCGTTGAACCAGTCCATGTAGTACTTGTTGTCGAGCAGCGTGTAGACCCACTCGAAGCGCGCCTTGATGGCGGCCGGGATCGCTGGTTGCTTCAGGTAGAAGAACCAGGCGACGACGACGCCCGCCAGCGCCAGCCAGAACGGCAGCGTCATCAGCCCGTGCGTGGCCATGGCCAGCGCGCCGTGGAACGCCTTGCCGAGTTCGGCCATCGCAGGATGCGCGGCGGCGTTGACGATGATCGAGTCCTTGAAGAAGTCGCCGTGCAGCATCGGGCCGATGGTCCAGTAGCCGATGAACACCGACGGCAGCGCGAGCAGGATCAGCGGCGCAGTGACGACCCACGGCGACTCGTGCGGCACATGGACTTCGTGATGCGCGTCGTGGTCGTCGTGGTGGTCATGCTCGCCGGGGAAAGGCTTGTGGCGAAAGCGCTCCTCGCCGTGGAAGACGAGGAAGTACATGCGAAACGAGTAGAACGCGGTGACGAAAACGCCGGCCACGACGGCGAAGTTCGCGAAGCCCGAACCGTAGAGCGTGCTCGCATGCACCGCCTCGATGATCGAGTCCTTGCTGTAGAAGCCGGAGAACAGCGGCGTGCCGATCAGCGCCAGCGATCCGACCAGCGACGTGATCCAGGTGATCGGCATGTACTTGCGCAGGCCGCCCATGTTGCGGATGTCCTGGTCATGGTGCATGCCGATGATCACGCTGCCGGCGGCCAGGAACAGCAGCGCCTTGAAGAAGGCATGCGTCATGAGATGGAACACGCCGACCGAGTACGCCGAGACGCCGAGCGCCACCGTCATGTAGCCGAGCTGGGACAGCGTGGAGTAGGCGACGACGCGCTTGATGTCGTTCTGGATGATGCCCAGGAAGCCCATGAAGAGGGCCGTGATCGAGCCGATGATGAGCACGAACGAGAGCGCCGTGTCCGACAGCTCGAACAGCGGCGACATGCGCGCCACCATGAAGATGCCGGCCGTGACCATCGTCGCCGCATGGATCAGCGCCGAGATCGGCGTCGGGCCTTCCATCGAATCGGGCAGCCAGACGTGCAGCGGGAACTGCGCGCTCTTGCCCATCGCGCCGATGAACAGGCAGATGCAGGCCACGGTGATCAGCATCCAGTCGGTGCCTGGAAATTGCAAACGCGCCAGGTCGCTGCCGCGCGCGAAGACCTCGGCGTAGTTCAACGAACCGGCATACGCCACCAGCAAACCGATGCCGAGGATGAAGCCGAAGTCGCCGACGCGGTTGACGAGAAAGGCCTTCATGTTGGCGAAGATCGCCGTCGGCCGCTTGAACCAGAAGCCGATCAGCAGGTAACTCACCAGGCCCACCGCTTCCCAGCCGAAGAACAGCTGCAGGAAGTTGTTGCTCATGACGAGCATCAACATGCTGAACGTGAACAGCGAGATGTAGGCGAAGAAGCGCTGGTAGCCCGGGTCCTCCTCCATGTAGCCGATGGTGTAGATGTGCACCATCAGGCTGACGAAGGTGACGACGACCATCATCATCGCCGTCAGGCCATCGACGAGGAAGCCGACTTCCATCTTCAGGTTGCCGAGCACCATCCATTCATAGACCGTGGCGTTGAAGCGCGCGCCGGCGATCACGTCCTTCAGCACCACGGCCGAGCAGACGAGCGAGATGAAGACGCCGAGGATGGTGACGATGTGCGCGCCGCGGCGGCCGATCGTCTTGCCGAAGAAGCCGGCGACGATGGCGCCGACGAGCGGCGCCAGGGCGACCGTGAGAAGCAGATTCTGGGAAATGGCCATCGTCAACCTTTGAGCGTGTCCATGTCCTGCACGTTGATCGACGCGCGGTTGCGGAACAGCACGACCAGGATCGCCAGACCAATGGCAGATTCAGCCGCGGCCACGGTGAGGATGAAGAACACGAAGACCTGACCGGCCATGTCGCCGAGGTAGTGCGAGAAGGCGATGAAGTTCATGTTCACCGCGAGCAGCATCAGCTCGATGGCCATCAGCAGCACGATCAGGTTGCGGCGGTTCATGAAGATGCCGATGACCGACAACGCGAACAGGATCGCGCCGAGCGAGAGGAAGTGAGAGAGCGTCAGCGTGCCCATCAGGCTTTCTTCTCCTCGGCGGGTGGCGGGGCGCTCGGCGCTTCGATGGTGGGCGCCATCTTGACGATGCGCACACGATCGGCCTTCTTGGCACGAACCTGCAACGACGGATCCATGTGCTTGCTGTCCTTGCGCTCGCGCAGTGTCAGCGCGATGGCGGCGATGATGGCGATCAACAGAAGCACCGCAGCGAGCTGCAGCGGGTAGAGGTAATCGGTGTAGATCTCGATGCCGAGCAGCTTGGTGTTGGCGACGTTGGCCATGTCGGCCGGGAACGGCTTGGGCGTGCCGAGGTCGAAGCCGCCGCGCAGGATCAGCGTCATCTCGAGCGCGATCAGCGCACCGACGATGCCGGCCAGCGGAAAGTGCTTCCAGAAATTTTCGCGGAAGGCGTCGGTGTTGACGTCGAGCATCATCACGACGAAAAGGAACAACACCATCACCGCGCCGACATAAACGAGCACGAGCGCGATGGCGAGGAACTCGGCCTTGAGCAGCATCCACACGCAGGCCGCGCTGAAGAACGCCAGCACGAGGTAGAGCGCCGCATGCACCGTGCTGCGCGCGGTGATGACGCCAAAGCTCGCGCCGAGCAGCACCGCAGAGAAGACGAGGAACAGGGCGAACTCTGAATTCATGAAGTCAGTTGGTTTTTGTTCTTATCGATAAGGCGCATCGGCCTCGCGCGCCGCGGCGATTTCTTTCTCGTAGCGGTCGCCGATGGCCAGGAGCATGTCCTTGGTGTAGTACAGGTCGCCGCGCTTTTCGCCGTGGTACTCGAGGATGTGCGTCTCGACGATGGAGTCCACCGGGCAGCTCTCTTCGCAGAAGCCGCAGAAGATGCACTTGGCCAGGTCGATGTCGTAGCGCGTCGTGCGGCGCGTGCCGTCGGCGCGCACGTCGGACTCGATCGAGATCGCCATCGCGGGGCACACCGCTTCACAGAGCTTGCAGGCGATGCAGCGCTCTTCGCCGTTCTCATAGCGGCGCAGCGCGTGCAGGCCGCGAAAACGCGGCGACATCGGCGTCTTTTCTTCGGGGAATTGCACGGTGATGCTGCGCGCGAAGAAGTACTTTCCGGTGACGGCCATGCCCTTGAACAACTCGGTCAGGAGGAAGCTGCTGGCGAAATCTTTGACGGCGGAGAACATGGCTTATTTCCAGATGGACCAGGGCGACTGCATCCACAGGCCCGACGACGACAAGCCAGATCAGCGTGATGGGAATGAAGATCTTCCAGCCCAGCCGCATGATCTGGTCGTAGCGGAAACGCGGGAACGTGGCGCGCACCCAGAGGAACATCGTGACGACGACGAAGACCTTGATCGCGAGCCAGATCCAGCCCGGGATCCAGTTGAACAGCGCCGAATCCACGGGAGGCAACCAGCCGCCGAGGAACAGCAGCACGCACAGCGTGCTGACCAGGATCATGTTCGCGTACTCGGCGAGGAAGAACATCGCGAACGACATCCCCGAGTACTCGATCATGTGGCCGGCGACGATTTCCGATTCGCCTTCGACAACGTCGAACGGATGGCGGTTGGTTTCCGCGAGACCGGCGATGAAATAGACGACGAAGATCGGCAGCAGCGGCAGCCAGTTCCACGACAGGAAGACGAGGCCCTTGTCGGCGAGCATGCCGCGGCCCTGCTGCAGCACGATCTCGGTCATGTTCATGCTGCCCGAGACCATCAGCACGACGACGAGCGCAAAGCCCATCGCGATTTCGTAGCTGACCATCTGCGCCGACGCGCGCAGCGCGCCGAGGAAGGCGTACTTCGAGTTGCTGGCCCAGCCGGCGATGATCACGCCATAGACCTCCATCGACGTGATCGCCATCAGGAACAGCAGGCCGGCGTTGACGTTCGCCAGCGCCACGTCGGGGCCGAACGGCACGACGGCCCAGGCGGCGAGCGCCGGCATGATCGTCATCACCGGGCCGAGGAAGAACAGCGCCTTGTTGGCGGCGGTCGGGCGGATGATTTCCTTGAAGACGAGCTTGGCCGCATCGGCGATCGGCGTCAGCAGGCCCCACGGGCCGACGCGGTTCGGGCCGGGGCGGATCTGCGTCCAGCCGATGGCCTTGCGCTCCCACAGCGTGAGGTAGGCCACACAGCCCATCAGCGGCAGCACGACGGCGAAGATCTTGATGAGGCTCCAGAGGACGAGCCACAAGGTCGGGCCGAAGAGCTGCGCGCCGCCGAGGTTGATCTGCTCGATCATCGCGCCGGCCCTCTCGACCGTGACCGGGCCGAACATCGCCGCGCCATGCGGCGCCGGCACGCGCACGGTGTTGGCGGCGAGCGTCTGCATCTTCGCGCGCGGCGAGCGTGACGCTCGTCGCGCCCTGCGTCACCACCACCTTGTCGCCGAGCTGTTGCCACAGCGCGCTCGGCAGGCCGACCACGGCGGGCGCCGCGTCGGCCGTAGCTTGCAGCGACGGCGCGCGGCGCACGATCGGGTCGGTGGCGTAGATCGGCACGTCGGTGATGCGGTCGAGCCCCGGGGCGCTGGCCGGCACGCCGATGCTCGGCGCCGGCGCTGTTGTCCAGGCGCGAGGCCAGCGCGCTCACGTCACCGAGCGCTTCGGCGCGCACTTCTTCGACCGTCTCCTGCTCGAAGCCTTGCAGGCCGAGCAGGTTGCCGAGCACGCGCAGCACCTTCCACGCCGGCCGCGTGTCACCGAGCGGTTTGACGACGCCGTGGAAGCTCTGCACGCGGCCCTCGGCATTGATCAGCGCGCCGCCGGTTTCGGTGAACGGCGCGACGGGCAGCAGCACGTCGGCGATGTCGGTGTTGGCGTCCTTGAACGGCGTCATCGAGACGACGAGGCCGGCGCTTTTCAAGGCTTCACTCGCAGCCACCGGGTTGGCGGCATCGAATGCGGGCTCGACACCGAGCAGGAACAGCGCCTTCATCGGCCGGCTCAACATCTGTCCCGCATCGAAGCCGCCGGCACGCGGCAGCGCGCCGACGAGCTGCGCGCCGACGCTGTTGCCCGACTCGCAC
>CAVTAM010000018.1:0-314037 GCA_963732625.1 uncultured beta proteobacterium | reverse complement strand
CAGGTGTGGGTCAGATGCGGACGATTTTAGTCCGATCAAGAGACTGAGGGTTTGGGCAGGATTGGGCGCTGAATCCAGTCAGCGCGCCGAATTCTTCAGACCGATGCCGACGATGAAAGTTTCCGACGAACGGTCGCGCGAGGCTTTGGGCTTGATCGGCTTGACGACGCGGAAGTTCTTCTTGAAGACCTCGACCAGCTGGCTGTAGCCGCTGCCGTGGAAGAGCTTGGCCACCAGGGCGCCCTGCGGCGTCAGGTGTCGGGCGCAGAAATCGATCGCCAACTCCACCAGATGGGCCATGCGGGCCGCATCGGCGCTGTCGATGCCCGACAGGTTGGGCGCCATGTCCGACACCACCACGTCCACCGGGCGGCCTCCCAGCGCCGCCACCAGCGCTGCCATGACCTCCTCTTCGCGGAGGTCGCCCTGGATGAACTGCACGCCCTCGATCGGCTCGAACGGCAGGATGTCCAGGGCAATGATCGTGCCGTCAAGCTCGCCGACCGCCGCGCCGCCGGCGCCCACGGCCCTGGGCGCGAACTTGCGCCGCAGGTACTGGCTCCAGGCGCCGGGCACGGCGCCCAGATCGACGACCACCTGCCCCGGCTTGATCAGGCCCAGCGCCTCGTCGATTTCCTTCAACTTGTAGGCCGCGCGCGCGCGATAACCCTCGCGCTGGGCCTGCTTCACATAGGGGTCATTGATATGGTCGTTCAACCATGCCTTGTTGACCTTCTTGCTTTTGGTGTTGACTTTCATGGTGACCGGATAATGCGCGACATGCCTGCCCTCATTCTGACTGCCGCCCAACGCCGCGAACACCGCGCCGCTTCTCATC
Organism: uncultured beta proteobacterium; assembly: GCA_963732625.1. GTDB lineage: Bacteria > Pseudomonadota > Gammaproteobacteria > Burkholderiales > Burkholderiaceae_C > CADEEN01. Next base: position 313,199 of record CAVTAM010000018.1, on the reverse strand, counting down.
ACCTCGACCCGGTGGTCGCGATCGGCGGCGACGGCCTGACCGACGCCGTGCGCAAGGAAGCCGACGCGGCGCTCAATGCCCACGGCCTGATCAAGGTGCGCGTCTTCAGCGACGACCGCGCCGCGCGCGAAGCGATGCTCGCCGAGCTGACCGACAAGCTCGGCGCAGCGCCGGTGCAGCACATCGGCAAGCTGCTCGTGATGTGGCGGCCGGTCCCGGCGAAGGAAAAAGCCGAGCGCGAAGACCGCGGCGCGGCGCCGAGGGTCGTGAAAGTGCTGAAGTTCAGCAAGAGCGGCAACCACCGGCCGCAGGTCAAGAAGTTGACGGTGCGCGGCAACGAGCGGCTAACGGCTGGTGGGACCGTCAAGCGGGCGAAGAAGCGGCCGGCGCAGACGAGTCAGAAAAAGAAGGCGCTGGCCTGATCGCGACGGTTCAGACGTACTTCACGTCGATGATCTCGAAGCTCTTGGTGCCGCCGGGCGCGTCGTACTCCGCAACGTCACCGGCTTCCTTGCCGATCAGTGAGCGCGCGATCGGCGAACGAGATCGAGATCAGGCCCTGCTTCAGGTCGGCCTCGTCGTCGCCGACGATCTGGTAGGTGACCTTCGCACCGCTGTCCTCGTCTTCGAGATCGACCGTGGCGCCGAAAACGATCCGGCCGTCGGCCTCGAGTTTCGCCGGATCGATGACCTGCGCCGCGGCGAGCGTGCTTTCGAGCTCGAGGATGCGGCCTTCGATGAAGCCCTGCTTGTCCTTGGCCGCTTCGTACTCGGCGTTCTCCGACAGGTCGCCCTGCGCGCGCGCCTCGGCGATCGCCTGGATGACGGCGTGGCGCTCGACGGTCTTCAGCCGCTGCAATTCGGACTTGAGTTTTTCCGCGCCGCGCACGGTGACAGGAACAGTGGCCATGATGTTGGATTCGTCGGTCTGAAATGAAGCCGCCGCCTGTGCGATGCACCCGGCGGCGGAGGGTTGGAGCGATTCTAGTGAAGCTGTGAATGCAGCTCCTGCAATGACATCACGCCGATGTCGGCTCGATGTTTCAGCGCTTCGGTCGCAGCTTCGCAGCCGGCCATCGTCGTGTAGTAGGTGATGCGGTGCGCCAGCGCCGCGGTGCGGATGTAGCGCGAGTCGGCGATTGCCGTGCGTGTTTCGTCCACCGTCGTGAAGACGAGCTGGATCTCGCCGGCCTTGACCATGTCGGCGATGTGCGGCCGGCCATCCTTGACCTTGTTGACCAGGCGCACCGGCACGCCCGCCGCTTCGATCGCCGCTGCCGTGCCCTTCGTCGCGACGACGTTGAAGCCGAGATCGTGCAGGTCCGACGCCACCTTGACCGCGCGGTCCTTGTCGCCGTTCTTCACGGTGATGACGACGGTGCCCTTGTCCGGCAGGCGCGAGCCGGCGCCGAGCTGGCTCTTCAACATCGCCTCGCCGAAGGTCGCGCCGACGCCCATGACCTCGCCGGTGGAACGCATCTCGGGGCCGAGGATCGGATCGACACCGGGGAACTTGTTGAACGGGAAGACGGCTTCCTTGATGCTGAAGTACGGCGGGATGACCTCGCCCTTGACGCCGTAACGGGCTGTCTGATCCTTGAGCGTCATGCCGGCCATGCAGCGCGCCGCGATCTTGGCCAGTGGCTGGCCGGTGGCCTTTGACACGTAGGGCACGGTGCGCGACGCGCGCGGGTTGACTTCGAGCACGTAGACCACCGCGTCATCGCCCTCGCCTTGAATGGCGAACTGCACGTTCATCAGGCCGACGACCTTCAGCGCCTTGGCCATCAGCGTCGTCTGGCGGCGCATCTCGTCCTGCAATTCGGCCGACAGCGAGTAAGGCGGCAGCGAACATGCCGAGTCACCGCTGTGGATGCCGGCGGCTTCGACGTGCTCCATGATGCCGCCGATCATCACGTCGACGCCGTCGCTGATGCAGTCCACATCGACCTCGATCGCGTCGTCGAGAAAGCGGTCGAGCAGCACCGGTGATTTCTCCGAGACCTGCACCGCCACGCGCATGTAGCGCTCCAAGTCCTTGTCGCCGTGCACGATCTCCATCGCCCGGCCGCCGAGCACGTAGCTCGGCCGCACGACGAGCGGATAGCCGATCTCCTGCGCCAACAGCAAGGCCGCTTCTTCGGTGCGCGCGGTGCGGTTCGGCGGCTGCCTCAACTTCAACTCGTGCAGCAGCTTCTGAAAGCGCTCGCGGTCTTCGGCGATGTCGATCGAGTCGGGCGTCGTGCCGATGATCGGCACGCCCGCGCGCTCCAGATCGAGCGCGAGCTTCAGCGGCGTCTGGCCGCCGTACTGCACGATCACGCCGGCCGGCTTTTCCTTGTCGACGATTTCGAGCACGTCTTCCAAAGTCACCGGCTCGAAGTACAGGCGGTCGCTGGTGTCGTAGTCGGTGGAGACGGTCTCCGGATTGCAATTGACCATGATGGTCTCGTAGCCGTCTTCGCGCATCGCCAGCGCGGCGTGCACGCAGCAGTAGTCGAACTCGATGCCTTGGCCGATGCGGTTCGGCCCGCCGCCGAGCACCATGATCTTCTTCCTGTTCGTCGGCTCGGCCTCGCACTCTTCGTCGTAGGTGGAATACATGTAGGCGGTCTGCGTGGCGAACTCTGCCGCGCAGGTGTCGACGCGCTTGTACACGGGCCGCACACCGAGCGCATGGCGCTTCTCGCGCACGGCGTGCTGGTTGGTCTTCACCAGACCGGCGATGCGTTTGTCGGAGAAGCCCTTGCGCTTCAGGAAACGCAGCTCGTCTTTGCCGAGGCTGTCCAGCGTGCGCGCCGACAGCGTCTTCTCGACGCCGATCAACTCTTCGATCTGCGCCAGGAACCACGGATCGATGTTCGTCTCTTCGAACACCTCGTCGAGGCTCATGCCGAGGCGGAACGCGTCGCCGACGAACAGGATGCGCTCCGGTCCTGCATTGCCGATTTCCTCGATGATTTCGTCGCGATCGGTGCTGCGCGAGGTGAGGCCGTCGATGCCTGTCTCCAAACCGCGCAGTGCCTTCTGGAAACTCTCCTGGAAGGTACGGCCCATCGCCATCACCTCGCCGACCGACTTCATCTGCGTCGTCAGGTGCGGGTCGGCGGCGGGGAACTTCTCGAACGCGAAGCGCGGGATCTTCGTCACCACGTAGTCGATGCTCGGCTCGAAGCTGGCCGGCGTGGCGCCGCCGGTGATGTCGTTGCGCAGCTCGTCGAGCGTGTAGCCGATGGCCAGCTTGGCGGCGACCTTGGCGATCGGAAAGCCCGTCGCCTTGCTCGCCAGCGCGGAAGAACGCGAGACGCGCGGGTTCATCTCGATCACCGTCATGCGGCCGTTCTTCGGGTTGATCGAGAACTGCACGTTCGAGCCGCCGGTGTCGACGCCGATCTCGCGCAGGATCGCGATCGACGCGTTGCGCATCAGCTGGTATTCCTTGTCGGAGAGCGTCTGCGCGGGAGCGACGGTGATCGAGTCTCCCGTGTGGATGCCCATCGGGTCCAGGTTCTCGATCGCGCAGACGATGATGCAGTTGTCGGCGCGGTCGCGCACGACTTCCATCTCGAACTCTTTCCAGCCGATCAGCGACTCTTCGATCAGCAGCTCCTTCGTCGGCGACAGGTCGATGCCGCGCTTGCAGATCTCCTCGAACTCTTCCGGGTTGTAGGCGATGCCGCCGCCGGTGCCGCCGAGCGTGAAGCTCGGGCGGATCACCATCGGAAAGCCCGAGCCGCCGATCTCGGCGGTGATGCGCTTCTGCACCGCCCAAGCTTCTTCCAACGTGTGCGCGATGCCGCTCTTGGCGGAGTCGAGGCCGATCGACGTCATTGCGTCCTTGAACTTCAAGCGGTCCTCGGCCTTCTCGATTGCTTTTTCGTTGGCGCCGATCATCTCGACGCTGTACTTGGCCAGCACGCCATGCTTGTGCAGATCGAGCGCGCAGTTCAGCGCCGTCTGGCCGCCCATCGTCGGCAGCACCGCATCGGGCCGCTCCTTGGCGATGATTTTCTCGACCACCTGCCAGGTGATCGGCTCGATGTAGGTCGCATCGGCCATGCCGGGGTCGGTCATGATCGTCGCCGGGTTGCTGTTGACGAGGATGACGCGGTAGCCCTCTTCTCGCAGCGCCTTGCAGGCCTGCGCGCCGGAGTAGTCGAACTCGCAGGCCTGGCCGATGACGATCGGGCCGGCGCCGATGATGAGGATGCTCTTCAGATCGGTGCGCTTCGGCATGTCAGTTCTTCTCCATCAGCTTGACGAAGCGATCGAACAAGTAGGCAATGTCGTGCGGGCCGGGGCTCGCTTCCGGATGGCCCTGAAAACAGAACGCCGGCTTGTCGGTGCGCGCCAGGCCTTGCAGCGTGCCGTCGAACAGGCTGACGTGCGTTGCGCGCAGCGTCGAAGGCAGCGTCTTTTCATCGACAGCAAAGCCGTGGTTCTGGCTCGTGATCGACACGCGGCCGCTGTCGAGGTCTTTGACCGGATGGTTCGCACCGTGATGGCCGAACTTCATCTTGAAGGTCTTTGCACCCGACGCCAGCGCCAGGATCTGATGACCGAGGCAGATGCCGAAGGTGGGCAGACCGCGCTCGACGAGCGTGCGCGTGGCCGCGATCGCGTAGTCGCACGGCTCGGGGTCACCGGGGCCGTTGCTGAGGAAGACGCCGTCGGGCTTTCTCGCCAGCACATCGGCCGCGCTCGTCTGCGCCGGCACGACGGTCACGCGGCAGCCGCGCGAGGCCAGCATGCGCAGGATGTTGTGCTTGACGCCGAAGTCGTACGCCACCACGTGAAAGCGCGGCTCGTTCTGCGCGCCGTAGCCGGCGCCGAGCTGCCACTCGGTTTGCGTCCATTGATACGGCTCGCGGGCTGACACGACCTTGGCCAGATCCAGGCCCGACATGCTCGGCGCGCCGCGCGCCGATGCAACAGCGTCCGCGATCTGCGCCGCACTGACTTCGGTGCCGATGGGGAACGCAACGATGCAGCCGTTCTGCGCGCCCTGGGTGCGCAGATGACGCGTCAGCTTGCGTGTGTCGATATCCGCAATCGCCACCGTGCCTTCGCGCTTCAGGTACTCCGCGAGCGTGAGGCTGGCGCGAAAGTTCGACACGCGAACCGGCAAGTCCTTGATCACCAGGCCCGAGGCGAAGACCTTCTTCGCTTCGACATCTTCCTCGTTGACGCCGTAGCTGCCGACATGCGGATATGTCAGCGTGACGATCTGCTGGCAGTAGCTCGGGTCGGTGAGGATTTCCTGGTAGCCGGTGAGCGCGGTGTTGAACACCACCTCGCCGACGGTGCGACCGGCGGCGCCGATCGAGGTGCCTTGAAAGACCGTGCCGTCGGCAAGAGCGAGCACGGCGGGGGGCAGGACGGGCAGCAAATCGGGGCTCCGGGGCACTGGCGGATGCGGCCCACGGTTTCTTTCTTCACCCGCCTCGAGGCGCGCGCTGTTCCGGTGTTGGAGTGCAGGAAAACCGAGGGCTTCATCGGTTGAAGAAGCCGTCAATTATAGGCGGGCGGCTTCAGCCGGTCAGCGCCGCGATGCCGGCGCGCGCGATCTGCGCGTCTTCGCTGGCCTTCACGCCGCTGACGCCGACCGCGCCGACGCAGTGACCGTCGACCATCACCGGCACACCGCCTTCGAGCATGCCGCCCCCCGCCGGCGCGCTCAGGAAAGCGCTGCGTCCGCCGTTGATCATGTCTTCGTAGACCTTCGACTCACGGCGCCCGAGGGCGCTCGTGCGCGCTTTGGCCGGCGCGATCAACGCCGAAATCGGTGCGGCGCCATCCAGGCGCCGCAGCCACAGCAGGTGGCCGCCGTCATCGACGACGGCGACCGTCACCGCCCAGCCGTGGGCCTGGGCCTCAGCCACCGCGGCGGCGGCGATAGCGCCGACATCGGCGTCGGCGAGGAAGGGTTTTTGTTGCATGGCTGGTCTGGCAAATTGCGTCGAGACCCCCAATGTACGGGCCCTGGACGCTTCGATTCCGCCTCGGGGGAAAGGGTCATACCTGACCGTCCGGCAGGGGAACTAGAATCTTTTTGCTGGCTCTGAGCCTGCACCACTTCATCAACGGAGGCCTGTCTTATGGACGATCGTCTGCAACCCGCTTATGCCAACACGGCTGGCTCCAGCGCGCTGAGTGGCGAGCGCAACCGCGTACTGCGCAACACCTACTGGCTGCTCGCCCTGTCGATGGTGCCCACGGTTCTGGGCGCCTGGGCCGGCATGGCCCTGGGCATCAACCAGATCCTCACGCCGGGCATCGGCCTCATCGTCTTCCTGGTCGGCGCGTTTGGCTTCATGTTCGCCATCGAGAAGAACAAGAACTCCGCGGCCGGCGTGCCGATCCTGCTGGCCTTTACGTTCTTCATGGGCGTGATGCTGTCGCGGATGCTGGCCATCGTGCTCGGCATGGGCAACGGCGCCAGCCTGATCATGATGGCCTTTGCCGGCACCGGCGCGATCTTCCTCGGCATGGCGACGTTGTCGACCATCGTCAAGCGCGACCTGTCGGGCATGGCCAAGTTCATGATGATCGGCGCGATCCTGGTGCTGGTGGCGGGCATCGCGAACTTTTTCATCCAGAGCGGCGCCCTGATGATCACGCTGGCGATGCTGATCATCGGCATCTTCTCGTTCTTCATCCTCTATGACCTGAAGCGCGTGCGCGACGGCGAGGAAACGAACTACATCACGGCAACGCTCGGCGTCTACTTGAGCATCTACAACATCTTCCAGTCGCTGCTGGCGTTGTTCGGCATCGGCGGCAGCAGCGAGTAGGCATCGTTCAGATTGACTTCAAAGGCCCCCTCGTGGGGCCTTTTTCATGGACGTGCCGATCGCACTTCGGACGCGGGGATGTCGCGGCGGCTACTGGCTGAACACGACATCGACCCAGTAGTTCGCGCCGTTGTAGGTCGAGCTCGGGAACGCGCTGGCGGCGCCGTAGACGTACACGCCGTTGCCCGCACCCACCGCGCTGCTCGGGGCGTGCAACGGTGGCCTGTCGACGCCGGTGTTGTTGAAGTAGCCGCCGTCGAACGAATAGCGGCCCACAGGCGCCAGGTACGACGCCACGTAGGTGGTCCCGGCCGTGATGGCCACCGGCACGGCCAGATTCACCTGCTGCCAGCCACTGGCCGTTTCTGCGCTGAACGTGGCCTGGGCCAGCAACTGCCCGCTGCTGCTCCACAGCGAGCCGACGTGCGTGCCGGTGTTGCCGCTGCCCTTGTAGAAGCGCAGGCCCGTGATGTAGCCGGCTGCGTCCGAGCTGAACTTGACGCCCAGGTTCACCGAGCCGCTGTCGGCCGCGCTGGCCACCGCGGGCGTGGCCGAGGCAGCCCAGATCGTGCACGGGCACGCCGGTCCGGCGGCCGTGGTGGTGAAGGACCAGCTGCTGCTGGCGGCCAGCGCGTTGCCGGCGCTGTCTTTGACCTGCGGCGCCGCAGCCCCACCGCGCACCGTCACGCTGTAGCCGCTCGCTGGCGCCAGCGCGGCGCCGGGTGTCAGCGTTGCGGTCTGCGTGGCTGCCGCGTAGGTGACCGTGGCGGACACCAGGGCGCTGGTCGCGGTGTTGCGCAGCTCGATCGTGCCCGGCGCGATCGTGGCCGGGTCCATCGGCTCGCTGAAGGTGACGACGATGCTGCTGCTCGTGGCCACAGCCGTCGCGCCGCTGGACGGCGTGGTGGCGCTGATGGTAGGCGGCGTGGTGTCGGTCACGACGACGGTGGTGAAGCTCCAGCTCGACGACACGGCCAGCGCATTGCCCGCCAGGTCTTTAAGGCGCGGCTCGGTGGCACCGCCGAGCGCGGTGGCGGTGTAGGTGCCGGACGGCGCCAGGCCGCTGCTCGGTGTCAGTGTGGCCACGCGGGTCGTGGCGTTGTAGGTCACCGTGGCCGCGACGACGTTGCCGCCGGCGTTGCGCAAGACGAACGTGCTGCCACCGACCGTGGCCGCATCCATGGCTTCGCTGAAGCTCAGCGTGACCACGCTGTTGACCGGCACGCCGGCAGCACCGCTCAGCGGCGAGCGCGCTGTGAGGGTCGGCGGTGTGGTGTCGGGCGCAACGGTGGTGAACGACCACGACACGGTGCTGGCCAGGGCGTTGCCCGCGCTGTCCTTGACGCGCGGATCGCTGGCGCCGCCCTTGACGCTGGCCGTGTAGGTGGTGGCCGGTGACAACGCCGCCGCGGGCGTGAGCGTGGCCACGCGCGTGGCCGCGTTGTAGCTCACGCTGCCCGCCACCAGCGCGCTGGTGGCGGCGTTGCGCAACTCGATCGTGCCCGCGCCGATGCTCGCCGCATCCATCGCTTCGCTGAAGGTCACTGTCACCGCGCTCGCCGTCGCCACGGCGGTCGCGCCATTGGCCGGCGTCGTCGCACTGACCGTCGGCGGCGTCGTGTCCGTCACCGGGCGTGAACACCACATCGACCCAGTAGTTCGATCGCGTTGTAGGTCGAGCTCGGGAAGGCGCTGGTGGCGCCGTAGAGGTACACGCCGTTGCCTGCGCCCACTGCGGTGCTCGGGGCGTGCAGCGGTGGTCTGTCGATACCGGTGTTGTTGAAGTAGCCGCCGTCGAACGAATAGCGGCCCACAGGCGCCAGGTACGACGCCACGTAGGTGGTGCCGGCCGTGATGGCCACCGGCACGGCCAGATTCACCTGCTGCCAGCCACTGGCCGTTTCTGCGCTGAACGTGGCCTGGGCGAGCAACTGCCCGCTGCTGCTCCACAGCGAGCCGACGTGCGTGCCGGTGTTGCCGCTGCCCTTGTAGAAGCGCAGGCCCGTGATGTAGCCGGCTGCGTCCGAGCTGAACTTGACGCCCAGGTTCACCGAGCCGCTGTCGGCCGCGCTGGCCTCCGCGGGCGTGGCCGCGGCGGCCCAGATCGTGCACGGGCACGCCGGTCCGGCGGCCGTGGTGGTGAAGGACCAGCTGCTGCTGGCGGCCAGCGCGTTGCCGGCGCTGTCTTTGACCTGCGGCGCCGTCAGCCCCACCGCGCACCGTCACGCTGTAGCCGCTCGCTGGCGCCAGCGCGGCGCCGGGTGTCAGCGTTGCGGTCTGCGTGGCTGCCGCGTAGGTGACCGTCGGCGGACACCAGGGCGCTGGTCGCGGTGTTGCGCAGCTCGATCGTGCCCGGCGCGATCGAGGCCGCGTCCATCGGCTCGCTGAAGGTGACGACGACGCTGGCTGCTCGTGGCCACGCCGTCGCGCCGCTGGACGGCGTGCGTGGCGCTGATGGTAGGCGGCGTGGTGTCGGGCACGACGACGGTGGTGAAGCTCCAGCTCGACGTTGCGGCCAGCGCATTGCCGGCCAGGTCTTTGAGGCGCGGCTCGGTGGCACCGCCGAGCGGCGCTGGCGGTGTAGGTGCTCGGACGGCGCCAGGCCGCGCTCGGTGTCAGCGTGGCCACGCGGGTGGCGGCGTTGTAGGTCACCGCCGGCCGCGACCACGTTGCCGCCGGCGTTGCGCAAGACGAACGTGCTGCCGCTGACCGTGGCCGCATCCATGGCTTCGCTGAAGCTCAGCGTGACCGCGGCTGTTGACCGGCACGCCGGTGGCGCCATCAGCGGCGAGCGCGCTGTGATGGTCGGTGGTGTGGTGTCGGGGGCGGCGGTGGTGAACGACCACGACACGGTGCCGGCCAAGGCGTTGCCCGCGCTGTCCTTGACGCGCGGATCGCTGCCGCCGCCCTTGACGCTGGCCGTGTAGGTGGTGGCCGGTGCGAGCGCCGCCGCGGGCGTGAGCGTGGCCACGCGCGTGGCCGCGTTGTAGCTCACGCTGCCGGCGACCAGCGCGCTGGTGGCGGCGTTGCGCAACTCGATCGTGCCCGCGCCGATGGTCGCCGCATCCATCGCTTCGCTGAAGGTCACCGTCACCGCGCTTGCCGTCGCCACGGCGGTCGCACCGTTGGCCGGCGTCGTCGCACTGCACCGTCGGCGGCGACGTGTCCGCCACCGAGGGCGTGAACACCACATCGACCCAGTAGTTCGACCCGACGTGGGTCTGCGTTCGGGAAGGCCTGCGTGCTGCTGTACAAGAACACGCCATTGGCCCCGCTGTCGCCGTCGCGCAGCGCGTGCAGCGGCGGGTTGTCGATGGCACCCTCCCGCGAAGTAGCGGACGTCAGCGGCGAAGACGGCCCATGGGGCGAGAGGTACGAGACCACGTACACCGTGTTGGCGGCAATCGCCACCGGCGTGATAAGATTGGCCTGCTGCCAGCCGATCGCGCTCTCGTTGGTGAAGGTCACGGTCGCGAGCTGCTGCCCGGCGCTCGTCCACAGCGCGCCGGTGTGCGCGCCGGTGTCGTTGCAGCCCCCTTGTAGAAGCGGATCGCCGTGATGTAGCCGCTCAAGTCCGAGCGGAACTTGTGCCCAGGTTGATGGCGCACCGCATCGTTGTACACTGTCGTTGCTGGGCAACGCCGTCGGCGGCCAGATCGAGCCCAGCGATCCGGACAGGCGGCGCTGGTCCTTCGTCACTGCCGATTTCCTTCAGGTAGGCCGCCAGCCGCGGCCGGCGTCGCCGTCGCCGATGCCCAGTCCGCTGTGGGCCTTGATCGCGGCTTCGAGCGTGGCCGCCGAGCCGTCGTGCAGGTACGGCGCCGTGGCCCAAACGTCGCGCAAGCGTTGGCACGTCGAGGCCGACCAGCGTGTCGCCCAGGCGCTTGCCGCTGCAGGCTTGATCGTGCCGACATTGACCAGCGCAGTTGCTGGCGCTGTTGGTGAACGGCCATGCCGGCATGGCACGAGGCGCAGTTGCGCTGCGCGAACACCACCTTGCCTTCGAGCGCCGCGCGCGAAATGCGTCGCCGCGGCGGGCCGGTGCGGACTCGGCGCAAAGGTGTCGAGCGATCGCACATAGGCAGCCAGCGCATCGAGGTCGGCCGACATGCCGGCCTTTCGGTCACCCAGCGGCTGGCTGCGCGTGCCGGTCGGGAAATCGGCGTTGCTCATCAAGCCGTTGCCGCCGGCCAGGTTGCGGATCTGCCCCTCGAAATCCTGGACCTCGTCGAAGTTGCCGGTCCAGTGCACGCGCCCGTGGCCGACGCCGCGCCCGCGCAGACTGATCGTGTTGCGCAGGCCTTCGCCGAACGCCGGTCATGTCCCAGACGCGGCCGTCGTGGCCGCCGTCGTTGTGGCAACTCGCGCAGCTCATGTAGCCGTCGCGCGCCAGGCGCGGATCGCGCGCGTCGTAGAACAGGCGCTTGCCCTGCAGCACGTTGGCCACCAGCCGCTCGCTGGCTACCGCGCTCGGCGCCGCCACGGCGAGCGCCGCTCAGCTCGCCGAAATTGACCAGGCGCGACAGGTCGAACACACCGAGCGTGCGGTCCATGAAGTTGTTGACGAACAGCCTCGATCCGTCGGCCGAGATCGCCAGGCCGTCGGGCGCGCGGCCGGTGTCGAAGCGGAACAGCTCGTTGCGGCTGACCGGGTCGATCACCGCCACCTGCCGGCTCGTCTGCAGGGCCACGAACAGGTAGGCCCCGGTCGGGTGGAACACCGCGGCGCTGGCCAGACTGGCGTTGTCGTGGTCGATGCGCGCGGCCGTGTCTTCGACCCAGGTCGACAGGTCGATGCGCGAGCTGACGGCACGCACGGTGTTCTGGAAGTCGAGGTCGATGCCGTTGCGCAGCATCGCCGCGCTTGACGTTGTCCTGCTTCGATGGCACCCAGGCGCTGCCGCCGCCCGGCGCGATCACCGGCGCGGCCAGATAGTTGGGCACGCCCGAGCCCTGCACGCTCGAGTCCGGCCGGTCGCTGTGTTGAAGCACGACGGTTCGGTCAACGACCATCGCCGCCGTCACGACCACCACTTCGCCGCCGCGCGGCACGCCGCCGGATTGCGTGGCTACCGTGGCCGTCGACTTCGCCCGGCAACGGCGGCGAAATGAAGCGCGAGACCAGGATGCGGTCCGATGCGGCGGTGATCGACAGGTGGCGCGGATTGGGGCCGACGATTGCCGAGCCGATGACCGCGCCGGTGCTGGGATGCAGTTTGAGCAACTGCCCCGAGCGCTTCGAGCGTCACGTAGGCGGCCGAACCATCCGGCGCAAAGACCAGGCCGAAGGGCATGGCGGCGCGCGGCAAGGCGATCGTCTGCACCACGGCAAGCGACGTCGCGGTCGATCACCGACACCGTTGCCGAGCCCTTGTTGACGACCCAGATGCGGCCGTCGGGCGCCACGGCCACCGAGCGCGGCGCCGCGCCGACCGCGATCTCGCGCAGCCTCGCCGACGTGCCCGCGTCGAAGACGCTGACGCTGTCGTTGTCCTGGTTGACCAGCCAGACGCGGGCATTCGATCCGGCGGCGTTTTCAACCGCGATGGTCGACGACTGCGCGGCCGCGCACTGCCGCCGATCGCGGCGTAGATGGCCTGCACGAACGTGCGCGTGCGTCACCGTGCCGCCGCTGTCGGTGGCCGTCAGCGTCACGGTATACAGGCCGGGCACAGCGTAGGCATGCGACGCCGTGTTCAGCGGTCGACGCGCGTCGTCGGCGGCGAGCCGTCGCCGAAGTTCCAGCTGTAGGTGACCCCTGCGCCGCCGTTGGAGCTGGCAGTCAAGGTCACGCTGCTGCCAGCGGCGGCGGCAGCAGCCGGCACCGGGTTGATGGCGAAGCCGGTCGACGTGATCGTCCACGAGAACGACTGGCTCGCCACGCCGCCGCGGCCGTCGGTCACCTGCACCGAGACCGCATAGACACCGGCGACGCTCGGCGCCCCCGAGATCACGCCAAGCACGGGATCGGCCGACAGGCCCGGCGGCAAACCGGTCACGCCGTAGGTCAACGCGTCGGCGTCGGCGTCGGATGGCGTTGAGCGCCAGCGACGTCTGCTGGCCCAGCGCACGCGTCTGGTCGGCCAGCGGCGGCAACACCGGCGCGCGGTTGTTTGCGCCGGCTGCATTGAACAACACCGTTTTCTCGACGCTCGGCGCGCCCAGGTCGGCAAAGTTGCCGCTCGCCAGCACGGTCCACAGCGCGCCGTCGGCGCTGCTCAGCAACCGCCAGCGCCGCGATAATGCCGAGCGTGCTGCCGTCATTGCGCGGCCGATAGCGAAACCCGCTGACCGCGCGCGGCGCTCCGAGGTCGACACGTGAACCAGTGCGGCATCGGCGGCGACGCCGAGATCCAGGGCGTGTGCCAGCGCGTCGCGGCGCTGCCGTCGATCGCGTTGGCTGCGGCATTACCTGACTCCGCGCTGTCGCTCGTGGCGCTCCAGCCGGCGCGGCTCATCACGGCGCCGTTGTCGTCGAGCAGGTTGAACTCGGCCATCGACGCCGACGGATTGCCGGCAATTTCGGACAGCGCCTCGAGACGGAAGTACCTTGCCGTCACCGCGGGCGTGCCGACCGTCCAGACCAGGTTGGTGCTGGTCTGCGCGCTGGCATTGATCGCGGTCAGCGTCACCGCGAAGCGGCCGGCCTGCGAGGCCACGCCGGTGATCGCGCCGCTGGCCGGGTTGATCGACAAGCCGGTCGGCAGGCCGCTGGCGGCAAAGCTGGTAGCGCCGCTCGCGCTCGTTGGCAGCGACACCGCGGCATTGAGCGCATGGGTCTGGTCGCCCGGGTTGTTGATCGTCGGCGCGCCGCTGCCCGAGATGCGAATCGTCCTGGCGATCGACGGCACGCCTTGCGGACTGAGCGCGAACAGCATGTAGTAGCCCGGCAGCACGACGCCGGGGTTGCCGGGAATCGTCAGCTCGTAGTTGTTGCTGCCGAGCGCGGTGAATGCCAGCGGGATGCGCCGCTGATCGTTGTTGACCGTGTGCGTGTCCGACGACAGCGCGGATCAGCGAAAACGCCCCGACCGCGCTGTCCGTGCCGACGCTGATGCGCGTGCCATGCGTGGCCTGCGCCGGCGCCGACGCGATCACGGGCCGCACTGCGTCGCTGCCGTCGGCGTTGAACAGGTAGTGCGGGCTGTAGATCTGCAGGTCGGGGTGGTTGGCCGCGCACCCGACGCCGCAAAGGCCGCCGCCGGCGGAGAGCACGCGTGCATCGGGCAGCAGCAGCGCCACGCTGTGATAGTTGCGCGGCGCCGCCATCGGCGGCAGCAGCGTGAAGGTCTCGGAGGCCGGGTCGAACAGTTCGGGACGCAGCACCGCGGTGTTGTCGGAAAAGGTCTTGGCGAAGGTCATGCCGCCGATCACCATCACTTGCCCGTTGGGCAAAACGACGCTGTTGTGAAAGGCCCGCGAATAGGCCATCGGCGCGATCTTGCGCACCGAGGCGCCGGCGTTGATGTCGATCACGTAGGCTGCTGGCGTGGGCATTGACGCTGTCGTAGCTCGGCGCGCCGCCGGCCTTCAGAATCTTGCCGATGTCGTACAGCGCGGCGCTGCCGTTGATGCTGAACACATCGTCGCCGCGCTGGCCGGCGGCGGACACGCTGCCCTCGCCGCGGGTATCGATCCACTGCATGTTGACGCCCGGACCGGCATAGAAGACCTTGCCGTTGCCGGCGGGAAACAGCCAGAAATGGCTGTCCTGGCTGTAGCTGTTTTCAGGACCCGGATCGACCGACAGCATCGAGGTGACCGGCACGCCCGTCAGGCGGCGCCAGCCCTGCGCCTGATTCCATACCTCGCCGTGTTTGCCGCCCACGCCACCCGACCAGGATCCGCCCAGCGTCAGCACCGAGCCGTCTTCGAGCACGCAATTGGCCTGGTAGCCACGCGGGATGTTCATCTGCGCCGCGGTGGACCAGGTGTTCGCCGCAGGGTCATAGATGCTCGTGGCCGCAGAGCTGAGGCCGCCGCTGACCAGCAATCGGCCATCCGGCAGATTGCTCGTGCCGGGGCAGAACATGTCGTGCGCCGTGTTCGAGACCAGCGTCTCGGCGGCGGTCAGCGAGACCGGATCGAACAAGCTGGTGTAGGTTCTCGCACCGCTGGAGAAGGAAAAGCGCTCCTCCGCAGACCAGAACAACACCTTGCCGTTGGGCAGGTTCGCCGCCGCGGCAGGAACCAGCGACAGTCCGATCAGCGGCGACCAGCGTCCCTCCGAGGGTTGCGCGATCGCCTTGGCGGACTCCCGCGTGCCCGCCCTGCTCGGGCACGGACGTGGCGTCGCCGCCGCCGCAGGCCGCGAGCGCCAGGGCCGCGACCGCGATCCACCGCCGACGCGTTGCCGATGCGGGCCATACAGGTCCGCAGCGCGCCCCGAAAACATCGGCAATGGTTCTGGACACGGCGCTCCTTCGCTTGGCCTGCGCAGCTGCGCAGCGCTTGGAGGCGATGATTGCAACCACACGCCTGCTGCCCATCCCCTATTCGCGGAGTCCCCCTAATTCTTGGTAGCTCGCGCCAACGTCCCCATCGCGCCTCAATGCAAGTTGCACGCTGCCGGCCGCTCGAAGACCGCCATGCTCTCCACGTGCGCCGTGTGCGGGAACATGTTGACCGCGCCGGCCGCCGTGCAGCGGTAGCCAGCCTGGTGCACCAGCAGCCCGCGTCGCGCGCCAGCGTCGCCGGGTTGCAGCTCACATAGACGATGCGTGACGGCGGCGTCCATGCGGCGCCTGTCTGCAGCAGATCGGCGGTGGCCTTGGCGAGCGCGAAGGCGCCTTCGCGCGGCGGATCGACGAGCCATTTCTGCGCCGTGCCATCGGCCATTAATTCGTCAGGCGTTAACTCGAACAAGTTGCGCACCGCGAAGCGCGCTTCGACGTCGTTGCGCAGTGCGTTGTCGCGCGCGCGCTGCACCAGCGTCTCGCTGCCCTCGATGCCCAGCACCTCGCGCGCCTGCGTGGCCAGCGGCAGCGTGAAGTTGCCCAGGCCGCAGAACCAGTCGATCACGCGCTCGTCGCGCTGCACGTCCAGCAGACTCACCGCACGGTGCACGAGCACGCGGTTGATGTGCGGGTTGACCTGCGTGAAGTCGGTCGGCTTGAACGGCATCGTCACGCCGTACTCGGGCAAGGCGTAGGCGAGTTCGGGGCCACCATCGTCGAGCAGATGAACCGTGTCCGGGCCTTTGGGTTGCAGCCACCATTGCACGCCGTGCGCGTGGCCGAAATCGCGCAGGCGTTGCTGGTCTTCGTCGCTCAGCGGTTCGAGGTGGCGCAGCACCAGCGCGATCACCTCGTCGCCCATCGCCAGTTCGATCTGCGGCAGCGTGTCCCGCGCCTGCATCGACATCACCAGCTCTCGCAGCGGCATCAGCAGCGCACTGACCTGCGGCGGCAGCACGGCGCAGCTCTGCATGTCGGCGATGTAGCGCGACTTGCGCTCGTGAAATCCCACCAGCACCGCTGCCCTTCTTGATCACGTGCCGCACCGACAGCCGAGCGCGATACCGGTAGCCCCACGCCGGGCCTTCGATCGGCCGCAGGATGCGCTCGGACTTGACCTTGCCCAGATGCCACAGGTTGTCTTCGAGCGTGCGCTGCTTGACCGCGACTTGCGCAGCAGGGTGCAGGTGCTGCATCTTGCAGCCGCCGCAGGCGCCGGCATGCAGGCCGAAATGCGGACACGCCGGCCGCACGCGCTGCGAACTCTCGCGCGCCGTGTGCGTGAGCGTGCCCTGCTCCCAGTTGTTCTTGCGCCGGTGTACCTGTACCTGCACCCGCTCGGTCGGCAACGCGCCTTCGATGAAGACCACCTTGCCCTCGGCGTTGTGCGCCACGCCCTGCGCTTCGAGGTCGAGCGATTCGACCTCGAGCCATTCCCCCGTCGCTGTCATTCCCAGGCAGCCAGGTACTCGGCCCAATGCGGCTCGTCGGTCGCCTCCAGCGTCTCGCGCGCCAGCGCCATCTCGCGCTCGTGCTCGGCCTCGGTGAAGCCGCCGCGCATTTTCTGGAAGCGGCAGTACAGCAGCCAGGTGTTCATGACATCGGTTTCGCAGTAGCGGCGGATGTCTTCGAGCTTGCCGTCCTGATACGCCGGGTAAACCTGCGAGCCGTCCATGCCGAGCTTGCCCGGCAGGCCGCAGAGCTTGGCCATGGCGTCGAGCGGCGCGTTGGCGCGCGGCTGGTACAGCGCCAGCAGATCCATCATGTCCAGATGGCGCATGTGGTAGCGCGAGATGTAGTTGTTCCACTTGTACTCGCGGTCGTCCTCGCCCATGTCCCAGTACTTGTCGGCGACGACGCCGTGCTTCAAGCCGCGGTAGTGCAGCACCGGCAGATCGAAGCCGCCGCCGTTCCAGCTGACGAGCTGCGGCTGGTGTTTCTCGATCTTGTCGAAGAAGGTCTGGATCACGGCGCCTTCCTCGTTGCCGGAGCGGTCGGCGAACGACTGCACCGTCAGGCCCTTGGCGCTGCGGTAGACGCAGGAGATGACGAGCACGCGTTGCAGGTACAGCGGCAGCATGTCGCTCTTGCCGCCGGCCTTGCGCTCGGCTTGTTCTGCAGCGTAGACGTCGGCGTCACTGGCCGATGCATCGGCGCCGCGCAGCGCGCGCAGGCCCGCGATGTCGGGAATGGTCTCGATGTCGAAGACGAGAACGGACGCGCTCAAAATACCGAGTCGCGGTCGATGCCGCGGCGCTGCAGATGGCGCTTCAACTTGGCCAGTGCTTCCTGCTGGATCTGGCGCACGCGCTCGCGCGTCAGCGACAGGCGCTCGGCCAGCGCTTCGAGCGTTTCCGGCTCGCGGTTGTAGAGGCCGAAGCGGCCGGTCAGCACCTCGCGCTCGCGTTTGCTGAGTTCGAGCAGTTCGCTCTCGACCAGCGACTCCAGCTCGTGATGCAGCAGCGTGTCTTCCGGGTCATCGTGGCCGTCGCCGGCCACGCCGTCGAGCAGCGATTCGCCCGCGGCTTCGCCATCGAAGCCGCCGACACGCGGCGCGTCGAGCGAGGCCGGCTGCTCGGCGTAGCGCAGCAGATCGGCCACCTCCTGCACCGGGCGGCCGAGCTTGTCGGCGATGCGCTCGACGCGCACCGGCCGGTCATCGGTTTCGCCGGCCAGTGCGCGATCGCCTTCGAGCGCGCGCCGTGCACGCAGCACTTGATTGAGTTCGCGCACCACGTGCACCGGCAATCGCACCAGTCGCGCCTGATGCATGATCGCGCGCTCGATGGCCTGGCGGATCCACCACGAGGCGTAGGTCGAAAAACGAAAACCGCGCTCGGGCTCGAACTTGCCGGTGGCGTGCATCAGGCCGAGGTTGCCTTCTTCGATCAGGTCGGTCAGCGGCAGGCCGCGGCCGAGATAGTTCTTGGCGATGCTGACCACCAGGCGCAGGTTGCGCTCGATCATCGATTGCCGCGCCGCGAAGTCGCCGGCACTGGCGCGCACCGCCATCGCGTACTCTTCTTCGGGCGTGAACAGCGGCGCGCGGCGGATCTCGCGCAGGTAGGTTTGCAGCGTGTCGGCGGCGTTGCCGTCTTCGGCGGCGAGTTCGGCCGGCGGCAACTCGGCCAGCACTTCGATCGGTGCCGCCGGCCCGCTCGATCCGGCCAGCGCCGCGAGCGCAGCACCGTCGTTGGGATCGTGCGGGCGCACGGTCATGACAACAGCTGGGTCAGCGCGGCGGCAGCAGCCGCGCCGGATCGATCGGTTTGCCCAGGCGGCGGATCTCGAAGTGCAGTTGCACCCGCTCGGCGTCGCTCGACCCCATCTCGGCGATGCGCTGCCCGCGGCGCACGGCCTGGTCTTCCTTGACCAGCAGCGTCTGGTTGTGCGCGTACGCGGTCAGGTAGCTGTTGTTGTGCTTGACGATGACGAGGTTGCCGAAGCCGCGCAAGCCCGAGCCGGCATAGACGACGCGGCCATCGGCGGCAGCCAGCACCGGATCACCCGCCTTGCCGGTGAAGACCAGGCCCTTGTTGCGGCCCTCGTCGAACGGCGCGGCGACAGTCGCCGCAGACGGCCAGGCCCAGGCCACATCGTCGTCGGCATCACGCGGTGCCGCGGGCGGCGCCGGTGTAGCCGCGGGCGGCGCCGCAACAGGGGCTGTCGGGGGCGCAGCCACGGGCGGCGGGGCCGCCACGGGCGCCGCCGGTGCTGCCGCGGCCGGTGCCGATGCCGCAGCGGCGATCGGCTTGGCATCGAGCGGCCGCGTATCGACCTTGGCCACCGTGACGCCGCGCGCCGCCGCAGCCGACGCATCGACGCCGGGCGGCAGCACGCGTAACACCTGGCCGACCTCGAGCTGGTTCGGGTTGTCGATGTTGTTCCAGCGTGCGATGTCGCGCCAGGCCTGACCGTTCTCCAGCGCCACGCGCATCAAGGTGTCGCCGGGCTTGATGGCGTAGTAGCCGGGCTTGCCGAGATTCTCGATGCCCGGCACCGGTTTGCCCGGCGTCTCGCCCGCTGCGGCCGAAGCCGCCGCAGCCGGTGCTGCTGCCGTCGTGGTCCGCGTTGCAGGGCGGTCTTCGACCGGCGCACGATTCAACGACGTGCCGCACGCTGTCAACAACAACATGCCACCGAGCAGCACGACACATCCATCCAGGCGCGCGTTCAACGCGTGCGAAATCAACCTGCGAGGCAACGAATCACTCTTTCTGTTCATGCTGTGCCCGATCTTAACGGCACGAAGCGCACCGCATCGCGATCGTGTCGTGACCAGCCGTTCTCATGGCGATCGACGGTGACGAGCACCTGGTCGCCGCGCGCGTCGGTTTGCGTCGGCGCGACCAGACGGCCACCGACGGCGAGCTGATCGAGCCACGCTTGCGGCAGGTCTTCGCCACCCGCGGCGCAGACGATGGCGTCATACGGCGCATTCGGCGCATGGCCGAGTCGGCCGTCACCGTAGACCAGACGCAGGTTCCCCCGCCGCATCGGCGCCAGGTTGTCGCGCGCCTTGTCGTGCAACGGGCGCAGGCGCTCGACGGAGATGACCAGCGTGGCCATCTGCGCCAGCAGCGCGGCCTGATAACCGCAGCCGGTGCCGATCTCGAGCACGCGCCCGAGGTGCGGTGAGGCGCCGCGCGCATCGAACAGCAGCGACAGCATGCGCGCCACCACCGACGGTTTGGAGATCGTCTGGCCGTGGCCGATCGGCAGGCTCGTGTCTTCGTAGGCCTGCGCCACCAGCGCCGCGTCGACGAACAGATGCCGCGGCACGTGGGCCAGCGCGTCGATCACCGGCCGGCACGTCAGCCCCTGCGCGCGCAGCCGCTCGACCATGCGCCGGCGCACCCACTGCGAATCGAGGCCAACGCCGCTCGGCGCGGGTGCCGCCGGCACCGGCCGCGGCGCGCGAGGCGCTGTGCTGCCGCGAGGCGCAGACACCGACGTGCTCGGGCGCCCGACACGATCGAGCACCAGCGGAAAGCGCGGCGGCCGCAGCGTCATGCGCTGCCGTCGCGACGCAGCACGGCCGACCAATCGCCGAGCGTGGCGTGATCCGTGAGGTCCACCTGCAGCGGCGTGATCGAGATGCAACCGACCGCGGTGGCGTGGAAGTCGGTGCCCTCGCCGGCCTCGCGCGCATCGCCCGCCGGGCCGATCCAGTAGATGGCTTCGCCGCGCGGGCTCTTCTGCTGGATCACCGGTTCGCTGGCGTGACGCCGGCCCAGGCGCGTCACGCGCCGCGGCAGGTTGATCGCATCGGCGCGGTTCGGGATGTTGACGTTGAGCAGGAACGGGCGCGCGCTGTGCGCCGGCGGTGTTGCAGCCAGCACCGCCTCGACCACCGCGCGCGCCGCCGCGGCGGCCTCGTCGAGGTGCGCCCAGCCCTTGTCGACCTGCGAGAACGCGATCGACGGAATGCCGAACAGGAAGCCTTCCATCGCCGCGGCAACGGTGCCCGAGTACAGCGTGTCGTCGCCCATGTTGGCGCCGTTGTTGATGCCCGAGAGCACGAGGTCCGGCCGCTGCGGCAGCAGACCGGTCAGGGCCACGTGCACACAATCCGACGGCGTGCCGTTGACATAGCGAAAGCCGTTGACGCCGCGGTACAGCGACAGCGGCCGGTGCAGCGACAGCGAGTTCGAGGTGCCGCTGGCGTTCTGCTCCGGTGCGATGACGTCGATCTCGCCGAGCCCCTGCATCGCCTTGACCAGCGCGGCCAGGCCGGGGGCGAGATAACCGTCGTCGTTGGCAATCAGGATTCTCATACGGCGATTGTAGAGAGCACATGCCTATCATTCGGCTCCCATCGAGACGAGGAGCGCCTGATGCATGCATGGCTTTGCGAAGAACCCACCGGCGTTGACTCGCTGCGCTGGTGCGAGCGGCCGACGCCGCAGCCCGCGGCCGGCGAAGCGCGCATCGAAGTTCACGCGGCGAGCCTGAACTTTCCCGATCTGCTGACGGTGCAGAACAAGTACCAGATCAAACCGCCGCTGCCCTTCGTGCCCGGCAGCGAGTTCTCGGGCATCGTGCAAGCGGTTGGCGACGGCGTGCGCCACGTCAAGCCCGGCGACGCGGTGGCCTCGATCGGCGCGGCCGGCGGCTTTGCCACACACGCCTGCGTGCCGGCGTCGCAGTTGATCGTGTTGCCGCCGGGCTTCGACCTCGACGACGGCGCCGCCTTCGCCTTCACCTACGGCACCGCGCACCACGCGCTGATCGACCGCGGCGCATTGCGCAGCGGCGAAACCGTGCTCGTGCTCGGCGCCGCCGGCGGTGTCGGCAGCGCCGCGGTGCAGGTCGCCAAGGCGGCTGGCGCACGTGTCATCGCCGCGGTGTCGTCGGCCGACAAGGCCGCGTTCTGCACCGAGCTCGGCGCCGACATGAGCATCGATCTGTCGCACCAGGATTTGCGCAGCGCGCTGAAGACCGCGCAAGCCAGCCCCGATGTCGTGCTCGACCCGGTCGGCGGCGAGTTGGCCGAAGCCGCGTTCCGCTCGATCGCCTGGCGCGGCCGCTACCTCGTCATCGGGTTTGCCGCCGGGCCGATTCCCGCGCTGCCGCTGAACCTGGCGCTGCTCAAGGGCGCGTCGATCGTCGGCGTGTTCTGGGGCGACTTCGCGCGCCGCGAGCCGAAGGCGTTTGCGCACAGCCTCACGCAGTTGTTCTCCTGGTATGCGCAGGGCACGGTCAAGCCCGCGATCGACACCCGGCTGCCGATGACGTTGCTGCCCGAAGCCTACGAGCGCATGACGTCGCGCCGCGTACACGGCAAACTCTTGGTCGTCAACCATCCGGTTTGAGCGCTCTCATTGCGCTACGATGGGCTTGACTCTAGAAGGGTGGCGACGATGACGGTCAAAGTGTTGATCCTCGAAGACAACCCGGTGGCGCGCGCGTTCCTCTGCCGCGTCGTGCGCGACAGCTTCAGCGACGTCATCGCCATCACCGAAGCCGGTGATCTCGAAGGCGCGCGCAAGCAGATCGCGTTGGCCGGGGGCGGCAGCGGCATGCACGGCGCCGATCCGTTCAAGCTGATCCTGGTCGATCTCGAGTTGCCCGACGGCAACGGCATGGACCTGCTGGCCGAGTTGGTGCACTACCCGGCGACCAAGATCGTGACCACGCTCTACTCCGACGACGACCATCTGTTCCCGGCGCTGCAGCGCGGCGCCGATGGTTATTTGCTCAAGGAAGACCGCTTCGAAGTGCTGGTCGAAGAGCTGCAGAAGATCGTGCGCGGCCAGCCGCCGCTGTCGCCGGCCATCGCGCGCCGCCTGCTGACGCATTTCCGCAGCGGCAACGACCACGACAGCAATGCTTCGGGTCGCGGCCTGTCGTCTTCGGGCCTGCAGGCGAACAAACCGGTGCCGCTGGTCGAAAAGCCGCTCGACCACGAGCGCCTGACGCCACGCGAGAGCGAAGTCCTGACCTACCTCAGCAAGGGCTTCACGATCAAGGAGATCGCCAACCTGATGGGCATCAAGTGGTTCACCGTCAATGACCACATCAAGTCCATCTACAAGAAGTTGAACGTCTCCAGCCGCGCCGAAGCGGCCGTGCTGGCGAGCAAGCAGGGTCTGGTCTAGGGCCCTGTTATCACCATCGGAGCACCCGCCTCGTGGCTGCGCTGCCTCCGCCACAACCCGTGATGAGCAGCAGCGCCGACGCCGCCGGCATCGGCGACAGCGGCTGGGAGCGGCGCTCGCGCAACCGCCTGCCCTCCGCGCGCTGGATCGGCTGGCGGCTGCGCGGCCTCGTGCTGGCGGCGCTGCTCGGTTGCCTGGCGATGTTCGCCCTCATCCGCGTGCTGGCCGGTCAGCCGGTGCTCGAACAACGGCTCGCTGTCGACGATCGCGGCGTGCTGCGGCTGGCCGGCACGGCGCCGCAGCCGGCGCTCGCGTTCCTGGTCGATGCGCAGGGCCGCGCGCAGGCGATCGACCACCTGCTGGTCGCGCGCTCGGCGCGCTGGCTGGTCAGCCATGCCGACCGCGAGAGCCATTTGCAGCAGCACGATGCGCTGGCCGCAGCGCTGGCGCGCGGCCGCGTGCAGTTGATCGACAGCGACGGCCAGCACCATCTCGTCGCCGCCGCGCCGCGCGGCGCCATCGGTCTCGGCTGGGTGTTCTGGCTGCTGTCGACGCTGGCGCTGCTGCTCTACCTGGTGGCCATGGTGGTGGTGATGTCGCGGCCGGGACGGCGCAACTCGCTGTACACGCTGATGGCCTTCGCGCAGGCCGGCAACCTGATGTTCCTGGCCGTGATGTCGTCACCGGCCATCGGTTGGAGTGAAGGCTTCATGCGCTGGGAGCACGACGCGCGCACGCTGTTCGACCTGCTGACCGCCGGCGCGCTGGTGCATGTGTCGAACCTGCACCCGCGCCGCCTGCCGCACGCGGCGCGGCGGATCGCGCTCGCCTGGGCGCTGCTGGCCGCAGTGTGCTTCTGGGTGGTGTGGCTGCGCGAGCCGTCGGCCTGGTGGTGGACCCAAGGCGCGCTGATCGCCGCCGGCGTGGTTGCAGCGCTGCAGTTGGCGTGGATGCAGAAGCGCGAGCCGCATCCGCTGGCGGTGCAGTTGCAGCGCTTCTCGCTGCTGGCCGTCGGCGGCCTGGTGCTGCTGACGATTGCCGTCGCCGGCCTCGGGCACGAGCTCGATCCGCGCGGCCACGCGGCCACGCTCGGCTCGACGATGCTGGTCGTCTTCGTGTCGGTGCTGCTGCTGATGCTGCCGTTTCTGTCGCGCACACAGCAGTTGATGCGCGAGTTCTCGCTGGTTGCCGGCGTCAGCACCGTGGCCACGGCGCTCGACCTGCTGTTCGTCGCCGTGTTCTCGCTCGGCAGCTTCGCCTCGTTGACGCTGGCCCTGTTCATCTCGCTGGCCGTCTATGCCGCGGCGCGGCAGTGGCTGCTGACGCAGCTGATCACGCGCAAGCGCATCTCCACCGAGCGCATGTTCGAGCATGTCTACCGCATGGCGCGCGAGGTGCAGTTGCAGCCGCAAAGCGCCGCCGAACAACTGCGCCGCCTGATGCGCGAGCTGTTCGACCCGATCGAGGCGCGCGTCGCGGCGCGGCGCACGCAGCGCTCGCAGGTGCTCAGCGACGGCACGCAGCTCGTCGTGCCGGTGCCCGAGCTGCGGCCATCGGACGCCGGCGTGCCGGGCGCGATCGTGCTCGGCTTTGCCGACCGCGGACGGCGCATGTTCACCGAAGAAGACGCGCGCCTGACCGATCGCGTGGTCGATCTGATCGCCCGCGCCGTCGCCTTCGACCAGGCTGTCGAGCATGGCCGCATGGAGGAGCGCGCGCGCATCGCGCAGGACCTGCACGACGACATCGGCGCGCGCCTGCTGACGCTGATGTACAAGTCCACCACGCCCGAGATGGAAGACTACGTGCGCCACACGCTGAAGGATCTGAAGACGCTGACGCGCGGCCTGGCGGCACCGAATCACCCGCTGACCCATGCCGCGGCCGAGTGGAAGGCCGACATCACGCAGCGCATGTCCGACGCCGGCGGCGAGCTCGCTTGGTCCTTCACCTGCGATCACGATTTCGATCTCAGCGTCGTGCAGTGGTCGGCGCTGACGCGCGTGCTGCGCGAGCTGGTGAGCAACGTGCTCGCCCATGCGCAGGCCACGCTGCTGCAGGTCGAGATCCAGTTCGAGCGCGGCACGCTGACCCTGGCCGTCAGCGACGACGGCGTCGGCCGCGAGCCGCAGAACTGGTCTCACGGCCTGGGTCTGGGCGGCGTCAGAAAGCGCGTCAAGCAACTCGGCGGGGACGTGGCCTGGGTCGAGCGGCAGCCGCAAGGCATCGTCTGCCGCGTCTCGGTGCCCGGCCTGGCCAGCACGTCCTGGCGACCAGCGTGATGCCCGCGCGCTACTCCGTCCTGGCCGCGGGCACCGGCCCGGCGCCGAAGTGCAGCACGCGCGCTTCGTCTTCGCTCAGCAGGCACTCGAACAGGCCCTCGCCATCGTAGCCGCCCTGGCGGTTGCGCGGGTTGATGCGCAGGCCGTAGCTGCGCGCGGCGATCAGCTCACTGTGCACGCGCCAGGCCTTGGCGCCCTGAAAGCGCACCGAGGCGATGCGCAGATCCAGCGGATCGGGAAACGTGTTCGAGCTGCGCGCATGCGCTTCGCACAGCGCGGCGCCGCGCAGAGCCGCCGCGCCGGCGTCGGCGGTCGCGTTGCCGGCGACACGTTTGCCGTCGGTGCAGGCGTGCTGCTGAAACGTCACGCGGCCGTTGACCTCGCAGCGATAGGTCTGCGCGCCGGCCGGCGCAGCACACGGCAGGAGAGCCATCGATCGCCATGAACTGCGCCAAATCATGTGATCAGCAGCGCGCGAAAGTCGTTGACGTTGGTGAACGTCGGCCCGGTGACGACCAGATCGCCGAGCGGCGCAAAGAAGTTGTAGGCGTCGTTGGCATCGAGTTGCGCGCGTGCCGACAGACCGAGTGCGGCCGCGCGGGCCAGCGTGTCGGGCGTGACGACGCCACCGGCGTTGTCTTCGATGCCGTCGATGCCGTCGGTGTCGGCCGCCAGCACGAAGACGCCGGGCTGGCCTTGCAGCGCCAGCGCGCAGCCGAGCAGGAACTCGGTCGCGCGGCCGCCGCGGCCGCCCTTGCGCTTGACGGTGACCGTGGTCTCGCCGCCCGACAGGATGACGCAGGGCTTCTTGAACGGCATGCCGCGGCGCGCGGCCGATCGCGCCAGCGCCGCATGCACCTGGCCGACGACGCGCGACTCGCCTTCGATCTCGTCACTGAGGATGTGCGCTTCGATGCCGGCCTGCCGCGCCAGCGCCGCCGCCGCTTCGAGGCTCATCTGCGGCGTAGCCATCATCTGCAGCGTGTGCCGCGCAAAGCGCGCATCGCCGGGCTTCGGCGATTCGTAGGCGCCGCTGACGAGTCCGGCGCGCGCGGCGGCAGGCAGCGCGATCTGCAAACGCTCGAGGATCGCCAGCGCTTCGGCGCAGGTGGTGGGGTCGGGCAACGTCGGGCCGCTGGCGATGACGTCGGGCACGTCGCCCGGCACGTCGGAGATCAGCAGCGTGTGCACGCGCGCCGGCGCGCACGCGGCAGCGAGTCGGCCGCCCTTGATCGCCGACAGGTGTTTGCGCACGCAGTTCATCTGGTCGATCGACGCGCCGCTGGCCAGCAGATCGCGGTTGATCTGCTGCTTGTCTTCGAACGTCAGGCCGGGCGCCGGCACCGACAGCAGCGCCGAGCCGCCGCCGGAGATGAGCGCGATCACCAGGTCGGCTTCGGTCAGGCCTTGCACCGCGGCCAGCATGTCGATCGCGCCCTGCCGGCCGGCGTCGTCGGGTACCGGGTGCGCGGCCTCGCGCAGGTCAATGCGGCGCGGCCGGTTGCGGTACGACAGCGGCACATGGTCGTAGCGCGTCAGCACCACGCCGCTGAGCGGCGCATCGGCCGGCCACAGCGCGTCGAGCGCCGCGGCCATCGCACCGCTGGCCTTGCCGCCGCCGATGGCGACGGTTCGTCCTGTCTTCGATTCGGGTGGTGAGGGCAGGAACTCGCCCATCACGACAGCGGGCTGTGCGCGAGCGACCGCAGCGTCATACAGCGCGCGCAGGAAAGCGCGCGGGTCGGCTTGGGGCGAAGGCAACGGGTGCAACGGGCTCATGGGCTGCAAGTGTCGCCCAATCAGCGCGCGTGATCACCACCCCAGAGACTTTCGAGCTGCGGAAAATTCCAGTCCGTGCGCGACTCGCGGCCCAGGATGCGGTCGTTGCTCTTGGCCAGGTCGAGGCGCCGCGCTTCGATCGGCAGCATGGTTTGCGTCGAGAAGAACACCTTGACCACCGGCGTCGTCAGCGCCTGCGCGTTCTGCTCGAGCACCACCGCCAGCCGCCCGGAGGTCAGCCGCACCAGCGAGCCCGTCGGGTAGATGCCCAGGCTCTTGACGAAGGCCGAAAAAACGTCGGCGTCGAAGTGGCCCTGCCACGCGGCCATGCGCGCGATCGATTCGGCCGGGTCCCAGCCGGCCTTGTACGGCCGGTCGGACGTGATCGCGTCGTAGACGTCGCAGACCGCGCCCATGCGCGCAAAGAGCGTGATCGCCTCGCCCGCAATCTTGTGCGGGTAGCCGCTGCCGTCGAACTTTTCGTGGTGGTGCAGGCAGACGTCGAGCACCGCGTCGCTGGCGCCGCCGCCTTCGACCAGCATCGCGTGGCCGCGTTCGGGGTGGCTGCGCATGACCGCAAACTCGTCGTCGCTCAGCTTGCCCGGCTTGTTGAGAATCTCGCTCGGCATCAACGCCTTGCCCATGTCGTGCAAGAGACCGGCCAGCCCGGCCTCCTTGCACTGCGCCTCAGACAAGCGCAGCGTGCGGCCGAGCGAGACCATCAGCGCGCACACCGCCACCGAATGCATGTAGCTGTAGTCGTCGGCGGTCTTCAAGCGCGCCAGGCTGACCAGCGCGCCGGGGTTGCGATAGACCGACTCTGCGATGTCGTTGACCAGCGGACGGCAATGCTCGGCGTCGATCGCCTTGCCCAGGCGCGCTTCGTTGAACATCGAGGCCACGGCGTCCTTCGAGCGCCGGCACAGCGCGGCGGCGCGGTCGAGTTCGTCGCCGAGGTCGGTGGGCTCCACAGAAGCACGAAGAGCAGCCGGGTTCGTGCGCGGCCCCGGCGCATCGCGTCTGGGCGCCACCGCGGGGCCTTGCGCCGCATCCACATCGGCACCGAGGCTGGCGTCGATCCAGCACTCGCGCACGCTGCTGGCGGCAATCGCCGCCAGGTCGGCCGGGTCGCCGAGCGTGAAGCGCGTGCGCCAGAACGGATGGTCGATCCACGCCGCCTCGAAGCGGTGCAGGTGCATGCCCAGGCGAAGTTCGCTCACCGGAATCTTCTTCAGCATGGCGCCGATTGTTCAGCCGCGGCACGCCGGTCGATCACCTGAGCAAGGGGCAGACAGGCCTGCTATTTGCAGGCTCGTGCCGTTAGACTGCCGCGCCCTCGCCGCCGGCAACGCGCAGCAACATCGGGGGGCCACGTCAAACCATCCGGGAAGGCACACCGAGTTGTCATCGCATCCATCCGCAGCCGACTACCCGCAGCTGGACTTTCTGCGCTTCGTGCTGGCCACCGCCGTCGTCGTCGAGCATGCAGGCTTCGGCGGCTGGGAGCAGACCGGCACCCTCGCCGTGCAGATCTTCTTCGCGCTCAGTGGCTGGCTGATCGGCGGCATCTTGCTGCAATGCGAACCGCGCGACCTGCCGCGTTTCTTTTTCAACCGCGTGACGCGCATCTGGGTGCCGTACTTTCTGATGCTGGCGCTGCTGATCGCGCTGTCGCTGTGGCGCGACCGGGCGACGATCGACCTGCGCTGGGCCGAGTTCGTCTTCTACAAGCTGACCTTCGTCTACAACCTGTTCGGCTTTTCGCAGTACGCGCCGTCGGCGGCACTGATGCCGCTGCACGGCACCGGCCACCTGGTGTGGAGCATCGCCGCGGAGGAGCAGTTCTACCTCGTCGCGCCGCTGCTGATCGTGCTCTTGCCGCGCGCCTGGGGGCACCAGCCCTGGTTCTGGTTGGCGCTCTACGCCTTCGTGATGTGGCTGTCGTGGTTTTTCTTCGCCGCCATCAGCCTGGGCGTGCTGGCGGCGTGCGTGGCGCAGCGGCGCGGCGCCTGGCATCAACGTGGCGCCGCCCGCGCCGTGCTGTACAGCGTGGCGGTGGCCGGCCTGGCCGGCATGCTGATGGGTCAGGTGCCCTATGCCATCGGCCAGCCGATCGTGGCCATCGCAACAGTGCTCGCGCTCGCACAGCCTGGCACGCGCACGGCGCTGAGCCGCTTCGCCGGCGGCATTTCGTATCCGCTGTACCTGCTGCATTGGATCGGCCTGTTCGCCGCCAATGCGCTGTCTGTGCGTTGGGGCGGTGCCGGCAGCTTGGCCGCGCTGGCCATCGGGCTGGTGCTGGCCTGGGTGGTGGCCAGCGTGTTCTATCTCATGGTCGACCGCAACGTGCAACGCCTGCGCCAGCAATGGTTCACGCCGGCACGCGGCCGGGCCGCCATGGCAGCTGCTTATGGCCTGACGTCGATCGGCCTCGTCGGCGCGCTGGCCCTGCGCACGATGGGCTGAGGCGTCAAGCCGGGGTGCCGGCCGCGTGTCCGGGGATGGACGGCACGTCGATCGCAACGTCGCCGCACTGCGCGCGCTGGCGCAGCGCGTGGTCCATCACCACCAGCGCCAGCATCGCCTCGGCGATCGGCGCAGCGCGGATGCCGACGCAGGGGTCGTGGCGGCCGTGCGTCTCCACGCTGGTCGGCTGGTTGTGGCGGTCGATCGACTGCCGCGGCAGGCGGATCGAACTCGTCGGCTTGATGGCCAGCGTGACGATGAGGTCCTGCCCGGTCGAGATGCCGCCGAGCACGCCGCCGCTGTGGTTGCTGGCGAAACCTTGTGCCGACAGCTCGTCGCCGTGTTCGCTGCCGCGCTGCGCAACGACCTTGAAGCCGTCGCCGATCTCGACGCCCTTGACGGCGTTGATGCCCATCATGACGTGGGCGATGTCGGCATCGAGCTTGTCGAACAGCGGCTCGCCGAGGCCCGTCGGCACGTTGCGCGCGCGGCAGACGATCTTCGCGCCGACCGAGTCGCCGGACTTGCGCAGCGCGTCCATCGTTTCTTCGAGCAAGGGCACGATGCTCGCGTTGGGTGCGAAGAACGGGTTGGCGTGAATGTGCTCGGCCGACTCGAAAGGGATCTCGATGTCGCCGAGTTGCGCCATCCAGGCATCGAAGCGCATGCCGTGTTTTTCGTGCAGCCACTTCTTGGCCACCGCGCCGGCCGCCACCATCGGCGCCGTCAACCGCGCCGACGCTCGCCCGCCGCCGCGCGGATCGCGCAGGCCGTACTTGCGCCAGTAGGTGTAGTCGGCGTGGCCGGGGCGAAAGGTGTCGAGCAGGTTCGCGTAATCCTTGCTGCGCTGATCGGTGTTCGCAATCAGCAGCGCGATCGGCGTGCCGGTGGTCAGCCCCTCGAACACGCCGGAGAGGATCTGCACCTGATCGGCCTCCTGCCGCTGCGTCACATGGCGGCTGGTGCCCGGCTTGCGTCGATCGAGGTCGGGCTGGATGTCGGCCTCGGACAGTGCCATGCCAGGCGGGCAGCCGTCGATCACGCAGCCGATCGCCGGGCCGTGGCTCTCGCCGAAGTTGGTGACGCAGAAGAGGTGGCCGAGGGTGCTGCCTGACATGCAGGCATTCTATTGACCGACGGCTTTCGGCCCGTTGGCGACGTTCAAGGTCCGCAACAGAACCGTTCTTGCTGATTGCTCCTTCCCTCCTGAGGTATCGAAGGAAGCCGCGTGCGTTGAAGAGAAGGTCCCGTTCGGGCTGAGGTATCGCAGCGCGCTGGCGTGCGGCCCGCAGGCTCCGACAAGCGCCTGCCCTCCGAGCCTCAGGGCGGACGGGTGCGAGACAGCCGACTGTGCCAGCAGTCACGCAACGGGCCGCAAACCGACGGTCCGCTACTGCGCCGGCGCCCCCGCCGTCGGCGGCTCGTCGCTCTCGCCCGCCGGCCAATCGCGGATGTAGGCTTTCAGCATCCGGTTCTCGAAGTCCTGCGAATCGACGACGGCCTTGGCCACGTCATAAAACGAGATCACGCCCATCAGCGTCTTCTCGCTCATCACCGGCGTGTAGCGCGCGTGGCGCGACAGCATGATGCGGCGCACTTCGTCGAGCTCGGTCTCCGGCGTGCAGGTGAGCGGAAAGTCGTCCATCACCGTGCGCACCAGCGACGTGCCGACCGAGCCGCCGTTGCGCACCACGGCCTGGATGACTTCGCGAAACGTCAGCATGCCGGCCAGCTCGCCGTGGCTCATGACGCACAACGATCCGATGTCCAACTCGGCCATCGTGCGCAGCGCGTTGGCGAGCGTCTCGTCGGGTGTCACCGTGTAGAGCGTGCCGCCCTTGACGCGCAGGATGTCGCTGACTTTCATCGTTCGCTCCGCTGGCTGACCATGGATTCAACATAGCACACAATGCCTCGAAGACAACACCCGAGAGACTCGCGTATGCCCGGCGCCTCCGACCCCGGCTTCGACACCCTCGCGCTGCACGCCGGCGCCGCACCCGACCCGGCCACCGGCGCGCGCGCGCTGCCGATCCACCTCACGACCTCGTTCGTCTTCGAGTCGAGCGATCACGCCGCCTCGCTGTTCAACCTCGAACGCTCGGGGCATGTCTACAGCCGCATCAGCAACCCGACCAACGCGGTGTTCGAGGAACGCATGGCCGCGCTCGAAGGCGGCGCGGGGTCGATCGCCACGGCCAGCGGCCAGGCGGCGCTGCACCTGGCGATCACCACGCTGGCCGGAGCGGGGTCGCACATCGTCGCCAGCTCGGCGCTGTACGGCGGCTCGCACAACCTGCTGTCGTACACGCTGTCGCGCTTCGGCGTGACGACGACCTTCGTCAAACCGGGCGACATCGACGGCTGGCGCGCCGCGATCCGGCCGGAAACGAAGCTGCTGTTCGGCGAGACGCTCGGCAACCCGGGCCTCGACGTGCTCGACATCCCGACCGTGAGCCGCGATCGCGCACGACGCCGGCCTGCCGCTGCTCGTCGACTCGACCTTCACCACGCCGTGGCTGATGCGCCCGTTCGATCACGGCGCCGATCTGATCTTCCATTCGGCGACCAAATTCCTCTGCGGCCACGGCACCGTCGTCGGCGGCGTGCTGATCGACGGCGGCCGCTTCGACTGGAGCCGCGCCACGCGCTTTCCCGAGCTGAACCAGCCCTACGCCGGCTTTCACGGCATGGTGTTCTCGGAAGAGTCCACCGTCGGCGCATTCCTGCTGCGCGCGCGTCGCGAGGGCCTGCGCGACTTCGGCGCCTGCATGAGCCCGCACACCGCGTTGCTGATGCTGCAAGGCATCGAGACGCTGCCGCTGCGCATGGCGCGGCATGTGGACAACACGCGCAAGGTGGTGGCGTTTCTGGCGGCGCATGCGATGGTCGTCGGGCGTCGGCTACCCGGAGCTCGAAAGCCACCCGAGCCACGCGCTGGCGCAAACGCTGCTGCCCAAAGGCTGCGGCGCCGTCTTCAGCTTCGACCTCAAAGGCTCGCGCGAACAAGGCGTGGCCTTCATCGAAGCGCTGAAGCTGTTCTCGCACCTGGCCAACGTCGGCGATGCCGCTCGCTCGTCATCCACCCGGCCTCGACGACCCACTTCCGCATGGACGACGCCGCGCTCGCTGCGGCCGGCATCAGGCCGGGCACGATTCGGCTGTCGATCGGCCTCGAAGATCCGGACGACCTGATCGACGACCTGAAGCGCGCGCTCAAAGCCGCGAGCAGCGCGCATGAAGCTCACCGTTCAAGGCACGCGAGGCCTATGCCTACACCGGCGGCAAGCCTTTCGATGCCGTCGCTGCCGACGATCGTCTTCGTGCACGGCGCACTCAACGACCACAGCGTCTGGACGCTGCACGCGCGCTGGTTCGCGCACCACGGCTTCGGCGTGCTCGCACTCGATCTGCCCGGCCACATGCGCAGCGCCGGACCGGCGCTGGCGAGCGTCGAAGCGATGGCCGACTGGCTGCTCGCCGCGCTCGACGCGGCCGGCGTGCAACGCGCCGCGCTCGTCGGCCACAGCATGGGCTCGCTGGTCGCGCTCGAAGCCGCGGCGCGCGCGCCGGATCGCGCAACGCGCTTGCTGATGTTCGGCACCACGGTGCCGATGCCGGTGACCGAGACGCTGCTCGTCGCTTCCCGCGACGCGCCGCACGAGGCGATCGAGATGGTCGTGACGTACTCGTTCTCGACGCTCGCCGCCAAGCCCTCGTACCCCGGCCCGGGCGTCTGGCTGCGCGGCAGCGCGCGCGGCCTGATGCGCCAGGTGTTGGCGCATGGCGGCGACCCGCTGCTGTTCCACACCGACTTCGCCGCGTGCAACGACTACCGCAACGGCCTCGTGGCCGCCGCGCGCGTGACATGCCCGGCGCACCTGATCGCTCGGCGCGTTCGACCAGATGACGCCGCCGCGCAGTACCCGCGACGTCGCCGCCGCGTTGAAAGCCACCGTTCATACGGTGCCCGCCGGTCACTTCCTGATGCAGGAATCGCCCGATGCGGTTCTAGGGATACTTCGCCGCGCACTCGGTTGACACCGCGCCGATCCGCGCCTAACTTGATTCTGTAGAAACCCGACCCGCAATGGGTCGGGGCGTCGAAGCCGAATTACGGCTTTCGCTTCCTTCGCCGCGCAGCACGCTCGGCGCCATCCCTCCCCCCAACTGACGACGCGCCGCCCAGCGCCATGTCCGCGCGCCTGGGTGCGTCTCGTACTCCTCAACAAGACCGGTGCGCAACGCACTCACTCAAGGAGCCCTCCATGAACAAATTCTTGATCCCGCTCGCAGGTAGCTTGCTGCTGTTTGCGCTCGGCGCCGCCCTGTCCGCCAACAACCGCGCGCCGGGACTGGTGCACGGCGCCGCCGCGTTGCGCGCCGTGGCCGACAGCGTCGCCGACCCCGCCGCCGTCGCCGCGAGCAGCGAGGCCACGCGCCGCCGACAGGCCGCGCCAGGCCGCGCGCCCTTCCTGCTCTCGCCGTTCGGGCACCTGCCACCGCCTGCACCCGAGTCGCTGCCGGCCGACGCCGGCGTGCGCACGCGCAGCGGCGCCGTACGTCACGCGCGAACAGGCCGACGCGCTGGCCGGCGAGTTGCGCGGCGACGTGGTCTGGGTCGATGTCGGCTGCTGCGGCAGCGCGGCCATCGAACAGGCGCAGGGCCATGTCGCCGGCATGCTGGCCGCCGACAACCTGGCCGACGACGCACCGGTGTTCGTCTCCGGCGCCGACGTCGCGGCCGCCGCGAAGGTGGTCGATCGCTTGAGCGAGCAGCGCCTGACGCGCGTGTTCCTGGTGACGCGATGAGCGGCGCCGCGACAGGCTGACGCGCCGCCGCCTGCTGCGCGCGTCCGCGGTCCTGCTCAGCGCACCGCTGCTGGCGGCCTGCGGCGGCGCTGCACGCGCGGTTGCCCGAGAAGACGAGCCGCGTGCGGCCACGGCCGCGCCGGCGCGTTGCGCGCTCGTGCTCTCGGGCGGCGGTCTGCGCGGCTTGCGCACCTGGGCGTGCTGCGCGCGCTGCAGCGGCTCGGCCTCGAGCCCGATCTGGTCGTCGGCAGCAGCGTCGGTGCGGTCATCGGCGGGCTCTATGCGTCAGGCGTGCGGCCGGACATCGTCGAGCGCCTGGCGTTGGCGCCCGAGATGGACCCGTGGAGCAGCCTGCTCGTCTCGCCCGAGTCGCGCAGCGCCGGCCTCGGCGCCTTCCTTCGCGCGACGCTGGCGCAGCAGCGCATGGAAGACTTCCCGCGCCGCTTCGTCGCCGTGGCGACGGCGCGCGACAGCGGCGAAGTCTGCGCCTTCGGCGGCGGCGACGCGGCCTGCGCCATCGTCGCCTCGGCGGCGCTGCCGGGTGCGCTGGCGCCGGTAACGATCGGCGAGCGCGAGTATGTCGACGGCGGCCTGTCGCAGCCGCTGCCGGTGCGCGTGGCGCGCGCGCTCGGCGCCGAGCGCGTGATCGCGGTCGATGTCGGCTTTCATCCCGAAGTGCCGGCGCCCAGCGGGCGCATCGGTTCGCTCTTTCATGCCGGTTTCCTGATGGCGCGCAACCTCTCGGCGACCGACCGCGCGCTGGCCGATGGGCTGATCGAGCCCGTGTTGCCGGCGGTGCCCGAGATCACGCTGGCCCGGCGCGCCGCACTCATCGACAGCGGCGAGCGTGCGGCCCTGGCGCTGGCGCCGGCGCTGCGCACGGCCTTCGAAGCGCCGCTGCTCGCGCGAGGCGCTGTGCGATGAGCGCCGACGACCTGATCGTCATCGCCTACAGCGCCTCGAACGCGCTGCGCGTGGCCTCCTATGCGCCGCAGCTCTGGTGCGTGGCCCACGACCGCGGCGGCGCGCAGGCGATCTCCTGCCTGAGCTGGAACCTGTGGATCGCCGCCAACGCGACCACCGCGCTCTATGCCTGGACGCAGTTGCACGACCCGCTGCTGACGGTCGTCAACGCCGGCAACGCAGCCTGCTGCGCCGCAGTTGTCCTGATCACGCTGGCCAAACGGTCGGCTCATGCCCGCGCCGCGATGGCGCCTTCCCCACCGCAAGCTCAACCTGAAGGGAGACCGTCATGACATCGAATCCTCGCCCTGACCCCTGCCACCGTTGCACGCTGCCCTCCGGCGCCCGCGCCCTGGCCATGAGCATCGCCGCGGCGCTGCTCGTCGGCTTGCTGATGCTCGTCCAAGGCGCACCCGTCGGCGCCGAGGCCGCGGCGCCGGTGGCCGCCGCGGGCACGCCGCCGAGCGATGCGGTCGCCGCACCGCTCGACGCCGGCGTCGATTGGCGCCGCGTCGAGCCTGCCCCCGAACCCGACGGCGCTTCGGTGGCGGCGTACGAGCGCTGACGCCGCAAGGCAGCCGACTCCCCACCCCTGCCCGAAGGAGCCCCCGATGCAACCCGATCGCAACCCATCGTCGAGCCAACACCACGACCCTGCAGCGGCCCGCTTTTTGTGCGCCTAGGCCCTGTGCTTGCTGAGCTGCGGCGCCTGGGCCGACGGCGCCGGCCTCACGGTGGCGCAACTCGAAGACCGCTTCTGGACCTGCGACCTGCTGGCCACGCGGCACATGCTGACGGGGCAGGAAGGCGCCCAGTGCGCACTGTCGACGACGAGTTCAAGCAGCGCCGCTTCGGCGGCGACCTGGACCAGCTCGTGGCCTGGTGGCAGGCCCGCAAGCCCACCGAGCATGGGCGGCGCCTGGCCGCGCCGCTGGCGACGAGAAGCGCAACCGGCAACGCACCGTGAACCTGGGCCAAGACCCGAACGCCTGTTGGGGCGTTACACGCGCCCGCCGGCGCTGCCTGACGCGTGGTGAGAATTGGGGATGTGAAGCCATGGCGCGCTGGCTACCATCGAGTGCCGTCATCCGACGCCCGTTGGAGCCCGCCCATGGGAGACGTCACGCTGCTGATCGCTCGCGCACGCGAGGGCGATCGCGAGGCTCTCGGTGGCTTGTTCGAGCTGCTGTATCCCGACCTGCGACGCATCGCGCATGCCCGGCTGTCGAACCATGTGCGCGATGCGGTCATGGACACCACGTCGCTGGTTCACGAGTGTTATCTCAAGTTCGCGCAGGCCTCGCGCCTTTCGCCCGCCGACCGCGTGCACTTCCTGGCCTACGCGGCGACCGCGATGCGCTCGATCATCGTCGACGCCGCGCGGGCCAACCTGGCGCAGCGCCGCGGCGGCGACGCGCAGCATGTGACGCTCAACACCAACGTCGCCGACGCCGTGGCCGGCCCGGAAAGCGAAATCCTCGACGTGCATGCCGCGCTCGACGAACTCGGCAAGCTCGATCCCCGCCTGGTGCGCGTGGTCGAGATGCGCTACTTCGGCGGCATGAAGGACGAAGACATCGGCGCCGCGCTCGGCCTGACCGACCGCACGGTGCGGCGCGATTGGGAGAAGGCGCGGCTGTTGCTGGCCAGCGCGCTGAGGAATTGAGCGCGCGGCCGCGGCCTGCGGGCACAACATGAATGCGCTCGGCGACCTCGCACCGCGCTGGACAGAGATCAGCGCGCTGCTCGACCAGGCACTGGAGCTGCCCGCGGCGCAACGTGCAGCGTGGCTCGACCAACTGGGCGTCGAACACGCAGCGTTCGAGGACGAACTGCGCAGCCTGCTTGCAGAGCACGCCAGCGTTGAAACCGGCGATTTTCTCGGAACGTTGCCACGGCTCAAACTCGCGTCCGGTGAGCCAGCCGATGCCTTCGAACCGACGGAAGGCATGCGGGTCGGCCCATACCGCTTGATCCGCGAAATTGGCCAGGGCGGCATGGGCGCCGTGTGGCTGGCCGAACGCGCCGACGGGCAGCTCAAACGACAGGTGGCGCTGAAGCTGCCGCGCCAAGCCTGGAGCAGCGGCCTGGCCGAGCGGCTGGTGCGCGAGCGCGACATCCTGGCTTCGCTGGCCCACGCCAACATCGCGCGGCTGTACGACGCCGGTGTTGATCAACTCGGCCGGCCGTACCTGGCGATGGAGTATGTTGTAGGCCAGCCGATCGACGTGTACTGCCGTGAACGAACGCTGCCGCTGCGTGCACGCGTCGCGCTGCTATTGCAGGTCTGCGATGCGGTGGCGCACGCGCATGCGCGGCTGGTGGTGCACCGCGATTTGAAGCCGTCGAACATCCTCGTCACCGCGGACGGGCAGGTGCGGCTGCTCGACTTCGGCATCGCCAAGCTGATGGAAGGCGACAGCGCCGAAGAGACTGCACTGACGCGGCTGTCGGGCCGCGCATTGACGCTGGACTATGCGAGCCCGGAGCAGATTCGCGGCGAACCGCTGGGCACGGCCAGTGACGTCTACAGCCTGGCGGTGGTGGCTTACGAGTTGCTCGCCGAGACGCGGCCCTACCGGCTAAAACGCGGTAGCGCGTCTGAACTCGAAGAAGCCATCGCCGATGCCGAGCCGCCGCTGGCCAGCGGCGCAGCCGCGAACCCGTCGCTCAAGAAGCAACTGCGCGGCGATCTCGACGCCATCCTCAATAAGGGGCTGAAGAAAAACCCGAACGGTCGCTACACCACTGCGCCCGCTCTCTCCGACGACCTGGCGCGCGCCCTGCGCGGCGACGTGGTGCTGGCGCGGCCCGACAGCCGCCTGTATCGCTTGCGCAAGTTCACCCGCCGATACCGGGTTGTCGTGGCCTCGGCAAGCGCGGTGTTTGCCGCATTGACCATCGGCTTGGGCGCGGCGCTGTGGCAAGCGCAGCAAGCACGGGAGAACTCACGCGAAGCCCAGATATCAATCGAGCGCGAAGATGCAGTCAAGGATCTCTACGTCGAAACGTTGTCCAAACTGGCGGCGACCGATGCCGCAAAGCGCGCCGAGCCGGGCACGGTCAACCGCATGCTTGTGGCGACCTTGGGTGACTTCGAGACACGCTACAAGGATTCGCCCGAGCGCCTTCTGGGGCTGCTCGAGGCCACGGCCAATCAGCTGCCGTTCATGGGCGACTATGCAGGTTCGCTGGATGTGTCACTGCGCTACCAAGCGCTGCTGAGAAAAACGGGCGCGAATCACTCACGGCAACTGCGCGCTGCAGCCATGACAGGACGCGCGCAGGAAAACCTGAACCGGCCCGCCGACGCCGTCAAGGCGCTGAGCCAGGCTTTGGCCGAGTGGCCCGACTCCCCCGATGTGCGCTCCAACCGGCCGCGCGTGCAGGCCGATCTGGGCCGGCTGCTCGGCCAGCTCGGTCAGCGCGACGAGGCTGAACGTGTGCTTGCCGACGCGGCGCGCACCGTGGCGTCAGCGACGGCGTTACCCAGCACTCAATGGAACGTGAGCATGAGTCAGGCTCGCCACTTCCTTGGCTACGACGCACCCGAGGCGCTGCGCCTCATGGTGCAAGCCCACGACGCCTATGTGCGCGACGCAAGCGCCTTTCCAGCGGAAGTCGGCTACAGCTACCAGCATCTTGCCGCGGGTTTTTCGCAGATGGGGCGCAACGCGCAGGCCGAGCTGGCGTTGCTGGAGTGCCTAAAGCGCTTTGAGCCCATGTTTGGCAAGGACGACCGCGATACCGTGATCGCATCCAGCCGCTTGGCTGCCGCCGTCGGTGCGCAGGGGCGCTACGCAGAGGCTCGGCAACGCCTGGTCGAGCGTTGGGCAGGCGTGTTCGCGCTACCCCCCAGTGCCGATGCCCAGCGCGCTCAGTCGGCGTTGATCATGCGTCGGCTGGAAAACGAAGTTGCTCACGGTGACGTACAAGCCGCCAAGCTGCTGCCGACCATCGATCCCGCGGACGCTGCTTCACTGTTCGCCGCGACCGACAAGGGCACCTATGTGCGCAGTCTCGTGCGCTCGATGCTCTGGAGTGGCCGCGCCGACGAGGCAGCGACGGTGAGTGAGCGCTGGATGGAATCGCTGGCCGCACTTTCTCGCAATGGCGCCGACGCACACCTGATCCAGTTGGCAATCATCGAGACGAGGCTCGCACGAGGTCAAGCTGCCGCTGCGTTCGCCCTTGCAGACACCCTCATTGCCAACATGAGGAGGGCGGGTGCCGCACGGAGCTGGGCTTTTCGCGAAGCGCACGAATGGGCTTTGCTCGCCCGCGCGCGCGACGGCGCATCGCCTTCCGAAGTTGTGGCCCGGCTGCTTGCGCTTGAACGCGACATTGATGCACAGGCGCCTGGCGCAACCTCGCAGTCTGCGCGTGCCGACTCTTTGCAGCGACGAGGCGAATTGCTACTCGCCGCGGGCCGCCGCGAGGAGGTCGGCATTGCGATGCGCTCGCTGATGCTCGAAATCGAGGCCCAGCATCCAGACAGTCCACGGCGTGCTGCTGCGCACAAGCTCGCGGCGGTGTTGAGTCCTTAAGGAGCCGCGAGCCAGCGCAGTGCTACGGCGCGCAGGCTATACGATCTATCGCAAGACCTGGCCCCTCCGCATCAAGCTCTGACCTGGTCCGGCGAGATCACGTTGACGAGAACGACCTGGCCTTCGCCCTCGCGCTCACGGCTGCGCAGCCACCAGACGGCGCCCTTCTTCACCGCCCACGGCTGCTCGGTACCCGACAGCAACTGCGCTGCAACCAGGCCGAGCGTCGGCTGGTGCCCGATCACCAGCACCGGCTCTTTCGCATCGGGCCAACGCGCGGCTTCGAGCACGGCGGCCACCGATGCGTCAGGGGCCAGAGAAGGCAGCGTGCGGAACTTGCGCTCGAGCGCCAGCGCCGTTTGCTGCGTGCGCCGCGCCGGGCTGGCGAGGATGCGTGTCGTCGCCGGCAGATGCTGGTTCAACCACGCGGCCATGCGCACCGCCTGGCGCTCGCCGCGTGAGGTCAGCGGGCGTTCGAGGTCATCGAGGTCGGCGCCCGACTCCACCGCTTCGGCATGGCGCCACAGGATCAGGTCCATCCGTACTTCTTCATCAACGCCTGCTGCGCGCTGACACCGTTGTCCGACACGCGCCGGTAGCGGCCGTCGGCGTGCCGCTCCCACGCATCGCGCGTGTCGTGCAGATACGGCACCAGGCATTCGTCGATCACGCGCTGGCGCAGGACCGCGTCGCGCACCGGCCAGGCCACCTCGATGCGGCGGAACATGTTGCGGCCCATCCAGTCGGCCGATGACAGGTACAGCGCCTCGTCGCCGGCGCTGTCTCCCCAGCGAAAGTAGAACACGCGTGTGTGTTCGAGAAAGCGGCCGATGACCGAGCGCACGCGGATGTTGCTCTGTGCCTGCGCCGGCAGCACGCAGGCGCCGCGCACGATCAGATCGATGCGCACGCCGGCGCGGCCGGCTGCCACGAGCGCATCGATCAGGCCCGGGTCGGTGAGCGCGTTCAATTTGCAGACGATGCGCGCCGTCTTGCCGTCACGCGCCGCCTGCGCCGCGCGGTGCACCAGCTCGACCATGCGCCGGTGCAGCGCAAACGGCGCGGTGATGAGGCCGCGCGTGGTGCGCAGGCGCGCCTGGCCGGCGAGCTGGTGGAAGACGACGTCGGCATCGGCCGTGAGGTCGGCATCGGCGGTGAGCATGCCGACGTCGGTGTACAGCCGCGCGGTGCGCGTGTTGTAGTTGCCGGTGGACAGGTGCAGGTAGCGGCGCATGCCGGCGCGCTCGCGCCGCGTCACCAGCAGCAGCTTGGCATGCGTCTTCAGGCCGACGATGCCGTACACCACCTGCACACCCACGGCTTCGAGCCGCTCGGCCCAGTCGATGTTGGCCTCTTCGTCGAAGCGCGCCTTCAGCTCGATGACCGCCATCACCTCCTTGCCGCGCCGCGCCGCTTCGATCAGCAGCTCCATCAGCACGCTGTCGCGGCCGGTGCGGTAGATGGTCTGCTTGATCGCCAGTACGTCGGGGTCCTGCACGGCTTCGCGCAGAAACGCGACCACCGGCTCGAAGCTCTCGAACGGGTGGTGCAGCAGCACGTCGCCGCGCTGGCGCAGGTGCTCGAACAGCGACGCCTCGCGGGCCAGCGCGCGCGGCCACGCCGGCTCGAAGCGCGCAAAGCGCAGCGGGGCCGCCTCGGCTTGATCGATCAGTTGATCCAGCCGCACCAGGTTCACCGGCCCGGCGACGCGGTACAGCGCGGCCTCGGGCAGCGCGAGTTGCAGCAGCAACAAGCTCGACAGCTCGGCCGGGCAGGTGCTGACCACTTCCAGGCGCACCGCCAGGCCGAAGTGGCGCGTCGTCAAGCCGGTGCGCAGCGCCTGGCGCAGGTTGGTGACCTCCTGCTCGTCGACTGCCAGATCGGAATCGCGCGTCACACGGAACTGCGAGAACGCATCGACGCTGCGCCCCGGGAACAAGCTCTCCAGGTGGGCGCGGATCACCGACGACAGCAGCACGAAGGCTTGCTGCCCCGCGGCGCACAGCGTGGCCGGCAGCTTGATGACGCGCGGCAGCGCGCGCGGCACCTTGACGATGGCGATCTGGTTGTCGCGCCCGAAGGCGTCGCGCCCGCCGAGGCGGGCGATGAAGTTCAGGCTCTTGTTGGCCACCAGCGGAAACGGGTGCGACGGATCGAGCACCACCGGCACCAAGAGCGGCCGCACCTGCTGCTCGAAGAAGCGCGCCACCCAGCGCCGCTGCGCGTCGCCGCGCTGCGCGTGGTTGAGCACGACGATGCCGGCCTCGGCGAGCGACGGCATGACGCGGTCGTTGAACAGCGCGTACTGCGCATCGATCAGCGCATGCGCGCCGGCCGCCAGCGCGTCGAGCTCGCGCCGCGCCGCATCGGTGCCGCGTTCGCGCACCGCCTCCATGTAGTCGGCAAAACGCACCTCGAAGAATTCATCGAGGTTCGACGAGACGATGGTGACGTAGCGCAGCCGCTCCAGCAGCGGCACGTCGGCGCGCTCGGCCTGGGCGAGCACGCGGCGGTTGAAGTCGAGGATGGCCTGTTCGCGGCCGAGCGGCGCATGCACGGCCGGGGCAGCCTGCTTTTCACCCGCGGGTGGCGCGGTGCTGTCTCCAGCTTTCTCAGTCATCCGGCCAGTTTATGAAGCTTTTGCGACAGCGCCATGACACGCTAATCTCGCGCCCTCAACATCGCCCTTGGAGATGGCCTTGCTGCTCACCCGCCGCTGCACTTTGATCACGCTCGCGTCATTGCCGCTGACCGCGGTGGCCAAAGCCGCCAAGCCGTCGAAGCCAGGCCGGCCGCCGGTGGCGCGCATCGAGCCCGTGAGCGAGACCTTCTTCGGCCAGACGGTGGTGGACCCCTACCGCTGGATGGAAAACCCCAAAGACGCCGAGTGGGAGCCGTTCATGCGCGGCCAGGACACACATGCGCGCTCGGTGCTGGCCGGCATCCCCGGCCGCGATGCGTTGAAGCGCCGCATAGCAGAGTTGTCGGGCGGCACCGCCATCGCCTACGGCGTGCAATCGGCCGGCGGCAACCTGTTCTATCAAGTGCGCCCGGCGGGGGCCGACAACTTCAAGCTCGCAGTGCGGCAGGGCGCGAGCGGGCCGGAGCGCGTGCTCATCGACCCGACCGCGATGAAGAGCAGCGACGGCAAACATGTCTCGCTCGACTGGTGGCGCGCCTCGCCCGACGGCAAGCTGGTG
This sequence comes from uncultured beta proteobacterium, assembly GCA_963732625.1. GTDB lineage: Bacteria > Pseudomonadota > Gammaproteobacteria > Burkholderiales > Burkholderiaceae_C > CADEEN01. Next base: position 270,299 of record CAVTAM010000018.1, on the reverse strand, counting down.
GTCTACGGCCTGTCGCCCGCGGGTTCGGAAAACTCGGTGCTGCACGTGATGGAGGTCGAGCCGATGCGCGTCTTGCCCGAGCGCATTGCCGGTACGCAGTACGCGCAGCCGTCATGGCTGCCCGACAGCAGCGGCTTCTTCTACATGCGCGTGGCCGATCCCGCGAAGATCGGCAAGGTCGATTACTACCTCAATGGCCCCGCGCTGTTGCACCGGCTGGGCGCCGATCCGAAGGACGACCCGGTGGTGATGGTGCGCGGGAAAGACGCTGCAGTACCTGTGGCAGAGAACGAGTTCCCCTACGTGTTTGCCGGCCGCAGCGGCGAGTACGCCGTGCTCGGCACCTTTGGCGGCGTGCGGCGGCAGAACCCGCTGTACGTGGCCAAGCTGGCCGACGTGGTGGCCGGGCGCGCGCAGTGGAAGCAAGTCTGCGCGATCGACGACGAAGTGGTCGACTTCGCGTTCGACGCCACGGATCTGTACCTGCTGACCACGCGCGGCGCGCCCAACGGCAAAGTGCTGCGCACGCCGCTGGCGCAGCCGGCCTACAAGGACGCCACGCTGGCCGTGGCCGAAGGCGCGCGGGTGATCGAAGCCGATGGCCCTGGCGCGCGACGGCCTGTACCTGCAAGACCTCGACGGCGGTTATCACAGCGTGCGCAAGCTCGGCCGCGACGGCACGCTCGCCGCCGTGCCGCTGCCGTGGGAAGGCGCGATCAGCGGCTTGTCGGCCAACACCGCCGAAGACGGCCTGTGGCTCGACGGCACCGGCTGGCTGCTGCCGTACACGACCTTCCGCCATGACCCGGCCACAGGCAAGACCGAGCGCGCCAGCCTCGCCCCGCCGAGCACGCTCGACCTGGCCGCTTACGAAGCCGTGCGCACGTTCGCCACCGCGCGCGACGGCACCCAGGTGCCGCTGTCGGTCGTCGCCAGAAAGGGCCTGCCGCGCAACGGCCGCAACCCGGCGCTGGTCAGCGCCTACGGCGCCTACCAGATCGTCAGCTCACCGCACTTCAGCCCGCGCACGCTGGCGCTGCTCGAACGCGGCGGCGTCTTCGCCACGGCGCATGTGCGCGGCGGCGGCGAGTACGGCAAGCGCTGGTGGAAAGGCGGCCAGAAACTGACCAAGCCCAACACCTGGCGCGATCTGATCGACTGCTGCGAGCACCTGATCAAGCAGCGCTGGACGTCGAAGGCCGCGCTGACGATCCAGGGCGGCTCGGCCGGCGGCATCACGGTGGGCCGTGCGCTCACCGAACGCCCCGACCTGTTCGCCGGCGTGATCTCCAACGTCGGCGTGTCCAACACGCTGCGCGCCGAGTTCTCGCAGAACGGGCCGCCGAACATCGACGAGTTCGGCACCGTGAAGGAGCCGGACGGCTTCACCGGCCTGCGCGCGATGGACGCGCTGTCGCATGTGAAAGACGGCACACGCTACCCGGCCGTGCTGCTGACCGTCGGCATGACCGATCCGCGCGTCGAGGCATGGCACGGCGGCAAGATGGCCGCGCGCTTGCAGAAGGCCAACCGCTCGCTGAACCCGGTGCTGTTGCGCGTCGAGTTCGATGCCGGCCACGGCCTGGGCAGCACGCGCAGCCAGATCGACGACGAACGCGCCGACGAGTTTGCGTTCGTGTTGTGGCGGGCGGGGCGCAAGAGCGCGGGCTGAAGCTTCAGCCCGCCGCTGATCGCGAGACCTGCACGCTCAATGCTTGTGCGCCGCCCCCGGCGTGCAATACGCAGCGGCGGCGCTGCCCGCGATCGCCGGCCCGTCGGGACACAGCGCCTGGTGCAGCGCAGCCGCCGGCGTCTTGATCGGCAACGTGTACTGCCTCACCCGGCGCCTTGTAATTGGTGCAGTTGTGGACCCACTGGCGGTTGATCTCGGGCTGCCACGCGCCCCAACCAGTCGGCATGCACCGTCGAGCCGGGCGCGGGGCGGTGAGCTTGCGGCTGGCCGGATCGACATCGGAGGCGATGAACCAGCCGGCGGTGGTCTCGCCGACGATCGATGGCGGCACCCGCGGGCACGTCGGGCGTGGTGAAGCTGTGGCTCTCCATGGATCTGGAGCGCACTTCCTTGCTGCCGACGATGGCGCCGTTGACACGCAGCGCGAGGACCGCGCCGACATTGACGGCAATGTCGGCACGCGCGCGAACGGTGACGGTGCCTGCGGCCGACGCCGCGGTGGACGCAGCCTCGGACTTTCGTTCTCCGAGCAACGTTACCGATGCAGTCGTTTCATCTGCGCACAGTGCGGGCTATCGGCATGCCCTGTCGAGCCGCCGACGGCGCGAAGCAGCGCTGTGCATGCAAGCCCAGCCCCAGCACCACGCTCGCGAAGCGGTCGCCGCGCACCAGCATCGCCGACGGGCACACGGCGGCCAGGTGCTGTGCCAGCGGCGACAAGCCGGTGGAGCCGCCGGTGAGATAGAGCACATCGACGGCGTCAGGTTGCAGGCCAGCTTGGCGCAGCGTCTCGCGCGCCGCGGCGACGACGCGCTCGAGATCGATCGCGATCGCACTCATCGCCTGCTCGTGGGTCACCGAAACCGCGAGGCCGGCCTCGATCGCGTCGAGCGCCAGACGCGTCTGACCAGCGTCGGCGACGTCGATCTTGGCCTGCTCCGCTTGCGCCGCCAGCGCATGGCCCAGGCGCTGCTCGGCCACCGTCATCAGGCGGTCGTGCAGCCGCGTGTCGCCGTAGAAGCCGCGCATGCCGGCGAGTTCAGCCAGGCGCTGCGGCAGGTAGACGGTGTTGATCAGGTGCCAGGTCGCGAGGTCGAAGTACACCGCGCTCGGCACCTCGCGCGGCCGCCGCCCGCGCTCATCAGGCACCCTGCGCGCTGCGCGCTCCGGGGCGTGAGCGCTTCGGACCGGCCGGGCACGCTCACTCGGCCCCAAGCTCTTGTAGCCGCACGCCGGCAGGATGCAGGCCAGCTCGATGTGGCGGTCAAAGTCGGTGCCGGCGGCGTGCACGCCGTGGTTGGCAAGGATGTCGTCGCGGCGCTCGGCCCGCGCGCGCCGCTCGGGGCCGACGCGCACGAGTGAGAAGTCCGACGTGCCGCCGCCGATGTCGGCCACGAGCACGAGCTGCTCGCGCGTGGCGCGCTGCTCGTAGTCGAGCGCCGCAGCGATGGGCTCGTACTGGAAGCGCACCTCGGCAAAACCGATCGCACGCGCGGCAGATTCGAGCGCGGCCTGCGCCTTGGCGTCGCGCGCCGCATCGTCGTCGACGAAGAACACCGGCCGGCCGAGCACCGCGCGTTCGATCGCTGCGCCCACATGCGCTTCGGCCTGCTGCTTCAACTGCCGCAGGTAGCCGGCGACCACGTCGAGGTAAGCCACAGAGTGGCCGCCGCCGAGATCGGTGCGCCGCTCGACCAGCGTCGAGCCGAGGATGCTTTTCATCGAGCGCATCAGGCGGCCCTCGGTGCCTTCGACATACGCCGCGATGGCGGCACTGCCATACGAGCGCCGCGGCTCCTCGTGCCGTGCCAGCCCTTCGACGGCGTAGAACACCGCCGTCGGCATCGTCGGCCGGCCGGGCTCGAGTTCGAGCAACTCAACGGCACCGTCGGGTGCGTGCGGCACCGGCACCGCGATGCCGGAGTTCGACGTGCCGAAATCGATCGCGCAGTACATCGATCCAGTGTAGGAAGCTTTCACAACCCGGGCCACGACAGATCGGGCTTGCTGCCGCGAGCGCATCGCGTTTGCCGGCTGGACGGCGCGCCAGGTGCGTGATCTGCGCAAGCTCGGTTTTCAGGTCGCCGACAAGAGCGTGGCCCGCGTGCTGGTGGAGCTGCACAACGCGGGCCTGTTCGCCGGCGGCTTGATCATGGTCGGCACGCTCGCCACCATGGCGTGGCTCAATGAGCTGGGCGCAAGGTCTGTTGCCGCTCGCACCCAGGACATCGACCTCGCACGGCGGCAAAAGTTGAAGCTGGCCGCGCCGACGTCTTTTGAAGGCACGATGGCAGCAACGAAGCTCAAGTTCGTTCCGGTACCCGGCATGCCGAGCCAGTCGCCTTCGACATCCGTCAAGCGGCCGGGCGCCGACGGCCTGCGCGTCGACATGCTGACGCACGGGTCCACGCTCGGCAAGAGCGTCCCTGTGCCGGAACTGCAATGGCATGCACAGACGATTCCGTTCTACGACTACCTGCTGCGCGACGCTCGCCAGGCCGACGTGCTTGCTGGAGGCCACTGCGTGCCCGTGATGCTGCCGGCGCCCGAACGATTGATCTGGCACAAGCTCTACGCGAGCAGCGCGCGTTCAGGCAACGCCGCCAAAGCGCAGAAAGACGTGCTGCAAGCCGCGACGCTGGCCGCACTGCTGGTCGAGCAGGACGACGCTGTGCTGTCGGAGTCATTGGCCAAAGCACCGCGCGAGCTGAAGCAGGCAGCGCAAACCCGGCTGCCGATGCTCGACAAGCTGATGGGCTCACACCCCCAAGCCTTGGCTCAGATGAAAGTGATTTTGCGCAAGCGATGAACAGCGCTCAGTGCGCCTTGTCCCAGTTCGGCCCCACACCCACTTCGGCCAGCAACGGTACGCTGAACTGCGCCACGCCGGCCATCAGCTTGGGCACCTCGGCGCGCACCCAATCAATCTCGGCGTCCGGCACTTCGAACACCAGTTCGTCGTGGACCTGCATGATCACTTTCGTTGCCTTGCGCTCGCGGTCGATCGCGCCCTGCACGGCGATCATCGCCAGCTTGATCAGATCGGCCGCGGTGCCCTGCATCGGCGCATTGATCGCCTGGCGCTCGGCACCGGCGCGGCGCGGACCGCTGCCGCCTTTGATCTCGGGCAAGTAGATGCGGCGGCCGAAATACGTCTCGACATAACCCTTCTGCGCCGCGCTGGCCTTGGTCTCGTCCATGTAGCGCTTGACACCCGCAAAGCGCGCGAAGTAGCGCTCGATGTAGTCCCTTGCCGCCTTTTGCTCGATGCCCAGCGCCTGCGACAAACCGAACGCGCCCATGCCGTAGATCAGACCGAAGTTGATCGTCTTCGCATAGCGCCGCTGCTCACTGCTCACGCCACCCAGCGGCGCGTTGAAGACTTCGCTCGCTGTCGCGCGGTGCACGTCGAGGCCTTGCGTGAAGGCATGCGTCAGCCCTTCATCGCCGCTGATGTGCGCCATGATGCGCAGCTCGATCTGCGAATAGTCGGCGCTGGCGATCACGTGCCCCGGCGACGCGATGAAGGCCTCGCGGACGCGCCGGCCTTCGGGCGTGCGGATCGGAATGTTCTGCAGATTCGGATCGTTGCTCGACAGGCGCCCCGTCACCGCCACCGCCTGCGCATAGCTCGTGTGCACGCGGCCGGTGTCGGCATTGACCATTTGCGGCAGCTTGTCGGTGTAGGTGCCCTTCAGCTTCGAGAAGCTGCGGTGTTCGAGGATCTTCGCCGGCAGCGGGTAGTCGGCCGCCAGTTCGGCCAGCACGTCTTCGTCGGTGGACGGCGCGCCGGTGGCGGTCTTCTTCTTCACCGGCAGGCCGAGCTTGGTGAACAGGATCTCGCCGATCTGCTTCGGGCTGCCCATGTTGAACGGCTGGCCCGCGATCGCGTAGGCCTCCTGCTCCAGCGCCACCATGCGCTCGGCAAGTTGTTTGCTCTGCGCGGCCAGCAGCGCGCTGTCGATCAGCACGCCGTGGCGCTCGATGCGCAGCAGCAGCTCGCTGACCGGCATCTCGATCTGCTCATAGATGAAGCGCTGCTTGGCATCGGCTTCGAGCTGCGGCCACAACACCTGGTGCACCGCCAGCGTCATCTCGCTGTCTTCGCCCGAGTATTCGGCGGCCTTATCGACATCGACCTGCGAGAACGGAATCTGGTGCGCGCCCTTGCCGCACAGGTCTTCGTACGACAGCCCCTTGCGGCCGAGATGGCGCTCGGCGAGTTTTTCCAGGCTGTGGTTCAGGTGCGCTTCGAGCACGTAGCTTTGCAGCAGCGTGTCGTGGATGAAACCGCGTGCCGTGATGCCGTGGTTGGCCAGCACATGCTTGTCGTACTTGATGTGCTGGCCGACCTTGTGTGCGCTGGCGTCTTCGAGCCAGGGTTTGAGTTGCGCGAGCACATCGCCCTGCGGCAACTGCTGCGGCGCATCGGGGTAGTTGTGCATCAGCGGCACGTAGGCCGCTTCGCCCGGCGTCACGGCGAACGACACGCCGACGATGCGCGCCTGCATTTCGCTGAGCGATGTCGTCTCGGTGTCAAACGCGACCAGCGGGGCGGCCTTGATCTTGGCCAGCCAGTGGTCGAGGCGGTCCTGGGTGAGGATGGTTTCGTAGCTGCGCGCGAGGTTTTCTTTCACTTTGATCGGCGCGGGCCCTTCGACAAGCTCAGGGCGAACGGTTTCCGTTTCCAACTCGCGCTTGAACGCCTTGAACCCGAAGCGCGCGTAGAAGTCGAGCAACGCGCTGCGATCGACATCGGTCAGCGCCAGCGCATCGAGCGACGGCCACCCGGGCACATGCGCGCTCAAGTCGCAATCGGTGGCCACGGTGACCAGCTTCCTGCCCAGCGGCAACCAGTCGAGCGCTTTCTTCAGGTTCTCGCCGACCGCACCGCCGATGCGGTCGGCCGCCGCGATCACACCGTCGAGCGAATCGTGTTCGGCCAGCCACTTCACCGCCGTCTTCGGCCCCACCTTATCGACACCCGGCACGTTGTCCACCGTGTCGCCCACGAGCGTCAGGTAATCGACGATGCGCTCGGGCGGCACGCCGAACTTGGCCTTGACGCCGGCCACGTCGAGCGCTTCGTTGCTCATCGTGTTGATCAGGCTGACACGCTCGTTGACGAGTTGCGCCAGATCCTTGTCGCCGGTGGAGACGATGACGCGGTGGCCGCTCTCGGCCGCACGTTTGGCCAGCGTGCCGATCGCGTCATCGGCTTCGATGCCCGGCACTTCGAGGACCGGCCAGCCGAGCAGCTTCACCGCTTCATGAATCGGCTCGATCTGCGTGCGCAGGTCGTCCGGCATCGGCGAGCGGTTGGCCTTGTACTCGGGGTACCAGTCGTCGCGAAAGGTCTTGCCCTTGGCGTCGAAGACGCACGCCGCGTGCTCGGCGTTGTTGTCGGCGCGCAGCTTCTTCAACATCGCGATGAAGCCGTGAATCGCCCCCGTGGGCACGCCGCCGGGGCCGGTGAGATTGGGCATCGCGTGGTAGGCGCGGTAGAGATAACTCGAGCCGTCGACCAACAGCAGCACAGGCAGTTCTTTGTTCATATGGACATTGTGCGATGCGTCATGGACCCACCCCGGAGCGGCTTCGCCGCCGCCCCTCAAGGGGCACTGCTGGCGGCCCGGCAGAGCCGGATCCGCGGCGGTCGATCGAAAGGGACAGCGCCGCCCTTGGCACCTAGAATGAGTCCATGCGCCACGTCGTTGCTCTCTTGCTCCTCGTCGGCGCGAGCGTGTCCGCGCAGGTCAAGGACGCCGCCGAGCCGAATGTGCAGCGCACGGTGGTTCAGGACGAAGGCGCGCGCATCGAAGAGCTGCGTGTGCGTGGCCAGGTGCAGCGCATCGTGGTCAAGCCGAAGAATGCGGCGGAGTACGAAGTTGTCCCAGCTGCCGGCGGCCGCGATCCTTCCCAGAACCGCGCCAACCAGCAGGCCGGCGCCGGCGGGCAGCGCGTCTGGAACCTGCTCCGTTTTTGATCCGTGGCTGTCTTCACCGAAGTCTCGCGCGACGAGGCCAGCGCGTTCGTCGATCGCCTCTCGGTGGGCAAACTCACGGGCCTGCGCGGCATCCAGGCCGGCATCGAGAACAGCAACTTCTTCGTCGACACGCTCGACGACAAGGGCACGACGCGGCATTGGGTGCTGACGCTGTTCGAGCGCCTGACGTTCGAACAGTTGCCGTTCTATCTGGAGCTGATGCGCCACCTCGCGCAGCGCGGCATCCCGGTGCCGATGCCGCAGGCCGACGCCAGCGGCGCGCTGCTGCACACGCTCAAAGGCAAGCCCGCAGCGCTGGTTGATCGCCTGCCCGGCGGCCACCAGTTGGCACCTGACGCGGATCACTGCGCGCAGGTCGGCGCGATGCTGGCGCGCATGCACGAGGCGGGGCGCGACTTCGCGCTCGCCCAGCCCAACCTGCGCGGCCTGCCGTGGTGGGACGAGACGGTGCCGCTGGTGCTGCCGCATGTCACCCAGGCGCAGCGCGAGCTGCTGCAGGTCGAGCTGGCGTTTCAGCACCAGGTGGCGGGCTCGGCTGCTTACCGTGCGCTGCCGCGCGGCCCGATCCATGCCGACCTGTTCCGCGACAACGTCATGTTCGAGCCCGGTGACCTGGGCCACGAACGCCTGTGCGGCTTATTCGATTTCTACTTTGCCGGCGTGGACACGTTTCTCTTCGACATCGCCGTGTGCCTCAACGATTGGTGCGTCGACCTGACCAGCGGCGAGCTCGCCGAAGACCGCGCACAGGCCTTCATCGCCGCCTACAGCAGCGTGCGCGCGCTGGACGGCAACGAGCGCCGCCTGTTGCCGGCACTGATGCGCGCCGCAGCGCTGCGCTTCTGGCTCTCGCGTCTGTGGGACTTTCATCTGCCGCGCGAAGCGACGATTTTGAAGCCGCACGACCCGACGCATTTCGAGCGGGTTCTCTGCGCGCGCATCGCCTCGCCGTGGCACGGCGCATGACGACACTTCGATGAGCTTGCACATCTCCCAAGTGCCGTCACAACGCGGCGTGGCCTGGGTGCGCGAGAGTTTTGCGCTGTTCGTCAAGAGCCCGCTCGCCTTCTCGCTGTTGTTCATGCTGTTTCTCGTCGCCGCGCTGGTCCTGATGGCCTTGCCCTTTGTCGGCGCGCTGCTGCTGCTGGCCGCGATGCCGTTGTTGACGCTGGGTTTTGCCGCGGCCACCCGCGCCGCGCGGCTGGGCCAGCCGGTGCACGCCGGGTCTTCTCTTCGAGCCCTTCAAGGCAGCGGCCGATGCGCAACGCCGCGGCACCCTGCTGCGGCTGTGCCTGCTCTACGCCGCCGCCACCGCCGTGGTGATGCTGGCAGCGCAGGCGATCGACGGCGGCAGTTTCGAGCGCCTGCAGATCCTGCTCGCGGCCGAACGCAGCGCAGCCAACAAGACCGAGATCGATGCCCTGCTCGCCGATTCGCGCCTCGCGGTTGGCATGCTGTTGCGGGTGGCGCTGATCGCCGCCATTTCGGTGCCGTTCTGGCACGCGCCGATGCTGGTCTGGTGGAACGGACAGGGCCTGGCCCAAGCGCTGTTCTCGAGCACGCTGGCCTGCTGGCGCAACCGCGGCGCCTTCGTCGTCAACATGCTGGCCTGGGTGGGCATCAGCGTGGCCTTCGGCATCGCGGCCGGCGTTGTGATCGCGCTGCTGGGGGCGCCGGGCCTGGTCGCCGTTGTCCTGCCGCCGGCCGTGCTGATGTTCTCGGTGGTCTTCTACGTCTCGCTGTACCTGATGTACGCCGACTGTTTTGCCGCCGCCGTGCAGCCGGTCACGGAAGTGCACTCACGTTGAAGCGCGCCGGCCGCGCGCCGGGCGTATCGAGACGGTCGCGGGCGCTACCATCGCGCCGCGCGATCCCGCGCTGAGAGCAAACGCATCGACAACAGCAACGGCACACGGCCGCCACTCTCACAACGCCATGCGCCGTTTGCGCCTCGACACCCTCACCAGCGCTGAAACCCCGGAAGGCATCGCCCTGGCGCTGCGGCCGGCGGGTGTGGTCGCGCGTGCCGGCGCGTTCGCGATCGACCTGATGATCCGCGGCGCATTGATGCTGGTGGTGTCGATGGCGCTGGCGCCGCTCGGCCGCTTCGGCTCCGGCCTGGCGCTGATCCTGTGGTTCGCGCTCGAGTGGTTCTATCCGGTGTTGTTCGAGCTGCTGCCCAGCGGCGCCACGCCGGGCAAGCGTGCCCTGGGTCTGCGCGTGACGATGGACAGCGGCCTGCCGGTCACGCCGGCCGCGTCGCTGCTGCGCAACCTGCTGCGCACGGCCGACTTCCTGCCGTTCGCCTACGGCCTCGGCCTGGCCACCGTACTGATGCGCAGCGACTTCAAGCGCCTGGGCGACATCGCCGCCGGCACGATCGTCGTGCACGTACAGCGCGCAACGCTGCACGGCGCTTTGCCCGAGGCCGCGCCCGCGGCGCCGGCACAGTCGCTGTCGCCGCGCGCGCAAGCGGCGGTGATCGCCTGGGCCGGGCGCTCGACGCGCATCACCGAAGCACGGCTGGCCGAGCTGGCGCAACTCGCCGCGCCGGTCACCGGCGTCAACGCGGCGTCGCGTGATGCGGTGCTGCGCTTGCTCTCCATTGCCAACTGGCTGATGGGCAAGCGATGACTCCACTGCAGTTCGAGGCCCTGTACAGCCAGCGTTGGAGCGAGCTCGAAGCCGCGCTCGACCAGCTCGACGGCCACAAGGCGAGCAAGAAGAAGAAAAACCCGTTCGATCCGCCGCCGCTCAGCAGCGGCAACAAGAACAGCAACAAGACCACCGACCCCGCCCGCGTCGCCGCGCTCTACCGCAGCGCCTGCGAGCACCTCGCCCTGGCCCGCGCGCGCGACTACCCGGTGCACCTGGTCGAGCGGCTCGAGCAGCTCACGCACCGCGCGCACCAGCGCATCTACCACCGCGCCGAGCCGGCCAGCGGCCGCGTGGCGCGCATGTTCCTCGTCGGCATCCCGCAGGCGGTGCGCGCGCACGGCTGGTACGTGCTCGTGGCCACGCTGGCCTTTGCGCTGCCGCTGATCGGCACGGCCATCGGCGCCGCGTTCGAGCCCGGCTTCGCGCTGATGCTTCACGACGCGCCGTCGCTGCGCGCTTACGAAGAGATGTACGGCAAGGACGCGGCAGCTTACGGCCGCCAGCGCGGCGCCGACAGCGACTTCCAGATGCTCGGCCACTACATCATGAACAACATCGGCATCGCCTTTCGCACCTTCGCCGGCGGCCTGTTCGCCGGCATCGGCGCGCTGGCCGTGCTCGTCTTCAACGGCCTGTATGCCGGTGCGATCGCCGGCCACCTGACGTCGCGCGGCCTCGGCGACAACTTCTATTCGTTCGTCATCACACACGGCGCGTTCGAGCTCACCGCGATCGTGCTCGCCGGTGCTGCCGGCCTGGCGATCGGCCACGCGCTGCTCGCTCCCGGCCGCAACACCCGCGCTGGTGCGCTGCGCGACGCGGCCACGCGCGTCGTGCCGGTGCTCTACGGCGTCTTCGCGCTGCTCGTCGTCGCGGCCGTCGTCGAAGCCTTCTGGTCGTCCGCGCGCTGGGTGCCGCATGAAGTGAAGTACGGCGTGGGCGCGGTCTGCTGGCTGCTCGTCATCGGCTGGCTGGCCTGGCAAGGCCGGGCGAGGCAAGCCTGATGCGCATCGAAGCACTGGCGGTCACGCTGCGCCCGCGGCCGATGAGCGAGGCTGCCGACCTCGGCCAGCGCCTGGTGCAGGTGCATGCGCGCTCGGTGTGGCGTTGCTACGCGCCGGTGTGGGCAGCGGTGCTGCTGCTCGCGCTGGCCACGGTCGAGATCGCCGGCTGGCTGCCGGGCCTGCTGATCTTCTGGCTGAAGCCGTGGCTCGACCGCACGCTGCTCTTCGTGCTCTCGCGCGCCGTCTTCGGCGAAGCGACGCGCTGGTCCGATCTGTGGGCGGCGCGGCGCGAGGTCTTCACGCGCACCCTGCTGCGCACGCTGACGATCGCGCGCCTGTCGCCGTGGCGATCGTTCACGCAGGCCATCGAGCAGTTGGAAGGCCAGCGTGGCGCCGCGCGCAGCAAGCGCCGCGCGGTGCTGCTCGGCAGCCAGCGCGGCGCTGCGATGGGCGTGCAGTTCGTCTACGCCAACCTCGAGATGATCTTCGTCGTCGCCTTGATCGGATTGGTCGCCTGGTTTCTGCCCGAGGGGTTGCAGCGCGAACTGTGGACGCTGTACAGCGACGGCGAATCGGCGCCGATGCAGGCGGCGTTCGCCCTCGGCTACGGCCTCGTGGTGTTGGCGCTCGAACCGTTCTTCGTCGCCGCGGGCTTTGCGATGTACCTCAATCGCCGCGTCGAGTTGGAAGCGTGGGACATCGAACAGGAGTTCAGACATGCCTTTGCATAGGCTGTTCGCGCTGACGCTGTTGCTCTTCTCGCTAGCGTCGAACGCCGCCGAGCCGCCAACGCCGCAGCAAATCCGCGAGGCCACCGAAGCCGTCTACAACGACCCCGACCTGCACGGCCTCAAGGCCGACCGCGAGCTGCGCTTCAAGAACCGAGAGCAGACCAAGGAGCAGGACAAGGCGCCCGACCTGCGCTGGCTGCGTGACTTCACGCGCTGGTTCTCCGAAGCCGGCCGCTGGCTGGTCTGGCTCGGCATGGCCGCGCTCGCGGCGCTGCTGATCGTCTACCTGCGGCGCTGGATCGCCGTGCGCGCCGAGGCGGCCGGCGGCCGGGTGCTCGCGATGCCGAGCCACGTGCGCGATCTCGACATCCGCCCGCAGAGCCTGCCCGACGACTTGCCGGCCGCCGTGCGCGCGCTGTGGCAGCGCGGCGAGTCGCGCGCGGCGCTGTCGCTGCTGTATCGCGGCGCGCTGTCGCGCCTGGTGCACGAGCACGCACTGCCGGTGCGCGCGGCGAGCACCGAGGGCGAATGCGCAACGCTGGCCGCGAAGCATCTCGACGCCGAGCGCGGCGCCTTCGTCACGCGGCTGATCGGCCTGTGGCAAGCCGCGGTCTACGGCGCGCGCCTGCCCGACGACGCTGCGGTGCTCGCCGTCTGCGACGAGTTCGACGCGCGCCTGCCGCGCCGCGTCGCCACCGCGCCGGCGGTTGCGCCATGAAACGGCCGTCGACCGAAGTCACCGTCAACCTGCTGGCGCTGGCCGCGATCGCCGCGCTCGGTCTGTGGCTGTTCTTCGCCACCGAGTGGGTCGATGTCTGGCGGCCGACGCCGCCGCGCAACGAAGCGGCGCGCGACGACCACTACGCGATCAAGCAGATCGTCGGCAAGCTCGGCGGCCAGGTCACCGCGCCCGACAACCTCGACCGCCTGCCGCCGCCCGGCGCAACGCTGGTGCTCGAATCGAACCAGTGGGACTTTCTGCCCGGGCGCAGCCAGCGACTGCGTGAGTGGGTCGAAGTGCACGGCGGGCACCTCGTGCTGCCGAGCTTCTTCACCACCGGTGCGACCATCGACTGGTTGCCGCTGCGGCAGAAAAAGCGCGCCAAGGGCGCCGACTTGAGTTGTCCCGCACCCGGCAGCAGCGACGACGACGACGACGACGCCGATGAAGACGAAGGCGACGACGAGCGCAAAGACGTCAAACCGACGCCGCCGCCGGCAACACGCCCGCGCCCACCCGACCCGCTCTTCGTCGGCCCGCAAGACGACTCGCGCAACCAGTGCCCGACGCTTGCCGAGCGCATCGGCGGCGATGCCGAGGCCGAGCCGCTGCGCCGCTATCGCCTGTGCCAGGGCGAGTGGCTGACCGGCCTCGAAGCCACACCGGCGTCCGCCGAGTCGTGGTCCGTCGTCGGCACACGTGGCGCGCCGGTGCTGCGCGCCACGCTCGGCAACGGGCGCGTCACCGCGATGGGCGCCTGGGGCTTCCTCAACAACAACAGCGTCTTCACCGGCGACCATGCGCAGGTGGCGATCGCGATGCTCGACCTGCGCGCCGGCGACACGGTCTGGTTCGTCATCGACGAAAAGCGCGAAGCCTTGCTGATGTGGCTCTGGCACCGCGCCGGCCCGGCCATCGGCCTGGCGCTGCTGGCTGCCGGCTTCGCCTTGTGGCGCGGCGCGCGCCGTTTCGGCCCGCTGCTGCCGCAAGCGCCGCTGGCGCGGCGCTCGGTGGCCGAGCAGATCCGCGGCACGTCGGCCTTCGTGCTGCGCGGCGGCGGCGCGGCGCTGCTGGCCGCCGCGCGGCGCGCGCTCGACGACGCCGCGCGCCAGCGCATCGCCGGCTACGACCGCATGACGATGGGCCAGCGCGTCGACGCGCTGCGCCAGCCGACCGGCCTGGCCGCCGATGTGCTGACGCGCGCGCTCGACCCCGCGTTGCCGCGCAGCCGCGCGCTCGCCGACAAGCTCGCCGTGATCGAACAGACGCGGCGACGTCTCGCCTTCAATTCATGACAAAAGGAAGACCCATGTCGCTCAACCCCGCCGATGTGATCGCGCGCGCAAGACGTGCTCAAAGTGCTGCGCGAAGAAATCGGCAAGGCCGTCGTCGGCCAGCGCGACGCCGTCGATCAGGTGCTGGTCGCGCTGCTGGCCGCCGGCCATGTGCTGATCGAAGGCGTGCCCGGCCTGGGCAAGACGCTGCTGGCGCGCGCGTTGGCCAAGTCGCTGTCGCTGCAAGTCGCGCGCGTGCAGTTCACGCCCGACCTGATGCCGTCGGACATCACCGGACACGCCATCCTCGACACCAACACGCGCGGCGAAGGCAACGCGCTCGGCACCTTGCGTGTGCTGCGCGGCCCGGTGTTCACCAACCTGCTGGTGGCCGACGAGATCAACCGCGCGCCGGCCAAGACGCAGGCCGCGCTGCTCGAAGTGATGCAGGAAGCGCAGGTCACGCTCGAAGGCCAGACGCTGCCGCTCTCGAAGCCCTTCATGGTGATGGCGACGCAGAACCCGCTCGAAACCGAAGGCACCTACCCGCTGCCCGAAGCGCAGCTCGACCGCTTCCTGCTGAAGATCGACATCGGCTACCCGCCGCACGACGAAGAGACGGCCATCGTCGTGCGCAGCACCGAGGGCCAGGCCGGCGACCAGTTGCCGCTCGACGGCGTGACGCAGCGCGTCGAGGAGCGCCACGTGCTGACGCTGCAGAACATGGCTGCGGCCGTGCGCGTGGACGACAAGGTGATCGACTATGCCGTGCGCATCGTGCGTGCGACGCGCGGCGCGCCGGGCCTGTCCAACGGCGCCGGGCCGCGCGGCGCCATCGCGCTGATCCGCGCCGCGCGCGCGGCGGCGCTGATGGCCGGCCGCGATTTCGCGACGCCAGACGACGTGAAGCACCTGGCCATCGCCGCGCTGCGGCATCGCGTGCTGCTGGCGCCGGATGCGCAGTTGGAAGGAAGGCGCGTCGATGAGTTGCTGGTGTCGCTGCTCGAAGGCGTCGATGCGCCCCGGCTGTAGCCGATCGGATTGAGCGATGCACCACACCACCGCCGTTCGGGCTGAGGTATCGAAGCCCCGCGCGAGCCCTTCCTTCGATACCTCAGGACAGTCGGAACAGCCACCTCAGGGCGAACGGACTTGACCGTGAAACTGCTGCCCTCGCGCACCACCATCTACGCGCTGCTCGCCGTTGCGGCTGCGGCGCTGGCGGCGCTGTTGTTGCGCGTGCCGGCGGCTGACGTTGGGTGGGCGGTGCTCGCGGTACTCGCGGCCGGCGCGGTGTGGAGCGCGCTCGACCTCTGGCTCACCCGCCGCGCCTGGCGCGCCGCACCGCTGCAATGGACTCGCGCGCTGCCCGACGCCTTCGCGCTCGGCGTGCAGCGCACGATCGACGGCACGCTCGTCAACACCGGCACACGGCGCTGGCGCGTCGCCTTCTTCGACCACGCCGACCCGGATCTCGACCCGCAAGGCCTGCCGGTCACCGCCGACCTGCGCGCGAATGCCAAAGCGCAGTTGCGCTACACCGTGCAGCCGCGCCGCCGCGGACGTGTCGCCTTCGAGCCGGCCGACGTGCGCGTGCACAGCCTCGGGCGCAGCCTCGAATTGCAGTGGCGTATCGGCTCAGCAGAAATCCGCCCGGTGTTCCCGAACTTCGCCTCGGTCTCGCGCTACGCGTGGCTGGCGACCGACCGGCGGCTGGCCGACATCGGCATCAAGACGCAGGTGCAGCGCGGCGAAGGCACCGACTTCAAGCAGCTCGCCGAGTACCGGCCGGGCGACTCGATCCGCCACATCGACTGGAAGGCCACGCTCAAACAGTCGCGGCCGATCGTGCGCCAGTTCCAGGACGAGCGCGACCAGTGCGTGATCTTCCTTATCGACTGCGGGCGGCGCATGCGCGCCGACGAAGGCACGGTGCACGGCAGCCACTTCGACGAAGCCTTGAACGCGACGATGCTGCTCGCCCATGTGGCGCTGAAAGACGGCGACGAGGTCGGCGCCATCACCTTCGGCACCGCGCCCGAGAACCGCCGCGCCTTCGCGCCGCGCAAAGGCCTGGCCACGCTGTCGGCGCTGACGGTGCTGCTGCACGACATCCAGCCCGAGGCCACGCACTCCGACTACCTGATCGCCGCGCGCGACCTGATGCGCATGCATTCGAAGCGCGCGCTGATCGTGCTGCTGACCAACTTCCGCGACGAAGACGCGCCCGAACTCGACGCCGCACTCAAGCTGCTGCGCAGCCGCCACCTCGTGCTGCTGGCGTCGTTGCGCGAGCGCGTGCTGCGCGAGATGACCGAGCAGCCGTTGACGCAGTCGCGCCACGCCGTCGAAGTGGCCGGCGCGCACCTCTTTGCGCAAGCGCGGCGCGACGCCTTTCGCCGCCTGGCCGAACGCGATGCGCTGATGGTCGATGCCGAGCCGCAGCGGCTGGCCGTCGAGCTTGTCAACCGCTATCGCACCGTCAAACGGGCGGGTTTGCTTTAGCGCTGCGCTGGCTTAAGCTGCCGGCCATGAACTTCGTGTCGATGGCCATTGTCGCGCTGCTCGGTCTGGGCTCGCTGGCCGCGGCCGCGCAGACCGTCACCTTCAATGGCCACATCGGCACGCACAAGGCGCTGCTCGTCATCGACGGCGAGCCGCACACGGTGGCCGTCGGCAGCACGGTGCGCGGCGTGCGGCTGCTGTCGTTGACCGAGACGCAGGCCGAGGTGGTGATCGGCGAATTGCGGCGCACGTTGACGCTGGGCGCCGGCGCGGTGCGCGCGGGCACGGCCCCGGCCAGCAGCGGCTCGGCGATCGTGCTCACGGCAGGCACCAACGGCCACTTCCGCACCACGGGCCAGATCAACGGCAAGGCGATCGAGTTCATGGTCGACACGGGGGCCAGCTCGGTGGTCATCAGCCAGGCCGACGCCGACCGCCTCGGCCTCGACTACAAGACCGCACCGCAAGGCTGGGCCAGCACCGCCAACGGCACCGCGCCGTTCCGCCTGATCATGCTCAGCGCCGTGCGCATCGGCGACGTCGAAGTCGCCAACGTCGAAGCCGCCGTCATCCCCGCGCCGATGCGCGGCGCGCTGCTCGGCAACAGCTTTCTGATGCGCTTTCAGATGAAGCGCGAGAACGACGTGATGCGGCTGGAGAAGCGGAACTGATCAAGCCCCCACCGGCTGCCCATCCGTGCGCCGCACGACGATCGTTGCCGAGCGCGGCGGCAACGAATTGCCTTGCGCGTTCGACGGCCACTGCCCCGTCGGGTGCTGGATGTTGATGAAGAAGGTCTTCAGGTCCGGCGTGTAGGCCAGGCCCGTGATCTCGCAGCCCACCGGGCCGACGAGAAAGCGCGTCGAGGCGCCGCTGGCGGTGTCGACGTGGTACATCGCGTTGTGGCCGAAGACATCGACGTTGGTGCGGCCGCTGACGCCCGAGCTGCCGGGCACCGACATGTCGGTCTGCACCCACAGCCGGCCTTGCGGATCGATGTCGATGCCGTCCGGCGACGAGAAGGTGTCGCCGTTGATGTTGCCGACGAGATTGCCTGCCGTACTGGTGAGGCTCGGGTCGCCGGCCTGCAGCACGATCTCCCAGCGGAAGGCCGTCGCGCCGGGCACGTTGCCGTCTTCGGTCCAGCGGATGATGTGGCCGTGGCGGTTCTGCGTGCGCGGGTTGGCAGCGTCGGCGACGGCGCGGCTCGAGTTGTTGGTGCAGGCGCAGTACACCGTGCCGTCGGGCGCGACGGTGATCCACTCCGGGCGGTCCATCAAGGTCGCGCCGGCCACGCGCGCTGCGGCCTTGGTGTTGAGCACCACGTCGGCCTGCGTCGCGAAGTCGATCGCCACGTCGGGTTGCGGGCCCTGGGTTTCGTTGCCCGGGTCGGTGGCGCCGACGACGAGGCCGTTCTCGCCTTGAGTCAACGCCAGCCACCGCCCCGTGCCGTCAGCGTTGAAGCGCGCTGCGTAGAGCGTGCCGGCGTCGAGCAGGTTGGTGTTGGCCGCGCGGTCGGTGGCGCTGTACGTGGCGCTGGGAACGAACTTGTAGATGCAGCCCGGCGTGCTGTCGTCGCCCATGTAGATCGCCACTGTGTTGTCACTGCCCAGGCGGTAGGCGGTGTTCTCGTGGTCGAAGCGGCCGAGCGCCGTGCGCTTGACCGGCATGCCGGCGAGTGTGCCCTGCGGATCGATCTCGATCACCCAGCCGTAGCCGTTGGTCGGTTGCGTCGGGTCGAGGTAGTTGTCGGTGGTTTCTTCGCAGGTCAGGTAGGTGCCCCACGGTGTCTGGCCGCTGGCGCAGTTGTTGAGCGTGCCGATCACCGTCGCGCCGACGGCTGACGCTGCCGGTCCGCTGACGCGAAAGCTCGTGTTGCCGCTGTAGCGCTTGTTGTAGGGCGAGCCCGCGACGACCGCCCAAGTGCCGTTGCTGCCCCTGGCGACTTCGATCACCGAGACGCCGACGGCCGACAACGCAACGCGCTTCTCTTCGTCGGTCGCCGTGGCTGCGTTGTAGTCGGTCGCGCGCAGGATGCGGAAGTCCGGGAACTCGTGGTTGATCGCCAGCAGGCCGCGCGTGTTCGCGTCCACGCCCGGCAGCGCATAGAAGTGCATGCCGTCGTGGTTGCCGCCGGCAAAGCGCTCGGTGTCGGCCGAGGTGAGGAAGGTGCCCGCGAAGGCGGTGGCGCCGGCCGCGACCGCATCGCCGGCGGCGAACAGCACTTCGGCGCTGTAGCCGGTGGCCACGGTCACGCTGTCCGCCGTGCCGCTGGCGACGCGGCTGAACCTGACTTCGTAGCTGACCGCGTCATCGTCATCGTCGCTGCCGCCACCGCACGCCGACGACAAGCCACCGCCGAACACCGACGCCAGCACCGCGCCGAAGCCGCCGCGCAGGATCCTGCGGCGATCGGTCTGCGCCGCGTCCAGCACATCGGCAAACATCTGCCCTGGCGCGTCGCACTCTGGTGCGTGGTGGCCGGATGCCGCGCGAGCGCGATCGGTGAGGTACGACATGAAGAGCTTCTCCGTGCTGTGTTGGGATCACGGCACGATAGAAGCGCAGGGTGACAGGGGCGTGTCGGTTCCAGGTCGGCGTGATGACTACGTCGGCGTCAACTTCGCGATCGACAACTGCAGCCACTTCGTTCCATGGCGGCCGAAGTTGACTTGCGCGCGCGCATCGTCACCGACGCCTTCCAACGTGACGATCACGCCTTCGCCGAACTTGTTGTGGAACACGCCCTGCCCCGAACGGAAGCCGTGCGACGGCGGTGTCTTCGACACCATCGGCGGCGGCGCGGGCTCGACGCGCCCGGCGCCGACGACTCGTGCCCAGGCCCGAGCCGCGCGACCACGCGTTCTGGTACTCGCGCACATAACCCTGAACCAAAACCCTGGTTCTTCGGCGTCAGCCACTTCAAGTGCTCTTCGGGCAGTTCGTCGAAGAAGCGGCTCTTGATGTGATAGCGCGTCTGCCCATGCAGCATGCGCGTTTGCGAGAAGCTCAGGTACAGGCGCTTCCTCGCGCGTGTGATGGCCACGTACATCAGCCGGCGCTCTTCTTCGAGGCCGTCGTGGTCGCTCATCGAGTTCTCGTGCGGGAACAAACCTTCCTCCATGCCGGTGATGAAGACGGCGTCGAATTCGAGGCCTTTGGCCGAGTGCACGGTCATCAGCTGGATCGCGTCCTGCCCGGCCTGCGCCTGGTTGTCGCCGGCTTCGAGCGCGGCGTGCGTCAGGAAGGCGGCGAGCGGGCTGACGATCTCGCCGGTGTCGGCGTCGGGCGCCAGCGCCTCGGGTGGCAGCGGCGCCGCACCTGCGATCGCGCCGGGTGACAGCTCATCGACCGGCATCGCCACGGCATCCTTGCCGAAGCCCTCCTGCGTGACGAAGGCCTCGGCCGCGTTGATCAATTCGTCGAGGTTCTCGATGCGGTCCTGCCCCTCCTTGTCGTGGCGATAGAACTCGGTCAGGCCCGAGCGTTGCAGCATCTTCTCGATGATCTGGCGCAGCGTGTCGCCGCGTGTGTCGTCGCGCAAGCGATCGATCAGCGAGTTGAAACCGACCAGGTTCGCGCCGCCCTTGCCGCTGACGCTGCCGACGCTCTGGTACAGGCTGCGCCCGCTCGCGCGGCCGGCGTCCTGCAGCAACTCCAGCGTGCGCGCGCCGATGCCGCGCGTCGGGAAGTTGACGACGCGCAGGTAGCTCGTGTCGTCGTTCGGGTTCTCGATCGAGGCGCAGATACGCCAGCGCATGTTTGACCTCGGCGCGCTCGAAAAATCGCAGGCCGCCATAGACGCGGTACGGAATGCCGGCGTTGAACAGTGCGCTCTCGAGCACGCGGCTTTGCGCATTGCTGCGGTAGAGGATGGCGACCTGCGAGCGCGCCGTACCGCCGCGGTGCAACTGCTGCGCTTCATCGAGCAGCCACTGCGCTTCGCCGTAGTCGCTGGTCGCTTCGAAGACGCGCACCGGCTCGCCCGAGCCGGCGTCGGTGCGCAGGTTCTTGCCCAGGCGCTTGCTGTTGTGCGCGATCAGCGCGTTGGCGGCGTCGAGGATGTGCGCGTACGAGCGGTAGTTCTGCTCCAACTTGATGACCTGCGGCACGCGGTACTCGCGCTCGAAGTCGGCCATGTTGCCGACCTGCGCGCCGCGAAAGGCGTAGATGCTCTGGTCGTCGTCGCCGACCGCGAACACGCCCTTCTGAGTTGATCTGGCGGCGCGAACATCTGCAGCCACTTGTACTGCAGCTTGTTGGTGTCCTGGAACTCATCGACCAGCACATGCGCGAAACGCCGCCGGTAGTGTTCGCGCACGGCGTCGTTGTCACGCATCAGCTCGTAGCAGCGCAGCATCAGCTCGCCGAAATCGACCACGCCTTCACGCTGGCACTGCGCTTCATACGCAGCGTAGACCTCGATCAGCTTGGCGGTGTGCGGGTCGGGCGCCACGATGTCGTGCGGCCGCAGGCCTTCTTCCTTGCTGCCGGAGATGAAGTACGCGGCCTGCTTGGCCGGGTAGCGTTCTTCGTCGAGGGCCATCGCCTTGACGACACGCTTCACGGCCGCCACCTGGTCTGACGAATCAAGAATCTGAAAACCTTGCGGCAAGCCGGCGATCTTCCAGTGCGCACGCAGGAAGCGGTTGCACAGGCCGTGGAAGGTGCCGATCCACATGCCGCGCACGTTGACCGGCAGCATGCTCGTGAGGCGCGTCAGCATTTCCTTGGCGGCCTTGTTGGTGAAGGTCACCGCGAGCACGCCGCCCGGCGAGACCTGGCCGGTGGACAACAGCCAGGCGATGCGCGTCGTCAGCACACGCGTCTTGCCCGAGCCGGCCCCCGCCAGGATCAGCGCCGGCACGGCGGGCAGCGTCACGGCGGCGAGCTGCTCGGGGTTCAGGCCGCGCAGCAAGCCGCTGTTGGTTTCATCAGTCATCGAACGATTCTAGAGAGCGCGTTTTCGCGGCCGCCAATCTAGGGGGCACCCCCCGGTCGGCGCGGGCCCGCACCGCTGACGCGGGCACGCGTCGCCGATACATTCGGCAACGCAGGGAGCAAAAAGAAACAAGTCCCGCGCGGCGCGCGCGGCCGACACGCCTTTGGAGGGGCCACCATGTTTTCCAACATCCGTTTGCCGTGCGCCGTCGGCGCCGCGGCCGTGCTCGCCGCTTGCGGCGGCGGCGGCCATGACCCCGCTGCTTCGGCACAGCGCGAGCAGGCACTGGCGGTGGCAGCGCCGTCGCAGTCAGTCTGGTCGGCGCCGGTTGCGCTGCCGCTGGTGCCCACCGCGGCGGCCGTGCTGCCCGACGGCAAGGTGCTGCTCTGGTCGGCCGAGGAGCGCTTTTCGTTCGGCGCCACGGTCGGCCGCACCTACACGGTGACCTTCGACCCCGCCACCAACGGCAGCACCGAGCGCACCGTCACCGAGAGCGGGCACAACATGTTCTGCCCGGGCACGACCAACCTGGCCGACGGCCGGCTGCTCGTCAACGGCGGCATCAGCAGCGCACAGACGAGCATCTTCAATCCGCTGACCAACACCTGGACGGCCGCGGCGACGATGAACATCCCGCGCGGCTACAACGCCAACACGATCCTTGCCGACGGCTCGGTGCTGACGCTCGGCGGCTCGTGGAGCGGCAACGTCGGCAACAAGCATGGCGAGATCTGGACCGAGGCCGGCGGCTGGCGGCGCATGAGCGGCATTCCGATCGATCCGATGCTGTCGGCCGATGCCAGCCGCAACTTCGGCGGCGACAGCCACTTCTGGCTCATCCCCACCGGCCATGGCCGTGTGCTGCATGCCGGCCCTGGCGTCAACATGCACCTGCTCGACACGCGCGGCAACGGCGGCGTCCAGCCGATGGGCACGCGCGGCGACGATCTGTTCAGCGTCAGCGGCACGGCGGTGATGTACGACATCGGCAAGGTGCTCAAGGCCGGCGGCGCGCCGCTGTACGAAGGCGCAGACGCCAACCGCAACGCCTACGTGATCGACACCAACGGCGGCGGCGCCGCGGTGCGCAAATTGGCGCCGATGAACTACGCGCGCGTCTTCCACAACAGCGTCGTGCTGCCCAATGGCCAGGTGGTGATCATCGGCGGCCAGACCCGCGCCGCGGCCTTCACCGACAACAACTCGGTGCTCGCCGCCGAACTCTTCGACCCGGTGAGCGAAACCTTCACCGTGCTGCCGCCGATGAGCGTGCCGCGCAACTACCACGGCGTCTCGCTGCTTTTGCCCGACGCCCGCGTCATCACCTCGGGCAGCGGCCTGTGCGGTGCCGGCTGCGCGGCCAACCACCCGGACGTGCAGATCCTCTCGCCGTATTACCTCTTCAACCCGGACGGCACGCCGGCCGCGCGGCCGGTGATCACGGCCGCGCCCGCGCAAGCCGGCCACGGCACGACGATGGCGGTGGCCACCAACGCACCCGTCGCCTCGTTCTCGCTGGTGCGCATGGGCTCGACCACGCACACCGTCAACAACGACCAGCGCCGCATGCCGCTGGCCTTCACCACCACCGGCAGCAACAGCTACAGCGTGCAGGTGCCGAGCAACACCGGCGTCGCGCTGCCGGGGCTGTACATGCTGTTCGCGATGAACACCGACGGCGTGCCGTCGGTGGCGCGCATCGTGCGCGTCGGCGGCACCGGCACGCCGCAGCTCACCTGGCCCGGTGATCAGAGCAGCACGAGCGGCAGCACCGTCAGCGTGACACTCGCTGCTACCGGCGCCACCAGCTACGGCGCCACCGGCCTGCCGGCCGGCGTGGTGTTGAACACCAGCAGCGGCGCCCTCACCGGCGCGCCGAGCACGCAAGGCACGTACAACGTCAGCGTCTCGGCGAGCAACGGCAATGGCAGCGTCAGCACGCAATTCATCTGGCGCGTGACGACGCCCGGCAACCCGCGCTACGTGCGCCTCGAATCGCTGTCGGAGGTCAACGGCAACCCGTGGGCGTCGATGGCCGAGTTCAATCTGCTCGACGACAACGGCAACACGCTGCCGCGCACCGGCTGGGTGGCGAGTGCCGACAGCGTCGAGCTGGCCGGCGAGAACGGCGCCGCGGCCAACGCACTCGACGGCAACGCGGCGACGATCTGGCACACGCAGTGGCAGACCGCGAACCCGACGCACCCGCATTGGTTCAGCGTCGACCTGGGTGCGACGGCGCGCCTCGGCGGCTTTCGCTACCTGCCGCGTTCGGGCGGCGGCAACGGCACGATCGCTTTCTACCGTTTTTATGTCTCCACCGACGGCATCAACTGGGGCACGCCCGTCGCCACCGGCGACCTGCGCACGCTCGGTGCCAACGCCGACGAGAAGACGGTGCGCTTCACGATCGCCGCGCAGAACCGCGCCCCGCTGATCGCCACACCGGCGGCGCAGTCGAGCACGCAGGGCCAGGCAGCATCGCTAACGCTGCAAGCCAGCGACGCCGATGGCGATGCGCTGACGTACAGCGCCACCGGGTTGCCAACGGGCCTGGCTATAAACAATGGGGTAGGCAGCGGCAACGGCGTCATCAGCGGCACGCCGAGTGCGGCCGGCAACTACAGCGTCAACGCCGCGGTGCAGGACGGCCGCGGCGGCAGTGCGAGCGTTACGTTCGCCTGGACGGTGCTGGCCGCGCCGACCGTCATCAGCCCGGTGCCTGCGCCGCCGGCAGTGGCGGGCGCAGACGTCAACTACAACGCTGCGGCCACGGGCAGCGGGCTGCAATTTGCATGGGACTTCGGCGACGGCACGCCGCAGACATCGTTCTCGACGGCTTCGACGATCTCGCACCGCTACGCGAACCCGGGGCTGTACACGGTGACGCTGTCGGTGCGAACGTCCGACGGCGGCGTGACGACCGCCAGTTTCGTGCAGGCGATCACCGGCGCGGTGACGGCCGTGCGGCCGGTCGCCTCGTCGAACATCGTGCTCGAGCCGCGCAGCGGCGCCAATGCGCGGCTGTGGGTGATCAACCAGGACAACGACAGCGTCAGCGTCTTCGATGCGGTGACGAATGCCAAGCAAGCCGAGATCGCCGTCGGCGCGGGTCCGCGCACGCTCGCCGTGTCCTCAGGCAGCGTCTGGGTCGCCAACCGCGACGCGGCGAGCCTGTCGGTCATCAGCACGTCCACGCTCACCGTGACGCAGACGATCGCCCTGCCGCGCGCGTCGATGCCCCACGGCATCGCGTTCTCGCCGGCCGATGGCGCGGCCTGGGTGGCGCTCGAAGCCACCGGCCAGCTGCTGCGCCTCAACGCCGGCGGCGGCATCACCGGCACGGTGGCGGTGGGCCCGAACCCGCGCCAGGTCTCGGTCAGCGGCAACGGCGCGCGCGTGCTCGTCTCGCGCTTCGTCACGCCGGCGCTGCCCGGTGAAGGCACGGCCGTCGTGCAGACCAGCGGACGCGGCGGTGAAGTGGTGATCGTCAACCCGGCCACGCTCGCCGTGCAGACCACCACCGTGCTGCAGCACAGCGAAAAAGCCGACAACACGCTGCAAGGCCGCGGCGTGCCCAACTACCTCGGTGCCGCGGTGATCGCACCCGACGGCGCCTCGGCCTGGGTGCCGAGCAAGCAGGACAACATCAAGCGCGGCACGCTGCGCGACGGCAGCAACCTCGACTTCCAGAACACGGTGCGCGCGATCAGCTCGCGCATCGATCTGGCGACGTTGACGGAAGACCACGCCGCGCGCGTCGATCACGACAACTCGAGCGTCGCCAGCGCGGCTGCGTTCCACCCCAGCGGCGCCTACCTGTTCGTCGCGCTCGAAACCAGTCGCCAGGTGGCCGTGATCGACCCGGCAGACAAGCGCGAGGTCCTGCGTTTCGACGCCGGCCGCGCACCGCAGGGCCTGGCCGTGTCGGCCGACGGCCTGCGCCTTTACGTCAGCAACTTCATGGACCGCAGCGTCACCGTGCACGACCTGACGCGCCTGGTGCAGTTCGGCGAGTTCAGCGTGCCGGCAGCGCTGACGCTGGCCTCGGTGGCCAGCGAGCGACTGACGGCGCCGGTGCTGCAAGGCAAGCGCCTGTTCTACGACGCCCGCGACCCGCGCCTGGCGCGCGACGGCTACATGAGCTGCGCCACCTGCCACCGCGACGGCGGCAGCGACGGCCGGGTGTGGGACCTCACCGGCTTCGGCGAAGGCTTGCGCAACACCATCTCGCTGCGCGGCCGATCGGGCGCGCAAGGTCCGCTGCACTGGAGCGGCAACTTCGACGAGGTGCAGGACTTCGAAGGCCAGATCCGCGCGCTGGCGCAAGGCAGCGGCCTGATGAGCAACGCGCAGTTCAACACCGGCACGCGCAGCCAACCGCTCGGCGACCGCAAGGCCGGCGTCAGCGCCGACCTCGATGCACTGGCGGCGTACGTGGCGTCGCTGTCGTCCTTCGAGCCGAGCCCGCGGCGCAACGGCGACGGCACGCTGACGGCAGACGCGGTTGCCGGGCGCAGCGTCTTCGCGGCGCAGTGCGCCACCTGCCATGCCGGCAGCGCCTTCACCAACAGCACGCTCGGCAGCCTGCGCAACATCGGCACGATCAAGCCGTCGAGCGGCATGCGGCTCGGTGCGGCGCTGACCGGCATCGACACGCCGACGCTGCGTGACGCCTGGCAGACTGCGCCATACCTGCACGACGGCTCCGCAGCCACGCTCGCCGACGCGATCACGGCGCACAACAACGTGACGCTCGGCGCCACGCCACTGGCGCAGGTGGCCGCCTTCGTGGCGCAGATCGGCAGCGAAGAACCAGCGCTGGCCTCGACCGCCAACGGCGGTTTGCTCGGCAACTACTTCAACACCCTCACGCTCACCGGCACGCCGGCGCTGGTGCGCACCGAGGCCGTCAACTTCGACTGGGGCAACGGCTCGCCGGGCGCGGGCATCGGTGTCGACAACTTCTCGGCACGCTGGACCGGCAGCGTGCTGGCCCCGAGCAGCGGCAGCTATCGTTTTCGCACCCGCAGCGACGACGGCGTGCGGCTGTGGATCAACAATGTGCAGGTGATCAACAACTGGACCGACCATTCGCCGACCAACAACACCTCGGCCACGATCAATCTCGTCGCCGGGCAGCGGGTCAGTATCCGCCTCGAGTACTACGAACGCGGCGGCGGCGCGGTGATGCAGATGCTGTGGCTGCCCCCGGGCGCCGGAGCTTACGTGGCCGTGCCGGCGGCGTCGCTGTACGCAGCGCCGCCGTGATCGCATGAAGTTGCGGTGCGGCGTATTGGTGCTGCTGGCGTTGATGATGACGCCGGCGTTGGCCGACAGCGCCGCTGCGGCACGCGGCCGGCAGTTGTTCGACGGCGAACTGGCGCTCGCGGCGCGCATCGCCGGCCAGGACTTTGCGCTGCCCGCCGCGGCCAGCCGCTGCGTCAACTGTCACGCTGCGGGACGCGGTGGCGCGGCCTCGCCGCCCGCCGCCACGCAGCAGGTCGGCCCCGCGTTGACGCAGCGCACGCTCACCGAGGCCGTGCGCCGCCGCGGCGGCCCGCCGTCGCGCTACGACGCCGCGTCGCTGTGCAGGCTGCTACGCAGCGGCGT
This sequence comes from uncultured beta proteobacterium, assembly GCA_963732625.1. GTDB lineage: Bacteria > Pseudomonadota > Gammaproteobacteria > Burkholderiales > Burkholderiaceae_C > CADEEN01. The sequence continues at coordinate 243,151 of CAVTAM010000018.1, read as the reverse complement.
CGATCCGGCGTATGTGATGATCCTGCGCACGATGCCGCGCTACGAGATCACTGACGACGATTGCCGCTCGCTGTGGTTGCACCTCACCAACCCGCCCGCCCGCTGATGAAGCTGCAACGACGCCGCCTGCTGGCGCTGCTTTCGGCGCTGGCCGCAGCGCGCGCGGTGGCGCAAACCGCCGCGCCTGCACACGAGCCTTTTGGCCCGCTGCGCCCGCCGCTTCCGGCACCGAAGCTGACGCTCGTCGGCGACGACGGCAAACGCTTCGAGCTGACGCAGCGCCTGCGCGGCCGCGTCACTGCGCTGCAACTGATGTTCACCACGTGCAGCGCCACCTGCCCGATCCAGGGCGCGCTGTTCGGCGCTGTGGCCCCGCTCATCGACGCGCAGCGCGAGATGCAGTTGCTGTCGGTCAGCATCGACCCGCTCGGCGACAGCCCGCAGGCCGTGCGCGACTGGCGCGCCCGCTTCGGCACACACGCCCATTGGCAAGGCGCCGTGCCGCGCGTCGAAGACGTCGATCGGCTGCTCGACTTCTTGCGCGGCCGTGCCGCCGGCGCCGACCGCCACACCGCGCAGGTCTATCTGTTCGACCGCCAGGCGCGCCTGGCCTACCGCACGGCCGACATGCCGCCGGCGCGTTTCGTCGCCGACATGCTGGGCCAGCTTTCACGCATGGCCTGATCTCAGCCTGGGCTCAGTCGAGCAACGAGAACAGCGTGATCGGGCTGGTGTCGCTGTAGCGGCTGCGCGCGCGTTTGCGCGACGTGCGGGCGCGGTTGTAGTTGACGAACCAGGCGGCAAAGTCGGCGCCGGGCATCGGCCGGCTGATCCAGTAGCCCTGGATTTCGTCGCAGCCCAGCTCGCGCAGCACCTGCGCCTGCTCGGCGGTCTCGACGCCTTCGGCAACGACGCACATCTTCATGTTGCGGCCGAGGGCGATGACGGCGCTGCAGATCGCCGTGTCTTCGTCGTTGTCGGGCAGCGACTGCACGAACGAGCGGTCGATCTTCAGCGTGTCGATGGCGAAGCGGCGGATGTAGGACAGCGACGAGTGGCCGGTGCCGAAATCATCGATCGCCATGCGCACACCGAGCCGGCGAAAGCTCTCCAGCATCGAGCGCGTGGCCTCGTTGTCTTCCATCAGCAGCGATTCGGTGAGCTCGATCTCCAGACGCTGCGGCTCGATGCCGTTCTCGCGCAACGAGTCTTCGATCATCGACGCCAGGTAGAGATGGCGAAACTGCCGCGCCGACAGGTTGACCGCCATGCGCAGCGCCGGCAGACCGAGACGATCCCAGGCCGCGAGCTGCTCGCAGGCGGCGCGGATCACCCACGCGCCGACGGGCAGGATGAGGCCGGTGTCTTCGAGCACGCTGACAAAGCGGTCGGGCGGGATCAGGCCGTGGCCTGGCCGGTGCCAGCGCAACAGCGCTTCGACACCGGTGACCTTGCCGCTACGCAGGTCGCTCTTCGGCTGGAAATGCAGCATGAACTCCTCGCGCTCGATGGCGCGGCGCAGGCTGCCTTCGAGCGAGACGCGCGCGGTGACGGCCGCCGACAGGTCCTCGCTGAAGAAGCTGTAGGTGGCGCGGCCGTGCGACTTGCTGCGGTACATCGCCATGTCGGTGTGGCGGATCAGCGTGTCGAGATCGACGTCGTCGATCGGGTACATCGAGATGCCGATGCTGGCGCTGACCACCAGCTCTTCCTCGCCGACCTGGAACGGCTCGCCGAGCGCTTCGAGCACGCGGCTGGCCACATGCGCGGCATCTTCGGCGCCGTTGATGTTCTCGACGATCAGCGTGAACTCGTCGCCGCCCAGGCGCGACAGCGTGTGCGGCATGCCACCGTCGCGAGCCACCGAATCAGCGGTGCGCAGGCAATCGGTGAGCGTCTTGCCGACATGCTGCAGCAGGCGGTCGCCGGCCTCGTGGCCGAGTTCGTCGTTGACCTGCTTGAAGCGGTCGAGATCGAGAAACATCAGCGCCATCGGCCGGCCCTGGCGCTTGGCGCGCGCCATCGCCTGTGCCCAGGCGGTCGCGGAACAGCGAGCGGTTGGGCAGGCCGGTCAGGCTGTCGTAGTTGGCGAGCTGCTTCAGGCGCTCCTGCGTGTCGGCGCGCTCGCTGGCATCGCGCACGCGCACCAGCAACTGCGCGCCGTCGCTGCCGTTGTACTCGGTGAGCAGCAGTTCGACCGGGCGCGCCGGCGCGCCGCGGCCGCGTGTCGTCGCGGCGCCGTTATGCAGCGACCGGCGCTCGCCGGGGGTCTGCTCGAACAACGCGGAAACCTGACGGCCTTCGACGGCCGCGGCCTCGTCGCCGAGCAGCTGCGCTGCGGCCGGGTTGCACGACAGCACCTTGCCGCCGGCGGTGCAGACGAGAAAGCCGTCGCTCGCACTTTGGAACAACGCTTCGAGCAGCGGATCGGGTTTGGACTCGAACCAGCGGTCGAACATCCGGCGCGGCCGCGAGCGGGCACCTTTGGAGTCGACGAAGGCTGAACGGTCGGTCACGCCTGAAGCCACCACGGGCTGTGTTTGCAGATGGCAGATTATCGAGAGCGCGTGACGCGCTCGCGGCAGCTGCACACGGCCAAGTGCGCACTGCAGCACGGTTTCGAGCGCTTTTTTGGCCGCGTAGAATCCGCCACCGGGCCTGAGATTCAGGCGTCCGGTTCAGTGCACCGGGTCCTCGGAGTCAAACGCTCTGCCCTCAACGACCCGGCCCGCCCATGGAAATCTTCGACTACGACAACATCCTGCTGCTGCCGCGCAAGTGCCGCGTCGACAGCCGCAGCGAATGCGACACCAGCACTCCTTTCGGCCCGCAGCGCTTCGTCATGCCGGTGGTGCCGTCGAACATGAAGACGGTGGTCGACGAGCCGATCGTCGAAGCGCTGGCCCGAAGCGGGCACTTCTACGTCATGCACCGCTTCGACCTCGACAACGTGGCCTTTGCGCGCCGCATGCGCGAGAAGAAGCTCTTCGTCTCGATCAGCCTGGGCGTGAAGGCCGCCGACACCGCCACGGTGGACCAACTCGCCGCCGAAGGCATCGGCGCCGACTACATCACGATCGACATCGCGCACGGCCACGCCGAGAGCGTGCGCACGATGATCGAGCACATCAAGGCCAAGCTGCCGCAGGCCTTCGTCATCGCCGGCAACGTGGCCACGCCCGAAGCGGTGATCGACCTCGAGAACTGGGGCGCGGATGCGACCAAGGTCGGCGTCGGCCCGGGCAAGGTCTGCATCACCAAGCTGAAGACCGGCTTCGGCACCGGCGGCTGGCAGTTGTCGGCGCTGAAGTGGTGCGCGCGCGTGGCGACCAAACCGATCGTCGCCGACGGCGGCATCCGCCACCACGGCGACATCGCCAAGAGCGTGCGCTTCGGCGCGACGATGGTGATGATCGGCTCGCTGTTCGCCGGCCACGAAGAGAGCCCGGGGCAGACGGTGGAGGTCGACGGCAAGCGCTACAAGGAGTACTACGGCAGCGCGTCGGACTTCAACAAGGGCGAGTACAAACACGTCGAAGGCAAGCGCATCCTGGAGCCGATCAAGGGCCGATTGGCCGACACGCTGCGCGAGATGCGCGAAGATGTGCAGAGCTCGATCAGCTACGCTGGCGGCACGCAGTTGATGGATCTGAAGAAGGTCAACTACGTCGTGCTCGGCGGCGAGAACGCGGGCGAGCACCTGTTCATGTAGCGTTGTTGGCCGGGCGCGTGCGCGCACCGGTGTGCGCATCGTCACCAACTCCTCTGCCGCCGTGGGGTGGACCGCGAGCGTCGCATCGAGGCCAGCTTTCGTCGCACCGAGCGTCAGCGCGATGCCGATGAGCTGGATCATCTCCGCGGCCTCGGCGCCGACGATGTGGCAGCCGAGCACGCGCCCGCTGCCGCGATGCACGACGAGTTTCATCAACGTGCGCTCGGCGCTGCCGGTCAGCGTCGCCTTCATCGGGCGGAAGTTCGTGCTGTAGATGTCGATGTCGGCGTGGCGTGTGAGCGCGTTTGCTTCGGTCAGGCCGACGCTGCCGACCTCGGGCGTCGTGAACACGGCCGACGGCACGAGACCGTCGGCGCCGAGGTGCGGCAAGCGCACTGCGGGCACGCCGCCGAAGACGCGGTCGGCGAACGCCTGGCCTTCACGGATCGCTGCCGGCGTGAGCTGCACCCGGTTGGTCACGTCGCCGACGGCGTGGATGTGCGGCAGCGCCGTGCGGCCGTCGACATCGACGACGACGGCGCCCGACGCATCGAGCGCCACACCGGCTGCTTCGAGGCCGAGCCCCCGCGTCAGCGGCCTGCGGCCGAGCGCGCGCAGCACGGCATCGGCCGGCAGGCTCGCGCCGTCATCCAGACTCACACGCAGCGCATCGGCGTTGCGCTCGATACCGCTCAACGCCGCGCCGGTGATGAAGACGATGCCTGACGCGGCGAGCTGCAACTGCAGATGGCGGCGCAGCTCGTCATCGAACCCACGCAGCACCTGCTCGCCACGCAGCACGACCGTGACGTCGCTGCCGAGGCGGCGCAGCAGGCACGCGAATTCGAGCGCGATGTAGCCGCCGCCCTGCACGACGACGCGGCGCGGCTGCTCGCGCCAGTGGAAGAGCTCGTTCGAGCTCGACGCCAGGTCGGCCCCGGGAATGTCTTGCGGCATCAACGGTGAGGCGCCGGTGGCGATCAGGATCTGCTTCGCACGCACTTCTTGTCCGCCGGCAAGACGCACGGTGTGCACGTCGGCGAGCGTGGCGTGCTCGGCGTGCACGGTGACGCCCGCGGCGTCGAGCACGCTTCGGTACACGCCTTCGAGCCGCGTCACCTCGGCTTGCACGCGCTCGCGCAGCAGCGCCCAGTCGAAACGCGGTGCGGCGGGCAGCGTCCAGCCGAAGCCGGCGGCATCGTCGAAGCCTTGCGCGTGGCGCGAGGCCAGCACCATCAGCTTCTTCGGCACGCAGCCGCGGATGACGCAGGTGCCGCCGAGGCGATAGCTCTCGGCGAGCGCGACGCGGGCGCCGTGCTGCGCCGCCACGCGCGCGGCGCGCACGCCGCCCGAACCGCCGCCGATGACGAACAGATCGACTTCATCCATGAATGCTCCTGTGGCGAAGCATCATGGCAGCACCGCGCCGCCGCGGTGCCAGCCTGTCAGCGTGCGCTCATGCCCGGCCGCTCGCCACCGTCGGCGCCGTTGTAGCGCGCGCGTGCCGGATTCGATGCGCGTGCGCTCGGCGATTCACGGCTCAGCGCCACCGGGCAGCCGTTGTTGTCGGCGTGAAAGGCCGCGGCCACCAGCAGCGGATCGGCCAAGTCGCCGATCGGTCGCGCCAAGTCCTCGGCCACGGCGCAGCCGGATGTCGGCGCCAGGCCGTTGAAGTAGCGGCCTTCGTTGCGTGCATTGACGCCTTCGAAGTTGACGATGCTGTAGGTGGTGCCAAAGCCGTCGTCGTCCGGCAGGAAGCCGACCGGCTTGCCGCAGGTGACGCTGCCGATGGCCACGACCTCGACGCCGACACCGCGCAGGCCGTTGATCACCTGCTCGCTGGCCGAGCAGGTGCGCTCGCCCATCAACACATAGACGCGGGAGAAGCCGGCCCAGGCGCCCGGGTTGCTGAAGGTGAAGGTCTGGTTGTTGTTGCTCTGCTTGTCGTTGTAGAGCAATCGCGTGTAGACCTCGCCGCTGTGTGGGCTGCCCGAGGCGTACGAGGCCACGGTGCCGCCCATCGACACCAGGCCGCCGCCGTTGTAGCGCAGGTCGAGCACGAGCTCGTCGATGCCCTGGTTGCGCAGGCTGCTCATCGTCGTGCCCAGAGGCGAGCCGACCTGGCTGATCATGTCCTTGATGAAGACGTAGCCGATGCGCCGGCCGCCTTGGCTGAAGACGCGCTGGCCCGACTGCACCGGGGTCAGATTGAACTCGGCCGCGGTGAGGGTGACACCGACCACGGCGCCGCTGCCGCGGCGCACGTCCAGGCGCAGGGCGTCGCCCACGTTGTTCGCCGTCAGGGTGTCGTAGTCGCCCTTGCCGTTCTTGGCCGCGATCAGCGTGGCGACCGGCGTGTTGTTGATGAAAAGAATCTCGTCGCCGCGCTGCAGGCCACCGGCAAGGCTGGTGCTGCGCGCGGCCGGTGACAGCGGCTCGACGTAGCGGATGAACAACTGCGTGGCACCCTGCGCCGAAGCCTCCAGGCCGTTGACGGCAACGCCGTAGCCGACGGTTCGGCCGTCGCCGAAGAAACGGTTGAAGCTCTCGGTGCTCTGAAAGCCGCTGTAGCGATCGGCCGGCCATACCGCACCGCCGCCGTTGGGAATCGCATCGCCGCCGTCGTAGAGCAAGGCGTCGAAGTACGACTCGACCGTGGCAGAACCACTTGGCGAAGGATTCGGGCTGAGCTGGTACCAGAGGTAGTTCTGGTTGAAGTAGCAGCGCAGCCAGTCCTGGCGGTCGGCGACGCCGCCGCTGGCCGCCGATGACGGGCAGCCGCCGCTGTTGCCGTCGTCGCCACCGCCGCCGCCGCAAGCGGACAGCAGCACGGGCACGGCGCAGGCCACGGCACGCAGGAATCGAGTCATCGCCATCGGTCGTCTCCTTGGTGTTGCGCGCAGCGGCCGCAGGGCCGCCACCTACAATCAACGCAACCCCTTGGACCCGTGTTGCGTTGACAGGAGTATCTGCCGGCGCGGCGCTCGCATCGCGTTTTCGCGCCGCCAACATGTCAACAGAACTTGCCAAGTCGTTCGAGCCTGCAGCCATCGAAGCCAAGTGGGCGCCGCGGTGGGAGGCCAGCGGCGCGGCGGCGCCGACGCTGAATGCGGACAAGCCGTCGTTCTCCATCCAGCTGCCGCCGCCCAACATCACCGGCACGCTGCACATGGGGCACGGCTTCAACCACACGATCATGGATGCGCTGGCGCGCATGCACCGCATGCGTGGCTTCAACACGCTGTGGCTGCCGGGAACGGACCATGCCGGCATCGCAACGCAGATCGTCGTCGAGCGGCAGTTGCAGGAGCAGGGGCTGTCGCGCCACGACATCGGACGCGAGGAGTTCATGAAGCGCGTCTGGGCGTGGAAGGAGACCTCCGGCAACGTCATCACCGGCCAGATGCGGCGCATCGGCGACACGGTGGACTGGAGCCGCGAGTACTTCACGATGGACGCCACGCAGTCGGCGGTGGTCAACGAGACCTTCGTGCGGCTGTACGAAGAAGGGCTGATTTATCGCGGCAAGCGTCTCGTGAGTTGGGACCCGGTGCTGATGTCGGCGGTGTCGGACCTGGAGGTCGAGAGCGAAGAGGAAGACGGTTTTCTCTGGCACATCCGCTACCCGCTCGAAGATGGCAGCGGCTCGCTCGTCGTCGCCACCACACGGCCGGAGACGATGCTCGGCGACACCGCACTGATGGTGCATCCCGAAGACGAGCGTTACGCGGCGTTGATCGGCAAGCGCGTCATGCTGCCGCTGTGCGATCGCACGATCCCCGTCATCGCCGACGACTATGTCGATCGCGAGTTCGGCACCGGCGTCGTCAAGGTCACGCCGGCGCACGATGCGAACGACTACGCAGTCGGCCAGCGCCACGGCCTGCCGATGATCGGCGTGCTGACGCTCGATGCGAAGATCAATGACAAGGCGCCGGTGGCGTACCGCGGGCTCGACCGCTTCGTGGCACGCAAGAAGGTCGTTGCCGATCTCGACGCACTCGGTCTGCTCGTCGAGACGAAGAAGCACAGGCTCCCCGTGCCGCGCTGCGCACGCACCGGCCAGGTCATCGAGCCGATGCTGACGGATCAGTGGTTCATGGCGATGACCAAGCCGGGCCGTGACGGCGAATCGCTCGCCAGCCGCGCGATCAAGCTCGTCGACAACGGCGACATCCGCTTCGTGCCCGACAACTGGGTCAACACGTGGAACCAGTGGATGAAGAACATCCAGGACTGGTGCATCTCGCGCCAGTTGTGGTGGGGCCACCAGATCCCGGCGTGGTACGACGAACAAGGCAACGTCATCGTGGCGCGCAGCGAGGCCGAAGCGCAATCAAAGGCACCGGGCAAGCAACTCACCCGCGACCCCGACGTGCTCGACACCTGGTACTCGGCGGCGCAGTTTCCGTTTTCGACCGTCGGCTGGCCGAACAAGAGCGTCGAGCAGGACCTGTTCCTGCCGAGCACCGTGCTCGTTACCGGCTTCGACATCATCTTCTTCTGGGTCGCGCGCATGATCATGATGACGGCGCACTTCACCGGCAAACCGGCGTTCAGGCACGTCTACATCCACGGCCTGATCCACGACTCGCACGGCAAGAAGATGAGCAAGAGCGAGGGCAACGTGCTCGATCCGGTCGATCTGATCCAGGGCGTCGATCTCGCCACACTGATTCAGAAAAGCACGACCGGACTGCGCAAGCCCGAGACCGCACCCAAGGTTGCCGCGCGCGTGAAGAAGGAGTTTCCCGACGGCATCCCCGCCTATGGCGCCGATGCGTTGCGACTGACGATGGCCTCGTATGCGAGCCTCGGCCGCACGATCGCCTTCGACACCAAGCGCTGCGAGGGCTACCGCAACTTCTGCAACAAGCTCTGGAACGCGACCAAGTTCGTGCTGATAAATTGCGAAGGTCAGGATTGCGGTTTGAAGGAACACAGCAAGGCCGAGTGCGAACCTGGCGGCGCCTTCCACGGCTACATGAAGTTCTCGCCGGCCGACCGCTGGATCAGCGGTGAGTTGCAGCGCGTCGAGGCCGCCGTCGCGCAGGGCTTTGCCGACTACCGGCTCGATCTCGTCAACACCGCCGCCTACGAATTCGTCTGGAACGAGTACTGCGATTGGTACCTTGAGATCGCCAAGGTGCAGATCGCCACGGGCACGGATGCACAGCAGCGGGCGACGCGGCGCACGCTGATCCGCACGTTGGAGACGGTGCTGCGATTGCTGCACCCGCTGGCGCCGTTCATCACCGCCGAGCTGTGGGACAAGGTCGCGCCGGTTGCCGGACGCGCGTCGTCGAACGCGGCCGGTGTGATGCTGGCGCCCTACCCCGTCTCGCAGCCCGAACGCATCGATGCCAAGGCGGATGCGTGGATGGCGCAGTTGAAGGCCGTGGTGGGCGCCTGCCGCAACCTGCGCAGCGAGATGGGGCTGTCGCCGGCCGACAAGGTGCCCCTGCTCGCATTCGGTGATGAAGCCTTCATCGACGCCGCCTCGGCCTTGCTCAAGGGGCTCACCAAGGTCAGCGACATACAGCGCTTCGGTGACGAGCCGGCGTTCGCCGCGGCGACGTCGTCATTGCCCGTGGCGGTCAGCGGCGATGTGCGCGTCGCGCTGCACGTGCAGATCGACGTCGCTGCGGAAGCGGCGCGGCTGGCCAAGGAGATCGCGCGGCTGCAAGGTGAAATCGCGAAGACCGAAGCCAAGCTCGGCAATCAGAGCTTCGTTGCGCGTGCTCCCGCCGCAGTGGTCGATCAGGAGAAGCAGCGCCTGGCCGACTTCACTCAGGCTTTGGATCGTCTTCGAGATCAAGCGGCACGTCTGGCGCCGTCGACTTGAATTGGCCGCGCTGCGGCGTGCTCTCCGCCAACAGCAGCTCGTCGATGCGCCGCGCCACCGCCCACGCGGCGCGCACGCGCGACTCGCGCGTGGTTGCCGCCACGCGCGGGGTGACCTGCAGCGTGTCGATGTCGGCCAGCGGCCTGCCCGGATCGAGCGCGCCCGGCTCCAGGCTGTCGAACCAGGCCGCGGCCATGCGGCCGGTGCCGAGCACGTCGGCCAGCGCCGCCTGATCGAACAGGCTCGAATGGGCGACGCTGATCAGCACCTGATTCGCTTTGCAATGCGGCAGGAAGCGCTCACCGATCAGGCCCTGGTAGCGCGAGAAGTAGGTGAGCTGCACACAGACGCCGTCGCTCTGCTCCATCAGCTCACGCAACGCCACCGGCTCGACGCGCCAGCGCGTCCAGACGTTGTCCGACGCATGCACCGCCGGGTCGTAGCCGATGACACGCGAGCCGAACGCCGACAGCAGTTGCGCCAGCGAACGCGCCGCCGGCACCATGCCGACGAGACCGATCGTCGCGCCGCCCAACTCGCGGCCGACCAGCAGGCCTTCTGGGCTCAGCACCGGCACGCGGCGCAGCATCTGCAGCAAGCCACCGATCATGAACTCGGCCTCGGCCACGGCACTCGCCGTGACGCTGCGCACCACCTCCACGCCGGCACGGCCGCAGGCGTCGAGGTCGATGTTCTCGGACCCCGACGACAACCGGCCCACGGCGCGCAGCATCGGCGCGTAGTGCAGCGCCTGCGCATCGAGCGCCACGGACGGCGGAATCACCAGCGCGCGAACATTGAAAAGCGCCTGGCGCAGGGCGCGCGCATCACGCGCCAACTCCGGCGCGTAGCGCACCGCGTGGCGCTCTCCGAGCCACTGCATCACCTCCGGCTCGAGCGGCTCAACGATCAGTACGTCCATCCGTGCCCCGGGCAATCTGCACATCGAACCTGTTTGGTTCGCATGCCAGAATCCGCCCGACTCCCCATGTTGATTGTAAGAAAATGCACATCCGCAAAGCGATCTTTCCCGTCGCAGGACTCGGCACCCGATTCCTGCCGGCCACCAAAGCACAGCCGAAAGAGATGTTGCCGGTGGTCGACAAGCCGCTGATTCAGTACGCGGTTGAAGAAGCCTACGCCGCCGGCGTCAGAGAGATGATCTTCGTCACGGGCCGTCACAAGCGCCCGATTGAGGATCACTTTGACATGACGTTCGAGCTCGAAGTAGCCCTTGAACAAGCGGGTAAGGATGAACTGCTGCACGTCGTGCGCACCGTCAAGCCCGACGACATGGACTGCATCTACGTTCGCCAGGCGCAAGCGCTCGGCCTCGGCCATGCGGTGCTGTGCGGCCAGAAACTGATCGGCAACGAGCCGTTCGCGGTCTTGCTGGCCGATGACCTGATGGTCGGCACGCCGCCCGTGCTGGCGCAGATGGTCGAGCAGTTCAATGAGTGGCGCGCGTCGATCCTGGCGGTGCAGGAAGTGCCCCCCGAGCACACGCAGCGCTACGGCATCGTTGCCGGCACGCAGGTCAACGACCGCCTGGTCAACGTCGAGCGCATCGTCGAAAAGCCGAAGCCGGCCGATGCCCCCTCGCGTCTGGGGGTGGCCGGGCGCTACATCCTGACGCCGGGCGTCTTCCACGAGATCGCCAACCAGAAGCGCGGCGTCGGCGGCGAGATCCAGCTCACCGACGGCATCGCCGGCCTGCTGCGCCGCGAGAAGGTGTTTGCGTACCGCTACGAAGGCCAGCGCTACGACTGCGGCAGCAAGGAAGGTTTCCTGCAGGCCAACGTCGAGCTGGCGTTGTCGCACCCGCAATTGGGGGCGGGCTTTCGCGAGTACTTGAAGGCGCTACCGCTGTAGGCGGCAGGCACGCGGGCCGAGCGCAGGGCTGCGTTCGCCCTGAGCCTGTCGAAGGGTCCCAAGCCGGCCCGCATTCCCTCGGGGGAGGGGCACCAGTTCGCTACCGGCGCCGCAGGTAGTGCACGAACTCTTTTTCGCCGCTGACCTGATCGACCAGCTCGTTGCCGGTCTGGCGGGCAAAAGCCTGGAAGTCACGCACCGAGCCCGGGTCGGTGGCGACGATCTTCAGCACCTCGCCGGAGAGCATGTCCGTCAGGGCCTTCTTGGCCTTGAGGATAGGCAACGGGCAGTTGAGGCCACGAGCGTCGAGTTCTTTCTGAGCGATGGTCATAGCACGATTCTAGTGTGGTGTTGCATGCTATGAGGCACTTGATAAAACCGATGCGTTTGGGCCTGTGGCTAGGCGCAAACCGCAGCGATACCAAGTGGTATCGCGAGGATTTGCAACGACGCCACGGGTCCAAAGGCGCGGTTTTATGTGCTGAATAGCGTGCAACACCACACTAGGCGCGCGCGCTCCATTCGATGAACTGGGGTTCGTGCCCCCGTGCACGCAGCCAGTCGGCCAGGGCGTAGCCGGTGCCGGCCGGCCAGCAGCGCACGTCTTGCGGCGCGAACAGCTTGTACTCGGCCAACTCGGGCGAGAGCACGATCTCGCCGCGGGCCTGCGCGTGGTAGGCGATGATGACCTGGTTCATGCGCTGGAAGTCATAGACGCCGATCAGCGACACCGCATCGACGGTCAGCGCGGTTTCTTCCGTGACCTCGCGCGCCACGCCCTCCTGCGGCGTCTCGCCGGCTTCCATGAAGCCGGTGATCAGCGCGAACATGCGGTGCGTCCAGGCGGCATTGCGCGCCAGAAGAATCTGCCCTTGCCGATCGACGCACTCGACCACCGCGGCCAGCACCGGCGTCGGGTTGTTCCAGTGCGTGAAGTCGCAGGCCGTGCAGCGCAGGCGCGTCTTCGGGCCGCCGTCTTCGATCTGCTCGAGCGGCGCCAGCGCCGTCGCGCACTGCGGACAAAAGCGAAACGCGCTCATGCCGGAAAGACGCCGGTCGAGAGATAACGATCGCCACGATCGCAGACGATGAAAACGATCGTCGCCTTTTCCAGTTTCTCCGCGAGCTTCAACGCCACGCAGCACGCACCCGCCGCCGAGATGCCGGTGAACAACCCTTCCTCGCGCGCCAGCCGACGCGCCATGTCTTCGGCCTCGGCCTGACTGACGAGCACGATCTCATCGACATGCGTGGCGTCGTAGATCTTCGGCAGGTACGCCTCGGGCCATTTGCGGATGCCCGGAATGCGCGAGCCCTCGGCCGGTTGTGCGCCGACGATGCGCACCGCCGGGCTCTGCGTCTTGAGGTAGCGCGAGACGCCGGTGATGGTGCCGGTGGTGCCCATCGCGCTGACGAAGTGCGTGATCTGGCCGCCGGTGTCGCGCCAGATCTCGGGGCCGGTGGTGTCGAAGTGCGATTGCGGGTTGTCGGCGTTGGCGAACTGGTCGAGCACGCGGCCCTTGCCGTCGGACTGCATCTGCAGCGCCAGGTCGCGCGCGTATTCCATGCCGCCCGACTTGGGCGTCAGCACCAGCTCGGCGCCGAAGGCCTTCATCGTCTGCGCGCGCTCGATCGACAGGTCCTCCGGCATGATCAAGACCATCTTGTAGCCACGGATCGCCGCGGCCATTGCCAGCGCGATGCCGGTGTTGCCGGAGGTGGCTTCGATCAGCACATCGCCCGGCGCGATCTCGCCGCGCGCTTCGGCGCGCACGATCATGCTGATCGCCGGCCGGTCCTTCACCGAACCGGCCGGGTTGTTGCCTTCCAGCTTGCCGAGAAAAACATTGCCGCGCTGCGCGTTGGCCGCACCCGGCAAGCGTTGCAAGCGCACCAGCGGCGTGTTGCCGATGGCGTCTTCGAGGGTCTTGTAGCTGGGCATCCGCGCATTCTGTCAGCACCGCGGAGAGCGCAAAGACCGCGTGTGATAATCGCGCCCCGTTGCGCATGCGCACCGCACCCAACTTGCCCCGGTGGCGGAATCGGTAGACGCAGTGGATTCAAAATCCACCGCCTAAACAGCGTGCCGGTTCGAGTCCGGCCCGGGGCACCAACAAACCTCCCCTATGCCGCCGCTGCCACCGGTCACCAAAGCCTTCATGCTGTTCTGCACGGCGGTGTTCTGCGCGCAGTTGCTGTTCGGCCGATGGCTGGAAACCTTGTTCGCGCTGTGGCCGATCGCCAGCGGCAATTTCATGCCCTGGCAGGTGCTGACCTACGCCGTCCTGCACGGCAGCTTCGGCCACCTCTTCTTCAACATGCTCGGCCTGTGGATGTTCGGCGGCGAGCTGGAACGCCTGTGGGGCCAGAAGCGCTTCATCCACTTCCTGCTCGCTGGCGCGCTGGCCGCGGCGGCCGTGCAGATCCTCTGGACGATGTTCATCGGCTCGAACGTACCCACGGTGGGCGCCTCGGGCGCCCTGTTCGCGTTGCTGCTGGCCTTCGGCCTGCTGTTCCCGAACCGCACCATCATGCTGCTGATCCCGCCGATCCCGATGAAGGCGAAGTACTTCGTCGCCCTCTTCGGCACGTTCGAACTCGTGCTCGGTTTCATGGGCGGCGGCGGCGTGGCGCACTTCGCCCACCTGGGCGGCATGCTCGGCGGTTTCCTGATGATCCGCTTCTGGCGCGGCCAATCGCCCTTCGGCAAACGCTAGCACTCGGCACGCGAATTGCCGCGCGGCTCGCAAGGGTGCATGCTGCATCCCCAGGAGGTGCGCCATGAAGTTCCGGTTCATCGCAGCGTGGCTGTTGGCCGCCAGCGGCGCGGCCTTCAGCGCCACCGAACTCGAAGCCCAATCGAAGGCGCTCGAACGCGCCACCAACGCCGTCGTCGGCGTGCAGACGCTGGCCGTCGCGGACGCACGCTCGAACAGCACGCTCGGCCGCTTGCGCCAGGGCTCCGGCGTCGTCATCGCGCCCGACGGGCTGGTGCTGACCATCGGCTACCTGATCCTCGAAGCCGACCAGGTGCAGCTGCTGCTCGACGACGGCCGCCACCTGCCGGCGCGCGTCGTCGGCTACGACCTGGCCACCGGCTTCGGCCTGCTGCAGCCGCTGGCGCCGATCAACATCGCGCCGGCACCGCTCGGCGCCTCGCGCGGCGTGACGCCGGACGACAACCTGTTCGTCGTCAGCGGCGAGCCGTCCGCGCAGTTGAGCGCGGCGCGGATGGTGTCGCGGCGCGTCTTTGCCGGCTACTGGGAGTACCGCATCGACGACGCGCTGTTCACCTCGCCGCCGCGCACCGACCACAGCGGCGCGGCGCTGTTCAACCCGCGCGGCGAGCTGGTGGGCATCGGCTCGCTGCTGGTCAACAACGCGCTCGGCGCCGAAGGCCCGATGCTGCCGGGCAACATGTTCGTGCCGGTCGACCTGCTGCGGCCGATCCTCGGCGAGCTGCGCAGCAAGGGCGCGTCGGCGGCCAGCCAGCGCGCGTGGCTCGGCATCAACGGCGTCGAGCAAGGCGGGCTGGTGCGCGTGGCGCGCGTCAGCGAAGACAGCCCGGCCGAAGCGGCCGGCGTGAAGATCGGCGACCGCATCACCTCGATCGACGGCCAGGCCGTGAGCACGCTCGATGCGCTGTGGACCCAGCTGTGGAGTGGCGCCGCCGAGCGTGATGTGAGCCTCGAAGTCGAGCGCGGCGAAGCCCGCCAGACCTTGACCGTGCGCACCGTCGATCGCAACCGGCAGCTCAAACGCGCAACGGGGATTTGACTGCACCCCACGCCGCCGACGGCGTGGGGTACTTCAATTGCACGCGCAGCTCGCGTTTCAGACGCGTGTTGTCCAGGCGCCGCGACTCGCTCATGAAGCTCCACTGCATCTCGGACACCGCCGCGCGCAGCGACTCTCGCGACAAGCGCGGCGCACGCGGCAGGCCGAAGGCATCGGCGACGGCATCGAAGTGCTCGCCCATCTTCAGCGCGCTGTCGTCGCTGGCGTGATAGACGCGCTGCGGCGCGGCGCGAAACAGCGCGGCGACGCAGACCCGTGCGAGGTCGTCGGCGTGGATGTGGTTGGTGTACACGTCGTCGGCGTCGGCCAGCAGCGGCGCGCCGCGCATCACGCGCTCGCGCGGGTCGCCGCCGTCGCGGTCCAACGCGTAGATGCCCGGGATGCGCAACACGCTGGCGTTGACGCCGAAGGCGCGGCCGTGGTGACGCACGAGCGCTTCGGCATCGACGCGGCGCTGCGCGCGTGGCGTCGCCGGCTGCACCGCGCGGGTTTCATCGAAGCGCGCGCCGCCGGCGTCGCCGTAGACGCCGCTGGTGCTCGCATAGACGAGGCGGCGCACACGCGCGCTGCGCGCCAGCGCGCGCAGCAGCGCAGCGGTGCGCGGGTCGGCCGCGGCGTGCGGCGGCGGTGGCGCCAGGTGCAGCACCCAATCGGCGAGCGCAGCCAGCCGCCCCAGCGAGGCCGCGTCGTCGAGGTTGCCGATGAGCGGCAGCGCGCCGGCATCACGCAACGCATCGACGCGCCGCTCGCTCGACGTCAGCGCCAGCACGCGCACGCGGCCGCGCAACAGGCGCAGCACACGCAGGCCGACATCGCCGCAGCCGACGATCAGCAGCGTCGGCCGGCGCATCGAACAGCAGGGCAAGGTCATCGCGGACAATCGAGAACTGATTCGAGCAGTGTAGAGAGCACGCCCTCACCATGACCTTCAAAGTCACCGTCCAGCCCGCCGGCCTCGTCTTCGACGTGGCGCGCGACGAACCGATGCTCGCCGCGGCCATCCGCGCCGGCATCGGCCTGCCCTACGGCTGCCGCGACGGCGCGTGTGGCTCGTGCAAGAGCCGCCTCGTCGAAGGCCGCGTCATCCACGGCGCACACCAGTTGCGCACGCTTGTCCGCGGCCGACGAAGAACAGGGCTGGATCCTGCCCTGCTGCGCCACGCCGCAAACCGATTGCGTGATCCAGGCGCGCACGGTGGCGGGGGCCGGCGAATACCCGGTGCAGAAGATGCCGGCGCGTGTGGCTTCACTGGCGCGCGCCGCGCCCGACGTGGTGATCATGAAGCTGCAACTGCCGGCCAACGTGGCGCTGAAGTACCGCGCCGGCCAGTACGTCGAGTTCATCCTGCGCGACGGCGCACGGCGCAGCTACTCGATGGCCAACGCGCCCGAGCATCTGGGCGAGCCGCCGCAGATCGAGCTGCATCTGCGCCACATGCCCGGCGGCAAGTTCACCGACCACGTCTTCAGCGCGATGAAGGAAAAAGAAATCCTGCGCGTCGAAGGGCCGCTGGGCAGTTTCTTCCTGCGCGAGGAGAGCGGCAAGCCGATCGTGCTGCTGGCCTCGGGCACCGGCTTCGCGCCGATCAAGGCGATCATCGAACACATGCGCGCCAAGGGCATGACGCGCGACGCGGTGCTCTACTGGGGCTGCCGCAGCAAGGCCGATCTGTACCTGCACGAGTGGGCGCTGCAAGCCGCGGCCGAGATGCCGCACCTGCGCTACGTGCCGGTGCTCTCCGAAGCCCGAGCCGAAGACGCATGGAGCGGCCGCACGGGGCTCGTGCATGAAGCCGTGATGGCCGACCTGCCCGATCTGTCGGGCCATGAGGTCTATGCCTGCGGCGCGCCGATCATGGTCGAGTCGGCCGAGCGCGATCTCGTCGCGCGGTGCGCGCTACCGCCGGACGCGTTCTTTGCCGACAGCTTCACGTCGGAGCGCGACAAGCACGGCGACAGCGCCGCAACCTGACGCACCGGCGCCGCCTCAACGGTGCTTGAAGGCCGGCTTGCGCTTGGCCACGAACGCCGCCATGCCTTCCTTCTGATCTTCGGTCGCGAACAGCGAATGGAACACCTGGCGCTCGTGCGACACGCCGTCGGCCAGCCCTGACTCGAAAGCGCGATTCACGCATTGCTTGGCCATCATCACGGCGGGCAGGCTCATGCCGCAGATCGTCGCCGCGGCAGCCAGCGCTTCTTCGAGCAACTTGTCGGCGGCGACGACGCGGCTCACCAGGCCGGCGCGCTCGGCCTCGGCCGCGTCCATCATGCGCGCCGTCAGCACCATGTCCATCGCCTTGGCCTTGCCGACAGCGCGCGGCAGGCGCTGCGTGCCGCCGGCGCCGGGGATGATGCCGAGCTTGATCTCCGGCTGGCCGAATTTCGCCGTGTCGGCGGCGATGATGAAGTCGCACATCATCGCCAGCTCGCAGCCGCCGCCGAGCGCAAAGCCGGCCACCGCGGCGATCACCGGCTTTCTCACCTGGCGCATCTGCTCCCAGTTGCGCGTGATGTAGTTGCCGAGGAACACATCCATGTAGCCGTAGGTCTGCATCGCGCCGATGTCGGCGCCGGCCGCGAAGGCCTTCTCGCTGCCGGTGATGACGATGCAGCCGACGCCGGCGTCGGCATCGGCGGCGGTCATCGCCTGGCCCAGCTCGTCCATCAACGCGTCGTTGAGCGCGTTGAGCTGTTTCGGCCGGTTCAACGTGATGAGCACGGTGGCCAGTGCGCCGTCGGCGCCGCCGTGGCGGGTGATGGTGATCAGTTGTGGCTCCATCGGTAGATTTCTCCGCATTGCAGTCGGTTGAGAGAAAGCGCGAAACTATAGGGGCAGGCACGACCTGCCGAAAAGAGCATAGACAGTACAGAGCGTGTACTCGCGCCAAACGCGCGGCAGCACACGAGCCGGCGACGCACCCTGTCGCGCTGAGAGTCCGAACGCGCAATGACCACCATTTACCGCAAGACCGCCAAAGGTCTTGCCGAGATCGAGACCCGCGGCCACCGCCTGCCGCCGCGATTGCGCGGTGCCCTGATCCTGGTCGACGGCCAGCGCAGCGTCGCCGACTTGGCCAAGCTGGTGCCCGGCGATGCCGGGGCCCTGTTGCAGCAATTGCTGGCCGATGGCTTCATCGACGTCTTCGCGGTGCTCGCCGACCGGCCGCCGCTGCCGCCGTCGCGCGATGCGGCGCCCGCGCCGGCGGGCGCCGCCCTCGACGCCACCCGCCGCGACGCGGTGCGCTACCTCAATGACAAGCTGGGCCCTGCGGGTGAAGGCATCGCCATCAAGATCGAGCGCGCCACGAGCCTGGCCGAGTTGCAGCCGTTGCTCGGGCAGGCGGCGCAGGTCTTGCACAGCTTCGGCGGCGCCAGCGCGTCGGAGCCGTTCATCGCGCGCTTCATCGGCAGGCCGCCGACCGGCTGAAAACCGATTCACCGAAAACCGCCCTCCGGCGCGGCCTGCAGCGGCGCCGCATCGAGCATCAGGTCGACGTAGGTTTCGGCGTCCTGCTGGATGCGGATGCGCACCGGCAGGTATTGCAGCGACGGCGCGAGCCAGACCTCGGCGCTCAGCTCGCCGCGTGGCCGCTCGCCGGCGCGGCGCGGCTTCAAGTGAAAGGTATCGAGCTCGCCGACCGGCGTGTACAGGCGCTGCTCGGCGAGCACGTCGTACGTCCAGCGGTCCATGCGCCGCGGCAAGGCCAGCGGCAACTCGATGCTGTTGCCCACGCGCAGCAGCTCGGGCCGCGTCGTGAACAGCCAGGTCATCTGCACGAACTGGCTGGCCGTGTCCTGCACGCCGGCCATCGCCGCGCGCGTGCTGCCGTTGGCCAGCGTCACCGTCTCGGGCGTGAACATCACGGCGACGCGGCGCGGCGCCTGGAACGGCAGCTTGGTGGCTTCGTCGTAGCGCTGCGGCACGAGGCCGGCCTCGCCGAGTTCGCCGTCGCTCGTCATGTTGCGCGACATCAGCGGCGCGAACGACGGCCCCACCGACACGTCCATGTGCACCTGGTAGCGCGCGCCGACACGCACCCACTGCACGCGCGCATTGCCGTGCACCTCGCCGCGGTAGTTGCCGAGCAGCTTGTAGGTCAGGCGCGTCGACGGCGGCCAGTCGAATGGGATTGCAGCAGCAGAAGCGGCGGAGTCCGCAGATGCTGCGGCAGCAGCGATCGGCGCCGAGGCGGCGTCCGCTGTCGCTGTCGCTGCTGAGACCGGCTCGCTGGCGGCGGGCTCGGGCGGCGGCGGTGTCACGGCCGCCACCGGCGGCGGCGTCTCCTCGACCGCGGCCACGGGCGCCGGCTCGATCGCCTCGGGCGCCGACGCTGCCGGCGCCACGCGCGCCGGCGCCCGCGCGCGCCGCGGCCGCGGCGCAGCCGGTGCTGCCGGCGCCGCAGCTGCCACCACCACCGGCGCCGGCGCGGCCGGTTCGAGCGTGCGCACGAAGGCCACCTCCATGCGCTGCGGCATCGGCTGCTGCCCCGCGCCCCAGCCGACCAGGTTGTCTTCGAGCCACCACACGGCCACGCCATGCAACAGCAGCACGGCGCCGACCAGCGCTGCCCAGCGCGCGCGACGCGACGCGCCGAACATCAGACGCCGATCCAGGCCTTGCGCAACGCCAGCGCGCGCGCCGCAGGTTGGCTGGACAAGCCGAGCACCGCCTGCGCTGCCGTTGCCGCGCTGCCAGGTTGCAGCGTCACACGTTGCAGCCGCTGATCGCGCACCAGCAGCAGCTCGAAATCGCGCCCCGGCTCGAGCCACTGCTGCGCTTCGTCGAGGCGGCGGATGCGCCAGCCATCGACGGCCAGCAACTCGTCGCCGGCCGAGACGCCGGCACGCATCGCCACGCTGCCGGCGAGCACCTGCTTGACCTGCACCGCAGTCGCCGTCTCGGCCAGGCGCAGGCCGAGCGCTGCGGCGTAGCCGGCCTTCTCGCTCGTCAGTGCCACGCCCGCCGCGTCGAGCAGCGCCGACAACGGCAGCTCGGCGGTGCCGTTGACCCACTGCGCGATCTCTTGTCTGTACGAGCGCGCGCCGATCTTCTTCAACGCCGCGGCGATGTCGCCCTCGTCGATCGGCCCGCCGCGGCTCTTCTGCCACAAGCGGCGCATCACGTCGTCGAGCGTGCCCTGACCTTCCTTGCGCAGCGTCAGGTCGAGCGCCAGTGCCACCAGCGAGCCCTTGGCGTAGTAGCTCACCGTGGCGTTGGGCGTGTTCTCGTCGCTGCGGTAGTACTTGGTCCAGGCATCGAAGCTCGCCTCGGCCACGCTCTGCACCTCGCGCCCGGGTGTGGTGGCCACGGTGTTGATCGTCTTGGCGACCAGGCGCAGGTAGCGCGGCGCATCGATCAGCCCGGCGCGCAGCAGCAGCAGGTCGTCGTAGTACGAGGTGAAGCCCTCGAAAAACCACAGCAGCGGCGTGTGGTTCTCGCGCGTGTAGTCGATGCGCGCGAGTTCGATGGGCTTCAGGCGCTTGACGTTCCAGGCGTGGAAGTACTCGTGCGAAACGAGGCCGAGCAGCGTTGAGTGCCCTTCCGTCAGCGCCGCAACGCCGTGCTGCGGCAAGTCGCGCCGCTTGGCGATCAGCGCCGTGCTGGCGCGGTGCTCGAGGCCGCCGTAGCCGTCATCGACGGCGTTCAACATGAAGACGTAGCGATCGAACGGCGGCTTCGGTTTCTTCTTGCTGCCGTGCCAGAAAGCAATCTGCGCTTCGCAGATCTTCTTTGCGTCGGCGATCAACCGTTCGCCGTCGAAGCCCGGCCACGCGCCGGAAACGACGAACTGATGCGCCACGCCATGCGCCTCGAAGTCACCGCGCCAGAACGCGCCGAGCTCGAACGGGTGATCGATCAGCTCGTCGTAGTCGGCTGCGAGGAAGCCTTCTGCGGCGTGCGCCGGCATCGACGTTGCCACCATCCAGCCGCGCGGCAACTCGCCGAGCGTGATCGCATGCGGCTCGGCCTGCCGGCCCTCAACGCGCAAACACAGGCTGCTGCCGTTGAAGAAGCCACGCGACGCATCGAGAAACGCCGCCCGCACGGAGGTGTCGAATGCATAGACCAGATAGCTCACCGTCAATAGCGCCCGGCCCTTGCACGCCGCCTGCCAGGTGGTCTTGTCGAGCTGCGTCAGCATCACCGGCTTGTCGCCCTGCCGCGCATCGAGCCGCGAGAGATGGCGCGCGAACTCGCGCACCATGTAGCTGCCGGGAATCCACACCGGCAGCGACAGCCGCTGCGCCGCGGGCGGCGCGGGCACCGTCAGCGTGACGCGGAACTGATGCGCATGCAGATCGTGCAGCTCGATGCGGTAGGTGATCATGATGAAGCGAAGGCGGCGGCGACGAGGCAACTGAGGATGGCCACGCTGCTGAGCAGCGTGCGCAGCGGCAGCAAAGCAGCGAGGCCCATCGCCGGGAAGCGCGCGCGATCGACGGCCCAGCACAGCGCGAGCGCTGCGGCCAGGCCGATCAACGCGAAGCGCGACGACGGCACGAGCAACAAAGGCCACGCCAGCAGCGACGGCACGACGCCCCACACGCGCGCCGCGTCATGCGCAGCGCCGGTCGGCGAGCCCCAATGGATGCCGCCGAGGAAGGACACGATGACGGCGCCGTAGGCGATCAGCGCGCGAGCTGCTGTGTCGTGCCAGGCCGGTGGTCCAAGGGCAACGGCCGCAGCACCGCCGATGAAAGGAAGGAGGCCGGCCACTCCCAGGCCACGCGTGGCCAAAGACAGTGGCTCGTTCGACGACAACGGATGCATGGTCGGCATTGTCTCCCGTGGTCCGCCACAGCCACGACCGCCACGGACCGCGCTGCTCGAACAGCCGTGGATGGCCCTTTGCCCGACGAGGCAGAATCACCCGTCAGCGCTGGTGGCAGCGCGCCGCTTATCGCGCCTTGTTCGTATCCGATGAAACTCTGACTTCGAGGCCGACAATGCAGCATCCATGCGGGTTCCCGCCCGATCACCGCCGCCAGGTTCGGGCGCACGGCGCCAGGTTCGGCAGCAAAGCGGTCTCCCGACATTAGGTTAGGTCTCGCGGTAACCAACTGCTCATGCCCTTCAAGAACGAGTACACGCCGCTTGCCGATCAGCCGCTCGACTCGGAGCTCTTGACAGAGGCACGGACGCGCTTTCGCTTAGGCCACTCAACGTATGACTCTTGGACTGTCGACTACAAGCGTGAGTCGGCTCTAGTGCACCGTGGGTCGGGTCGCGAGCCGGAGAGCGCGAACCAGACACTTTGGTACTTCATGGATCGCAAAGGGCGCTACGCGTTTACAACCGAGGAAGTCTCTCGATTTGCGCTGGTCTCTGAAGAGTCGGGCCGCGCGAGGGAGCGTACCCCGCAAGACTTCTGGGGCTTCGTCAGGCAGCGCTCCAATCTGAGTCGAGCCGAGGTTGCCATCACGTACAAGTTGCTCGGCTTCTGGGGCGGTTCTGGGTGGTCTGAACCAGACCATGATTCGCTTCTTTGTATCAAAGAAGCTCTTCGCGAGCACCAGAGGAAGTTTCTCTTCGATCTTGAGGCTTTCGCGGGGTGCCAGCTCACCCTCATCGATGGCAGGGCTAGCAAGAACCTCTGATTGCGCTCGAACAACCGCACACCCTACCGTCGCGCGAGGCCTAATCGGGTAGCCGGGAGTTTCTAACCCCCGTTGGGCGTCACAGGCATCCACAGTGAGCGTGGCCTTGCACAGAATACGGCAATGCCGTATCATGCGGCATGCGCACGGTCGCCGAAACACCAGTCTTCGTTCGGTACGCCGCCGAAGTCTGGTCCGACGCCGAGCGCCAAGAGTTCATCAACTTCATCGCCGCCAATCCGGAAGCAGGGGACATCATTCGTGAGTCCGGTGGTTGTCGCAAGGTCAGGTGGGCGAGGTCGGGTACAGGCAAGCGCGGCGGTGCGCGCGTCATCTACTTCCTCGCGCCCGACGGTGCGGTGTGGCTGCTGATCGTTTACTCAAAGGCGAAGTTCGACAACCTGCCCGCGTCGTTCCTCGCGCAGTTGAAGAAAGGGGTTGAAGATGCGATCTGAAGTTCAGAAGTTTCAAGCTGACCTCCTGGCGTCGGTCAAGCAAATGCGGCGTGGCCAGGCCGCGCGCGTCTCGAAGGTCAAGCTGCCTGCGGCAGCCGAAGCAAGAGCCAGCGTTGGCCTGTCGCAGCGAGAGTTCGCGCAACTGCTTTGGCTGTCCACGCCGATGTGCAGCTTCATGCCGAAGTACCACTGCTGGCCCTTCCTGGTCTGATGCATCTCGGGGTCGCGCGCGTTGTCGGCGTTCTTGGTCGAGCTGGGCGCGCCGATGATGGTGGCGTCCACGATGGTGCCGGTCTTGACCTTCAAGCCGCCTTGCTGCAGCACCTCGCCGACCTTGGCGAACAGTTGCTCGCCCAGCTTGTGGTCGTTGAGCAAGCGGCGGAACTTGAGCATCGTGGTCGCATCGGGTACCGGCTCGCGCCCGAGGTCAATGCCCACGAAGCGGCGCAGGCCGGCGCTGTCGTACAGCGCTTCTTCGCAGGCTTCGTCGGCCAGGTTGAACCAGTGCTGGATGAAATGGATGCGCAGCATGCGCTCCAGGCCGATCGGCGGACGGCCTCCCACTCCCTTGGGGTAATGCGGCTGGATCACATCGCACAACGCAATCCACGGCACGATCGTATTCATCGTCGCCAAGAACTCGTCGCGCCGCGTGGGCTTGCGATATCGCTCAAAGCCCGCACTCTGATCGGCCGCCATCGCAAAGGTCTGTTGCTTCATCGCTCTTCAACGCATCACGTCAATCGGCGTGGACCTTTTTCAGCAAATCCCTAATCGGGTAGCCGGGAGTTTCTAACCCCCGTTGGGCGTCACAGGCATCCACAGTGAGCGTGGCCTTGCACAGAATACGGCAATGCCGTATCATGCGGCATGCGCACGGTCGCCGAAACACCAATCTTCGTTCGGTACGCCGCCGAAGTCTGGTCCGACGCCGAGCGCCAAGAGTTCATCAACTTCATCGCCGCCAATCCGGAAGCAGGGGACATCATTCGTGAGTCCGGTGGTTGTCGCAAGGTCCGGTGGGCGCGGTCGGGTACAGGCAAGCGCGGCGGCGCGCGGGTCATCTACTTCCTCGCGCCCGACGGTGCGGTGTGGCTTCTGATCGTTTACTCAAGGCGAAGTTCGACAACCTGCCCGCGTCGTTCCTCGCGCAGTTGAAGAAAGGTGTTGAAGATGCGATCTGAAATGCAGAAATTTCAAGCTGACCTCCTGGCTTCGGTCAAGCAAATGCGGCGTGGCCAGGCCGCGCGCGTCTCGAAAGTCAAGCTGCCTGCGGCAGCCGAAGCAAGAGCCAGCGTTGGCCTGTCGCAGCAAGAGTTCGCGCAACTGCTGGGCGTGTCGGCGCGAACGCTTCAAGACTGGGAGCAAGGGCGCCGGGAGCCAACGGGTGCCGCGCGCACGCTCCTGAAGGTTGCTGTCAAGCATCCGAAGCTCTTGCGCGCGCTAGAAACGTGACGCCCATTCGGGTAGCCGGGGGTTTCTAACCCCCAGCCCCCCACACCACCCACCGTGCGGGTCCGCAGTGGGCGGTTCAACAAGTCGGCTCGCTCGACGAGAGTCTCACGTGGCGTAGCCCCGAGGCGGGGGTCACCGAGGCGGGGGTCAGGTCTCAAATACACCCCCCCCCACCTCCCAACCCATCGCCTCAATCACCGCCGCCGCAGCCCCCACCCCCGCATCCTGAGTCGCTGCTGCCGCCGCCACAGCCGCCACTGCTGCCACCACCCGTATCGCGGCGGCGCTGCCCGGCCGCCGCGGCGAAGTCGCCGCCGCAGTAGATCACTGCCGTGGCAGCGCCGCCGGGCGCGACGCGTGTGACTTGAGCGCCCGTGCAGTCGAGCGCGTAGGCAAACCCATCGGCGACGTCGAGCTTGCTGTCGAGCGCGAACAGCAATGGCAGCCGCGTCGGCGCGCGCGGGTTGATGTGGTCTTCCTTGCAGGCGTGCCACCACGCCGTGTGAAGACCGTCATCGGCCCGGTCGCCCGAGCCCACGGACACCGCGGGCGTGTGGTGCAGGAAGCCGCCGAACGCGCCCTTGCAGAACGCCTCGTAATGGCGCGTGAAGAGGATGAACTCGTGCCACAGGTCGTCGGCCACCTGCGACGGCATCGAGACGTACTTGCGGCCGCTCTTCAGGTAGGCGAGGAAGAACTGGCGCAGCGCGTTGGCGGCGAGCTGGCAATCCTTCAGCGACAGATCGGGGCGGCGCTTGCGCAGGTTGTCGAACAGGCCGCGCGGCAGTTCGTGGTTGCGGATGAACGACTCGCGCCTGGCGATGCGGCGCTGATTCCACAACGCCAGCGAGACGACGAACAGCACGAAGGTGACGAAAGCCAGCATCGTCAGAACGTGCCCGGGTACGCGCCGCCGTCGAGCAGGATGTTCTGCCCCGTCAGGTAGCCGGCCTGCGCGCTGCACAAAAACGCGCAGACCTCGCCGAACTCGCCGGCGATGCCCAGCCGCTGTGCCGGGATCGCCTTGGCTCGCACGGCCGTCAGCTCCTGCACGCTCTTGCCGGTCTTCTCCGCCGCAGCCTGCATCGTCTTCCTGATGCGGTCGGTGTCGAAGAAGCCGGGCAGCAGGTTGTTGATCGTCACGTTGCGCGAGGCCAGCCGGCTCTGCCGCGCCAGGCCGGCGACGAAACCGGTCAGGCCGCTGCGCGCGCCGTTGGACAGCCCCAAATTCTCCAGCGGCGCCTTGACCGCGCCCGAGGTGATGTTGACGACGCGGCCGAAGCCGCGCTCGGCCATCTTGTCGACCGTGGCCTTCATCAACTCGATCGGCGTCAGCATGTTGGCGTCGATCGCCGCGATCCACGCCGCGCGGTCCCAGTCGCGAAAGTCGCCGGGCGGTGGGCCGCCGGCGTTGTTGACGAGGATGTCGACCTGCGGGCACGCCGCGAGTGCCGCCGCGCGGCCTTCGGGCGTGGCGATGTCGCCGGCCACCGCGTGCACCGTTACGGCAGCATTCAGCGCACGCAACTCACGCGCCGTGGCGTCGAGCGCCTCGGCGCCGCGCGCGGTGATGACGACGTTGACGCCCTCGCCCACCAGCGCCTGCGCGCAGCCCTTTCCCAGCCCCTTGCTCGCCGCACAGACGAGCGCCCATTTGCCATTGATACCCAGGTCCATTCACGTTCTCCATTTCGCGAGCAGCCACACGCCCGCCAAGACCAACACGGTGCCCACGATCACCCAGCCGGTGAACGGCTCGCCGAGCAGCACCACACCAAGCAGGATCGTGCTCATCGGCCCGACCATGCCGCATTGCGCAGCCAGCGGCGCACCGATGCGCTCGATGGCCATCATCACCATGACGACCGGCGCAAACGTCGTCAGCACAGCGTTGAGCAGCGACAGCCAGATCACCGGCTCGGGCACCAGCGCAGCCGACGGTGCACGCAGCACGAACAGCTGTGCGATCGCGAACACGCAGGCCACGCTGGTCGCCGCGCCGGTCAGGCGCAGCGCGCCGATGCGCCGCACCACCTCGCCACTGGCCACGAGATAGACCGCATACGACACGGCGCTGGCAAACACCAGCGTTGCACCGAGCGCGACGTTGCTGCCTTCGAAGCTCAGCTCGTGACTGAAGACGATCAGCACACCGGCGTAGCTGAGCGCTATCGCCACCATCTGCCGCGCCGACACGCGCACGCGCAGCCACAGCACCGACATCAGCAACACCAGCGTCGGGTTCAGGTACAGGATCAGCCGCTCCAGGCTCGCGGTGATGTACTGCAGGCCGAGAAAGTCGAGCAGGCTGGCCAGGTAGTAGCCGCAGAAGCCGAGGCCGACGATCTGCGCCCAATCGCGGCGCGTGAACGCCGGCTTGCCGCGCCCGGCCCACCACGCCAGTACGAGAAACAGCGGCAGCGCGAGCAGCATGCGCCAGAACAACACCTGCACGGCATCGACGCCGTGGCGGTACATCAGCTTGGCCAGGATCGCCTTGCCGGAAAACGCGATCGCACCCGCGGTGGCCAGCGCGATGCCGGGCCATAGCGACTTGGCGGCAGCCGCCGCGCTCAACGCGCCTCGGCCACGAACTTGCCGCCGTTGCCCTTGAAGCGCTCGATCGCTTTCTTCAAGTCGGCCTGTTCTTCGCATGGCCCCGCGCAGACGCGCACCAGTTCGGCCAGGCGCTGCTCGGCGCGCGCCAGTTCGCCCTTCATCAGGTAGAGCTCGCCCGAGTATTCGAGCGCGCCGCGGTGCGATGGGGAGAGCTTGAGCGCAGCGTCGTAGTGGCGCTCGGCAGCGGCCAGGTCGGGCGGCGCGAGCTTGCGGTGCGCAAAGCCCATCAGGTTGTTCCAGTCGCCGCTGCGTGTGTCGTTGACCTTCTTCAACTCGGCCAGCGCATCGGCCCAGCGCGCGGCCTTGATGTGGGCGCGCGCGCTGGCCAGCTTGTCGGGGGCTTGCGCGACCGGCGTGGTGTCGGTTGTGTCGACGGCGAGTGCGGGCGAGCACGCCAGCAGCAACGTCGACAGCAGGAACAACAGCTTGTTCATCACAGCGCTCCGGGCAGACAAGCCTCGATCATCCCCGATCGCGTGCTGGCCGGCGTTGCAGGCACCAATGCGACTCGACCTGGCTGAAGCCGACCGAGCGGTAGATGCCGATCGCCACGTCATGCGGGTCGGCGCACATGACCAGGCGCTGCAACTTCAAGGTCGTGAAGGCGTGCGTGCAGACGTGATGCACCAGCGCGCGGCACAAACCGCGGCGCCGCCACTCGGCCTGGGTTTCGACATACTGAAAGCGGCCGAGCCCCTGCGGACCGCTGTGCACCAGCCCGCAGTCGGCGGCCAGCACGTCGCCCGCCATCGCGCCGAACCACTCGCCGACGCCTGCCTGCTGCATCGCCGCCATGCGCTGCATCGCGCTGCGACGGAAGACGCGGTAGCCATCGGCCTCGAACGAGGCATCGCGTGCGCGCACCTGGGCTTCGACCGCCAGGTCGATCTCATGAGAGAGGTCGAGCGAGCGCAAGACCAGGTCGGGCATGTCGCGCACCGCAGGCGCAGCAGCCAGGTCCGCGGGTTCGAGCGACAGCACGGCGGTGGCGTCGAACTCGTCGATGCCGGCAGCGCGCCACGACGGCAAGGCGTGCGGCAGCGCGTCGGCGTTGACGCCGAACGCCAGGTGTTGCGAGTCGGGCTGGCGGCGCGCGATCTCGTCGTCGAAGCGCTGCAGCCAATGGGCGAGGTCAGCGTCGCGCGGCGCTTCGGGCAGGATCAGGCAGTTGCCCCAGTAGTACGTCGGGTTCGACGGCGAGCGCACGACGATGCAATCGTCGCGCGGGGCGATCTCGCCGCCGAAGCCGCAGGCCAGCAGGTGCGAGCGCCAGCCGAGGCCGAGTTGATCGAGCTTCAAAAGCCTGCAGCCTGACCGTCACGCCGCGAATCGCTGGCCGCGACATAACCTTCAACGGCCGGATCGCCCAGGCGCCAGATGAACTGGCCGGCGCCGAAATCCATGTAGCTGTCGTCGATGCCGACGAGGTGGTGGCCGAGCGCGCGCAAGCCCTCGACCGTGGCGGCCGGCATGTGGCGCTCGACGTTGACGTCGAGGCCCTCGTTGAAGCGCCAGCGCGGCGCATCGCACGCCGCCTGCGGGTTCTGGCCGTGGCACAGCATGCGCACGAGGGTTTGCACATGCGCCTGCGGCTGCATGTTGCCGCCCATGATGCCGAAGCTCATCACCGGTGCGCCGTCCTTGGTGAGGAAGCCGGGGATGATGGTGTGGAACGGCCGCTTGCCCGGTGCAACGACGTTTGGATGTTTGACGTCGAGCGAGAACCCCGCCCCGCGGTTCTGCAGGCTGACGCCGAACGTCGGCTCGACGACGCCCGAGCCGAAGCCCATGTAGTTGCTCTGGATGTAGCTGACCATCATGCCGCTCTCGTCGGCGGCGGTGAGGTAGATCGTGCCGCCCTTGACGCCGTAGCCGGGGCCGAAATGCTGCGCGCGCTGCGGGTCGATCAGCCTGGCCCGCGCAGCGAGGTAGCCCGCTTCGAGCAGCAGCGACGCCGGCCCCTCCATGTGCTGCGGGTCGGCAACGAAGCGGTAGACATCGGCGAAGGCGAGCTTCATCGCTTCGATCTGCAAGTGCTGGCAGGCCGCGCTGTCGATCGCCATCGACGCCAGATCGAAGTGTTCGAACATGCCCAGCGCCATCTGCGCCGCGATGCCCTGCCCGTTGGGCGGAATCTCGTGCAGCGTGTGGCCGCGAAAGTCTTGTGCCAGCGGCAGGGCCCACTCCGGCTGGAACGCGGCGAGGTCGGCTTCGGTCATCGCGCCGCCGTTGGCGCGCGCATGCGCAGCGAGCGCCGCAGCGATCTCGCCGCGGTAGAACGCTTCGCCCTTCGTCGCGCCGATGAGCTTCAACGCTCTCGCCGCGTGCGGCATCGCAAAGCGCTCGCCGACCTGCGGCACGCGGCCGTGCGGCAGAAACGTTTGCGCAAAGCCGGGCTGCGACACCAAGTCGGCGACCTGCGATGCAAGCATCCATTTCTGCTGCACGACCACCGGCACCGCATAACCGCGCTCGGCGATCTCGGCTGCCGGCGCCATCAACTGCTCGAACGGCAGCTTGCCGAAACGCTTGGACAGCGCCGCCCACGCCGACACCGCGCCCGGCACCGAGACGCTGTCCCAGCCGCGCAGCGCCATCGACGTCCCGGTCGCCGAAGCGCTCGCGCGTCCACGCCGCGGGCGCCGGGCCGGATGCGTTCAAGCCGTGCAGACGCTGGCCGTCCCACAGGATGCAGAACGCGTCGGAGCCCAGGCCGTTGCTGCACGGCTCGAGGATCGTCATGCACGCCGCCGTGGCCACCGCCGCATCGACCGCATTGCCGCCCTGCTGCAGCATGCGCAGGCCGGCCTGTGCGGCCAGAGGGTGCGACGTCGAGACGACGTTGCGTGCGAACACCGGCAGCCGCGTGCTCGGGTACGACGCCGTGAAATCAAAACCTGTCATGGAGTGCTTTTCCTACTCTGCTGAAATCTTGCGCTCGCGAATCAGCGCTGCCCAACGCGCGCTGTCGCTCTTGACCATCGCCGCGAAGGGGGCCGGACCAACGCCGGTCACCGGCTCGGCGCCGAGCTTGGCAAAGCGCTCGGCCACGTCGGGTTTGGCCAGCGCGCGCTGCAGCTCGGCGGCGATGCGGTTGGTGATCTCGGCCGGCAAGCCCTTGGGGCCGTAGAAGCCGAACCACGTCGTCGACTCGAAGCCGGGCAAGCCCGACTCGGCCAGCGTCGGCAACTCGGGCACGAGCAGCGAGCGCTTGGCACTCGTCACCGCCAGCGCCTTCAACTTGCCGTCCTTCACATGCGGCAGGCCGCTGACGACGCTGTCGAACAGCAGCTGCACCTTGCCGCTGACGAGATCCGGAATCGCCAGCGCGGTGCCGCGGTACGGGATGTGGACGACGAACACGCCGGCCTGCGCCTTGAAGGCTTCGGTGGTAGATGGCACGATGGTGCCGTTGCCGCTGGTCGCGTAGTTCAACTGGCCCGGCCGCGCCTTCAGGTAGGCGATGAACTCCTTGACCGTGGCCACCGGCAGGTCCTTCGGCACGAGCAGGATGTTGGTGGCCGTGGCCACCTGCGCGATCGGCGTGAAGTCGGTCTCGGCGTTGTAGGCCAGCTTGGCGTTCAGGTGCGGCGCGATCGAATGCGTGCTGCTGGTCGCAATCAGCAGCGTGTGGCCATCGGCCGCGGCCTTGGCCGCTTCGGCCGAGCCGAGCGTGCCGCCGGCGCCGGCCCGGTTGTCCACCACCAGCGGCTGGCCGAGCGAGTTGCCCAGGCCCTGCGCGATGGCGCGCGCCAACAGATCGGTGGCGCCGCCGGCCGGAAAAGGCACGACGAGGCGGATCGGCCTGGACGGCCAGGCCTGTGCGCGAGGCGCGGGGGCGAGGCACGACAGCGGCAACGCGGCGAGCAGCGTGCGGCGATGAAGGCTGATGTCATGCGCGCATCATCTCGCAAACTCGGCACTACGCCTGCCGCCCCGGGTTCCTTCCACGGCGCCTAGGGGATAGCAGGTTCGCGGCCAACGCTTATGGTCGTTTTGCTGCGCATCCCGCGCAGAGGAGATCACGATGCGAACCGCAGTCTTTGCAGCAGCGCTGGCGCTGCTGGCCACGCCGGCCGTCGTCGCCGACGAGAATCACGACCACCAGCGCCAATCCACCACCAGCGCCACCTTTGGCCGCGGCCTCAACACGGCGCAGCCGGGCAACCCGGTCAACCACGTGATATTGCCGACCGAGATCAGGGTCAAGGCCGGCGGCGTCGTCGATTTCACCGTCGCGGGCTTTCACGACATCATCATCTTCAAGCCCGGCTTCACGCTGGAGCATCTGATGCAGGTCGGCGGCGGCCAGTTGCCGTTGACGCCGCCGATCTTCGTGCTGCCGCCGGACCCGGCCACGGCACTGCCGGTCAACCTGGCGATGCTGGCCGACCGCATCTACTACCGCGGCATCAACCCCGCCGGTGGGCCGCTCGCCACCGCGGTCACAGGCAACCCGGCCAACGGCTCGAACCGCAGCGAGCCGGTGGCCTTTCTGGAAAAGGGCACCTACCTCGTCATCTGCAACATCCGCCCGCACCTGCTGGATGGGATGTATGCCTACGTGAAGGTGAACTGAGGCTCAGGCCTGTTTCATCGCGGCCGGTCCGCCACGTCATCCAGCGACTGCGCGATGTAGCGCTTGACCTTCAGCGGCACCTCGCCGAGGTGAAAGGCCATGCGCTCTTCGCGCAGCCGCGCGTCGAAGGCCGAGAAGCGTTCGAGCCGGCGCTGGTGTTCGATGAAGTTCTCATCGACGAAGTACTCGAGAAAACGGCCCGGCTGCGCCGCGTCGCGGAACAAGCCCCACGACAGCGCGCCCTGGCGCAGCCGCGCGCGGCGCGTGCGCTGCATGACCTCGGTGAAGGCGGCGGCGCGCGCCGGGTCGATCAGGTACTCCACCGTCACCATCACCGGGCCGTCGTCGTTGGCGACGTCGATCGCCGGCTCGGGCATGTTGACGATCGGCGCCGGCGAGAAGTCGGGGTCGGCGTGCGCTTCGAGCGAGCGCTTGCGCAAGACGAGCAGCATCAGCACGCCGACGGCCGCCGCCGCGGCCACCGACGCCGGCACGTTGCTCCAGCTTGCCACCTGGCCCCACACCAGCGAGCCCGCCGACGCGCCGGCCATCAACGCCATCTGGTAGATCGACATGCCGCGCGCGCGCACCCAATCGGGCAACGCGGCTTGCGCAGAAACGGTCAGCGAGTTGGCCACCGAGATCCACGCCATGCCGACCAGCGCCATTGCCGGCAGCGCGATCCACAGCGTGTGCACATAGACGATCAGCACCGACAGCGCGGCGTGCACCAGCGTGCCCACGGTGACGAACTGGTCGCGGCTCCAGCGCGCGCGCCAGCGCGGGAAGTACAGCGCCGCGAAGATCGCGCCGCCGCCCAGGCAGGCCAGCATCACGGTGAAGGTGCCGGGGCCGCCGCCGTGCATGTCTTTGGCCACCAGCGGCAGCAGCGCCATCAGCGCCGTCGATTGCAGGAAGAACAGAAAGATGCGCAGCAGGATCAGGCGCAGGCGCGGTGATTGCCGGGCGTAGTTGAAGCCGACGCGCATCGCGCCGACAAAACGCTCGCCGGGCAACACGCTCGCCTTGGGCTGCGTTTTCCAGGTCAGGATCAGCGCAAAGGCCACGCCGGCCAGCAATGCGTTGAGGACGAAGACGAAGGCTTCGTTGACTGCGGCCAGCATCGCGCCGGCGAGCACCGGGCCGATGACGCGCGACAGGTTCATCGCGATGCCGTTGAGTGCAATCGCCGGCGAGAGCTGCTTGCGATCGACGATCTCCGGCACGATGGCGGCGAACACCGGCCAGCGCATCGCCAGGCCGACGCCGTTGACGAAGGTCAGCCCGAGCAGCAGATTCGCACTCAGCGCATCGGCCAGCGAGAGCGCGGCGAGCACGAGCGCGTTGATGCTGACCCAGAGTTGCGTCGCGGCGAAGTAGCGCCGCCGATCGACGATGTCGGCCAGCGCGCCGCTGGGCAGGCCGAGCAGGAACACCGGCAGCGTCGAGGCGGTCTGCACCAGCGCCACCATCACCGGGCTCGTCGTGAGCTGCGTCATCAGCCAGGCGGCGGCGACGTCGTTCATCCACATCGTCAGGTTCGCCGCCAGCCAGGCGAACCAGAGCATGCGGAAGGTGCGGCCGTGCAGCGGCGCGAGCGCGGGGGCGGCGGCGAGGGCTGCGAATGGACGGGGCAAGGGCATGGTCAGCGGCGGCACTGTAGCGCGGCGCCTGCGCAGCTGGCAGTTTGCTTGCGGCCCATTGTGTTCATTCGCGAACGTCCGTAAATACGCTTGGGCGTCGTCTGTGCGGGAGCAAGGCATGGGGCCGGCCGGCGCCGGGCTGCGGATGCGACGCCCCGCTGCGCGGGGTGCGCTGCGGTACTCGCCCTGGGGTCGCGCCGCAGAACTCTCTTCACTCGCTGCGCTCGTTGCGCTCGAACAGCTGCGGCGAGTCAGTTGTGGAAGCGCGCGGGTACACGCGCCGACCCCAGGGCTGCGTTCCTCGCCGTCGCATACGCAGCCCGGCGCCGGCCGGCCCCATGCCTTGCGGGAGGCGATCGTTCTTGGGGGAGAGTGTTTGGCAAGCCGCGGGGCATCGAGCCCCGCGGCTTGCCGCGCGCCGCAGGCGCGCGCCGGTTCGAAGGCCGGGCTCGATGCCCGGCCTTCGAACTTCTCCAACAAAGAACAGGTGTCTCCTCGCCAAGCCGTGGGCGGGTGCGCGGTGGCGCGCCTGTGCGGCGGCGAGGAGCGCAGGGTTTCGGTCGGCGCGCGTACCCGCGCGCTTCGTCAACTGACTCACCGCATCTGTTCGAGCGAAACGAACGCAGTGAGTGAAGCGAGTGATGCGGTGCGACCGAAACCCGAGCACCGCAGCGCAGTCGGCGCGCCTTTGGCGCCGACCGCCGCAGTGGCGCGCCAGCGCGCACCCGCCCACGGCTTGGCGCCGCCAGCACGTCAACTCTGCGGACCTTCAAAGACCGCAAAAGGCCGTTTACGGTCAGCTACGCCGCGGGACTCGCATGCGCTCGACGCAGGGCCTATTCACCATGCAGCGCCGAAGACGCGGCGCAAGTCGTCGATCTGCTCTTCACGCAAAGGCACCGGCCGCGGAGTGCACATCAACCACAGCCGCGCGGTTTCTTCCAGCTCTTCGAGCACCGCCATCGCCGAGGCCGGGCTGTCGTGCCAGACATTGGGACCGAGGCGGTCCTGCATCACCGCGCGGATCGGCGTGCCTTGCGCGGCGAAGCGCGAAATGCGTTCGGCCACGAGTTGCGCCGCCGCAGGATCGCCCGGCCGGTGGTACGGGATCAGCGGCACATGGCCGACCTTCATCACGAAGTACGGCGTGATCGGCGGCACGATGTCGCCTTCGCTCCACACGCCTTGCAACGTCAGCGCCACCAGGTGCGTGCTGTGGCTGTGGATGACGCAGCGCGCGTCGGGCGCGCTGTCGTAGATGCGACGGTGCAACGCCAGCGTCTTGCTCGCGCGCTCGCCACCGGTCTGCACGCCGTCGGCGCCGACATGCGCCAGACGCGCCGGATCGAGCAAACCGAGGCAGGCGTCGGTGGGCGTGATCAGGAACGATGCGTCGTCCAGGCGCACGCTGATGTTGCCCGCCGTGGCATGCACGTAGCCGCGCTCGAACAACGATCGGCCGACGCGGCAGATCTCCTCACGCAACGCGGACTGGTTCATCGACAGGCGTTCATCTACTTCGCAAGCGACAGCACCGCGGGGTCCTTGGCCGCCAACTCGAGCGAGCGAGCCACATCCTCGTCGAGCATCAAGCCTTCGGCGCGCAACTGCTCGGCGCTTGCGCGAACGCGCTGCACGTAGGCGGCTTGCGTGCCGTAACGCTCGGCCAGCGAAGCGCGCGGATCGCGCTTGGCGGCCCGCTCCTGCGCGTCTTTGGAGAACGGCAGGTAGCTGCCGTTGAGGCCGCACAACTGCCCTTCGGCGAAGCCGGCCTTGCGCATGTTGAAGCCGGTGTGCGTGGCCAGCGGCGCAGCAACATCCGGGGCGCGCACGCCCGCAATGTCATTGCCGTCACTGTCGGTGCGAGGCACGAGCACGGCATAGCGCTTGGCCGCATCGACGCGCAGCGGCGTCACCGAGTGGTCCACCGGGTTGAGTTCGTTCAACTGCGCCGGCAGCTTGAGTCCCAGCGCGGCGAGGTCGGGGAAGCCCATCGCCGCGGCCTGCGGCAGCACGAGCGTGCCCGCCGCCACCGACGGGAAGCGGCTGGCCGGCGGCGCCTGGCCGTCACGCGCCCAGGTGATGAGCCGCGCCATCAGCACACGGTAGGTCGAGGCCTGCCGTGCCGGGTTGTTCGGCACCTGGCAGATGCCGGCGCTCGGGGCACGGGTGGGGGCATGCTGGGTCGCCGACATCAGATAGGCCCGTACATCCGCCGGCAGCGCGATGTCGCGGCCCGCACTGTCGGTGACGACGAGCGATGCGCGCGCTTGCCAGAACTCCAGGCTGCTGTCCAAGTGCATCAGCTTCGGGCAGGTGTTGTCGACGCGGCACTTGGCGAAGATGCCGTCGCTGCGGCCGGTAAGCGGGTCGCTGGTGGTGCCGTAGGTGAACGGGAACTGGTCGCCGTAGAACGAATGGTCTTCATGCTGGCGCGAGTAGCGCCCCGGTTGCGCCCAGCGCACGTTGGTGAAGGTTTTGCGCGAGCCGGCGATCGTCGGCATGGCGCCATCGAAAACGCGCCCGCCGCCCGGCGCGGCGTTGAAGCCCTGCCAGATGAAGTCGCGCAGGAAGCGGCCCGATTGCGAAATGCCGATCGCCACCGTCACGTTGGGGCGGATGTCGGCCAGCGGATGGGCCTGGCCACGCGCGTCGGGCTGCGCACCCTTGAGAAACGTCACCACATCGCGCACGGCGGCCATGCCCAGGCCGAAGGGCTTGGGGTCACGCGCCTCGTAGCGGAATTGATAGATCGCCCCGGCGTCGAATGCAGCCGGCCGCGTGATCTCGACTTCACTCGCGCTGGTGAAGCGCCACGCGCTGGCGGGCAGCACGCTCGGCGCGGACGCCGGCGTTGCGCGCACGGTGAGTTCGGCGCCGGGCGCGGCGACGTTGGCCGCGGGGTAGCTCAGCGCGAGCTTGCCGACGGGCGCGACGGCGTCAAAAACAATCTCCTCGACGCTGGTGCCGGTGATCGGCTTGCCGCCAGACGTGGCCACGGGCAGTGCCATGCCGACGCTCTGGCTGTTGGCGCCGAGCGCGACATCCCCTTGCCAGCCGACCCACACCAAGGTGTGGCCCTGGCGCATGGCCCAGCCGGTCCCGGCCTGCTCGGCGGTCTCGGCCTGGATCGGGCCTTCGTGAACGAACTCCAGCAGCAGCTTGCGCCCACGATTGGCCACTTCGAACACCATCGCACGCGACGCCTTCGCGGCGTCCTTCGGACGCAACATGACGACGTTGGTGCGGTAGCGAACGGCGCCGTCGGCGTCGGCCGCGCCGGCAAGATCGACGATGGCGCGGTTGGCCGGATGTTTCGGATCGACCTTCATGTGCGCCACGGCCGAGATCAACTCGTACTCGCCGATGTCGCCGAAGCGCGTGGCGCCGAAGGCAGCCTTGCGCTCCAGAATCTCGAGACGATCGACCACCGACGCAGTGCTGGTCGCGGCGCGCATGTCTTGCTGCGAGGCGCAACCGCCCAACAAGACAGCCGCGACGAGGCATGTGACGAGCGATCGAAAGTTCTGCTGAGCAACGGCCATCGCGCTATCTCCTGTGAAGGGTGTTTGGGTTTGACGACGAGAGGACAACGACTCTTGTGCGCCGGCAGTGCATCACTCGGCGAAAGGCAGGCCGACGTAGTTCTCGGCCATCGCCGTCGTGGCTGCACGCGACGACACCAGGTAGTCGAGCTCGGCGCGCTGCAGACGCTGGCCGATGGCGCCGGTCTCGGGCAGCTTGTGCATCAGCGAGGTGAACCACCACGAGAAGCGCTCGGCTTTCCAGACGCGCGCCAGGCAGCGCTCGGAGTAGCGGTCGATGCCGTAGCTCGCTCTTGTCGCGGTAGAACTCGATCAGCGCGCGCGACAGGAAGCGCACGTCGGACGCGGCCAGGTTCAAGCCCTTGGCGCCCGTCGGCGGCACGATGTGCGCGGCGTCGCCGGCGAGGAACATCGTGCCGAAGCGCATCGGCTCGGCGACGAAGCTGCGCAGCGGCGCGATGCTCTTCTCGATCGATGGGCCGGTGACCATCGTCTCGGCGGCCTCGGGGTCGAGCCGGCGGCGCAACTCGTCCCAGAACGCGCTGTCGCTCCAGTCTTCGGCCTTGTCTTTGAGCGAACACTGCACGTAGTAGCGCGTGCGCGTGGGCGAGCGCATCGAGCACAGCGCGAAGCCGCGCTCGTGATTCGAGTAGATCAACTCGTGGGCCACCGGCGGCGTGTCGGCGAGGATGCCGAGCCAGCCGAAGGCATAGATCTTCTCGAAGACGGACAGCGCCGCCGGCGGCACCGCGGCGCGGCACGGGCCGTGGTAGCCGTCGCATCCTGCTATGAAGTCGCAGCGCAGTTCGTGCGGCTGGCCGTCGTGGGTGTAGGTGATCGACGGCGTTTTGCTGTCGAAGCCGTGCGGCGCCACGTCTTTGGCGTCGTACACCGTCGGCAGGCCGGCGGCGGCGCGCGCGGCCATCAGGTCGCGCGTGACCTCGGTCTGGCCGTAGACGATGACATGCTTGCCGCCGGTGTGGCCGGCCAGGTCGATGCGGTGCCGCGCGCCGCCGAAGCAGAGCTCGAAGCCGTCGTGCACCAGACCTTCGGCGTGCATGCGCGCGCCGACGCCGGCTTCATCGAGTAGATCGGCGGTGGTCTGCTCCAACACACCGGCGCGGATTCGGCCGAGCACGTAGTCGCCGTTCTGGCGTTCGACGATGACGTTGTCGATGCCGGCCTGGTGCAGCAACTGCCCGAGCAACAGGCCCGACGGGCCGGCGCCGACGATCGCAACCTGTGTGCGACCGGCGGCGCTCACACCTCTTCTTCCTCTTGGAAGGCCTCCGCGCGCTTGCGCTTGATGGAGGGCAGCATGACGACGACGATCATCGCCAGCGCCGCCAGCAAGAGGCCAGCCGACAGCGGGCGCGTGGCAAACGTCGTCCAGTCGCCGCGCGACAGCAGCAGCGCGCGGCGCAGGTTTTCTTCCATCATCGGCCCGAGGATGAAGCCCAGCAGCAGCGGCGCCGGCTCGCAATGCAGCTTGTAGAAGATGTAGCCGACGACGCCGAACAACACCGCCATGTAGACGTCGAAGTTGTTGTTGTTGAGCGTGTACAGGCCGATGCAGCAGAACGACAGGATCGCCGGGTAGAGCACGCGGTAGGGCACCGTCAGCAGCTTGATCCAGATGCCGATCAAGGGCAGGTTGAGGATGATCAGCATCGCGTTGCCGACCCACATGCTGGCGATCAGGCCCCAGAACAGCTCGGGGTTGCTGGTCATCACCTGCGGGCCGGGCTGGATGCCCTTGATCGTCATCGCGCCGACCATCAGCGCCATCACCGCGTTGGGCGGGATGCCGAGTGTGAGCATCGGGATGAACGAGGTCTGCGCACCGGCGTTGTTGGCGCTCTCGGGGCCGGCCACGCCGCGGATGTTGCCCTGGCCGAACGGCACTTCGCCGGCACGGCCGCGCGTCTTCTTCTCCACCGTGTAGGCCGCAAAGGCCGCCAGCAGCGCACCGCCGCCGGGCAGCACGCCGAGGATCGAGCCGAGCGCCGTGCCGCGCAGCACCGCCGGCCACGCGTCCTGGAAATCCTGCTTCGTCGGCCACAGGCCCTTCACGTCCTTGGTGAAGACCTCGCGGTGCTCGGCCGGGCGGCCGAGGTTGGCGATGATCTCGCCGAAACCGAACACACCCATCGCGATGGTGACGAAGCCGATGCCGTCGGTGAGCTCCGGGATGTCGAAGCTGTAGCGCGGCACGCCGGAGATGACGTCGGTGTTGATCTGGCCGAGCAACAGGCCGAGCAGGATCATCGAGATGGCTTTGATCAATGAACCCGACGCGAGCACCACGGCGCCGATCAGGCCGAGCACCATCAGCGAGAAGTATTCGGCGGGGCCGAACTTGAACGCGAGCTCGGTCAGCGGCGGCGCGAACGCGGCGATCACGATGGTGCCGACGCAGCCGGCGAAGAACGAACCCAGTCCCGCGGCGGCCAGCGCCGCGCCGGCGCGGCCTTTGCGCGCCATCGCGTAGCCGTCGATCGCGGTCACCACCGAGCTCGACTCGCCGGGCACGTTGATCAGGATCGCGGTGGTGCTGCCGCCGTATTGCGCGCCGTAGTAGATGCCGGCCAGCATGATCAGCGCCGGCGTGGCGTCGAGCGCATAGATGCTCGGCAGCAGCATGGCGATCGTGGCCACGGGGCCGAGGCCCGGCAGCACGCCGATCAGCGTGCCGAGCAGCGCACCGCCGAAGGCATAGAGCAGATTGACCCAGGTGAAGGCAACGCCGAAACCGAGAACGAGGTTGTTGATCAGGTCCATGACGTGGTTCTCAGCCTCTCAAGTGCCGAAGCCGGCGATGGTCGGCAGCACCGGGATCGTCAGCGACAGCCCCTTGACGAAGATGAGCCATGACATCACCGTCAGCACGACGGCGTTGATCAGCGTGGCCTTCCAGCTGAACTCGTCGCTGGCCCAGCTCGAGATGCCAATCAGGATCGGCAGCGAGATCAGCAGGCCCAGCCGCGGCAGGATGGCGCCGAACAGCGCCACCGCAAACAGGATCACGATCAGCGGCTTCCACGCAAAGTGGCCGACATGTTCGCCGTCTTCGGTTTCGATGGTCAGCGCCTTGAACAGCACCATGGCGCCGAGGATGGCCAGCAAGATGCCCAGGCCGAAGGGGAAGTAGCCGGGACCAGGGCGAGCCGAGCTGCCGAAGCTGTAGGTCGTGGCGCCCCACGCGAAGGCGATGCCGACGAAAAGGAACATCAGGCCGGACCAGAAGTCGCGCTCGCTTTTGATTTTCATCATATTGCCCATTTCCAGCTAGACCAGCCGGGATGTGCGGCGCATTCTAGGCACGGTACTCAGCGCCGAGCCCTGTGGGTTACACGTAAGCGACCACGGCGCCACACGCGCCGGTCAACGCCGGCGTGCAGGTGCTTTGCGTGGCGCCGGTGCTCTCGACCTCGCGGTTGGGCAGGCCCCAGATGTTGCCATGGCATCGGGACCGCATGGCTGCCGTGCGCAAACGGACGACTCGCCAGCGACCGTCTCGTCGTTCAGGTAGGGCCGCGATAAAACTCGATCGCCCCTGGGTGCAAAGGCACGCGTGGAGATCCCGGCGGCTTGGGGCTGCTGGCGCCCGGCACCAGCGCCGGATCGATGTCGCGCCAGTGCTCCGTCAACGCTTCGGCCAGCATGTAGGCCGCAGCGTCGGGCACGTCCGTGAGACAAATGAACAGGTGCTCGCCGAAAACGCCGAGGGTTCTCAAGCCCACGCCGCCGTTGTCGGCAAAGGGCTCCGCCGCGGTGAGCGCCGCATGCGCATCGCCTTCGCGCAGCAGCGCGACATCGATCTGCTTGCTGGCCAGCAGGCGAACCAGGTCATTGCTGTCGCGCGCTCGCGCGTAAGTCGCGCGGCTCTTCGGCAATCGGTTCGCGAACAGCGCCGCCAACGCCTGTGCCAGCCGCACCGCGGCCTCGTCGCTGGCGCTGACCAGCAGCACCAGGCGGGCCTTGCGGAAGGTGTCCCATTGCCGGTAGGGCGAATGGCCGCAGAGCAGCCACGCCGCCGCAGTGGCGCCGAGCAGGCGCAGGCTCAGGCGGCGTGTCATCGCGTCAATCGTCGTCGTCGCCACGGTGGCCGCGCGCGCGGTCGAACACGCCGAGATCGAGGATCGCCGAGACCGCGAAGTTGGGTGTGTCCACCAGGTTGCTGATGCGCAGGTCCACGGCCACGCTGGCCAGCGCATAGGCCTGTTGCCGCGTCAGGCCCTTGTTGGTGACCAGCCAATCGATCATCTGCAGCAGCGCGTCGCGGGCGGCCAAGGTCACGTCTTCGGACAGATTCGTCAGCGGGCCGATCTTCGTGCCGTTCAGGTACGCGTGCGTCGGCGGCACGACGCCCGCCGCCTTGAGCGGATAGCCCACCGTGGCATAGAAGCGTTGCGGCGCCAGCCGCTTCAACTGCCGCCCACCTTCGAAGTGCGGCTGCTTGACTTGCGCGCCGAGGCCCTTGCGCACCTGCAGCTTGACGGTCACCGTGGCATCCATCTCGATCGCCGTGCCGGAGACCTCGCCGTCGCCCTGCGCGAAGTGCACGTCGCCAATCGACAGCAGGCAGCCGTCGACGAAGCACGGCAGCAGCAGCGTCGTGCCGACCTGCATCTGCTTCACGTCCATGTTGCCGCCGTTCTCGCGCGGCGCGATCGTGCGCAGGCAGCGGTCCTTGTTCGAGCCGCTCGGACCGCATACCGCCGACGGCAAGCCATCGAGCGGCTGCGGCTGCAGCACGAATCCGCCAGCGGCCGCGAGATCGGCTTCGCGCTTGAAGTAGGTCTCGGTCTCGGCCGGCCCGGGCGCCACGCCGATCGTGCCCATGAAGCCGTCGAAGCGCACGTTGACGCCCGGCAGGTCGACCGAGGTCGCGCCCTGGCGGCTCGTTTCCCAGCGCACGATGTACGGATCGGGAAAGACGTCGCGCAGAAAGCCGAAGCCAGGCACGACGATCGTGTAGCCGAAGGTGTCGGGCGCGACATCGAGCAGCGTCACGGCCAGCACGTCGCCCGCCTTGGCGTCCTGCACGTACAGCGGCCCGGTCAGCGGATGCACGAGATTCAGGTTCAGCGCCGCCACGTCGGCGGGCGTCGAGTTGCGGTTCAGCGAGTGATCGAACGCATCGCGCGTGCCGTAGATCACCACGTCACCGGACTTCGCCGTGGCCACGGGCGCGATGGCGGGATGCCATCGGTTGTGGCACTTCGGGTCGTTGACGCAGCGCTCGCCGACCTTCGGGATGACGACGGCGCGGCGGTGCTCGCGCTCCGTGGCCGAGGCCATGCCGGCACCGCCGATCGCAGTGAGCGCGGCGACGGCCAACCAGACTGAGCGGATCGACGGCATCAAAGATCGAGTCTTCATGGTGGTCTTTCGACGACGGTTCGGCAACGCTTGCACGGCGGTGCATGCGTGCTCAGCGGGGCGGTCGCGCGCCCGGCTGAGCAGCGCAAGTTACTCCTCGGCGCGTGGCGCGCTACGAGGACAAACACTGTAGCGATTCGAGTCACCGGCCACGAGTGCGGCGCGTGCGTGCGTCCGACTTTGCGACAACACGGCGTCGGCCCGGCCCCAACCCGAACCCGGGGGCGAGACCGGTTTGCGGTACCGACTGCACAGGCGTGGGCGCCGCATCAATCTCGCATGGCACGCCGATTGCGAAAGACCCCCTTTCGTGTCAGCCGGCGCCAGGCCGTGCCGCACTTCGCTTGCTCGAGGAGACTCACCATGAAAGCCGCCGTGCTGCACCGCTATGACCAAACATTGAGCGCCGATGCGTTCGTCAGCTACGAGGACGTGCCGGACCCGAAGATCGAGAGCCCGACCGACGTCATCGTGCGCATCGGCGGCGCCGGCGTGTGCCGCACCGACCTGCATGTGGTCGAAGGCATCTGGCGCGACAAGGTCGAGGTCAAGCTGCCCTACATCATGGGCCACGAGAACGCCGGCTGGGTCGAAGCGATGGGCTCGGCGGTCAGCGGATTGAAGGTCGGCGATCCGGTGATCTGCCATCCGCTGGTGACCAGCGGCCACTGCCTGGCCTGCCGTCGCGGCCAGGACATGCAGGCCGAGGACAGCCGCTTCCCCGGCATCAACGCCGACGGCGGCTACGCGCAGTACCTGCGTACCGGCCAGCGCTCGCTGATCAAGTTGCCCAAGACCCTGGCGCCGAAAGACGTGGCACCCTACACCGACGCCGGCCTCACCGCGTACCGAGCGGCGAAGAAGGCCTCGCGCCACCTGCTGCCCGGCGAGTACGCGGTGGTGATCGGCGCCGGCGGCCTCGGCCACATCGGCATCCAGGTGCTGGCTGCGTTGTGCGCGGCCGAGATCATCATCGTCGACCGTTCCGACATCGCCTTGCAACTGGCCAAGGAGTGCGGCGCGCACCATTTGGTGAAGGCCGACGGCAACGAAGTCGCTGCCGTGCTCGAACTCACCGCCGGCAAGGGCGCCGAAGCGGTGATCGACTTCGTCGGCGAGGGCGACGCCGTGGCCAAGGGGCTGGCGATGACGCGCAACGCCGGCGTGTACTACATCGTCGGCTACGGCGGCAAGATC
Source organism: uncultured beta proteobacterium (assembly GCA_963732625.1). GTDB lineage: Bacteria > Pseudomonadota > Gammaproteobacteria > Burkholderiales > Burkholderiaceae_C > CADEEN01. The sequence continues at coordinate 199,444 of CAVTAM010000018.1, read as the reverse complement.
GAGCTGCCGACGATGGACATGATCACCAGCGAGAAGAGCATCGTCGGCAATCTGGTGGGCACCTATCCGGAACTGGTCGAGCTGATGGCTCTGGCCGATCGCGGCCTGGTGCACCTGGCGACGCGCGAATACAAGTTGAAGGACGCCAACCAGGCGCTGCGCGACCTGCACCACGGCAAGGTCAAGGGCCGCGCGGTGTTGATTCCTTGACATGGGACCGGTCATGTTGTTGGTGTCCGCTTGCGGCCCTTTGCGGTCTTTGAAGGTGCGCAGAGTTGACGTGCTGGCGGGCGCCAAGCCGTGGGCGGGTGTGCGCTGGCGCGCCACTGCGGCGGTCGGCGCCAAAGGCGCGCCGACTGCGCTGCGGTGCTCGGGTTTCGGTCGCGCTGCGAAACTCGCTTCACTCACTGCGTTCGTTGCGCTCGGACAGTCGCAGCGAGTCAGTTTACGAAGCGCGCGGGTACGCGCGCCGACCGAAACCCTGTGCTCCTCGCCACCGCACAGGCGCGCCAGCGCACACCCGCCCACAGCTTTGCGAGGCACCGTTGGTTCTTTGTTGGAGAAGTTCGAACGCCGGGCATCGAGCCCGGCCTTCGAACAGGCGCGCGCATGCGGCGCGCGGCAAGGCGCGGGCTCGATGCCCGCGGCTTGCCAAACACTCTCCCCCAAGCTCGATCGGACCCGCAAGGCATGGGGCCGGCCGGTGCCGGGCTGCGTATGCGACGGCGAGGAACGCAGCCCTGGGGTCGGCGCGTGTACCCGCGCGCTTCCACAACTGACTCGCCGCAGCTGTTCGAGCGCAACGAGCGCAGCGAGTGAAGAGAGTTCTGCGGCGCGACCCCAGGGCGAGTACCGCAGCGCACCCCGCGCAGCGGGGCGTCGCATCCGCAGCCCGGCGCCGGCCGGCCCCATGCCTTGCTCTCGCACAGACGGCGCCCAAGCGTATTTGCGGACGTTCGCGAACTCACACAACGGGCAACAACCCGCAGCCCAAACACCGCAAAGCCCCTGACATGACACGCATCCCCGTGACCGTGCTGACCGGCTTTCTCGGCGCCGGCAAGACGACGCTGCTCAACCGCCTGCTGCGTGAGGCCCAGGGCAAGCGCTACGCCGTCATCGTCAACGAGTACGGCGAGCTCGGCATCGACGGCTCGCTGGTCGTCGGCGCGGACGAAGAGGTCTACGAGCTCAACAACGGCTGCGTCTGCTGCAAGCTGCGCGGCGATTTGATCCGCGTCGCGAGCAACCTGGTGCGGCGCCCCGGCGGCTTCGACGGCATCGTCATCGAGACCTCGGGGCTGGCCGACCCGGCGCCTGTTGTGCAGACCTTCACCTTCGACGACCTGCTGCGCCAGCACACGCGGCTGGACAGCGTGATCTGCGTTGTCGATCCACGCCACCTCGCCGCGCAGTTGCGCGACGCGCCTGAAGCCGGCGCGCAGCTCGCGCAGGCTGACCTGGTGTTGCTCAACAAGGCCGATCTCGCCGACGCCGCGACGATGATCGAGGCCGAACGCGCGGTGCAGCAGCTCAACCCGACGGCTGAACTGTTGCGATCGACGCAGGGCGATGTGCCGCTGGCGTCGTTGCTCGATCGTGGCGCCTTCGACATCAGCCGCCTGCGCGTGCCCGCGCCGCGCCTGGGCGTGCCGGCGCATGCGCAAGCGCGGCTGTACCGCAAGCCCGATGAAGGCCAGCACAGCGAAGGCCTGGTCAGCGTGTCCTTGAGTTTTGCGCGGCCGCTCGAACGCAGCCGTTTCCTGCCGTGGTTGCAACGCCTGATCGCAGAGCGCGGCGCCGACGTGCTGCGCGCCAAGGGCATCGTGGCCTTCGAGGGCGAAGAGCGGCGCTTTGTGTTCCAGGCCGTGCACATGAGCGTCGACAGCGGCCTCGACCGCGCCTGGGCGCTCGGCGAGTCGCGCGAGTCGCGGCTCGTTTTCATCGGCCGCCATCTCGATACGGCTCAGTTGAAAGAAGAGCTGACGCATTGTTTGGCCGATGCTTGCGAGAGCGTGACATGAGCTCGCCACCGCCGCTGCTCGGTGCACTGGGTACGTCTTGGGAACTCGGCGCGCCGGTCGTGGCTGCGGCGTGGGATGTCGAAGGCACGACGGTCGGCTTCGCGCTCGGCGATGGGCACCTGGCCGTGGCCGATGCAAGCTGGCCGCAAGGCCCGCGCGCCGAGGCCAAGCCCGGCGGCGGCGTCAACCTGATACCGGCCGAAGCACCCGCGCCGCGGCCGCTGCGCGCGCTCTGCCACCAGGGCAGTTGCTTGTCCATCGCCGCCGATGCGCACGGCGGCTTTCTCACCGGCGGTGACGATGGCCGCGTCGTGCTCGTGCCGCGCGTCGGCGATCCCGCCGTGGTGGCCGGGCCCGTCGATGCGTGGGTCGATGCGGTGGTCTGTAGCCGCGGCGGCCTGCGCGCCTACAGCAGCGGGCGGCACGTGCAGCGCTGGCAGGGCGAGCGCAGCGAAGCGATCGAGCTGCCCGCACCGGCCACGGCACTGGCCTTCAGCCCCGATGGCGCTTGCCTGGCCGCCGCGCACAGCGGCGGCGTGACGCTGTGGGCCGATGACAGGTCAACGCGCCGCTTGTCATGGAACGGCTATCACCGCGCCCTCGCCTGGAGCCCGGACGGCCACTACCTCGTCACCGGCATGCAGGAAAACGCGCTGCACGGTTGGCGCATCGCCGACGGCAGCGACATCGAGATGGGTGGCTACCCCGGCCAGCCGCTGTCGCTGTCATTCGCGCACGACGGGCGCTATCTCGCCACCAGCGGCGGCACGCGGCCGGTGTGCTGGTCTTTCGATCCGCCCGGGCGCAAGGGGCAACCGAGCGAGTGCGGCCTGCCGAGCAAGACGCCGGTAAGTTGCGTCGCCTGCCATCCGCGCCAGTCTCTCGTTGCCGCGGGCTATTTCAACGGCGCTGTGCTGCTCTGCCAACCGGGCAGCGACGCGGGGTTGTTCATCAAGGGCGCGGGCGGCGGCGCCGTCAATGCGCTGGTCTGGTCGGGCAATGGGTCGCGCCTGGCCTTCGGCACGCAGGACGGCGTGCTCGGCTGGCTCGAAGTGCCCGACGCCTTGTTCCGCTCGCCCGCCGAGCGCTCACGCAGGAAGGAGACCGTTTCATGAGCCAAGACACGACGAGCAAAGACTACTTTTTTGCGCAGCTCGGCAAGCTCGCCGACGAGATGGTCGGCGCGCACGGCAAGGAGTTCGCGATGGGCGCGATGGTGCTGGCCGCGCGCTTCATCGCCGAAGGCGCACCGCCTCGCGACGGCGCCGTGCCGGCGCAGGACCCGGCGCGCGTGATCTCGTCGCGCGTTTCCTGAGCGTCCCAAGGTCGGACGCGCCGATGCAACCGAGCGTCCCAGAACACGACTGCGCTTCGGCTCGCGCGCAGGCCGCAACGATCACTTCGCAGCCACGGCCAGGAGTCGTTAAGGGTTTGGAGCACTGGCACGCGAATCGCTCTGTAGTGGGTTGGGCCCGCAGGACGCCGACGGTTCACCGTCACGCCCAAAAGGCTCGATGCAGTAACGCAAACGGTCATGTTTTCCAAAGGAGACTTTCATGTCTGTGGGTTTGACTCTCAACAAGATCACCTCGCAAAAGGGGATCGCCATCGGCGAGGCGACGCGTCGCATCGCCGACCTCGGCTGGCAACCCAGCTATGTGCAAGAAGCGATGACCTTCCCGACCGACTACAAGATCGGCAAGGCCCCACGCGACCCGATGAAGCAGGTGCTGCGCTCCTACTTCCCGATGCAGGAAGAAAAGGACAACCGGGTCTACGGCGCGCTCGACGCCGCGCTGCGCGGCGACATGTTCCGCAACACCCAGCCGCGCTGGATCGAGTGGATGAAGCTGTTCCTGGCCATCATCCCGTTCCCCGAGATCTCGGCCGCGCGCTCGATGGCCATGGTGGCGCGCCTGGCCCCCGGCGAAGAGCTTCGCACCGGCTTCACCATGCAGATGGTCGATGAGTTTCGCCATTCCACGATTCAGATGAACCTGAAGAAGTGGTACATGGAGAACTACATCGATCCGGCCGGCTTCGACATCACCGAAGCGGCGTTCGGCAAGTGCTACGCCACCACCATCGGCCGCCAGTTCGCCGAAGGCTTCCTCACCGGCGACGCCATCACGGCGGCCAACGTCTACCTCACGGTGGTGGCCGAGACGGCCTTCACCAACACGCTGTTCGTGGCGATGCCCTCCGAGGCCGCGCGCAACGGCGACTACGCGCTGTCGACCGTCTTCCTGTCGGTGCAGTCGGATGAATCGCGCCACATCGGCAACGGCCACTCGCTGCTGATGTCGTTGGTCAACGACCCGAGCAACCACCTGCTGTTGGAGCGCGACCTGCGCTACGCGTTCTGGCAGAACCACGCCATCGTCGATGCGGCGATCGGCACCTTCGTCGAGTACGGCACCACCGACCGCGACAAGAACAAGGAGTCGTACGCCGAACTCTGGCACCGCTGGATCTACGAAGACTACTACCGCACCTACATGCTGCCGCTGGAAAAGTACGGCGTGAAGATCCATCACGACGACGTCGCCGCGGCCTGGGACCGCATCGTCAAGAAGAACTATGTGCACAAGACGGCGCAGTTCTTTTCGGTCGGCTGGCCGGTGAACTTCTGGCGCATCGAATCGCAGAAGGACAAGGACTTCGAGTGGTTCGAGCACAAGTACCCCGGCTGGTACGCCGAGTTCGGCGACTACTGGAAGTGGTACGAGCGCAAGAGCGTGCCGGGCCAGACCAACATCCTCTTCGACACCGAATGCGGCTACGTGTACCCGCACCGCTGCTGGAGCTGCATGGTGCCGGCCTTGATCCGCGAAGACTTCTGCTACGACGAGGTCGACGGCAAGGTCTACACCTATTGCTCAGAGGTCTGCCGCTGGACGCACAAGGTGGCCTTTGCCGCCGAGTTCGAGGGCCGCGCCACGCCGGCGATGGGCCGCTTCAGTGGGCGCCGCGAGTGGGAGGATTGTTACCACGGCTGGGATCTGGCCGATGCGATCAAGGACCTCGGCTTCGTGCGCTCCGACGGCAAGACGCTGATCTCGCAACCGCATTTGCGCTTCGACGACAAGCACATGTGGACGCTCGATCACGTCAAGGGCTTCACGCTCGGCAGCCCGTTGGTGGGCTTCCGCGCGCTGACGCCGGAGGGCCGTGAGACGGCCGCCGCCGAGTACCGCAAGGGCTTCAAGATCAATTCGATCTGAAGCATCGTCCCTGGCGCCATCCGGCGCCAGGGACGGCTACGCATCACAAAAAAAGGACGGTCATGTCGGGAAAGAGGGTCCACACGGTTCGTTTCGAGCCGGTCGGCGTCGAGATGGAGGTCGAGGAGGGCGAATGGATCCTCGACGCCGCCTTTCGCCAGGGCATTGCCGTGCCGCATGGCTGCCGCGAGGGCCAGTGCAGCAGTTGCAAATGCGTGCTGGTTGAAGGCGATGTGGAGGTGGAGGACTACTCCACCTTCGCGCTGCCCGACTATGAAAAAGAGACCGGCCACATCCTGCTGTGCCGCGGCTACGCCTACAGCGACGTCACGATCGAGCTGCTGAACTACGACGAAGACCTGCTGCGCCGTGCGATTGCGGTCAAGACGATCGGCGGCGTGCTGAAAGCCGTCACGCGGCTGACGCACGACATGCGATTGCTCGAAGTCGAGATCGACCAGCCCTTGAAATTCTGGGCCGGCCAGTTCGTCGAGTTGGGTGTGCTGGAGGCTGGTGTGACCCGCTCGTATTCGATGGCCAGCACGCCGAGTTCGCCGACGACCTTGCAGTTCATCGTGCGCAAGTACCCGGACGGCGCGTTCTCGTCGCTGCTCGACACGACGCTGAGACCAGGCACCGCGCTGACGATCAAGGGCCCGTTCGGTTCCTGCTTTCGCCGTGAAGCGCAGGCCGGGCCGATGGTGCTCGTCGGCGGCGGCTCGGGCATGTCGCCGCTGTGGTCGATCCTGCAAGACCACATTCAAAGCGGCGAGCAGCGGCCGATCCGCTTTTTCTACGGCGCGCGCACGCGCAAGGATCTGTTTTTCCTCGACGGGTTCGCTGCCGTGGCGAGCAAGCTGACCGACTTCGAGTTCATCCCGGTGCTCTCGCAGGCCGCGGCCGAAGACGCGTGGCGCGGCGAGACCGGCTTCGTGCACGAGGCCGTCGAACGCGTGATGCGCGCGCAGGCCTTGCCCGGCGAGACCTGTGCCTACACCTGCGGCCCACCGCCGATGGTCGACGCCGTGCTGCCGATGTTGCAGCGGCTGGGTGTCGCCCTCGACCGGACCCATGTCGACAAGTTCACCCCGGCGAGCGCGAGCACGCCGCTTCTCGTTCATTGACCACCGAAGGAGACGACAACCATGACCAAGACCACTGACTACGTGCCGGTGAACTCCGGCGCCGCCGGCGCTGCCAAGTTCGCGGGCTCCGACAGCCGCAAGTACAACTACTTCACGCCCAAGGGCCGCAAGGCGACGCACTACGAGGACATGACGCTCGACGTGCAGCCCGACCCGAAGCGCTACCTGCTGCAGGACTGGATCATCAACTTCGCCGACGGCACGCCGACCTATTCGGAGAAGTGGACCGAAGCCAAGTCGGGCGACTGGCATGCCTTTCGCGCCGTCGATGAAGAGTGGGAGCGCACGCACTACCAGCGCCAGTCGACGATCGAAGGGATGATCGCGCAGGCGGTCGAGAACGGCCGCCGCTCGGGCGCGCCGACGCGCTTCGACAAGGCCTGGGTCAAGGTGCTGGAAAAGCACGTCGGCGCCTACAAGCACGCCGAGTTCGGCCTGGGCACGTCGCTGATGCATGCGCAGCGCTACGGCTACACGCAGATGATCAACTCGGCGATCTTGACGAACTCGTCGTACAAGCTGCGCTTCTCGCAAGACCTGACGCTTTATCTCGGTGACGTGGGCCTCGACATCGCCGGCTTCGACGCCGAGATCGGCAAGAAGCATTGGCTCGAAGACCCGATCTGGCAGCCGACACGCCAGTTGATCGAGACCATCGGCGGCGCCGATGACTTCCTCGAAAAGTACTTCGCAATCAACGTCGTCTTCGAGCCCCTCGTCGGCGAGTTGTTCCGCAGCGGCTTCGTGATGCAGGCCGCGGCCTCGCAGAACGACTTCATCACGCCGACCGTCGTCTCGTCGGCCGAAGGCGACTACCAGCGCAACCTGGCCAACACGGTCGAGCTGCTGCACTTGCTGGTCAGCGACGGCACGCATTCGGCGCACAACACGGCGCTGTTCAACCGCTGGCTGAAGACCTACGGCGACCTGGCCGTGAACGCAGCGAAGAACCTGCAGCCGATCTGGTCGCTGCCGCATACCAAGGTGGCGCAGTTCCAGGATGCCTATGCGACGGCGGTCGATCGCATCACCGGCATCGCCAACCAGCTCGGACTGAAGCTGCCGGCGTCGATCACCGTCTGAACACCCGCAACCGAACCAGGAGACACCATGTCAGCCGCACACACCGACAACATCTTCAAGTCGTTCAAGGACATCGAGTTCAAGGGCACCGTCTCGCACCAATGCGGCGTGACGATGAACGACAGCGTCGAAGCCCGCGCCATCGCCGAGCTGATGTCGCGCCGCAAAGGCATCACCGTGACCTACATGCCGGCGATGATCCGCATCGACGGCGAGGGCAAGATCGAATTCAAGATGAACGAGATCACGGAGGAACTCGGCTACGAGATGACGCCCTATCTGTTCGAGATCTCCACCTCGACCCACTACGGGCGCATGGTGATGGTCGATGAAAACACGGTCGTGCTGTTCGGCGACATGAATGCCGCGATGTCCTACGTCGCCTACGCCTGAACAACGAGGAAGAGACCATGTTCAAGACCAAATCGGGTGAAGAGATCTTCATCATCGACGGCCACATCCACAACTGGGACGGCAGCAAGGCCAACCAGAAGAACGTGCACGGCGAGCAGTTCATCAACTGCTTTCACGCGTACCACAACTTCCTCTCGCCACCCGAGAAGCTGTGGACGCGCGAGAAGTTCGACCGCTACGGCGGCGAGCAGCTCTACCAGGATCTGTTCGTCGATGGCCCCGACGACATGGCGATCTTTCAGCCGACCTACCTGAAAGATTTCTATGTCAACGGCTTCAACACCACCGAGCAGAACGCGGTGCTGAAAAAGCAGTACCCGAACCGCTTCATCTTGAACGGCGCCTTCGATCCGCGCGACGAAGCCAAGGGGCTCGACGCCTTCGAGGCGTTGGTGGCGACGCACAAGATCAAGGGCGTGAAGCTCTACACGGCCGAGTGGAAGGGCGCGAGCCGCGGCTACAAGCTGTCCGACCCGTGGGCCGAGAAGTACCTGGCGCTGTGCGAGAAGCTGGGCGTGAAGAACATCCATGTGCACAAGGGCCCGACGATCCTGCCGCTGGACCGTGACGCCTTCGACGTCGCCGACATCGACATCGCAGCGACCAACTTCCAGGGCCTGAACTTCATCGTCGAGCATTGCGGCCTGCCGCGCCTGGATGACTTCACCTGGATCGCGACGCAGGAGACCAATGTCTACGGCGGTCTGGCGGTGGTGATGCCCTTCGTGCACAAGCAGCCGAAGTACTTCGCGCATGTGCTGTCGCAACTGCTGATGTTCCTCGGTCCGGACAAGCTGCTCTACGCCAGCGACTACGGCATCTGGACGCCGGACTGGATCGTCAACGACTTCATGGCTTTCGAGCTGCCGGCGGACATCTCGAAAGAGACCGGCGCCGTGCTCGACCTGCGAAGCCAAGAAGAAGATCCTCGGCCTGAACGCCGCGGCGCTCTACGGCATCGACATCGCCGCGCAGAAGAAGCTGCTGGCCAAGGACGAAGGTCGCTGTCGCGGCCTGATGCGATGGCCGCCGACCGCGTCAGACCCGACCGCGCCGCGCAGGTGCAAGCCTGCCTGGCGACGGTGATGGACCCCGAGCTCGACGAGTCGGTGACCGAGCTCGGCTTCGTCACCGCCGTCGAGCTGCACGGCGACGGTGAAGTGCAGATCGGCTTTCGCCTGCCGACCTACTGGTGCGCGGCCAACTTCGCCTTCCTGATGGCCGACGACATGCGCCGCGCGGTGCAGGCGCTGCCGTGGGTGACGCGCGTGCAGGTGCAACTGCACGACCACATGTATGCCGAGGCGATCAACGACGGCGTGCAGGAAGGCGCCGGCTTCCAGGCCGCTTTCGGCGCCGCGGCCGAAGGCGGCCTGGAGGGCCTGCGCCAGACCTTTTTGGTCAAGGCTTTTCAGCGCCGGCAAGAGGCCTTGCTCGAACACCTGATCGGCGCCGGCCATGCGCCGGCGGTGCTGCTGGCGCTGGACATCGATGCACTGCAGGATCTGACGGTGGACGACGACGGCATGCGCCTCGTCGATCGTTATCTCGAACGGCGCAGCGTCGTCGGCAACGGCTCACTGGCCTTTGTCGACGCCACCGAGCGGCCGATCGCGGCCGACCGACTCGGCGCCCACCGGCGCGAGCTGCGCAGTGTCGGCGTCAACGCCGAATTCAACGGCACGCTGTGCCGTGGCCTGCTGGCCGTGCGCGACGCGGCGCCGGCGGCGCAACCGATCCGCTTCATGCCGCGCGCCGCCGTGCCGGCGACGGCACCCTGACCCCAACACAAGGAGACGAGACACCATGGCCAACATCATGTTGCACGACGACGAGGCCCGCCAGGCACTGGGCCGCGGTGTCGCCAAACTGGCGCGCGCGGTGCGCGGCACGCTGGGGCCCCGGGGGATGAACGCCATCATCGACCGGCCGATCGGCACGCCGATCATCTCGCGCGACGGTGCCAGCATCGCCGCCGAGATCGAGCTCGAAGACCCGTTCGAGAACATGGGCGCGCAGGTGCTGCGCGAAGTCTCCAAGCAAACCAACCAGGTCGCCGGCGACGGCACGACCACCGCCACCGTGCTCGCCGATGCGCTGGTGCAGGACGGCCTGGCCTGCCTGGCCAAGGGCGCGAACCCGGTCGAGCTGGTCGAAGGGTTGGAGCTCGCGGTGACCGAAGTCATCGCGGCGTTGAAGCGCAACGCGCGGCCGCTGGCCGGTGGCGACGAGCTGCGCGCGGTGGCGATGGTCGCGGCCAACGACGACCCGACCGGGCATCTCGTCGCGCAGGCGCTGGAGCGCGTCGGCGCCGACGGCATCGTCAACGTCGATTACGGCACCACGGTCGAGACGCTGCTCGAAATCGTCGACGGCATGGCGTTTGATCGCGGCTACCTGTCGCACCACATGATCACCGACGTCGAGAAGATGCAGGTCGTGCTCGACGAGCCGTACATCCTGATGACCGACCAGCGCTTGCTGACGCAGGAAGAGCTGTCCGCAGTGATCGCGCTGGTCGCCGACTCCAAGCGGCCGCTGCTGGTGATCGCCGAAGAGGTGGCGCCGGCCTGCGTCGTCGGCCTGCTGTCCTGGCGCGACAAGGGCGGCGCACCGGTGGCGGCAATCCACCCGCCGGAGTACGGCCATTGGCGCAAGGCGGCACTCGAAGACCTGGCCATCCTCACCGGTGGCCGCGTGATCGCGCGCGACCTCGGCGGCAGCATCGCCGCGGTGGAACTGCGTGACTTGGGGCAAGCACGCCAGGTGCGCATCTCGTCGAACCAGACCGTCGTCACCGCCGGCAAGGGCGACCCGGCGCTGGTGGCGGCGCGGCGCACCCAGGTGGCGCGCCAGCACGAGCTGGCGCCGGAGAACATCGAGCGCGACAAGATCAAGGAGCGGTTGTCCAAGCTGTCCGGCGGCACCGCGGTGCTGCTCGCCGGCGGCGCCACGCCGGTCGAACAAAAACGTCGGCTGCATCTGATCGAAGACGCGATCAACGCCGCGCGCGCGGCCATTGCCGAAGGCATCGTGCCCGGTGGCGGGCAGGCGCTGTTGCGCGTGGCCGGTGAACTCGAAGGCCTGGTCGGCAGCACCGAAGGCCATGTGCAGCAGGGCGTCAAGCTGCTGCAGCGCGCGCTGCACCAGCCGTCGTATCACATTGCGGCCAACTGCGGGCTCGACCCGAAGGTCGTCATGCGCAAGGCGCTCGATGCACAGCCCGGCGTCGGTCTCGATGCACGCAGCGGCCGCTTCGTCGATCTGGTGGCGTCCGGGATCATCGATCCGGTGCGCGTGAGCTACAGCGCCGTGCGCAATGCGGCCTCGGTGGCGGGATTGATCCTGACGACACAAACCCTGGTCGCGAAGAAGCCCGACGTGCTCGACCCGACCGCGGGCCCGGCCACCGGCGGCGGTGCAGAACGGCTGGGGCGTCAGTGAAGCGGCGGCCACAGTCTTTCAGGCACCTGGTCGGCTTCACGATCTGCGGCAGCGGCCTGATCGTTCTGCTCGGCGAACTGCTTACGCTGGCGCTGCGCTGACGCGCGGCCCGGAATGCCGCGGTGACCAACCTCGAGCACAGCGTCGATCTGCGCCTGCGCCTGCCGGGGCGCTGGCGCGTGCTCGGCTTCGCCGGGCCGGGGGCAATGGTCTGCGTCGGCTACATGGACCCCGGCAACTGGGCCACCGACCTCGAAGGCGGCGCGCGTTTCGGCTACCAGCTGCTGTGGGTGCTGGTGGCGTCGAACCTGATGGCGATGGTGCTGCAAAGCCTGGCCGCGCGGCTGGGCATCGTCGGCCGCATGGACCTGGCGCAGGCCTGCCGCGCCTACTACGCCCGGCCGGTGGCGATGGCACTGTGGCTGCTCTGCGAGACGGCGATCATCGCCTGCGACCTGGCCGAGCTGCTCGGCAGCGCGGTGGCGCTGAACCTGCTGTTCGGCATTCCGCTGGCCTGGGGCGCGCTGATCACCGGCCTGGACGTGATGCTGATCCTGCTGCTGCAGCACTACGGCATCCGCAAGCTCGAAGCGCTGGTGGCCGTGCTGGTGCTGACCATCGGCGTCTGCATGGCGCTCGAGATGCTGCTGGTGCGGCCGGTGTGGGCCGACGTGGCCAGCGGCCTCGTGCCGCGGCTCGACGCGGCCAGCCTGATGGTGGCCATCGGCATGATCGGCGCCACCGTGATGCCGCACAACCTGTACCTGCACTCGGCGCTGGTGCAGACGCGCCGCATCGACGAGGGCGAGGCCGCGCAGCGCGAAGCCATCCGCTACAACTTCTTCGACACCGCGCTTGCGCTCAACATTGCGCTGTGCATCAACGCCGCGATCCTGGTGCTCTCGGCCTCGACCTTCTTCGCCCGCGGCATCGAGGTCTCCGAGCTGCGCCAGGCGCATGAGCTGCTGACGCCGCTGCTCGGCACCACGCTGGCCTCGGCGGCGTTTGCGATCGCGCTGCTGGCCGCCGGCCAGAGCTCCACCATCACCAGCACGCTGGCCGGCCAGGTGGTGATGGAGGGTTTCGTGCACCTGCGCATGAGCCCGCTCAAACGCCGCTTGCTGACGCGCTCGCTGGCCATCGTGCCGGCCGTGGCGGTGCTGTTCCATGCCGGCGAGAGCGGCGTGCTGCAGTTGCTGGTGCTGAGCCAGGTGGTGCTGAGCCTGCAACTGCCGTTCGCCATCGTGCCGCTGATCCGCTTCACCGGCTCGCCGCGCATCATGGGCGCGCTGGCCAGCCCGGTCTGGCTGCGGCGCCTGGCCTGGGCGGCGGCGCTGCTGATCATCGCGCTCAACGTCTGGCTGGTGGCGCGCACGCTGGCGCCGCTCGGCTCGGGCCTGGCGTGGGTGGCGATCGGCCTCCTGGCGCTGCTGTGCGGCGTGCTGCTGGCCTGGATTGCCTTTGCACCTTTGCGTTTCAATTCTGCTGGTGCGGCCGCAAACCAATCGGCCCATAATCGTTGCCAAGAACAAATTCGTAGTGCGCTCTGGTCTCGTTGTTCGACCAGCCTGCTTGTTGACGATGGCAATGCCAGCCGCCCGGTCTGAACGGGACGCTCGGCGTTGGAGGAGACCTCCATCCATCCACACCCCCCCGCGGGCCGGCGATTGGTCGCCCAGAGTCTGGGCGGCGCTGTGGGCCCGCTCCTGGAGCCGTCGGCAGAGCGCCAGGTGATGCGGGCCTGGGAGAGCTTCGTCACCGGCCAGCCGCTCGCGGGCACGGCGGTGTCCAAGCCGCTGCTCGCGTCATGGCAGCGCAGCCAGCGCGCCGGCGTGCAGCCGACGACGCGGCTGGCGCCGCTGGTGACCGGCGACGAAGAGGCCCTCGAACAACTGCGCCGCAGCAACCAGGACTTGCTGTGGGCCGCGCAGGGCCTGTTCGTCTCATCGGCCCATCTGCTGGCGCACTCGGGTTCGATCATGCTGCTGACCGACCCCAACGGCGTCGTGCTCGACGTCGCCGGCGACATGCGCACGCTCGAAGCAGCGCAGGACATCCACCTCGTCAGCGGCGGCCATTGGCATGAAAGCGTGGTCGGCACCAACGGCATCGGCACGGCGCTGGCAATGCGCCAGCCGGTGCAGGTGCATGCCGCCGAGCACTTCGGCGAGGGCATCAAGAGCTGGACCTGTGCTGCCTCGCCGGTGTTTTTCCCGGGCACCGACCGCATCCTCGGCGTGATCGACATCTCCGGGCCACCCACCACCTACCAGCGCGGCAACATCGTGCTGGCCCTGGCGGCGGCGCGGCAGATGGAAGCGGCGCTGGCCGACCGGGCCAGCCGCGAACATGTGCAGTTGCTCGAAGCCAGCATGAAGTTCGGCGCTTCGGCCAGCACCGCGGCGATGTTCGTGCTCGACCGCAACGCGCGGCTGATCCATCTCACTGGCAGCCTGCCCGGTTTCGAGTGGCGCTTGGGGTCGAGCCTGCCGGGGCTCGACGGCGGCGGTCGTGCCGACGAGTGGGCGCGTCACTTGCCGCAGCCGCTGCGCGCCGAGTGGCTGCATCCCGTCAGCGTCGATGGCGCCGCCATCGGCGCCCTGCTTGTCGTGCCGAAAAGAGTCCGCCCTGCGGGCCCGCCGCCTGTGTTGCACCACGATGCCGACAGCCGCGGCGGAGAGTCGCAGATCGACCCGCTGCGCAGCCACTTCGGCAACCTGTTCGGCCACAGCCGCGTCTTGCGCGCGGCCATCGACCGGGCGCGCCTGCTCAGCGGACGCCGCGTCTCGGTGCTGATCCAGGGCGAGACGGGGGTCGGCAAGGAGCTCTTCGCGCGCGCCATCCATGGCGACGAGCAGCGCAGCGGCCCGTTCGTCGCCTTCAATTGCGGCGCGACTTCGAAGGAGCTGATGGCCAGCGAGCTCTTCGGCCATGTGCGCGGCGCCTTCACCGGCGCCACCCATGAAGGCCGCGCCGGCCTGTTCGAGCTGGCCCACGGCGGTACCTTGTGCCTCGATGAAATCGGCGAGTTGCCGCTGCCACTCCAGCCCGTGTTGCTGCGCTGCCTGGAAGAAGGCGTCGTCTCGCGCCTGGGCGAAGCGCGGTTGCGCCGGGTCGATGTGCGCTTGTTGACGATGACCAACCGCGATCTTCTCAAGGATGTGGAGGCTGGATTCTTCCGCCGCGATCTGTACCACCGCATCAGCGTCACCGGCATCCACGTGCCGCCGCTGCGCGAACGCGAGTCGGATATCGATCTGCTGATCGAACACTTCAATCACAGCCTGGCCGAGCGTCATGGCATCTCCAGCCGCCAGTTCGGCCCCGCGGTGATGGCGCTGCTGCGCGCCTACTGCTGGCCGGGCAATGTGCGCGAGCTGCGCAATGTGGTCGAGTGCCTGCTGCTCACGTCCAACGACATTGCCGTGAGCTGCGCGGAGCTGCCGCCGGAGATGCACGCCGCGGCTGGCGCAGTCGAGGGCGGCGACACGGCGGCGGACGCCGACAACGCGGCAACGAGCATCGAGGACGCGGAACGATTGGCCATCGTTCGGGCGGTGAAGAGCATGCACGGCAACCTGGCCCAGGCTGCGCGCTCGCTCGGCGTCTCGCGCAGCACGCTCTACCGCAAAGTCGAGCGCTACCACCTCGAAGGCCTCGCGCGGTTCAACGACAAACCGGCGTAGCTGGCAACACGCGGCGTTGAGGCTCGCGGCGCACGTGATTCAAGAGCCCCGAGCTGGCCGCCGCACCGCAGCCCGTGACGGTTCACTGCACTCGCTTCGCGCTCGTTCGATTCATCGCGTCGGATGGGTGAGATCGACACTGATCCGCTCATCGCGCCGTGGCGCCCACGACGACATGGTGAGGCATGTGCAAAGCAGGCTTCGACCACCTGCGCCGGCACCTGCTGCACGGCAGCGATCTGCGCGCGCCGGGCGCTGCGTGCCCGCCGACTGTCGAAGACCAAACCGCCGCGGCGCTGCTGTTGAAAGGCCTGACCGCCGACTATCTGTTGCACGACCTCGGCCACGTCGGCCTGCTCGTGTGTTCATGGGCGCGCAAGCTCGGCGCGACCATGATCGGCACCGTGTCGAGCGACGACAAGGCGCGCCTGGCGCGTGAGTACGGCTGCGAGCATGTGATCGTGACGCGCGACTACCGATTCGCCGACGCGGTGCAGCGCCTGGCAGGCGGCGCCGACGTGCTGATCGACGGCATCGGCGCCCAGTCACGCGACGAGAACTTTGCCGCCCTCGCCCGCCGCGGCCACTGGATCAGCCTCGGCCAGGCCACCGGCGCACTCGATGCCGTGGACGCGAACGCGCTGGTCGCCAAGTCGATCACCTTCTCGCGCCCTGTCGTCTTCGACTACGTGGCCACGCGCGCCGCGTTGCAGCAGCGAGCGTCACGCCTGTGGGCGGCGCTCGCCGACGGCAGCATCAAGCTGCCGCCGATCGAGCGCCACACGCTCGAAAACGCCGCCGCAGCGCACGCGCGCCTGGAGTCGCGCGCCACCAGCGGCGCGCTGGTTCTTGATCGTCTGACAATCGCCGCGCACCCGCATTCCCGTTTGGGCTGAGGTATCGAAGCCCTTCGATCCCTTCAGGGCGAACGGAGCAAGACGCTGACCACAGGAAGACACCGAAGGAACACCGAATGATCCACGGCATGAACCACTTCACCATCACCGCCGAAGACCGCGACAAGACGCTCGACTTCTACTGCGGCCTGCTCGGCCTGGTCGAAGGCCACCGCCCCGACCTCGGCTTCCCCGGCGCGTGGCTCTACCCGCCCGGCGGCCAACAAGCCGTGCTGCACATCTACTGGGACCGCCCGATGCCGAGCCTGCGCACGGGGGTCATCGACCACATGGCGTTCACGTCGAGCGACTTGAAGGCGGTCAAGGCGCGCTTCGATCAACGCGGCCTGAAGTACGACTTGCGCCAACAAGCCGGCGCCGGTACATGGCAGCTTTTTTCGCGCGACCCGAACGGCGCTAGGGTCGAACTCGATTTCGATCCGAGCGAGACGCTGTAGGTCACGCCGCACGCTCCCGCTGCCGCTTGGGTTCCACGCTTCTCCAGAAGTCATTCAGACCATCGACGTCCAACACTTCGATGGCACCGTACTGCGCTCGAACCAGGCCGGCCACCTGCAGAGCATGCAGGGCGCGATTGGCGATTTGTCGGGACAGGCCGCACAGGCGCGCAACCTCCTCCTGCGAGATGTGCAGCACGTTCGAGGCGGCCGAACACAACGCCGGGTCCAGGAGCTGCGCGATGCAGAGCGCCACCCGCGCCGTTGTCGTCTGAACGCGGCCTGTTTCGACGAGCGCCACGAACTGGCCGAGACGGGCATTCAACTGATGCACCAGGAAGTGGTTGAAGCCCAGGCTGGTCTCGTACAACCAGTCGAAAGTCTGCAAGGGCATCAGCGCAATCCAGCTGTCGCGCAAGGTGATCACTTCATAGTGTCGGACTTCGTGCTTGAGCAGCGCCCCTTCGCCCAGCCAGCCGCCGGATGAAACGCCGATGAAGGTCGTGCTGCGCCCGTCGGGCGTGACCGAATCGACCTTCACCATGCCGTCCAGCACGCCGACCCAGTGCTGTGCCGGTGCACCTTCGCGACAGACCACCGACCCCGCGGCGAAGTAAATCACCTGGGTTTCGCGATCCACGCGCGTCAGTTGCGCCTCGGTGAGGCCACGCGTCCAGGCCGCGTCGAAGAGACGCTCGCGCATGGCGATGGACGACGACACAGGCGTCACTGTGGGGTCCATTGAGTAGCGATCCGGCAGAGCTTTTACCTCCGAGGCCACGGGTTATTCCCCGCATCAGAGCGCGCCAAATGTACACAGATAGACAGTTGGTTGGGGCCGAAATCCGAAGATGTGATGAGCACGGATCGGTGAGAGACCGCTGCGACACGAGCGCCGAGAGCCAACCCAACAACCAGGAGACAAGTCCATGACCACAACCATGCGTGCTGCGCTATTGACGGTGATGACGCTGGCTTGCGCCGCGGCCATGGCGGACGACCGCGATCGCGACCATGAACGGCGCGGCAAAGGCCGCGACTGCGCATCGCTCGCCGGACGAAGCCTCGGCGGCGCGACGATTTCCGCAGCCACCGTGGTGCCGGCCAGCGCGACGCTGGACGCGCACTGCAAGGTCACCGGTCTCATCCTGCCCAAGCTGAACTTCGAATTGCGGCTGCCGAGCGACTGGAACCACAAGCTTCACTACGGCGGTGGCGGCGGCTACAACGGCTCCATTCCGCCAGTCGATGCGCCGGCATTGAATGCGGGCTACGCGCAGGTGAGCAGCGACTCGGGCCACCAGGCCAACGGGCTCGATGCATCCTTCGCGCTGAATGACCCGCAGGCCGCGCAACTGTTCGGCTCGCTGTCCGTGCCAACGGTGATGGCTGCGGCCACCGAGATCGTGCGCGTGCACTACGGCCACCGGGCGCGTCGCGCTTACTTCGAAGGCTGCTCCAACGGCGGCCGCGAAGCGCTGATCAACGTGCAGCGCCATCCTGCCCTGTTCGACGGCGTGATCTCCCGCGCACCGGCCTACAACTGGGTCGGCCTGATGGGGGCCTTCAATCGCACGGCAAAGGCTTTGGCCGCGCCCGGTGGCGCCATCGGCACGGCCAAGATCGCCACGCTGGCGAGCGCCGTGCGCACCGCCTGCGACGCGCTGGACGGCGTGGTCGATGGCGTCGTATCCAACCCCGCAGCCTGCCACTTCGACCCGAAGACGCTACGCTGCCCGGCCGGCGCCGACACCGGCGACACGTGCCTGTCCGATGCGCAATTGAGCGCGGTGGCGTCGTGGACTTCGCCGGTGTCGTTCGACGGTGGCACCTACTCCAACACCGGCTGGCCGCTAACAGGCAACGAGGACGTGACGGGCGCCTGGGACTTCTGGACGACAGGCACGCCGGCATTGGGCGGGCTGTCGCTGCAGTTCCTCTTCCAAGACACGACGGTGAAGAACTACCTGGCGCGCAACCCCGCAGCCAACTCGCTGACCTATGACTTCGACAGCAACGTGGGCGCACTGAGTGCCATGTCGGCGCTCAACGATGCGACGAATGCGAACCTGCATCCCTTCCTCGCCGCCGGCGGCAAGCTGATCCTCTGGCATGGCGGCAACGACTCTGCGCTGTCGATCACATCCACCACGGCGTACTACCAGCGCGTGGTGGCAGCGATGGGTGGGCAGTCGAACGCCGACCAGTTCGTGCGCTACTACACCGCGCCTGGCGTTAACCACTGCGCGGGCGGCCCGGGCGCCGACACGGCCGACTTGCTGACCGCGCTCGACCGCTGGGTCTCCGCCGCCGTGAGCCGGAAACGCTGACAGCCAAGCAGATCGATCCCGCGACCGGCGCCACGCTGTTGTCGCGCCCGCTGTGCGTCTATCCGGCGTACCCGCGCTACAAGGGCAAGGGCGATCCGAACGACGCATCGAGCTTCAAGTGCAGCGAACCTCGATGAGCGCACCGGCGGCTTCAATCATCCACTACACGGCTTGATCGACGATGCGCATCTGCATCTCGTTCATGCGCCCGCCGTGCACCTTGATCCCTGCGTAGGCCACTTCGAGTTCACGAAGGTCCGCAGGCGAGAGCGGGATGTGGATGCTGGCGAGGTTTTCGTTCAGATGATCCGTGCGACGCGTTCCCGGGATCGGAACGATCCACGGCTTCTGGGCCAGTAGCCAGGCCAGTGCGATCTGCGATGGTGTGGCGTTCTTCTTCTGCGCAAACCGCCGCAGCACATCGACCACGGGACGGTTGGCGCGCAGGTTCTCGGCAGAGAAGCGGTCGAACCCGGTCCGAAGGTCGGTCTTCGGGTCGAGCGTCGTGCGCGCATCGATCTCGCCGGTGAGATAGCCCATCCCGACCGGGCCCCATGGCACGAAGCCGATGCCCAGTGCTTCGCACGTCTGGAGCACGCCGTTGCGTTCCACGTCGCGCTCCATGAACGAGTATTCGCTCTGCACGGCCGCCACCGGCTGAACGGCATGGGCCCGGCGGATCGTCGCCGCGCTGGCCTCGGACAGGCCCAGATGCAGGACCTTGCCTTCCTTGATCAGATCCTTGACGGCACCCGCCACGTCCTCGATCGGCACGCTCGGATCGACCCGGTGCTGGCAGTACAGATCGATGCGGTCGGTCTTCAGGCGCTTCAGCGAGGACTCGACCACGCTCTTGATGCGCTCGGGCCGGCTGTTGAGGGCGAATCCCTTGTCGATGTCGAAGCCGAACTTGGTCGCAATGACGACCTGGTTGCGAAACGGCGCGAGCGCTTCGCCGACCAGGTCTTCGTTGGTGTACGGGCCGTACACCTCGGCGGTATCGAAGAAGGTGACACCTTTGTCGAAGGCGGTGCGAATGACCTGGATGCCCTGCTTGCGATCAGCAGGCGGTCCGTAGTTGGCGCTGATGCTCATGCAGCCGGCGCCCACCTCCGACACCACCAGGGAGCCGAGCCTTCTTGTCTTCATCGCGCCCCTCGGGTTCGATGCCGCTGCCCACGCCGTCGGCGCGCCGGTCAGGGCCGCTCCCACAACGGCGGCACGGGTCAGGAAGTTACGGCGTTGCTGGGCCAGCGGTCTCGTGCTGTGTGTGTCGGTCTTCATGAGCAATCCTTTCGATGGGGCAAACAGTCAAGGCGTGTTCACGCGTCGGCGTGAGCCAGCGAGCAAGACAGCTCGCGGTGGGCGTGTGCATGAGCAAGCAAGCCCTTGGCTTTGTCCTCGAACGTCTGTACGGCGTCGGCACCCGCGGCGAAGCGGGCGGGCGGCTCCTCGAGCGCTGCGAGTTGCACGAGCGCATGGGCGAGCTTGGCGGGATCGCCGCCCTGCTTGCCGCTCATGCTGCTCCAGGCGGCGACGGTCTGCCGCGTGCGCTCGGCGTAGTCGTCGATGGAGGGCCCGGCGTAGGTCGTCGAGCCGGGAGTGAGGAGTTCGGTGCGAAAGAAACCGGGCTCGACCAACATCGTCTTGATACCGAAGGCAGCGATCTCAGGGGCAAGCGACTCCATCCACCCTTCGACGCCGAACTTTGCCGCGGCGTACGCGGTACAAAACATGCCGCCGGTGATGCCGGCGGTCGAAGAGATCGTCAGCACCAGGCCGGCGCGCTGTTTGCGCATCCGCGGCAGCACGGCGCGGGTCACGTTCATCGGGCCGAACAGCAGCGTCTCGATCTGGCTGCGAACCTGATCGGGGCTGAGCTCCTCGAAGAAGCCGGCGTAGAAGTTGCCCGCGTTGTTGACCAGGACGTCGATGCGGCCGAACCTGCCGACCGCGGCCTCGACCGCGGCATGGGCATCGCCCTGGCGGGTGACGTCGAGCTTCACGGCAAGCAGGTCGTCGTGCAGGCCGATGGCCGCTGCAATCTTCTTTGGGTCGCGGCCGGTGGCGACGACCGCGTGGCCCGCGGCCAAGGCCGCCTTGGCGATGTCAACGCCCAGTCCGCGGCCCGCGCCGGTGATGAGCCAAACCTTCTTGTGCTTCATGGTGTGCGCCTCGTTTGCTTGTCGATGGCACTGAATGTAGGCAGGCTCACTGAGAAGAAAAAGGCCTCAACACTGAACACCCTGTGAAGATATTCTTCAAGGCATGAGGCTGAATCAACTCGATGGGCTGTTGGCATTCTGGAAGGTCGCACAGCACCGCGGCTTCACCGCTGCGGCCGCGGCACTCGAGGTATCGCCCTCTGCGCTCAGCCAGGCGATCCGTCAACTCGAAGCCCGGCTCGGTGTGCGGCTGCTGAACCGGACCACTCGCAGCGTCAGCCTCACCGAGGCTGGCGAAGCCTACCTGTCGCGGATCGGACCGGCGCTGGTCGATGTGCTGGAGGCCGGCGAGCAACTGCATGCGCTGCAGGGCCGACCGTCGGGTGTGTTGCGCATCAACGCAGCACGCATCTCGGTGGCGATGTGCCTGCAACCCCTGTTGGCGGGGTTCTTGAAGGACCACCCGGAAGTGCAGATCGAGATCAGCAACGACGAAGGCTATGTCGATATCGTCGAAAAGGGTTTCGACGCCGGCATTCGCCTGGGAGAAAGCGTTCAGAAGGACATGGTTGCGGTGCCCTTGGGCGGCCCTGTGGCGGTGGCCATCGTCGGCTCGCCCGACTACTTCAGCCGCCACCCTGCGCCGCGGCACCCCAGCGATCTGGTGCACCACAACTGTGTGCGCTTCCGGTTCTCGGGTAGCGGCGCCATCCACAAGTGGGAGCTGATGGTTGACGAGCGCATCGTCGAGTACGAGATCGGCGGCAGCCTCACCATCAGCGACTCGTTGTTTCCAGTCGAGGCGGCAGTGGAAGGAGTTGGGCTGGCCTACACCTTCGAGCAGCTTTCGCTGCCGCACATCCGGGCCAAACGCTTGAAGCGGGTGTTGAGCCGCTACTCACCGACGTTTCCCGGCTTCTATCTTTACTACCCCAGCCGGCGGCAGCAGCCTTCCAAGCTGAAAGCGTTCGTCGACCACGTTCTTCATCGGACGGCCGCGCGATGAGTCTCGAAAGTGCGGCTTGCCGCCACCGTCAGCGGCGGGTCGAGGCGTGCGCATCAGCGGCAGCGGGATCGGTGCCGGTCGCCGGAGTCGTCGATACGCCCTGCCGCTTGGCAGCGGCTTCCTGCGATTGCAAGGCGCGGATGTAGGCCTCTCGCCGCTGGAGCCGCTCCCAATAAGCCGTGACCGCCGGCGTGAACTGATCGGCAAGGCCAATGTGTTGCGCCAGCAGCAGCGCATATCCGACCGAAACATCCGCCGCCGTGAAACGATCCGCGCACAGGTAGGCGTGCTCGGCCAGCACGGGCTCCAACGTGCGCAGCCGGGCCAGAAACCACTTGCCGTAGTCCTGTGCCACCACGGGCTGGCGCCGGTGCTCGGGTTCGAAGCGCGAGTAGCGCAGCACGAGCGTCTGCGGGAAGGTCAGCGTGGCCTCGCCAAAATGAACGTAGTTCAGATAGGCGCCGTAACCCTTCTCGCCGGGCTCGACCTGAAGCGGTGTCGGGGCGCTGCGAACGCACAGGTACTGGCAGATCGCGGCCGACTCGGTCATGCGGGTGTCGCCATCGATCATCAACGGGACCGTGCCCAACGGATTGACGTCGAGGTAAGAGCGTGCCGACACCCGAGGCGGAAACGGCAACACGAACAGTTCATACGGCAGGCCCAGCTCTTCCATCATCCATAGCGGGCGGAACGATCGGGCGCTGACGCAGTGATAGAGGGTGATCACGAACGTGATGTTGGGCGCAGAAGCAAACCGGCGCAAGGTGCGCGGGCGCAGATCGTTCGTGCGAACACCGAGCGTGAGCTCACCCCGCGTGATGCCCTTCCCACGCCGGCGTCGTGCGCAGCACTTCTTCGAGCGTGGTCACGCCCTCGGCCACCTTCATCACGCCCGCCGCGCGCAGCGGGTGCATGCCGTCGGCCAACGCCTGGCGGCGCAGCGCGTCGGCGTCGAGCGTCGGGTGGATGTGCAGGCGCGCCGCCTCGCTCATGTGCAGCAGCTCGTAGAAGCCGACGCGGCCGCGAAAGCCCGTCATGCGGCATTCGAGGCAGCCCACCGGCTTGTAGGCGCGCGGCGTGCCTTTCAGCTTCCACGGCGCGATCGCGGCGTCGAGCAGCGCGCGGTCGGTGTGCTCTTCGGGTTGCTTGCAGGCATTGCACAGCGTGCGCGCCAGGCGCTGCGCGAGCACGCCGATCACCGTCGCGGAAATCAGGTACGGCGGCACGCCGAGATCGACCAGGCGCGTGATCGCGCTGGCGCTGTCGTTGGTGTGCAGCGTGCTGAAAACCAGGTGGCCCGTCAGCGCCGCCTGGATCGCCATCTCGGCGGTTTCCAGATCGCGGATCTCGCCGATCATGATGATGTCCGGGTCCTGCCGCATCAGCGCGCGCACGCCGGCGGCGAAGTCGAGGTCGAGGTTGGGCTGCACCTGCGTCTGGTTGAGCGCCGGCTCGACCATCTCGATCGGGTCTTCGACGGTGCAGACGTTGACCTCGTCGGTGGCGAGCTGCTTCAGCGTTGCGTAAAGCGTCGTCGTCTTGCCGCTGCCCGTGGGGCCGGTGACGAGCACGATGCCGTGCGGCCGCGAGACCAGCGTGTTCCAGCGTTGCGCATCGGCGGGAGAAAAGCCGAGCGCATCGACGCCCTTGCCGACGGTCTGCGGATCGAAGATGCGCATCACCATCTTTTCGCCGAAGGCGGTGGGCAGCGTCGCCAGACGCATCTCGATCTCGCCGCCGGGCTGGCCGCTCATCTCGGGGCGGATGGTCTTGATGCGCCCGTCCTGCGGCCGGCGGCGCTCGACCACGTCCATGCGGCCGAGCAGCTTGATGCGCGCCGTCATCGCGTTCATCACCGTGATCGGCGCCTGGTACACCGTGTGCAGCACGCCGTCGATGCGAAAGCGGATCGCGCCCATCTCGCGCCGCGGCTCCAAGTGGATGTCGCTGGCGCGCTGGTCGAAGGCGTATTGCCACAGCCAATCGACCACCTGCACGACACCCTGATCATTCGCGTCGAGCGTCTTGTTGTTCTTGCCGAGCTCGACCAGTTGCTCGAAGCTCGCCAGCGCATTGGTCTCGCCCGACTTCACGGCGTTCTTGATCGAACGAGCCAGGGTGAAAAACTCGGTCGTGTACTTGGCGATCTCGGTCGGGTGCGCCACCACCAGGCGCAGCCGCTTCTTGGTGTGGCCCTCGATCTCCTTGACCCAGGCGTTGTCGAGCGGCTCGCAGGTGGCGACCGTGACTTCGGTCAGCGCGACAGACACCGGCAACGCACGCTTCGACTCGGCGTAGGCCACCGACATGACATCGGCCACGCGGCCGACATCGACCTTCAACGGGTCGATGCGCAGGTACGGCAGGCCGATGTGCGCGGCCAGCCATTCGGTCAGCGCGTCGGAGTCGAGCGCGCGGCCCTTGCTCGATTCACGGGCATCGACCAGGCTCGCATTGCCCAGCCGCAGCAACGGATGCTGGCTCGAATCGCCGGCACCGAAGCGCACGCGCACGCGGTTGGCATCGGCGGCACTGATCAGGCCGTCTTCTTGCAGGCCGTGGACGAGAAATCGCCAGTCGAGCCGGCCTTGGGGGAAGGTTTTTTTCATAGCGGTGGGAGCGGACGCACCATCTTCAACCACTTGCGCGCCGGCAAGCCGTACTCGCGCTCGATGACCGCCGCCCGGGCGAGCAGTTCCTCACGGCCGGGCACCACTACGCCGCGGGTGGCGATGACCACCGTGTTGCCCTCCTTCGTCGGCGTCAGGCTCCACACCTGATCGCGGCCGAACACGGCGGCGATGCGCGCGGCGCTCGCCGCGAAGCTCGACGCGCGGCCGAACAGGTTGACGCTCATCACGCCGCCGGGTGCAAGCACGCTGCGGCAGTGAGCGTAAAAGCCGTCGCTGTCGAGCACCGGCGCCGCGGCTTCGTGGTCGTAGAGATCGACGCACAGCACCTGCGCCGTGGCGTGGTGCGCGGCGTCGGCCACCCACACACCCGCATCGGCTTCGATCACCGTCAACTGCTCGTCATTCGCGGGCAGCTTGAAGCCGTGATAGCACGCGGCGATGACCGCCCGGTTCAGCTCCACCGCCGTCACCCGCGGCATGCGCAGCACCGAATGGCAGAAGCGCGTGATCGAGGCTGCGCCCAGGCCCAGTTGCACCGCATGCCCGGCCGCCACGTCGGCGCTCGGCCGCCACAGCATCCAGGCCATCATGCGCCGCACATACTCGAGCACGATCACGCGCGGCTCGCGGATCAGCATCGCGCCCTGCACCCACGGCGTGTCGAGGTGCAGAAAGCGCACGCCCTCGTACTCGGAGATGGTGGCGAAGGGCAGCTCGGAGGGGGGCAGCTCGGCGGTGTCGGCGCGCATGGCGCGACCATAACCGCATCAGGGCTTCGGCTCGACCAGCAGGCGGCGCGCCCCTGCCCCCGCGCTCGCCAGCGCGTCGCCGGGGTTGCGCAGCGCACAGCGCTGCAAGGACAGGCAGCCGCAGCCGATGCAATCGTCGAGCGTGTCGCGCAGCTTCTCCAGTTGCGTGATGCGCTGGTTCAGCTCGTCTCGCCACAGCCGCGACAGGCGCGACCAGTCGGCGCGCGTCGGCGCCTGGCGCTGCGGCAGCGTGTCCAGCGCGGCGGCGATCTGCTCCAGCGAGATGCCCACGCGCTGCGCGGTGCGGATCACCGCCACCCGCCTCAGCACGTCGCGCGCGTAGCGGCGCTGGTTGCCGGCGGTGCGCTGACTCGTGATCAGACCCTTGGCCTCGTAGAAGTGCAGGGCCGACACGGCAACGCCGCTGCGCTGCGCGACCTCGCCGACGGTCAGCGCCCATCGGATGCCGTCTTTCATCGGTGACCCCCAAAAGTCCGCTTGACCTCAAGTTTAGTTGAGCTTCTAAGGTTCGGGCTTCCACTTCGGAGATCACCATGCCCAGCATCACTTCCCACTCGTTCGTCGAGCACATCAACGCCACGGTTCAAGACATCGACCGCGCCGTGCGCTTCTTCACCACCGCGCTGCCCGAGTGGCGCGTGCGCGGCGGCGGCACGATCGACTGGTACGGCAAGCCGGTCCGCTGGCTGCATGTCGGCGACGAGATGAACTACATCGCGCTGCAGAGCGGTGGCAGCGGCCCGGGGCCGGACTGGCAATCGCACGCCACGGCGATCAAGCACGTCGGCATCGTGGTGCCGTTGCTGCCGGCAGTGGTCGAGCGCTTGCAGGGTGCCGGCTTCGACGTCGACCACTGGGGCGGCGAAACCGCGCACCGCCGCAGCGTCTACGTCATGCTCGGCGACGACTTTCAAGTCGAGTTCGTCGAATACAAAACGCAGGACACCGCGCTGCGCAACGTCTATTCCTGAACTCCGGCAGCCGCATCTGCCAAACCGGCGCCTTCAAACACCGCCCGCCACGCCGCCAGCTTGCGCTCGAACGACCAGCTCGCGTTGGCCGGGCTGGTGGACGGCAGGCGGTGCACCGGCAGGCCGAGGGCGCGCGTGACGTCCATCGAGCGCGCCGACTCGCTGCCGTTGTGGGCTATTGCCGAGAGCTGGGGCAGGCGCGCGACGAGGCCGGCCAGGTCGTTCGGCTGCGCATCTTCGATCGCGCTGTCGAGGCTGCCGTCGCGGCGGCAGGCGGCATACACGTCCCAGATCGCCAGGCCGTGGCGCTGCGCCTGTGCGATGCGTTGCGCATACGGCAGCACCATCAGGTCGACTTTCCACAGCGCCGACAGGATCGGCCAGAACAGGTTGCGCGCATGGGCGTAGTACTGCTGCGATTGCAGCGAGGCCACGCCGGGGAAGCTGCCGAGCACGAGCAGGCGCGCGTCGCGGCGGGCGATCGGGGCCAGGCCGCGCAGCGTCTCGGTCATCTGACCCCCAAGGGCCTGCGGCCCTGCCCCCCGAGGGGGCGCGAGCGCCTCCGGAGCGGCCGCGCGGCGCTCACAGTGCCGCCAATCGCGGCAGCGCCGCGCGCACGTTGGCGCTGGTGCGCGCCGCGGTGTCTTGCAGCGTCCAGCCGCGCAGCGCCGCCAGCGTGGTCGCAATGCGTGGCAACTGTGACGGTTCGTTGCGCGAAGGCGCTTGCGCGGCGCGGTCCGCGGCCTTGACGTAGAGCCACTGCGGCGGGATGTCGGGGGCGTCGGTTTCGAGCACCGGCACGCCGTCGGCCACGGTGGCGGCGAGGTGGCGGATCTGCAGCGCACGGGGGAAGGTCATCGCGCCGCCGAAGCCGAGCTTGAAGCCGCGCGCCGCGAACTGCGCGGCCTGCACATCGCTGCCGTTGAAGGCGTGGGCGATGCCGCCACAGACCTCGATGCGGCGCAGGTGTTTGAGCAGGCCATCGGCCGAGCGCCGCACATGCAGGATCACCGGCAGCCCGTGCGCGCGCGCCAGCGTCAACTGCGCGGCGTAGAAACGGTCCTGGCGCTGGCGATCGCCGCCTGGCACGAAATGATCGAGCCCGATCTCGCCGACTGCCACCAGCCGCGGGTCGGCCTTGTTGGCTTGCAGCGCCTCGGCGAGCCGCTCCAGATCGTCGTCGGCCGCAGCGTCGACGCACAGCGGATGGATGCCCAGCGCATAACTCAGCCGCTCGTCGTGCGCCAGCCGTCGCACACGTTCGAACGAGGCCGCGTCCACGGCAGGAATGACCTGCATCGGCACCGCCGCGGCGCGGGCGCGCTCGATCACCGCGCCGCGGTCAGCATCGAACTCGGCGGCGTCGAGATGGCAATGGCTGTCGATCCACATGGGCGCAGGCATTGTCGCCATGCAGGGGCATCGATGGCGTGCTACCGTGCATTACGCGTGGCAGGAATCCCTGCACGCAGCAGGAGCCCACGCATGAAGCGAACCCCGCTCTACAGCGCCCCGCGGCGGCCCGCCGAGACGCCGCCGGGTGCCGCCGCCGCCCCGCCGGCGCCGGCCGCTGCCGCTGAAACCGTGGCGCCGGCCGTGCCGCGCAAGCGGCGCTGGCGGCAAGCGTCGCTGGCCACGCTGGCCTTGCTCATCGCCCTGGCCGCCCTGTGGCAGTTCGGCCCCAAGCTGCCCAAGCCGCTGACGCAACGCGACATCGACCGCGCCGTCCTGCACACCCTGACCAAGACACCGCTGCCCGCGCCGGCCGCCAAGGCTTATGCGGCGGTGCGCGGCTCGGTGGTGCGGGTGGTCGGCCACTCGCGGCCGGAAGCCAAGGCCGGCGACGCCAAGGCCGATGACAAAGGCGGCAAGGGCAAGTCCTTCATGGGCCCGGAGTACGAAGAGCCCGACGAGCGCGGCGTCGGCACCGGCGTCGTCATCGTCGACAACGGCACCATCCTGACCAACCTGCACGTGGTGCAAGGCGCGCGGCGCATCAAGGTGGTGTTTGCCGACGGGCTCGAGAGCGACGCCGACATCGTCGGCCTGCAGCCCGAGAACGACCTCGCGGTGCTGAAGGCGCGCAAGATTCCGGACGATCTGATCGCAGCGACGATGCGCAGCACCGGCGACCTCTCGCCCGGTGACCGTGTCACCGCCATCGGCTTCCCGTTCGGCATCGGCCCTTCGGTCTCGCACGGCGTGATCTCGGGCCTGAAGCGCGAGTTCCGCTCGCCGGAAGGCAAACGCATCCTGACCAACCTGATTCAGTTCGACGCCGCCGCCAATCCAGGGAACTCCGGCGGCCCGCTGGTGACTGACGACGGCGAGGTGGTCGGCATCGTGACGGCGATCTACAACCCGACGAGTGAGCGCTTTTTCGTCGGCATCGGTTTTGCTGTACCGATCGAGAACGCGGCCCAGGCGGCCGGCATGCCGCCTTTCTGAAATGCAACCCGTCCCGTTCGCACTGAGCCCGAACGGGTTCAACCCAGGAGCAATGAATGTCTGAGCGCATGAGTGCGAGTGAATCCGGCACCTTGATGGAGCAGCTGCTCTACGAGGTCAAGCGCATCGTCGTCGGCCAGGACAAGTTCCTCGAGCGCGTGCTCGTGGCCATGCTGGCGCAGGGCCACCTGCTCGTCGAAGGCGTGCCCGGCCTGGCCAAGACGCTGACCGTGAAGACGCTGGCGCGCTCGTTTTCCGGCCAGTTCAAGCGCATCCAGTTCACGCCCGATCTGGTGCCGGCCGATCTGATCGGCACGCGCATCTTCAACCAGAAGAGCGGCGAGTTCAGCACCACGCTGGGCCCGGTGTTCACCAACCTGCTGCTCGCCGACGAGATCAACCGTGCGCCGGCCAAGGTACAGAGTGCGCTGCTCGAAGTGATGCAGGAGCGCCAGGTGACGATCGCCGGCGAGACGCATCGCGTGCCCGAGCCCTTCCTGGTGATGGCCACGCAGAACCCGATCGAGACCGAAGGCACCTACCCGCTGCCCGAAGCGCAGGTCGACCGCTTCATGATGAAGGTGCTGGTCGGCTACCCGAGCGAGGACGAAGAGTTCGTCATCGTCGAGCGTGTGATCGGCCAGCCGGTTGACATCGGCGCCGTGATCACGACCGAGCAGTTGGCGCAACTGCAGAAAGAGTGCCGCGCCGCCTATGTCGATCCGTCGCTGATCACCTACGCCGTGAAACTCGTTGCGGCGACGCGCGAGCCGGGCAAGGTCGGCCAGACCGACCTGGCCAAGTACGTCGCCTTCGGTGCATCGCCGCGCGCCACCATCTGGCTGATCGAAGGCGCACGGGCGCTGGCCTTCCTGCGCGGGCGCAACTACGCGCTGCCGGAAGACGTGATCGATCTCGTGCCCGACGTGCTGCGCCACCGCGTCACGCTGACCTACGAAGCCATGGCCGACGGCATCACGGCCGACAGCTTCGTCGAGCGCATCGTCAAGGCGGTGCCGGCCCCCGCCAAACCGTTGCGCGCCGCCAATGGCTGAGACTGCGCCGCTGACACCGCAAGCGCTCCTGCAAAAGCTGGAGTGGAAGGTGTTGAAGCGCCTCGACGGCGCGTTGCAGGGCGACTACCGCACGCTCTTCCGCGGCCACGGCGTGGATCTGGCCGATCTGCGCGAGTACCAGTTGCACGACGACGTGCGCCACATCGACTGGAACGTCACCGCGCGCCTGACGATCCCGCATGTGCGCCAGTTCACCGAGGAGCGCGACCTCACCGCCTGGTTCCTGCTCGACCTGTCGCCGTCGATCGACTTCGGCTCGCAGCGCAGAAAGCGCGAGGTCAGCGAAGCTTTCGTCGCCGTGATGGCCAGCGCTGGTGCTGCGCCACGGCAACCGCGCCGGCGCGGTGCTCTACGGCAGCTCGCTCGACACCGTGCTGCCGGCCAAGAGCGGGCGCATGCATGTGCTGCACCTGATGCAGCGCATGCGCGCGCGGCCGTCGTCTGCCGCCACCGGCACGACGCGGCTGGCCGACCTGATCGAGCGCGCGCGGCCTTCGATCAAGCGCCGCTCGGCGGTCTTCATCGTCTCCGACTTCATCAGCGAGTCGGGCTGGGAAGCGTCGATGGCGCGCCTGGCGCAAAAGCACGACGTGGTGGCGGTGCGCCTGTACGACCCGCTGGAGATGACGTTGCCCGAACTCGGCATGGTGCTGATGCAGGACGCCGAGACCGGCGAGCAAATCTTCGTCGACACCGGCGCACGCGGTTTCCGCCAGCGCTTCGAAGCCGCCGCCGAGCGGCGCGAGCAGGAGCTGCGCACGTCGCTGGCCCGCGCCGGCGTGGACACGCTGGAGCTTTCCACCGACGCCGACCTCGGCGACTCGATCCTGTCCTTCGTCGACGCCGCGCCGCCAGCGCAGCCGGCTGGCGGCCGGCGCGATGCCGCTGCACAATCGGGCCAGGAGTCACGGCATGAACTTCCTCTGGCAAGAAGCGTTGTGGTTGCTGCTGTTGTTGCCGCTGCTGGTGCTGGCCTACCACTGGCTGATGAAGCGGCGCAAGAAGACGGCGGTGGCCTGGTCGAGCCTCGCAGTCGTCAAGGAAGCGATGGGCAACCAGCGCCTGTGGCGGCGTCATGTGCCGCCGCTGCTCTTGCTGCTGGCGCTCGCGTCATTGATCGTCGCCGGCTCGCGGCCGACCGCCGTGCTGACGCTGCCGCTGGTCGAGCAGACGGTGATTCTGGCGATGGACGTCTCGGGCTCGATGCGGGCGACGGACGTCGAGCCGAACCGCCTCGTCGCCTCGCAGAACGCCGCCAAGGCCTTCCTTGCCGAGCTGCCGCGCTCGGTGCGCGTCGGCGTCGTTTCGTTCGCCGGCACCGCGGCCATCGTGCAGCCGCCGACGCTGTCGCGCGAAGACGTTTCGGCGGCCATCGACCGCTTCCAGTTGCAGCGCGCCACCGCCATCGGCAGCGGCCTGATCCTCAGCCTGGCGGCGATCTTCCCGGACGCCGGCATCGACCTGTCGCAGGTCACCGGCGCCAAGCCGATGCCCAAGGCGATCGGCGACAACAAGCCGGAAAAAGAGTTCACCCCCGTCGAGCCCGGCAGCTACGACTCGGCGGTGATCGTCCTGCTCACCGACGGCCAGCGCACGACCGGCCCCGACTCGATGGACGCGGCGCGCATGGCCGCCGACCGCGGCGTCAAGGTCTATACCGTCGGCGTCGGCACCAAGGAAGGCGACACGATCGGCTTCGAAGGCTGGAGCATGCGCGTGCGTTTGGACGAAGAGACGCTGAAGCAGGTCGCCAGCGCCACGCGCGCCGAGTACTTCTATGCCGGCACCGCGCTCGACCTGAAGAAGGTCTATCAGTCGCTCGGCACGCGGCTGTCGGCGCAGAAGAAGGAAACCGAGATCAGCGCGCTGTTCGCGGGCCTCGGGGCCTTGCTCACCTTGCTGGCGGCGGGTCTGTCGGTGTGGTGGTTCGGACGCGTGGCTTGATCTGATCCCGTGCTGCCCTGGCTCGGCGCTCTTCGACAGGCTCAGGACCATCGGATGGCGTCCGTTCGGGCTGAGCCTGTCGAAGCCTTGATGTGATCCCCTGGCTCGGCGACGACGACAGCGCGCCCTTCCCGCCCACCGCGCAAGCCCTCGGCGCCGACACCGATGCGCCCGGCCTGCTCGCTGCCGGCGGCGCGCTGACGACGCGGCGCCTCGACGCCGCCTACCGCCGCGGCATCTTCCCCTGGTACAGCCCCGGCCAGCCGGTGCTGTGGTGGTCGCCCGATCCGCGCATGGTGCTGCCGGTGGCCGAGTTCAAGCTGCACCGCTCGCTGAAGAAAACGCTGCGCGCGTTTCTGGCAACAGCCGGCAACGAGATCCGCTTCGACAGCGCGTTCGAGCAGGTCATCGCCGATTGCGCCGCGACGCCGCGCCACGGCCAGCACGGCACGTGGATCGTGCCGGCGCTGCGCCGCACCTACGCCGCATGGCATCGCGCCGGCACGGCGCACAGCGTCGAAACCTGGGTCGATGGCAAGCTCGTCGGCGGCCTGTACGGCGTCGGCATCGGCCGCATGTTCTTCGGCGAATCGATGTTCGCCCATGCCAGCGACGCGTCGAAGATCGCGCTCTGCGCCCTCGTCGCCTTCTGCCGCGGCCACGGCATCGCGCTGATCGACTGCCAGCAGGCCACCGCGCACCTGGCGAGGTTCGGCGCCCGCGAGATCCCGCGTGCCGAGTTCGAAAGCCATCTCGCCCGCACGCTGGACCTTCCGCGCCCTCCCGCTTGGACCTATGATTCTGCGCACTGGGCCTTGCTGTCGTGACCGCACTCAAAGAACTTCCACTCGCCTCGTTGCAGTTCTACGCAACCGCGCCCTACCCGTGCAGCTACCTGCCGGGCCGCATGGCGCGCTCGCAGGTCGCCACGCCGAGCCACCTGATCAATGCCGACGCCTACTCGGGCCTGGTTTCGGCCGGCTTTCGGCGCAGCGGCATGTTCACCTACCGCCCGCACTGCGACGGCTGCCGCGCCTGCGTGCCGCTGCGCGTGCCGGTGGCCACGTTCAGCGCCACGCGCAGCCAGCGCCGCGCCTGGACGGCGCACCAGCACTTGCAGGCGCGCGTGCTGCGCCTGGGATTCCTGCCCGAGCACTACCAGCTCTACCTGCGCTACCAGAGCGGGCGCCACGCCGGCGGCGGCATGGACCACGACAGCGTCGACCAGTACACGCAGTTCCTGCTGCAAAGCCGCGTCAACTCGCGCCTGGTCGAGTTCCGCGAACCGGCGGCTGAAGGCCAGCCGCTCGGCGCGCTGAAGATCGTCGCCATCCTCGACGTGCTCGACGACGGCCTGTCGGCCGTCTACACCTTCTACGAGCCCGACGCCGGCGCCAGCTACGGCACCTTCAGCGTGCTCTGGCAGATCGAGCAGACGCGCGTGCTGCAGCTGCCGCTATGTCTATCTCGGCTACTGGATCGCTCAGAGCCCGAAAATGGCCTACAAGGCGCAGTTCGGGCCCAATGAGACACTGCTCGAAGGCAGGTGGGTGGCCACCGATGCCGGCGCCGCCGCCGCGGCGGCAGAATCGACGCAGCACGATCGACGCAGCAAAAGGTGAAACGCCATGCAATTGAAGCATCTCAGGCTCCATGTTTTCTTTGACCTGGTCGAACGCGTCAGCGCATGGACGCGCAAGCGGCGCATGCGCCAGATGTCGCAGCGCATGGCGCTGGCACAGGGCGCCCGCGTGCTCGACCTGGGCGGCCAGCCCGCGATCTGGCGCGACGCGCCCGAGGCGCTGCAGATCACCATCTTGAACCTGCCCGGCGTGGCGATGGCGGCCGAGGTCGGGCAGCACCAGTTCCGCTACGTCGAAGGCGATGCCTGCAAAGTCACCGACGTGCGCGACCAGAGCTTCGACATGGTGTTCAGCAACAGCGTCATCGAGCATGTCGGCGCCGAAGAGCAACAACAGGCGTTCGCCGACGAGGTGCGGCGCCTGGGCCGCTCGTACTGGGTGCAAACGCCGTCGATCTGGTTCCCGATCGAAGCCCACACCGGCATGCCCTTCTGGTGGTTCTACCCCGAAGCGCTGCGCCAGCGCCTGCTGCGCCGCTGGCACGACAAGACCCCGGAATGGGCCGACACCATCAGCGACACGCGCGTGCTCAGCCGCCGCCACTTCGAGCAGCTGTTTCCCGAGGCGCAGATCTACGTCGAGAAGGTGCTCGGCATCCCCAAGTCCTACACGGCCTGGTACCGGCCGCAAGCGGCGGGCATGCACTGAAATGACCCCCCCGAAGCGGCTTCGCCGCCTCCCCCCAAG
This sequence comes from uncultured beta proteobacterium, assembly GCA_963732625.1. Lineage (GTDB taxonomy): Bacteria > Pseudomonadota > Gammaproteobacteria > Burkholderiales > Burkholderiaceae_C > CADEEN01. The sequence continues at coordinate 165,394 of CAVTAM010000018.1, read as the reverse complement.
GGGGCACCGCCAGCGGCCCGGCAAAGCCGGTTCCGCGGCGGTCGCTCGGCTGCATTGGATTCATGCGTCGTGGGTGCCGCTCGGCGCCATGGAAAACTGATCTGATGTGAGCCGCACGCCCCAGGCGCCGAAAACCGGCGCGCATCCCACGAACAACAGGGGATGAACGTGGCGCGAGGCCGCCAATTCCGACCTTTGGGGGATATCGCGCGCGCCCCAGCTTCGCATCATGCGAGGCATGCACCACGCCGGGCCCGACACCTCTCGCAACAGCGCCGCCGCGCCGCTGGCCGCAGCCCCTGCAGGCAACGGCTGGCCGCCGTCCGTGCTCGCCGGCATCGAGCGCGAACTGGCGCGCTTCGTCGGTCCGCTCGCCGCCACGCTGGTGCGCCGCGCCGCGCAGCAGCACGGCACGATCGACACGCTGATCGCCGCGCTGCTGCCGTCGATCGAGGGCCAGCAAGACCGCGATGCGTTCGCGCGCACCTGCAGCCGCCGCGCGGTGATGCGCAACGCGCCGGCCGCACCGGCACCCGCGCCTGCGCCGACCGCGCTGCCGGCGCAGCGGCGCAGCGCCGCGCCGCCAGCCGCTGCCGCGCGCGCCGGCACGACGTTGCTGCGTGCCGCCGACGAGCTGCTGGGCGTGCTGCCGCGGCTGCGCAATCTCGCCACGCTGTCCGACCCGGCCGCGCTGCGGCTGCAACTGCTGCAGCGCCTGGCAACGTTCGAAGCCGAGGCCGCGGCGGCGGCGCTCGCCGCAGCACATTGCCGCCGCGCGCGACCTGTTGTGCAGCTTCGCCGATGAAGTCATCGCCGCCTCGCCGTGGTGCATGCACGGCGCGCAGGGCCGGTGGCAGCCGCATGCGCTGACGCCCGCGTCGGCCGCCGACCCGCTCCTACTCGCGCAAGCCGTGCTCGCCGACCCGGTGGCGCAGGCGCCGCTGGCAGAACTCTTTCACGTCGTCATCGCGCTTGGCTTCGAGGGCCGTCTGCGCAACACGCCGCAGGGCAAGGCGCAGCTCGACGAGCTGGCCGCGCGCCTGCACGCGCTGCTGGCCGCGCGGCGCGGGCGCAGCGGCGCGGCGCGCACGCTGTCGCCGCGCTGGCGTGGTCTGGCCACGCGCGGCCACCGCGGCCTGGCCACGCTGCCGCTGTGGGCGGCGGTGGCGCTCGGCGGCGCGTTGCTGCTCGGGTTGTGGCTGGCGCTCAATGCGCGGCTCGATGCGCGCGCACGCCCGGTGTTCGCACGCATCGCCGCGATGCCCACCGCGCTGCAAAGCGCCACCGCCGCAGCCACGCGGCCGCGCCTGGCCGCCGTGCTGCCGGCCGACGCGCAGACTCGAGGTCCGCGATGACGCGCAGCGCTCGCTGATCACGCTGCCGGCCGACAGCCTGTTCCTGCCCGACAGCGCGCGCTTGGGTCCGCACGCCGACGCACTGCTCGCACGCGTGGCGCAGGCGCTGCGCGGCGCGCTCGCGCAGAGCGGCGATGTCGTCGTCATCGGCCATGGCGACGACGCTGGGCCGGCATCGCTGCAGTTCCCCACCGCCTGGCACCTCACGCGCTCGCGCGCGCAAGCCGTCGCCGATGCGCTGATCGCACGCCGCGTGGCGCCGGTGCGCGCCGAAGGCCGCGCCGAGTTCGAACCGCGCGCAGCCAACACCACGCCGGCCGGCCGCGCGCAGAACCGCCGCATCGAGATCGAGCTGCGGCTCACCCGTCCCGAGGAGCCAGTGCAATGACGAATACGCCCCCCGAAGCGGCTTCGCCGCCTCCCCCCAGGGGGCAACGCCAGCGGCCGGGCAAAGCCCGATCCGCGGCGTTCGCTTGGAGAGGCCTCGCACTTCACCCTTCGTGGGTGCCGATCGGCGATATGGGAAGTGAAATGAAGCAAGCCCTGCAACGCACCGACTGGCGCGTGCTCGCCAGCGCCCTGGGCATCGCCGCCGCCGCCGTGCTGGTGTGGTTTCTCGCGCCGCTGATCGACATCGGCGGCCATGCGCCGCTGACGGCGCCGCACGCCCGGCTCTTCGCCGTGGCCGCCGTGCTCGCGCTGGCCGGCGCGGTGCTGCTCGCGCAGCGCACGCTGGCGCTCGCCCGCAACCGCCGCTTCCTGGCGCAGCTCGCGCAGAGCGAGCCGGGGCAGCGCGAAGTCGCCTTCCTCGGCAAGCGCTTCGGCCAGGCGCTGCAGCAACTGCGCAGCCTGCGCCTGGCCCAGCGCGGCGGCGCGCGCTGGCTCGGTGCGCTGCTCGGCCGGCCGCTGGTGCACGAGCTGCCGTGGTACGTGATCATCGGCGCGCCGGGCGCCGGCAAGACCACCGTGCTGCTCAACTCGGGGCTGCACTTTCCGCTCGCCGACGGCCCCGGCGACGAAGTCCGTGCGCGGCGTTGGCGGCACGCGCAACTGCGACTGGTGGTTCGCCTCCGAGGCCGTGCTGATCGACACCGCCGGCCGCTACACCACGCAAGACAGCGACCGCGACGCCGACCGCACCGCCTGGTTCGGCTTTCTCGACCTGCTGCGCCGCCACCGCCCGCGCTGCCCGATCAACGGCGTGCTGCTCACGGTGAGCGCCAGCGACCTGCTGCAGACCACGCCCGAGCGCGCCGCCGCGCACGCCAGCGACTTGCGCCAGCGCCTGGACGAAATCAGCGCGCGCTTGGGGCTGGCCGTGCCGGTGTACGTGCTCGTCACCAAGACCGATCTGCTGCCCGGCTTCACCGAGTTCTTCGCCGGCTTCGACGCCCACGTGCGCGCGCAGGTCTGGGGTGCGACGCTGCCGCGCGGCGCCGGCGCGGCGCAGTGGCGCGCCGAGATGGACGCGCTCGAAGCGCGGCTGCACGAGCAGATGCTCGAACGCCTGGGCCGCGAGCGCGGCAGCCGCCGCAGCGCCGCGATCCATGCCTTCCCGGCGCAGTGGCGGCAGCTCAACCGCTCGGCGCTCCAGTTGCTGCACGCCGTGGTCACGCAAGGGCCAGGCACGCGGCCGATGCTGCGCGGCCTGTACTTCACCAGCGCGACGCAGGACGCAGCGCCGGGCCCACGCGGCAGCGGCAACTCGTACTTCGTGACCCGGCTGCTGCGCGACGTCGTCTTTGCAGAAAGCGGCCTCGCCGGCAGCACCTCGCGCCGCAGCCGGCAACGCCTGTGGATCGAGCGCGGCGCGCTGGCCGCCAGCGCGCTGGCCGTGGTGGCGGCAGCAGGCTTGACCTGGCGCGGCTACGAGCGCGAGGCGCGCGCCGTCGATGCGTTTGCCGCGCAACTGCCGCAGCTCGACCAGGCGCTGGCGCAGGCGCAGCGCAACACCGATCTGGTCGCGCTGCTGCCGGCGCTCGATGCGCTCGCCGGCAGCGGCCTGGATGCCGGCGCATGACGGCGACGACCTCGCCGCGCGCCTGCTCGACCGCAACCGCATGCTCGCCGCCGCGGCCGACGACAGCTACCAGCGCCTGCTGAAAGACGCCTTGCTGCCGCGCATCGCCGCGCGCCTCGAGGAGCGGCTGCGCCAGAGCGCCGGCGAGCCGGCCGCGCGCACCTACGAAACGCTGCGCGCGTACCTGATGCTCTTCGGCGGCAAGCACTTCGACGCCGCAGCGCTGCGCGCCTACTTCGCCAACGATTGGCAACTCGACGCTGCCCGAAAGCGTGAGCGCGGCCGAGCGCGCGGCGCTGCTGCGCCACCTCGACCAGTTGCTGGCCGGCGGCGAGGTCGGTGCGCCGTCGCATGCCGATGCCGTGCTGGTTGCCGTCACGCGTGCGCGCGTGCAAGGCGTGCCGCTGGCACAACGCGCCGCCACGCGCCTGCAGCCAGCAAGACGGCAACGCGCCGCGCATCGCCCTCAACGCCGGGGCGGTGCTGGTGCGCGCCAGCGGCGCGCGCGCTGGCCGACCTGCCGCCGCCGCGCGCCGCCACGCGGCCGCGCGCGCGCGCACGCAGCAGGTGCTGGCCGAGCTGGCGCAAGAGCAGAGCTGGGTGCTCGGCACACCGCGCGCGCTGGCCACGCGCGCCGGGCCTGGCCGATGAAGTCGAGCGCCTGGTCGTCACTCGACAACGCGCTCTACTGGCAATCGCTGCTCGACGATCTGCGCCTGGCGCCGACGCCGCAGCTCGGCGACAGCGCGCGGCTGGCGCGCGCGCTGGCGCAAGCCGACTCGCCGCTGCTGGCGCTGCTGCGCACGGCCGCGCGCGAAACCGCGGCCGGCCCGTCCGCGCGCCTGGTTCGCGGCGCTGCGCGCGCAGGTCGATGGCGCGTCGCCGCCGATCGCGCGCACGCAGGCGCTGCTCGGCAAGCTGCGCAGCGCATCTCGCCGCCGCCGACGAGGCCGCAGCAACGCAAGGCGCTGCCGCCGGCCGAGCGACGTCCTGCGCGAGCTGGCGCAGACCGCGCGCGACGCACCGGCGCCGCTGAACGTGCTGCTGGCGCAGTTGCACGGCAGCGAGCTCGACGCAGTTGCTGGCGGCGCTGCGCGAGCCGCTGTCGCGCGAGATCGCGCGTGAACTCGCGCCGGCCTGCACGCGCGCGGTGTCGCAGCGCTACCCGTTCGTGCGCGGCGCCAGCGAGGAGATGTCGCGCGACGAGTTCGCGCGCACCTTCGGCGCCGGCGGCCTCTTCGACAGCTTCTTCCAGCGCCACCTCGCCGCGCACGCGCGACGCCGCGCGCAGCGACGGCGCAGCGCCGTTTCGCCGCGCGCAGGCGATCCGCGACGCCTTCTTCCGCGACGGCGGCCGCGCGCTCGGCACGCGGCTCGAGTTCCGCCTGCTCGAGCTCGATGCCGGCGCGACCGAGTTCACGCTCGACGTCGATGGCCAGGTGCTGCGCTTCAAACGCGGCGCGACAGCAGCCGCAAAGCATCGACTGGCTGACGCTCGGCGGCAGGCACGGCGGCCGCGTGCACGTGCTGCTCGCGCCCGAGCGCCGGCAGCGGCTACACCTTCAACGGCCCGTGGGCGCTGCTGCGCCTGTTGGACCGCGCCCGCGTCGAGCGCGGCGCCTCGCCCGACCGCGCGCTGGTCAGCTTCGACATCGAAGGCCGCAAGGCGCGCTTCGAAGTGCGCAGCGCCGGCGCGCACAACCCGCTGCTGCGCCAAGACCTGGAGCCGTTTCCATGTCCGACAAGTTGTAAGCCGGTCGGCCGCCCAACGTCAGCGCGCAGCGCGCAGCGCGAGGCCGCCGTGCCGCCGCGGGCTGGTACGGCAAGCTGCCGGGGCTGGGCGACTTTGCGATGCGCCGCCTGCCGCCGAATTTCGTCGAGCGCTGGGACGAGTGGCTGCAAGCCGGCCTGCAGCACATGCCGCACGCGCGCCGCCTGTCCGACGACGGTGCGCTGGCGCCGGTGCGCCGCTTCTGGCTCGGCCCCGGCGTGGTCGATGCGCTGGCCTGGGGCGGCCTGCTGATGCCGAGCACCGACCGCGCCGGCCGCCGCTTTCCGCTCACCGTGGCGCAGCCGATGCCGGCGCTGGCGCAGGCGATCGCGGCGCGGCGCTGGTTCACGAGCGTCGTTGCGGCGATGCGCTTCACGCAGCGCAACGAGCACACGCTGGACGATTTCGAAGAGCTGTTTGTCGGCGTTGCCGCCGCCGCTGTGGCGCGCCGGCGCCGCGCGCCGACGAGTTGCTGGCCGCCGAGATTCTGCAACAGCGCCTCGGCGCGCAGCGCCTGGTGGTGCCACGGCGCGGCGACGGCGCAAGACTTTCGCGTCTTCGACGGCCTGCCGGCGCCGGCCGCGCTGGCGTCGCTGCTGGAGGGGCCGCGATGATGAAGCGCATCGCGCTGTGCTGCCTGCTCTGGCTGCTGACGTGCAGCAGCGCCTTCGCCGCCGAGCAGCGCGTGGCGCTGGTCATCGGCAACGCCGCCTACCGCGTCGATCCGCTCGACAACCCGGTCAACGATGCGCGCCTCGTCGCCTCGTCGTTGAAGCAGGCCGGCTTCGACGTCGCGCTGGCAGAGAACCTCGACCGGCGCGGCCTGCTCGGCGCGTTGCGCGCTTTCGGCGAGCGCCTGACCGACAACTCGGTGGCGGTGCTGTACTACGCCGGCCACGGCCTGCAACTGCGCGACCGCAACTACCTGATCCCGGTCGATGCCGAGATCCGCAGCGAAGACGAGATCGCGCTGGCCGGCATCGACATCGCCTTCGTGCTCGGCCGCATGTCGGCGGCGAGGAGCCGCGTCAACATCGTCATCCTCGATGCCTGCCGCAACAACCCGTTCGCGGGCAAGAGCCAGCACACCGCGCAGGGCCTGGCGCAGATGGACGCGCCGGTGGGCACGCTGCTCGCGTACGCCACCGCGCCGGGCAAGCTGGCCGCCGACGGCCTGGGCGGCGTCAACGACAAGAACGGCCTCTACGCACAACAACTCGCGCGCCAGGTGTTGACGCCGGGGCTGCCGGTGGAGCATGTCTTCAAGCGCGTGCGCGAAGCCGTGGTGCGCGCCTCGCGCGAAGCGCAGGTGCCGTGGGAGAGCTCGTCGCTGCAGGGCGAGTTCGCGTTCGTGCCCGCCGCGGCGGTGCTCGCGCGTGAAGGTTCAGCCGACGTTGAAGCTGCTGCCGAGTTGGCGTTCTGGAACAGCGTGCAAGGCACGAGCCGCGCCGATGATTTGCGCGCCTACCTGCGTCAGTACCCGAGCGGCCGTTTTGCGGCGCTCGCGCAATCGCGGCTCGATGCAACGGCGCCGCCGGTGCAGGTGGCGCAGGTGGCGGGGGCACCCAACAACAAGCTGCCGCGCGTCGGCGACAGCTGGCGCTACCGCGTGCAAGACCAGTTCCGCCTCGGCGACCTCTTCGTCACCGCCAAGGTCGAAGAGGTCAGCGAGCGCGGCATCGCCGAGAGCCGCACGACGAGCGCCGATGCCACGCCGCGCAGCACGCGCGTGGCACTCGCGCCGTCGTTCAACGCCGTGCAGGACGCGGCGCCGCCCGAGTTCTCGCCCTACCTGCAAGCCGCCGGGCTGATCGGCCCGGCGCTGCGCGGTGCCGATCTGTCGCAGCAGATCGAACAGGCCACGGTGCCGCTGCGTGTCAGCGTCGAGGGCGAAGAAGAGGTGCAGGTCGCCGCAGGCACCTATCGCGCGCAGAAGGTCGTGCTGCGCGGCCAGGCGCAATCGCGCGGTGCCGGCGAAGTCCGGCCTCGTGATCACCGAGCACCGGCTCTGGTACGCGAGCGACGTCAAGCGCATCGTCAAGCACGAGATCACGACGACGGTGGGCGGCACGCTGCTTCAATCGACGAGCGTCGAGCTGGTCGAGTTCAGCCTGCATTGACTGCCGCTATCAGCCGCGCCGCGCCGCCTCGATCGCGGCGATGTCGATCTTTCTCATCGTCATCATCGCGTCGAACGCGCGCCTGGCCACCGCGGGGTCGGCGTCGGAGATCGCCGCGATGAGCGCGCGCGGCGTGATCTGCCACGACAGGCCCCAGCGGTCCTTGCACCAGCCGCACTCGCTTTCCTGCCCGCCATGGCCGACGATCGCGTTCCACAGGCGGTCGGTTTCGGCCTGGTCGTCGGTGGCGATCTGAAACGAGAAGGCCTCGTCGTGCTTGAACTGCGGGCCGCCGTTCAGGCCGATGCAGGGGATGCCGGCCACCGTGAATTGAACCGTGAGCACGTCGCCTTGTTTGCCGCTCGGATAGTCGCCCGGCGCGCGCAGGATGGCGCCCACCGCGCTGTCGGGGAAGGTTTCGGCATAGAACGTTGCGGCATCGAGCGCCGTGCCGTCGTACCAAAGGCAGATCGTGTTCTTGCTGGCCATGTGAGTGCTCCTGAAAGTTCGAGCAAACCATTTTGCAACCGCTGTTGACTATTCCTTGACGAGCGTGACAGGAGCGAAGCCGAACATGCGCCGGCACGTTCGGCTGAGATGGGCGGAATCGGCAAAGCCCGCTTCTTGCGCCGCAGCCGTCCACGATTGCCCGCTCATCGCCACCGCCACGGCCGTCTCGACCCGGGCCCACAACAGATAGGCACGAAACGCAACGCCCGTTTGCGCCACGAAGAGGTGGCGAAAGCGGCTCGGCGACAGATGCGCCACGTCGGCCGCGGCCTGCAAAGACAGCGCTGTGTCGAGCCGCGCTCTCATCCACGTGATGGCGCGGCCGATGCGCGGATCGACGCTGCCCGCCGAGGGCGCCTGTGCGGCCAGCGTCGCGACGACCTGTTGGCCCATGGCGATCAGCGCGCTGTTCTCTGCCCGGGCCGAATACGCCGCACGCAACGCGCTGGCGAGCGCCTGCGCCGCGTCGGCTTGCAGATCGGCGATGTCCGTCGCCCCGTAGCGCGCCAGCAGGGCCCTGCCCTGCGCGGTCGCCGGTTCGACGAAGACCATCGCCACCGAGCCGCCGCAGCCGTCGAACTGATGCCGGCGATGCGGCATGACGATGGCGCCGGTGTGCTCGCGCCAGCCGCCGTCGCCACCCCGCATGAGAAAGGGCGAGCCCATGGCCAGCGCGATCTGGATCGCGTGGTGCGCATGGCTCTGGCCGCGGCCCGCCTCGCGGCCGATCCACAGGCTGCCGCCGCTCCACAGCAGCACACGGCCGATGCCGGCGACCGGGCGCCGCGACGTCGTTCTTGCCGTCTCCATCTGCTTGTGTCCGGACATGTCGCGGGCCGTGCAACGCACGCCACGAGATTAGCCGTTTCGTTCAAGTCCAAAGCGGCGCTGTTGAACAGAATTCATGCCACGGATCCACCGGCTCCGAACTCTCTTCAACTTCAAAGGACACCTCCATGAACTTCACCGCCACCTCTTCTTGCCGCTGCATCAACTGCCCGGGCGCCACTTGCCAATGCGGCTGCCAGTCCGATGCGGCGCAGCCGGCCACCGTCGTTGCCGGACAAGCGTGTGCTTGTGCCTTGCGCTGTGGTTGCGACGCTGCCGAGCAAGGCTGCCTCTGCAGCCCCGATCGCTCTTGATCGCCTCGGCGGGTGGGCCGGGGCTGGTCGAGTACCAGGTGCGGTAGTTAGGGGGATGGTTCGCGCGCCTTCTTTGAACCGGGCGCGGTTGCACTGCAACTGAAGGTCGGCTGAAGCAAATCAGCAAGCCAAGTTCTCCCAACCTTCAATCTTCCTACGGAGTTATTCAATGAAAGCACTCAAGTCCCTCATCGTTCTGGCCGCGCTCGCTGCCACCGGCGCCGCCTTTGCCGACAGCTCCACCGTGGACCTGAACAACGCCAGCCAGACCCAGACCAACGGCAACCGCAACAAGCAGGACATGCAAGCCGGCGTGGTTGACAACGCACTGCCCGGCAGCAGCTCGGCTCGCGTGACGGCGACGCAACCTGCGCCAGTCGCAGACCAAGGCAGCCGCAACACGCAGACGATGATCCTCGGCAAGATCGACAAGAACCTGGTGCACGGCACTCGACCCGCGTCACGGCGACCAACGTCAGCCAGTCGCAGACCAACGGCAACCGCAACGACCAGTCGATCAAGGTCGGCGTGATCGAGTAAGCCGTCGTGCTTGCCTCTAGGACCGCGGCGGCCGCGAGGCCGTCGCGGCCTTTTGTCATTCGAGAGCACGCCAGGCCAGCGCCTGGCGTCTGCCTCACTACCCTGAGGACCCGCCATGAACTTGCCGCTGTCGTCACGCCACCTGGCCAGGCTGGCTGGCGTCTGTGCTCGCGCTGCAAGGCGCGCTGCGTCTTCGCCGGCGACCACGGAGCCGATGGACATCGACGCCGACATGGCTGGCCGACATCGCCAAGCAGAAGGCGCGCGCCAATTCGATGCGCGCACGCGTCCGAAGAACGAGAACGGCGACAAGCAGGGCGATAAGACCGGCGCGATTCGACCAACGATTGCGGCAGCGTGAACATTGGCAACGTGCTGTCGGCAACCGGCGCATCGGTTTCGCGCCGATCGACATCAACGTCGTCGTGCTCGGCGACATCCTCAACGTCAACAACAAGTGCAAGTAGTCCATGAAACTTGCACCCTTCTTCATCGCCTGGCGCCGCTTCCGCTGGCGCTGTCGCTCGCCGCCTGCGCCTCGTTCGAAAACGCCACCGCCACGCGGGCCCAGGTGCTCGAGCAGGCGCAGACCCTCAAGCAAGGCCCGGCGCAGGCGCCCTACAAGTCGATCACGAGTTTTGCCGACGGCCTGCGCTGCATGGACAACACGCTGCTCGACTACGGCGTGCGCGACGTCTCGGTGATCGTCGAAGACATCCTCGACGAGACCAAGAAGGTCAACGCCGGCACGAAAGACATGCTCATCTCGGCGCTCTCCGACATGACCAAGCGCAGCCGCGCGATCCGCCCCATCGCCTACGGCAAGGACTCGGGCAACACGATCGGCTTCCTGTTCCAGGCCCAGCAGCGCGAGCCGTACGCGGTGATCCCGCCGTTCGGCGTGCGCGGATCGATCTCGCAGTTCGACGACGCCATCGTGCGCAAGAACATCGATGGCGGCATCTCGATCGAGCCCTACATCAACGTCGGCGCCGCCAAGAGCGCGCAGGCGACTGTGATCGGCCTGGACCTGAGCATGCTGTCGACAGCCGACCTGGCCGTCGTCTCGGGCGTCTCGTCGCGCAACTCGGTGATCGTCATCAAGGACGGCAAGGGCATCGACGGCGATGTCTCGATCAAGAAGTTCGGCATCAGCTTTTCGGTCAGCTGTGGCCCGGCAGGAAGGCCAGTCGCAAGCCTTGCGCACATTGGTCGAGCTGGCCGCCATCGAGCTCGTCGGCCGTCTGGCGCGGGTGCCGTACTGGACGTGCCTGGGCGCCAGCGACAGCGACGAAGCGGTCGGCAACGAGATCCGCGACTGGTACGACGCCATGGCCGCCAACCCGGCCGAGCTGATCGAATACCACCAGCGCCAGATGCGCGCCCGCCGGGTCTACAACGGCCCGGTCGATGGCCTGGTCAACGATGATTTCAAGGAAGCCATCTCGCGCTACCGCGAAGCGCTCGGCCACTCGCGCGAACCGAAGCTGACGATCGAGTTCTTCCGCGACTATCTGCGCTCGGACCACCGCGCGATGTTCGGCAAGGTCGAGGCGGTGACGTCGCAGACGCCTGCACCTGCGCCGGCCGCCGCGGCCGCGTCGCCGGCGGCCAAGCTCGCGCTCGATGTCGATTCGGCCACCGGCGCGAAGCGCTTTGCGCCGGGTGCGATGGTGCAGCTGACGATCCAGACCAATCGCGACGCGCACGTCTATTGCTACCTGCGCGACGAGAACGCGGTCATCCAGCGCATCTTCCCGAACCGCTTTGCCAAGGATGCGCTGGTCAGCGCATCGAGCAGGCTCGAGTTGCCGGGGCAGCAACGCTTCCAGATCGTCGCCAACACCAAGGGCGTGCGCGAAACGGTGGCCTGTTATGCCGCCGAGCGCGACGTCATGACCGATCTGCCGCCGGCGGTGAGCGGCAGCGACTTCGCGCCGCTGGCCCTGACCTCGCTCGATCAGGTTCGCAACGCGTTCGCCATGACCACCCGCAACCACTTTGCCGAGGACAGCTTCCATGTGGACTTCAAATAGGGCCGGGCTGGCAGCGCTGCTTGCGGCGCTGAGCGTGGTGGCAACGGCCGGCGTCATCGCTGACAAGTCGAAGAGCCCGCCGCCGCGGGACGCCGCGGCGCAAGGCGGCTACGTGCTGCGCTGCTGGCAAGAGGGCCGGTTGATCCTCGAAGAGCAACATGTCAGCGCGCCGCCGGCGTTGGAAGCCGGCGCGACCAGGCTGCAATTGCAGGACCGCAACCGCCAATCCCTGTACATCGCCGAAACACGCAACGCCACCTGCCTGGTGCGCGCCGTGCCGCCGGCACGCGGCGGCAAGAGCGGGCTGCCATGAGCGCCGCCGGGCCGATCCCAAGGCGCTCGCTCCCCCTCGGGGGGACGGCGCGCAGCGCCAAGGGGGCACGATGAGATCCACGCACTGGCCCTGCGGCGGCGCCTTGGCCGCGGCGCTGTTGGGCGCGGCCGGCCTGACTGTGATGGCGCCCGCCCAGGCAGCCGAAGCCGCCGCCGGCACGACACTCGAAGTGCGCGCGGTCTCGCCGTTCGATCGCGTGGCCATCGACGCGCCTGTCGAACTGCTGATCACGCAAGGCGCGGCCGAATCGCTGGTCGTCGAGGCCGAAGAGCGCGTGCTGCCCCTGCTGCACACGCGCGTCGACAGCGGCACCCTGGTGATCGGCGTCGTCGGATCGCTGCAGACCGCATTGCCGATCCGGCTGCGCGTGACGCTGCGCACACTGACCCTGCTGCGCGCCGACGGCAGCGCCGAGGTGCAGATCGGCACGCTGCGCACACCCGCGCTGGCAATGCATGTCGCCGGCAGCAGCCGCACGCGCATGGCCGAGCTCAGCGCCGAGCGCTTCGAGCCAGAGGTGGCAGGGTCGAGCGAGATGAGCGTGCAACGCGGCCGGGTGCAGCACCAACAGGTGCGGGTTAGCGACGCCGCGCGCTACAACGCCGCCGGTCTGCGCAGCCGCGAGACGCGGATCGACGTTAGCGGCAGCGGGCAGGCGCTGGTGAACGCCGCGCAGCGCCTGGTTGCACGATCTCAGCGACAGCGGCCGGCTCGGCTACAGCGGCTCGCCGCAGTTGACGCAGCGCGTGCGCGACGCGGCCGAACTGCAACGCACGGCGTTTGGACAAATCGATTGAATTTGAACCTGATGAGCCCCAGGTGCAACACAGTCGCAACCCTTCTTCGAAAGATCACCATGACACCGCACCGCCTGATCATGACCTGCCTGCTGGCGCTTGCCGCCGGCCCCGGCTTCGCCGCCGATGACGTCCGGCTCTACCGCCAGGGCGAAACCGTGAATCCCGGCGAGGTGGCTGCCATCCTCGCCGCCCCAGCCGCGCCGAAGATCAAGTTCCGCTCGCTGCGCCTGCTCGACGACGGCGTGCCCGAAGCCAAGGTCGCCTCCGCGCAGGCCGCCGCCGCCGCCGGCAAGCCGAAGTCGCTGGCGCTGCCGGTGCAGTTCGCGTTCGATTCGCACGACATCCTGCCCGCCGCACGGGCGCAACTCGACGCGCTGGCCGAAGGCATCCGCCTGCTGCCCGATGAGGCGCTGGTGGCCATCGAAGGCCACACCGATGCGCTCGGCAGCGAGGAATACAACGCGCGGCTGTCGATGCGCCGCGCGCTATCGGTCAAGCGCTACCTGGTCGCGCAGCACAGCATCGACGCGACCCGCCTGCGCGCCATCGGCATGGGCAAATACGAAACCCTGCCCGGCCGCACGCCGCTGGCGCCCGAGAACCGGCGCGTGCAGTTCCGCGGCGAAGCGGCTGCGCTGTAGTTTCGATTAGGTATTGACGAACCACCGTGACGGCGGCCTACCATGCGCTCCCTCTTCCTGCACCGGCTCGCGCTGCGCCCGGCTCGCCCGCAACGATGGACAACGACGAAGTGCTGCGTCTGCTGGCGCTCATTGCGCAAGGCGACGAGCCCGCGTTCAAGGCGCTGTACCGCGCCTTCTCGCGCCGGCTCTACGCCTACGTGAGCAAGCAGATCGGCGACGCGGCACAAGCGGAGGAAATCGTGGCTGATACGTTGTATGAAGTCTGGCGCGCACCGGCGCGCTTTCGCGGCGAGGCGTTGTTTTCCACCTGGCTGATCGGCGTGGCGCGCAACAAGGTGCTGATGGCCTGGCGCGGCCGCAAGCCCGACGAGCGGCACGAAGACATCGAAGACTTCGCCGAGCTGATCGCAGGCGACGGGCATGACGATTTCGATACGCTGGCCGAGCGCCAGCGCCGCGAGGGCGTGCTGCAGTGCGTGCAGCGCCTGTCGGACGATCACCGCGAATGCATCCACCTCGTCTTCTACCAGGGCATGGCGCTGGCCGACGTGGCGCAGGTGCAGGCCTGCCCCGAGAACACGGTGAAGACGCGCCTGTTTCATGCGCGCAAGAAGCTCGAACACTGTTTGCGCGTGATGCTGTCGCGCGAAGGTCATGTCGAAGTTCGGGAGGGCACGACATGAAATCGCGCTTCGACGAACTGCTGCCGTTCTACGTCAACGGCACGCTGGGTGCCGACGATCGGGTCTGGATCGAACACTACCTGCGCGAGCACCCGCAGGCGGCGAACGAATTGAGCTGGCTGCGCTCGGTGCAGACGATGACGCAGGAAGAAGTGGTGCCGGTATCGAGTGAAGTCGGATTGGAGCGCGCGATGCAGCGCATTCGCGCCGAACGCACGCAGGCCGCTCCGTTGGCGGCGACATCATTCGTCGAACGGGTGCGCGATTGGCTGGCGCGCCTGCTCCCGCAGCCGATGTTGAAACCGGCGCTGGCCGGCGCGCTGGCGGTGATCGCACTGCAAGCCGTGGTCATCACGGCGATGATCGGCGAGCGCGAAGACACGAGCCTGATCCGCGGCGTGCCGCCGGTCGGCGCCACCGAACCACCGGCCTTCGTCAAAGTCAACTTTCGACCCGACGCCACGCGAGGCCGACATCCGCATGCTGCTGATCGACGCGCAAGCCAACATCGCCTCCGGTCCGGGACAGCTCGGCGACTACTACGTGCGTGTGTCGGCGTGGCAAGTCGACGCGGTGACGGCAATGCTCGGCGCGAGTGCGATCGTCGAAGGCGTGGCGGTGGTCGATGCGCTGCCGGCGTGGCCGCAATGAACGCGACACGACGAAACCTTTGCATCGCCGGCGTGCTGGCCGCTGCCGGCGCGCAGGCGCCAGGGCGAGCGCCGCGCCGCGCTCGTCATCGGCAACGGCGCCTACCGCGTCGGCCCGCTGAAGAACCCGGTCAACGACGCGCAAGCGGTCGGCGCGCAGCTGCGCGCGCTCGGCTTCGACGTCATGCAGCGCGAGAACCTCGGCCTGCGCGAGATGATCGAGACCTTCCGCCAGTTCTCGATCGCCGCGCGCTCCGCGGCCGTGCGCCTGGTCTTCTACGCCGGCCACGGCGTGCAGGTCAAAGGCCGCAACTACCTGCTGCCGGTGGACACCGAGATCCGCGGCGAAGAAGAGATGCCGGCCAAGAGCGCCGACCTGAACGAGCTGCTCGACCGCCTGGCCGCGATCAAGCAAGGCATCAACATCTTCATCCTCGACGCGTGCCGCAACAACCCGTTCTCCGGCACCGAAGTCGTCGGCCCCGACGGCCGGCGCCTGAAGTTCCGCGGCATCGCCGCACCGGGCCTGGCGCTGGTGCAAGCGCCGCTGGGCTCGATGGTGGCCTTCTCCACGGCGCCTGGCGGCGTGGCGCTCGACAACCCGGGCGAGCGCAACAGCCTCTACACCAAGCACCTGCTGGCGATGATGCAGACGCCGGGCCTGCCGATCGAGCTCGTCTTCAAGCAGGTGCGCCTGGGCGTGGCGCGCGAAACCGGCCGCGCGCAGGTGCCGTGGGAGAGCTCGAGCCTGACCGGTGACTTCTGCTTCAGGCAGAGCGCGGACGGGGCGTGCACGGTTCAGCGCTGACCTTGGCAGCGTCATCAACCCAGCAGTCCAAGCACATCACCCGGCGCGCACGCGGGCACGAGGCCATCGCCCTGCCCGAGGTCGCAACCCTCCCAGCGGAAGAATTGGGCATCGCCATCGGAAGCGATGCCGTCGGCGATGACGACGATGCGCAAGGTGTGCGCCAGGGCGATCACCGAACGCGCCAAGGCCATGCGTTGCGGATCGGCGCTGACGTCGCGCACGAAAGGCCGGTGGATCTTCAGTCGGTCGGGGCCGAGCTGAGCCAAGCGCTGCAGTGAGATCGTTGCCGCGCCGACATCCGCCAACGTGTAGCCGACACCGAGCCGAGCGCATCTGCACCAGGGCCCGCTGCAGCGCCGAGTCGCCGCGCAGCGGGCTGGTCCCGCTGACCAGGAAGATCGATCGTGCCGGGCGGCAACGCGGCCTGCTGCACCATCTCCTGAACACTGGCGAGCGTGTCGCCATCGTCGATGCACTCACCGACCGCTGGAATCGAGACCGTCAAGGCAGCCCCGTCCTCACGCCACGTGCGCGCCCAGCTGCAGGCCTGCGCGAGCAGGTGCAGCGCATGCGCCCGGCGTTCTGGCACCCCGCCCAGCGCATCGAATACGCGCCCGGCTGGCAGCAGGCCGATCGAGGTCTTCCACAGCGGCACGAGTTCGATGCCGGTGATGCGGTTCGACGCCAGCGCGACCTCGGCCTGGGCCTGCCAGACCACCGCGGTGCCGGCAGCGGCGCGCGCAAGTTCGCTGCGCAGCGCCCGGGTTCCGGCCTCGGCAACATCCGGTGCGCCGCCAGGCGACACCTGCTCGCCCCGCGCCAGGCGGTAGGTGCGCAGCGCCGAGATGACGATCGAGCGCAGGCGCTGCGCGGTCAGGTCGGTCTTCAGCCAGTAGCCGTTGATCTCGTGGCGCAACACGACGTCGCGCTCGGGCGCCATGCCGGGCTGGCCGGTGCGCAGCACGATCTGCACCAGGCGGTCGCGCCGCTGCTCGCGGATGTGCTGCACGAGGGCCAGGCCGGCGTCGTCGGTTTCCATCACCACGTCGAGCAGCACCAGGGCCACGTCGCTCGCGTGCGCCAGCATGTCGCGCGCTTGCGCGGCGGAATGTGCGCAGAGCAGCTCGATGCCGCGGCCGTCGAACTGCACATCGGCCAGGATCAACTGCGACACCTGGTGCACGGCCGGCTCGTCATCGACGAGCAGGACTTTCCAGCGCGCGGCTTCAGCGTTCATCGGCGCCGGCCCGCGGTGGGCTGCTCAGGATGCGCGTCACATCGGGCGCTTGCCGGGCCACGCGCGGCAAGCGCAGGTCGAAACACGATCCGCGGCTCGTGGCGGCCTCGAGCACGACCGTGCCGCCGAGCTGTCGCGTCACCAGCTGGTTGACGATGTACAGGCCCAGCCCCGTGCCGCCGAGCATGCGCCGCGTGGTGAAGAAGGGCTCGAAGACGCGGCTGCGCAGCGCGGCGTCGATGCCCTGGCCGTCGTCGCGCAAGCGCAGCTGCACCGCGTCGTCGTCGCCCAGGCGCGCCGTAATCGCGATCGACCCGCCCGCCGTGAAGGCGTGCTGCATCGCGTTCACGGTGAGATTCGTCAGCACCTGCGCCAGCGCCACCGGGTAGCTGTCCATCGCGATGCCGGCGGGCACATCGACATGCAGCGCGACGCCGGCTTCGTCCAGGCGCGGCTTCAGGTCGCGCAGCGTGTCGTCGACGCAGGCGCGCAGATCGAACGGCCGGCGCTCTTCACCGACGCGGTCGACGGCGAGCTGGCGGAAGTTGGCGACCAGCCGGGCCACGCGCTGCGCGTTGGACAGCAGCAGGCGCGCCGACTCCTGCGCGTCGCTGAAGTACTGCTGCTGCGCCGCCGGCTCGAAGCGCCCTTCGCGCCACACGATCTGCGCCGCCTGCGTGCGCTCGCTCAAATACGAGGCCGTGCTGACCGCGATGCCGACCGGCGTGTTGATCTCATGCGCGACACCGGCCACCAGCCCGCCGAGTGCGGCCAGTTTCTCCGACTCGATCAGATCCTTGCGCGTCTGCTCGAGGTGCTGCATCGATTCGAGCAACTCGCGCTCGGACTGTTCGCGGCTTTCCTGCGACAGCACGATCCACCAGATGCCGAGCGACGCCACCGCCAGCGTGGCGATGTACAGGCGCAGCATGACGTTGACCCAGTCGGTGCCGGTATCGGTGGGCAAGGCCATGAAGCGGTAGGTCAGCACGAAAGCCGCGCCGAGCAGCGCCGCAAAGACGCTGAACACGCCGAGGAAGCGGCCGACGCGGCGCAAGGTGTGCGGCTCGAAGCGCGAGGTCGCAACGCTGGCCGGCACGACACCGCGCTTGCAGTGATCGTGGCAATGCAGCTCGAGGCCGCAGCACAGCGAGCAGATCGGGCCGCCGTAGAACGTGCAATGCGCCATGTCGGGCGCTTCGTAGCGGCGCTCGCAGATGCTGCATTCGACGAGCGTGTCGCGCTTCAGATGGCGGTAGTGCGCGTCGGCGCGGGCGATGTAGTAGCGGCCGCGTGTCGCATAGGCGATGACGATCGCCGAGACGATGGCCACGCCGAGCGCGATGAAACCGAAGAAGGCCTGGGCGACCGGCCCGAGCGCGCCGGCATAGGCGCCGATCGCCACCGCCGAGGCGATCAGCGTGGCGCCGCAGCCGACCGGATTGAAGTCGTACAGGTGCGCGCGCTTGAACTCGATGTACGGCGGGCTGATGCCGGCCGGCTTCAAGACGACGAGGTCGGCGACGAGCGCGCCGATCCAGGCGATGGCCACCGTCGAATACACCGACAGCACCGCCTGCAGCGTCTCGAAGATGCCGAGCAGCGACAGCAGCAGCGCGATGACGACGTTGAAGACCAGCCAGACGACGCGCCCCGGGTGGTAGTGCGCCAGCCGCACGAAGCAGTTCGACCAGGCCAGCGAGCCGCTGTAGGCATTGGTGACGTTGATCTTGACCTGCGACAGGCTGACGAACACCGCGGCCAGCGCCAGCGCCAGCGCCGGTGAGTCGACCAGTTGCCGGTACGCATGCAAATACAGATGCACCGGCTCGATGGCCTGCGCCTGGCTGCTGCCCATGCGCAGCGCGAGCACGGCGAGCAGGCTGCCGGCGCAGATCTTGAGCGCGCCGATGACGATCCAGCCGGGGCCCGAAGCGAGCATCGCGCTCCACCAGGCGCGCCGGTTGGCGGCCGTGCGTTCGGGCAGGAAGCGCAGGTAGTCGGCCTGCTCGCCGATCTGTCCGACCAGCGAGAACAGCACGCCGGCCGCGGCGCCGAACAACAATAGGTTCGCGCCCGTCGCGCTGCCTTCGAAGGCTGTCCAGGCTTGCAGCAGCTGCGGCTGCTCGATCAGGATGACGGCCAGCGGCAGCACCATCATCACGATCCACAACGGCTGCGTCCAGACCTGCAGGCGGTTGATCGCGGTGACGCCGAAGAAGACGATCGGGATGATGACCAGCGAGCACAACAGGTAGCCGACGACGAGGTTCAGCCCCAGCGCGAGTTCGAGCGCCTGGGCCCAGATGGCGGTCTCGATGGCGAAGAAGATGAAGGTGAACGAGGCGTAGATCAGCGACGTGATCGTCGAGCCGACATAGCCGAAGCCGGCGCCGCGCGTCAGCAGGTCGATGTCGACGTTGGCCACGCTGCACCAGTAGGCGATCGGCAGGCTGACGAGAAAGATCAGCAGCGAGACGACGGCGACGGCCAGCATCGCGTTGGCAAAGCCGAAGCTGAGCGTGATGCTGGCGCCGATGGCTTCCAAGGCCAGAAACGAGATGCCGCCGAGCGCCGTGTGCGCAACGACGCGCGGCGACCAGCGGCGGTAGGAGCTCGCGGCATAGCGCAGCGCATAGTCCTCGAGAGACTCCTTGGCCACCCACGACTGGTATTCGCGCCTGACCCGCAGCATCGCCGAGCCGCTCCTACCGGGCATGCGCGCCCGGCGTGCCGAGGGTAGCGCATGGACCCTGCGCATGACCACTTTTCGCACTTGCGTGCGGTGGATACCCGCTGTTGACACTGCGCCGGACGGGCAGAAGAATCCCTGCGCTCTCTCCAGTCCGAAGGACGGTCGTGCACGACGAACGATCTCCCACGATGGCCTGCCTGGTGCAGGCCATCCACGCCGCCGGCGTCGACGCCGGCCAATGGCCGGCCGTGCTCGAACAGCTGCGCGCGGACTTCGACGCCAGCGTCGTCACGATCGCCCGCCACGAGTTCGCCAGCGGCGCCGACGCGCCGCTGTACGAGTCGCCCGAGGACCTTCACTTCAGCCGCGACGTCGCCGCCTTCGCCGCGCGCAACCCATGGTTTCTGTCGAGCGACGACTATGCCGCCGGCCGTGTGATGACGGGCGACGACATCGTCAGCACGGCCGCTCTGAAGCGCACCGACTTCTACCGCGGCTTCCTGCAGCCGCGCGGCCTGTTGCACCGGCTGTGCGGCGTCGCCGCGCAGCGCGGCAGCAGCGCCTACCTGCTCTCGGCCTACCGGCGCGAGGAGCGCGGCGCGTTCGACGCTGCCGACAAGAACCAGCTGCGCTCGCTGCTCGGCCACGTCACGCTGTCGCTCGAATCGCAGTGGCGCTGGCAGGAAGCCGACGACATGGCGCATGCGCTGCTCGCGCTGTCGGACCACGACGAGCATCCGCTGCTGCTCGTCACCGCGCAGTCCGAAGCGGTCTATCGCAACCCGGCTGCGGACCGGCTGCTGGCCTGCGCCAGCGGGCTGCGCCTGGACGGCGCGTGCGTGCTCGCCGCGAGCCCGGCCGACCAGCGCGTGCTGCGCGAAGCCATCGTGCAGGCAGCGCAAGGCGACCCCGCGCACATGGCGCCGCGCGTGGTGGCATTGGCCCACGCAGCGGCGGCCGTGCCGATGGTGGTCGTCGTGCGCGCTGCCGGTTCGGTGTTTGCCAGCAGCACCGGTGCGCGGCGCGGCCTGGCGCTGGTCACGGTGCGCGGTGGCCTCACGGCGCACGACCCGGCGACCTGCGCCTTCGCCCGCGAGTACGAGCTCACGGCGGCGCAGTCCAAGGTCAGCGCGCTGGTCTTCGCCGGTCAGCCGCTGGCTGCGATCGCGCACACGCTGGGCGTCTCCGAGAACACCGTGCGCAGCCACCTGCGGCTGGTCTTCCAGAAAACCGACACGCACAGCCAGATGGACCTCGTGCACCTGCACGCGCGCATCTGCGCGTCGATGCCGTAGCCGTCAACCGCAGTTGCAACCGAAGCCGCAGGCATGGCGCCAGTTCATGCGGCCCTGCTGCGCCTGCGGCCGCGCCAGCCAGCCGCTGGCGCCGCCGAGAAACGGCGCCGACAGCAGCTTGGCGCACACCGCGCCGCACACCGGGCACGCCGCCGGCGCGCCCGGTGCCTTGATCGAGCCGCGTGCGCGGAACTCGCCGCAGCGCGCGCAACGGAAGTCGTACAGCGGCATGGCTACTTCATCGTGCCGCTGAGCAGCAGGAAGCCCGGCAACCAACCGGTGAGCACGCCCTCGGCCACGGTGATGGCGCCGACCATCTTGGCGATCGGCCTTTTCATCACCAGCAGCAGGAAGAACAACAACCACAACACGCCCCATGCGCCCCAGCTCAGGCCGAACCAGTAGCCCCAGGTCGTCGTCGCGCCCTGCAGCGTTTCGATCGTCACTGGCACCGCGGTGATGGCGACGAACAGGCAGAACCAACCGAGCCCGCGGCCATCGGCGCCGTTGTAGCGGTTGAGCGCCACCCAGAAGTAGGTGAACGTGAACAGCAATGTCAACGCCGCGGCCTTGATCGAGGCCTGGTCGTGGCCCGGCCCGAAGGCCAGGTACAGCGCGACGAGCAGCGTGATGCCGCCGACGAAGCTGTCGATGACCGCAATCTCGTTGTCGCCGATCTTGCCGAGCAGCCACAGGCCGTTCAGGCAGAGCACGGCGCCGACGAAGAACAAAACCAGTCCGAGCATGATGTGTCCCCTCTTGTCGTTGTTCAGGCACAGCCGGCCCGCCCTGCGGCGGGCCGGCTGCGATGGCTTCGAACTTCAGTTGGCCGACTTCGGCACCTGCAAGCCCTGCTTGACCTGGTGCGGCGCGCCCTTGGCCGACGGACGGATGTCGAAGTCGAAGATCGCCCGCGGGATGTAGATCGTCGAGCAGGCGTTCGGGATGTCCACCACGCCCGACAAGCGCCCTTCGACCGGCGCCGTGCCGAGGATCATGTAGGCCTGGATGTCGGTGTAGCCGAACTTCATCAGGTAGTCGATGGCATGGTTGCAGGCGTTCGCATAGGCCAGCCACGAGTCGAGATAGTGCTGCTTGCCCTGCGAATCGACCGAGACGCCGGAGAACGCCAGCCACTCGGTGTACTGCGGGTCGCGCAGGCCGGGCATGAACATCGCGTTCTCCTTGATGCCGTACTTGGCCATGCCGCCCTTGATGACGTCGACATGCAGGTCCATGAAGCCGCCCATCTCGATGGCGCCGCAGAACGTGATCTCGCCGTCGCCCTGCGAGAAGTGCAGGTCGCCGAACGACAGCTTGGCCCCCGGCACGAAAACCGGATAGAAGATGCGGCTGCCGGCGGTGAGGTTCTTGATGTCCTGGTTGCCGCCGTTCTCGCGCGGCGGTGCGGTGCGCGCCGCCTCCTTCGACACGCGATCGAAATCGGCGCCCTTGAGCGCGCCGAGGATCGCGCTGTCGGGCAGCGGCGGCAGCGCCAGCGGCGGCACGCGGTACGGGTCGGTCTCGATCAGCGCGGTCTCGCGCTTGGTCCACTTGGCGAGCAATTCCTTCGACGGCGCGGTGCCCATCAGGCCCGGGTGGTGGATGCCGACATACGACAGCTCGGGGATGTGGCGCGACGTGGCGACATCACCGCGGAAGTCCCAGATCACCTTGTAGGCGTCGGGGAAGCGCTCGGTGAGGAAGCCGCCGCCGTTCTTGGTGGCAAAGACGCCGGTGTAGCCCCAGCCCATGCCGGAATACGGGCCCGAGTCTTCCTGATCGCACGAGTCGATCTCGAGGATGTCGACGACCAGCAGATCGCCCGGCTCGGCGCCCTCGACGTGGAAAGGCCCCGACAGCACGTGCACGCCGGCCAGCGGCGCGTTGCGGATGTCATTGGCCGAGTCGTCGTTCTTGATCGCGCCGTCGAACCACTCGCGGCAATCGGCGCGGAAGACATCGCCCGGCCGCACGGTCACCGCGGCTGGAATGTCGGGGTGCCAGCGGTTGTGACCGACGTGCTTCTGGTCGGTGAACTTCTTCGTGTTGTCGAGCGGGAATAGATTCTTGGGCATGTCGGATCCTTTCGAGGGTGAAGTGGCGGATCGAGGCGACGGCGGCGAACCGTCACGGCCTGGGCAAACGCCGCAGAGCGGGCGTCATGGAAACTTGGCGGCTGCGCGCGCCGGCCGAGGGCACGGCGGACACGACCTCCGGTTCGTGGCGGCTTTTCTCGGCGTGTTCGATGGCGCCGAACCAGGCCGAGCGCGACGAGCGCATGACGCTCGGCGCCGACAGCGCGCGCAGCGCCTCGCCGCCGCACTGAGGGCACGGCGCCAGCGACGCCGCCGCGCCCATCGGCCGCATGACTTCGAACGCGCCATGCTGCGCACACCGGTACTCGTAGATGATCATCTCGTGCCTCCTTGTTCGACGGCTGCACCGCGTCAAAGAAGGCATCTTCGGCCGCCGCCGCCGCCGGCGAAACCCGCGCGACGACGAGTGCGGCTCATCGCGACGGATGAGCCGGGGCTCATCGACTTGGATGAAGACCCCCTAAGTGCAAGGGAAACCGTCCGGCACTCGCGCGCAACCCAGTGGCAAGCAAGCACAGCCACGGAGACCCGCGATGAACACGATGCAGACCCCCCATCCCGCGCACTACGAGTTGCGCTTCCGCTCCCTGTTCGACGACGGCCGCGGTTTCGCCTTCTCCTGCGACGAAGCCGGCCACGTCGACATCGACACGCTCTCCGCGCAGGCGCGACTGAACTACTTCTACGCCCGCACCGTGATCGGCCGCGAGGTGGCGATGCCGGCGGTGCGCGCGTCGATGATGTAGTTGTTCAGAGCAGCGGCTTGAGCGGCAGCAGTTGGTACAAGCGCACCTTGCTGCGCTTGGCCAGCGTTGCCTGCTGGTCCGGGTCGTCGGTGGCCGCGTTCCAGCTGTTGCCCGGCGCCATGTCGGTTTCGATCGACGCCTCGACCTCGCGCGCCAGCGCTTCGTCGTGGATGATCACGCCGACCTCGGTGTTCAGATTCTGCGAGCGCGGGTCGAAGTTGTAGGTGCCGATGTAGACCGTCTTGCCGTCGATCACCAGCGTCTTGGCGTGCAGTGCGAACACCGGCGCGGTGCGCGTGGCCGCGGTGAGGCGCTGCACCAGTTGCTGCTGCACCGCAGGCACCGGTTGGTACTCGAAGATCTGCAGGCCCATCTCGAGCAGGCGGGCGCGCTGATTGCGGTAGCCGCTGAACGCCGGCAGGTTGTCGGTCGAGGCCAGCGAGTTGGTGCTGATGCGCACGGCCACGCCGCGCCCCCGCACCTCGCCGAGCAGCGCCAGCGCTTCGTCCGACGCCACCAGGTACGGCGACTGGATGACGACGCGCCGCTGCGCGCCCTGCACCAGCCGCGCCAGCGCCGTGCCCGTCTGCCCGCCGCCGCCGAGACTGGATGCGGTTGTCGTTCTTGCCCGGCTGGTCGCTGATGAACTCGACCTCGGTCCAGCGCATCTGCTGCGCCAGCCGCGCGAACGACGACGGCGTGTCGGCGATCGCCGCGCGAACCTCGGGCGCGAAGTTGTCCGGCGACTTCGCGTACGCGTGCAGCTCGCGATAGACCTGCTGCACCTGCTCGTCGCCCACGCGCACGTTCTTCTGCATCAGGCCCAAGCCGTCGTACAGCGTCTCGACCTCGACGCTCGCGGCGCTGCCCCAGAAGGCCTCGAAGTTGGCCTGCATCGCGGCCACGGCAACGCCGAGCAGCAGCGCGTCACGGTCGCGAAAGTTGTACTCGTGGTTGTAGTCGAAGTACTCGGCAGCCATGTTGCGCCCGCCGGTGATGGCGATCCTGCCGTCCACCACCAGCGTCTTGTCGTGCATGCGCTGGTTGACGCCGCGAAAGTCCGTCAGCACGTTCTGCAGCCGGCGCTGCACCGGTGCGCCGACCGAGGTCTTCGGGTTGTAGATGCGGATGTCGATCAGCGGGTGCCGCGCCAGCGCCAGCAGCGCCTTGTCCGGCGCATCGATCAGCAGGTCATCGACGATCACCCGCACGCGCACGCCGCGCTGGGCCGCGCGCAGCAGCGCCTCGGCGGCCAGCGTGCCGATGTTGTCGCTGCTCCAGATGAAGTACTGGACCTCGATCGATTGTCTTGGCATTCTCGACCAGCCAGGCCCGCGCCAGCAGCGCTTCGACGCCGGTGTCGAGCACGTAGACGCCGGTCTTGCCGGGGTGGGCGGCGATCTGGGCGTCGATGGTTTCGCCGGGATTGCCGTTGGCCGCCGGCATGGCGGGTGCCGCGGCAGCGCCGAGGGCGAGTGCCATGGCCACGGCCCATCGTTTGATCGTCGTCGTCATCTCCATCGGCGCTGCGCGACCCCACTTTTTCGACCTGACATTTTCAGCCCCCAGGCGCCCACCAGGCAGGCAAATTCGCACGCTAACGGGCAACGCGCTGTCTGCACACGCCGTGTCCCGGACCACCCGATCCGAAGAGCGCGAGACCCTTGAAGGACCATGGTGTGCCACCCCTCAGCGCAGTCAGAACCCGGCCCAGACCAGTTCACCCTCCACCACCTCGACGAACCGCTCGGCACTGAATCCCGCCGGGTACACGCTCTGCATGCGCCTGTTGGTCCACCGCCTGACGTGCGGCCGGCAGTTGTCCTGACCAGAGCCCTTCAGGGTCGCTCAGCAGGTGCCGGTCGTCGCGCAGCGCCACGATCACCTCCTCCAGCGACACCTTGAGGAAGCCGCTGAACCGCTCGTGGTCCGATTCGATCGACGTGTCCACGATCCATCCGTGAACGCGCACCGGCGGCTGCGCTCGCGCGAAACCCAGCGCCTCGCAGAGTTCAGCATCCGTACCCACGGCCCACTGAACGATATCGACCTTGCGCCGCAGCTGCAGCCCTGCCTTGCGCAAGGTCGTGGACGCATGCAACCATGCCTCATGCATCGAGCGCCGGATGTAGGTCGACTTGACCTCAAGGACGAACAGATGCCCGTCCAGCCCTGCAATCACATCCACTTCGCCGGCACCGCGCCGCTCCGCTGGCGGCTGCCAGTTCAGGAGCACACGAAATCCTCGTCCACGCAGCAGCGTTGCGAGCTGGCCCTCGATGCGCCTCGTTTCCTCGGCGGCTTCACCGCGCCGCGCGGCCAGCCGGCGCAAGTTGTTGATGGCCGCCGTGCCGTTGTTCTGCAAGCCGGCCACCCATGGCAGCTGAACCAACTGGTGTCCGAACTTGAGGTACGGACGCTCGATGAGCCTCGGCGCCAGGCCGGGCTCGCCTTTCTGCAGGCGCTCGGCCTCGCAGAGCATGTCGTGGGTCCAGAAGTCCAGGATCGCCGCCGCCATGCGGGCACTTCCCGCAGGCTGGCTCGGCGTGGCCGTCCACGCCGTGGTCTTGCTGACCTTCTCGGCGCGGCCCGACCAAGTGAGGGCAAAGCGGTTTTGCATGCCGTTGATCAGACCACCCATGGCCAGCCGGCGGAGCGACACGATCCAGTCGCCGGTCTGCTCGGCAGCTTCCACGAACGGCGCGATGAAGTGCAGCATGAAGAAACGTGCCGTCAACTCCAGAGATAGCAAGGCCTGGAAAATGTCGGCGGCTTCGCCGGTAGGAGAGGTCACCGTCTCAGCAACGCCATAGACCTCCCGCAATCGCAGCCCGGTGGCCATGGCACGGATATAGGCCAGCCTGTTCTCGCCCTCGTTCTCCGGCCTCCCGATACGGACATGATCCATGTCGGACGCAGCGAAGTCATGGAACGCACGATGGAGCCAGTAGCCCGGCAGCAGCGCCAGCCTCTTGCCGTCGCGAAACCACTTGGCCTTGGCCGCTGGATCGATCTCCTCAAGAACAAGGCGGCGGTCGTCGGCCAGAACGAAGCGCACAGAGTCGTCGAAGCAGTGCGCGTCGACGCCGCGGGACAAGAACGCGTTCAACTCGATCTGCGCCGCGAGAAGGCCCGCAAAGGCTTGAAGGCTGACCATGAGCTCGGTCGGCGGCTCACGATCAGGGAACAGAAGTGGAGACAGGTATCGCTTCAATGAGCGGCCGATGACCTCGTCGTCGAGCTTCAAGGTCTCTTGTTGTGCCGTCCGCAGCTTCCAGGTCAGCAGGTCGTTGATCGCATCCCAATAAACGTCCAGCCGATCGCCGCGTTCCTCCGCCGCGGACTTGCCCGACATCGTGTGCGGCACGAGGTGCTCATAGGCATACAGGCTCGCCAGCACCAGCAGCTCGAAGGCCGTCGTGTCCTCGAGCATTGCCTTCCAACGGGCCAGCTCGACTTCTCGCTCCCGATGGGCCCCCACGAGCACGTCGTGCACCCGGACCGCCTCTTCCACGATCGGACTGAGCGTGCGCACGGCCCGGAGCGCCTGCAACTGGGGTGAATCCGGCGCCAGAACCAGGCGAGCTCGGCGCATGGCGACCACCAACGCCTCCGGCGCCGAGCGGGCCATGTCCTCCACGAGCCCGTCGACCAGAACCTTGGACAGCGAGAGGTACCGAGTCAGCGCAAGGATGCCTGCATCGCTGCCCCAGTCGCTGCTTGCGCAATCGCCGACAAGCGCGCTTGACCAAAACCAGTGGTCTCGATCGGCGCGCGTCGGCTTGAGGCGCCCCGCGGCCTGCGGCTTGCCGTCGAGATAGGCCTCGAAGACGGCTCGCCGCACCTCAAGGGGTGGGTACCCATCGCCGAGCAGGCGACGATGAAGCCGGTCGAAGTAATCGTTCAGCGGCCCGGCAACACCACGCGGGCGCGCAGACTCGTCGACCTGCTCACCATGGAGTTCAGGCATCACTCCCCGTCTTCGCCGAAGGCCAGATTGGTGCGGAAGTAGATCGGACATGCGGGCATGCCGTCTATCGCAGTTCGTACCAGACGCCGCGACCGCTTCCGCCACGGCTGAGCTGTCCCCGCTCGACAAGCGCTCGCAGGTGCTGCTTCAGCGTGTTGCGGTTGCTGCCAGTAAGGCGGATCGCGTCGGCCATCGTCACGCGGCCATGCTCGCGCGCGAACTCGACGATCTGCAACGACAGCGCCGGCAGCGTTGCCAACACCAGCTTCTCGCGTTCGAGCTTGCGGTTCAAGCGCTTGACCTGTTCGGCCAGTGCGCGCAGGAAGAACAGCAACCACGGCTGCCAGTTTGGCGCCCTGCTTCGGATCGTGCCCTGGGTTTGCCGCAGGGCCAGGTAGTGGGCTTCCTTGCTCTGCTCGATGACGCTTTCGAGCGAGCTGTAAGGCACATACGCGTAACCTGAATGCAGGAGCAGCAAAGTGGTGAGCACACGGCTCAGGCGTCCGTTGCCGTCTTGAAAGGGATGAATCTCCAGGAAGACCACCGCCCAGACGCCGATCAACAGCAGCGGATGCCATTGACCCGCTGCACGTTGCTCGTTGAACCAGATCACCAACTCGGTCATCAAGCGCGGCGTATCGAACGGCGTGGCCGTCTCGAAAACCACGCCGAGCTGCTTGCCGTTTTCATCGAGCGCGACCACGCTGTTGGCCGAAGCCTTGTAGTTGCCGCGGTGCCAGGCGTCCTTGTCACTGTGGATCAGCAGATCGCGGTGCAATTGCTTGATGTGGTTCTCGGTCAGGGCAATGTCTTGCCAAGACGTGAACACCATTTCCATGGCCTTTGCATAGCCCGCCACTTCCTGCTCGTCGCGGCTGGCGAACTTATGAATCTGGAGGTTCGACAGCAGGCGCTCGACGTTGCGGTCGGACAGCCGGCTGCCTTCGATGCGCGTGGAGGAGCCGATGCTTTCGATCGTCGCCACCCGCAGCAAAGCCGACAGGCGATCCGGCGCCAGCGTGCCAAGGGCTCGCCAAGCGCCCTTGAACTCGTCGATGCCGGCGACGAGGCTCAAGAGTTCGGCAGTGATCTGGAGGGTGGCGGTCTGGATCATCGGACGCCTATCGGCACATTACCAATAGTACGCCCAATAACACCCATTTCCAGTTACAGCAGCACGATGTCGTACTGCTCCGGCGTCAGGCTCGGCTCCACCGACAGCGAGATCGGCTTGCCGATGAACTCAGACAAACCCGCAAGGTGCTGGCTCTCCTCGTCGAGCAGCATCTCGACCACCGACGCGTTGGCGACGATGCGGAACTCCTTCGGGTCGAACTGGCGCGCCTCGCGCAGCACCTCGCGCAGGATGTCGTAGCAGACGCTGCGCGCGGTCTTCAGGATGCCGCGGCCTTCGCAGGTGGGGCACGGTTCGCACAGCATGTGGGCCAGGCTCTCGCGCGTGCGCTTGCGCGTCATCTCGACCAGGCCGAGTTGCGTGAAGCCGCTGACGGTGGTGCGCACGCGGTCGCGCGCGAGCTGTTTGCGGAACTCGCCGAGCACGCTGTCTTGATGGTCGGCGCGCGTCATGTCGATGAAGTCGGCGATGACGATGCCGCCGAGGTTGCGCAGGCGCAGCTGGCGCGCGATGGCGCCCGCCGCTTCGAGGTTGGTCTTGAAGATCGTGTCGTCGAAGTTGCGCACGCCGACGAAGCCGCCGGTGTTCACGTCCACCGTCGTCAGCGCTTCGGTCTGGTCGATGATCAGGTAGCCGCCGCTTTTCAGATCGACGCGCCGCGCCAGCGCGCGGCGGATCTCTTCGTCGATGTTGAACAGATCGAAGATCGGCCGCTCGCCGCTGTAGTGCTGCAGCTTGGCCAACGAGCCCTGGCGTGAACGTGGCGCCGAAGCTGCGCAGGTGTTCGAACTGCAATTTCGAATCGATGCGGATCGTGGCCGTCTCGTCGTGCACGAGGTCGCGCAGCACACGCTCGGCCAGCGTCAGGTCCTGGTGCAGCAGCGTGCCCGGCGGCGAGGCGAAGGCGCGCTCGCGGACCGTGCCCCAGGTCTTGCGCAGGTAGGCGATGTCGTCGGCCAGCTCGGCGTCCGAGGCTTCTTCCGCATTCGTGCGCAGGATGAAGCCGCCGCCGGTGTAGGGCTCGCCGGTCTTGCCCGCCAGCGCCGCCAGCCGCTCGCGCAGTTGCTCGCGCAATTCCGGCGAGCCGATCTTCTGGCTGACGCCGAGGTGGTTGTCCTGCGGCAGGTGCACCAGCATGCGCCCGGCGATGCTGACCTGCGTCGACAGCCGTGCGCCCTTGGTGCCGATCGGGTCCTTCACCACCTGCACCGTCAGCGCCTGGCCTTCGAACAGCTGACGCTCGATCGGCACCGGCGTGGCGCTCGCCGCGGCCTCGCTGTTGCGCCCGTTGCCGTTGTGCAGGTCGGCGACGTGCAGGAACGCCGCGCGCTCCAGGCCGATGTCGATGAACGCGCTCTGCATGCCCGGCAGCACGCGCGCCACCTTGCCCTGGTAGATGTTGCCGACGAGGCCGCGCTCCAGCGCGCGTTCGAGATGCAGCTCCTGCACCGAGCCGTTTTCGACGACGGCGACGCGGGTTTCGTGCGGCGTCCAGTTGATGAGGATGTCTTGCAGGGCCATGGCTTGCAGTCTATGCGGACAGGTTGTGCTGAACTTTCGCTGCGCGCAGCAGCGCGGCGGTTTCGGCCAACGGCAGGCCCATGATGCCGCTGTAGCTGCCGTCGATGTGCGCTATCCAACCGGCGAGTGCGGACTGAATGGCGTAGGCGCCGGCCTTGCCGAAGGGCTCGCCGGAGTCGATGTAGGCGTCGATGACTTTCGCCGGCAATACGGCAAAGCGCACACGCGAGATGCTCGCCGCTTCGATGCGGCGCGTACCCGTCCACAGCGCCACGGCGGAGAGCACGCGGTGCGTGCGGCCCGATAGTGCCGCGAGCATCGTGCGCGCTTCGTGCGCATCGGCGGGTTTGCCGAGGATGCGCGTGCCGAGCGCGACGGTGGTGTCGGCGCAGAGGATCGGTGCTGCGGGCAATGCGCGTTGCTTCAAACGCTGCCGTGCCGCGCCCAACTTGGCGCGCGTCACGCGCTGCACGTAGGCCGCGGGCGTTTCGCCGCGGCGCTCGGCTTCGAGCGCTTCTGCGTCTTCGTTCGCATCGGCCAGCAGCAGTTCGTGTTTGACGCCGAGTTGATCGAGCAGTTGCCGCCGGCGCGGGCTTTGCGACGCGAGGTAGATGAATGAAAGAACCCGTTCACC
Organism: uncultured beta proteobacterium; assembly: GCA_963732625.1. GTDB lineage: Bacteria > Pseudomonadota > Gammaproteobacteria > Burkholderiales > Burkholderiaceae_C > CADEEN01. The sequence continues at coordinate 134,646 of CAVTAM010000018.1, read as the reverse complement.
CTGAGGTATCGAAGGGTGCGTGCGGCGGCCCTTCGATACCTCAGGGCGAACGGAATTGCGTCTATTCACGGTGGTACGGATGCCCCGCTGTCAGCGACCACGCGCGGTACAGCGCCTCCGCCAGCAGCACACGCGCAAAGGCGTGCGGCAACGTCAGATCCGACAGGCGCAGCGTCTCGTCGGCGCTGTCTTTCAATCGTGCATCGAGCCCGTCGGGGCCGCCGATGAGCAGCGCCACGTCGCGCCCGTCGCCGAGCCAGAAGCGCAGGCGCGCGGCGAGCTGCGCCGTCGTGCGCCGCTCGCCGCGCTCGTCGAGGACCACGCGGCGCGCGCCTTTGGGCACGGCGGCGTCGATGCGCTCGGCCTCGGCGGCCATCAGCGCCGCCACCGTCTTGCCGCCCGTGCGCGGCTCGGCCTTCACGGCTTTGAGTTCGCAGCCGGCACTCGGGCGCAAAGCGTTTGGCGAAATCGTCGAAGGCCGTGTCGGCCCAGGCGGGTTGGCGCTGGCCGACGGCGACCAGCACCAGCTTCATGCCTTCTTGCGCGGCGCGGCTTTTTTTGCCGGGGCTTTTCTGGCCGGCGTTTTTTTCGCCGGCGCTTTTCTGGCGGCAGTCTTCTTTGCCGGCGCCGGCTTTTTCGCCGGGGCTTTTCTGGCCGGCGCCTTCTTGGCCGGCGCCTTCTTCTCGGGCGATGCCTTGGGCAGCAGCGTCCTCTCGCTGCCGAACTTCATCTTCACCGCCTTGTCGCCCCACAACTCTTCGAGGTTGTAGTACTGGCGGATGGCCGGCTGCATGACATGCACGACCGCGGCGCCGCAGTCGACGATGATCCACTCGCCGTTGTCTTCGCCTTCCGTGCGCAGGACTTGCATGCCGCCGGTCTTGACGCTGTCGCGCACGCTCGCTGCGAGCGCCTTGGTCTGCCGGTTGCTGTTCCCCGAGGCGACGATCACGCGCTCGAACAGCGGCGAGAGATGCTCGGTGTCGAAGACGCGGATGTCGTGCGCCTTCACGTCTTCGAGGCCATCGACGATGGCGCGTTGCAGTTTGCGGATGTCCATTCAATTCCTTGTACAGATGCGTGCGAGGCAATATAGCGCGCCACGGCGGGCGGCACCAGCGAGTCGATCGGCAATCCGCGTGCCACACGCGAGCGGATGTCGGTGGCCGAGATGTCCAGCATCGGCAGCGGCACGACGCGGTGCGGCGTGCGCAGCACCGCGGCATCGACCGGCGGCATCGGGCCGGGCCGGTTGGCCACGGCCAAGGTGACCAGGCCGAGCAAGTCCTGCCAGTCGCGCCAGGTGTGCAGCCCGGCGTACTGGTCGGCGCCGATGATGAGAAAGAGTTCAGCGTGAGCGCTGCTGCGCGCGCATCGCGCGCACGGTGTCGAGCGTGTAGCTCGCACCTTCGCGTTCGAGCTCGATGCGGTTCGAGCACGAAGCGCGGCTCGCCATCGATCGCCGCGCGCACCATCGCTTCGCGGTGAAGGGCCGCCGTGATCGTGCGCGCCTTCTGCCACGGCTGGCCGGCGGGAATCCAGTGCAGGGCGTCGAGCTGGAATGCGTCCAACGCCGCGCCTGCCAGCGCCAGATGCGCGTTGTGCGGCGGATCGAAGGTGCCGCCAAAGAGGCCGAGGCGCTTCAGACTCTGCCTTCACAGCCACTCGCGTGGCTTCAGGAAATCGCTGTAGAGCTTCGCCTCGGGCGTGCCCGCGTCAGGCTGCCAGTCGTAGCGCCACTTCACGATCGGCGGCAGGCTCATCAGGATGCTCTCGGTGCGCCCGCCCGATTGCAGACCGAACAGCGTGCCGCGGTCCCAGACCAGATTGAACTCGACATAACGGCCGCGCCGCAAGGCCTGAAAGTCGCGCTCGCGTTCGCCGTACGGGATGTTGCGGCGACGCTGCACGATCGGCAGGTAGGCGTTGAGGAAGGCATCGCCCACCGCACGCTGCATGGCGAAGCCGGGCTCGAAACCACCTTCCGAGAAATCGTCGAAGAACACGCCGCCGATGCCACGCGGCTCGTTGCGGTGCTTCAAGAAAAAGTACTCGTCGCACCACTGCTTGAAGCGCGGGTACTTGTCGGCGCCGAACGGCGCCAGCGCATCACGGTTCGTGCGGTGGAAATGCGCCGCGTCTTCTTCGAAGCCGTAGTACGGCGTCAGGTCCATGCCGCCGCCGAACCAGGTGACGGGCTCCTGCCCGGCATGCGCGGCGGCAAGCATGCGCACGTTCATGTGCACCGTCGGCACATACGGGTTGCGTGGATGAAAGACGAGCGAGACGCCCATCGCCTCGAACGGCGCGCCCGCCAGCTCGGGCCGGTGCTGCGTCGCCGACGGCGGCAGCGCCGGACCGCGCACATGCGAGAAGCCGACGCCGCCGCGTTCGAGCAAGGCGCCCTCTTCCATCAGGCGCGTGATGCCTTCGCCCTGCAGTTTCTCGCCAGGAGGCTTCTTCCACTCGTCGCGGATGAACTTGCCTTGCCCGTCTTCAGCTTCTAGCCCCTCGACGATGCGCTGCTGCAAGCCGAGCAGGTAGTCGCGCACACGATTGACGGCATCGCTCATTGCTTGACTTCCTTCGATGGCTGCAGGCGCACTGGCCCGGCCTGCTCGGGCCGCTTGCCGCGGCGGTGCGCCAGGTACTCGGCGATCACCGCCATGTCGGCATCGGCATCGCCGCTCAAGCGGATGAATCGGTCGAAGCCGACGACCTTCTCTGCGTAGTCGAAGTACACCAGCGCCAGCGGCACATCGGCCTGATGCGCGACGCGATAGAAGCCGCTGCGCCAATGCTCGTGATAACCGCGCGTGCCTTCGGGCGCGATCACCAGCCAGAAGAACTCGTCGCGTTGCCGGGCTGTCTTCACGCGCTCGACCATCTGCTCGACCAACCCGCGCGGGCTCTTGCGGTCCACCGGCACGCCGCCGACCCAGCGCATCCACGCGCCCAGCAGCGGCACCTTGAACAAGGAGTCCTTGCTCCAGAACGACGGTGAAAAACCGAGCGCCCACTTGGCGAGCAGCCCCACCGGCAGATCCCAGTTCGAGGTGTGCGGATAGACGATGGCAACGCCTTGCTTGGCCGGCAGGCCGTCGAACCTGATCTGCCAGCCGGCGGCTTCGCAGCAGGCGGCGGGCGAGCGCGCTGCCCTCAAGTTGCACGGGGCGATCCTCGATCTCATGGGGTGCGACTGCCACTGCTGCCTTATCGCGCCTTCAACGCGCGGTGGCCAATGTCGCGCCGCAACTGCATGCCGTCGAAGCGGATCGGCTCCAGCGCCGCATACGCGCGCTGCTGCGCCACGCGCAGCGGATCGCCGAGTGCGGTCACGGTGAGCACGCGCCCGCCGCTGGTGACGAGTTCGCCGGCAGCGTTCTTCGTCGTCGCGGCGTGAAAAACGTGCATGTCTTCGCTGCCGGCCGGCAGGCCCGTGATCGCATCACCGAGGCGTGGGTTGGCCGGATAACCGGCCGACGCCATCACCACGCCGAGCGCGCTGCGGCGGTCCCACTGCAGTTGGGTATCGCGCACGCCGCCGCCTTGCGCGTCGGTGGCGGCCATCAGCAGGTCGTAGAGGTCGCTCTTCAGGCGCATCAACAGCACCTGCGCTTCCGGGTCGCCCAGGCGGGCGTTGAACTCGACGACGCGCGCCTTGCCGTCGCCGTCGATCATCAAACCGGCGTACAGAAAGCCGCTGAACGGGTGGCCGTCGGCCGCCATGCCGTCGATCGTGCGCAGGATGACTTCGCGCATCACGCGCGCGTGCACCGCGGGGGTGACCACCGGGGCCGGCGAGTACGCGCCCATGCCGCCGGTGTTGGGCCCCGTGTCGCCGTCGCCGATGCGCTTGTGGTCCTGGCTCGTTGCCAGCGCGAGTGCGTTCTTGCCGTCGGCCACGACGATGAAGCTGGCTTCTTCGCCGGCCATGAATTCTTCGATGACCACGGTGCCCGGCCCGCGGAGCATGAAGTCGATCGCCGCATGCGCTTCGTCGGCCGTCATCGCGACGACGACGCCCTTGCCCGCCGCCAGGCCGTCGGCCTTGACGACGATCGGCGCGCCGTGATGATCGACATGCGCATGCGCAGCGGCCGCGTCGCTGAACACCGCGTAGTGCGCCGTCGGGATGCCGTGGCGCTGCATGAAGTCTTTGGCAAAGGCCTTCGAACTTTCGAGCTGCGCCGCGGCACGCGTCGGACCGAAGATGCGCAGGCCGCGGCTATGAAACAGATCGACCACACCCGCGGCCAGCGGCGCTTCGGGGCCGACGACGGTGAGCACGATCTTTTCCTGCGCGGCAAAGTCGGCCAGCGCGGCGAGGTCGGTGATCGGCACGTTGACCAGCGCCGGGTCGCTCGCCGTGCCGCCGTTGCCGGGGGCGACGTACACGCGCTGCACTTTCGGCGACTGCGCGAGCTTCCAGGCCAGAGCGTGTTCGCGGGCGCCGTTGCCGATCACCAAGACTTTCAATTCGCGAACTCCAGATCGGCTCTACCAAGCGAGCGCCGCGGAACTGGCTTCGCCAGGCCGCTGGCGGTGCCCCTTGAGGGGAGGCGGCGAAGCCGCATCGGGGTGGTCATAGTTCGGCGTTGTGATAGACCTCTTGCACGTCGTCGAGATCTTCGATCACGTCGAGCAGCTTGCGCATCCTCACCGCGTCGTCGCCCGCCAACTCGATCGGCGTCTCGGCGCGCATCGTCACTTCGGCAACCTCAGGCTTCAGCCCGACTTTCTCCAGCGCGTTCTTCACCGCCTCGAATTCCGCCGGCGGCGTCAGCACCTCGATCGAGCCGTCCTCGCCGGTGATCACGTCATCGGCGCCGGCATCGAGCGCCGCTTCCATCACCTTGTCTTCGCTCGTGCCCGGCGCAAAGATCAACTGCCCGCAGTGCTTGAACTGAAACGCCACCGAGCCTTCGGTGCCCAGGTTGCCGCCGTACTTCGAAAACGCATGCCGCACTTCGGCGACGGTGCGCACGCGGTTGTCGGTCATCGTGTCGACGATGATCGCCGCGCCGCCGATGCCGTAGCCCTCGTAGCGGATCTCCTCGTACGACACGCCTTCGAGTGCGCCGGTGGCCTTGTCGATGTTGCGCTTGATGGTGTCGGCCGGCATGTTGGCGGCCTTGCACTTTTCGATCGCCAGGCGCAGGCGCGGATTCATGGCCGCATCGCCGCCGCCTTGCCGCGCCGCGACCATGATCTCGCGGATGACGCGCGTCCAGACCTTGCCGCGCTTTTCGTCCTGGCGGCCCTTGCGGTGCTGGATGTTGGCCCATTTGGAGTGACCGGCCATGTTTCGATGTTCGAGGACTGTTCAGGGAAGAGAATTCTATCGGTCGCTCGCAATTGACACAGCTCAACGAAAGCGGCGGCGGAGCTTTCCACAATCGGCGCCACACGCCCTGATGTGTCGGCCGGAGCGGAAGGGACACGCTATGCATGCTGCTTTCACGCTGCTTCAACGAAGCTGCTTCGTTGCACTTGTCGCGGCGCTGTGTCTTTGTGCCTTGCCTGCGGCATCGCAGGGGCAGTTCGGGCAGTTCGCGTATTGCAGTAACCAAACCTGGGTGGCGGGCGTCGGGCCTGGGTTCCCCTTCGGGGCCACCGTCATTCTGGACCGCTTCAACTGGCAGCGAGGAACGACGTCACCCGGTTGGACAACAGGTGAATCGCTGCAAACGGGCGGCATCGAAGCCGGTGTCTCTGCGACCGCTTCGTGCAATGTGGACTTGCGAAACGCAACGCTCGTGGCGGATACCTTCGTCACTCAACGACAAAGCGGCACCAGCTTCTTCGGGGGCTCTGCGAGCGCGAGTGCATCGCTCGGCGACACGATCCGGTTCGCCGATGCGAGCGGAGAGCCCTTTGCCTGGGGCGACGACAGCCGGGCGAGCTTCGCGGTTCACTTGTCCGGCAGAGGCAGTTGGCAGCTCGAGTTCAGGCTGCTCGAGAGCGGTTCGATCTTGGCCGGACCATCGCAGTGGGACAGCCTGGGCAGCGGTGCGAGCTGGCGTTTCAGCGGTTCCGGCGGCAACGCATTCTTCGGAGCGTCGCCGGCGGTCGATCCCACGCTCGACCTGAGCTACACGATCATCGGCGACGAATCGACCGGCTTCGACCTGCTGGCGTCGTTCAACGCCGGGCACGACTTCGACGCCACTGTCACGCTCAACGCCTCGCAGGGCAGTTCCGCCACCGCCGCGATTGACCTCTTCGCCCCCGAAGGCGCCATCGCCACGTCGGATTCCGGCGGGTTCTCCACCGCACCCATCCCCGAACCGCAGACCTACGTGCTGATGGGCGTCGGCCTGCTGGCGCTGGCGATCGCCGCACGCCGCCGCCAGGACGCCGTTGTGGACTGAAAGCGCGTCGAGCCGTCGATCGATTCAGACGGTAGCTCGGTGGCGGTATCCGGACTCTGAGCGGCGCCCTGGCCAGCGGCAGGAAGCTGACGACACGGCTTAGACTCAACGCCGTTCGTACGCCACGACGGAATCCACTATGCCCGACCCCATCCTGATTGCCAAGCACGGCGATATCGAGTGCCACCTGCTGCCGGCACTTGCCAACCGCCACGGCCTCATCACCGGCGCCACCGGCACCGGCAAGACGATCACGCTGCAGAAGATCGCCGAGAGTTTTTCGGCGATCGGCATCCCGGTGTTCATGGCCGATGTCAAGGGCGACCTCACCGGCGTCAGCCAGACCGGCGCGCTACCCGACAAGGTGGCGAAGATCCTGAAGGACCGCGGCCTCGATGCGCCCACGCCGACCCAGTGCCCGACGACGCTGTGGGACGTGTTCGGCGAACAGGGCCACCCGGTGCGCGCCACCGTCTCCGACATGGGCCCGCTGCTGCTGGCGCGCATGTTGGACCTGAACGAAACCCAGGCCGGCGTGATGAACCTGATCTTCAAGATCGCCGACGACAACGGCCTCTTGCTGCTCGACCTGAAAGACCTGCGGGCGATGCTGCAGTACTGCGGCGAAAACGCCAAGCAGTTCACCACCGAGTACGGCAACATCAGCGCGGCCTCGGTGGGTGCGATTCAGCGCGGCCTCTTGCAGATCGAAGAGCAAGGCGGCGACAAGTTCTTCGGCGAGCCGATGCTGGACATCTCCGACTTCATGCAGACCGAGAAGGGCAAGGGCGTGATCAACATCCTGGCTGCCGACAAGCTGCTGTCGGCGCCGCGCCTGTATGCGACCTTCCTGCTGTGGATGCTCAGCGAAATCTACGAAACGCTGCCCGAGGTGGGCGACCTCGACAAGCCGAAGATGACTTTCTTCTTCGACGAGGCGCACCTGCTGTTCAACGACGCGCCGAAGGTGCTGCTCGAGCGCATCGAACTGGTCGTGCGCCTGGTGCGCAGCAAAGGCGTCGGCGTGTATTTCGTGACGCAGAACCCGCTCGACATTCCGGACAGCGTGCTCGGCCAGTTGGGCAACCGCGTGCAGCACGCGCTGCGTGCCTTCACGCCGCGCGACCAGAAGGCGGTGCAAGCGGCGGCCAGCACGATGCGCGCCAACCCGAAGCTCGACGTGCAGACGGCCATCACCGAGCTCGGCGTCGGTGAGGCGCTGATCAGCTTTCTCGACGACAAGGGCCGGCCGAGCATCACCGAGCGCGTTTTCGTGCTGCCGCCGGGCTCGCGCATCGGGCCGGTCAATGCCGACGAGCGCAAGGCGTTGCAGGCCTCGTCGCTGGTGGCCGGCGTGTACGAGAAAACGGTCGATCGCGAATCGGCGTTCGAGAAGTTGAAGGGCCGCGCCGAAGCCGCGGCCGATGCGGCGCCTGACAGCAGCGCTCCTGCGCCGAAAGCCGGTGCACCCGCTGCCAGGCCGGAGAGCAGCAGCGGCGGCGGCAGTCTGATCGACGGCCTGAAGGGCGCGATCTTCGGCAGCACCGGCCCGCGCGGCGGCAAGCATGAAGGTCTGGCCGAATCGGCGGCGCGCAGCGCGATGCGCAGCGTCGGCTCGGCCGTCGGCCGCGAGATCATCCGCGGCGTGCTCGGCTCGCTGCTCGGCGGCGGACGCCGGCGTTGACGCTGCGGCGCGTCGCCATGCACCTCGTCATCTGGATCGCGCTGGCGGTGGTTGTCGTGCTGCTGGCGGCGCGCCTGGGCGCATTCTCGGGCAAGCCGCCAACGAACATCGGTGTGCGCGACGGCAAGCTGAAGGCGCCGGCGCCAACGCCCAACAGCGTCAGCAGCCAGGCCGACCTGTGGCCCGATGCGCCGCAGAAAGACAACGCGCGCATCGCGCCGCTGGCCCTGGTCGACACCAACGCCGAGGGCGCCACGGGCGACGGCAAGTCCACCATCGCCCGCATCGCCGCGGTGATCGACGACCTGCCCGGCTCGCAGATCGTCGAGCAAAGCGACAACTACCTGTACGCCCGCTTCACCACGCCGCTGATGCGCTTCGTCGATGACGTCGAGTTCTGGTTCGACCCGGCAGCGCGGGTGGTGCAAGTGCGCTCGGCGTCGCGCGTCGGGCGCAAGGATTTCGGCGTCAACCGGGCACGCGTCGAGAACATCCGCGCGCGCCTCGGCACCTCACTCGGCTGAGCGTTGCGCCGCCTGGGCGACGGCGGCGTCGAGCCACTTGCCGCGCTGCACCAGCGTGATCTCGAAACGCTGTGTAGAACAAGCGCGGGCCATGTGCCACCATCAGCAGCGTGATGCGCGCCGCATCGCCGTGGCCATCATCGGCCAGACGCGCCAGACCGTCGAAGGCATCGCGAAAGCGCTGATGCACGTAAGCGTCCATCGCCTGGTCGAAGGCGGTCGGCGGCTGCGCCTGCGCCTGCGCCGCCGGTGCGGCCAGCGTGAGTGCGCTCAACCATGAGCGGGCGGCGACGCTGAGGTTCATGTTGCGCCTCCTTCACCGTTCGTAGGCGGCCACCGACGCGCCGGCCTCTTCGGACGCACGCTCGACGCGGCTCCAGTCGACGTCGGCATCGAGCGCGGCCACGCGTTGCGCAGGGACATCCGTGTTGGCGGGTGCGGTGTCGACCCACACCGGTTCGGTCGCGGCGTCGTTGGCTGGCGTGCCGAGTGCAACCAGCAGCACCGCCGTTGCCGCGCCACCGGCCACGCCGAGCAGCACCGTGCCGCGGCGACGCAACGTGCGATCTGCAGACGAGTGTCCGTAAGAGAGGTTCATTGCGTGCTCCTTGAGTGAGTAGATTCACTCTAGGCAAGCGAGCACCGAACCGCGACTGCCTGAAGCCTGAGCCTGCCTATGCCTGTTGGGCTATGCCGAGGGCTCGGGCGCGCACCACGGCCTCGGTGCGGTTGCGCGCGTGCAGCACGCGCAGGATGGCGGCGATGTGGATCTTGACCGTGCCCTCGGTCAACCCGAGTTCGCGCGCGATCAGCTTGTTGGGCTCGCCGCGCAGCAGCAGGCGCAATACGTCGAGCTGCCGCGGCGTGAGCTCCGGCGCCGCCGCAGCCGGTGGCGCGTCGAGCAGGCGTGAGGGCACGTAGGTGCCGCCCGACTGCACCAGGCGCAGCGCACCGAGCAGCACCTCCGAGCGCTCGCTCTTCGGGATGAACCCGACGGCGCCCGCGGCCAGCACGGCACGGATCGTCGCCGCATCCTCCTGCCCCGACGCGACCACCACGGGCAAGGTCGGCGCCGCCGCGCGCAGGCGGCGCAGGCCCGCAACGCCATCCATGCCCGGCATGTTCAGATCGACCAGCGCCAGGTCGGCGTCGCCCTGCGCGGCCAGGCGCAGCAAGCCGTCGAGGTCGCCGGCCTCGCGCACCTGGACCTCGGCAGCGAGCTGCTGCACGGTGCGAGCCAAGGCATCGCGCACCAAGGGGTGGTCGTCGGCGATCAGCACTTTCATGCGGGCGTCTCCTGGCCGCTCGCTGCCGGCACACCTTGCGCGAGCCAGCTGCGCAGGCGCGCCGCCGACACCGGCTTGGCCAGCCACGGCAGGCCGCTGTTCTCCATCAGGCGCACGCGCTCGGGCGCGGAGTCGCCGCTGACCAGCAAGGCCGGCAGCTCGCCGCCGAAGGCCTCGCGCAGGCGCGCGATCTCGACGCGGCCGTCGCGCCCGCCGCGCAGGCGCAGATCGGCAACCACGGCGGCGGGCGCGTGGCCTTCGCCGAGCGCGCCGGCCATCACCTCGTCGGCATCGGCGCCGTCGAACACGCGGCAGCCCCAGCCGAGCAGCAGCGTGCGCATGGCGCCGCGCACCTCGGCGTCGTCTTCGATCACCGCCACGGCCAAGCCTTCGAGCGGCAGCTCGGCCTCGGCGACGGGCAACGGCTCGATCGCCTCGTCGGTGGCCGGCAGGTCGAGCACGATGCGCGTGCCGTGGCCCAGGCGCGAGTGCAGCGCCAGCGGCAACCGCAGCAACTGCGCCAGCCGGCGCACGATCGACAAGCCGAGGCCGAGCCCGCCGCGGCGGTCGCGCTCGGGGTTGCCGGCCTGGTAGAACTCTTCGAAGACGCGCTCGCGCTCTTCGGCGGCGATGCCGGGACCGGTGTCCCAGACTTCGACGCGCCATTGCGGTGACGCGCTGCCCACGCCGCGCGGCCGGCAGGTGACGAGCACGCCGCCGCTCTTCGTGTACTTGACGGCGTTGGCGAGCAGGTTGCGCAGCACGCGTTCGACCAGCATCGGATCCGACCACACCACCGCGCTGGCCTTGCCGCCGACACGCGCCGAGAAACGCAGCGCGCGCGCCGCTGCTTCGGGCGCGAACTCGTCGGCCAACCGGTGCAACAGCGCACCCAAATCGAAGGCACGCGGCCGCGGCACCAGCGCGCCGGCGTCGATGCGCGAGATGTCGAGCAGCGCGTTGAGCAGCGAGTCGAGCGCGGCCACCGACCCGTCCATGCGATCGACGATCTCGCGCGCCGCGGGCTCCAACGGCCGGTGGCGCAGCGTGTCCAGGTACAAACCCAGCGCATGGATCGGCTGGCGCAGATCGTGGCTGGCCGCTGCCAGGAAGCCTGTCTTGCCGCGGTTGGCCTGCTCCGCCCAGTCACGCGCCGAGCGCATGTGATCGAGCGCCGATGAGAGTGCCTTGCTTTGGCTGGCCACGCGTGACTCGAGGTCGCGGTTCAAGGTTTCGAGCGACTCGTTGGTGCGCACGAAGCGGTCGATCAGGAACCAGGTGACGAGGACGACGAACGGCAGGCCGGCAAACGGCGCCAGTTGCACCGGCAGGTTGTCGTCGCCGAAGGTGAAGACCCACCAGTCGCGCGCGCCCAGTCCGGCCGCGGCCATGCCGGCGACGACCAGCAAGGCGCTGTCGATGCTGCGCCGGCGCAGCGCGCTCACCGCCACCGCAGCCAGCCCGCCGAAGGCCACCAGCACCATGCCCGCGCGCAGCGCCGTGCTGAAGCTCTCGCCCGCGCCGACCGCGACGCCCAGGTACAACCACAGCGGCGTCACAGCAGCAGCCCAGAGCAGGCAGCGCTCGGTGCGGCGCGGCTGGTAGCCGGCAAAACGCAGGCTGAAGATGGCCAGCATGGCGACGACAAAGGCGTACAGAGCCGTCCACCAGACGCCATCGTGGGGCTGGGGCAACAACAAGCGGGGCGACACGGTCCACGCCGTGTGCAGGCTCCAGGCCACCGCGGCAATACCGAAGTGAAGGTAGATGCTTTCGCCGCGCCGGCGCACCCAGATCAGCAGCACGCTCAGGCCGAGAAAGGCCATCATCGCCGAGGCCACCGCCGGCGCCGTCGACATCCACAGCGTCTTGTCGTTGCGCATGTCGTGCAGCGTGTCATAGCCGCCGAGCCGGACTTTCGAGATGCCGGCGTGGCGCGCGCTGCGCACGGTGATCTCGACGCTGTTGCCAGCCGGCAGCAGCAGGCACGGCGGCAGCGACAGCAGACGCTGCCGTTTGCTCGAGCGCGGCTCGGGCGCCAGCGGCTCGGTGACGGTGTCGAGCAGCTTCTGGCCGTTGAGTGCAACGCGCAAGTGGCCGAACACGCCCGACAGGTACAGCGACTGCGCCGCTGCCTCGACGGGCACGCGGTAGCGGCGCTCGACGAAGGCCTCGCCGGGCTTCGGCTCGGCCGCATGGGGCAGGCGCACGCGCTCGCTGCGGCCATCGGCGCCGACAAGATCGACGGCGTCGATGACGACGGCCGGCTGCCTTGGATCGACCGGCACGGAACGCAGCGCCGCCGGCGCGCAGACCTGCGTCGTCTGTTGCGCCGCAGCCTGCACGCAGACGACGCAAAGCAGCACAGCCACCGCGGCCTGGCGGTGCAGCGACAGATTCAGCAAAGCGCTGCCCATGATGCAAGGCCGATTCGACTCTCAACTGGCGGCGCCCGCAAGCCGCCGGCGCCCTGGACGTGCCCACGGCATGCGTCATGCGCACCTGTTGGCCTTCGAGGTAGGGCACGGTGAAGACCGCGCCGCCGACGCCGGCGAGCACGCTGACGGCGCCGATGGCCGCCGCCACCGGCGTCGATGGCCAGCGGTTCCACGGTGCCGGCTGCAGGCCGGCCGAGCCGTCGAGCGCCAGCGGCAACAGCAGCAACATCGCCGGCACGACGACGAGGCCGCCACCGATGCCGAGCAGCCCGGCAAGAAAGCCCGAGACCAGGCCGCAGCCGGCACATGCCGCCAGCAAGAGCGGCCACGGCGTCATGCGCCGAGCGGGACGGACTGCGTCGGCACCGCCTCGCCCTCGGGCGACCCGGCCAGCGGCGTGTCGGCCTCGGGCATGAAGGCGACCAGCAGGCACAGGCCGAGGACGAAGACGACGAGCACCGAGTGCAGCGACCGTGCGCGCGGCGCGCGCGGTGTCGGAACTGTCGGACGCGGCGGGAAGCGAGTAGCGGGTGGTCATGGTGAGCTCCTTCGCAACATGGCCGCGGCGCGGTGTCGCGGCATGAGGTCACTGTAGGAACCAGGCCTTCTGATCGCGACTCTCGTCCGGCCGAGAGCGCGGCCTCAATCGGCATCGGCCGAAAGGCGTAGAGGAGGCCTGCCCCCGTAGCCGGCGGCAAGGCCGAAGTTCAGGCAGATGCTGTTGACGGCTGCCTCTTTCGAGCGCAGCCGGCCCTTCGACGAAATGCGAAACGGTGCGCTGCTACCAGCCGATGTCACGCAACAGCGGCAGGGTCAGGTCCTTCGGCGGCGACACCGCGATCGCCTGGTTCGGCTCCGCGAACGGCTCCATCAGCAGGTTCGGTTTCGCCAGCACGTCGTAGTGCGACACCGATGAGCCCGGCTGCACCGGGTTGGGCGTCCACATGTACAGACGATGGCGATAGTCCGCGCCGGCCAGCTTGGCCTGGTTCTCGAAGAACACGGCGTAGGGCACGTTGAACGGCGCGCGTTGCCCGGCGATGGCCGCCTTGAGCGCCGTACCGTCTTCCAGCGACACGCGCACGGCAGGGATCGTGATCGTCTCGTCCGTGCCGGCCAGCCCGAGCGGCGGCGAGCCGGCAACGTTGTCGGCAACGATCACCGCCTTGGCGCGTGCGTCCTGCGCGTTCTTCACCTTGACGGTGAAGGCGCAGCCGCCGCGGTCGATCAGCGCCACCTTGCCGCGCACGGCGGCCGCGTTGGCAGCGTCCAGCGCGCTACAGGCCACGCCGGGCCCGTCGGCCTGCAGCGCCACCACCGCCATCGGTGCGGCCAGCAGCGTGCGCTTGTCGATCGCCGGCCCAAACTCGGCTTCGCCGATCATCACGAAGCGGTTGAGCCCGCTGCCGGTGACGAACAGCTCGGCCACGCCGCGGTCGAGCACGCGCGGCGCGTTGCGCGTGACGATGCGGCCGTCCCAGACCAGGTTGCGCGGCGTGATGGCGGACGCGGCGCGCTCGGCGTTGGTCATCGCTGCCCACACCTTGCGCTGCGCCGTGTCGAACAGGAAGTGGTCCCAGATCGACGGGTAGCCGTTGGGCAGCGCCGGCTCCGGCACCTCCTGCTCACCGGTCTGGTTGCTGGTGAACGTCTGGAAGCCCAGCCCGTGGCCGAACTCGTGCAGCGCGGTCGTCAACAGATCGATCTGCTCCGGCCCGGCCGCGCCGTCGAGGCCGAGGTAGAACGTCACGCCGTCGAGGCAGCCCGGGTTGCCGAGGTTGCCGTTGAAGAACGAAATGATGTCGGCGTTGACGACGGGGTCCGGATCCTCCGCGAGCAATGTGCCCGCCAGCTTGTTGGCCAGCGCGCCGGGATACCAGGTGTCGGTGCGCGCCGCGTTCGGGAAGTTGGCAAAGATGTTGTACGCCCCCGCGGCCCCAAGCACCGCACCGGTGGCGGTGCAGCGCAGCGGACTGAATGAGGCCAGCACGGTGATCGGCACATCCGATTGCAGCTTCTGGCCCCAGATTTCCGCGACCTTGGCAAAGACGATCTGGCGCTGTTCGCCGAGCGTGACGCCGGCATTGCCGCCGACAGGCGCCACGGCCTTCGGATCGTTGAAGCCGACGCCCGGCGCGTCGGTGTTGACGATGTTGAACGTTGCCGCCGGCGTGGCCGCCGCAAAGGCCAGCGCCAACGCCGCGCCGGCAACACAACGTGCAGTCTTCGAGCACAGGCTAGCGATCATGGCGCGCTCCCTGGGTGCCTTTGACGGCGTTGTGCAGCGCATGCTCGGCGGCGCTCTCGCCGGCGATGCAATGCGTGTCGAGGCTGCCATCGGCGCTGCGGCCGGCCACCGAGTAAGACAGCTTGCCCAGATCGACCCGCTTGGCCACGGCGCCGAAGCGCGCCGCCGGCGCCGGCTTGGCGGCCAGTTGTGCCAGAGGGTGATCGGCAGCAAGCAGCGACGACGACGGTGCCGTGCTGCTGCTGGCCGCACCGCGCTGCGCGGCTGCGGCCGGGGTGGCCGACGCGGCAACCTCTTCGTGGCTCGGCGCGCGCAAGCGGCCGGTCACCGGGTCGCGAACGACCTGCATGCTCGGTAGCACCTGCCGCACTTCGCCGGCCGCGGCCGTTTGGGCCCAGGCGGCGGGCGCGGTCCAAGCAGCCGCCGCTGCTGCTGCCGCCACGCACACCAGGCGCTTCTTCTTCGACATCAAACATGTTGTACCTCCGGTTGATGGTTGGAGCCGCTGATGGCAGCTACCGCCTGCGGTTGAACGGGCGTGGATCGCACGCGGGCCCGTGACTTACCGCGCGCCGACAGTAGCGACGACACAGGGCGCGAGCAACAGTCAGAGACGATCGGTTTCAGCTTGCGCACACGATCGCCACGAACACGCGGTTCGTCAAGCGAAGGCTGCGCGGGAAAACCCCCTCGATAGAATCTTTCGCATGTCTTCTGCGCCTACCTCACTTGACGCCAAGCCGACGAACTTCCTGCGTCAGATCGTCGAGCGTGATCTTGAACAAGGCACGAACAACGGTCGACACTTCGCCGGTTCACCTGGCGACGCGGCGCATCACGCGCAAGGCCCGGTCGACGCCGCGAAGATCCGCACGCGCTTCCCGCCCGAACCCAATGGCTACCTGCACATCGGCCACGCGAAAAGCATCTGCCTGAACTTCGGTTTGGCGGCGGACTACGGCGGCATCTGCCACCTGCGCTTCGACGACACGAATCCGGAGAAGGAAGAGCAGGAGTACGTCGACGCGATCATCGAAGCCGTGCATTGGCTCGGCTTCGACTGGAACGTGGAGGGTGTCTCGCACCTGTTCTACGCCAGCAGCTATTTCGATTTCATGGCGCGCGCCGCCGAGGCGCTGATCGACGATGGGCTGGCCTATGTCGATGAACAGAGTGCTGACGAGATGCGCGCCATGCGCGGCGACTTCAACACGCCGGGCACCAACAGCCCGTTGCGCTCGCGCAGCGTGGCCGACAACCGCGCGCGCTGGGCCGAGATGAAGAGCGGCCGCATGGCAGACGGCAGCGCCGTGCTGCGCGCCAAGATCGACATGGCCTCGCCGAACATCAACCTGCGCGACCCGGCGATCTACCGCATCAAACACGCCACGCACCACGCCACCGGCGATGCCTGGTGCGTGTACCCGATGTACACCTACGCGCACCCGATCGAGGACGCGCTGGAGGGCATCACGCACAGCTTCTGCACGCTCGAGTTCGAAGACCAGCGGCCGTTCTACGACTGGCTGCTCGGCCACCTGGCGCGCCTCGGTCTGCTGGCGACACCGCTGCCCAGGCAATACGAGTTCGGCCGCCTGAACATCAAGGGCGTGATGACGAGCAAGCGCAAGTTGAAGGCGCTGGTCGATGAGAAGCACGTGTCCGGCTGGGACGATCCGCGCATGCCGACGATCTTCGGCCTGCGCCGGCGCGGCTACACCCCGGCGTCATTGCGTCTGATGGCCGAGCGCACGGGGGCGAGCAAGACCAACATCTGGGTCGGCATGGACGTGCTCGACGGCGCGCTGCGCGAAGACCTCGAAGGCCAGGCCGCGCGCGCGATGGCCGTCATCGAACCGCTGAAGTTGAAGCTGACGAACTGGTCCGAGATCGTGCCCTGCCGCGCGCCGGTGCATCCGCAACGCCCGGAGCTCGGACAGCGCGAATTCGGCTTTGGCCCCGAGCTGTGGATCGAGCGCGACGACTTCGCCGAAGTGCCGCCGAAAGGTTTCTTCCGTCTGTTTCCCGGGCAACAAGGTGCGCCTCAAGTACGGCTACGTCGTCGAGTGCACGGGTTGCGAGAAAGACGCCGACGGCAAGGTCACCGCAGTCCTCGCCACGCGTGCTGCCCGACACGAAGAGCGGCACGCCCGGCGCCGACGCGGTGAAGGTCAAGGGCACGATCACCTGGGTCGGCGCGCACGACGCGGTGCCGGCGGAGTTGCGCCTGTTCGAGCGCCTGTTCAGCGAAGACCAGCCCGACGCCGACGGCCGCGATTTCCGCACGGTGCTGAACCCGGCGAGCCGGCGCGTCGTGCACGGCTATGTCGAACCGAGCGTTGCGTCATGCGCGGCCGAGACGCGGCTGCAGTTCGAACGTCACGGATACTTCGTCGCCGATCGCGTGGACCACCGCGCGGGCCAGCTCGTTTTCAACCGCATCACAGGACTCAAGGATGGCTACAAGTAAGTTGCTCTTCATCGCTGCGGCGGCACTCGCATCGTCCGCCGTGTTCGCGCAAGCCTCGGCGCCTGCCGCCGCCGGCACGGGCCTCGTCTACAAATCGATCACGGAGGGCAGCGGCGCTTCGCCCGCAGCCACCGACGTCGTCAAGGTGCACTACCGCGGCACACTGCAAGACGGCACCGAGTTCGACAGCTCGCACAAGCGCGGCCAGCCGGCGGAGTTTCCGCTCAACCGCGTCATCAAGTGCTGGACCGAAGGCGTGCAGAAGATGAAGGTCGGCGGCAAGGCGCAGCTCACCTGCCCGCCGGGCATCGCCTACGGCGAGCGCGGCACGCCGGGCGGCCCGATCCCGCCGAACGCGACGCTGAACTTCGAGGTCGAGCTGCTCGCCATCTCGGGCAAGTAGCCGCGCTACTTCGGCGGCGCCGCGTACGGCGCGCCGCCGACGGTCAGGCCGGCCTCGCTCAGCTTGCCCGCCTTGGCGCTGCGGATGCCGCGCACGCGTGACATCAGGTCGGACCAATCCTTGAACGCGCCGTCCTTGTCACGCGCCACGAGGATCGCGTCGGCCAGCGGCGGGCCGATGTGGCGCACCTGTTCGAGCTGCGCACGGTTGGCGGTGTTGGCGTCGGCCGCCAGCGCGCTGCCGGCGAACAGCAGCAGCCAGGCAAGCAAGGCGGCCTTCACGCCGCCACTGCCGGCCGGCTGAACAGCTTCTTGCCGAGCGTGACGACGACGAGCACGACCGCGCCGGCGGCGATGCCGATGCCGGCGTTGCCGAGTTGCTCGACGAGCCACGCCGCGCCCGTGCCAACCGCCGCGACCCAGCCTTGCACCAGGTGATGCAGCAGCGGCACGCCGTGCACGACGATGCCGCCGCCGACGAGAAACATCGCCGCGGTGCCGGCGATCGACAGCGCCTTCATCAGCCACGGCGCCGTGCGCAGGATGCCGCGCCCGAGCGCGGCCTGGGCGCCGCCGCGCTTGGAGAGGTGCAGCCCCAAGTCGTCGAGCTTGACGATGCCGGCGACGAGCCCGTACACGCCCACCGTCATCAGGATCGCAATGCTCACCAGCACGGCCACCTGCGTGCCCAGCGGCTTGTCGGCCACGGTGCCGAGCGCGATGACGATGATCTCGGCCGAGAGGATGAAGTCGGTGCGGATCGCGCCCTTGATCTTGTCGCGCTCCACCGCCACCAAGTCGGCGTTCGGATCGGTCAGCGCCTGCGTCAATTCGCTGCGGTGCGCGTCGTCTTCTTCCTTGCTGTGCAAAAACTTGTGGGCGAGTTTTTCAACGCCCTCGTAGCACAGGAACAAACCACCGACGATCAGCAGCGGCGTGATCAGCCAGGGCACGAAGGCGCTGATCGCCAGCGCCGCCGGCACGAGGATGGCCTTGTTGACCATCGAGCCCTTGGCCACCGCCCAGACCACGGGGATCTCGCGGTCGGCGCGCACGCCGGAGACCTGCTGTGCATTGAGCGCCAGATCGTCGCCGAGCACGCCGGCGGTCTTCTTGGTCGCTACCTTGGTGAGCACCGCCACGTCGTCGAGGATCGTGGCGATGTCGTCGAGCAGCGCGAGCAAACTTCCAGTGGCCATCAGTGCCTGCCTGGCCGCCCGAAGGGCACTGGCGCCCCCAGGGCCGCGAAGCGGTCCCCTCGGGACCGTGGGGGCAGCGAACGAAGAGAGCGTGGCGGCGTCATGGCCAGCGAGCTTAGCGCAGGCCCTTGGCGAGCACGCGTAGGCGCACAGGACGCCGCGCCGTCGGTGCTCGCAGCGAGAGAAACAACCTCTTACCAATCGGGCGGCTGGCGGGTGCGAACGATTCGTCGCTTTGCGCGATGACGCGCCGGCAGCGTCTTGCTCGCCTTGCCGCAGCGCTCTAGCCTTGGCAACAACTCCCCCAAGCGCACGCTTTTGCAGAAACCATGGACTACCTGGAACAACCGCACTGGATCGCTCTCGCGTCGGCAGCGCTTGCCGCCCTGTTGACGTGGGTGCTGATGCGGCGGCGCATGCCGGCAGCCACCGGGCCGCAGCGCGACGAGGGCCTGGACACCATCCAGGCCTGGCCGCCGCAAGCGGTGCGCGTGATGACGCTCGGCGAACGTCAGGCCTATGAAGTCTTGAAGCGCGCCCTGCCCGGCCATGTGATCTTGTCGCAGGTGCCGCTGTCGCGCTTCATCAGCGTGCCGACGCGCAACCCGTACCAGCTCTGGCTGCAACGCGCCGGCCGCCTGGCGGTCGATCTGCTGGTCTGCGACTACAGCTCACGCGCCGTGGCGGCCGTGGAGGTGCGCACCGCCGACGAGTCCAAGCGCAGCGCCAAGCGCCACGAGCGGCTGGTGCAAGTGCTGCGCGCCGCCGGCGTGCAGGTCCTGGAGTGGAACGAAGACGATCTGCCCGACGTCGTCGATGCGCGCCAGTTTTTCATTTCGAAGGGCGAGGCAAGGAAGCGCCGGTGCAGATCGATGCCGGTGGCCGGCGGCTGTTGCCGGTGGCCGATATGGCCGAGGTGCTGTCGGAGGGCGATGCAACCGACTACGGCCAGCTCGAGCCCGTGCCCTCCACGTTCTACGACGACCTGGACGAGCCCCGCATCGCCCGTCAGGCGGCATAACGAGGTTCCCCCGCAGCGGCGGCTCCTGTCGGCACGGCGCCGGCAGGCCATGGAACCACTGCGCTCGTTCTACGTCACACTGCGGCGCGCGGGATGCGGCTGTAAGGCAGCGGCTCCTGCGGCGACAGATGCGCATCGATTCACCCTTGGAGATGACCCCATGACACGTCGTGACTGGCTCGGGCTGCTGTCCAGCCTCGGCCTCGCTTCTCAGGCCTCGGCGCAGACGGCCAAACCCAACGCCGCTGCCGCGCCGAAGATCGAGCCGCTGGTGTTGACCGACGCGCAGTGGAAGCAGCGCCTGACGCCGGCCCAGTACGGCGTGCTGCGCGAAGAAGGCACCGAGCGCCCGTTCACCAGCCCGCTCAACGACGAGAAGCGCCAGGGCACGTTCCAGTGCGCCGGCTGCGACCTGCCGCTGTTCAGCAGCGCGATGAAGTACGACAGCGGCACCGGCTGGCCGAGCTTCTTCGCCACGCTGCCCGGCGCGGTGGGCACCAAGCGCGACTTCAAGATGCTGCTGCCGCGCACCGAGTACCACTGCGCGCGCTGCGGCGGCCACCAGGGCCATGTCTTCGACGACGGCCCGAAGCCGAGCGGCCAGCGCTACTGCAACAACGGCGTGGCGCTGAAGTTCGCACCGGCGGCCGCATGAAGCGCCTGCTCATCGCCCTGGCGGCGGCATCGGGGGTGGCTGCCGCCGTTGCACAAACCACGGCCACCGGCCCGGCGCCGGCGGGTCTGGCCAAGGCCACTTTCGCCGGCGGCTGTTTCTGGTGCGTCGAAGCCGACTACGACAAGGTGCCCGGCGTCAAGTCGACGATCTCGGGCTACATCGGCGGCAAGCTCGCCAACCCGAGCTACGAGCAGGTCGCGGCCAAGTCCACGGGACATGCCGAAGCGGTCGAGGTGGTTTACGACCCCAAGGTCGTCAGCTACGAGCAGCTCGTCGAGTACTTCTGGCGCACGATCGATCCGACGACCAAGGACCGCCAGTTCTGCGACGCCGGCTCGCCGTACCGCACCGGCGTCTTCGTGCACGACGCGCAGCAGCTCGCCGCGGCGCAAGCCTCCAAGGCCAGGCTCGACAAGAGCAAGCCGTTCAGCGAGCCGGTGGTCACCGAGATCACGCTGGCCGGCACCTTCTACGCCGCCGAGGACTACCACCAGGATTACTACAAGAAAAACCCGGTGCGCTACAAGTACTACCGCAACGGCTGCGGCCGCGACGAGCGCTTGAAGCAGCTCTGGGGCAGCCTGCCTGTACCGCCGGCCGTGACCGACGGCACACCAAACAAGTAGACGCTGCGCAGGCGGCTGGCCGCGCCCTACACTGCGGCCATGAAGACCCTCGCCGCCGCCACCTGTCTGGTTCTGATCGGTCTGGCCGCCCCTGCGACCGCGCTCGCGCAGACCCCCGCCGAGCCTGCGCCATCGGCACCGTCCGCACCTGCTGCACCCGCCGCACCGGCAGCACGCGCGGGCAACGGCTTGCCGCCGCCCGCTGCAGTGCAGGCTTGTGAACTGTCGGTGCGCGCGACGCTGCGCAACGCGCGCGGTGCCGCCGCCGAGGTCAGCTTCAACGCGCCGCCGGCTGCGCTGCCGGGCAGCGCCGACGGCGGCGACCTGCTGTTGCGCGGCGCCGGCCGCGCGCGCTCCGGCGGCAGCGCCCGCACCTTCACCTACAGCTGCACCTACGACACGCGCGCCGCCAGCGTGGCCGGCGTGGTGCTGCGCGACGCCGTCCCCGCCGACGAGCGCGCGGCCGCCGCGCCGGTGCGCAACGTCGAGCCCGACCTGAGCCGGCTCTCGCCGGCGGCCTGCGAGTCGGCCGCGGCGACGGCGTTGAAGCGCCGCTGGCCGAACGTCGGCCGCATCGCCTTCAACACCGCCACGCGCTCGCTGGTGCAAGACAGTGCCGGCACCGCCAAACTCGAAGGCCAGGGCACCGCGCAGCCGCAACCGAGCTCCGAGCTGAGCACGCATTTCCGCTACCAATGCGCGCTCGACGCGGCCAGCGGACGCGTGCTGGCGCTGCGTTTGGTCGACTGACGACGCCAGCTACTGCTTGGCCAGCACTTCGACGGTGCCCTTCATCGTCGGGTGCAGGCCGCAGATGTAGGCGATGTTGCCGGCGGCGTCGAACTGCAGCGTCGCACTCTGGCCCTTCAGCATCACGTCGCTGCGCTTGCCGTCGGCACCGACGAGCGTGATCTGGTGCGGCGTGTCGTCGGCGTTGGTCCAGGTGACTTTCTCGCCGGCGTTGACCTTGAGCGTCGCCGGGCCGAATGAGAAGCCGGTGATCGCCACGTCGGCCGCGCCGCTCTTCAGCGCCACCTGCGCCGCACTCGGGAAGGTGCCCTTCAACTTGGCGAAGTTGGTCAGGAACTCGTCCTTCGCAAACGGCAGGTGGCACTGGTAGCAGGCCGTGAGGTTGGCCTTCTCGTTGGGCTTGCCGTCGGGCGTGAAGGACTGGTACTGCCAGTCGCCATTGCGAATCGCCTCCGGGATGTCGTCTCCGTGCCCCTTCTTTTTCTGCTGCACGTTGACCGCGGCGAGGTTGCCCTTCAGGAAGCGGCCGTTGGCATCTTTCAGCGGCACGCCGTTGGCATCGACCTGCGCCATGTACGCCGCCAGCGTGAGCACGGCACCGTCGGGCACCGGCTTGCCGGCGCGCACCGCCTCGATCACGTCCGGCGTGGTGTAGAACTCGCGGTACTGCTTGGTGTCGGGCCGATCGACGGTGGCGTACATCGCTCCCTTGGCCCAGTCTTGCGGAAACGCCACCTTGTTCGGCCCCGGAGCGACCAGCGCCTGCTGACCCACCGCGACGCACGCGGCGCCGGCACCCACCAGCAGCGCCAACCGGCGCACGACAGACTTGCTCATCAACGTCTCCTTGTTGCGGCATCGAGCCGCAGAACGCTACGCAGATCGTGCGGCAATAGATGCATCGCGCGCCTTGCCAAGCGACCGCCGCGGATCTGGCTTTGCCAGGCCGCTGGCGGTGCCCCTTGAGGGGCAGCGGCGTCAGCCGCTCCGGGGTGGTCAATTACTCGCGAAGCAGTAGAAGCGGCCCGCGCCGCCGGTGCGGATGAGCGCCTCCTGGCTGCAGCCGACCGACGGGTGCGAGAAGTTCCAGGACTTGGCCCAGTTCTCCGGCAGCGGACCGATGCGGTCGTGGTGGCCGACGATCGCCGACCCCTCGCCGCTCTTCGTCCAGGCGCCGCAGGTCGTGTCCTGCTGCGGCGCGAAGGCGGTGCCGTCGGCGCGCGAGCCGGTCAGGATGTCGTGCTCGTTGGGCGTGTCGCCGCGGCCCTTGATGACGCTGCCCTTCTCGTCGAGCGCCGTCTCCTTGCTGAGGTTGTTGCCGTTGTGCAGATGGGCGACGTCGCGCGCGATCAACTGGCCCTTGGCGTTGAACCACGGCCCTTTGCCGACACGGTCGCGCGCATTGACCGAAGGCACGGCCGGCGCCGATGCCGAGGCAAACGTCGGTGCCACGCTCAGGTAAGCGCGCCAAGCCTTGCTGCCCGCACCGGCGGCGCCGGAAGCGGCTGCGAGCTTCTGGCAGTGCGCGTCGGCGCCAGCCAGGCCGCCGAGATCGGCGCCCTTGCCGCTGCCCACGCTGGTGATGAAGAAGCTCATCGGCCCCGTCGCGCCGGCCATCGGCGCGCCACCCGGAGGCGCAGCGCAACCGGCGAACAGCACCGCGACGGCGGTGGACTTCAACACGAAGAGGGGGGCGAAGCGCATGGGTGATCTCCTGGGTTTGGGGTGCGTGATTTACGCGCCAGACATGCCAAGCCTTGCTTGGGGGCATCCCTGATGGACCACAGATGCAAAACGCCCCGCGATCAGCGGGGCGTTGATGGATGGCAGCAGCGCGCGACTACTTCTTCGGCGCCGAAGCAGCGTCGGCGGCCTTGGCCTTGACGTCTTTCTTGTCCATGGCCGGCTTGTCGGCAGCGGCCTTGGCGGCGGCCGTGGTGGTGGCTGCGGCAGCCGGAGCAGCCATCGGCTTGTCGTCCTTCTTCGCGGCCGGCGCGGCGGCGGCCATCGGCTTGTCTTCCTTCGCCGCCGCCGGCGCCTTGGGCGCAGCGGCTGCCGTTGGCTTGTCTTCTTTCTTGGCTGCGGCCGGCGCTGCTGCCGCGCCCTTGAAGCCGGCGCCGTTGACGGTCATGCCTTCGGCGGAGAATTTGGCGGCGTTGCCTTCGCCGATGCCTTTGACGCGCTCGACCAGGTCGTTCCAGTCCTTGAAGTTGCCCTTCTTGCGCTCGTCGAGGATCTTTGCCGAGATGCCGGGGCCGATGCCCTTGATGCCGTCGAGATCGGCGGCGGTGGCCTTGTTGACATCAACAGCGGCGAAGGCGGTGGCCGCCATCAGGGCCAGCACGGCGGCCAGCAAACGTTTGAACATGGAGCTTCTCCTCGGGGGGTGAGTGTGTTGCGCGAAACGATCAGGTCGCGCGGCCCGGACGGCAAGGGCTTGCCGCTTGCCAGTCAACGCGCGGCGTTGACATCGGACGACCGATTCTCGCTCACATATTCCTAGGGCTTGCCCTTGGTGAGCTTGGTCGCCTTGATGCCCGGTCGCGGCGGCAGGCCCGTGTGCTGCGTCAGCAGCGCACCGCGGCGCGGCGTCGAGTTCTTGCGCCGTGCGCTCGTGTAGCTGCCGTCGGTCGCCGGCTGGTAGGTCGGGATCAAGTGGTGTTTGCCGTTGCCGATCAGGTCAGCGCGGCCAAGAGTCTTCAGCGCGTCGCGCAGCAGCGGCCAGTTGTTCGGGTCGTGCCAGCGCAAGAAGGCCTTGTGCAATCGGCGCCGGCGGTCGCCGCGCACGACATCGACCTTCTCCGCACGCTGCGGGTTGCGGCTGATGCCCTTCAGCGG
The DNA here is from genome assembly GCA_963732625.1 of uncultured beta proteobacterium. GTDB lineage: Bacteria > Pseudomonadota > Gammaproteobacteria > Burkholderiales > Burkholderiaceae_C > CADEEN01. Next base: position 110,110 of record CAVTAM010000018.1, on the reverse strand, counting down.
ATTCAGGTCGGTGTGGTACATCGCCGTCGCCGTGGCCATCGGCGACGGATAAAACGTTTGCACCTGGTCGGCCTTGAAGCCGTTCTTCTTCAGCCACAGCGCGAGGTTCATCATGTCCTCGTCGCTCGTGCCGGGATGCGCGGCGATGAAGTACGGGATCAGGTACTGCTTCTTGCCGGCCTCGGCGCTGAACTTCTCGAACAGCTCTTTGAATCGGTCATAGCTGCCGATGCCGGGCTTCATCATCTTGCCCAGCGGCCCGCCCTCGGTGTGCTCGGGGGCGATCTTCAAGTAGCCGCCGACGTGGTGCGTGACCAGCTCCTTCACGTACTCGGGCGACTGCACCGCCAGGTCGTAGCGCAGGCCGCTGCCGATCAGGATTTTTTTGACGCCGCGCAAGGCTCGCGCGCGGCGGTAGAGCTTGATCAGCGGGCCGTGGTCGGTGTTCAGGTTCGAGCAGATGCCGGGATAGACGCAGCTCGGCTTGCGGCACGCCGCTTCGATCTCGGCGCTCTTGCAGCCGATGCGCCACATGTTGGCCGTCGGGCCGCCGAGGTCGCTGACGACGCCGGTGAAGCCTTTGACCTTGTCGCGGATGTCTTCGATCTCGCGAATGATCGAGTCTTCGCTGCGGCTCTGGATGATGCGGCCTTCGTGTTCGGTGATCGAGCAGAAGGTGCAGCCGCCGAAGCAGCCGCGCATGATGTTGACCGAGAAGCGGATCATTTCCCACGCCGGGAATCTTCGTCGCACCGTCATGGCCTCCGGCCTCGTCGGCGTAGCGCGGGTGCGGCGAGCGCGCGTAGGGCAGATCGAAGACGTGATCCATCTCGGTGGTCGCCAGCGGGATCGGCGGCGGATTGATCCAGACGTCGCGCTCGCCGTGGCGCTGCACGAGTGCGCGCGCATTGCCAGGGTTCGTTTCCAGGTGCAGCACGCGGTTGGCGTGGGCGTAGAGCACGGCGTCGGACTTGACCTGCTCGTAGGCCGGGATGCGGATCACGGTCTTGTCGCGCGGCGGCAGTTGCACGGCGCCGGTTTTGCGCGAGGTCGGCATCGCGATCACGGCTGGCGCAGCGCCGCTTTCCTTCGTGCACTCCGCGCCCTTGCTCGTTGCCACCTCTTCCGTCGTCAAATACGGATTGATGTGCTCGTCGATGCGCCCCGGCCGATCGACCTCGGTCGAGTCGATCTCCATGAAGCCCTGCGGCGCGTGCGCGTCGCGCACCATGAACGCGGTGCCGCGCACGTCGGTGATGGTCTCGATCGGCTGCTTCTTCGCCAGGCGATGCGCGATCTCGACGATCGCGCGCTCGGCGTTGCCGTACAGCAGTAGATCGGCCTTGCTGTCGGCCAGCACCGAGCGCCGCACCTTGTCCTGCCAGTAGTCGTAATGCGCGATGCGGCGCAGGCTGGCTTCGATGCCGCCGATGACGATCGGCACGTCCTTGAAGGCTTCCTGCACACGCTGCGTATAGACCAGCGTCGCGCGATCCGGCCGCTTGCCGCTGACGTTGCCGGGGGTGTAGGCATCGTCGCTGCGGATTTTCCGATCGGCCGTGTAGTGGTTGATCATCGAATCCATGTTGCCGGCGGCGATGCCGAAGAACAGCGTCGGCCGGCCGAGCGCGCGAAACGATTCGAGGTTGTTCCAATCCGGCTGGGCGAGGATGCCGACGCGAAAGCCCTGCGCTTCCAACACACGCCCGATCACCGCCATGCCGAAGCTCGGGTGATCGACATAGGCATCGCCGCTGACGATGATGACATCGCACGCGTCCCAGCCGAGCGCTTCCATCTCGGCGCGGCTCATCGGCAGAAACGGCGCGGGGCCGAAGCGTTTGGCCCAGAACGGGCGGTAGCCGGTGAGCGCGCGCGGCGGCGCAGGAGCAGAGATGACAGCGGTGTTCACCCCCGCATTGTCCCCTCTACACTGCGCCCTCTTCGAAAACCCCACACCACCATGGCCGAAGACGCCGCGAAGAAGCCCGAAGACGAGGCAAAAAAGGAGCGCGAGAAAAAGGCCGTCGAGGCCCGCCTGGCGCAATCGCCCGTCGTTTCCAAAGGCAGCGTGAAGACCAGCAAAGGCGACAAGCTCGGCTACCTCGCCACCTGCGAGTACCTGCCCGTCGTCAAGCACGCGTTCGGCAACGAGCGCGGCGAGCCCGAGGCCGCCATCTTCACCACCGCCTACGAACTCGAAGGCGCGAGCGCCACCGCGACGCGCCCGGTGTGCTTCGCCTTCAACGGCGGGCCGGGATCGTCATCGGTCTGGCTGCACCTCGGCGCGCTCGGGCCGAAGCGCGTCGTCGTGCCCGATGACGGCAGCATGCCGACGCCGCCGTATGCCGTCAGCGACAACCCGTTGACCTGGCTGACGCACTTCGACCTGGTCTTCATCGACCCGCCGCACACCGGCTGGTCGATCGCTGCCGGCGACGAGGCGCGCAAGACGCTGTTCTCGGTCGATGGCGACGTCGCCGCGCTGACCGAGGCGATGCGCAGCTGGCTGACGCGACACAAGCGCTGGGGCTCCAAGGTCTATCTCGCCGGCGAGAGCTACGGCACGACGCGCGGCGCGGCGCTGGCCGATGCGCTGCTCACCTCGAACGTCGCGCTGGCTGGCCTGATCCTCGTCTCCTGCGCGATGGATCTGCAAAGCGTCTTCTTCTCGCCACGCAACGACCTGCCCTACGCCACCTTTCTGCCGGCGCTGGCCAACGTGGCACAGTTCCACGGCAAGTTGAAGGGCGCGCTCGGCGCGTCGTCACAAGCCGCGCGCGAGGCTGCTGAAGCCTTCGTCGCCGAAGACTATCTGCGCGCCTTGCATGCCGGCGCGCGCCTGGCGGGCGGCGAACGCAAGCGCATCGCCAAACGCGTCGCCGAACTCACCGGCCTGCCGACCGCGGTGGTCGAAGAGCAGAACCTGCGCATCGCCGACTTCTTCTTTTTCTTCGAGTTGCTGCGCGACCAGGGCAAACAAGTCGGCCGCCTCGACGCGCGCGCCACCGGCCCGCTGGCCGCACAGCGCGGCCGCGAGTTCGAGTTCGACCCCGGCATCGAAGCCATTGCGGCGCCGTACGGCATGGCCGCGCTGGCCTACTTCGGCGAAGCACTCGGCCTGGCCGAGCCGCAGCGCTACGAGCTGCTCAACATCGAAGCGCACAAGGCCTGGAACTGGAACCGCGGCGAGTCCCGTGGCAACAGCTATTGCTGCACCAGCCCCGACCTGTCGCGCGCGCTGCGCCGCAACCCGCACCTGCGCGTCTTCGCTGCCAGCGGCCGCTATGACCTGGGCACGCCGTACAGCGCCAGTGATTGGTCGCTGGCGCAGCTCGATGCGCCGAGCGAGGTGCTGCAACGCGTCGAGCACCACTACTACGACGCCGGGCACATGATGTACACGCGCCAGGCCGATCTGGAAAAACTCGAATCCGATCTCGCGGCGTGGTTGAAGGCGGCATGACAGATCGGCGCACGTTCTGACACATCTGCGTCGCGCCAAGCAGGCACCATGCTGAGTTGACCTCACACGACAACACAAACATGCTCGACACGCTTTGGCCGGTGATCACCGCCCCCTGGACCTTGCAGCCCGACACGCTGCTCGGCGCGGTGCTGCTGGCCGTCATCGCCGCTCTGGCCGGCGAGGCGGTGTGGCGCGTGCTGCGCTGGCCGCGACTCGTCGGCTATGTGATCGTCGGCACCCTGCTCGCGCTCACCGGGCGCGGCGCAGGGGGCGACGAACCGGCACTGCGCGTGGTCATCGACGGCGCGCTGGCGCTGTTGCTGTTCGAAGCCGGCGCGCGCCTGCGCCTGAAGTGGCTGGTGCGCAACCCGTGGCTGCTGGCCACCAGCGTCGCCGAATCGCTGCTCACCGGCATCGTCGTCTTCGCGGTGCTGTCGATGTTCGGCCTGCCCGGTGACGTCGCCACACCGCTGTCGATCGTTGCCGTCTGCGTCTCGCCTGCGGTGCTGCAGCGTGTGGTCGGCGAGTTGCACGCGGCCGGCCAGGTGACCGAGCGCTTGTTGACGCTGGCCGCGCTGAACACGCTCTACGCCGTGCTGGCGATGAAGCTGTTGTCGGCGGGCTTGCTGCTGTCGGACCCTCGAACCTGGGTCGAAGCGGTGTCGCCGGTGATGTTCTCCTTCTTCGGCTCGATCCTGCTCGGCGCTGCGCTCGGCGAAGGCCTGGCGCTGATCGCGCGGCGCTTCGATCTGCGTGAAGACAACTCGATCGTGCTGCTGCTGTCGTCGGTGCTGCTGGCCCTGGTGGTGGCAAAGACCTTGTCGCTGTCGACGCTGCTCGTGCCGCTGCTGGCCGGCATGTGGCTGGCCAACCGCAGCGAGCGGCCGTGGGTCTGGCCGCGCCACTTCGGCAGCGCCGGCAGCGTGCTCGTGCTGGTGATGTTCGTTGCCGTGGCCTCGGCGTGGACGATCGAAGCGCTCGCCGCATCGGCCGGCATCGCGTTCGCACTCGTGCTCGCGCGCGGTCTGGCCAAAGGCCTTGCGGTGCTCGCGCTGGCCAAACCGAGCGGCCTCGGTATCGGTCAGGCGGCTTGTCTGGCGATCAGCCTGACGCCGATGTCGGCCACGGCCTGGGTGCTGACGCTCGACTTCGTGGCGCGGCATCCGAACGTCGGCGCGCAGATGATGCCGGTGCTGCTGGCGTCGCTGGCGCTGCTCGAACTCGCCGCGCCACTGGCGGTGATGGCCGGCTTGCGCGCTGCGGGCGAGGTCGATGCGCGCCCTGCGCGGGCGGCCAAGCCGACCTAAATTCTTTGAACCTGTCAGGTTGCCTTCATGCCCTTAGGTGAATTCACCGCCAGCCGCGCCTTCACGCTCGGCGTCGAACTCGAGTTGCAGATCGTCAACCGGCACGACTACGACCTCGCCCCCGGCGCGGCCGACCTGCTGCGCGTGATGGGCAAGCGCAAGAAAAAACTCATCGCCGACGTCAAGCCCGAGATCACGAGCTCGATGATCGAAACCTCCACCGGCATCTGCGAACGCCATCGCGACGTCATCGAGCAGTTGACCGAGGTGCGCGACGCGCTGGTCGAAGACGCGGGCAAATTGAACCTGCGCCTGTGCGGCGGCGGCACGCATGCGTTCCAGGACTGGAGCCGGCGCCGCATCTTCGACACGCCGCGCTTCCAGCAGGTCTCCACGCTCTACGGCTACCTGTCCAAACAGTTCACCGTCTTCGGCCAGCATGTGCACATCGGCTGCCCGAGCCCCGACGAGGCGCTGTGGCTGCTGCATGCGATGAGCCGCTTCATGCCGCATGTGATCGCGCTCTCGGCGTCGTCGCCGTTCGTGCAAGGCACGGACACCGGCTTTCAGTCGGCACGATTGAATTCGGTGTTCGCCTTTCCGCTGTCGGGCCGCGCGCCGTTTCACCTGAGCTGGGAATCGTTCGGCGTCTACTTCGAGAAGATGCGCCGCACCGGCGTCGTCGAATCGATGAAAGACTTCTACTGGGACATCCGCCCCAAGCCCGAGTTCGGCACGATCGAAGTGCGTGTGATGGACACGCCGCTGACCGTCGAGCGTGCCGCCGCCATCGCCGCCTACCTGCAATGCGTGGCCCGCTGGCTGATGCGCGAGCGGCCGTTCGAGCCCAACGAAGACGACTACCTGGCCTACACCTACAACCGCTTCCAGGCCTGCCGTTTCGGCCTCGACGGCGAAGTGGTCGATCCGGTGACCGCCATCCACCGCCCGATCCGCGAGCTGATCCTGGAAACGATCGAGGCCGTCGAGATGCACGCCATCGAGCTGCACGCCGAGCGCGGCCTGATGCTGCTCAAAGAGGCGCTGGCGCAGGAGCCGAGCACCGACGCCGCGTGGCTGCGCGCTGCGCAGGACAAGGAGCAGTTCTTGCCGGAGGTGGTGCGGCAGCAGTGTTTGCGCTTCGAGGGCGGGTCATGACCCACCCTCGCCGCAGCCTTAAGCAGCGGGAACAACTTGTCATCGCGCCGAGCGGGCGTGTGGTTCTCGCGCCAACAGGCAAGCCCCTGTACGCAAGCGTGCTCACACGTCGCGAACGGGCGGCGCGAGCGCGGCGTGGCACGGCGCGTTGACTTGGCGCCATCATGAATGTGGGCACCACCACCGAAGGAATCGAGGGCGATCGTCCGAGCCACGAACGCCTGGGCGTGGCTATCGAGCGGCTTTCCATTGAACTCACCAACCGCTGCGACAAGGGTTGCGGCTTTTGCTACAACAACAGCCGCCCTGGCGGCGACACGCTCTGGACGGTGCCCGACGTGCTCGCGCTCGTCAGCGATTGCGCGGCGCACGGCGTGCGCGCAGTCTCCTTCGGCGGCGGCGAGCCGCTGCAGTACGAAGGCCTGCACGAGTTGCTGCGCCGCCTGGAGGGCACGCTGTTCCGATCGGTGACAACTAACGGCCTGATGCTCGCCGAGCGCGACGTGTTCGACCGCCTGGTGGCAGCGCGGCCCGACAAGGTGCACTTGTCGATCCACCGGCCCGGCTCTGAGGCAGAGGTCGGCCGCGTCATCGCCAGCGTACGCGAACTCGCCGACGCTGGCATTGCCAGCGGCATCAACCTGTTGGTTGCGGCCAGCCAGCTAGAGGCCGCCGCCCGCGCGGCGCGCAGCATCCGTGAAGCCGGCATCGACAATCGCCGCATCGTCTATCTACCGCAGCGCGGCAGCGACACGCCGACGCCCAAGCAGGTGGCCGCCGTCGCCGTCGAGCCGTTTCAATCGATGAGTTGCCTCACCGCCTGCGGCCGCAGCCCGCGCTTCTTTTCGCTGTCGTGGGACCGACACGTCGCCTGGTGTTCGTACACCGCAACGCGGCGCCCGCTCGCCAGCCTGTCGCACGCGGGCTTGATGAGCGCGTTGACCGGACTCGGGCTGTTGAACTGCGCCGACACTTCACGCACGCAGCCGCGCCCGGTGGCGTGGGTGAACGCTCCGACGAATGCACCATGAACAAACCCTTCGACGACCGCACCGACTACCCCGCCGCACACAGCATGGATGCGCAGTGGTTCGCCATCGACGACGCCGGCGAGGTGGCCTGGTTGGACACAGGCGAGTCCGGGGCGATGCCCATTGACGGCCTGAAGACCCAGGGCTTCTTCGACATGCTTGACCGCTTGGCAAAGGACGAACACGGCATACCCCTGCTGCCGACTTCGGGCGAGCAGTTTGCGCAAGGGCACTCCACAGAGCCGCTCTTTTTGATGCTCGCACGGCTCATTGAGCGCGAGCGTAGGGCGCTGGCTGTGCTGACCGGCAACGAGTCCCTCGGCCCAGAAGATCCGCTCGTGCTCGAGAAGATCCGCAATCGGACGCTTGGCCACGCCGTCGTTCTGCTCGCCGATTCCGCAGATGCCACGGCGATCAATTACACGACCATTCGGCTCGATTCTGCTAAGCCGCTGTACTACGTGGTCGCCTTCCCCATGATGGATGCGTTGCGCCTGCACTCGCTCGGGCGCGTACTCGCATTCCGACAGATCGATGGCGGCGAGAAGGGCAATTTCATGTTCACCATGGGCCTGCCTGAAGTGCTGGGCGTCTATTGCTTCTCGACGAAGATCGCCGACTTGGAGGAGCGGACCGACGCCGATGGACAGACCGTTCGATTGCCCCCCAGGTACGAACGCAACGTCATCCCCGCAAACCCTCGCATCGGCATGCCGCCCACCACCAACCCTGATGGCCGCAGCTTCGTGCACGCATTGCCGGGGGTGAGGTTTGCCGAGCTGAGGGACTTCCAGTTGGTGGATCACATAGCGTGTGACTCTTGGAGCGGGCACTATCCGGCGCCGAAGAAAGACGAGTGACAACGACCACGCGCACGCTGCCCGCGCTCGGTGGCTTGGAGCTCCGCAATCCAAAAACAGGAACGGCCATGAACAAACTGCGCAATGACGACTACCCTGCCGCGCACAGCATGGATGCGGAGTGGTTCGCGATCGACGACGCCGGAGAGGTGGCTTGGTTGAACACCGGCGAGTACGGGGCGATACCCGTCAACGGCCTGCCTGGCGTGGGCTTCTTCGAGATGCTCGGCCACCTGGAGAAAGACGAGCACGGCATACCGCTGCTGCCGACTCCCGGCGACCACTTCGCGCAGGGGCGCTCCACAGAGCTGCTCGATCAAGAGCTGGCACGACTCTGGGAGGGTGAACGTGCTCGGCTGGCCGCACTGGCAAGCGACCAAGCTCTCAGCCATGAAGACAAGCTCTTGCTGCAGAAGCTCAAGAAGTCGTGGGGGTTTGGCCACGCCGTCGTACTGCTTGCCGACGCGGCGGATGCCGCGTCGATCAAGGACTCACTGTTCGTTGTTCGGCTCGATCCCGTGACGCCGCTGTATCACGTGGGCCGCTTTTCCATGATCGACGGTTTGCGTCTGCACTCGCTCGGGCGCGTGCTCGCGTTCCGACAGATCGAGTATGGCTACAGGGGCGAGTTCGAACACACGTTGGGCCTGCCCGGAGCCCTGGGCGTCTATTGCTTCTCGGCGGACTTCGACTCAGAGGAGCGGACCGACGCCGATGGGCAGACCGTTCGATTGCCTCCAAGGTACGAGCGCAAAGTCATTCCGGAAATGCCTCGCATCGGCATGCCTGCGGTCGCAGCCCACGGCGGCATCTTCGTGCATGCACTGCCTGGCGTGAGGTTTGCCGAGGTGACCAACTTCCAGTTGGCGGATTGTTTGCCGTACAAGACCTGGGACCAGCTCAATCCGCCGGCGAAGAAGGGTGAGTGAGACAAAGCGCGCACGTCGCCATCAGGCGGGCGTGAGGTTGGCCTTTCACGCGTGACGCACATCCGCCACCGGATTGACACCGAAATCCGCCCGGTGCAGATGCGCGATGACCTTCGCTGCCGCCACCGCCGGCGAGTCGAGCTTGCCGCCACGCTTCAACTGCACGAAGCCCTCGCGATCGGGAAAGGCCTTCACATCGGCGCCGCGCAATTGCACCTGCATGTCGGTGTCGATGACGCCGGGCGCGAGAGAGCAGACTTTCGCGCCGTTGGCTTGCAGCGCTTCTTCGAGCGCCTGCGCGCGCGCCAGGTTGTCGAGGCCGGCCTTGACGGCGCAGTACGGACCAGACGAGGCCATGCCGCGGCGGCCGAGGCCCGACGAGATGTGCAGCACGCGGCGCTGGCCCGTCCACGCGCGCGTGGCGCGCAGGAACGCGGCGGTCAACACGAGCGGCGCTTCGAGGCCGACGCGCGCGGCTTGCGACAACGCGTTCAGATCAGTGTCGGCCAACGGCGCAGGCTCGGTCAGCATCGCCGCGTTGTTGACGAGGCTCGCGCTGGCGAAACGTGCAACGTCGAAGGCACCGAGCCACAGCGCCAGCCGCTCGGCCACCGGCACCGGATCGGCGAGATCGCAGGGCCATTGGTCGAGGCCGTCCGGCGCTTCGGGCGCGCGGCGCGACAGGCCGAGCACGACGTGCCCCGGGTGCAGCAACTGCTCGGCCATCGCACGGCCCAAGCCGCGCGAAGCACCGGTGATGACGTAGAGGTGGCGATCCGTCACGCGACGACGAGCGCGTACTGCGCGGTGAGTCCGTCGCTGCCCGCGACATAGGGCGACGTGATCGCTGCGCGGTCTTCGGCCGACAGCCGCCGCCACAAGCCATCACGCGCATTGCCCGGATCGTCCTGCACGTAGAGCTGCGTCGTCAGCAGCTCGCGCGTGCCGAGCTTGATCTTGGCGTGGATGTGCGGCGTGCGTCCGCTGTACGACACCGGCCGCAGCGTGCGAAAGCGCCAGCGGCCCTCGGCATCGACAGCCACGCGGCCGAAGCCCTGAAACGCCGGGTCGGCGTTGCTGCCGTCGCGCGGGTGGTGGTAGTGGCCGTCCTGGTCGCACTGCCAGATCTCGATCGACGCACCGCTGATCGCGCGGCCGTCAGCATCGGCGAGCGTGCCTTCGACCCAGGCCGGCTGGCCCTTGGCGTAGCGCAGGGTGCCGTTGGCTAACAGATCGGCGTCGCTGTCCGCAGGCAGCTTGTCGGGATAAAACGGGCCTTCGGTTTGCCGTGGCGTGGCACGGCGCGGGCCACTGTGCGTTGCCGCGTGCAGGTGCAGCGCCGGCAGCGCGATCAGCGCCGCGCCGGCAACGACGTGCAGACTGCGGCGGCGGTTGAGCAGGTTGTTCATCGTGGTCCGAGTCAAGGCGTGGATGGCAGTTCCGTCAGAACGGCAACGGGCTCGCGATGCGCAGTGTGCGCGCCTGTTCGGGGTGCTGCAAGCGCAGCTCGCAGGCGTGCAGCAGCAGCCGCGGCGCGCCGGCTTCGGGCGGTGCGTACAGCGTGTCGCCGACGATGGCGTGGCCGATGGCCGCGAGGTGCACGCGCAACTGGTGCGAGCGGCCGGTCACCGGTTCAAGCTGCAGGCGTGACGTGCGCGACACCGCATCGCGCGACAGCACGGACCAGCGCGTCAGCGACGCTTTGCCGCCATCGTGATCGACCTTCTGCCGCGGCCGGTTCGGCCAGTCGGTGACGAGCGGCAGATCGATCTCGCCTTCGTCGTCGTTGACGAGACCGTGCACGACGGCCTCATAGCGTTTGGCCACGCGGCGCTCGGCAAAGGCGATCGACAGCGCACGCTGCATCGCCGCGCCGCGGCCGAACAGCATCACGCCCGACGTGGCCTGGTCGAGCCGGTGCACGACGAGCGCATCGGGCCACTCGGCCTGAACACGCGAAGCCACGCAGTCGCGGTTGGCTTCACCGCGGCCGGGCACGGAGAGCAGACCGGCAGGCTTATCGATCGCGATCAGCGACTCGTCTTCGTACAGGCGCGGCAAGCCATCCATGCGGCAATTGTGACGATCGTCACGCACGCCCTTGCGATCGCGCTTGCCGCCAACGTGCGCGCCACCGCTCGCCCCGCAGAATCCGCGGTCCGTTCATTCGGCGCTTCTCAAACACACTGCCCTGGAGTTCTTGCATGTCTGTTCGTTTCACCACCTTGTTGGCCGTTGCTGCGTTGACCTTGGGCGGCTGCGCCGCGACTGTCGATCGCACGGCGCCTGCCAGCAGCACGGCCGCAGCACCGTCGCCGTCGCAGCCGCAGCCGTCGATGAAGATCCCCGCGCAAGCCGGCAAGCGGCTGGTGCTGAACATGCAGCTCGACTCGAAGCATGCCGCCACCGACACGGGCTGGCCCGACTTCAAGAAAGAGTGGATCGACATCACCAAGGAGCAGGCCAGCGGCAAAGGCATGGCCTTCACGACGCAGGACGGCGCGGCCAAGGCCACCGGCGAGCAAGGCACGCTGGTGGTAGTGCACATCAACGACTACCGCTACGTCAGCATCGCCAAGCGCGTGATGCTCGGCATCATGAGCGGCAACGCCTACATCGACTCGAAGGTCGAGTTCCGCGACCTCGCCACCGGCAAGCTGCACGGCGAGCGGGCCTACAACACGAGTTCGAGCGCCTGGGGCGGCGTGTTCTCGGCGATGACGCCCAAGCAGATTTACGCCTTGGCCGACGAGATCATCGGCGAGATCCAGCAGCCCTGACGGCTGCCGGCGCCTCGCGGCCGGCGTGCGCTCGCGGACAATGCCGGCCGATGAGTGCATCGCGTGGTCGCCGCTGGATGTCGTGGCTGTTGTGCACGGCGGCTGCGCTGGCGCGTGCACAACCTGCACCAGCACCACCGCCACCACCCGCGCCGGTCGACGCGCAGCGCATCGAGATCACCGGCGGCCGGGCGAGTGATGCCGAGCAGCGCCGCCAATCCACCGCCGCCAAGATCGTCATCGGCCGCGACGAGATCGAGCGCTTCGGCGACAGCAACACGCTCGAAGTGCTGAAGCGCCTGCCCGGCGTGACGATTCCCGGCGCGCCGGGCCGCGGCGGCAACCCGCGGCTGCGCGGCATGGGGGGAGGATTCACGCAGATCCTGATCGACGGCGAGCGCATCGCGCCGGGCTTCGCGCTCGATTCGATCCCGCCGGAGCAGATCGAGCGCATCGAGATCCTGCGCGCGCCGACCGCCGAGACCGGCGCGCGCGCGATCGCCGGCACGATCAACATCGTGCTGCGCGAAGGCTTTCGCAGACGAGTCAACGACGTCAACGCCGACGTGCAGACTGAAGGCGGCAAGGTTTCGGGCGGCCTGGCCTGGACGCGCAATCACAGCTTCGGCGGCAACTGGGTGCTGGGCACGTCGCTGTCGCTGTTCCAGCGCAACGCCGTCAACGAGAGCACGTCGCGGCGCACCGACGTTGACAACACGACAGGTGCGGTCGTGCAGGAACGCGACGGCACATCGCGCAGCGTCAGCGAGCGCGCCGGCCTGCACGCGTCGGCGCGGCTGCAGTGGCGCGGCGAAGGCGGCGAAAGTTTCCTGCTCTCTCCGCTGCTGATCGGCAGCCGGTCCGACACGCGCAGCAGCGGCACCCTGACCAACGCGCCGCTCGACTACGCGAGCAGCGTCACCGACAGCGACGGCCGCTTCACGCTGCAGCGCCTGAACGCCAACTACAACCACCGCCTGGGCAGCAGCGGCCCGCGGCTGGAGTGGCGCGCCGGCGTCAGCCGCAACCGCTCGCAAGGCGACAGCGCGCGGCGCGATTTCGACGATGCAGGCTCACTCGTGCGCACGATCGACGAGCACAGCGACAGCCGCGATCTCGGCAGCACGCTCGGCTTGAAGGCCTCGCTGCTCGCCGGCGAGGGCCACCAGCTCGTCGGCGGCCTCGAGTTCGAGCGCAACCGGCGCCTCGACGGCAAGCGCACGCTGATCGACGGCGTGGCGCAGCTCACCGAGTTCGGCGAGAACTTGGAGGCCTCGTCGCGCCGCTACGCGCTCTACGGCCAGGACGAGTGGGCGATCAACCCGCAGTGGGCCGTGCACGCGGGCTTGCGCGTCGAAGGCATCACCACCCGCGGCGAAGGCGCGGGCGGCGTCACTGATGTCAACACCAGCCGCGTCGCCACGCCGCTGTTGCACACGGTTTGGAAATTCAGTGAGACCTCGCGCGACCAGGTGCGCGCCAGCCTGACGCGCAGCTACCGCGCGCCGAACCTCGGCCAGTTGATCGGCCGGCCGTCGGTCAACCGCACCGACCCGGCGCCCGGCGCCAACAGCGAGCTCACGGCTGACAGCGCGGGCAATCCGGCGTTGAAACCCGAAGTGGCGATCGGCATCGACCTTGCCATCGAGCGCTACCTCGCCGACGGCGGCGTGCTCTCGGCCAATCTCTTTCACCGCCGCATCGACGACCTGATCCGCAACGTCGTCGCGCAGGAAGACGTGAGCTGGTCGCCCGGGCAGCCGCGTTATGTCTCGCGGCCGCAGAACATCGGCAAGGCAACGACGCAAGGCCTCGAGCTCGAAGCCAAGTTCCGCTTGGACCAGTTGATCGACGACGGCCCGCGCACGGAGATTCGCGCCAACGCGTCGATCTTCCGCTCGCGCGTCGAGGCCGTGCCCGGCCCCGACAACCGCCTGGCCGAGCAGCCCGGCGGCACGATGAATCTCGGCGCCGACCATCGCTTTCGCGGCCTGCCGCTGACGGTCGGCGGCAACGTCAACCACACGCCGGGCTACCGCACGCGCCTCGAAGCCGACCGCGTCATCGTGCAATCGGAGAAGACGGTGCTCGATGCCTATGCGCTGTGGACCTTCAGCCCGGCGTTGAAGTTGCGGCTGTCGCTGTCGAACGCATTGGCACCGGACACGTCTGCGACGACGATCGTCGACAGTGGCGCGCTGACCGAAACCAACCGCGCGACGACACGCTCGTTTGTCAACACGCAGTTGCGGCTCGAGGTGAAGCTGTAGTCACTGAAGTGAAATTGCTGACGGGCGCCAAGCTGTGGGCGGGTGCGCGCTGGCGCGCCACTGCGGCGGTCGGCGCCAAAGGCGCGCCGACTGCGCTGCGGTGCTCGGGTTTCGGTCGCACCGCATCACTCGCTTCACTCACTGCGTTCGTTGCGCTCGAACAGCTGCGGTGAGTCAGTTGACGAAGCGCGCGGGTACGCGCGCCCAAGAACGACAGGTCCCGCAAGGCTTGGGGCCGGCAGGCGCCATGCCTTGCCCCCGCACAGACGACGAGCAAGCGTATTGACGGACGGTCGCGAACTCACAAAACAAGCGGACAAAAATACAAAAGGCCACTGATAAAAGTGGCCTTGGGACTTTGGCGGCGGTGACGGGTTCCGCTGTTCCGCCCAATAGTGCGGTCGGTTGTTCGCCAGAAGTGAACGCAGTATGCCTGCGCATCGTGTCCGTTGAATGACGGCACCGCCACCGATTCGTGCTGTATTTGGCCTCAGCGCAGGATGACGCTGCCCTGCTTCCACGATGCATCGCTCCAGCGGCTGAAAGCGACGAGCCTTTGCGGCGTGCTGGCCCAGCGCTCGGCGGTGAAGTTGCTATCCAGACGCAGCACCTCGAAGCGGCGCTGCACTTGGCCACCGATGCGCGACTCACGAGCCACCAGCAGCCTGGGCTGTCCCGGCACGAAGCCGGCGAACTCGATGAAGCCGACGCCCGTCTCGCTGGCCGCTGCAGGTGGCAATGCGTCGATCGTCCAGCGGCCGTTGCGCTGTTGGCGAAACACCCAGAGTTCCGTCCACGCGTCCAGCGGCTGCACGGCGAGCACTGCGGTCTGGGCATCGGCGGCGATCCGCGCTGAAGCAGTCCACACGGCGCCGTAGGTGCAGCGGCGGGCAAGCGTTGCATGTTTCGGGTCGCCGAGCGTGACGCAGGTCTGGCCGGGCTCATCGCCGGGCGACGTGGTGATCGACAAGCGCGCCGCCGGCGCCACGTTGGGTTCTGCCGCCGCCCAGCGCACCGCACCCACACGCACGGCCGCGTCATCGTACGCCGCACGATCGTCGTCGCCGAGCGCGCTGCGATCGACGGCGGCCAGCTCGTCCGTCGCACGCTGCGCCGCGGCCTGCGCCGATTCACCGCGGCGCGAGCGGTCGAAGGCCACACTCGCCCACACCGCGGCGCGGCGCGCGTGCAGGCGCTGCTTCGCCGGCGCGGCGAGTGGCGACGCCGCATCGATGCGATCCAGCGCCTGCGCGCGCCAGGCGTTGTGCGCGATGCGCTCGCGCACCGGCAACGACGGATCGATGCAGTCGGCGCGGGTCAGCGCCAGCGCAGCGCGTGTCTGTTCGTCCGCCGTCGCGCCGGCGTCGGCGAGCACGCGTCGAAACGCCTCGCCGTCGTAGCACAGCGTCATCGCGCCGTCACGCGACGACAGGCTGGTGAACTTGACGCCGTAAGGCGCCACCGTGTCGAGCGACGCGACAGTCGCCTTCGATGCACCAGCCACCGACGCACGCCGCGCCAGGCGCTCGGCCATCACGCCCAGCGCATCGAAAGGCTCGGCGCCGATCGCTTGCGCCGGCGCGGCCTTGAGGTACGCGGCGACGTAGGCGATGCCCAGCGCTTCGGCACCCGGCGTGTCGCGCAGGAAGCGCACCACGGCCAGCAACTGCGGCGCTTCGGTGGCGTTGCCGCTGACCGCACGCACCTGCGTCGCGCGCACATAGCCCGCGCGCTCGCGGCGGTGGTCATAGACCTGCAGAAAGTCCAGCCGTTCGCCGCGCACTTCGAGCAGATCACCGGCCGCGAGTTGCGCATGCTGCGCCGCGCCGCCGCTCGGCGCCGCGCGCAACGACGCGTTGTCCTGCGTCACGATGGCCAGCGCGCTTGCCGTCAGCAGGGCGATCATTGTTCGCTCTCCTCGGCCGCCGTCGCCCTGCCGCCTTCGGCCTTGCCGCCGCCGAGCAGGTTGGCTGCGATGAAGCGGCCATCGGTGCCCGGCGGCGCGATGATCACCTGCACCTTGTCGGAGAGCTTGTCGGCCACCGTCTTCTGGATCAGCAGCGGATGCTTCGTGATCAGCGCGCCCTCGCGCGCCATCTGCTCGCTGTTGGCCTTGCCGACGCGCTCCAGCCGATACGCCTCAGCATCGGCGAGCTTCTGCCGCGACGCGGCTTCGCCGGTGGCTTCGATCTGCCGCGCCTGCGACGAGCCTTCGGCCTGCTTGATGCGCGCCAGCTTGTCGGCCTGTGCTTCCAGCTTGCGCTGCTCGATCTGCTTGTGCTTCCACGGCAGCACGTGGCGCATCGCTTCTTCCTGCGCCTTGGCCGCGATCACCTGCTCCGACGCCGCTGCATTGGCAGCCGTTTCGCGCCGCACCTTGTCGGCCTGCGCTTCGAGCTCGCTTTGCTTGACGCGCTGCTCTTTGAGTTCGAGCGTGTAGCGCATCTTGTCGTTCTCGAGTTCTTCGGCAAGCAACCTGTCGAGCCCGGCGCGGTACTCGGCCGGCAGATCCACCTGACCGAACTGCACGCCCTTGACGACCAGGCCCTCGGCGCCGAGCTGCGTCTTCAACTCGGCCTCGATCGCCTGCTGGATCTCGCCGCGCTTGGTCGAAAAAATCTCGCGCACCGTGTAGCCGCTGAAGATGCGGTAGACCACGCCCTGCACCGTCGGCTCGACGACGTCGCGGCCGATGTCCGGCGGCAGCGAGCGCGCCACCTGCGCCACGCGCTGCGGGTCGATCGCGTAGCGCACCGCCAGATCGACGCCGAGCGACAAGCCTTCGACCGACTGAAACGGCGCGTCGCCTGTCGCCCTGCGGCCCTGCTGCGGCTTGAACGACTGGTCGCGCAGCGTCAGCGTGCGCACCTGGTGCAGGCCGGGCAGCACGAACACCGAGCCGTCGCCGAACTCATCGACGCGGCCGCTCCAGGTGTTGGTGCGCACGGCCACCGCGCCCGGCTCCACAGTCACAAGCGGCGGATGTTTGGCCACGGCCCACAGGCCGAGGCCTGCGGCTGCGAGCAGTGCGAACACCGTCACGCTGCGCCGCGACGGCGCCTCGGCGGTTGAAAGACGCGCGCCGAGCGCGTGGCGCAACGACTGGGCCAATGCCGTCAGGCGGGGATGCATGCGAAGACTCCTCGAAGGTTGTTGCTGGACGCGCCGGCATCTTCCGAGGGCCGTGAGAAGTGCGTATGAAATTGGCGTGCGGTACCTGCGGTACCCTTGCGCCCCTTGCGCTGATTCACGCCCCGACCGACCTTGTTTGCCTTCTTCGAACGTCTCATCCCTGCGTACCCGAACGACGCGGTCAAGCCGTGGCCCGACAAGCTGCTGCCTTTTTTGTGGGCCTGCACGAAGGGCCTGCGGCCGCACCTGTTGCTGATGACGCTGCTCGCCGCGAGCATCGGCGCCTTCGAGGCGCTGCTGTTCGCCTTTCTCGGCCGCATCGTCGATTGGCTGGCGGCGGTGCAACCGGCCGAGCTGTGGCAGGTGCATGGCAACACGCTGATGTGGCTCGGCATCGCGCTCGCAGCGAGCATGGTGGTCACGCTCGGCTGGGCGCTGCTGCGCTTCAACACGATGGCCGGCAACTTCCCGATGCGCCTGCGCTGGCAGTTCCACCGCCTGCTGCTCGGCCAGAGCATGAGCTTTTATCAGGACGAGTTTGCCGGCCGCATCTCGGCCAAGCTGATGCAGACCTCGCTGGCGGTGCGCGACGTCTGGATGATCGGCGCCGACATCCTGATCTACGTCATCGTCTACTTCGCCACGCTGATCGGCGTGCTCGCCGGCTTCGACGCCTGGCTGCTTGCGCCCTTTCTGAGCTGGCTCGGGCTGTACCTGCTGGCGCTGCGCTATTTCGTGCCGCGGCTGGCCAAGATCTCGCAGGCGCAGGCCGACGCGCGCTCGCTGATGACCGGCCGCATCACCGACGCCTACACCAACATCGCCACCGTCAAGCTGTTCTCGCACGCGCACCGCGAAGCCGCGTATGCGCGCAACGCGATGGGCGACTTCATGCAAACCGCGTACGGGCAGATGCGCCTGGTGACGATGGTCGATCAGATCAACCAGTTGCTGTCGGTGCTGCTGCTGGCCTCGACGACGGCGCTGTCGCTGTGGCTGTGGTCCAAGGGCCAGGTCGGCGTCGGCGCGGTGGCGGCGGCGAGTGCGATGGCGCTGCGCCTCAATGGCATCTCGCACTGGATCATGTGGGAGCTGTCGTCGCTGTTCGAGCATGTCGGCACGGTGGCCGACGGCATGGGCATCCTGGCCAAGCACCACAGCGTGATCGATCGCGCGGATGCCAGGCCGCTCGAAGTCAGCCGCGGCGAAGTGCACTTCGATGCCGTGGGCTTTCACTACGGCAGCGGCATCGGGCAAGGCAAGAAGGTGATCGAGGACTTTGCGCTGACGATCAAGCCCGGCGAAAAGATCGGCCTGGTCGGCCGCTCCGGCGCCGGCAAAAGCACGGTGGTGAACCTGCTGCTGCGCTTCTACGACATTCAGCAGGGGCGCATCCTGATCGACGGCCAGGACATCGCGCACGTCACGCAGGACAGCCTGCGCGCCGGCATCGGCATGGTGACGCAGGACACGTCGCTCTTGCACCGCTCGGTGCGCGACAACATCGTCTATGGCCGCCCGGATGCCGACGACGAGCAGATGCGCACGGCCTGCATCAAGGCCGAAGCGCAAGACTTCATCGACACCCTGATCGACCCGAAGGGCCGCAAGGGCTACGACGCGCATGTCGGTGAGCGCGGCGTCAAGCTCTCCGGCGGCCAGCGCCAGCGCGTCGCCATCGCGCGCGTGATGTTGAAGGACGCGCCGATCCTGCTGCTCGACGAAGCCACGAGCGCGCTCGACAGCGAAGTCGAAGCCGCGATCCAGCAGAGCCTGTACAAGCTGATGCAGGGCAAGACCGTGGTCGCGATCGCGCACCGCTTGTCGACCATCGCCGCGATGGATCGCCTGATCGTGATGGACAAGGGCCGCATCGTCGAGCAAGGCACGCACCGCGAGCTGCTGGCCGCGGGTGGCATCTACGCGCGGCTGTGGGCACACCAGAGCGGTGGCTTCCTCGGCGAAGAGGTGGACGAAGAGGCGCAGGTCAACGGATCGATGCGCGCGACACCATGATCCGCCCCCTGCGCACCCTGCTGCGCATCTTCGCCACCGGCGCGCTGGCCGCGTTGCCGCTGGCCGCCACGGCGCTGATCTTCGCCTGGGCGGCGGGCTTTCTGATCCGCTGGCTCGGCCCCGAGAGCGCGGTCGGCCGCGTGCTGGTGTCGATCGGCCTGGGCGTCGGCGCGTCGGAGGTGGTGGGCTATGCGATCGGCGTGGCGATCGTCGCCGCGGCGATCTTCGGCCTCGGTCTGCTCGTCGAGGCCGGCTTGCAGCGCGGCTTTGCGACGCTGGTCAACGGCTTGCTGCAACGTATTCCGGTGGTCGGCACGGTCTACGACCTGATGAAGCGCATGGTCGGCCTGGTGCGCGCGCAGGACGAAAACGGCGGCGGCACGAAGTCGATGAGCGCCGTCTGGTGCCACTTCGGCGGGCCGCAGGCCGAGGGCAACAGCGTTGCGCTGGCGCTCCTGGGCAGCGACACGCCCGTGCTGATCAATGGCCAGCGCTGCGTCGCGGTGTTGATCCCGACCGCGCCGGTGCCGGTGGGCGGCGGCCTCATCTACGTGCCCGAACACTGGATCACGCCGGCCGACGTCGGCATCGAAGCCGTGACGAGCATCTACGTCTCGATGGGCCTGACCTCGCCGCAGTACCTGCCGCGCGCCGACGGCGCGACTAGGGTGAGTTGACATTCAGATCGCCCCGCGCCGGGGTGGCCAAGGGCACAGGGCAAGGCGCGACTCGCCGGCTGGGGTTGGGCCCCAGCCAAGAGGCGCAACGCGGCCCTGTGCCCTTGGGTACCCCGGCCCGGAGGGTGAGGTCCCAGAACAGCCCCACTCGGCGTTGCAACTCCTCGCCGGGTGTCCAACCCGGCTGCGGGTTGCGCCTGGATTGGGGCTGTTCTGGGACCTCACGCGGGGCGATCTGAATGTCAACACACCCTAAACTCACGGCCCCTGAAAAGCCCCCGCGCGCAGCGTGATCACCAGCGTGTCGCGGTGGCCGACGCGGTTGGCCTCGACGGGCTGGATCGGCGTCGTCTCGTGGATCACGCGCGCGTCGTCGAGCAACAGCATCTGCCCCGGCTCGCCCATCGTGAAGCGCTGACCGGCCGGGCCGTCGGCATCGAAGACGCGCGTCTCGCCGCCCTTGACGCCGACGCGCCCGATCAGCATCACCGCCACCAGATCGACACCGTCGCGGTGCGCACCTTCAGGCGTCGGCCGGCCGATGCCGCCGGCCGTGTCGATGCGGAACTGATGCGCTTCGGTGTAGAAAACACCGCCGCCGGGCCGCCCCAAGGCGGGAGCGCCCCCTTGGGGGGCCGACGCGGAACGCGTCTTGGGGGCCAGACCCGGGCCGCGCAATGCCGCCGCGCGCTGCGCCAGCATCGACAGCAGGCGCTGCCACAACGGCTCGGCAACGAAGCCCGTCTCCAGCGGCTGGAACCAGCGCTCGATGCCGCCGTGCAGCGCGTTGTATTGCACCGGCTGCCAATGCGCGCGGTGCGGCGCCGGCGTGACGCTGTCGCCCTCGATGACGAACGAGCCGTGGCGGCGCTGGCGGTAGCGCCCGCCGTCGCGCAGGTACTGGTCGGGGGCCAGGCGGTTCCAGTAGGCCGCCCAATGCGCCAGCGCGCGCTCGGCCACGCCGGGCATCACGCCGAGCAGCGCTTGCAGCTGCGTCGCGTCGATGACCGCAAAACCACGCTGCACGAGGGCAGCGTCCACATCGTCGGCCGCGGTCAGCGGCGGCGCCATCGTCGGGATGCTCATGGCGCGATGGTAGTGGCCCCCTCTGCCGCCCGCAGCGACAAGGGGGCAAGGCCGCTCAGGCCGGCAGGCCGACGTCCAGCTGTGCCGCCATCGTCGTCGACCAGTCGCTCGGCGACGGCTCTGCGGCGTCCAGGGATTGTTCGAGCAGCAAGCGCGCGCGCATGGCGTCGCCGGGCATCGGCCGCGCGAACAAAAAGCCCTGCATCGAGTCGCAGCCCAGGGCCTGCAATGCCTCGTGCTGCTCGGCTGTCTCGACGCCCTCGGCTGTGACATGCAATTCGAGCGCATGCGCGAGCTCGACGATGGCGCGCACGATGGCCGTGTCCTGGCGCTGCTTGGGCACGTCGCGCACGAACATGCGGTCGATCTTCAGCGAGTGCAGGCGAAACTTCTTCAGGTACGCCAGCGACGAGTAGCCCATGCCGAAGTCATCGACCGCCAGGCGCACGCCGGCATCGACCAGCGCATCCATCTTGCGCAGCGAGTCGGGCGTCGGGTCGAGCAGCAGGCCCTCGGTGACTTCCAACTGCAGCAGATGCGGCGCGAAGCCGGTGGCGTCGAGCGCGCTCAGCACGTGTTGCACGAACTCCGGCTCGGCAAACTGGATCGGCGAGACGTTGACCGACAGCGTCACCGGCAACGCACCGTGCGCGCTCCAGCCCTGCGCGCGCTTGCAGGCCTCGCGCAGCACCCACTGCCCGACGGGCACGATGAGGCCGGTCTGTTCGAGCACCGGGATGAACTCGGCCGGCGAGACGACGCCGCGGCTGGGGTCGTTCCAGCGCAGCAGCGCCTCGACGGCGTCGATCGACGTGCCGTCGGCGGTCATGATCGGCTGGAAGGCGAGTTCGAACTCACCGGCCTGCAAGGCGCGGCGCAGCGCCATGTCGAGCTCCAGCTGCTGCTGCGTGTTGACGATCATCGAGGTTTCGAAGATGCGGTGGCGGCCGCCGCCGCCCGCCTTGGCGGCGCGCATCGCGGCGTCGGCATGGGCCAGCAGCTGATCGGGCGCGTCGCTCTGGCCGTCGGTGCCGGCCAGCGCAATGCCGATCGACACGCTGACCTGCGTCTGGCGCTGCGCGATGACGAGTGCCGGCTCGATGGCGCGCAGCAGGTTGCGCGCCATCACCGCCGCGGCCTGCGGGCCGGCCAGCGTGGAAGAGCAGACGACGAACTGGTCGCCGCCCAGCCGCGCCGCGGCATCGCCGCCGTGCAGCACGCCGCGGATGCGCGCGGCCACCGCGCGCAGCAACTGGTCGCCGGCGCGCTGGCCGAACGATTCGTTGATGAGGCGGAAGCGGTCGAGGTCGATCAGCAGCACGCCGACGCGGCGCGAGTTGCTGTTGCGCTCGGCGTCGAGCCCGCGTTGCAGGCGTTGGCGCAAACCGGCGCGGTTGAGCAGCCCTGTCAGCGGGTCGATGACGTTGATCGAGCGCAGGCGCCCTTCGGCCTTGCGCAGCGCGCCCACCGAACGGCGCACCGCGAAATACCAGGTCAGCAGCGCGGCGCCGAACGACAGCACCGCTAACAACGCCGTGGCCTGCGCCACTTCGAGCATCGATTCGCTGACCCGCACCGCCGCCACCGGCCCCGGCTGCGCGATCGGCACCGTGGCGCTGATCAGCCAGGGCGACGCGGCGTGGGGGCGCCCGGCTTCGGCGAGCACGCTGCCATCGGCGGCGAGGGCCTGGCGCCATTGGTTGGCGCCCTCGGCCCCCGTGGTCAGCATCGACAGCAGCGCCGGCCCCTGCGCTTCGGCGCGGTGGTGGTCGATCGTCCAGGCCAGCGAGCTAGCCACCGCACGCGCCTCGTGGCGTTCGAGCAGCACGCCGGCAACGGCGGTGAACAACGGCGGCAGCAGGGCCAGCGCCGCCAGACCGATCAGCAGCAGGCGCGTCGTCGCGCGCGCCATCGACGGCGGCGTGCGTGAAGCGTTGCCCGCATCGGGTTCTTGCATCGTCATGATTGGGAGTCCTCACGCGCCGCGGCGTCGTTGGCCGCGCGTCCGCCCGAAAACAGCATGACGCCGTTGCCGCCGCTGCGGCGCATGCGGTTCATCGCCTGCTCGGCGCGCTCGCCCAGCGTGGCCGCGCCCGGCGCCGTGGCCGGCAAGGCATCGACACCGACGCTGACGCGCACGCTGCGCGGCTCGGCACCGTCGATCACACCGGCGAGCGTTGCCTCGACGCGCTGGCGCAGATGTTCGGCCAGGGCCTGGCAGTCTTCGATCCCGACACCCGGCAAGAGCACGGCGACGCGGCGCTCGTCCAGGCGCGCCACCACGGCCGAGGCCGGCGCCGACTCGCGCGCCCAGCGCGCCAGCGTCACCGAGGCCGCATGCAGCGCCGCGGCGCCGTGGCGCTGCTCGATTTCCTGATGCCCATCGAGACCCGCCATGACGCAACCGAGCACGCGGTCGTCAGCGCGCGCGGCTTCGCGCGCGCTGCGCAGCGCCGCTACGTAGCCGCTCTCGTTCAAGCAACCGCTGTCGGCATCGAGATGCGGCGCCGGCACCGCGGCGGCGGCCTGCAAGTCCTCATCGGCCAGGGCGATGCGGTTGCGGCCGTTGCGCTTGGCACGGTAGAGCGCCTGGTCGGCGCGCTCGATCAGCGCCGCCATCGATTCCGTCTGCCGCGACAGCAGCTCGACGCCGACGCTGGCGGTGACGCGCAGACCCGGCAAGTCGCGCAGCGCGGCACCGCACTCGCGCTCGATGCGCATGCGCACACGCTCGGCGAACTCGGCCGACGCGGCGGCGTCGAGTCCGCCGATGACGATGCAGAACTCCTCACCGCCCCAGCGGCACAACAGGTCGGTGCCGCGCACCGAATCCTGCAGCTTGCGCGCCACCTCCTGGATGACGCGGTCGCCGACGCCGTGGCCGAACGAGTCGTTGATGTTCTTGAAGTGATCGATATCGACCATCAGGCAGGTCAGGCCGCTGCCGTTGCGTACTGCGCCTGGCCAGATGCGCTCGAAGGCGGCGTGGAAGGCGCGGCGGTTGAGCGCGCCGGTGAGCGGGTCGCGCGTGGCCAGGCGCTCCAACTCGAGGTTCTTCTGCTCGACCTCCTGCTTCGAGCCGGCCAGCGCCGTCATCGCCTCGCGCAGCGCCTCGTTGGCGTGGTGCAGCGCCGACATGTCGCTGACGGTGACCATGCAGCCGCGCACCGCGCCGCCGGCATCGCTGATCGGCGCCGCGTTGAGCACGAGCTGGCGCGTCTCGGCGCCCTGCCCGGCTTCGAGCGCGGTGCCGGCGTTGGCGGTGCGCTCGGTCATCGCCCGCGACCACGGGTGCAGCGCCGCGTCCTGCGGCAGGCACAGCGATAGCCACGGCAAGGCGGCCAGGTTGCTGCCGGTGGGCACCTCGGCGAGTTGCGGATGCAGTTGGCGAAAAGCCTTGTTCGACAACATCACGCGGCCGCGCGAATCGAGCACCACCACGCCCTCGGCCATGGCATCGAAGGCGCCCTGCACGCGTTCGGGCACCACCGACGCCGGGTCGAGGTGCTGCAGCGCGCGGCGCATGTACAGGCCGAAGACCAGCCAGCCGGCCACGCCGAGGAAGAGCAGCATCTGCACCAGCGGCTCTTTGAAGAAGGCCAGCAGCGGGTGCGTGTCGTCGGCCGCGAAGGCCATCTCGACACGGCCCCAGCGCTGGCCGTCGGCGGCCAGCGGCACCGTGATCTGCTCGGGCCGCGAGCGATCGTCTTCATCGAGGTGCCAGCCTTGCGCGTGCGTGCCGCTGTTGACAACCAGCTTGCCGTCGGCGCGGCGCACGCCCACCGAGCGCAGGCCGTCGGTGCGCGAGACGATGGCGGCCAGCGACTTCTCGATCTCGCGCGGGTCTTCGCGGCGCAGCATCTCGGCGAGCTGCACCGCCAGCGCCTCGCCCACCGCCTTGCGCACCGCACGCTGCTGCGCGCCGCGGTCGGGCATGGTGTCGAGGAACAGCGTGCCGAGGATCACCAGCGTGCTGCACAGCGCTACCAGCGCCATCGTCATTTGGATCAGAGGACTTGGGCGATTGAATTTCATATCAGTGGTTCCAGCGCACTGCGCGAGACCGGCGACGCACGAAACGGGCTTCGGCTTTCGGCCCGTTGGCGAACTTCAAGGCCCGCAAAGAACCGTTCGGGCTGAGGTGGCTGTTCCGACCGTCCTGAGGTATCGAAGGAAGCCCCGCCTCCTCCCCGTTCGGGCTGAGCCTGTCGAAGCCTTTGTCTTGTGGCGCGAAGGCTCCCTTCGACAGGCTCAGGGCGATCGGAAATACCAGCTCAGCCTGCCCTTCGACAGGCTCAGGGCGAACGGAAAGAAGAGTCCCGTTCGGGCTGAGGTATCGAAGCCCCTGCGGCATGCGGCAAGAAGGCTTCGACGAGCTCAGCCTGGCCCTTCGATACCTCAGGGCGAACGGGGTGGAGAAGCCGACCGCCGTCAACAGCTGCAACGGGCCGAGAACCGACCGTGACATTGCCGCGGGTTTCATATCAGTTTTCCATGACGCTGCGCGCCACCCGCGACCGATGAAACGAGCGGCAGGTCCATGCGAACGCCGCGGATCGGGCTTTGCCCGGCCGCTGGCGTTGCCCCCCAGGGGGAGGCGGCGAAGCCGCTTCGGGGGGTCATAGATACCGTGACTCGCCGAACATGCGGCTGGTGTTGGAGAACAGGTCGTCGAGCATGCTGTCGCGCTGCGTTACGCGCGGCTCGGCGTGTTGCGCATCGCTGCCGGACGCGGCGTCGTCGTCTTCTTCGTCGTCATCGCGGGCCGGTGCGAGCACCGGCAGCAGATCGACGTGGCGCCAGGCCGGGATGCCCATCAGGATGCTGGTCAACAGGCCGCCGCTGCGCGTCAGCCACCAGACGAAGCCGGCGGTCAGCGTGGCGCTGGCCACACGCACGGGATCCTGCAACGCGGCCATCAACGCCTGCTCGGCACCGCGTCCGGCCGCGCGCAGCGCGTCGTCGGCCGAGTCGACGTCGATCGACGAGCCGCGCAGCGAGAACAGGCCGGAGCGCTGCGACAGGGCGTCGCTGACTTGGCGCAGCAACAGGTCGTCGAGATTGCCGTCGCTCCAGTCGCCGCCGCCGCCGATGGCGTTGAAGACGAACGACACCGTGGCCGCCAGCCCCGACGCGCCGTCCGCCGCGTAGCGGGCGCGCTGCCCTGGCCCCCGCAGCTCGCCGTCCTGCAGGTCTGCGAACTCGGCCGCGCCTGCGCTGGAGCCGTTCGCCGGCGCAGGCCGTGCCGCCGCGTCTTCGCGGCCCTCGTCGCGCGTGCTCGTGTCGGAGGTTGTGGCAGCGGGCGGCGCCACGAAGTCGATGCCGGCAACGGGGCCCGGCGGTGCGGCCGGCACCGCTGGCGGCGTCAGCTCCGGCAGCACGATGCCGCCGGGGGGCTCGGCGATGCCGCGCAGGTTGACGACGATCGCCTGCTCGGTGCGCAGGCCCTGGGCGTCGGTGACGCGCAGGATCAGCGTGTGGCTCGCGCCGCTCTGCAAGTTGAGCATGGCACCGGGTGCGACCTGCAGGCGGCCGCTGGCCGGATCGATGACGAAGCGGCCGCCGCCATCGGCGAGCAGCGTGAAGGTGAACAGATCGCCGGCGTCGGGATCGCTCGCGGTGACGATGGCCAGCACCGTGCCGGCGGGCGCCTGTTGGGCCAGCAAGACCGCGGCCGGTGCGCTCATGACCGGCGCCTCGTTGACGCCGGAGACGGCCACCGCGATCGCCTGTGTCGCGCTGCCGCCGTTGCCGTCGGCAACGCTGACGACGAGTTCATAGACGTTATCGCGGTCGGCGTCCGACGGTGCTTCGAAGTTCGGCGCGGCGGCGAAGGACAAGGTGCCTGCCGCCGGCATCGATCGTGAAGCGCGATGCGTCGGCGCCGCCGGCAATGGCGTAGCGCGGCGCCGCGCCATCGACGTCGGCACTGGTCACCGTCGTCACCGCGCGCTGGTTCTCGGCGATGGCCAGGCTGGCCATTGCACCGCCGCCGTTGGAGGTGATGACCGGCGCGTCGTTGACGTTGGCGATCGGCCCGGCTGCCGCGCTGGTCAGGCTTTCGGCCGTGCCGTTGGCGTCGGTGTAGGAGACAACGACGCTGATCGAAGCGCCGACATCGGCGTCGCCGAGCGTGTACGTCGAGGCCGTTGCACCGCCGATGGCGACGCCATCGCGTTGCCACTGGTAGCTGAATGCACCGAGGCCGTCGGCGTCGGCGATGGATGACGTGTCGGCGCTGAGGGTCTGGTCCTCGGTCGCTGTGCCGGTGATCGACGGCGAGCCGCTCGGCGCGTCGTTGACGTTGGCCACCGGCCCGACGGCGGCGCTGGTCAAGCTTTCGGCCGTGCCGTTACCGTCGGTGTAGGAGACAACCACGCTGATCGAGGCGCCAACATCGGCGTCGCCGAGCGTGTACGTCGAAGCGGTTGCACCGCCGATGGCGACGCCGTTGCGCTGCCACTGGTAGCTGAACGCGCCGAGGCCGTCAGCATCGGCGATCGATGACGTGTCGGTGCTGAGGGTCTGGTCTTCGGTGGTCGTACCCGTCACCACCGGCGCACCGCTCGGCGCGTCGTTGACGTTGGCGACCGGGCCGACTGCCGCGCTGGTCAGGCTCTCGGCCGTGCCGTTGCCGTCGGTGTAGGAGACGACCACGCTGATCGAGGCGCCGACATCGGCGTCGCCGAGCGTGTAGGTCGAGGCCGTTGCACCGCCGATGGCGACGCCATCGCGCTGCCACTGGTAGCTGAATGCACCGAGGCCGTCGGCGTCGGCGATCGATGACGTGTCGGCGCTGAGGGTCTGGTCTTCGGTCGCCGTGCCGGTGATCGACGGCGCACCGCTCGGCGCGTCGTTGACGTTGGCCACCGGCCCGACGGCCGCGCTGGTCAGGCTCTCGGCCGTGCCGTTGCCGTCGGTGTAGGAGACGACCACGCTGATCGAGGCGCCGACATCGGCGTCGCCGAGCGTGTAGGTCGAGCCGGTCGCACCGGCGATGGCGACGCCGTCGCGCTGCCACTGGTAGCTGAAGGCGCCGAGGCCGTCGGCGTCGGCGATCGATGATCGTGTCGGCGCTGTCAGCGTCTGGTCTTCGGTCGTCGTACCCGTGATCGACAGGCGCACCGCTCGGCGCATCGTTGACGTTGGCGACCGGCCCGACAGCCGCGCTGGTCAGGCTTTCGGCCGTGCCGTTGCCGTCGGTGTACGACACGACGACGCTGATCGAGGCGCCGACATCGGCGTCGCCGAGCGTGTAGGTCGAGGCCGTTGCGCCGCCGATAGCCACGCCATCGCGCTGCCACTGGTAGCTGAATGCACCGAGGCCGTCGGCATCGGCGATCGATGCTCGTGTCGGCGCTGAGGGTCTGGTCTTCGGTCGTCGTGCCAGTGATCGACGGCGCACCGTTCGGCGCGTCGTTGACGTTGGCGACCGGGCCGACTGCGGCGCTGGTCAGGCTCTCGGCCGTGCCGTTGCCGTCGGTGTAGGACACGACCACGCTGATCGACGGCGCCGACATCGGCGTCGCCGAGCGTGTAGGTCGCAGCCGGTCGCACCGCCGATGGCGACGCCGTTGCGCTGCCACTGGTAGCTGAATGCGCCGAGGCCGTCGGCGTCGGCGATCGACGAGGTGTCGGCGCTCAGCGTCTGGTCTTCGGTCGCCGTGCCGGTGATCGACGGCGTGCCCGTCGGCGCGTCGTTGACGTTGGCCACCGGCCCGACCGCCGCGCTGGTCAGGCTCTCGGTGGTGCCGTTGCCGTCGGTGTAGGACACGACCACGCGGATCGAGGCGCCGACATCGGCGTCGCCGAGCGTGTAGGTCGAGGCCGTTGCACCGCCGATGGCGACGCCATCGCGCTGCCACTGGTAGCTGAAGGCGCCGAGGCCGTCGGCGTCGGCGATCGACGACGTGTCGGCGCTGAGCGTCTGGTCTTCGGTCGCGGTGCCCGTGATCGACGGCGCGCCGCTCGGCGCGTCGTTGACGTTGGCGACCGGGCCGACTGCCGCGCTGGTCAGGCTCTCGGCTGCCGTTGCCGTCGGTGTACGACACGACGACGCTGATCGAGGCGCCGACATCGGCGTCGCCGAGCGTGTACGTCGAGGCCGTTGCGCCGCCGATGGCCACGCCGTCGCGCTGCCACTGGTAGCTGAACGCACCGAGGCCGTCGGCGTCGGCGATCGATGACGTGTCGGCCGTCAGCGTCTGGTCTTCGGTCGCCGTGCCCGTGACCACCGGTGCGCCGCTCGGCGCGTCGTTGACGTTGGCGACCGGGCCGACCGCCGCGCTGGTCAGGCTCTCGGCTGCCGTTGCCGTCGGTGTACGACACGACGACGCTGATCGACGTGCCGACATCGGCGTCGCCGAGCATGTAGGTCGAGCCGGTCGCGCCGGCGATGTTGACGCCGTCGCGCTGCCACTGGTAGCTGAAGGCGCCGAGGCCATCGGCATCGGCGATGCTTGTCGTGTCGGCGCCGAGCGTCTGGTCTTCGGTCGCGGTGCCGGTGACCAGCGGTGCGCCGGTCGGTGCGTCGTTGACGTTGGCCACCGGGCCGACTGCCGCGCTGGTCAGGCTCTCGGCCGTGCCGTTGCCGTCGGTGTAGGTGACGACCACGCTGATGTCGGCGCCGACATCGGCGTCGCCGAGCATGTAGGTCGCAGCCGGTCGCGCCGCCGATAGCCACGCCATCGCGCTGCCACTGGTAGCTGAACGCACCGAGGCCGTCGGCATCGGCGATCGATGAGGTGTCGGCCGTCAGCGTCTGGTCTTCGGTCGCCGTGCCGGTGATCGACGGTGCACCCGTCGGCGCGTCGTTGACGTTGGCGACCGGGCCGACCGCGGCGCTGGTCAGGCTCTCGGCCGTGCCGTTGCCGTCGGTGTAGGACACGACCACGCTGATCGAGGCGCCGACATCGGCGTCGCCCAGCGTGTAGGTCGAGGCCGTCGCACCGCCGATGGCGACGCCGTCGCGCTGCCACTGGTAGCTGAACGCACCGAGGCCGTCGGCGTCGGCGATCGACGACGTGTCGGCGGACAGCGTCTGGTCTTCGGTAGCCGTGCCGGTGACGACGGCGCGCCGCTCGGCGCGTCGTTGACGTTGGCGACCGGGCCGACTGCTGCGCTGGTCAGGCTCTCGTGCTGCCGTTGCCGTCGGTGTAGGAGACGACGACGCTGATCGAGGCGCCGACATCGGCGTCGCCGAGGGTGTAGGTTGCACCGGTCGCACCGCCGATGGCGACGCCATCGCGCTGCCACTGGTAGCTGAATGCACCGAGGCCGTCGGCATCGGCGATCGATGAGTGTCCGCCGTCAGCGTCTGGTCTTCGGTGGTCGTGCCCGTCACGACAGGCGCACCGCTCGGCGCGTCGTTGACGTTGGCGACCGGGCCGACTGCCGCGCTGGTCAGGCTCTCGGCCGTGCCGTTGCCGTCGGTGTAGGAGACGACCACGCTGATGTCGGTGCCGACATCGGCGTCGCCCAGCGTGTAGGTCGCAGCCGGTCGCGCCGGCGATGGCCACGCCATCGCGCTGCCACTGGTAGCTGAACGCACCGAGGCCGTCGGCATCGGCGATCGATGAGTGTCGGCCGTCAGCGTCTGGTCTTCGGTCGCCGTGCCCGTGATCGACGGTGCACCGCGTCGGCGCGTCGTTGACGTTGGCGACCGGGCCGACGGCGGCGCTGGTCAGGCTCTCGGCCGTGCCGTTGCCGTCGGTGTAGGACACGACCACGCTGATCGAGGCGCCAACATCGGCGTCGCCGAGCGTGTACGTCGAGGCCGTTGCACCGCCGATGGCGACGCCGTCGCGCTGCCACTGGTAGCTGAACGCACCGAGGCCGTCGGCGTCGGCGATCGACGACGTGTCGGCCGACAGCGTCTGGTCTTCGGTGGTCGTGCCTGTGACGAGCGGCGCGCCAGTCGGCGCGTCGTTGACGTTGGCCACCGGGCCGACCGCGGCGCTGGTCAGGCTCTCGGCAGTGCCGTTGCCGTCGGTGTAGGAGACGACCACGCTGATCGACGTGCCGACATCGGCATCGCCGAGCGTGTAGGTCGAGCCGGTTGCGCCGCCGATGTCGACGCCATCGCGCTGCCACTGGTAGCTGAACGCGCCGAGGCCGTCGGCGTCGGCGATCGATGAGGTGTCTGCCGTCAGCGTCTGGTCTTCGGTCGCCGTACCGGTGACGACAGGCGCACCGCTCGGCGCGTCGTTGACGTTGGCGACCGGGCCGACTGCCGCGCTGGTCAGGCTTTCGGCCGTGCCGTTGCCGTCGGTGTAGGAGACGACGACGCTGATCGTGGCGCCGACATCGGCGTCGCCGAGCGTGTAGGTCGAGGCCGGTTGCACCGCCGATGGCGACGCCATCGCGCTGCCACTGGTAGCTGAACGCACCGAGGCCGTCGGCATCGGCGATCGATGACGTGTCGGCGCTGTAGCGTCTGGTCTTCGGTCGCGTGCCCGTGATCGACGGCGCGCCGCTCGGCGCGTCGTTGACGTTGGCCACCGGGCCGACCGCGGCGCTGGTCAGGCTCTCGGCCGTGCCGTTGCCGTCGGTGTAGGAGACGACCACGCTGATCGACGTGCCGACATCGGCGTCGCCCAGCGTGTAGGTCGCGCTGGTCGCACCGGCGATGGTCACGCCATCGCGCTGCCACTGGTAGCTGAACGCACCGAGGCCGTCGGCATCGGCGATCGACGACGTGTCGGCGCTGTCAGCGTCTGGTCTTCGGTCGCCGTGCCGGTGATCGACGGCGCACCGCTCGGCGCGTCGTTGACGTTGGCGACCGGCCCGACTGCCGCGCTGGTCAGGCTCTCGGCCGTGCCGTTGCCGTCGGTGTAGGACACGACGACGCTGATCGACGCGCCGACATCGGCGTCGCCGAGCGTGTAGGTCGCAGCCGGTCGCACCGCCGATGGCGACGCCATCGCGCTGCCACTGGTAGCTGAACGCACCGAGGCCGTCGGCATCGGCGATCGATGACGTGTCGGCGCTGAGCGTCTGGTCTTCGGTCGCGTGCCGGTGATCGACGGCGCGCCGCTCGGCGCGTCGTTGACGTTGGCGACCGGGCCGACTGCCGCGCTGGTCAGGCTCTCGGCTGCCGTTGCCGTCGGTGTAGGACACGACGACGCTGATCGACGTGCCGACATCGGCGTCGCCGAGCGTGTAGGTCGCGCTGGTTGCGCCGCCGATGGCCACGCCATCGCGTTGCCACTGGTAGCTGAAGGCGCCGAGGCCGTCGGCATCGGCGATCGATGAGGTGTCTGCCGTCAGCGTCTGGTCTTCGGTCGGCGTGCCGGTGACGACAGGCGCGCCGCTCGGCGCGTCGTTGACGTTGGCCACCGGGCCGACCGCCGCGCTGGTCAGGCTCTCGGCCGTGCCGTTGCCGTCGGTGTAGGAGACGACCACGCTGATCGAGGCGCCGACATCGGCGTCGCCCAGCGTGTAGGTCGAGGCGGTTGCACCGGCGATGGCCACGCCATCGCGCTGCCACTGGTAGCTGAAGGCACCGAGGCCGTCAGCATCGGCGATCGATGACGTGTCGGCCGTCAGCGTCTGGTCTTCGGTGGCCGTGCCCGTCACGACAGGCGCGCCGCTCGGCGCATCGTTGACATTGGCCACCGGGCCGACCGCCGCGCTGGTCAGGCTCTCGGCCGTGCCGTTGCCGTCGGTGTAGGAGACGACGATGCTGATCGAGGCGCCGACATCGGCGTCGCCGAGCATATAGGTCGAGCCGGTGGCGCCGGCGATGTTGACGCCGTTGCGCTGCCACTGGTAGCTGAAGGCGCCGAGGCCATCGGCATCGGCGATGCTTGTCGTGTCGGCGCCGAGCGTCTGGTCTTCGGTCGCGGTGCCGGTGACCAGCGGTGCGCCGGTCGGTGCGTCGTTGACGTTGGCCACGGGGCCGACCGCGGCGCTGGTCAGGCTCTCGGCCGTGCCGTTGCCATCGGTGTAGGAGACGACCACGCCGATGTTCGTGCCGACATCGGCATCGCCGAGCACATAGGTGGAGCTGTTGGCGCCGGCGATGTTGACGCCGTTGCGCTGCCACTGGTAGCTGAAGGCGCCGAGGCCGTCGGCATCGGCGATGCGTTGTCGTGTCGGCGCCGAGCGTCTGGTCTTCGGTCGCGGTGCCGGTGACCACCGGTGCGCCGGTCGGTGCGTCGTTGACGTTGGCCACCGGACCGACAGCGGCGCTGGTCAGGCTCTCGGCCGTGCCCTTGCCGTCGGTGTAGGAGACGACCACGCGGATGTTCGTGCCGACATCGGCATCGCCGAGCATGTAGGTTGGAGCTGTTGGCGCCGGCGATGTTGACGCCGTTGCGCTGCCACTGGTAGCTGAACGCGCCCAGGCCATCGGCGTCGGCGATGGTCGCGGTGTTGGCGGTGAGCGTCTGGTCCTCGGTCGGCGTCCCGGTGACGACCGGCGCGCCGCTCGGCGCGTCGTTGACGTTGGCCACCGGGCCGACCGCCGCGCTGGTCAGGCTCTCTGCCGTGCCGTTGCCATCGGTGTAGGAGACGACCACGCGGATGTTCGTGCCGACATCGGCGTCGCCGAGCGTGTAGGTCGCGGCGGTGGCGCCGGCGATGTTGACGCCGTTGCGCTGCCACTGGTAGGAGAACGCGCCCAGGCCTTCGGCATCGGAGATGCCGGACGTGTCGGCGGCGAGCGTCTGGTCTTCGGTCGGCGTGCCCGTCACCACCGGCGCGCCGCCCGGTGCATCGTTGGCCGCGATGACGGCGACCGTCGAGCCGATCGACAGCGTCGTCGTGTCCACGCCGCCGTTGGCCGTGCCGCCGCTGTCCTTGACCTGCGTCAGCGTGAAGACCCGGTTGCCTGCGCTCGGGTTGTCGGTGCTGGTGTTCTGGTAGGTGATGCCGTTGACCAGGGTTTGCGCCGCCGCGGTGCTCAGGCTGCCCGCCGACAGCACCAGCGTGGCCGTGCCGCCGCTGAGCGTGGCGCTGTAGGCCAGACCGTTGGTCGCCGTCGTGCCCGAGCTGTTCGCGCCCAGCGTGATCGTGCTGCCGTCGATCACGATCACTTCGTTGGCCCCGTCCAGCAGGCCGCTGACCGTCAACGTCAGCCCGCTGATCGTCTGCCCGGTTTCGATCGTGCTCGCCGCGGCGCCGCTGAACACGCTCACCGCCGCGGCCTGCGTGCCCAGCCCGGCAGCTTCGGTGAAGGTCGGGTTCAGTGCCGTGGCAGTCAGCGTCGGCGCGTCGTTGACCGCGGTCACGGCGATGTTGCGCGTGCCGGTGTTGCTGTTGGCGCTGCCGTCGTTGACGACGAAGGACACGGTGCGCGTGCTCGTGCTCGGGTTGTCCGATGCGTTGACGTAGGTGATCGAGCGCAGCGCAGCCTGGTAGTTCGCCACGGTGGCGCTGCCGCTCAGCGTCAGCACGCCGGTGCCCGCGTTCCAGCTGCCGCTGATGCCGTTCTGGTCGGTGAACGCCAGCGTGTCCTGGCCGGCCGCAAAGCCTGCCGAGATCGTGACCGTGGCGCTGCTGAGGTTGGCGTTGTCGGCGTCGCTCAACGTCAGCCCGCCGTCCACGGCGGCGGCCGCGCCGTTTTCGGTGTACGCCAGGGTGCTGCCGGTGGTGGTGATCAGCGGCGCGTCGTTGACCGCGGTCACGTTGATGGTCTTGGTCGGCGCGCCGCTGGTGCCGCCATCGCCGTCGGTGAGCACGAAGCGCACCGTGCGCGGCGTCGTCGAGGGTGCGTCCGAGACGTTGGCGTAGGTGATGTTGCGCAGCAGCGCCTGCGCCGAGGCGGCGGTGGCGTTGGCGTTGAAGGTCACGACCAGCGGCGTCGAACCGTCGCTGCCGCCGCTGAAGCTGCCGATGACCACGGCGCCGGCGCCGAAGTTGTAGCTGACGTTGGCGCCCGACACGCCGATCTGCCCCGCGCCCGTGCCCTGGTTGCGGATCGCCAGCCGGTCGTCGGCCGTGCCATTGGCCGTGAAGTCGGCGATCAGCATGCCGTTGTCGAAGTTGGCGGAGTCGGCGTCGGCGACGGTGGCCGTCGCATCGATCACCGCCGCAGCGGCGTTCTCGGTGTAGTTCAGTGCGCCGCCGGGCAGCGTCAGCACCGGCGCCTGGCTGCGCGCTCGGAGACCAGCGCGATGGCGTCGAACTCCTCGCCTGCCGCCGAGATGCCGACGTCGGCGCCCCGGAACAGCAGGGTCGCCGTGGCTGCCGAGGTGCCCACGCCGGTCGAGGTGGCGTTGAGGACGAAGACGTCGTCCGTCGTCACCACGAGCCCGTTGTTGCCCACGCCGCCGCCGCCGCTGTCGGATTCCAAAGACAGCAACAACTGGCCCGCCGACATTGAGGTTTGCCCGCCCAGCGTCGTGGCCTGCTGGACCAACTCGATGCCATACACCGCTTGAGGGAGTTGGCCGTCGCGCCGTCGATGAACTGCGTCAGCGTGCCGCTGGTGGTTCCGGCGCCGGCGCCGCTGGGCGTGAAGCGCCAGATGTGCTTCTCGTGCGTTGCGCCCTGAGCGCGAACAGGAACTCGCCGGACGCCAGAGTCACCCCGCCGACGACCGTCGGCGTCTCGACCAGGGTCAAGTCGACGAATCTTGCCGTCCGCGGGGTCGTCGGAGCAGCACGGTGAACGTGCCGCGCTGTAGTCGCCGGCCGTCGTCGGGACGGAACAGCACGACTGACGGTTCGTCACGGCCACGCCGCCCAGCGTCTCGGAGGCAGCGGTCGTCAGGAGCACGTCGCCGGCTTGCAAGCTGATCGTATTGCCGCCGCTGCCGATCGTGACCGCGCGCGAAACGCGGTGCAGCCCGTTGATGTTGGCGTCGCCATCGGCGGCGAAAGCGTCGATGTTGAAGACGCTGCTGAAGGTGCCGCCGGTGGTGCCGGCGCCGAGCGCGAGGTTCGGATTGCCGAACGAGACGACCTGGCCGTCGGTCCAGGAGGTGCCGCCGGCGCCCGGCGGAACGCTGGCGCTGCCCACGCTCGAGACCCACAGCGACGCACTGGTCACCGAGATCGGCACGACGTCGGTATCGGCCAGCGCGCCGCCGCTGCCGCTGTTGCCTTGGTCGTTGGTGACGATCTGCAGCGTCGCCGAGCCGGTGTAGCCGGCCGTCGGCGCGAAAGCCAGGCCGTTCAACGCCGTGTTGATGCTGGCCACGCTGCCGGTGAAGGTCATCGTCGCGCTGCCGTTGGCGCCGCCGGTGAAGGCGAGGCCCGCGGTGCCGCCGAGCGTGAGCGTGCCGCTGGTGGCCGTCAGCGTGACTTGCAGCGAGGCAGCGCCGGCATCGGCGTCGGCGATCGTGATCGCATTGCCGTTGGCGCTGGAGAAGACGAGCGTCGCGCCTTGGCTGGTCGCCTGCGCGCCGGGCACGGTGTTGACCGGCGCTTCGTTGACATTGGTCACCGTCACCGCGATCGCCTGCGTGGCCGTACCGCCATTGCCGTCGGCCACCTGCACCGTCACGTTGTAGACGTTGTTGGCGCCGGCATCGGCGGGCGCTTCGAAGTTGGGCGCGCTGTTGAAGCTCAGCACGCCGGTCGTCGGATTGATGCTGAACAGCGCGGCGTCGGCACCGCCATTGATCGAGTAGACCGGCGCGCCGCCGTCGACGTCGCTGCTCGTCACCGTCGTCACCGAAGTCTGGTTCTCGGCGGCGTTGACCGCCGCGCCGCTCGTGATCACCGGCGCTTCGTTGACGTTGGTGACGGTCACGGCGATCGCCTGCGTGTCGAAGCCGCCATTGCCATCGGCCACCTGCACCGTCACGTCGTAAACGTTGTTCGCGCCGGCGTCGGCTCGGCGCCTCGAAGTTCGGCGCGCTGTTGAAGCTCAGCACACCGGTCGCGGCGTTGATGCTGAACAGCGCGGCGTCGGTGCCGCCGCTGATGCTGTAGGTGAGCGTCTGCGCCGGCAGGTCGGCGTCGCTGGCCGTCACGGTCGTGACCGCGGTGCCGTTCTCGGCCACGTTCACGCTCGCCGTCGCGCCGCCGCCGTTGCTGGTGATCACCGGCGCGTTGTCGTTGACCGGCGTCACCGTGACGGCGATCGCCTGCGTGTCGCTGAAGCCGCCGCCGTCGCTGACCATCACGGTCACGTCGTAGACGTTGTTCGCGCCGGCGTCGGCGGGCGCCTCGTAGTCGGGCGCGGCGACGAAGCTCAGCGCGCCGGTGCTCGGCATTGATCGCGAAGCAGCGCGGCGTCGGCGCCGCCGCTGATCGAGTAGGTCAGGTCTGCGCCGGCAGGTCGGCGTCGGTGGCGGTCACCGTCGTCACCGCGCGTCGTGTTCTCGGCCACGCTGACCGCCGCCGTGGCGCCGCCGCCGTTGCTGCTGATCACCGGCGCGTTGTCGTTGACCGGCGTCACCGTGACGGCGATCGCCTGCGTGTCGGTGCAGCGTGCCGTCGCTGGCCATCACGGTCACGTCGTAGACGTTGTTCGCGCCGGCATCGGCCGGCGCTTCGTGGTCGGGCGCGGCGATGAAGATCAGCGCGCCGGTGCTGGCGTTGATCGCGAAGCGCGCCGCGTCGGCGCCGCCCGAAATCGAGTAGGTCAGCGTCTGGCGCCGGCAGGTCGGAGTCGGTGGCGGTGACCGTGGTCACCGCGCTCGTGTTCTCGGCCAGGCTGATCGCCGCCGTGGCGCCGCCGCCGTTGCTGGTGATGACCGGCGAGGCTTCGTTGACCGGCGTCACGCTGACGGCGATGGCCTGCGTGTCGGTGCCGCCGGCGCCGTCGCTGGCCTGCACGATGACGTCATAGACGTTGTTCGCGCCGGCATCGGTCGGCGCCTCGTAGTTGCGCCCGCTGATGAACTGCAGCGCGCCCGTGCCGGCGTTGATCGTGAACAGCGCCGCGTCGGCGCCGCCGACGATCGAGTAGGTGATGGTCTGCGCCGGCAGGTCGGCGTCGGTGGCGGTGACGGTCGTGACCGTGGTCTGGTTCTCGGCGACGTTGGCCGTGGCGGTGGCGCCGCCGCCGTTGCTGGTGATCACCGGCGCGTTGTCGTTGACCGGCGTCACCGTGACGGCGATGGCCTGCGTGTCGGTGCCGCCGGCGCCGTCGCTGACCTGCACCGTCACGTCGTAGACGTTGTTGGCGCCGGCGTCGGTCGGCGCTTCGTAGTTCGGTGCGGCGACGAAGGTCAGCACCCCCGTGCCGGCGTTGATCGTGAAGCGCGCCGCATCGGCGCCGCCGGCGATCGAATAGACCGCAGCGCCGCCGTCGATGTCGGTGCTCGTCACCGTCGTCACCGCGCTGTGTTCTCGGCGACGTTGACCGCACGCCGTGGCGCCGCCGCCGTTGCTCGTGATCACCGGCGCGTCGTTGACCGCCGTCACCGTGATCGCCGCGCTTTCGGTGGCGGCGCTGAATGCGCTGCTGCCGCCATTGGACGCGGTGCTGACTTTCGTGCCTGCCGTGCCGACCTTGCGGTCCCAGGCGCGGAAGGTGATGCTGGCCGCCGTGCCGTCGGCCGCGTTGGGCACGAGGCGCACGCGGTCGGTGCTGCGCAGCAGCAGGGCCGACGCATTCGTGACCGTGCCGATCGTCAACCAGCTCGCGCCGCCGTCGAGCGAGTACTCCCAGCTGCCGTTGCCGCTGGCCAGCGCCGTGATGGCAATGCCTTCGGGGTCGCCGTCGGCATCGGTGATGCGGTCGCCGCCGGCGCTGGCGATCAGACTCGACACCAGGTCACCGGCGTTGTTCGTGTCATCCTCGGTGATCGTCGTGAACGCCATCGTCCCCGAGGCGTCGAGCACCGGCGCGCTGTTCGTCTTCTCGTAGGCGCCGGCGTCGGCGCTGCCGTCGCGCGTGACGCCGCGCTGGTCGGTCGCCGGCGGCGCGGCGCCACCGACGTCGATGGCGATGCTGCCCGACGTTGAGCGCATGCACGTACTGGCCAGACGCCGCATCGAGCGCGAGGGCCGCCAGCGCGGGATCGGTGCCGAGCTGATCGGTGGCCACCGTGCCGGTGAAGCCGGCGTTGTGTTCGATGACGTTGTAGCCCAGGCTGGTGACCGTGCCGTGCAGGTCGCGGCCGCCGCTGGCCGAGTTGTTGTCGGCGAAGATCGACGAGCCGATCGTCAGCGTGCCGCCGCGCACGATGGCGCCGCCGCCGTTGCCGCCGGACGCGGTGTTGGCAGCGATCGTCGAGAAGCGCACGGTCAGCGACGCCGGCGCGACGTCGATGCCGCCGCCTTCGCTGCTCGCCGTGTTGCTGCTGACGGTGACGTTCTCGATCGTCATCGCGCCGGCGAGTTGATGGATGCCGCCGCCGTAGCGCGCGCTGTTGCTGAAGATCGACGAGCGCGTGATCGTCGCGGTGCCGAGGTTCGAGATGCCGCCGCCGTCCGATCCGGTCGCCGTGTTGGCATGCACCAGGCTGTCGGTCATCACCAGCGTGCCGACGTTGTGGATGCCGCCGCCGATGCGACCGCCGCCGGTGATCGTGTTGCCGGTGATGTCGACGCGCGTCAGCGTCGCCGTGCCGCCGACCTCTTCGACCAGCAGGCCGCCGCCGTCGTTGTTGACCGAGCCGCCGGTCAGGCGCACGTCGGCGAGCGTCAAGTTGCCGCTGCCATCGACTTCCAGCACCCGGTCGATGCCGCCGCCGTCGATGATCGTGCTGGCCATGCCGGCGCCGGCGATCGTGATGTTCGTCTGGATGTCGATATCGCCGGTCGCGCTGGCGTCGTCACCCGCGCCGGCGATGGTCAGCGTGTAGGTCCCCGCGGCCAGGTTGAGCGTGTCGTTGCCCGACGTGTTGTTCGACGCGATGACCGCTTCGCGCAGCGAGATGAAGCCGTCGGCGCCCTTGTTGGCGAGCAGCGTGCTGATGCTGCTGGCATCGCCGTCGACGACGTCGTTGGTCGTATCCACCACCAGGGCGCCCTGCGCCAGGGGCAGCGCATAGACGTTGCGCGCGAACTCCGAGGTGTTGCTGTGGGCCGTCTCGGTGGCGTTGGTCTGCGTGGCCGTGGCGCTGATGAAGCTGCCCGCGGCGACGTTGGCCGTGAGCGTGGTCGAGATGGTCGCGTCGCCGCTGCCGTCGGTCTGCACCAGCACGAAGCCGAGGTAGGTCTGGCCTTCGCCATAGCCGCTGCCGTCCTGCGCCGGGTTGGCGAAGAACTCGATGCGGAACCAGGTGTTGGCGCTGCTGTCGAGCGTGCCGTTCAACGTCAGCTGGTTGCTGCCGTTGGTCCGCGCCAGGGTCAGGCGCGGGAAGTTCTGCAAGTTGTTGCCGCCGCTGTCCGGGTCGTCGGCGTCGTTCGGCGTGACGCCCTGGGCGCCGATGTCGATCGCCTGCTCGACGTTGCCGTACAGGCTGTTGCCGAGGAAGGCATTGCCGGTGCCGGCGCCGGACAAGCGGATGCCGTCCCAGCCGCTGAATGCGATCGTGTTGCCGGCGCCAGCCGCCGTGCCGCCAACCATGTTGTTCGACGCCGACGCGCTCAAGAACACGCCCGCCTGTGCGTTGCCGCGCGCATTGCCCACGGCGTCCAGGCCGATCCAGTTGCCGCGCAGCAGCGTACCCGTGGTGGCCGCGCCGTCGATGACGACGCCGGAGGCGCCGTTGCCGGCGATGATGTTGCGCTCGGCGCCATCGTTGCTGGCGTCGAGGTTGGTGCCGACGAGCGCGCCGGTCGAGCCGCCTTCGACGAGCACGCCGACGCTGCCGTTGGCCAGCACGGTCACGCCGTCGGCGCCGACGCCGATGTAGTTGCCCTGGATCGTGGCGCCGCTCGATGCGTTGCCGACGACGACGCCGTTGAACGTGTTGCCTGCAATCACGTTGCGCGCCCCGGCCGCACCGCCGCCGAAGACGTTGCCCGTGCCGGCGCCCCAGAACACCGCGCCGCCGTTGATGTTGCCCAGCGCGACCAGTCCGGTCGCGTCGGTGCCGATGTAGTTGCCCTGCAGCAGGTTGTTCTGCGAGGTCGCGTTGATCACTTCGAAGCCGAAGTGGTTGTTGCCCGAGAGCACGTTGCGCGCGCCGGCGCTGGTGCCGCCCACGGTGTTGCCGCTCGAGCCGTTGGCCAGATAGATGCCGCTCTGCGCCGTGTTGGCCACCGCGCCGTTCACGTCCGCCGTTCCCGCGGCGTTGGTGCCGACGTAGTTGCCCGAGATCGTGCTGTTGTCGACGTTGTCGAAGCCGATGCCCTGCTCGGCATTGCCCGAGATCACGTTGCGCGTCGCCGCCGTGGTGCCGCCGATCAGGTGGCCGCTGCTGTTCGACGCATAGATGCCCTTGCCGCCGTTGCCCGCGGCCGCGGTGCCGGCAGCGTTCAGGCCGATCCAGTTGCCCTGGAGGGTGTGGTTGTTCGAGCCGCTGATGTCGATGCCGGTGCCGCTGAAGCGGTTGACGGTCAGGCCGCGGATCGTGCTGCCGTCGCTGCCGGCCCCCAGCACCAGGCCCCTGACGCCGCCGCTGACGTTGTTGCCGTTGAGTTCGATCACCGGCGTGCCCGCGTAGTCGGGCTCGGTCCAGCCGTTGATGACCACCGGGCTGATGATGGTGGGCAGCTCGTCCGGCACGGTACCGGCATCCGCGCCGTCGTAGCTCAGCGTGATGGTGTGCACCCCGCCCGTCAGCGCGGCCGTGATGTCGAAGTAAATGGTGTCGGTGCCGGCGCTGGCATTGGCGGCCGTGATGGCCTCGCGCAGCGAGATCTGGCCGTCGGCGCCGGGGTTGGTAATCAGCGCGGCCACCGAGGTGGTCGTGCCGTCCATCGTGTCGGCGGTGGTGCTGACGACCAGGCCCGCCCGCGGCCCGAACTCCGACGTGCTGCGATACGTTCCCGCCCCCAGGTCACGTGTGGCGGTGGCGCTGATGCGCGTGATGGAGGTCGCCGTGACGCTGGTCAGCGTCCCGGTGAAGGTCTGCGCGCCCGTGCCCGTGCTGGTGACCGACAGCGCACCGAGGAAGACCTGGCCTTCGCCGTAGCGCGCCGGGTCGATGCCGGCGGGGTTCTGATAGAGCTCGATGCGGTAGTTGCCGGCCGGCACGTCCAGTACCAGCGTGACGTCCAGGTTGGCGCCGTTCTGCACGACCTTGGTGACGATCGGGAAGTTGAGCTGGTCGTTGGCGCCGCTGTCGCCATCATTGGTGTCGTTGGCGGTGACGCCATTGGCCCCCAGATCGATGGCCAGGCCGGTGTTCGAGTAGATGGCGTTGCCGAGGATCGCATTGCCCGCGCCCGCGGTCGCACCCACCCAGACGCCGTCGCCGCCGTTGCCCGCGATCAGGTTGCCCTCGTTGGCCGCGGTGCCGCCGATCGTGTTGTTGAAGGCGCCGCCCTGAAGGTAGATGCCGCTCAAGCCATTGCCGAGCGTGCCGCTGCCGTCGGCCCGGGTGCCGATGTAGTTGCCGCGGATCGAGCTGCCGCTGGCCGAGCTGTAGATCTCGATGCCGTAGTAGACGTTGCCGGAGATGACGTTGCGGTCCGCGGCCGTCGTGCCGCCGATGACGACGCCGTCGGCCTTGACCGCGAGCGCGCCGAAGACCGCCAAGGTGGCATTGCCGCGTGCCTGCGTACCCGAGACATCGGTGCCGAAGTAGTTGCCGACGATCACCGAGTTGTCGGCATTGACGTCGATCTCGATCGCGTTGTCTCCGGCGCTGTTGATCACCAGGCCACGGATCGTCGAGGCGCCGCTGGTCAGCGCGATCGCGTTCTCGTCGCCGGCAGTCGTGATGCCGGCGGCGTTGATCTCGATCACCGGGCCGGCGGCCACCGAATAGCCGGCCTGCGTCGAGCCGTCGATGACCACGGCCTGCGTCACGTCGAGGTAGTTGCCGGACAGCGAGATGCGATACCACGAGCGCGCTGTGCCGGCGGCGTAGTCGGCGTCGAAGTCGGTGATCGCCGCATCGGCCCGCGTCGTCGCCACCGCGGCCGAGAACGTGCCCGCCACGCCGTTGTCGCGGTAATAAACATGGTTGGCGTCGGTGACGGGAATAGCGAAGACGATCTTGTCCGGCGTGCCGCCGTTGGCGGTGTTGTTGGCGGCGATGATCGCTTCGCGCAGCGAAATGCGTCCGTCCGCGCCACGCGCGTTGCCGAGGTTGGTGATCGAGGTGGTCGTGCCGTCGGAGACATCGCTCGTCGTGTCGACGACGATGATGCCGGTGGAGGTGGCCGTGCGGTTGGCCGCAAACTCCGAGGTGCTGCCGTAGTTGCCGCTGCCCAGATCGACCGTGGCCGTGGAGCTGACGCGGTCGCCGCTGTTGACCCAGACGTTGGCCAGCGTGGTGCTGATGGTGGCGTTGCCCGAGCCGTCGGTGGTGACGGTGATGAAGCCCAGGTAGCGCTCGCCTTCGCCGTTGCTAGCGTCGGCCACCGTCGGCCGGTTGGCGAAGAACTCGATGCGGTAGGTCGTGTTGGCGTTGCTGTTGAACGTACCGACGAGCGTGGTGCCCGCTGCGTTCGAGTTGGCACTCGTCAGCACCGGAAAGTTCTGCAGCGCGTTGGCGCCGGAATCGCCGTCGCCGCTGTCGTTGGCCGTGATGCCGTTCCAGGCCAGATCGATACCGAGCGACCCGTTGGAGTAGATCGTGTTGCCCAGGAAGGCGTTGCCGGTCGTCGCCGTGTCCTGAACGA
This sequence comes from uncultured beta proteobacterium, assembly GCA_963732625.1. Classification (GTDB taxonomy): domain Bacteria; phylum Pseudomonadota; class Gammaproteobacteria; order Burkholderiales; family Burkholderiaceae_C; genus CADEEN01. The sequence goes on along the minus strand of CAVTAM010000018.1, from coordinate 66,812 downwards.
CGATGCCGCGGTCGCCATTGAACGCAATCAGGTTGCCCGCGCCCGCTGCCGTGCCGCCGATGGTGTTGCCGGTGGCGCCGGCCACCAGGTAGATGCCGTTGTTGCCGTTGCCGAAGTTCAGCGATCCGGCGGCATCGGTACCGATGAAGTTGCCCTGAATCCGGTTGCCGGTGGTGCCGGCGCCGCGGATCTCGACGCCGGCAAAGGTGGCGCCGCCGATGACATTGCCCGCTCCTGCGGCCGTGCCGCCCACGGTGTTGTTGAAGGCGCCATCGCCGATGTACACGCCCTGCGCACCGTTGGCGATCTCCACTGTCGAGGCGGCGTCGATGCCGATCCAGTTGCCCAGCAGCTGGTTGCCGTAGGCGCTGGCGAACTCCATCGTGACGCCGTCGTTGTTGTTTCCCGCGATGACGTTGCGATCCGACGCGAGCGCGCCGCCGATGATGTTGTTCGCCCCCAGCACCCGGATGCCGCTGCCCGTGTTGGCCTCGCCGGCCCCCGCGTCCGCGCCGGTCTGGGTCAAGCGGCCGATGTAGTTGCCGGCGATCGTGTTGTTGTCCGAGCCGGCCTGGATCTCGATGCCGTCGCCGCTGAAGTCGCGGATCACCAGGCCGCGGATCGTGCTGCCGTCGGCGGTGGCGCCGAGCACCAGGCCGTCGCCGGTGAAGCGTTGTTGCCGTCGAGGATGATCGCCGGCCTGTTGCCGTTGGCCGCGAAGCTGTCGTCGGTGGTGGCGTCGATGGTCACCGCGCCGGTGATCGTCGGCAGCGCCGACGCGACGTTGATCGTGTGCACGCCGGTGCCGGCGATGTTGAACCGTGATGGTGTCGGCGCCCGCGGTGTTGTTCGCCGCGATGATCGCCTCGCGCAGACGAGATCGAGACCGTCGGCGCCCTTGTTGGCATTCAGCGCGGCGATCGACGATGTGTCGCCGTCGGCCACGTCGGAGGCGGCCGTCACCACGGCGAGCGTGCTGGAGTTGACGTTGACCGTCGTGTCGTAGTTGCTGCTGGCGCCGCCGTCGCCATCGCTCAACGCGAAGCGCACCGTGCGTGCGCCCATGGTCGGGATGGTGGTCTCGGTGTTCTGGTACGTGATGTTCTGGATCAGCGCCGCGGTGCTGGTGCTGTTGGCGTTGGCATTGAGCGTGATGACCAGGTTGCTGCCGCCGCTGCCGCCGGTCCAGGTGCCGATCGTCGTGCCGCCATACGTCACGTTGGCGCCCGAGACGCCGATCTGCCCGGCACCCGTGCCCTGGTTGCGGATCGCCAGCACGTCCTGCGTGCTGACGCCGCCGGCCGCGAACGATACCGTGAGCGCGCCGGTGTCGAAGTTCGCCGAGTCGGTGTCGGTGACGCTGGCATTGCCGCCTTGGTCGATGACCGTGGCCGCACTGCCCACGCTGTACGCCAGCATGTCGCCGGACAGGTTGGCGATGGTCGGCGCGGCTGCTCGCCGCGGCCGCCTTGATCGACACCCCGCCGATCGCCCATTCCGCTGTTGCGGCCGTCGTCTTCGACCACGACATCGTCACCGTCGCCGCGCCCGCTTCGATGCTGGCAGCACCGCGCTGGTCTCCGCCGCTGTTGCTGACTTCCCACAACTCGGTCTGGCCCGCGCCCTGGGTCAGCAGCGTCGCATCCTTGCCCGCGACCACGTCGTAGACCAACTCGCCGGCGGCGGAAGCCACATTGACGCTCGGCGCCGCGGAAGCCCCGATCGCGGAAGCAAAGGCCCCCAGCGGCGTGGTCTGGTCCACACCCGTGAACGTCGTGACACCGACGCTGACCCCGTCCGCGTTCGTGCTCAGGTTGACGACAACATTCGCCGTGCCGGCGGCAGGATTGACCAAACTCCAGATTTCGACGCGTACAGGATTGGCACCACCAGACCGGGTGCCGACCAGAGTCAGGCTCTGACCTCCGTAGGTCACGCTGGCAACGGCAGGCCCTCCCGCGGCATCCATCGACACGCCGACGAGCATGAGGCGCTGACCGGCCGAAGTCGTCGTGTGGGAAACAGTAATGCTGTTGTGCCACTGTTGCAGAACCGGTCGATGTCGCGTCGACCGCCACGCTCATCAATCCAAACCAGTCGCGCTGCGTTTCCAGGTCGGTAGCAACCACGGTCTCAATGCTGCCCGTCTGGTATTCCAGATTCCAATTGCCCCCGAACAGCTCGTGGCCGGTGAGATCCGCGCTCGCGGCCACGTCGGCGCCGGTCACCTGCGCGAGTTGGCGCACGAAGGCCTGGCCGGCCGCGCCGTCGGCCACGTTGCAGCCCTAGAGCAGCACGTCGGCGTCGGCGCTGAGCGCGCCGCTGCCAGGCGCCGACAGCCGTCGTGCGTCGCGCAAGCCGCGCCGTCGACCGAGGCGCGTTGCCGAGCCAGAGGCGCCCGCGCTCGCCGTGCGAGACGATGTGGATCGCGTCGATGCCTGCTCGCTCGGCCAGCACGTCGCTGATCTGCTGCAGGCCGTTGGCATCGGCGCGCAGTTGCACGACTTCGATGTCGGCGCCGTCGCTGCGTTGGGCGAGGATGCCGTCGATCAGCTTCTGCGCATCGGGCACCGCGGCATCGACGAACACGATCTCGCGCCGGCGCTGCTGCTGCTGCTGCGCATCGACCGTCTGCACGCGCGGCGCTGCCGCTGTCGACCGGCGCGACGATCGCGCTGGCGTTCGGATCGCATGCCGCCCCACAGCAGCGGGTTGGCATCGGCCGAGTACAGGATGCGCGGCTCGATCTCCTCGACCACCGGCTTGCGCACGGCAGCGCCGCGCCCGGCGAAGGACGCGAAGAGTTGGAGCAGCCAGCGCAGCATCGGTCGTCGCTGTCAGTTGCGCGCCAGCACCGGCGCCACGCCTTGCGGCAGCACGGCGGCAGCAGCCGGCGCACTGGCGCCGGCGCGGCACCCGGCAGCTTCAAACCGAGATCGACCTTGCAGCGCAGCCCCGCCGGCAGCGTGCCGCCGGGGTTGGGCAATTCGAGGCGCACGCGGAAGGTGTTGGTGGCGGCGTCGATCACGCGATCGACCGTCTTCACGATGGCGATGTGCTCGCGCTTTTGCAGCAGCTCGGGCATCACCGCGCCCTTCATGCCGACCTCGACCTGGCCGAAGGCCACCGCCGGCACCAGCACATCGACGCGCAGCGGGTCGATCGCGGCGATGCGCAGGATCGGCTTCTGATCGACGAACTCGCCGGGCGACATGAAGCGCTCGACGACGACGCCGGCGATCGGCGCGGCGATGCTGCGCTGCGCGAGCTGCGCCGCGGCGAGATCGACCTCGCGCTGCGACAGCTTGCGGCGCTCGCTGGCCTGGTCGGTGCGCCCGCCGGCCACCGCGGCTTCGGCGCGCTGCTTGTCGAGGTAGGTCTGCGAAACGAAGTTCTGTTCGTGCAGTTCCTTGGCGCGCTGCAGTTCGCGCTGCGCCAGCTCGGCCGAGCCGGCGGCCACCGTCATCTCGCCCTGCTGCGTGCGCGCGCTCGCGGGCCACGGCGAGCGCGGCGCGCTCGACGCCGGCCTGCAGCTGCACGATCGGCTGGCCCGGCTTCACGAAGTCGCCGCGATCGACCAGGATGCGCTCGATCACGCCCGGCGCGGCGCTGCCCATCTGCACGATCTGGTGCGGCTGGATCATGCAGTCGAGGCCGCGCGCGGCGGCGGGCTGCGTTTGCGCCCACGGCCGCAAAAGCAGCGCAGCGCTGCGGCCAACGAGGTCAGGGTCGTTTTCATCGTGGTCTTCCGGCGAGAAATCGAATCGGTGACGGTGTTCATTCGGCGCCTCCGGCAAAGGCGTACAGGCTCATCGGCCTGTCGTCGCTGCGCCGCAGGTGCTGGCGCAGCGCGCGCGTCGTGCCACTCGGCGCGGCGCTGCGCCAGCGCCGACCAGCGGCCGCGCCAGCAGGCGCGGCACCACGCCGCGGCGCGCGCAGCGTGCGGGCGATGCGGCGCCACAGCGCGCGGCAGGCGTTCGGCGAACAGCGCGTCGTCGAGCGCCAGCAGGCGTTCGGCCGAGCCCGGGTCGCCGTGGCGCGCGGCGCGGCCGATCAGCTGGCGGTCGATGCGGCGCGAGCGGTTGCGCATCGTCGCCATCACGTGCAGGCCGCCGGCGGCGCGTGCCGCAGCGTCGAGCACGATGTCGGTGCCGCGCCCGGCGATGTTGGTGGCCACGGTGACCACGCCGGCGCAGCCGGCGCGGGCGATGCGCTCGGCTTCGTGCGCGTCCTGCACCGCGTTGAGCAGTTGGTTGTGGATGCCGGCGGCGCGCAGGCTGTCCGACAGGCGCACCGACGCGGCCACGCTGTCGGTGCCGACGAGCACCGGCCGGCCGAGCGCGACGATGCGCTTGACGCACGCGACAGCGCCTGGTCGCGCGACGGCGTGTCGGCGAAGAGCTGTTCGCCGAGCCACTGCCGGCGGTCCGGCTTGGCCAGCGGCACGCGATGCACGCGGCCGTCGTAGAGCACGCGCAACTCGCGCCGCGCTTCGGCCAGCGTGCCGCTCATGCCGCCGACGCGCAGGTAGCGCGGAAAGAAGCGCTGGTAGGTGATCTGCGCCGAAACGCGCGTGGCCGGGCTCGGCGCCAGGCCTTCCTTCAGCTCGACCATGGCCTGCAGCGGCCCGGTCCACTGGCGGCCGTCGGCGATGCGGCCGGTGACCTCGTCGATGAGTTGCAGCTTGCCGTCCTGCACCGTGTAGTCGCGGTCGCGTTGCAGCGCGTGGCGCGCCGACAGCGCCGCTGCCACCAGCTCGTGCGCACGCCGCGCCGGGCGCAGCAGGCCCTTGTCGCCCGGCAGCGCCTGCACGGCGCCGGTGACGGCGGCGCGGCCGTCGTCGTGCAGCTCGGCGCGGCGCAGGCCAGAGTCGATCGCATAGTCGCGCCCGCGGCGCAGCGTGCGTGCGATGGTCATCGCACGCTCGAAGGCCTGGGTCTGCGTCTCGTCGGCAGCGCGCGGCCAGGATCAGCGGCACGGTGGCTTCGTCGAGCAGGATGCTGTCGGCCTCGTCGATCAGCGCCAGGCACAGCCCGGGCAGCACCGGCGCCGGGCCTTGCAGCGTGGATTGCGTGCTCGGCGCCTCGTCGGGCCATGGCGATCACGTCGAGGCTGGCCGCGCGCGTGCTCAGATCGAACATCGCGCTCAAGGCGCCGAAGTCGGTGCTCTCGGTGCCGGGCTGGCCTTGCGAGATGGCCAGCGCGCGCAGCAGGCGCGGGTCGCGCACGCCGCACAGCAGCAGGTGGTCGCGCAGGTAGTCGAAGGCGAGTTCGCGCGCGGTCAGATAAACGATGTCGCAGCGGTAGGCGGCTTCGCGCTCGGCACGCACCATCGACGGCAGCACGCAGGCGCTGGTCAGGCCGAGCGCTTCATACAGCGGCAGCAGTTTTTCGCGGTCGCGCTGCACCAGGTAATCGTTGGCGGTGAGCAGGTGCACCGGCACGCCGGCCAGCGCCGCCGCCGCCGCGCCGAGGCCGGCGGCGAGCGTCTTGCCTTCGCCGGTGGCCATTTCGGCAAAGCGGCCTTCGAGCATCAGCCACGCGGCGAGCAACTGCGTCGGATATGGCGTCAGGCCGAGGCGGCGCTGCGCGAACTCGGCGACCACCGCGAGGGCGTAGCCGGCAGCGTCACCACGCAATCCCGAGCGCCGAAGTTGCGCGCGCAGCTTGGGCAGCAGCGCGTGCAGCTTCACGTCGTCGAGGTGCATCAGGCGCCGCCGCGCCGCGGCCAGCGCGGCTTCCGTGCGCGCCGGCAGGCGGGCCACGCTGCGCGCCTGCAGCGCGGCACGCAGCCAGCGCGCGGCATCGCGCACGGCCGGCCAGGCGCTGTGGGCGTCGCGCTGCGGATAGGCCGCAAAGGCCATGTCGCGCGTGGGCAGCACTGAGGTGCTCATCGCTTGAAGTGCCTCAGGAACGAGCGCCGCACGAACTGCGTCGCCAGCTCGGCCAGCGTGGCCTCGCCGTGGCGAAAGCTCACCCAGGCGCGCGCGCCGACATGCGCCGTGATGCCTTCGGGCAGGCGCAGCTCGACTTCGAAGCGCGGCTCGCGCGCCTGTTTGCCGTCGCGGTCGTTCGGATCGAGGGCGATCGGCCCGCCGGCACGCTCGCCGAGGGCCGGCGTGATCAGCTCGGTGGAGGCGCGCGGCACGCTGCGCAGCCACTGCGCACGCACGCTGTCGCCGCCGGCATGGGCCAGCGCGACGTCGATCTGCCCCGGCGGCGCGCTCACCAGGGCGCGCACCAGGGCGATGTCTTCGTTGGCCACCAGCGCGCGCACCAGCGGCGCGCCGGGCGGCAGCACATGCGCCGCGACCTGGCCTTGCTGCAAGTGCTGGCCGACGACGAGGCGGCGCGCATCGAGCGCCACCGTGCCGCTCGCCGCCGCGCGCACCTCGAGCCCGGCAACACGCTCGGCCAGGCGATCGCGCTCGGCGCTCAAGGCGACGATGCGATCGGCGGCCAGCCCGGCACGCAGCGCATCAGCATCGACGGCCGCGAAATGTTCGACCTGCTGTTGCTGCAACTCGGCCTGCACGCGCTGCAGTTGCAGGCGCAGCGGCTCGTTGGACAGGCGCAGCAGCGCCGTGCCGGCCTGCACCTGCTGGCCGTCGCGCACCAGCAGCGCTTCGATAAAACCGTCGGCCTGCGGGCGCACCAGCGCTTCGTCGGGCAGCCAGACGACGGCCGGCGCCAGCGTGCGGTGCGGCAGCGGCACGACAAAAGCCAGCAGCGCACAGGCGGCCAGCGCCGAGGCGCCGAGCGCGCTGGCGCGGGCGCGCCGGCCATGCACTTCGCCCGAGCCGAGCAACCAGCGCAGCGCGGCCACCAGCGGGCCGGCCAGCATCCACCACAGCGACAGCGCGAGCAGTGCCAGCGCCAGCGTTGTGTTCCAGTCGGCCAGCGCCAGCGCCAGGCCGAGCGTCAACAGGCCGCGATACAGCCACGACGCCGGCGCGTAGGCGACGAGCCAGGCGCGCTCGCGGCCGCGCACGTTTTCTGCCGCGTCGGTGCTGCGGCCGAGCGCGATGCGCTTGGCCGCCGCCTGCCACAGGCGCTGGCTGCGCTGCGCCAGGTTCGGCAGCTCGAGCAGATCGCAGAGCACGTGGTAGCCGTCGAAGCGCAGCAGCGGGTTGCCGTTGATGAGCAGCGTCGACAGGCCGCCGATGACGACCACCGCCAACGCCGCATCGCGCAGCAACCCGGCCTCGAGCAGCAGCCACAGCCCGAGCGCGGCGCTGGCCAGCAGCAGCTCGACGACGATGCCGGCGGCGGCGACGGCGGCGCGCTGGCGCTTGTCTTCGAAGGCGATCGACGCCGAGGCATCGACATACGGCACCGGCGTGAGCATCAGCAGCGTCACGCCCATCTCGTGGACCTCGCCGCCGTAGACCTTGACGGCGAACGCGTGGGCGAGTTCGTGCAGCGCCTTGACGACCGGGTAGGCCAGCCAGAGCAGGATCAGCATGCGGCCGTGGCTGAGTTGTGTCGCCGTGGCGCGCGACAGCTCGCCGAAGTTCGACGCCAGCAACAACGCACCGAGGGCCAGCAGCGCCAGAACGATCCAGCGTGCGGCCGCACCGAAGCACCAGGCGATGCGATGCACGTGGGCGTCGAGAAAACGCTCCGGGTCCCACAGCGGCAGCTTGAAGGCCAGCGGGTTCAACGCCGCGCGGCGGCGCTGCGCGTGGCGTTTGCCCTGGGCCTTCATCACACCGCCGGCATCGGGCGCGATGTCGCCGCCGAGCAGGTTGGCGCCGAAGGCCTGCGCGAAGACGTCGATCGCCTGCGTCTGCGTCGGCGCGTCGTCGCCTTCGGCGTCGACGCGCTGCGCCCAGACCTCGTCGATCGTCAGCCGGCCGTCGCAGCCGGCGATCAGCGCGTAGGCCAGGCCGTTGAAACGGTGGTGGCGGCCCGACACCGGATCGGTCAGCACGTACCAGGTCTGGCCACGCACCTGCTGCCGCGACACGCGCACGCCCGTGCGCAGGCGCGGCTTCAGGTACGCGACGCGGTACCAGTGGGGCGAGAGAAACGAGGCGTTGGTCATGTCAGTGGCTCCACCGCGTCGGCTGCGAACCGCGATGGCTGCGACGGGCGTTGGCTTGCGGCCCTTTGGCGAACTTCAAGGTCCGCAAAGAACCGTTCGGGCTGAGGTGGCTGTTCCGACCGTCCTGAGGTATCGAAGGAAGCCCCGCCTCCTCCCCGTTCGGGCTGAGCTTGTCGAAGCCTTTGTCTTGTGGCGCGAAGGCTCCCTTCGACAGGCTCAGGGCGATCGGAAATACCAGCTCAGCCTGCCCTTCGACAGGCTCAGGGCGAACGGAAAGAAGAGTCCCGTTCGGGCTGAGCTTGTCGAAGCCTTTGTCTTGTGGCGCGAAGGCTCCCTTCGACAGGCTCAGGGCGATCGGAAATACCAGCTCAGCCTGCCCTTCGACAGGCTCAGGGCGAACGGAAAGAAGAGTCCCGTTCGGGCTGAGGTATCGAAGCCCCTGCGGCATGCGGCACGAAGGCTTCGACGAGCTCAGCCTGGCCCTTCGATACCTCAGGGCGAACGGGGTGGAGAAGCCGACCGTCGTCAACAGCCGCTTCGGGCCGCCAACGGACGACGATGTGAGTGCGGCTTTCATCTCACCCCAGCACCTGCCACGACAGCCGGCGCCACGCATGCTGCGCGCGCTCGAACCAGATCGCGCCGAGCGTGCTCTCGGCCACCTCGATGCGGGCCACGCCGCGCATGCCGGGGCGCAGTTGGGCGGCGCTGCCCTGCGGCGTGCCTTCGACTTCGAAGACGTTGCGGCCGTCGGCCTGCGTGGCCACGGGCGCGATGCGGGTCACGGTAAACGCCAGCGGCGCGGCGCCGGCCACCGCGGCGAACAGCACCTGGGCGCTCTGGCCGGCGCGCAGCGGCGCGACCTCCTGTTCTTCGACTTCGGCGACGACCCGCCAGCCGCGATCGGCGGCGATCGTCAAGCAGCTCCTGGCCGCGCTTGAGCGGCATGCCGATGGCCTGCGTGAAGTCGCCACTCAGCACCACGCCGTCGATCGGCGCGCGCAGCGTCGAGCGCTCGAGTTGCTGCACGGCCAGCTCATGCTGGCTCTGCGCCTGCTCGAGCTTGGCGCGCGCGATCATGATCGGCGCGGCCTCGTCCTTGGACAGGGCCTCGCGGTACTGCTTGTCGAGCTGCGCCATCTCGGCGGCCCACTTGTCGCGATCCAGCGCGAGCTCGCGCGTGTCCAGGCTCATCAGCACCTGGCCGGCCTTGACGGTTTCGCCGGGCCGCACCTGCACCGCGCCGACGAAACCATCGACCGGCGCCGCGATGACCTGCTGCACGGCGCCTTCGACACGCGCCGGCGCGACCACGCGCTGCGTGCTCGGCACGAGGGCCAGCGCAGCCACGCCGATCAGCGTGGCCGCGATGGCGGCGCGCGCCACGGAGAAGCGGGCGCCGCCGAAAGGCCGCTGGGCCGACGGCCGCAGCGCCTGCGCGACGCGGTGGCCGACGCGGTCGTCGGCGCGCTGTTTCAATGCCAGCAACGGGCCGGCGAACATCGCCGCGTCCTTGGCCGCTTCGAGGGCTGCCGTGTCGAAGCCGCCGCGGCGCTCGAACAGCAGCGCGCCGAGCAGCTCGTGGCGCGTCGCCACCGGCACGGTGTAGAGGGCGGCGTGGCCGTTGGACTGCGCCAGGTCCTGGTGCGCCAGCGTGATCGCCGGCGAGGCGCCACCGGGCAGCGGATGCACGATCGCCAGGCGCTGGTCGAGCGCCTCGGCCATCGCCGCGGCGATGCGGCGCACCGCGTTGTGTTTCTCGCGCACGTCGGCGGCGCCGGAGACGGCGACGATGCGCAGGCGCCCACCGACGTACAGGCCCAGGCTGACGCGCTCGCACGGCAGCATCTGCGCCAGCTGGTTGACCACCGCCGCGGCCGCGGCCTCGAAGCTCGACTGCGCCAGCGCATGCGCCTGCACGGCAAGCACGGCGGCACTGCGCGATGGCCGCACGGCGCGCGCCGGCGCGCGCACGGCCGGCGTTTCGGCGTTGCGCAGGCTGGGCACGGTCACGGAGGGCGTTGTCGTCGTCGTGGTCACAGGTCGGTCTTTGGTTCAGCGGGTGATGCACGCGGTTGAACCCGATTTGGCTTGTTGCCATTGGAGATCGACCACGCCGCAAGCAATCGCTGAAACAACCGATTGCCTACGCCGCTGATGGTGGCATCGCTGCGCGCCCGTGGAACGGCCGCCGCTTTGCAGTGCGACAAAGTGCACGGCAGTACGCACGGAAGTGCTGCGCTTGGCCTGTTCGCGGCGATGGACGGCAACGCGGTGGCGCATGGCCACAGCTCGATGTCGAAGGCCGCCGCGCGGCCATCAGTCAGAGCGCGCTCAGGCAGAGCGCGCTCAGGCAGCGGTCAAGCCGCGATCAGGGGCGATCCTTGCTGCACGTCGGTCGGTCTTTCGTCGATTCGTCGGCCAGAACCGCGGCGACGTCGATCTGCTTCAGGTTGGTGCCGCACAGGCGCTGGCCGCGATCCTCGATCCGCTTGACGACCTTGTCGGCCGACAGCTCCGGCTCGGCCGCGCGCAGCAGCGCCGCTGCGCCCGAAGCCAGCGCCGCGGCCATCGAGGTGCCGCCCCAGGTGGCATAACCGCCACCGGGCACGCTGCTGGTGATGCCGTCGCCCGGCGCAGCGGCCTTGACCCAGCCGTAGTTGCTGTAGCGGGCCAGCCAGCGGCTGTTGTCGCTGGCCGCCACCGAGAGCAGGCTGTGCGAGTCCTCGGCGGCCGGGAACTCGCGCACCTTGTCGCTGCCGCGGTTGCCGGCGGCGGCCACGACCACGGCGCCGCCGAAGCCGTTGCAGCGCGTCTTGTCGCCGGCGAAGGCTGCCTGGTCGTCCTGGTCGTCCTTGTCGTCGTCGTCTTCGCCGTCGGCGACGCTGACGCCGCCGCCCTTGCGGCAGGTCACCAGCTTGGCAACGGTCTTGAACAGCTTGGTCTTGGTGATCGTGCCGAGGCTCAGGTTGATGACCTGCGCGCCGTCGTTGGTGCTCGGGTCGCCGTCGGGATCGACGGCGTGCAGCATCGCTTCGGCCAGCACCCAGGCGTTGCCTGCCCCCTCGGCGTCGAGGATGCGCAGCGGCATGATCTTCGCCTGCGGCGCCACCAGCGCGAGCAGGCCGGCGACGTGGGTGCCGTGGCCGAAGGCGGGGTCGAGCTCGCTGCCGGCCTCGGACGGATCGTTGTCGAAATCGACGAAGTCGAAACCGGGCAGCAGGCGGCCGGCCAGCGCCGGGTGCGTGCGGTCGACGCCGGTGTCGAGCAGCGCGATGCGCACGCCTTTCCCGGTGGACACGGCATGCGCCTGCGCCAGCCGGATGGCCTGCGGTGCCCACTGCTGCGCGTAAGCCTGCGCGTCGCCGATGGTCCACGCCACGTTCTTGCGCGGCTGCGGGCCCGCGTGCTTGACATTGGGCTCGGCCGAGCGCACGGCGGACTCTTTCAGCAGAGCCTCGATCTTGTCTTTGAGCTTGGCGTCGCCGATCACCTTCAGGCGGTAGATCGGCCGCGTGCCGAAGCGGCCGGTCAGGCTGAGCTGGTGCTTGACGAGCAGCGGCGAGACATCGGCCTCGGGCCGCAGCTGGACGATGATCTCGCCGTCGACCTCGGTGCCACCGCCGCCGGCAACCGCCGCGCCGTGCAGTGCGAATGCGGCCAGCGCGGCGGCGGGCCAGGGATGCCAGGTACTCATGGGGATCTGCCCTTCTTCGGTTGAGGTGGCTGGGCTCGCGCCGCGCAGGGCGCGGAAGCGGCGCATTCTGAGCCGCGTTGCCGCGCTGTACACCCCCCTAGATCGAAGCGCCCTACCAGCCGCCGATCAGGGAAAACGAGGCCCAATGAAACGGATGGCCGTGCTTTTGCCGCGCCGCGAGCTGGGCCTGGCGCAGCGCGGCGGCCGGCCCGAGGCCGCGCTGGAGGCCAGCGTAGAAGTCGGCCATCAGCTCCGAGGTGGTGGCGTCGTCCACCGCCCACAGGCTGGCCATCACGCGCCCGGCCCCGGCGACGAGAAACGCGCGCGTCAGGCCGAACGCCTCGTCGCCGGCCTGCGGCGCGTGCAGCGCCGTCTCGCAGGCGCTGAGCACGACCACGGCGGCACGCAGGTGCAGCGCCTCGACCGCCTCGGCGGTCAGCGGGCCGTCGTGCAGGTGCAGTGCCGAGAACATCGGGTTGTCGCCACGGAACTGGGCGTGGCAGGCGAAGTGGATGACGTCGGCCGCGGCGGCGTGGCGGCGCAGGTTGACCAGCGTCGCCTCGGCACCGACCAGGGCCTGGCCCTGCGCCAGCAGCGCCGCGACGGCCCGGGCCTCGCGCGCGGCGTGCGGCAGGCGCGACGACTCGCCGAGCGCGAGCACGCGCCGCAACGCGCCGTCGCGCCGGGCCAGACCGCGCAGCGCCATGCGCGCGCTGGGCGCAAACGCCAGATCGTGGCGATCGACCAGCGCGCCCTCGCCGTCGTGCAGCGCGCAAAAAGGCAGCGCCCCGAGCTGCGCCGGCGCCACCACCAGCACCCGCCGCACGCCGTGCAGCGCCGGCACGAGCGGCTGCCAGACCAGCGCGTGCAGGCGCCGCAGCGACTGCTGCGCGCGCTGCAACAGCATCGGCAGATGCTGCTGCAAACGCTCGCGGCCGTGGCGCAGGGTCTCGATCTGCAGATGCACCGAGTGCAGCGCCTGTTGCACCTCGCGCCACGACGCCATGCGCCGCTGCACCTGCACGCCGTGCGGCGTGACGATGCAGGCCAACAACTCGTCATCGACCACGCCGTACTCGACCAGCGCGTCCTGCGCCGCGAGGCAGCGGCGCAGCGCCGCGACATCGAGCTCGGCTTCGTCGCCGACCGCTACCGCGCGGGCGTCGGCCAGGCGCGCGCGGCGCGCGCGCTCGAGCAGTTCGCGTTCGGTCGTGCGCAGCTGCGCGCTCAGCGCGGCCGAGTCGCCGCCCTCGTCCTGCAGCCGCTGCAGGCGCCGGTACAGCCACGCCAGGCGCGCACGCCAGGCGCGCAACGGGTCGGCATCGGCCGGGTCGGGGCGCTGGCCGGCCAGGCGATCGGCCAGCGTGCGCGCGCGGATGCGGTCGAGCTGCGCCAGCACGCCGGCGCCGTCGCTGCGGGCTTGGCTTTGCGGCGGCTCCAGCTCGAGCCGCAGCAGCGCCTGAAACGCCGGCAAGTGATCCGTCTGGAACGCGCTGCGCACTTCGTCGCCCGGCAGCGTGCGGCGCTGCTCCTCGAACATCAGGGCCGCGGCTTCGAGGTCGGCGCGAGCCGCTGCGACATCGCCGGCGGCGTACGCGGCGAGCGCGCGCCCCGTGCGGCAACGCAGCTGCAGCGGCAAGAGCTGGTGCGCCTGCGCCGCGGCCAGCGTCGCGTCGAAGCGCCGCCGCGCCGCGTCGATCTGCTGCAGCTCGAGCAGCGCCTGCGCGCTCACGCTGTCGGCGCGCAATTCGCGCTCGAGCGGGCCGGAGCGCCGAAACGCCGCCGCGGCCTCACCCGCCAGCGCCAGCGCCTGGCGCGCATCGGACTGCGACAGCGCCAGCTCGGCGCGGGCCAGCGCGACGCTGGCCACGCCGACGCTGTTGTGCTGCGCGGCGAACAGCGCTGCGCCTTCGGCCAGCGCGGCCTGCGCGGCAGCAGGCCGGCCCGCCAGCGCCAGCGCGCGGCCGCGCTGCACCGCCGTCCAGGCCAGATCGACCTCCATGCCGAGTTCGCGAAAGCGCTGCATGGCCGCGCTGAAGCCGGCCAGCGCTTCGGGCAGCAGCCGCAGCTCGAGGTAGGCGTCGGCCAACTGCTTCTCGGCGATCGCCAGTTGCTGCGGCATCTCGAGCGCGGCATAGCCCTGGCGCGCCCGCAGGAGCCCGGCCAGGGCCTCGCGGTAGTGGCCGCGCGCCAGGCCCAGCAGCGCCTGCGACTCGTCGGCCATGGCCTGCAGCACCGGGAAGCGGTGCGCGGCGGCGCGCATGCGTGCCCGCTCGTAGGTCAACGCGGCTTCGTCCGGATCGCCGAGCGCAACCTGCGTGTCGCCCAGGCCGAGGTCGGACATCACCGAGCGCTCGTGGTCGCCGTGACGGGCGAACAGCGCGGCGGCCTCGCGAAAGCGCGGTGCGGCCTCGGCGTAGCGGTCGCTGCGCAGGTGCAGGTTGGCCAGGTTCAACGACACCCTGCCGGCACCGACCGTGTCACCCTGCGCCAGCATGACGCGCTGGGTGGCGTCGGCGCAAGCGACGGCCGCTTCTTGCCGCCCCAGCATCGACAGCGCCATGATCTTGGGCACCTGCGTGTGCGCTGCATGCAGCGGCTGATCGATCGCGGCGAAGCCCGCGGCGGCGGCGTCGAGCCGATCGACGGCGCCGGCCATGTCGCCCTGGATCAGGCCGGCGATGCCGCTGGTCCAGGCCGCCAGCGCGTCGATCTCCTGCTGCAGCGCCGCGCCGCCCTCGCCGGCCACGGCCTCGCGCAGGCGGCCGAGCGCCTGCGCCGCACGCACCGCGCGCTGCGGATCGCTGCTCCACGAGGCGAAGCACAGCTCCTTGATGGCCCAGGCCAGTGCGCGTGCGGCCTGGCCGCGCAGCATCGCCGCGTCGGGCCGATGCTCGTGCTCGACCATGGCCAGCGCCAATTGCGCGAGGGCCGCAGCCGGCGCAGCGCCGTCAGCGGCGTCAGTCACGGGGCGTGGCTGTCCGGCGGCAGGCCAACCTCGATCGGCGGCAGCACGATCTCGTCGCCGCCGATGTGCACGGTCAGCACGTAGGTTCCTTCGTTGACGCCGTCGAGCCTGAACTCGCCCAGGTCATTGAGCGCCGCCGAGTGCTGCGCCGAAGGCCCCTGGCCGCTACCGACCCAGGTCAGCTCGACCCGGCCCTGGCCGTCGGGGCCGAGGTGCTGGCCGCGCAGCGTGAAGCCCTCGGCCTCGGGCACGATGCGCAGATCGACATCGCGCTCGTCGGCGCTGAACAGCAGCTGGCGCACCGGCGAGGGCAGCGCGCGCAGGCCCAGCGCCAGCGGCGGCGCCGACCAGCTGTCGAAGCCGAGCACGGCCACCCAGCGCCGCAGCGCGCCGGCCGCCGCCGGCGCGGGGCGCTGCGTGCGCCAGAGTTCGAGCGCCGAGTGCACGAGCTGCGGCGGCGTCTCGGGCATCGCCAGCGCCTCGCGCACGAGTTCGAGCCACTCATCTTCCGGAGGCTGCGGATGCGTCACGGTCACTCCATCGTGCGGCGCAGCTTGGCCAGGCAGCGTGCGCGGGTCGGGCCGATGCTGCCGACGGGCATGTTCAAGCGGCGGGCGATGTCATCGTAGCCGCCGGCCTCACCGGCGAACAGCACTTGCAGCAGACAGCGGCAGCGTTGGTCGAGGCCATCGAGCGCGCGCCGCATCTGCATCAGCCGTTGCCAGTGTTCGAGCGTCTGCTCCGGCCCCGGCGCGTCGTCGGCCACGCCATCGACCACCTCGGCATCGACACTGACGAGGGCCGCGGCGCGCTCGACGCGGCGGCGCTGCAGCAGCGATTCGCGTTTGCAGGTGGTGACGATCCAGGCCTGCAGCCGCGACGGGTCGTCGATGCGCGGCAGGTGCTGCAGCAGGCGCAGGAAGACGGTCTGGAAGACGTCGGCGGCGGCCTGCTCGTCGAGGCCGCTGCGGCGCGCGATGGCATAGACCAGGCGCTGGTAGCGCAGCACCAGAACCTGCCACGCCGCGCCGTCGCCGGCGCGGCAGCGCGCAACCAGCGCCGGGTCGGCGTCGTCGACATCAGGGGCGGCGGTGGCGCAAGGGTCGGACATGCATGTTCGTTGTACTGCTCGCGCACATGCGGCGCAGGCGCTGACATTTCGGCCAGCGGCGGCCCCGGGCCGCAGCGCATTATTGCCACGATGCGCAGCGCGGCGCCGCCGGCGGGGCGAGCGGCCGCTGCGATGCGCTCAAACAGCGGCGCCGGTGAGGCCGAACGCAGCCGGAGCGTCGCGCGAATCGCGCAGGTAGCCGGCGCCGGGCCGCTCGGGCCACCAGTTGACGGCCATCGTGACGCGCAGACACGGCGCGCGCAGCGGGCGCCACATGCGGCCGATGACGCCGTGGTAGAGGTGGCCGGGGAAGACCGCGTAGAGGTTGCGCCGCGGCCGGATGAAACGCATCTGCTGCGGCTGGCGCGGCCGCGCGCCCTTGTCGCCCAGCACCTGGTCGGTGATGACCAGCTCGCCGTAGGGCACGGCATTGAGAAAGAGCACGCTGGCCTGGTGCGGATGCTTGATGCGCGACGGGTCCGTCTCCTCCAGGTCGCTGCGGTCGAAGTGGCACGGCAGCAGCCACTGCGGCGTGGCGTTGGTGTGGGTGACGCTGAACCACCATTCGACGCCGCTGATTTCGGGTCCGGGCTCGGCCGCGGCGCGCAACGCATCGACCGCGGCTTCGAAGACGTTCTCGGGCGGACGCGACAGCGGGTACCAGAAGGTGGTGCGGTAGAAGGGGAATCGCTCGGCCGCCAGGCGCTCGAAGTGCGACAGCGCAAAGGCGCGCAGCAGCTCGGCGAAGCGCTGCGGCGGCAGGGCCGGCTGGACGAGCCGGATGTCGTCCAGCGTCGGCACCTGCACGGCGCTGCACGGCAGTGCGTTCACAGCGTCAGCGCCTCGGCCAACGGCCGTGCAGGCTCGGCCGCGCGATGGGGCTTGCCTTGGGCGTCGGCGAAACGGGCATAGGCCGCGCGGTCGTAGAGATGATCGAGCGTCGGCACGTGGGCGATTTCCTCGCCGCCGAATTTGCGCTTGAAGGTGCTGATGGCGCCCCACGCATGCGCCGGCTGCCCGGGCGGCGACGTGCCCCACAGGTCGTAGCAGATGCAGCCCGCGGCGGCCATGCGGCCCATGATCTCGTGGTGCAACAGGTACGGTGCCATGACCTCGCGCTGCTCGTCGAGCGAGCCGCCGTAGAGGTAGGTGGCGCGGTCGGCGAAGCGGATGACGAGCGCGCTGGCCAGCCGGCGGCCGGCCAGCTCGGCGAAGAACAGCTGCGCGCGGGCGCCGAACTCACGCTGCATGCAGGCGAAGTAGCGGCGCGAGCGGCGCTTCAGGTCGCGGCGGCGCGCGGTGTCGTCGCGGATGGCGAGGAAGTCGTCCAGTCCGCGCTCGCTGTTGTCTTCGACCACGGCCACGCCGTGCCGCCGCGCCAGGCCCACGTTGTAGCGGCCCTTGGGCTTCATCGCCTGCAGCCGATCGTGCTCGCTGCCGCGCAGACTCACGCAGTGGGTGTGGCGTGGCTCGCGAAAGCGGTCGTCTCGCCACGGGCTCTCGAACGCCGCCGCGGCGAAGCCGGGCCACGTGCTGCGGCGCGGCTCGATGCGCAGGTGGCTGACCACGGCCGTGTCGTCGCGGCGGTGTTTGTCCAGGCGCGCCAGCACGGCGTTCATCACGGCCTCGGCCAGCTCGGGCTCGTCGGGCAGGAGTGGGCCTTCCTGGATGTAATAGAACGCCTGGTTGTCGCCGTAGGCCCAGCGCCCGACGACGGCACCGCCGATCAGGCGGCGATCCTCGTCGCGCAACATGATCGCCATGTGGCCGTAGCCGTCGTCGGCGCGGCAGCGGATCCACGGCGAGCTCTGCATGAAGCCGCCGTGCGGGTGCGCAGACACGAAGCGGTCCCACTCGGCCCAGCGCTCGTGCGGCGCAGCGCCTGCGGCGGCCGAGACGGGTGGTGAGGAGTTGGCCATGGGTTCATCGGAAGAAGCGGCCCGCACGAAGCGGGCCGCGTGGCACGGGGATCGCGCTCACAGCGGGATCGAACACCCGCTGTGGCGTTGCGGCTCAGTCACTTGCAGCCGCCACCCTTGCCACCGCCCTTGCCTTCGCCCTTGCCGTTGCCCTTGCCTTTGCCCTTCCCCTCCCCCTTGCCTTTGCTGCCTCCACCTTTGCCTCCGCCTTTGCCTTTGCCTCCACCTTTGCCGCCGTCATCACAACTCGACTTGCCGCCGCCCGCAGCCAGCAGCATCTCTTCAAGGGTTAGAACTCGCATCACGTGCTCCTTGTTTGTCTTCAACGATTGATCCAACGCGAACCGGTGGTTCGCATGAACAGGCTATGGGGGGCGCGCCGTCAGAGTCAACGCGCGATACGCGCTCGAACACGATGGGTGACGTCACCCAATCGCAATCGCTGCCGTGCCGCGAGGCGCGAATCGCGCGCAGCAAAGCGCTGTGCAGGCCGTACGATGGGCCGAAGCAAATCTGCTTGGCCTCTCGCCTGAAGTTTGATGACACAAGGAGCGCAGCCCGTGTTGAACATCGATCCCCATTGGCCGGCCTCGCACACCAAGGCACTGCACTGGGCCGCAGGCAAGATGGCAGCGCAACGCGTCGAGCCGATCGCCCTCAGCGGCTGGTCATCGACCTACTGCCTCGTCGGCCCGAAGGGCAAGGCCTATCTGAAGTTGCTGCCCGAAGTGCAGCGCCATCAGATCCCGGCCACGCTGGCCGTGGCGCGGCGCTTTCGCACGCAGGTGCCGGCGATCATCGACTCCGAGCCCGACGAAGGCTGGCTGCTCGTCACCGACCACCAAGGCGTCGATGCCGACACCACCGAGGACTACATCAAGGCGGCGCTGGCCTACGGCAAGCTGCAAGGCCGAGCAGTGCAGGACCGCCGGCTGCTGTCGCACTTCGAAGTCGTCGCGCTCGACCGGCTGTGGCCCAACCTGCGCGAGTTCCTCGCCCGCCCGTTGGTGGCCGACGCCCAGCCCGGCGAGGCCGTCGGCGGCGCCTACTTCATGGGCCCGGAAGACACGGCGCGCTACCTGCGCCTGCTCGAGCGCCGCGCCGACATGCTCGAAGCGCTGATCGCGAAGGCCCGCTGCCTGCCGCGCACGCTCGACCACGGCGACCTCAACGGCGGCAACCTGGCCATCCGGCCGGACGGCAAGCCGGTCTTCATCGACTGGGACGACGCCATCGTCGGCCCGGCCGGCATGAGCCTGCACAGCATGTTCTCCGGTTGCGTGCGGCCGATCATGCAGCTGCAGCGCCTCGCCGACGGCCAGCCGCCGAGCGACGAGAGCGTTGCCAATCGTCTCTTGGCCTATCTGAAAGGGCTGGAGTCCGTCGGCTACGCCGAGCGCGCGACGCTGCTAGAGGGGCTGCCCGGTGCGATCTGCGCCGGCGTGCTGCGTTTCGTTGCGCACTTCGGCCGCTTCCCCGGCGACAGCCAGCGTGCGGCCGCGGGCCGCACGATGAGGAAGCGCCTGAGCGGGCTGCTCGACCTGTGCGACTGGCTGGCCACGCGCGACCCGCAGGCCGGCCTCGGCCTGGCCCACGCCGACGACTACGAGCGCGACCAGGAGTGGCAGCGCGCGATGCGCCTGGTGCAGGACGCGCTGGCCCGCACGCCGCAGACGCCGGCGCTGCTGACGCGCTACGGCATGCTGGCGTTGCGGGTGGATGAACTCGGCGTTGCGCAGGAGGCGCTGGGCGAAGCGCTGCAACAGGACCCGGCGCACCAGGACGCGAGCCTGGCGCTGGCCAAGCTGCACATGGCACGCCTGGACCTGGGCCATGCCAAGGCCACGGTGGTCGAAGCGCTGCATCGCCACCCGGGCAACGACGCGGCCCAGGCGCTGCGCGCGCGCATCGACGAGTTCGAGCGCGTGCGCGCCGCGGCCCTCGTACCCACCGGCCTCGGCCGCATCCGCGTCACCGCCGACGAGCGCCGGCAGGGCTGGCTCGAACCCGAGACGCTGGCGCTGCTGATCGAGCAGTTCAACCTGCACGGCGCGGTGCAGCTCGACGAGGTTTTCGAGCCAGCCTTCATCGCCCGCTTGCAGCAGCACTTCGAGCACAAGTACGGCCGCCACTTCCACGACGGCCACCACCCGCACGCGCTGCGCACCGGCGACAAGCGCTACATGCTCACGCTCGAACTCGACCAAGCCTTCGGCGACCCGGCGCTCGTCGCCTCGGGCCTGCTGATGCCCTTCGTGCGCTCGCTGCTCGGCGAGAGCTGCATCATGACCACCTACACCGCCGTCATCTCGCTGCCCGGCGCCAAGGACCAGCTGATGCACAAGGACTTCTCGGCGCTGTTCGAGGAGAAGGGGGCGAAGTTCAAGATCCCGTGCTGGTCGCTGCAGGCCATCGTGCCCATCGTGCCGCTGGACGAGACCACCGGTGCCACCGCCATCTGGAAGGGCACGCAGCACATGGGCGACCGCCGTTCGGCCAAGCGCGACGTGCATGTGCCGCAGGTGCCGCTGGGCTCGGTGCTGCTGGTCGACTACAAGACGGCGCACGCCGGCCGCGCCAACAAGTCAGAGCATGTGCGGCCGATCGTCTGCCTGGCCTACGCGCGCCCGTGGTTCCGCGACTCGATCAACCACCGCAAGCAGCCGCCGCTGCGCTTCGAGCCGGGCTACGTGGCGACGGCGCCGAAGAAGGTGCTCGACCTCGTCGGCTGGTGGCAGCGCGACCTCGAGCTGCCGCAGACCGACACGTGACAACCGATCTCGTGCACGCGCTGCCCGCGGGCGCCGTGCCAGCGGCGGACGCCAAACGCTCCCCGGAGGCGCGCTAGCGGCGGACGCGCAAACGCTCCCCGGCGGCGCGCCTGAGGCGGGCGCCCGAGCGCTCGCGGCCAGCGCGGAGCAGATGCCCCTGTTCCGTGCCGAGGCCCTGCACGAGCGCCGCACACCCTGGCTCGGTGCGGTGCTGCTGGCGCCGCAGCTCTCGCACCGCGTCTACACCGCGGTCGCGGTGCTGACGGCGGCAGCGGTCCTGGCACTGATGTTCGGCGCCTCGTTCACGCGCACGGCGCGCCTCGCCGGCTGGCTGGTGCCGCCGCAAGGCGTGGTCCGCGTCATGGCGCCGCGCCCCGGGGTCGTCACCGTGCTGCACGTGGCCGAGGGCGCACAGGTGCGCCAGGGGCAGCCGCTCGTCACGCTGTCCGACGAGTTGCAGAGCTCGGCGCTCGGCGGCGTGCAGGCCGAGGTGTCGCGCCACCTCGGCGAGCGCAGCCGCAGCCTGCAGGGCGAGCGCAGACAGCAGCGCAGCCTGCTCGCCCAACAGCAGCGCGCCCTCACCGAACGCCTGGCCGCGATGCAGGGCGAAGAGACGCAGTTCAGCAGCGAGATCGAGCTGCTGAATGCGCGCGTGGCCATCGCCCAGCGCAACGAGAACCTGCACCGCGAGCAGTTCAAGCAAGGCTTCATCTCGGAGATGCGGCTGCAGCTCGTCGAGTCCGAGAGGCTCGATCAGGTGGCGCGGCTCTCCGCACTCGAGCGCGGCCTGATGACCTTGAAGCGCGAGATGCTCACCGTCTCGGCCGAGTTGAACGAGCTGCCGCTGCGCCTGGGCAAGGAGATGGCGACACTGGAGCGCAGCGTGGCCCAGGTCGGGCAGGAGCGCGCCGAGTCCGAAGCGCGGCGCGAGATCGTGATCCAGGCGCCGGGCGACGGCACGGTGACGGCGATCCAGGCCGTGGTCGGCGCGGCGGCCGGCAGCACCGTGCCGCTGCTGGTGATCGTGCCGGCCAACCACCGCCTCGAAGCGCATCTCTACGGCCCCAGCCGCGCCATCGGTTTCGTGCAGGCGGGCCAGCGCGTGCTCGTGCGCTACCCGGCGTTTCCGTACCAGCGCTTCGGCCACCACGAAGGCGTGGTGGCGAGCGTCTCGCGCACGGCGGTCAGCCCGGCCGATCTGCCGGCGCCGTTGGCCGGCGTCACCGGCAGCGGTGCCGGCGGCAGCGCTGCCGCTGCGGAGCCGATCTACCGCATCGTCGTCGAGGTGGCCAGCCAGAGCGTCACCGCTTACGGCCAGACGATGGTGCTGCAGCCGGGCATGGCGCTCGAAGCCGATGTCTCGCTGGAGAGGCGCCGCCTGGCCGAATGGGTGCTCGAGCCGCTGTACGCCGTGACCGGCAAGTGGCACAACTGAAAGACCCAAAGCCGATGCACGCCAGCACCGCCCCCCTGCCGCAAGACAAGCTGGCCCTGGGCTGGCGGCGCCGCCTGCCGACGGTGCTGCAGACCGAGGCCGCCGAATGCGGCCTGGCATGTCTGGCGATGCTGGCCAGCTATCACGGCGCGCCCACCGAGATCAGCGAGCTGCGTCGGCGCCTGTCGGTCTCGCTCAAAGGCGTCAACCTGGCCGACCTGGTGCGCATGGCCGAGCGCATCGGCTTCGCGTCGCGCCCGCTGCGCGTCGAGCTCGAAGAGATGCGCGCGCTGCGCCTGCCCTGCATCGTGCATTGGGAGATGAATCACTTCGTCGTGCTGGCCAGCGTCGGCCGCGACAGCGTCACCATCCACGACCCGGCCGTCGGCGTGCGCCGCATCGGCATGGCCGAGGCGTCGAAGCATTTCACCGGCGTCGCCCTCGAGCTGACGCCGACGAGCAGCTTCCAGCCGGCGCAGGCGGCACCGCGCGTGCGCATGAGCTCGGTGCTCGGGCGCATCGTCGGCCTGCGCGGCACGCTGCTGCAGCTGTTCGGCCTGGCGCTGGCGATCGAGGTCTTTGCCGTCATCAGCCCGTTCTTCATGCAGTGGGTGGTCGACCACGCGTTGATGGTCGCCGACCGCGACCTGCTGCTCGTGCTGGCGCTCGGCTTCGGCCTGCTGATGCTGCTGCGCACGGCGGTGTCGGCGATGCGCGGCTGGATCGGCATCGCGCTCGGCGCCACGCTCAAGGTGCAAAGCCGCGCCAACCTCTTCACCCATCTCGTCAGCCTGCCGACGGCCTACTTCGAGTCGCGCCACATCGGCGACGTGATGTCGCGCTTCGGCTCGCAGGAGTCGATCCTGCAGGCCTTGACGACCGACGTCGTCGAAACCGTGCTCGACGGCCTGCTCGTCGTCATCACGCTGGCGATCATGTTCGCCTTCGCGCCCGCGCTGACCGGCATCGTGCTGGCCGGCGCGGCCGTCTACGGCGTGCTGCGCTGGGTCTCGTACATGCCGCTGCGCCACGCCGCCGTCGAGGCCATCGTCTGGGGCGCGCGCCGCGACAGCCATTTCCTGGAGACGATGCGCGGCATCAAGGCGATCAAGCTGTTCAACGGCCAGGAGCAGCGCCGCGCGCAGTGGCTCAACCTGCTGGTCGAGACCGTGAACCGGCAGCTGACGACGCAAAAGCTGCGCCTGCTGTTTCGCATCGGCAACTCGCTGGTCATCGGCACGCTGGTCGTGCTGGTCGTCTGGCTGGGTGCGCAGCGCGTGCTCGACGGCGCGATGACGGTGGGCATGCTGCTCGCCTTCATCGCCTACAAGGACCAGTTCCTGTCGCGCATCAGCAACCTGATCGACCGCGCCGTCGATCTGACGATGCTGCGCCTGCATGCCGAACGCCTGGCCGACATCGCGCTCACGGCGCCGGAGGCGCGTGCACCGTTGCAGCCGGGCGAGGCGCCGCGCCGCGAGCCGGTGTCGATCGAGCTGCGCAACCTGCGCTTCCGCTACAGCGACAACGAACCCTGGATCATCGACGGGCTTAACCTGCGCATCGAGGCCGGCGAGACGGTGGCCATCACCGGCAGTTCGGGTTGCGGCAAGACGACGCTGCTGAAGATCCTGGCCAGCCTGCTGCAGCCCGTCAGCGGCGAGGTGTTGATCGGCGGCGAGCCGATGCAGCACATCGGCAGCGAGCAGTGGCGCTCGATGATCGGCGTCGTGATGCAGGACGACCAGATGTTCGCCGGCTCGCTGGCCGACAACATCTGCTTCTTCGACGACCGGCCCGACCCGCAGCGCATCGAGGCCTGCGCGCGCCTGGCTTCGCTGCACGACGAGATTCGCGCCATGCCGATGGGCTATCACACGCTCATCGGCGACATGGGCACCGTGCTGTCCGGCGGCCAGAAGCAGCGCGCGCTGATCGCGCGGGCGCTCTACCGCGCGCCGGGCGTGCTGCTGCTCGACGAGGCGACCAGCCACCTCGACGTGCACAACGAGCGCGCCGTCAGCGCCGCCATCCGCGCCACCGCGGTGACGCGCGTGCTCATCGCGCATCGGCCGGAGACGATCCTCTCGGCCGACCGCGTGATCGACCTCGACGTGCTGCGCGCGCAGCGCCGCGACAACAAGGCGGCGTGCGAATGGCTCGAAGAGCCGCAAGCGTTCGGCGGCGGCGAGGGATTGAAGTCGATGCACGCGGCTGCGCCGCAGGGCCTGGTATCGACGCTGTCCCAGTGAAGCGGCGCGTCCCTGTGTAAACCCTGCACGTTGTATCCAGGCGCAGCGCCGCACCTCTGTTGTCTGCACGGGCGGCAAGCCGCGGCACCACGCGGCTCTTGACCCGCATCGGGGCAACCAGCGATGGATGAATTTTCGAGCGACCGGGTGGTCGCTCCGGGTGATGGCGTCGGCACGGGCCTGTGCTCGCCGGCGCTGGCACCACCACCGGCCGCGGCGTGCCGCCGCATGGTCCTCGTCGTCGGCAGTGATCCGACGCTGGCGCGCGGTCTTGGCAGTGGGCTCGAGCGCCGCGGCTATGTGCTGCGCAGCGCCGGCGATG
Organism: uncultured beta proteobacterium; assembly: GCA_963732625.1. Lineage (GTDB taxonomy): Bacteria > Pseudomonadota > Gammaproteobacteria > Burkholderiales > Burkholderiaceae_C > CADEEN01. Next base: position 42,290 of record CAVTAM010000018.1, on the reverse strand, counting down.
CCGCGTCGGCGCTGGTTGCGATCAAACGCGACGCGCCGGACGGCGTCGTGCTCGATCTGGTGAGCGCTAGCGCAGCCGACGGCGCCCGGCTGTTGCGCCAGATCCGCCAGCTCGACGCCTCGGTGGCGGTGATCGCCGTTGCCTTGCCGACGGCGAGCACGGGCGCGCTCATCGCCGAGGCCATCGGCGTCGGCGCCTTCGTGCTGGCACCGCCGGTCGCCCCGCAGGCGGTGCATGCGGCCTTCGAGCGCGCGTTCGGCGAGCAGCGCCAGGCCGGCGCGCTGGCTTACTACCGCAAGCGCGAGGCGCAACACGCCGGCCTGCAGCGCCTGCTCGGAGAGTCGCTGCCGATGTTGCGCTTGAAGACGCAGCTGCGGCTGCTGCTCGACGCCGAAGCGCAGCGCTGCGAAGCGCCCGCGGTGCTGCTGCACGGCGACAGCGGCACCGGCAAGGGGGAGGTGGCGCGCGCGCTTCACTTCGACGGCGCGCGCCGCGACCGGCCGTTCGTGCGGGTCGATGTCGACGACCTGGTGGCGCCGGAGGCCGAGATGCGGCTCTTCGGACACGAGCGCGGCGCCGTGGCCGGCACGCCCGGCTGGCGGCGCGAAGGCCTGGTCGCCGCCGCCGACGGCGGCACGCTGTTCATCAGCGACCTGGGGGCCATGCCACTGCCGCTGCAGCGCCGCCTCGCGAGGCTGCTCGAACAGGGCGCCATGCGGCGCGTGGGCGGCGTGCGCGACGTGCCGGTCGACGTGCGGGTGATTGCAGCCACGCGCTGCCGGCCCGAGGCCCTGCTGCGCGCCGGGCGCCTGCGGCCCGAGCTGCACCGGCGCCTGGCTGCGGCGCCACTGCAGCTGGTGCCGCTGCGCGAGCGCGGCGACGACATGTGGCTGCTGGCACACCGTTTCGTGCAGGGCACCGCCGAGCGCCACGGCCTGGCAGCGCCTCAGCTGAACGGCGCCGCGTGTGCGGTGCTGGCGCACCACCTGTGGCCGGGCAACGTGCGCGAGCTGCGGCATGCCCTCGAGCGCGCCGTGCTGGTGCAAGCCGACGGCACGATCGACAGCGCGCACCTGGCGTTCGCCGCGGCGCCGCGGCCGCCGCCACCATCGCCGGAACTCAATCTGCAGCGCCTCGAACGAGAGGCGCTGTCGCAGGCGCTGCTGCGCACCTACGGCAATGTCAGCCAGGCGGCGCGCCTGCTCGGCATCAGCCGCGACACGATGCGCTATCGCATCACCAGGCACGCGCTGCCCGGCACGCGCACCATGCGCTGAAACCACTTGCGCCCCCGGCCTCTATCCCCCCGCAGCCAGCGCGGCGCCGCGCGCCAGCGCGGCCAGCTTGGCCAGCGCGATCTCGCGCCGCATCGGCGCCATGCCGCAGTTGGTGCAGGCAATCAGCTTGTCGCGGGCGACGAACTGCAGCGCGCGGCCGATCGTCTCGGCCACTTCATCGGGCGTCTCGACCGCGTCGCTGGCGACGTCGATCACGCCGACCATCACGTCCTTGCCTTTCAACAGGCCGATCAGATCGAGCGGCACATGCGAGTGCATGCACTCCAGGCTGACCTGGTCGATGCGGCTCTTGGCGAGCGCCGGAAAGACCTGCTCGTACTGGCGCCACTGGTCGCCGAGCGTGTTTTTCCATTGGCGGTTGGCGTCGATGCCGTAGCCGTAGCAGATGTGCACTGCGGTCTTGCACGTCAGGCCCTGCGCGGCGCGTTCGAGCGCCGCCACGCCCCAATCGGCGGCCTCGGCCATGTAGACGTTGAAGGCCGGCTCGTCGAACTGCACGATGTCGATGCCGTCGGCTTGCAGCGCCCGCGCCTCCTGGTTGAGCAGCTCGGCAAACGCGAAGGCGAGCTTGGCGCGGTCACCGTAGTGGCGGTCGGCCACGGTGTCGACGATCGTCATCGGCCCGGGCAGCGTGAACTTGGTCAGATGCCGCGTGTGCGCGCGCAGGATCTTCGCTTCGCTCTCGTGCACGCGGCCGCCCAACGACAGCGGCCCCACCACCTGCGGCACCATGGCCTTGTAGCGGTCGTTGCGGATGCCGATCTCGACCTTGTGCGCGAAGTCGATGCCGCCGACGCGCTCGACGAAGCCGTGCACGAAATGCTGGCGCGACTGCTCGCCGTCACCGATGGTCGACAGCCCCGCGTCTTCCTGCGCCTTGATCCACAGCAGTGTGGCGTCGCGCTTGGCGTCGTCGAGCGCCGCGCCGCTGCTGCGCCACTGCGGCCACAGCTTGTCGGGCTCGGCGAGCCAGGCGGGTTTGGGCAGGCTGCCGGCGATGGCGGTGCGGATCATGGTCGTGGCCTCGTTGGATGGTGTGAGTCAGAGGATTGTGGTTGCTGCGGCGGTTGCTGCCGATAGACTGCATCAACACTCCCCCCAGACCATGACATCCGAGACGGACACTGACGACGCGAGGCGGCACACGCAGGCCGAAGTTGAACGCCTGCGCGCCGAGAACAAGCGCCTGGCCGAGTTGCTCGACATGGCGCAGGACTTCGGCCGCCTCGGCGTCTGGGAGCGCAACCCGCGCACGCTCGCCGGGCATTGGGACGATCACGTGTTCCGCTTCTTCGGCTACGCGCCCGGCGAGACGCCGAACTTTCTCGAAGCCGCCAAGCGCATCCACCCCGACGACCGCCGCCCCGACGAAGTGCAGACCATGCTCGGCGCGCCGGGCAACCACTCGCACCGCTTGCGCGTGCTGCGGCCCGACGGCTCGGTGGCGCATCTGCACTCGCACTGGCGTGTCATCGCCGACGCGCATGGCCGCGCCGAGCGCGTCATCGGCGTCATGGTCGACGACACGGCAACGCACGAACTGGCGCAGCGCGTCAAGGCCGAGCAGGAGCAGCTCGAGCTGGCGCTGGCGCTGTCGGGCATCGGCGTGTGGCGGCACGATCTGAACAGCGGCCTGGTCTTTCACGACGAGCGCGCACAGGCCATGCTCGGCCGCAGCCTCGGCGTCGAGGGCGTGTCGCTGGACACGGTGCGAAGCTGGATCCACACCGATGACCTGGCCGAAGTCGAGGCGGCCGTCGAGGCCACGCTGGCCGGCGGCGGGCCGGTCGATACGCAGAGCCGCTTTCGCCACGGCACGGACGGCTGGCGCACGCTGCTGACGCGGCGCCTGCTGCTGCGCGACGCCCAGGGCCGGCCGTCGATGATCCTCGGCGTGGCCCTAGACGTCAGCGAGCAGCAGCGCCGCAGCGGCGAAGCGCTGGAGCGCCTGCGTGTGGCCAACGAGCGCACGTCGCTGGCGCTGGCCGCCGTCAACATGGGCACCTGGTCGCTCGACGCGGCCAGCGCCAGCGACGATTGGGACGAGCAGATGTTCATCCTGCGCGGCTTGCCGCCGGGCACCGCGGTGCCGGATCGTGCGCAGCGCCTGGCCCTGGTGCTGCCCGAAGACCGGGCGATCGCCGACAGCAGCGCGACGCTGTTCACCAGCGGCGCCGGGCCGCTGGCCTACGACTTCCGCATCCGCCGCGCCAGCGACGGCGCCGTGCGCACGCTGGCCTCGCGCTCGATCGCGCTCACCGACGCCGCGGGCCGCGTGACGCGCCGCATCGGCATCAACTGGGACGTGACCGAGGTCCGCCAGGCCGAACGCGCGCAGCGCGAGCGCGAGCTGGCGCTGCGCGAGAGCCGCAGCAAGTCAGCGCTGTTCGCGCGCATCAGCCACGAGCTGCGCACGCCGCTGAACGCGGTGCTCGGCTTCACGCAGTTGATGCAGTCGGAAAACGACCGCGCCACGGCCGCCGAGCGCGAGCAGCGGCTGCGCCAGATCGAGACCGCCGGCCAGCGCCTGCTGGCGCTGGTCGACAGCGTGCTCGATCTCGGCGAGCAGGGCGAGAGCCTGCGTGACGCCGCGCCGCAGCCGCTGGCGCTGACGCTGGCCGACGCTTGCGCGCCGTGCGTGGCCGCGCTCGCCCCGGCAGCGCTCGCGCGCGGCGTGCGCATCCTGCAGGGCGATCTGTCGCCGCGGGTCGTCGGCGACGAGCGGCGCCTGCAGCCGTTGCTGACGCAACTGCTGGGCAACGCCGTCAAGTTCAGCCGGCCGCACGGCGTCGTCGCGCTGCGCTCGCGTCTGGTCGGCCGCGACGCCGTGCTGGCGATCGAAGACAGCGGGCCCGGCATCGACGGCGAGCGCGCGCGCCGCCTGTTCGAGCCGTTTGCGCACGCCGACGGCGCCGCCGGTGCCGATGTGCACGGCCTCGGCCTGGGCGTCGGCATTGGCCTGGCGATCGGCCAGGCGCTGGCGCAGCGCATGGGCGGGCGCATCGAGCTGGCGGGCACCGGGCCCGAGGGCAGCGTCTTCGAGCTCTGGCTGCCGCGCGCCGATGCGCACCACCGGCCGCCGGCGGCGCCGGGCCGCGCGCCGGCGCTGCTCTACATCGAGGACAACGCGGTCAACATGCTGATCGTGCGCGAGCTGCTGGCCAAACGGCCGGGCGTGATCTTTCACGGCGCCGTCGACGGCACGAGCGGCGTGCGCATGGCGCGCGAGCAGCAGCCGACGCTGGTGCTGATCGACATGCAGCTGCCGGACTTCGACGGCACCGAGGTGCTTGCGCCGCCTGCGCGCCGATCCGCGCACGGCCGCGATTCCCTGCATCGCGCTGTCGGCCAACGCCATGCCCGAAGACGTGCAGAGCGCGCGCGCCGCCGGCTTCGACGACTACTGGACCAAACCGATCGACCTGGCGTCGTTCCTCGGCGTCATCGATCGGCTGCTGCCTACGGGCTGACCGGCGTCAGCGGCGCGCGGCCGCTCAGCACGGCGACGAGGTTGTCGGCGGCGAGCGTGGCCATCTTCAAACGCGTGGCGACGGTGGCGCTGGCGATGTGCGGCGTGAGGACGATGTTGGGCACGGTGAGCAGGTCGGGGTGCACCTTCGGCTCGCCCTCGAACACGTCGAGCGCTGCCGCCGCGATCTTCCTGCTCCCGCAGCGCCTGCGCCAGCGCCGCGTCATCGACGACACCGCCGCGGGCGACGTTGGTCAGCGTCGCGGTCGGCTTCATCAGCGCGAGCTCGGCGGCGCCGATGGTGTGATGGCTCGCCTTCGAGTACGGCACGACGATGACGAGGTGATCGCACTCGCGCAGCAGCGTCTCCTTGTCGACCCAGCGCGCGCCGAGCGGCGCTTCGAGATCGGGCGCGAGCCGGGAGCGGTTGTGATAGATCACCTGCATGCCGAAACCGAGCGCGCCGCGGCGCGCGATCGCCTGGCCGATGCGGCCCATGCCGAGGATGCCGAGCGTGGCGCCATGCACGTCGGCGCCGCAGAAAAAATCGTGCGACCAGCGTTGCCACTGGCCGCTGCGCAGGAAATGTTCGCTCTCGGTGATGCGCCGCGCCGCGGCGAGCATCAACGAGAAGCCGAAGTCGGCGGTGGTTTCGGTCAGCACGTCGGGGGCGTTGGTGACGGTGATGCCGCGCGCCGCGCAGGCGGCCACGTCGATGTTGTTGTAGCCGACCGCCATCGAGCACACGGCCTTGAGTTGCGGGCAGGCGGCAATCAGCGTGGCGTCGATCGGCTCGGTGGCGGCGACGAAGACGCCGTCGTGGCCCTGCAGCGCGCGCGATCAGCTCGTCGCGCGGCCAGTCGATCGGCGCGTCGTTGGTGGTGACGTCGAAGTGTTGGCGCAGCTTGTCGACGATCTCGGGAAAGATCTGCCGTGCGATCAGCACTTTGGGCTGGTTCATTTCTGCACCTGCTGCGGGCGCGGGGGCCACCGGCGCGGCCTTGCGCAACGGCTCCGGATGCCAACCCCAGACCAGCAGCAGGATGAAGAAGCCGAGCACGTAGCCCACCGCCACGTGCCAGCCGTGGCGCAACCACTGGCCGACCGAGCGCGCCTCGGGAAAGAAGTTCGACAGCGCCACGCCGGCCGACGAGCCGAACCAGATCATCGAGCCGCCGAAGCCGACCGCGTAGGCGAGAAAGCCCCAGTCGTAGCCGCCCTGCTTCAACGCCAGCGCGGTCAGCGGGATGTTGTCGAACACCGCCGAGATGAAGCCCAGGCCGAGCGTCGTTGCCCACGTGGCCAGCGGCAGTTTCTCCACCGGCATCATCGATGCGCACAGCACCAGCGAGAGCAGGAAGACGCTGCCCTTGACGGCGTCGGGGATCAGGCTCCAGTCGGGCTGGCGCCAGGCCGCCGTGACGACGATGGCGAGCAGCACCGCCGCGCCGATCACCGGGCACATGGTCGAGCACCGCCGGCTGGCGCAGATTGAAGTACACGTTGGCGCCGATGGCCGACAGCAGGATCACCGCGACGATGGCCAGGCGCGCGCCGTCGATCGCGCACGCCTTGCGGCGCGTCCTTGACGATCGGCTGGTGCGCATGCTGCTGGCGCGCGGCGAAGAAGCCGAAGAACAGCAGCGCCGGCACCGCGGCGATGTAGGCCTCGAGCACCTGCAGCGGCGAGCCGCCGGCGATCCAGATCATCGTCGTCGTCGTGTCGCCGACCACGCTGCCGGCGCCGCCGGCGTTCGATGCGGCGACGATCGCGGCCAGGTAGCCGATGTGCACGCGCTTCTTGAACACCGCCGCCGGCGACCGTGCCGCCGATCATCGCCGCGGCGATGTTGTCGAGAAAAGCTCGACAGCACGAACACCAGCACCAGCAGCATGAAGGCGCCCTTCCAGTCGTCGGGCAGGAACTTCGGCAGCAGGGCTCGGCACGTGGCTCTGCTCGAAGTGGTTCGACAGCAGCGCAAAGCCGACCAGCAGCGCGAACAGGTTGGCGACGATGACCCACTCGTGGCCGAGGTGCGCCATCAGCCCCGGCACGCCGGCACCGGTGGCAAACGGCGAGAACAGCAGCTTGTAGAGCGTGATCACGACCAGGCCGGTGAGCGCGATCTTCAGCACGTGGTGGTGGAACAGCGCCACGCCGGCCAGCGTGCAGGCGAAGAGGATGAAGTCGATCGGGATGCCGGCGATCGATGGCAGGGCTGCGGTCACGCGCTGTTCTCCTCGGGTTTTTGTGTGGCGCGGATTCTAGGCAAGCAGTTGCTTGCGCTCGGCGCTGCCGATCCAGCGCCACTGGCCCGGCTGCGCCACCTCGCCGAGCGTGATCGCGCCGAACGCGCTGCGCTGCAATCCTTCGACGCGGTTGCCGACCGCCGCCACCATGCGCTTGACCTGGTGGTACTTGCCTTCGGTGAGCGTCAGGCGCAGGTGCGTCGGCGTGATCAGCTCGGCCGCCGCGGCGCGCACCGGCAACGGGTCGTCGTCGAGCACCACGCCGCGCAGCAACTGCAGGACGTGCTGGGCCTCCATGGCGTGCTTGCACGTCACCTCGTAGACCTTCGGCACGTGATGCTTCGGTGACGTGAGGCGGTGGATCAACGCGCCGTCATCGGTGAGCAGCAGCAGGCCGGTCGTGTCTTCGTCGAGCCGTCCCACCGACTGCACACCGCGCGTGCGCAGCGGCGCCGGCAGCAGCGAGAGCACGCTCGGGTGGTGACGCGGCTTCTGCGAGCACTCGTAGCCGGCGGGCTTGTGCAGCAGGATCAGCGCCTTCTCGTGGTACGCCCAGGGCTGGCCGTTGACTTCGAAGGCCAGGCCTTCGACGGCATTCACTTCATCGTCTTCTTCGATCACCCGACCCGACGCGCTGACACATCGCGCTTCGAGCAAGCCGGCACAGACACGCCGCGTGCCGAAGCCTTGCGTGAACAGAAGCTGCGACCAGTTCATCTATTCAATGAAGCGCGCGAAGCCGGCAACCGGCTCGCGCTCGGTGATCAGCTTGTTCTCGGGCGCGTTCTCGTCCGCGTGGCCGAGCGACATGCCGCAGACCACCATCTCGGTGCGCGGCAACTGCAGCGCTTCTTCAATCACGTTGTAGAAGCCGATGAACGCGGCCTGCGGGCAGGTGTCGAGGCCGCGCGCGCGCGCTGCCGTCATCACGTTTTGCAGGAACATGCCGTAGTCGAGCCACGAGCCCTGACGCAGGATGCGGTCGATGGTGAAGACGAGGCCCACCGGCGCGCCGAAGAAGGTGTAGTTGCGGCCGTGCTGCGCGTGCATGCGCGCCTTGTCGCCCTTGGCGATGCCGAGCAGGCCGTACAAATCCCAACCCACCTTGCGCCGCCGCAGGGTGTACGGCGGCACCCACTCGCTCGGGTAGTAGTCGTACTCGCCGACATCGGCGCCGGTCGAGCCGGCAGCGAAGTTGGCATCGTGCGCGGCGATGATTTTTTGCGACAGCGATTCTTTCGCTGCGCCCGTCAGCACCGTCACCTTCCACGGCTGCGTGTTGACACCCGACGGCGCGCGCGAGGCCACGGCGAGGATGTCTTCGATGGTCTGCCGCGGCACGGGGGTCGGCAGAAACGCGCGCACCGAGCGGCGTGTCGTGATGGCGGCGTCTACCGCAGCGGTGTTTTCGGCAGTGACTTTCATGCGACCTTGGCTTCCTTGTAGTGCTGCTGAGATTGACAAGCGATTTGCAGCGTGCGCAGGTGCGCGCCGACCGTGATGTCGATGTCGCGGCCGTAGCCGCCGGCCATGCTCACGGCCACTGCGATGCCGCGCTCGCGGCAGGCAGCGAAGACGCGGCGGTCGCGCTCGGCGAGGCCTTCGCTGGTGAGCTTCAGGCGGCCGAGGCGATCGCCCTCGTGGGGGTCGGCGCCGGCCAAGTAGAAGACGAGGCCGGGCGCGCTGCGCCGCCATAGCGCGTCGAGCGCGGCGTCGAGTGCATCGAGGTACAGGTCGTCGGTGCAGCCGTCCGGCAGCTCCACATCCAGATCGCCGGCCTCTTTGCGAAACGGAAAATTCTTCGCGCCGTGCAGCGACAGCGTGAACACCGTGTCGTCGTCGGCAAAGATCGCTGCCGTGCCGTTGCCCTGGTGCACGTCGAGGTCGATCACGGCCACGCGCAACAGTTGGCGATGACGCCGATGCCACTCGGCCTGCATCAAGCGCGCGGCCACCGCCGCGTCGTTGAAGACGCACCAGCCGCTGCCCTTGTCGGCCTGCGCGTGGTGCGTGCCGCCGGCCAGATTCGCAGCGACACCCTCGCCGTCGATCAGCGCCGCGCGCGCGGCAGAGATCGTCGCGCCGACCGAGCGCCGCGCCCGCTCGGCCATGCGCGGCGACCACGGAAAGCCGATCTCGCGCTGCTCGGCGGCCGACAAGTTGCCGTGCGCCACCGCTTCCACATAGCGCGGCGTGTGCGCCAGCGCCAGCTCGCCGTCGGACGCCGGCAGCGCCGGCCCCAGGCGCACACCCGGGCACTCGGCGACCACGCGCGAACGCAGCTTCTCGTACTTGCCCATCGGGAAGGTATGGCCCTCGGGCAGCGGCAAGACGAAGTGGTCGGCGTAGAAGGCCTGCATCGGGCGGCGATTGTCTCCTTTAGTGAATGGCGTCTAAATTGGTGCACCGCAGCAAAAAAGGCTTGCAATGCTCGGGTTGCTCCCTATACTTCAGTTCATGTTGCAGTGCAGCAAACGCAGCGAAGCAGCACACAAGTACCAAAGCAGTTCTTGACCCTCCCAACCCTCCCTAAGGAAATCACCATCATGTTGACCGCTGAACAAGTCATGGCCGCTCAAAAAGCCAACGTCCAAACCCTCTTCGGCCTGACCGGCAAGGCCTTCGAAGGCGTCGAGAAGCTCGTCGAGCTGAACATGCAAGTCGCCAAGACCGCGTTCGAAGAAGCCAGCAACGCCGCCACCGCTGCGCTGTCGGTGAAAGACGCGCAAGAGCTGCTGAGCCTGCAAGCCAGCTTCCTGCAGCCGACCGCCGAGAAGGCCGCCGCCTACAGCCGCCACGTCTATGACATCACTGCCGCGACCAACGCCGAAGTGACCAAGGCCGCTGAAAAGCAACTGGCCGACGCGCAGAGCAAGTTCCTCGGTCTGGTGGACAGCGCCTCCAAGAACGCCCCGGCCGGCACCGAGAACGCCGTCGCCCTGATGCGCTCGGCTGTCTCCGCTGCCAACAACGCTTTCGAGAGCGTGCAGAAGGCTGCCAAGCAAGCCGCCGACGTGGCCGACGCCAACATCCAGGCGATGACCAACACGGCAGTCAAGGCGGCCCAGCAGACGACCAGCCGCGGCAAGCGCGCGTAATCGACTCCCCCCGGAGCGGCTTCGCCGCTTCCCCCCAAGGGGGCACCGCTGGCGGCCGGGCAAAGCCCGATCCGCGGCGGTCGCTGGAAAGGGCTCTGGCCCGGGTATTGCTTACTAGACCAACAAGCATCTGAAGACGCACCGAATCTGAGCATCGCCGGCGGCTCTCCCGCGGGTTAACGCTCGACAAGTTGTCTCCTCGGTACCTGGTCTGACGGTACCTTTCACGGCCCGGTGGCAACACCGGGCCGTTTTCTATTCCGAATTCGTATTAGCTTCGGATTTCTATGTTCTTCTCAAATATATAGAGGCTTCATAGAGTCCCGGGATGGATCCAATTGCCATCCTCTCGGGCTTTGCTGTGGGCGCCATCGTCGGCATGACGGGCGTCGGCGGCGGCTCGCTGATGACGCCGCTGTTGATCGGCGTCTTCAAGCTGCACCCCGCGCTGGCGATCGGCACCGACCTGTGGTTCGCGGCGGTCACCAAGACCGGCGGCGCTGTCGCCCATGCGCGCCACGGCCACGTGGACTGGCGCATCACGCGGCTGCTGCTGGCCGGAAGCCTGCCCGCCGCGCTGGCGACGATCGCGCTGATGCACGCCACCGGCATCACCAAGGGCTGGGCCGCGGCGCTGACGTTTTCGCTCGGCATCGCGCTGTTGTTGACGGCCCTGGTGGTGGCCTTCAAGAAGACCTGGCAGGCCGTCGGGCTGAAGCTCGAACGCTGGCTGCCTGAATCGCGCAAGGCGCCGCTCACGATCGCCAGCGGCGTCGTGCTCGGCGTGCTGGTGACGCTGTCGTCCATCGGCGCCGGCGCGTTGGGCGCGACGCTGATCCTGCTGCTCTACCCGCGCCTGGCCGCGCACCGCCTGGTCGGCACCGACATCGCGCATGCGGTGCCGCTGACGCTCGTCGCCGGCATCGGCCACGCCACGCTCGGCCATGTCGATTGGGCGCTGCTCGCGGCGCTGCTCGTCGGCTCCCTGCCCGGCATCTGGCTCGGCGCGCAACTGACGCGGCGCATGCCCGAGGGCCTGGTGCGCGGGCTGCTCTGTGTTTCGCTGGTCACGGCCGGCGTCAAAGTGATCTAACTCATGTACCAGTACACCGATTTCGACCGCCGCTTCGTGCACGCACGCGCAGCGCAATTCCGCGACCAGTTGGAGCGCCACCTGCGCGGCCAGTTGCCCGACGACGACTTCAAGGCGCTGCGGCTGCAAAACGGCTGGTACGTGCAGCGCCATGCGCCGATGCTGCGCGTGGCGATTCCGTACGGCGCGGTGTCGGCGGCGCAGATGCGCACGCTGGCCAAGATCGCGAAGGACTTCGATCGCGGCTACGCGCATTTCACGACGCGGCAGAACCTGCAATACAACTGGATTCCGCTCTCGCGCGCCGCCGACGTGATGGATGCGCTGGCCGCCGTGGACATGCACGGCATCCAGACCAGCGGCAACTGCATCCGCAACATCACCAGCGACGCGTTTGCCGGTGTGGCGCCGGACGAGATCGTCGATCCGCGGCCGTACTGCGAGATCCTGCGCCAGTGGAGCACGCTGCATCCGGAGTTCGCGTTTCTGCCGCGCAAGTTCAAGATCGCGGTGAGCGGCGCGAAGGAAGACCGCGCGGCGATCGGCTGGCACGACATCGGGCTGCAACTGCGCAAGAACGATGCCGGCGAAGTCGGCTTCGAGGTTTACGTCGGCGGCGGCATGGGGCGCACACCGGTCATCGGCACGCTGGCCAACGCCTTTGTGCCGTGGCAGCAAATCCTCGTCTTCATCGAAGCCGTGGTACGCGTCTACAACCGCTACGGCCGGCGCGACAACGCCTACAAGGCGCGCATCAAGATCCTGGTCAAAGCCGAAGGGCCGAAGTTTTTCGACGCGGTAACGCCGAGTTCAAGAACATCCTCGAACGCGATGTCGATGGCGCAGCGCACATCGTCACGCAGGCCGAGCTGGATCGTGTCTCGGCTTCGTTCACCACACCGATCGGCGTGCGCGCGCAGGCCGAATCACAAACGCTTGGCGATGACTCGCGCGCCTTCACACGCTGGATCGATCGCAACGTGCGCGCGCACCGCGTGCCGGGCTACCGCGCCGTCGTGCTGTCCCTGAAGCGCGCCGGCCAGGCACCCGGCGACGCCACCGACCTGCAGATGCACGCCGCTGCCGACCTGGCCGACCGCTTCAGCCAAGGCGAGCTGCGCGTCACGCATCAGCAGAATCTCGTGCTGCCGTGGGTGCAGGCCAGCGAGCTGGCCGCGCTCTGGCAAGCGGCCAAGGCGTCGGGCTTCGCAACGCCGAACATCGGCCTGGTGAGCGACATGATCGCCTGCCCCGGCGGCGACTTCTGCGCCCTGGCCAACGCGCGCTCGATCCCCCTCGCGGCGCAGATCACCGAGCGCTTCGCCGACATCGACGAGTTGAACGACATCGGCGACATCGACCTGCACATCAGCGGCTGCATCAACTCCTGCGGCCACCACCACAGCGGCCACATCGGCATCCTCGGCGTCGACAAGGACGGCGCCGAGTGGTACCAGCTGACGCTCGGTGGCGCGGATGGCAGCACCCACAGTGGCGCCTCGGTGCCGGGCAAGGTCATCGGCCCGTCGTTCGCAGCAGATGAGATCGCCGACGCGGTCGAAGCCGTGATCGACACCTACCGCGAACAGCGTGCGCCGCAAGAGCGCTTCATCGACACCGTGCGCCGCCTCGGCGTCGAGCCGTTCAAGGCGCCGACGCAGGCCGTGCGCCGCAGCACCGCGCAAGCGCATTGACCGCCATGAAATTCATCTCGCTGCAACGTGACCCGTGGCGCGCGCTGGCCGGTGACGACGGCCCGCCCGTCAGCATCACGCCGACACCGCACCTGCTGCTCGACCTGGCGCAATGGCACGCCGCGCGCGCCACGTGGCCGGCGGGCATGGCGGTGGGCCTGCGCCTGGGCAACGACCAGGACGTCGAAGACGTTGCCGCCGACCTGCCGCGCCTGTCGCTCGTTGCGCTGCACTTCCCGAAGTGGGTCGATGGCCGCGCGTATTCGCAGGCCCGCCTGCTGCGCTCGCGTTATCGCTTCGCCGGCGAAGTGCGTGCGCAGGGCGACGTGCTGGTGGACATGCTGCCGCTGCTGCAACGCACCGGCTTCGACGCCGTGGTGCTGCGCCATGACCAGTCGATCGACGCCGCCGAGCGCGCGCTCGGTTTCTTCCCCGGCCACTACCAGGGCGACGTGCGCGACAACCGGCCGCTGTTCGCGATGCCGCCGGGCACGGCCGAAAAGCTCGCACGCGGCGATGCACGCGAGTTCGTCAACGACGGAGCTTCGATATGACAGCGACCCGGTTGCACGCCCGCGCCACGCCCGGCTTCGACGAGCGCGTCGCCGAGACGCTGACGCTGTTGCGCAAGGCCGCGCGGGTGCACGCCGGGCGCATCGTGCAAGCAACGAGCCTGGGCGCTGAAGACATGGTGCTCACCGACCTGATCGCTCGCCACTCGCTGCCGATCACGCTGGCCACGCTCGACACCGGCAAGCTGCACGACGAAACGCTGGCGCTGATTCCGCGCATCGAAGCCCACTACGGCTTGACGGTGCAACGCTTTCGCCCCACCGAGACGGCGGTCGTTCAATTCGTCGCCCGCCACGGCGAGCGTGCGATGTTCGACAGCGTCGAGTTGCGCAAAGCCTGCTGCGGCCTGCGCAAGCTCGAACCGCTGTCGCGAATGCTCGAAGGCCAGGGCGCCTGGGTCACCGGACTGCGCCGCGAGCAATCGACGCAGCGCGCCGAAGTGCCGTTGTACGAAGTCGAAGACACCGGCCGCGTCAAGTTCAACCCGCTTAGCCGTTGGAGCTGGGCCGACGTTTGGCACTACATCGACATCAACCAGGCGCCCTACAACGCGCTGCACGACCAGTTCTTCCCGAGCATCGGTTGTGAGCCGTGCACACGCGCCATCGCGCTGGGTGAAGACTTTCGCGCCGGGCGCTGGTGGTGGGAGGACGAGTCCGCGAAAGAGTGCGGCTTGCACGTCAAACAAGGAGCAGCGGCATGAACGCACGCACCTCGATCGAACAGTTGCTGCCGTCGCTCGATCAGCAGCACCTCGACCACCTCGAAGAAGAAGCGATCTTCATCCTGCGTGAAGTCGCTGCTACTTTCGAGCGGCCCGCGCTGCTGTTCTCCGGCGGCAAGGATTCCTGCGTCGTGCTGCGGCTGGCGGAGAAAGCTTTCAAGCAGCGCAATGCAAACGGGGTGTACGAAGGCCAGTTGCCGTTTCCGCTGCTGCATGTGGACACCGGCCACAACTTTCCTGAAGTGATCGCCTTTCGCGACCGGCGCGTCGAGGAGATGGGCGAGCGCCTGGTCGTCGGTCACCTCGAGGACTCGATCGCGCGCGGCACGATTCGCCTCGCGCACCCGCTGGAATCGCGCAACGGCCACCAGACGGTGACGCTGCTCGAAGCGATCGAGGAACACCGCTTCGACGCGCTCGTCGGCGGCGCGCGGCGCGACGAAGAAAAGGCGCGCGCCAAGGAGCGCATCTTCAGCCACCGCGACAGCTTCGGCCAATGGTTGCCCAAGGAGCAGCGGCCCGAGCTGTGGACGCTGTTCAACACGCGGCATCGCCCCGGCGAGCACTTCCGCGCCTTCCCGATCAGCAACTGGACCGAGCTCGACGTCTGGCTCTACATCGCGCGCGAGAACATCCCGCTGCCTGCCATGTACTACGCGCACCAGCGCAGCGTGATCCGGCGCAAGGGGCTGCTCGTGCCGCTGACCGACGTGACGCCGCCGCTCGATGGCGAAACGGTCGAGCAGGCCACCGTGCGCTTTCGCACCGTCGGCGACATGACCTGCACCTGCCCGGTGGAGAGCGATGCCTCCAACGCGGCCGAGGTGGTTGCTGAAACATTGACGGTCACCGTCAGCGAACGTGGCGCCACGCGCATGGACGACCGCACGAGCGAGTCGTCGATGGAGCGGCGCAAGAAAGAAGGATATTTCTGATGAGTTCCCGAGCACTTCGATTCCTCACCGCCGGCAGCGTCGACGACGGCAAGAGCACGCTGATCGGCCGCCTGCTCTACGACAGCCAGGCGATCCTGGCTGATCAGATCGACGCGCTGGAAAAGCGCGCCGCCGGCAAGCCGATCGACCTGTCGCTGCTCACCGACGGCCTGGAGGCCGAGCGCGAGCAAGGCATCACGATCGACGTCGCCTTCCGCTACTTCGCCACGCGCACACGCAAGTTCATCATCGCCGACGCGCCGGGCCACGAGCAGTACACGCGCAACATGGTGACCGCCGCCGCGGGCAGCGACGCGGCCGTGGTGCTGGTGGACGTAACCAAGCTCGACTGGCAGAGCAAGCCGGTGGCGCTGCTGGCGCAGACGCGCCGCCACGCGCTGCTGGCGAAGTTGCTGCGCGTGCCGAGCATCGTCTTCGCCGTCAACAAGCTCGATGCGGTCAATGAACCCGGCGCGGCGTTTGGCGCGGTGCGCGAAGCGCTCGAAGCCTTTGCCGCCGAGGCCGGCATCGACACCGCGGCGATCGTGCCGGTGTCTGCGCTGCGCGGCGACAACGTGACGCAAGCTCGCTCGATGCGCCGTGGTACGGCGGCCCGTCGCTGCTGCAGGTGCTCGAAAGCCTGCCCACGGCCGACGAAGCACGCAACGGCGCACTTGCAGTCCCCGTGCAATTCGTCAGCCGTGAAGGCGATGGCACAGGCCACGCGCCGCGCGTCTTCTGGGGCCGCATCGCGCAAGGCGCGGTCAAGGCGGGCGACGCGGTCCAGGTGTTCCCGAGCGGCGAGACTGCGGTGGTCGAACAAGTGCGCCGCGCCGGCAGCACGGTGGCGCGTGCGACGGCCGGCGAGAGCGCCGGCATCGTGCTCGACCACCAGCTCGACATCTCGCGCGGTGACTGGATCGGCGCACCCGACTCGCTGCAAGCGACGCAGCGCTTCACCGCCACGCTGGCCTGGCTCGACACCGACCGCGCGACGATCGGCCGCAAGTACCTGCTGCGCCACGGCAACCGCTGGGTGCAGGGGCGCATCGTCTCGGTCGATCAGGTGCTCGACATCCACACGCTCGAACCCGGCGCCGCGCACGAGCTGGCCGTCAACGAAATCGGCAAGGTCACGATCGAGCTGCAGCAGCCGCTGCCGCTGCGCCGCTATGCCGACAACCGCATCGGCGGCGCGCTGATCGTCGTCGACCCATCGACGCACCGCACGAGTGGTGCGCTGCTGGTGGAGAGCACGTTGTGAAGCCCGTTGTTTTTATCGGTGCCGGCCCCGGCGCGGCGGATCTGATCACGATGCGCGGCGCACAACGCCTGGCGCGTGCCGAGATCGTTTTGCACGACGCGCTCATCGACCCGGCGCTGCGTGACTTCGCACCCGACGCGAAGTGGGTCGACGTCGGCAAGCGCGGCTTCTGCGATTCCACCGGCCAAGCGCGCATCAACGCCCTGCTCGTCAAGCACGCACAAGAAGGCCGCGCGGTGGTGCGCTTGAAAGGCGGCGACCCGAGCGTCTTCGGCCGCCTCGAAGAAGAACTCGAAGCGCTGATGGAAGCCAACATCGAATGCGAAGTCGTGCCCGGCGTCACCTCGGCCATCGCCGCCGCCGCCGCGACACGACGCCCCCTGACGCGCCGCGGCAGCGGCCGCAGCGTCGCACTGACGACGGCGATGACGCGCGAAGGCGATCTGCAAGCCGCGCGCAGCGCCGACACCGAAGTCTTCTACATGGCCGGCCGCCAGCTCGGCGCACTGTCGCGCCGGCTCGCAGACGCGGGCTGGACAACCGACACGCCGGTCCTCGTCGTCTCGCGCGCCGGCTGGCCCGACCAGATCGCCAGCGACCACAGCGTGGCGTCTTTGCCTGAAGCGGCGCTGCTGCACAGCGGCCGGCCGACGGTGGTGACGGTGGGCGCCGGCGCGCGGCCCGTGAGGGCATCGGCGCGGCACGACAGCCGCAGCCTTAAACTCGCCCCTTTCGTGTCGCACACCGCCTCGCAATGACCCACGTCGTTCTCGAATCCTGCATCCGCTGCAAATACACCGACTGCGTCGATGTCTGCCCCGTCGATTGTTTTCGCGAGGGACCGAACATGCTCGTCATCGATCCCGACGAATGCATCGACTGCGCGGTCTGCATCCCCGAATGCCCGGTCAACGCGATCCTGCCGGAAGAGGACGTGCCGCAGGATCAGATGAAGTTCATCCCGATCAACGCCGAGCTGGCCAAGAAGTGGCCGAGCATCACCAAGCGCAAGACGGCGCCGGCCGATGCCGACGAGTGGAAAGACAAGAAGGACAAGCTCGATCAACTGATTCGTTGATGTCGCGCTTGCAGTTGAGATGACGCAAACAATCGAGACCGACGCGGTCATCGTCGGCGCCGGCCCGGTGGGCCTATTTCAAGTCTTCGAGCTCGGCCTGCTCGAAATCAAGTGCCACATCATCGACTCGCTCGCTTACCCCGGCGGGCAGTGCATCGAGCTCTACCCGGACAAGCCGATCTACGACATCCCGGCCGTGCCGGTGTGCACCGGCAAGGAGCTTACCGATAACCTGTTGAAGCAGATCGAGCCCTTCGGCGCGACCTTTCATCTCGGCCAGGAAGTCAGCGTCGTCGAGAAGAAAGACGACGGCCGCTTCTTCGTCGAGACGAGCAAGGGCACGCGGTTCCTCACCAAGACGATCTTCATCGCCGCCGGTGTCGGCGCGTTCCAACCGCGATTGCTGAAGGTTGAAGGCCTCGACAAGTTCGACGGCACGCAACTGCACTACCGCGTGCGCGACCCGTCGCTGTTTGCCGGCAAGAACCTGGTCATCGTCGGCGGCGGCGACTCCGCGCTCGACTGGACGCTGAACTTCGTTCAGGAAGGCCCGCACAAGGCCGAGAGCGTGATCCTGATCCACCGCCGTGACGGCTTCAAGGCCGCGCCGGCCAGCGTGGCGCGCATGAAGGAGCTGTGCGACGCGTATGAGATGCAGTTCGTCGTCGGCCAGATCACCGGCATCGACGAGCGCGACGACAAGTTGAGCGCGATCAAGGTCACCGGCGGCGACGGCGTGACGCGCGTGATGCCGCTGGACATGCTGCTCGTCTTCTTCGGCCTGAGTCCGAAGCTCGGGCCGATCGCGCATTGGGGCCTCGACATCGAGCGCAAACAACTCGTCGTCGACACCGAACAGTTCTCGACCAACGTGCCCGGCATCTTCGCTGTGGGCGACATCAACACCTATCCCGGCAAGAAGAAGCTGATCCTGTCGGGCTTCCACGAAGCCGCGCTCGCGGCGTTCGGCGCCGCGCCGATCATCTTCCCCGACAAGCGCATCCACTTGCAGTACACGACGACGAGTCCGAAGCTGCACAAGGTGCTCGGCGTGGAGACGCCGACGTTCGACGACTAGAATTCATCGCATCGCAGCGATCCTGCTGCGATCTCGCTAGGGGTGCTGAGTTTTGATGGCTCGGCTGAGATCAAACCCTCCGAACCTGACCGGGGTAATGCCCGCGCAAGGGAAGCCACATGAAACGCATTTGCTTCGCCGTTCTCGGCGTTTTCTCGCTGTGTTGTTCCAACGCGCAAGAAACGCAGCGCATCACCATCACCGGCAGCGCCACGCAACAGGCGCCCGCGCGTCAGCCGGCTTCGGCGACACGCCGCTTGTCGCGCGTGCCGTTCTCGGCCACCGTGATCGACCAGCGCGCGCTGCAAGACGCCGGCATCTCGAGCCTGGCCGACATCACGCGGCTCGATGCCGGCATCACCGACGCCTACAACGCACCGGGCTACATCAACCAGCTCGCGGTGCGCGGCTACACGCTCGACAACCGCTTCAACTTCCGCCGCGACGGTTTGCCGATCAACGCCGAGACCGCGATCGGCCAGGCCAACAAACAGAGCCTCGAAGTGCTGAAGGGCACGAGCGGTTTGCAAGCCGGCACGAGCGCGCCGGGCGGCTTGTTGAACCTCGTCGTCAAGCGGCCTCGTGATCGCGTGCGCGACGCGAGCGTGGCCTTCACGCCAGACGGCACGCTCGAAGCGGCGCTCGACGTGGGCGCGCGAACAGAAGGCATCGGCTGGCGCATCAACGCCAACGGCGCGCGGCTCGACCCGCAAACGAACGACGCGCGCGGCCGTCGCTGGCTGGCCGCAGGCGCGGTCGATGCACGAATGGGCACCACGCTCATCGAGGCCGAAGTCGAAGCCAGCCGCCAGAGCCAGCCGAGCGTGCCCGGCTTCAGCCTGCTCGGCGGCCGCTTGCCGAATGCGAACGACATCGACCCGCGCATCAACCTCAACAACCAGCCGTGGAGTCTGCCGGTGGTGTTTGCCGGCCGCACCGGCTCGTTGCGCGTGACGCACACGCTGGTCGACACCGCCGAGCAGCAGATCGACCTCGTCGCGCACGGCATGCGCCAGCAACTGAAGAACGATGACCGCATCGCCTTCCCATTCGGTTGCAGCGCGGAAGAAGCGTTCAGCCGCTACTGCAGCGACGGCAGCTTCGACTACTACGACTTCCGCAGCGACGACGAGCGCCGCACGAGCGACGCGCTCGACCTCGCGGTCAAGGGCCGCGCGCAACTCGGCGGCTTCGCGCACCAATTCAACGCCGGTGTGTTGTTCACGCGTTACGTCGCGCGCTTCGGCCGGCAGGCATTCAACTTCGTCGGCACCGGCACGATCGACGGCCGCGCCGTCGTGCCGCCCGACCCAACGCTCACCGACGAGAACACCAACCGCGACGAACGCAGCACCGAGTTGCACCTGCAAGATGCGATTCAACTCAGCGAGCGCTGGAGCCTGTGGGCGGGCGCGCGCCAGACGCGCATCGAACGCGAGAGCGTGCGCACCGACGGCTCGCGCGCCACGCAGTACCCGCAATCGTTGACGACGCCGTGGCTGGCCGTGAGCCACACCTTCACCAGGCAAACGCAGGCCTACGCGAGCTTCAGCCAAGGCATCGAGTCCGAAGTCGTGCCCAACCGCGCGCGCTACAGCAACGGCAGCGAAGTGCTGCCCGCATTGAAGAGCCGCCAGGTCGAGTTTGGTTTGAAGCACGCGAGCGAGACCATCGACGCACGCATCGCGCTGTTCGACATCCGCCGCCCGGCCGCGAACGACTTCCACACCCGCGACCGCAGGCCCTCGCTCGACGATTGCAGCGACGAAGACCCGTGCACGCGCCGCATCGACGGCACGGCCAACCACCGCGGCATCGAAGCCGAAGCCGAGTGGCGCGCCGGCGACGTCTCGCTGCGCGGCAGCGCGATGTTGCTGCGCGCGCGCCGCAACGGATCGAGCGACGCAAGCGTCAACGGCCTGCAACCGACCAACGTGCCCACGCGCAGCCTGAAGCTGCAAGCCGCCTACAACGTCGGCGCGCTGCCCGGCCTGGCCCTCATCGGCTTCGTCACCCACGAAGGCCAGCGCATGGTCCTGCCCGACAACACGGTTGCCACCCCCGGCTGGACGCGAATCGACCTCGGCGCCCGCTTCACGCAGCGCGTGGGCGAACAAACACTTGTCTGGCGCCTGGGCCTCGACAACGCCACCAACCACCGCGCCTGGCAGGAAGCCCCCTATCAGTTCGGCCACGCTTACCTCTACCCCCTAGCCCCGCGAACCGCGCACGCCTCGCTGGCAGTGCGCTTCTGAGCGCCGCTATACTTCCGCCCTCATTTCCTCGATAGCTCAGTTGGTAGAGCGCCGGACTGTTAATCCGTAGGTCCCTGGTTCGAGCCCAGGTCGGGGAGCCAAGAAAGCCAAGAGTCAGCCGGTTAGCGCCGGCTGACTTTTTTGCTTTCTGGGTTGGACTGGTGCCAGTCTGGTGCCAGTTTTGGGGCCGATGAGCTTCCACCACTAGAACCAAGCCCGACTGTTGTCGTGGCGCTGCGCCCGCAGGCTCGCAGCCATCGACTACGCCCGAGTGCTTGCCCGCCATACAGGCGATCCGATCGCACTCTGGCGAGCGTGCAACGAACGCTTCCACGTCGCGCACGTGCGCAGCTAGGCTGGATGACCGGAACAGGAAGCACAGGCGTCAACCGCTGCTGTCCACGGGTGGCGCCTGGCGCGCAATTGGCAGGTGCTGCCGAGTGGCCGCCGTCAGGCAGGTCCCTGATGGTCCGCGAGGTGCTCGTCGAGGTCTTCGACGTCGTCGCTGCTCATGATCGGCCCGAGCAGCGAGTCGCGCCCAGGCGAGTAGCGGTAGCCCTCCGCCTTGAGCTTCAAGACTTCATCTTCGCTCCAACCCTTCTTGACCATCTGCGCCACGACTTGGTCGTCGATGTCTACGGCGTCGAATTGGCCGATCACCAACGACATCTTCGAGATCGTCGACTGCGCTCCGTTGAGCGCCTTGCGCACAGCCTCCAATGGATAGCCTGCGATAGCTCGTTCGCCGATCTTCGGGTTGTCGGTATCGACGTGGAAGAAGTCGCCGAGCAGCTCGTAGCCGCCATCCCAAGCGACCTCGATTCGCGATGGATCCTCGGAGACTCCGATCACCTCGCGCTTTCCGTGCCAGAGCAAGCACATCGCCAATTGCTCGTCTGGTTCCAGGAGCCAGGCGTCCCCGATGCCGGTGGAGAAGACCACGAATGGCGGGCACGCGGGTCCGGGTTTGGTCACCACGATCTTCACATCGCCCCGCAACTCCGCAGCGACGATGGCTTCGCATTCCGCGCGGATCGTCCGCATCTGCGCAGCCGCCACTGCGTTCTCATTGCATTTGACGACGTGGTGCCAGTGGTCGTAGCCAGCTTGCTTCGCTACGCGATTGAGCAAATCCGAATGTTTGCCGGCGCCTGAGCGCTGCAACTTTTTGGCTTGCTTCTTGAGGCGCTCGACGACCTCGTCGGGCGTGGGTATATGACGCATGACAGATTCCTCCTGTATGCGAATCACGGGTGCCCACTGCCAAGACTCGCCTACAAAAGGGAATCACGGATTGAAGATTGTTGAACGTCGTCCCGCGAGGGTTTGCCATGGTGGGCAGCAGGCGTCGACGAAACACCCGACTTCAATGTAGTGCCAGCGCCGCTCGGTTGTCAACGCTCGCCCTCATTGGGCGCCGTCCTGGTCAGCCTCTTGCCTGGAATGACAAAGAGCGAGCGGTCTCTACCGGTCCGCGTTGGGTGGCGAACCGCCAGCCGGCCTGGGTACGCAACGGTCGGTGTAGGTACCGTAGCGGACATCCAGTGATTCGACACTTTTCGGCCCAAAGTCATCGCTCCCGGGCGCACCTGCAGCGCCTAGAGTTCTCCTCAGACGCAGCCCAGGAGCCGCCTGATGAGCCAGACGCAGACCGAGTCGAAACCGCCCGCAGCCGATGTGCAGCCCGCCGTGTTCGTCCGCATGGCGGCCGTCGTGCGCATGACCGGACTCGGCCGGTCGACGATCTACCGGCTGATGGCCGAGGACAAGTTCCCGTCGCCAGTGCGACTGGCCAAGCGCGCCGTGGCGTGGCGTCGCATCGACCTCGAGCAGTGGAGCGCCGGTCGCCCCACGGTGTCGCACTGACACTCTCGCCGCGCCGGAACCGCTCGCAAGCGCGCCGACCTACGCCGACATCGACAGCTTCATCACGGCGCCGATCAGCAGCATCGCGCCCAGCACCTTGCCCCAGCGCCAGGTGGTGAACCAGTAGCGGTGGTTGACCCACAGCGCGCGGTGCAGGCGCCCGAGACCGAGCAGCACGGCCAGCGCCGTGACGAACGGGCCGACCAGGCCCGCCGGCCCCGGCACGTGCCGGATCAGCAGCACCCACATCAGCGGCCACGACGACCGCATCGACGGCCGCGAGCAAGCGCCGGCCGGGCCAGTCAGGCGCGTCCGGCCGGGGTTCGCGAGCAACCAGCAGCCACATGACTCCTCCGACCCGGAACGCGCAGGCGGGTTCACCCCGCCCGCGCGATCCGGTCAGCCTGGCGATCGGCGCAGCGGCTCGGGCAGCCAGCGCGTGCCGGCCAGCCGCGATGCCGCTGCGCTCACCAGCGCATCCTTCTTCATCGCCTCGACACCACCACCGGCCAGCTCGGGCCCGGCCTCCTTCAGCGCCGCGATGATCTGCGCCTTCGGCACGTGGTTCAGGTAGGCCTCGGCGGTCGGCTCCCACCAGTCGGCCATGTCCAGGCCGAGCGCCGCCGCGATGGCGTTGGCGCTGCCCGCCGCACCCGCACCCGGCAGCGCGTTCACCGTCAACGCGCCGCACAGCGCGAGCAGGTCGACCAGTTCGGCCTGGGGCAAGCCGATCAGCCAGCCGAGCCATTCGCCCTGGTCCTCGGGCAGGCGGGCACGCCAAGCATCCTTCGCCTGCTGCACGGCCTGCCATGCCCGGCTGGCCTTGAGGTCGTCGGCCATGGCTTCCAGCGCGAACGCCGACAGCTGCGGCGTCACCTGCAATGCCGACGCTTCACGCGGGTAGTCGGCGCCGAAGGTGCGCAGCACGAAGACATGCACCACCGAGGCCAGGGCCACCGCCGTGTTCTGCGCCAGCATCGCCTGCAACGCCATCGTCCGATGCGCGGCGAGCCGCTTGGTCAGCGCCTCGCTGCAACCCGGTGCCCGGCGTTCCGGCGCCGCCGACAGCGATGGCGCGCCTTCGTCCTCGTCGCGCGCGTCGTCGGCGCCGCGATGCTCCGCCGCGCCCTTCGAGCGCACCGCAGCCGCGATGGCCTTGCGATCCTCGTCCCGCACCAGCCCGCGCATGACCTCGACGTCGCCATCGCGGCCGATGGTGACGATGACGCCAGCGTGGGCCTTCTGCTCCAGCGTCCAGGTCTTGAGCGCTTCGTGGATGGCCTTGCGCCGCGCCGCGATGTCCTGCTTGTTGGCGCCGACCGAAAACTGAGCCACTTTTGAGGGGTATGCCGACCCAAAACTGAGCCAGGTGAACAACCTACCCTGCTGCATTTTTGTGCAGCAGGGGACAAGGAGTGATCACCATGGACATGATTGGCAGGATCCGGCGTTTGCATAGCCGGAAGAACAAGTCGGCGCGCGAGATTGCGCGCATCACCGGGCTGTCGCGCAACACGATTGCGAAGTGGTTGCACGGCCAGGTCGATGGCCCGCCGAAGTACCGGCGCGTCGAGCAGGCGAACAAGCTCACGGCATTCCACGACGCGCTCAGGCAGGCCTTGAAGGCCGATGCCCGGCGGCCCAGGCACGAGCGCCGCACGGCCAAGGCGCTGTACGCCGAGATCAAGGGCGCCGGCTACAGCGGCGGCTACACGCGCGTCACCGACTTCATCCGGGCGTGGCGCCAGGCCGAAGGCCAAGGGGCATCGGCCAACGCCTTCATACCGCTGGCCTTCGAGCTCGGCGAGGCCTACCAGTTCGACTGGAGCGAAGAGGGGCTGGTGGTCGGCGGCATCTACTACCGGGCGCAGGTCTCGCACATGAAGCTGTGCGCGTCGCGCGCCTTCTGGCTCGTGGCCTACCCGAGCCAGGGGCACGAGATGCTGTTCGACGCCCACACGCGCAGCTTCGCCGCCCTGGGCGGCGTGGCCCGCCGCGGCATCTACGACAACATGAAGACCGCGGTGGACAAGGTCAAGAAGGGCAAGGGGCGCATCGTCAACGAGCGCTTCGCCACCATGTGCGCGCACTACCTGGTCGACCCCGACTTCTGCAACGTCGCCAGCGGCTGGGAGAAGGGCGTCGTCGAGAAGAACGTGCAGGACAGCCGGCGCCGCATCTGGATCGACGCGGCCAAGCAGCGCTGGGGCAGCTTCACCGAACTCAACGCCTGGCTGGGGGCACGCTGCCGGGCCTTGTGGGAGGAAGTGCGCCACCCCGAGCACGAGCAGTTCAGCGTGGCCGAGATGCTCGAGCATGAGCGCGCGCACCTGATGCCCATGCCCGTGGCCTTCGACGGCTACGTCGAGAAGCCCGCGCGCGTGTCCAGCACCTGCCTGGTATCGGTGGCCAGGAACCGCTACTCGGTGCCGTGCGAGCTGTTCGGGCAGATGGTCAGCACGCGGCTGTACCCGGCCAGCGTCGTGGTGGTGGCCGACGACAGAATCGTCGCGCGACACGACCGGCTGAGCAACGCCGGCGAGACCCGCTATGACTGGCAGCACTACATCCCGTTGCTGCAAAGAAAGCCCGGCGCACTGCGCAACGGGGCGCCGTTCGCCGACATGCCCGAGCCGCTGCTGCGCCTGCGCCGAGGGCTGCTGCGCAACCCGGGCGGCGACCGCGTCATGGCGCAGGTGCTGGCCATCGTGCTGACTGCCGGGCTGGACGCGGTGCTGGTGGCGGTGGAATTGGCGCTGGAGAGCGGGCCGCCCGGCAAGGTCAGTGTGGAGCACGTGGTCAACGTGCTCGGGCGGCTCAACGCCGTGCCGGCACCGCCGACGGCTGCGACGCAGTTGCAGGCGGCCACGCCGCCGCTGGCCAACACGGCGCGCTACGACAGCCTGCGAGACAACGCCGCCGACAACACCACCGACAACACCACCGAGGAGGCCGGCCATGACGCAGCGTGACGTGACGGTCGAGCTCAAAGCCCTGCGCCTGCACGGCATGGCCGGCGCCTGGGCCGATCTGGTCGAGCAAGGTGGCAATGCGGGGATCGAGTCCTCGCGCTGGCTGATCGAGCATCTGCTGCAGGCCGAAGGCACGGATCGAGCGATGCGCTCGGTCAGTCACCAGATGCACGCGGCGAGGTTCCCGGTGCACCGCGACCTGGCGGGCTTCGACTTCGAGGTCTCACCGGTGGATCGCAAGCTGGTGACGATGCTGGCAACGGCGGCCTTCACCGACGACGCGCACAACGTCGTGCTGATGGGCGGGCCGGGCACGGGCAAAACGCACCTGGCCACGGCCATCGGCGTGTCGGGCATCACCCGGCATGGCAAGCGTGTGCGCTTTTACTCCACGGTCGATCTGGTCAATGCACTGGAGCAGGAGAAGGCGCAGGGCAAGGCCGGACGCATTGCATTGAGCCTGCTGCGCATGGACCTGGTCATCCTCGACGAGCTGGGCTACCTGCCGTTCAGCCAAGCCGGCGGGGCGCTGCTGTTCCACCTGCTCAGCCGCCTGTACGAGCACACCAGCGTGATGATCACGACCAACCTGGACTTCGCCGAATGGTCCAGCGTGTTCGGCGACGCGAAGATGACCACGGCGCTGCTGGACCGGCTCACACACCACTGCCACATCGTGGAGACGGGCAACGAGTCGATCCGCTTCAGCCGCAGCACGGCCCAGGCCAAGAAGCGCATCAAGGCGCGTGAGCACGCGCGCAAGGGCGGCAAGACCGAGGCAGAGGCCGATCCCTTCTGATCGGGCGCCGCGCGGGGGAATCCGCTACGGGCTACGCCCTGCGCGTCTTCCCCCGCGCGATCGACACACCATCGAGGAGGTCAACGAAACAGCTCAAGCCCTACACTTATCCACAGCCGACCCTCTCAAGGTCGGCTTCCACCCCTGGCTCAATATTGGATCGGCGCGGTGGCTCAGATTTGAATCGGCGCCGACACATGTGAAGCTCCTCGGGTGCGTGCGGGACAGCCGGCCCGATGGTCGGGCCGGCCGGCGGTACCGGAGGCGATGACTTTCGAGGGAAAGTCATCGCCTGCCGCATCCAGGCCTTCAGCTTGCGCATCTCCTCGGCCAGCATCCACAGCGCACGGTTGAGGCTCACTCCCCGGTCGATGCTGCCCACGGGGCGGGTCTGCAGGCGGCGGCCTTGGGCGCTGCGGCCGGGCTCGCCCACGCCGCAGGATCACGTTCTCCTGCACGCGCTGGAAGGTCGTCCACAGGCTGTGGCCGATGTCCTCGGGCCGGGCGCGCCTCGATCAGCTGCTCGGCCGTCACCGGGGCGGGCCGATGCCCTCCGGTTTCCTCGACGGTGCTCTCACCAAAGCGCAACGCCAGCGCAGCCGTCGCGAAGGCGACTTCTTCGGCGGCGCGAGCTGCAGCGCCTTCATCGCCTCAGTGTGCTCGCTCACGGCCTCGAACTCGTCGAGCACGCGGAACGCGCCTTCGATCACTTCGCCCTGGATGTTGCCCTTGTGCGGGATGCGGATGTCGTCCACCACCTCGCCCACCACTAGTCTTACTGTGTTAGTAAATTGTCCTTCTCGAACGCGTAGGCAGCATGGACATCGTGGGAGAGTTTGTGCCAGCAACGATCCGATACGCATTCGCAAGCTCGTGATCGAGGAGGGGACGTGGCGCTGCGCCCGGCTGGGCTTCCGCGAGGTTTGTAATGTGTGGGTAGGGCAGGCGTCTTGGCGTTGAGCGGAGTTTTTTTTACCCCCGACCTCGTCGGGGTGCCGCAGCCGCTGAGCGACCAAGAAGCCGTAGGCGGCGATGCTCAGGCTGGCATGATGGTGAAATCCCCGCCAGCCACGGCCTTCATAGTGGCCCAGCCCGAGATCTTGCTTGAGGTCTTGGTAGTCGCGCTCGATACGCCAGCGCATCTTCGCTTCGAACACCATGCGCTGCAGCGGCATGTCTTCAGGCAAGGTGGACAGCCAGTATTTGAGCGGCTCGGTGTCGCCCTTGGGCCACTCGATGAGCAGCCACTCGGGCGCACGGACCTCGTCGCGCAGGTGGTCCCGGTGCGCTGCGCGCACCCGCACGCGGGCGAAGCGCGAACGCAACGCCTGCGTTCGCTCCTTCACGCCAAGTGACGCTGTGCCAATGCTCGGCACCCAGCTCGAAGGCCAGTTCCCTGATCGACTGCGGATGGTGCTGCGGCAAGGCGGCCCCGCCCAGCGCAGCCTCTTGGCCACGCGTCCGTGGCCGCGTAGGCTGGCGGGGGCAACGGCTCGCGTCCGGGCGGCCACACCGTGACACTGCCGGTCACGCCCACCACGTAGCGCAAGCCCAGCTCGCTCAGGCGTTCGCGAAACGCGGTGTCCACGCCGTAGCCCGCATCGGCCAGAACACAGTGCGCGGCGCGCCCTGGCTCATCAAGTGCTCGATCTGCTGCAGACGCGATCTTCGGCTTGGTGGCGAACTCCAGCGCCTCGGGCACGCCGGCCTTGGCGCGTCGCGCTGGGTCGTCGGCCCAGTCCTGGGCAGGTACAACTGCCAAGCCACCGGCACGCTGGCCGCCGCGCACGCCAACGACACGCTGACCGCGACCTGGCAGTTGTCCTGCTTGCCCAGCATCCCGCAGTACTGACGCGCCACGCCCACCGAATGCCGGCCCTGCTTGGGAAAACCCGTGTCGTCGATGATCCACCAGCCGCCCGTCACTGAAGTCCATCACCGGCACACCCATTGGCCACCCGCAGCAGCATCTGCTCGTCCGACCAGTTCGCATCGGCCACGAAGTGGTGCAGCGATTGGTGGCGCGAACGCACCTTCAGCGGATCCACGTGCGCGGCCATCGGCTCCACGCTCTTGCGCGACAGCGGCGACATCAGCCCCGTGCAGTACCCACGCAGCCCGGCATGCCGGTCAGCGTGGCCCAAACCTTCGTTCAGATGGGCCATGTACCGCTCAAACTCAAGCAAGTCTTCCATCAAGGCTCACCCTTCGCTTGAAGAAGTGCGCATAATGCCTTGATTTTGCTAACACAGTAAGACTAGGCCGTTGCAGCACACGAAGCGGAACATTCCGGCCAGCATCTGGTACGAGCTGGCGCCGTCGTGGCTGTTGATCAGGATGATCTCGTTCGCTTCCGGCCGGGTCTGCACCTGCCCGGCGTGGCGCATGCGGATCATGTGCTTGGTGAACTCCGCCTTGCCTTCGACGCGGCTGGCGCCCTGGGCGACCATGAAGGGCTCGAAACCCTCCTTGCGCAGGCCGCGCAGCACGTCGATGGTGGGGATGTATGTGTAGCGATCGGAGCGGCTCGCGTGCTTGCCCTCGGCGAAGATGGACGGCGCGGCGGCGCGCATCTGGTCTTCGCTCAGGGGCTGGTCGCCGCGCATCACGCGGGTGTTGCGGGCAAAGCGGGTTGCAAGGGTCGGGGTCGAGTACATGATGGTTTCCTTCGATCATTGAGTGAGGTTTGAAGGGCGGGCGCGGCTCGATGGCTGATGACCAGACCGCCCACCCGATGTGGGTTCAGGCGGCGGCGTGCGCCGGCTGGCGCGCGGTGCGCGGCTTGCGGGTGCTGGCGACCGGTGCGGCTTGCTCGCCGCTGCGCGCGGCCGGCACGCCCTCGGTGCCCTGGCCACCGGTGCGGCGGGCTTCGCTTTCGGCGCGGCTGTCGAGGTAGTCGATCTCCTCGGCGGTGAACGCCATGCCGTAGACGTTTTCGCCGTCCTTCTCGTAGTTGTTGTTGCGCAGCCGGCCGACGATGTTGACGTGCGAGCCCTTGCCCAGGTACTCGGCCGCGTTCTCGGCCTGCTTGCCCCACAGCGTCCACTGGATCGCGGTGGATTCCTCCTCGCGGCTGTCGCCGCTGCCGCGCCGGGTGTTGCTGATGGCGGTCAGCATGGCCTTGGCGATCTTGCCTTCGCGTCCGTTGACGATTTCGAGCTTGACGGCGCCCGGCCAGGTGGGCGTGACGCTGGAATGACTTGAACGTTGGCCATGACGTATCTCCTTACGAGAACGACCAGCCGGATCCCGCACCGGGTTGCCCTGAAAACTGATCCTCTCGCTCGGACTTCCTCGCTCCCGCCCACGGGCGGGCGGGGGGTGGGCACAGCCCCTTCCCTCACGGGAAGGGGTTGGGGATGGGTGGTGTCTTCAGCAGCCGAAGCAGTGAGCCAGTTTCCCGGCCCACCGCTTGAAGATCCCCCCACAAGTCCCCCTCACCCTTGACGGGGGCGCCGTGGGGGGAGCGCGGTGGGACGACTGGCGCACGCGCTGCCCCCTCCCACGGGCGGCGCAGCGTCGCGGCCGATGTGCCAGCTCGCCTGGCGCAGCGGTTGCAGCGAAGCCGACCGGACGATCACGAGCAGCGGCGGCTCTGCGGCCGACGTGCCACCAAGCGCAGCGACTGGCGCGGCGGTCGAGCCGCTGCGAGCACTTCACTGCATCCGGTATTCAGCGGCCCGGCTTCGGGCTTGGCGGGTGACCGGGGTGGCGATCTGGCCGGCGACCGCACCGAGCGCAGCGACCTGCAAGCCGGTCAGTTCGCCAAGCGGGCCTCGTTCACGCGCAGCGTGAAGGAATCAGGGCCCGCGGTCCCCGGGCACGGGAAAGGGCCGCCTCGTGTCTCCGCCGGCTCTGCCGGCCTGACCGTGTTGCGTCAGGGATGGAAGCCCGTAAGGGGCGAGACGCCGGTACCCCGGTGGCCCGACGCGCAGCGCGACAGCCCGACCCGGCCCGGCTCGGCTCGGCTCGGCTCGGCTCAGCAAAGCCGGGGGCGCCCAGCGGGGGGCGGGCCCACGGTTCCATTACATTTGATCATCATCGATAGTTCCCAACTCAGCGTGGACCGAGGGTCAGATGCCAGTCGAGTATCAGCGTGGAATCGTCGAGTCCTACAACGACAAGGCGGGGTACGGATACGTTATTCCGGATGATCCCCAAGAGGAAGGACAGCGGCTGCTCGTTCATCGACGATCGTTGCGCGATCCTTCAAATCAGATCGAGGCTGGCGATCGCATCGTATACAGAGTCGAACTAGTCCCACGTGGATTGCTTGCTATCGATGTGGTCCTAGAGGCCCAGCTCATCGAAGAATCGACAGTCGAAGACAAATCGCTGGAGTCGACTGGGTCGATCAAGTCGATCAATCTGGAACGTGGCTTTGGAGTGATCCAGTCGGGCAAGCAGCAAGTCTTCTTCCGCCTCTCCGACGTGCAGATCCAGCCCATGAACGCTCTCTCGGCGAAAGCGTGAGCTTCCAGTTGCTGCAGACGCCTCGTGGCCCCGAGGCGCGCTCAATTATTCCGTTGTCCACCGCTGTCGGTAGCAATGTTCACGAAGAAGCGGGCCAATCCAGCTCAAAGGACCTCTTGCCTTTGGCAATAATCGCGCGCGACAACAAGGACTTCGCGCAGGCAGTAAAGCTATACCAACGAGGCATGCGTGAAAGTCCAAGCGTCCAGCTTGTGACGAGCTACGCAGCCATGGAGAAGAATCGCAACCGGCGAAAAGAGGCAATCGCAATCTACGAGGAGGGAATTGGTCTTTATCCGACCAACCTAAAACTTCTCGAAGATACAGGCCTGCTTGCGGCCTCTGTCGGAAATCATCGAAGGCCTTGGAGTTCTTGGAGAGAGGGCTGCAGCTTTTCGCGAATCCGAGCGTGCGGAGCGCGTATTCCTTCTCGCACTTGCTCGTGTGTATGGAACAAGACCTACACTCGATGACCTTAGGCACGCGCTGCAATACTACGAAAAGGCCAAGTCCGCATTCGAAAGCAGTCCGTTTGGCAAGGGAACCTTTCCGAAAGAAGATCAACTGGCCATGAATCTCGCGGCCATCCGGCTGCAGCACTACCGAGGGAATCTCGTATACGACTTTATCCGACGCGCCGGCTTTAGGATCGTGAGAGCCCAACTCCTGGGACAAACGACTGTTGGCGCCGATATCATCGTCGAAGTCAAGAATCCCGAACTCGTCGAAAGTTACGGAATCTCCGGCAATCTACTAATACGCTGCATGTTTAAGGCGGATTTGGAACTCGGGGATGTGCAGCATCTAGAGCGTTCAACCAATGAGTGGGGCGCCGCAGGGCTCATCGATGAACAGGTCTCTATTATGGTGGTGGCTTCGCTACCGGAACAAGTAGAGAAACTACTGTACGAAAAAATACAGGATAAGCGGCGAGCCACACCGGCGATTGTTCCGCTCACCCAATCCCAGATCGAAACGGCTGATGACCCACTGAGCGCGCTTCGATTTGTATTAGATCGCTGGCTTCATCGTCGGGACCTATTTGCGCAGAACTTTCCTGTCTCTGGGCGCAGATTCTTTGGACGTCACCGGTCGATGTCTGAATTGAAGGATGCCATTTCCGCAGGGGCAGCGGCAGGGATCTTTGGCTTGCGGAAAGTCGGCAAGACATCGCTGCTCAAAGAGATTGAGCGGCGTGCGAGTGAGAGCGGGGATATCGTCGTCTACATTGACCTCTTGCGGGTACCCGCGGATGTGTCATGACGCGCGCTGGATCTGACTGGAAGGTCGCACTTGAATTGATAGATCGCCTGGGCAAAGCCAATCTACGCATCCAGAACTCTCGTCTAAGGGGAAAGTTTGCTGACTTTCTAGATATTCCGGAATCGTACCCCGTCGCCACTGCATTCGACTCAGAACTCACGCAGGCGCTGCGATTGGTGAGATCAGCCAACTTTTCGCCCAGACCGAAAGTGATTCTAATGCTGGACGAAATCGAACGGGTTCTTCCTAATAATCTTGGCAAGGAAGGCTTCACCGGATACTTCGATCTCTTTGGTTATCTTCGTGGCGTAGCACAAGAATCCAGACGACTTTGTGGTGATCGTAACGGGAGCAAATGCTTCTGTGGCCGAGGCAGCTCAGTTTGGCGGAAGAGACAATCCAGTCTTCAATTTTTTCAAAGAGATTTACCTGCCAATGTTGCAGCCTGAAGAAACTGCGCAGATGGTGCGAATTCTTGGCAGAGGAATGGGGATGCACTTCAATCTAGTAAGCTTGCGAGCTTGTCCATGAACTTACAGGCGGTCATCCATTTTTTTCGCGTCAGTTTTGCAGCTTCCTTAGCGACCGATATCCAGAACGGCCGCTGCAAATTACTCCTCAAGCCGTAAGAGTTGTTGTCGATCAATATTTGGAGGTGGCTAGTAAAGATTTTCAGGAGATCGTTGATCGTTTTTCCAGAGACTACCCTGAAGAACTTGATGTGTGCCTTGCAATCGCAAATGGAGGCGGGTCCGTACGGTTAGATGAACTGGTCCGCGGCGGGTCAAGGCACTCTGAGCGTGAAGCACTTGGCTCGGTTACCAAGCTTGTCACGCTACATGGCGACAAACGCTAGCCTATCGATGGACCTAATGCGCCAATGGCTAGCAAGATCAGCCCTACCCAGGGGCGACAAGTGAAAGTTCGAATCCTTCCCGCGTCACAGTAATTTTTGCGGGTCGATCGACCGTCAGCAGCCGTATTGAGCATTCGTTGCGCCGCTCAAACGCTATTCTCCTGTACGGAGGCCGCCAAAGTGGAAAGACAACCCTTCTTCGTTGGCTAAGAGAATTCCTCGTTGGCCATACAGCCAAACGTTCATGAGCTTTCAGGCTACGAACTTGTCGTCTATGTAGACCTTTTACGCCTGCACTACGACGCGACCCCTGCCGAATTTTTCCTGCTCTTGTACACGAAGGCTGTGGCGGCTTGCAGGGCGCGAGTTGTCGGGTTCGAGTTGGTAAACATTCAGACCCCGAAGGACCTTGACTCCTTTGTGATCGCCCTGTCGACTGTCGCTGAGGCCTGTCGCCAAGTTGACATTCGGTTCATCTTCTTGCTTGATGAAGCCAAGCGTGTACTTGGTACGCGCTTCCCTAGGGGCTTTCAAGACAATCTCTTTTCGCTGCTCTTCGGTGAAGCAGGCGAGCGATTGAGGATTGCCATGGTTTTTGCAGGCAACCAGCATCTAGATGAGTTCTTGAAGGACGAGACTTCACCGATCGGGAGCAGTATTGATTTCCGTGCACAGTTGCCCAACTTGACCCTTGTGGAGCTTCAAGGTCTTCTCACCAAGATGAACTCTGAGTCGGGCGGGCATAGCCACATATTTCAATGCGGTCTCGGAATGGATTTTTTCCCAAACCGGAGGTCACGCCGGCCTGAGCGCACGCCTGATTGAACTCGCGTTTTCTGAGACAGGCTCAGCTCATACCGAGAGTTGGGCTGCGCAACTTGCTGCAAATAGCGAAACACTGTTTGAGAACTGGATATTGTCTATGAGCCCTGAGGCTCGTGAATTCGCTTGCCCATTTCGCCACTTCTTCGTCAATAACGGTACCTGTCCTTGCTGAGCGCCTGGCGCTGTACCAGAAACCTGAATAGGTTCTTGGCAAGAAGAGTGTTCGAGGAGTACGAGTACACAGGTATCGCCACGAGGGCCGGTGACGAACTATCTGGCATGCAACGCGATCTTCTGGGCCTACGCTAGAGCATTCGTAGTGTCAGAGCCGCGTGCCTCTGACATAGGGGCTGTTTGGTCACTCATTGAGAGTACGGAGCTCGCTCTTCGGCAGCTGGTACTGCATAGGATTACTGGAAAATTCGGCGACGGGTCCATGGACAGGATGAAGCAAATACTGGGCGAGAAGGCCTGGGACAAAATCATCGCAACGCAAGAGAAGTCCAAGGTCCAATACAAGTACACGCGGGAGACCAGTCAGCGCGATGTGATGTCATGCATGTATCTGGGTCAACTCGGTATGTTGATGACCAACGGGGCGACATGGGAACTATTCAGACACTGCTTTCGAGATAAGCGAGAGCTGGAAGACAGACTCTCGTGCGTCATGCCGGTACGAAATTACCGCGCCCACTTTACGTCTGTTCCCGCCAAAGAACTGGATCGCTGTCGCATCGCATGCGACGACTTGCTCACCATCGTCGAACGGAGAGCTTGATGACATTGGCATTTCCGCCGTTCCCCCTGAACCTTTTAACCAGACAAGCAAATAGGCGGGACGTTGTAGGCCGAAGGACCTTCCCTGGCCTTTGAGGCGCTCACCGAAACTCAGCGCTTGTTCGCCGCTGCAGCGGGCAGCCTCGACTTTGCAGACCTCCTTGGCGAGGACCCCGATGGCCCTGAGTTTCTCCGGCATGTAATCGTGTCCGTCGTAGTGCCGAGCCTGAACACCGGTCAGGCCGTGCGACTGCAGATGACCCCTGATCTCGCGGCTGAAGCCGTTCGCCGCAAGCAGCGTCTCGACCCCGGATCGAATCCGCTTCAGCTGGAAGCCCCCGATCCAGTCGCCAACCACGTTGCGAGCCCAGCCATTCCTGCATTCAGCGGCCCGGCTATCGGGCATGGCGGGTGACCGGGGTGACGATCTGGCCGGCGCCGCACCAAGCGAAGCGCAGCGAGCGATGCAAGCCGGCCAGTTCGTCAAGCGGGCCTCGTTCACGCGCAGCGTGAAGGAATCCAGCCCGCGCGCCCCGGGCACGGGAACGGGCCGCTGTCGTGTCATCTGCCGGCACCGCCGGCCTGACCGTGTTGCGTGAGGGATGGCAGCCCGACAGGGGCGAGACGCGGGCCTTTGACAGCGGCTCGACGCGCAGCGCAACAGCCCGGCCCCGCGCAGCGGGGAGACGCCCAGGCCCACAGAGACCTGGCATCAGCAGCAGTGCCAAACCCACCGTGCAGACCGACAGCGTCTTTCTCAACCTTGATCGCTCGATTCGCCACCTTCGACAACATCGAGTGGCGCTTCTAGACTTCGTCCGATGACGACCACCCGCAGACCCGTCGAGCCCAAGCAAGCAACTGCCCGCCCGGTACTTGCGATTCACATCGACATCGGGCAACTCATCGAAGCGGTACGTCGTCACGTCCCTGCTCAGCCCGACGGCCGCCCGCGCCATCCGGAAGGACTTCGCCGCGCTCTTCCAAACAATCCGAGTCACCGTGGTGACCAGCGCCCCCACCCGCAAGACCAAAGCCGCGGCCAAGACTCCGAACTGACCAGCGAAGTGGACAACTTGACTAGATTCGTCATCGGCCCCGATGTCGCCTTCCACCTGGCCCAACTCCAGGCCGTGGTACCGACGGACCACCTCTTGCTGGCACCGACCTTGATGCGCTCCCAGGTGTTGGCCGAGCTTTACATCCGCGTTCAGCGCGGTGAACTCGACCGCAAGACCGCCGAACGCCAGCTCGACCACCTGCGGGCCCTTCGGCTGCGCCTGCTGGGCGACCGCGTCCTGCAGGGGCTCGCCTGGAAGATCGCCGACCAACTCGGCTGGCCCGACACCTTCATGGCCGAGTACATCGCCCTCACGCAGCTCCAGGCCGACGCCTTCGTCTGCATGGACCCTGCGCTGGCCCCTGCCGTCAGCGGCATCGTGACAGTGGCGTCCATCGACAACCTGATGGCAAGCGCCCAGCCCCGTTGACCTCGCCCGGAGGCACTACGATGACTCCAACAAGACCGGGAGGGAGAACAACATGAACCCGAACGACAACGACGACAGCCGATCCGTCGCCCTCTACTGGGACTTCGAGAACCTGCACGCCGGCCTCATGGAGGCCAAGTACGGCGAAGGCGCCTACGCCAAGCAGGACAACCGCTTCAAGGTCCAGGAACCGCTCATCGACGTCCAGGCCTTGGTCGAACTCGGCGCCTCCTTCGGCCCCGTCGCCATCAACCGCGCCTACGGCAATTGGCAGTACTTCGGCCGCTACCGCGACGCGCTGCTGCAGAGCGCCGTCGAGCTGATCCAACTCTTCCCGCCAGGCGCATCCGCCAAGAACGGCGCCGACATCAAGCTCTGCCTCGACGCCACCGAAGACATCAGCCGCTTCGCCCACATCGGCACCGTCATCATCGTCGGCGGCGACAGCGACTTCATGCCCGTCGCCCAGAAGATCAAGGCCGCCGGCCGCACCCTGATCGGCATCGGCAACCGCAGGAACACCAACAAGCACTGGGCCAAGAGCTGCCACGAGTTCCGCTACTACGACAGCCTGGTCGAAGCCCCCAGCACCGAAGAAGCGCCCAAGCCCAGCGAAGCCAAGGACACCCCACCGCCGCCACCGGCCGACCCGGCCGCCGAGATGCTCAAGCGCGCCGTGCGCCTGCTCGCCGAGACCAAGGGCGAGGCCTGGGTCAACAAGGGATCCGTGTGGCACATGATCAAGCGCCTCGACCCCACCTTCGACCCCAAGGACCACGGCCACGCCAACTTTGCCGAGATGGTCAAGGCGATGGACGCCGTTGTCGAGATCAAGAAGGGCGAGACCGACCACATGCTTCGCGTGCGCTGAGCAAGGCCGCCTGGCCTGCTTGCCAGCTACGCGCCAGGGTCCCCGAACTGCGCATCCACGTCGCGCGCCGAGTGCAACAGGCGCACGATGTCGATGCCGCCCTCGATGGGCTCGTAGAAGATCACATAACGGCCGAACGGAAAACTGCGCAGGCCGGGCGCCAGCTCGTCACGGGAGCGCCCCATCAGCGGCTGGGTCGCGAGCAATGCGAACTGCTCGTCCAACTGGTCGATCCAGCGGTCTGCAGCGCGCAGGCTGTCATCGGCGATGTGATCCCAGATCCCCGCGATGTCGTCTGCGGCCAGCGGCCGGCGACGGATCACCACGACGCTACGCCTTCGCCGAGCCCTTCGCGGCGGCGCGCCGCGACCGGGCCTTCTGCTTCATCGCCTCCGGATCCCAGACCTCGCTCGGCCCACTTTCCAAGCCTTTGCGCACGTCGTGGCGCAGCTGCTCCAGGCGCACCGCACGCATCTGGTCCTGCTCTTCCATCAACCGCAGGGCCTCACGCACCACCTCGCTGGCCGACGTGTACATCCCCGATGCCACCTTGCGGCGCACCAGCGTTTCCAGCTCTGGCGTCAGGTTGACGTTCATGCCCATGCTTGTGCCCCGTAGATGGTCAGCAGCGACACCCGAAACTCTATCAGGAAATATCCAAGCCTGACATTCCTGGTGGCGTCGAGGAAACGCAGAGGAGCCGAGCGATCACAAGCATTCCAGTTGCGTTTGCACTGCAACCATTGACTTTCACAGTCGTTCCACAACACCATGCCAGGATGCGGGCAATTTCCAGGGCGACCAAGCCCACCCACGAACAGCAGGTGCTGCGCCTCGCGCGCAAGCGGACCCTGCTGCGCGCGCGCGACCTGACCGAGCAGGGACTGCCGTCGGTCACGCTGACACGCCTGGTGCAGGCCGGCAAGCTCGAGCGCGCGGGTCGAGGCCTCTACAGCCTGCCCGACGCTCCGATCAGCGAACACCGTTCACTGGCCGAAGTCTCGGCACGCTCCCCAAGGGCGTCGTCTGCCTGCTGTCTGCGCTGGAAGTCCACGAGATCGGCACGCAGGCGCCCTTCGAAGTCTGGATCGCGATCCCGCAGCACATGGTGAGCCCCCGGCTGGATCGCCCCGCCATCCGGGTCGTGCGCATGTCGGACGCAGCCCTGACCGATGCGGTCGACCGCCTGAAGATCGATGGCGTCGCTGTGCCCGTCTTCAACGCGGCGCGCACCGTCGTCGACTGCTTCCGCTTCCGCAACAAGATCGGCCTCGACGTGGCACTCGAAGCCCTGCGTGAAGGCTGGCGACTGCGCAAGTTCACGCTCGACGACCTGTGGCGCCACGCCCAGCGTGGCCGTGTCGCCAACGTCATGCGCCCCTACATCGAGGCCATCACCTCATGACCCGTGCGCTCACCCGCGGCGCCACCCGGCAGATGCCGTGGAGAGCGCGTCCCGTGATCCGGCCTCCCTCCGCACAGACGCCACGACGCATCGCCCATGCTGGTTGAGCTCTTCGACTTCAGCGATCCGCAGTCCGTCGATGCATGGCGCGCCATCGACGACCGTGTCATGGGCGGCATCTCGCGCAGCCGCCTCCGGCACGACCGGGCCGGCCATGCGGTGTTCGAAGGAGAAGTCTCGCTGGCGCAAAACGGCGGCTTCGCATCGGTGCGATCAAGCCCCGGCGCGCGCGGGCAGACGGGCGCCACCACCTGCCTGATCGAGGCACGTGGCGATTCCAAGCAGTTCAAGCTCAGCCTGCTCACCGACGACGACTTCGACAGCGTCAACTACCAGGCCAGCTTCACGACGATGGGCCACGATTGGCAAACCATCAGCCTCCCGCTCTCTGCTTTCCGCGCCAGTTTCCGCGGACGCGACGTGCCAGGCGCACCGGCGCTCGACCCCGCACGCATCTGCCAGGTCGGCCTGATGATCGCAGCCCGCCAGACCGTCCCCTTCGCCCTCGACATCCGGCGCATAGGCCTGGCTTGATGCCGAAGGAATGAAGGGGGCCGCAAGGCGCCCCGAGCGCGGCCTAGAGCAGGCCTGCTCCGAGAACGCGCAGACATCGGCGCCCGCCACCACCAGGTGATCCAGCACCCGCACGTCCACCAGCGCCAGCGCCGACTTCAATGTCTGCGTCAGCATCTCGTCGGCACGGCTCGGTTCGATTGAACCGCTAGGGTGGTTATGCGCCAGTACTAAAGCGGCTGAATTGCTGGCCAACGCTCCTTGACCACCTCGCGCGGATACACCGAGGTCTGCGTCACCGTGCCGCGAAACATCTGCTTATCTCGATGATCCGGTTTTGCGCATCCAGGAGCAGCACGCAGAACACCTCGTGCTCCAGCACACCGATCTCCAAGCGCAGGTAGTCCTTCACCGCCTGCGGCGACGACTTCGGGCACCGCGCCGCACCCGCTGCGAAGCACGCGCCGCGCCGGCGACAGCACCTCCTCGGCATGGGCAGGACGGTACTGACCATCGACATCGCGTACCAGCAGGGCATCGAAGCGACAACGGAAGAAGTGAAGTCTGCGACATGGCGAACTCCGGTCCGAGTCGGGCGGAATTGCCCGAGACCGGAGGACCACGCCGCAGCGCAGCAGTCAGGGTTCGCAGACGGCCGCAGGCCGCCAGCGTGCCGCGCACGCGCAGACCTTGACGGCGAGAACGACGTGGTAGCGTGGGTCGACACGGCAAGCCCCCCACCGCACGCGAACCTGAATCAATGTTCAAACTGCTTCTGGGGGCACCGGCGCAATTGAACGTCATCAGCGGTGCTGGCCACCTTTACCGGCAGCTTTTCGGCACCGAGTCGTCGGTGGCGTAAGCCCGCATGCGAACCTCTGCCGCCCTTCGCCGCGAAGGCCCGGGCTTCAGCACTTCAGCAATTTGGTCGGTCGAGGCCGCGCACTCGGGCTCACGCTGACGGACACATTGCGGTCTTAGCGCTGACCGCGAGGGCGCTGCGCCAGCGCCCGGTTTCAAGATCCTGTTGACACAGAGGCGCCCGCCGACCGCGGCGCCATCGTTTGCGCGTCGACCACGTCGCCGCTGCTGCCGTCGGCGGCACACCCCAGGCCGGTGGTATGTCTGCTGCTCGCGGCGCCGATCTGGGTTAATCGCCGTGCAAAACGTGTTGTCCTCACCTGCAGACGGTAGCACCTTGTTGTACTTGCACTCGGGGATTTTGATGGCGCAAGCGATTACGGGTCGCATTGATATTTTGCGTGATTTCAAACCTATCGCGAAAGTCAGCTCGTCGGCTCACTTATTAATTGTGCCTGCATCATCGCCCTACAAATCAGCAGATGAATTGATCAAAGCCATGAAGGACAGCCCAGGCAAACTCAATTTTGGCAGCGGTGGCAATGGGTCGCCTACGCATGTGATGTTTGAGCAGATGGATGAAAAAACGCCTGGTGGATTAAAGGCAACGCATATTCCGTTTAAGGGTGCTGCTGAAGGTGTGGTGGCGCTCATGAGCGGAAGCATAGATTTTATTTTTGCACCTCCAGGTAGTGTGATGGAGCAGATGAAGGCAGGCAAATTGCGTGCATTGGCAACATCTGGCAAGACACGCATGCCGCAGCTTCCTAACCTGCCAACCATGATCGAAAGCGGCTTAGCCAATTATCAAAGAACCATGGGGTGGATTTTGTTGTTCAGCAAAAACGCCTGATGAACAGGTAGTGCGATTGGCGGCCGTCATCAAGACAACGATGGCTGACCCCGAAGTCAGGCTTTGTTCAAAGAGCTGGTGAAAAAGTAGAGAGTTGCTGCAACACCCGCTGAATTGGCAGCGCAAATCAAAAACGAAATTACTGTCACAAGGCAATGGTCATCAATTAGAGTTTAAAACCTGAATAAGCCAAATTGAAAAGGTAGGGAAATCATGTTAGATACACTCATCAAAGGCGGCACCGTAATCGATGGCACAGGCAAGGATGCTTACGGGCAGATGTTGGCTTCGCGATGGAAAAATTGTTGTCGTTGGTAACACGGACGAACCAGCCAAGCGAACGATTGATGCCAAAGGCCTGCATATCCTGCCGGGATTTATTGATATTCATCGCACTATGACGGTCAAGCATCGTGGGATGAGACCTTTGCTCCCAGTATCTACCATGGCGTCACCACTTTGGTGATGGGTAATTGTGGCGTGGGTTTTGCACCCGTGCGCCCTGGTGACAGAGATGTATTGATAGACCTGATGGAGGGCGTGGAAGAATTCCAGAGTCCGCTTTGGTTGAAGGTATTGGTTGGAATTGGGAGAAGCTCACAGACTACGGCAAAGCGCTGGATGCGCAACCGCACTCGTTAGACTTCATGACCTTGGTGCCGCACGACGCCCTGCGTCTTTATGTCATGGGAGAGCGAGCGGCAAAAGGAGAGTCTGCCAATGATGCTGACATTGCGCAGATGCAAGCGCTGTTGAAGCAAGCTTTGCTCGATGGTGCATGTGGCCTTGCCATGGGTAGTACGGAAACACATCGCACCGCACAAGGGCAGATGACGCCATCGTTTGAAATGTCGCCAGTCGAGTTGAACAGTTTGCATCAGTACTAAAAGACTTGCCTTACCGTGTGATTCAGGGCATCAGCGATTTTGCCAGTCACGTGGCGCTCCTGAAGAAGAAAAAGCTAGATTTGACCGCGAGTACGCCAAGCTTGAAAGATATGGCGCATGTGGCCAATCGACCATCTCCATCACCTGGATGGACAGAGTTATTGCACCGCAACAAAGTCAATGGCTGGGCGATGCTGCACTGGCCAGCGCCGAAAAGGGCATTGATGTCAAACTGCAAGCTTCACCACGCGACATTGGCGTGCTGAACGGTTTCGATACAACCTTGAATCTATTGGCAGCGTTCCCTAGCTATCAAGCCATTGCCCATCTGCCCGCAAAAGAGCGCGCTGAAAAGTTGCGTGAACCAGCAACGCGTCAAAAAATCCTGACAGAGGCGCCTGTGAGCTTATCTGTTGCGGCTTGAGATCTATTCACCTTTTAGCGGATTATTTGGTTGCCAACTTTGAAAAAATCGCATTCACCTTGTTTCCACTGTTGCCGGGCGAAGGCGGCAGTATGGATTATGAGCCATTGCCGTCTCTGTCTTTCGGTGCGCAAGCCAAAGCAAAAGGTGTTTCTGCTCGTGAGTTGATGTATGACCATCTGGCCAGTGGCGATGGCACCGACCTTGTTTATTTCCCTATTCACAATTACCTAACTGGCTCGTTAGACTGTGTCCGCGAAATGATCACACACCCCAAAGCATTGTG
>CAVTAM010000017.1:0-71736 GCA_963732625.1 uncultured beta proteobacterium | reverse complement strand
AAAGATTTCAGGCGGTCGCCGCCTGTGCCACCGCTTCTTCCGGCAGCCGCCCGCCGTAGCGCCGCTCGCGCTCGCGGTAGCTCTCGATCGCCGCATCGATCTGCTCGGGCCCGA
This sequence comes from uncultured beta proteobacterium, assembly GCA_963732625.1. Lineage (GTDB taxonomy): Bacteria > Pseudomonadota > Gammaproteobacteria > Burkholderiales > Burkholderiaceae_C > CADEEN01. The sequence goes on along the minus strand of CAVTAM010000017.1, from coordinate 71,622 downwards.
AGTCGGGCCACAGGCAATCGGTGAAGTAGAGCTCCGAATACGCCACCTGCCAGAGCAGGAAGTTGCTGATGCGGACCTCGCCGCCGGTGCGGATGAACAGATCCGGGTCGGGCGCGAAATGCATCGCCATGCGCTTGGACAGCACGTCTTCGTCGAGGTCTTTGGCGGCGATGCCGTCGGCCATCGCGCGGCGCGTGGCCTGCACGATGTCCCAGCGCCCGCCGTAGTTGAAGGCCACCGACAGCGTGATGCGCTTGTTGTGCGCCGTCACGCCCTCGGCGTGATCCCAGGCCTCGCGCACTTTTTCTGAGACGGCGCTGCGGTCGCCGACGATGCGGATGCGCACGCCCTCGTCGGCGAGCTTGGTCAGGTACTTCGACACGGCGACGAGCACCAGGCCCATCAGCCCTGACACCTCGTCGGAGGAACGTTTCCAGTTCTCCGACGAGAAGGCGAACACCGTCATGTACTCGATGCCGCGGTCGGCGCAGGCGCGCACCGTGCGCACGAGGGCATCGACGCCTTGCTTGTGGCCGAAGAAGCGCGGCATGAAGCGCTTCTTCGCCCAGCGTCCGTTGCCGTCCATGACGATCGCCACATGGCGTGGCACGGAGAGGTCGCGTTGCACGGCGGCTGAAAGTTGAAATCGTGACGGTCAGACCGCCAGGATTTCCGCTTCCTTCGCATGAACCAGTTTGTCGACTTCGGCGATGACGTTGTTCGTCAGGCGCTGCACTTCATCTTGTGCGCGGCGCTCGTCGTCTTCGGTGACTTCCTTGTCCTTGAGCAGCTTCTTCAGATGTTCGTTGGCATCGCGGCGCACGTTGCGCACCGCCACCTTGCAATCCTCGCCGGCATGCTTGACGACCTTGGTCAGCTCCTTGCGCCGCTCCTCGGTCAGCGCCGGCATCGGGATGCGCAGCAGGTCGCCCTGCGCACTCGGGTTCAGGCCGAGGCCGCTGTCGCGGATGGCCTTTTCGATCTTCGGCCCCAGGCCCTTTTCCCACGGCTGCACGCTGATCGTGCGCGCGTCGAGCAGCGACAGGTTGGCCACCTGGCTGATCGGCACCATCGATCCGTAGTAGTCGACCTGCACCTGGTCGAGGATGCCCGGGTGGGCGCGGCCGGTGCGAATCTTGTGCAGCTCGTTCTTGAAGGACTCGATGGACTTGCCCATCTTGCCTTCGGCGCTCTTCTTGATGTCGGCGATGGTCATGATCCTGTCTTCCCGCTCAAACGTGTACCAAGGTGCCTTCGTCTTCGCCCATCACGACACGTGTCAGCGCGCCCGGCTTGACGATCGAGAACACCTTGATCGGCAGCTTCTGGTCACGGCACAGCGCGAACGCGGTGGCGTCCATCACCTGCAGATTTTTCGAGATGGCTTCGTCGAAGGTGATCGTCGTGTAGCGCTTGGCATCGGGCGCCTTCTTCGGGTCGGCGGTGTAGACGCCATCGACCTTGGTTGCCTTGAGCACGATCTCGGCGCCGATCTCGGCGCCGCGCAGCGCGGCCGCGGTGTCGGTGGTGAAGAACGGGTTGCCGGTGCCGGCAGCGAAGACGACGATCTTGCCTTCTTCGAGGTACTGCAGCGCCTTCGGCCGCACATACGGCTCGACCACCTGCTCGATGGCAATCGCGCTCATCACACGCGCCGTCATGCCTTCCTGGCGCATCGTGTCGGCGAGAGCCAGCGAGTTCATCACCGTGGCCAGCATGCCCATGTAGTCGGCCGTTGCCCGGTCCATTCCGACCGCACCGCCGGCGACGCCGCGAAAGATGTTTCCGCCGCCGATGACCACCGCCACCTCGACGCCGAGCTGGGTCACGTCGCGCACCTCGCGCACCAGGCGAACGATGGTCGCGCGGTTGATGCCGTAGGCGTCGTCGCCCATCAGCGCTTCGCCGGAGAGCTTCAACAGGATGCGTTTGTAGGCCGGCATGAGCGAAAGCGACAGCGTGGAGGTAGCGCGGAGTTTACTGACCCTTGGCTGCGGCGACCTGCGCCGCCACCTCGGCCGCGAAATCATCGACCTTCTTCTCGATGCCCTCGCCGACGACGTACAGCGTGAAGCCCTTGATCGTCGTGTTCGCGGCCTTCAACATCTGCTCGACCGTCTGCTTGCCGTCGGCGGCTTTGACGAAGACCTGGTTCTGCAGGCTCACTTCCTTCAGGAATTTCTGCACCGAGCCTTCGACCATCTTGGCGACGATGTCGGCCGGCTTGCCGCTCTCGGCCGCCTTCTCGGTAGCGATCTTGCGCTCCTTCTCGACCAGCTCGGCCGGCACCGCGGCCTGCGACAGCGCGGCCGGTTTCATCGCCGCCACGTGCATCGCCACGTCCTTGGCCGCCACTTCGCTGCCGTCGAACTCGACGATGACGCCGATGCGCGTGCCGTGCAGGTAATGCGCGAGCTTGCCGCCACCGCTGTAGCGCTTGAAGCGGCGGATCGACATGTTCTCGCCGATCTTGCCGATCAGCCCCTTGCGCACGTCTTCGAGCGTCGGGCCGAAGCCGTCCTGCGCGTAGGGCATTGCCGACAACGCGGCCACGTCGGCCGGGTCGTGCTGCGCGATCAACGACGCCGCCGCCTTGCAGAAGCCGAGGAACGACTCGTTCTTCGAGACGAAGTCGGTTTCGCAGTTGATCTCGACCATGGCACCCGTTGTGCCATCGACCGCCGCAGAAATCACGCCTTCGGCGGTGATCCGCGACGCAGCCTTGCCGGCCTTGTTGCCGAGCTTGACGCGAAGGATCTCTTCAGCGCGTTCGGCGTCGCCGTCGGCCTCGGTGAGCGCCTTCTTGCACTCCATCATCGGCGCGTCGGTCTTGGCGCGCAGCTCGGCGACCATGCTGGCGGTGATTGCAGGCATTGTGTGGACTCCTTGAAACTTGGACAAAGGGGCCGTCAAAGCGGCCCCCTGCGTGTGAGAGCGTGTGAGGCCTCAAGCCTCTTCGCTGACCTCGACAAATTCATCGCCGCCGGCCGCTGTCTGTACCACTTCCGTGGTCGAGTTGGCCTTGCCTTCCAACACCGCATCGGCGATCGCGCGCGCATACAGCGCCACCGCCTTGGCCGAGTCGTCGTTGCCGGGGATCACGTAGTCGATGCCGAGCGGCGAGTGGTTGGTGTCGACGATGCCGATCACCGGGATGCCGAGCTTCACGGCTTCAGCGATCGCGATCTTGTGGTAGCCGACGTCGATGACGAAGATGGCGTCGGGCAGCGCGTTCATGTCGGCGATGCCGCCGATGTCTTTCTCGAGCTTGGCGATCTCGCGCTGGAACATCAGCGCTTCTTTCTTGATCGCCGGCTGCGTGCCGGCATCGACCTGGGCCTGCATGTCTTTCAACTTCTTCAGCGAGCCCTTGACGGTCTTGAAGTTGGTCAGCATGCCGCCGAGCCAGCGCTGATCGACATACGGCATGCCCGAACGCTTGGCGTCCAGGGCGATGACTTCGCGCGCCTGGCGCTTGGTGCCGACCATCAGGATCGTGCCGCGCTTGCTGGCCAGCTGGCGCACGAACTTCAACGCGGTCTCGAAGAGCGGCTGCGTCTTCTCGAGGTTGATGATGTGGATTTTGTTGCGATGGCCGTAGATATACGGCGCCATCCTGGGGTTCCAGAAGCGCGTCTGGTGTCCGAAATGGACGCCGGCTTCCAGCATCTCACGCATTGATACAGGCATTAGAAACTCCGAAGGTTGGTTCTAGAATCCGGCGCGAATCGAGCTCGTCGTTCTGACTTGCTCGACACCTTTCGTGGGCCGGTTCGCGATTGGTTTTTCATTGACGAAAAACCGCACGAGTGTATCACCCCAACCTCCGATGCCGACCGACCTGACCCAGGCAGCCGCCTCTAGAGCCAGCGCACGAACTGCGCTCGAAGCCTGCATTGCGGCGGCCACACCGCACACCTTCGTGCGCCGCTTCGACGAAGCGGCCCGCCAAGCCGCCGACCACCTCGACCGCGACGCACGCCGGCTGCCGCTGGGCGGGCTGGCGGTGTCGATCAAGGACCTCTACGACGTGCAAGGCTGGCCGACGACCGCGGCCTCGGCGTCTCGCCACGACGCGCCAGCGGCTGCGACCGATGCCCCCGCCGTGGCCCGCCTGCGCGCCGCCGGTGGCGTGCCCGTCGGCCACACCAACCTGACCGAGTTCGCGTTCTCCGGCGTGGGGATCAATCCGCACTTCGGCACGCCGGCCAACCCGGCCACGGCGGCGCTCGACGCCGAGGCGCGCATTCCCGGCGGTTCGACCTCCGGCGGCGCCGTCAGCGTGGCCACGGGTGCGGCCTGGGCCGCGCTCGGCTCCGACACCGGTGGCTCGATCCGCATCCCGGCCGCCCTGCAAGGCCTGGTCGGCTTCAAGAACACGCAGCGCCTGACGCCGACGCAAGGATGCATTCCGTTGTCGAGCTCGCTCGACACGGCGTGCGCGATCACGCTGTCGGTGCGCGACGCGGTGCTGCTGCACGAGGTGCTGGCGGCGCGCCGCGTACAACGCATCGACAAGCCTTTGCGCGAATGGCGGCTCGCGCTGCCGCAAACGCTGATGCTGGACGCGATGGAGCCGGCGGTGGCGGCGGCCTTCGAGCGCGCGATCGACACATTGCGCGCCGCCGGTGCCACCATCACGCCGATCGACCTGCCGCTGTTGAACGAAGCCGCGCACCTGCAACGCGGCGGTGGCATCCCCGCCGCCGAAAGCTGGGCCTGGCACCGCGAAGCGCTGCAATCGCGCCAGGCGTTGTATGACCCGCGCGTGGCGCTGCGCATCCGCCGCGGCGAAGCCGTGCACGACCTCGCCCAACTGCTCGCCGAGCGCAAGACCTGGATCGCGCGCATGGAAGCGGCGCTGCACGGCTTCGATGCCCTGCTCTCGCCGACGCTGCCGATCGTCGCGCCGCGCATGCAGCCGCTGATCGACAGCGACGATGCCTTCTTCGCCGCCAACGCGCTGTTGCTGCGCAACCCGTCGCTGATCAATCTGGCGGATGGCTGCGCGCTCTCGCTGCCCTGCCACCGTCACGGCGAGTGGCCGGTCGGCCTGATGGTCTGGAGCACGGCGATGGCCGACGACCGCGTGCTCAACGTGGCGCTGGCGATCGAAGCCGCGCTGGCCGCGAGCCGCAGCTGATGCCGAACTCTCCATGCGTATAGCCGTCATCGGCGCCGGCATCGTCGGCGTGACCACCGCGCAGGCGCTGCGCGAAGACGGCCACGACGTCACGGTGTTCGAGCGCCGCGGCAGCGTCGCCACCGAGGCCAGTTTTGCCAACGCCGGCTTCCTCGCGCCCGGCTACGTCACGCCGTGGGCCTCGCCCGACATGCCGGGCAAGGTGATGTCGCAGCTCTTCGCGCGCGACTCGGCCGTGCGGCTGGCCGGTGTGCCGGGCCCGGCCCTGCTGTCATGGTTGCGGCAGTGGAAGCGCGCCTGCGAGCCCGCACGCTACGCCAAGAACCGCGACGCCATGCTGCGCCTGGCGCAAGACAGCCTGGCGCGCACGACCGCGCTCGCGCAACAGCACGGCCTCGAGTACGAACAGGGCCAGGGCGCGCTCGTCTTGCTGCGCGACAGCGATGAGATCGCGCAGGTGCGCGCGGGCTTGAAGCTGCTCGCCGAAACCGGCCTCGACTTTCATCTCGTCGATGCCGAGGCCTGCCGCCGCATCGAGCCGGCGCTCGAGCAGGCCACGCTGCTGCGGGCCGGCGTGCACCACCCGAAGGCCGGCGTCGGCAACTGCCGCCAGTTCGCGCTGCAATTCAAGGCCGTGCTGCAAGCCGACGGCGTGGCGTTTCACGTGCAGCGCGAGGTGACGCGGCTCGAACCCGGCGAGCGCGGCATCGCCGTGCACAGCATCACCGCCGACATGCACGCCGACTCGGCACTCGAGCGCGGCCCGCGCGTGTTCGACGAGCCGGCCAACGTCGAGGCCTTCGACGAGGTGGTCGTCTGTGCCGCGCTCGGCGCGCCGGCGCTGCTGGCGTCGTTGCGCCTGCGCCTGCCGATCCAGCCGGTCTACGGCTACTCGATCACGCTGCCGGTGCGCCACTTCGAGGCCTACCCCGACATGGGCCCGCGCGCGGCGCTGATGGACGAGCGCTTCAAGGTGGCGATCACGCGCCTGGGCGAGCGCGTGCGCATCGCCGGCAGCGCCGAGCTCGGCGGCAAGCCCGACACGATGCGCGAGGCGCCGATCGCCACGCTCTACCGCGTGCTGCAGGACTGGTTTCCCGGCGGCGGCGCGGCAAGCGCACGCGCAGACCTGGAAGGGCGCGCGGCCGATGCTGCCCGACGGCCCGCCGGCGATCGGCGCGGCCGGCGTGCCGCACCTGTGGATCAACACCGGCCACGGCTCCTCCGGCTGGGCGCTGGCCTGCGGCAGCGCGCGCCTGACGGCGGACCTGATCGCCGGCCGCGAGACCAGGCTCGATGCCGAGCCGTTCTCGCCGCGGCGTTGGTGAGAGGTACGCTCGGATCATGTCATTGCGACCGCTCGCCGCCTTCGACCAATCCTGGCCGTTGCACGACGCACAACAGTCGCGCCGCATCGAAGCCGCCGCCGCGGCCGCGTTGCCGCCGCACACGCTGATGCAGCGCGCCGGCCTGTCGGTGGCGCGTCTGGCGCTGGCCATCGCACCGCATGCGCAGCGTTTCTGGGTTGCGGCCGGGCCGGGCAACAACGGCGGCGACGGCCTCGAAGCAGCGATGCAGCTGCGCCGCGCCGGCAAGGACGTGCAGGTCAGCCTCGCCGCCGACGCGTCGCAGCTGCCTGTCGATGCAGCGGCGTCGTTTCGCCGCGCTGCCGATGCCGGCGTGGCGATCGGCGAGGCCACCTCGGCGCCGGACGACGTCGATCTCGCCATCGACGCCCTGCTCGGCCTGGGCGCCACGCGCGAGCCCGAAGGCGCCGTGGCGTTGCTCTTGCGCGCGCTCAACGCCACGGCCTGCGAGCGCCTGTCCGTCGATCTGCCGAGCGGTTTATCGTCCGACAGCGGCGCGCCGCTCGGCCAGACCGTGGTGCGCGCCACGCACAGCCTGGCGTTACTGACGTTGAAGCCCGGCCTGTTCACCGCCCTGGGCCGCGAGTTTTCCGGCGCGCTCTGGTTCGACGACCTCGGCTGCGCCAACGAAGCCGCCGCCGTGCCGCCGCGGGCGCAGCTCGGCGATGCCGACAGCGCACGCCACCTGCGCCGCGCCCGCGGCCACGCCGGCCACAAGGGCGGCTATGGCGACGTCGTCGTCGTCGGCGGCGCGCCGGGCATGAGCGGCGCGCTCGCGCTGGCCGCGCGCGCCGCGCTCGCCGGCGGCGCCGGCCGCGTCTTCGCCTGCGCGCTCGACCCGTCGCTGCCGGCGCATGACGCCAACGCGCCCGAGCTGATGTGGCGGCCGGCGTTGTGGCGCGACGACCCGCGCCACTGGCAAGACGCCACCGTCGTCTGCGGTTGCGGTGGCGGCGAGGCGGTGCGCGAAGCGCTGCCGCTGCTGCTGTCGCGCAGCGCGCGCCTGGTGCTCGATGCCGATGCGCTCAACGCCATCGCCGCCGACAGCGCGCTGCAGTCGCTGCTGACGGCGCGCGCGTCACGCAACAGGCCGACGGTGTTGACACCGCACCCGCTCGAAGCGGCGCGCCTGCTGGCGCTACCAACCGCCGACAAGGTTCAGGGCAACCGCCTGGCCGCCGCGCAGTCGCTGGCCCAGCGTTTTTCCTGCACGGTGCTGCTCAAGGGCTCGGGCAGCGTCATCGCCGCGCCGCGGCGCACGCCGGTGATCAACCCGACGGGCAACGCGCGGCTGGCCGGCGCCGGCACCGGCGACGTGTTGGCGGGCTGGCTGGCGGGCCTGTGGTCGGCGTCGGCGGCCACAGGCGTGGTGGCTGATGCGTTCGTGGCCGCGCGTTGCGCGGCGTATTTGCATGGCGCCACTGCGCAGCGCGGCGATCTCTCGGCGCCGCTGACAGCCAGCGCGCTGCTCGCCGCGCTGGCGAGTTAGCGCCGCGCCTTCTTCGCGCCGGCCGGTTTCGACCTGCCGCCCGTCTTCACCGATGCGCGCGACGGCTTCTCCTTGCCGCGCGCCGCGGCGCGAACCTCGCGGTCGCGCAGGCGCACGGCGGCGAGTTCTTCCACCGCGCTGGCCGACGACGGCAGCGCGCCGTTGCGCCGGCCGCGTGCCAGCAGCTTGTCGCCGCCGCCTTCGCCGACGAGGCGGAAATCGATCTTGCGGGCATCGAGATCGACGCGGCTGACCTGCACGCGCAGCTTCGAGCCGGCGCCATGGCGGATGCCGGTGCGCTCGCCGCGCAGCTCTTGCCGCACCTCGTCGAAGCGCCAATACTCGCCGCCGAGTTCGCTGATGTGCAGCAGGCCTTCGACATAGAGCTCGTCGAGCTGCACGAACAAACCGAAGCTGGTGGCTGCGGTGACGGTGCCGGCGAACTCTTCGCCGAGCTTGTCGCGCATGAAGCGGCACTTCAGCCAGGCCTGCACGTCGCGCGAGGCTTCGTCGGCGCGGCGCTCGTTGGCCGAGCAATGCGCGCCGGCGCCTTCCCAGGCTTCGGTTTCCTGCTCGCCCGGTTTCGGGCGGCTTGCCGCCCTTGCGAACGACGGGCGCGTCTTCCAACTTGCCGCTGTCGATGTGATAGCGCTTGCCGTGCAGCAGCGCCTTGATGACGCGGTGCACGAGCAGGTCGGGATAGCGTCGGATCGGGCTCGTGAAATGCGTGTAGGCCTCGTAGGCCAGACCGAAGTGGCCGTTGTTGGCCGCGGTGTAGATCGCCTGCTGCATCGAGCGCAGCAGCATGACGTGGATCTGCTGCGCGTCGGCGCGGTCTTTGGTGGCGTCGGCGATCGCCTGGAACTCCGAGGGCGACGGCTCTTCGGAGAGCGAGAAGTTCAGGCCCAGCGCTTTCAGGTAGTTGGCCAGCGTCTGGCGCTTCTCCGGCGTCGGGCCTTCGTGCACGCGGTACAGCGCCGGGTGCTTGTGCTGCGCGATGAAGTCGGCCGCGCAAACGTTGGCGGCCAGCATCGCCTCTTCGATCACGCGGTGCGCGTCGTTGCGCGTGCGCGGAATGATCTTTTCGATGCGGCCGTTGTCGTCGCAGACGATCTGTGTTTCCGTGGTTTCGAACTCGACGGCGCCGCGCTTGGCGCGCTGCTTCAGCAGCGCGCGAAAAACTTCGTGCAGATGGATCAGGTGCGGCACGAGTTCATCACGCCGCGCCGCTTCCGGACCCCGCGTGTTGGCCAGAATCGCCGCCACCTCGGTGTAGGTGAAGCGCGCCTGCGAATGCATCACCGCCGGGTAGAACTGATAGCCCTCGATCTCGCCGTTGGGTGCGACCACCATGTCGCAGACCATGCACAGGCGGTCCACATCCGGGTTCAGCGAGCACAGGCCGTTGGAGAGTTTTTCCGGCAGCATCGGGATGACGCGGCGCGGAAAGTAAACCGAAGTCGCGCGCTCGTAGGCGTCTTCGTCGAGCGGCTCGCCGGTGCGCACATAGTGGCTGACGTCGGCAATCGCTACCAGCAAACGCCAGCCCGCGGGCTTTTTCGTTTTGCCTTTGCCGGACGCGGGCATCGGCTCGCAGTACACCGCGTCGTCGAAGTCGCGCGCGTCTTCGCCGTCGATCGTCACCAGCGGCACGTCGGTCAGGTCGATGCGGTGCTTCAGGTCGGCGGGGCGCAGCTTCTCCGGCAGCGCCGCGGCCTGCGCGATCGTTTCCGGCGCGAAGCGGTGCGGCACTTCGAACTTGCGCACCGCGATTTCGATTTCCATGCCCGGGTCGTCGATCTCGCCGAGCACCTCGACGACGCGGCCCACCGGCTGCGAGAACATCGACGGCGGCTCGGTGAGCTCGACCGACACCACCTGCCCGGCTTCGGCATTGGCGGTGGCGTTCTTGGCGATCAGGATGTCCTGGCCGTAGCGCTTGTCTTCGGGGGCGACGATCCAGACGCCGCCTTCGTGCAGCAGGCGGCCGATCAGCGGCGCTTTGCGGCGCTCGATGATCTCGAGCACGTGGCCTTCGGGCCGGCCCTTGCGGTCGTAGCGCACGACGCGTGCGCGCACGCGGTCGCGGTGCAACACCGAGCGCATTTCCTGCGGCGACAGATAGACGTCGGGCACGCCGGCGCCTTCGCGCAGGAGGAAACCATGGCCATCACGGTGGCCTTGCACGGTGCCTTCCACTTCGCTCATCAGCGCGGCGCCGAGCGGCGTGGGGTTCTGGGATGTTGTGTTCTTGATGCTAAACTTTCGTCGTTCCTGAGATGCCCAGGTGGCGGAATTGGTAGACGCACTAGTTTCAGGTACTAGCGGGTAACTCCGTGGGGGTTCGAGTCCCTTCCTGGGCACCAGAGCGCGGAGGCGCAGATTTTTTACAAGGCCGGCTTTGCCGGCCTTGTCCGTTTATACGGCGAATTTTTTTGCCAGCCCATCGGGCCGCAGCCCATCGTATTCCTCGAACGGCTGATGGATCCACGGGCTTGTCGGCAGCTTCTCGACGAAGTAGTCCGGCGTGTAGCTCGACACGCCCTTGACCCACAGCACGGCCGAGCGCAGCTCGCTGATCGCCGGCATGCCGCGCAGGCGCTCGACGACGGCCTGGAGCGTGATGCCCGAGTCGGCCAGGTCATCGACCAGCAGCACGCGGCCCGCCAGTTCGCCCTTGGGCATGGTGATGTACTTGGCGATGTCGAGGCGGCCCTGGATCGTGCCGGCGTCGGCGCGGTAGCTCGACGTGCTCATGATCGCCAGCGGCTTGTCGAAGACGCGCGACAGCACGTCACCAGGGCGCATGCCGCCGCGCGCCAGGCACAGGATCTGATCGAAGACCCAGCCCGAGGCATGCACCTTGAGCGCCAGGCGCTCGGTCAGCATGTGGTACTCGTCCCAGGAGACGTAGAGGTGTTTGCCGTCGTCGGTGAGCATGTGCGTTGGTGTCCTATTTGCGGAAGGGGTGGCGCAGCAGGATCGTGTGCACGCGATCCGGTCCGGTCGAGACCATGTCCACCGGCGTGCCGGTGAGTGCTTCGAGGCGCTCGAGATAGCGCCGTGCGTTGGCCGGCAACTGCTCCCAGTTGGTCAGGCCGGCGGTCGTGTCGCTCCAGCCCGGCAGCGTCTCGTACACCGGCTCGCAGGCAGCAACTTCATCGGCGCCCGAGGGCAGGATGTCGATGTGGCGGCCGTTCTGCCGGTAGCCGACGCCCACCTGGATCTCCGCCAGCCCGTCGAGCACGTCGAGCTTGGTGATGCACAGGCCCGAGACGCCGTTGATGATCACCGAGCGCTTCAACGCCGCGGCGTCGAACCAGCCGCAGCGGCGTGCGCGGCCGGTGACGGTGCCGCGCTCTTGCCCCACCGTCGAGAAATGGTGGCCGACGCTGCCGGCCTGGTCGATGTCCAACTCGGTCGGGAACGGCCCGCTGCCGACGCGCGTCGTGTAGGCCTTGGTGATGCCGAGGATGTAGTGCAGCATCTGCGGCCCGACGCCGGAGCCCGCCGCTGCATTGCCGGCCACGCAGTTGCTCGACGTGACATACGGGTAGGTGCCGTGGTCGATGTCGAGCAGCGTGCCCTGCGCGCCTTCGAACAGCAGGTTGTCGCCGGCCAGATGGCGCTGGTGCAGCGCGTAGCCGACGTCGGCAAACATCGGCGCCAGTTGTTCGCCGAGCGCCAGTGCGTTGTCGAGCATCGGCTGCAAGGGCATCGCCTTGGCCTTCAAGTGACCGGTGAGCGCCTCGTTGTGCAGCGCCAGCAGCAGCTCGAGCTTGGCTTTGAAGCGCGCCGGGTGCGCCAGGTCTTCGATGCGCAGCGCGCGCCGCGCCACCTTGTCTTCATACGCCGGGCCGATGCCCTTGCCCGTGGTGCCGATCTTGCCGCTGCCGCTGCTCTCGCGCAGCGCCTCGCGCGCTCGATCGACTTCGACGTGGAACGCCAGGATCAGCGGGCACGAGGTGCTGATGCGCAAGCGTGAGCGCACCTCCAAGCCCATCTTTTCCAGGCGCTCGATCTCGCTGCGCAGATGCGCCGGATCGACGACGACACCGTTGCCGATGTAGCAGGCCACGCCGTCGCGCATGATGCCGCTGGGAATGAGCTGCAACGCCGTCTTCACGCCCTTGATGACCAGCGTGTGGCCGGCGTTGTGGCCGCCCTGGAAGCGGACCACGCCTTGCGCGTTGTCGGTCAACCAGTTCGACGACCTTGCCCTTGCCTTCGTCGCCCCATTGCGTGCCGACGACGACGACGTTGCGGCCGCGTGCGGAGGAAACTTCCATGATGTGTCTTGCTCGTCTTGGATTGGATGGATTCAGAGGGCTTTGACCACCCATTGGCCCGCGACCTCGATCAGCTCGCGGTCGCACTCGTACTCTTGCGTTTCCTGCTCGTGACCCGGCAGCGTGCAGACCACCGTGTGGCCCTGCTCGCGCAGGCGCCGCACCGCTTGGCGCAGCTCGGGCGACTGGTCCCACGGCGCGCGCACGGCGGCATGCGCTCCGTTGCCCGGCGCGACGAGTGCCAGCTCTTTGACATCGAGCGAGAAGCCCACGGCCGGCCGGTTGCGGCCGAACACCGCGCCGACTTCGTCGTAGCGCCCGCCGCGCGCCAGCGCTGCGTTGCTGCCTGCGGCATAGACCGAAAAGCGCGGGCCGCTGTAGTAGGCGTAGCCGGACAGGTCGGCGAGGTCGAAGCCGATGCGCACCGCGGGGTGCGCACGCTGCACATGGGTCGCCAGCCACGCCAGGTCGTCGAGCGCGCGCCCGATCGGCGGGCGCGCCGGCAGCGTCGTGCGTGCAGCATCGAGCACTTCGGTGCCGCCGTACAGGCGCAGCAGCGCTTGCAGGCCCGCGCGTGCGTCGGGCTGCAACGCCTGGCTCAAAGCCGCCAACGCAGCGGCGTCCTTGCTGGCCAACGCGCTGGTCATCTCGGTCAGGCGCTCGCCGTCCCATGCAGCGCCGGCGAGCAGCGCACGCAGCACGCGGGCGTCGCCGAGGTCGAGCATCACGTCGCCGATGCCCGCGCCGCCGAGGGCATCGAGCGCCAAATCGATGATTTCAAGATCGGCCTCGAGCCCGGCGTGGCCATAAACCTCGGCGCCGAACTGCAGCAGCTCGCGCGAGGCCAGCGCGCCGTCGGCGCGCGCATGCAGCACCGGACCGCAATACGCCAGCCGCGCCACGCCGTCGCGGTTGAGCAGATGCGCATCGATGCGCGCCACCTGCGGCGTGGTGTCGGCGCGCAGGCCGAGCGTGCGGCCCGAGAGCTGATCGACGAGCTTGAAGGTCTTCAGGTCGAGCGCCGCGCCGGTGCCCGTCAGCAGCGACTCCAGGTGTTCGATCAGCGGTGGCTGCACCAACTCGTAGCCGTAGCCACGCGCGCGGTCGATCAGCGTGCGCCGCAATTCCTCGACGCGCCGCGCCTGGCTGGGCAGCACATCGGCGATTTGCTCAGGCAGCAGCCAGGCTCGCGTCATGGGCTCGAAAACTCGCCGTTGTTGAAAGCGGCATTGTATCGACCGACTACAGCCACATCAGCAGCAGACCAAGCACCACGGCAATCAAACCGAAGAAGCGCAGTTGGCCATCGTGGAGCTGCAGCAGCCGCGTGAATGCTTCTCGCCAGGACCGCGGCGACAGCAGCGGCAACGCGCCTTCAGCAATCAGCAACAGCGCCAGAGCCGTGACGAGCGCGTCGCCCGTCACGGCGCTCACCGGCGTGCAGGCGCAGCGGGAGCCGGCGCGTCGGACGCACCGCTGCGCATCGTGCGGAAGAAGTCGCTGCTCGGGTCGAGCACCATGATGTCGCTCTTGCTGCGAAAGCTCGCCCGGTACGCTTCGAGGCTGCGATAGAACTGCGCGAACTGCGGGTCACGGCCGAAGGCGTCGGCATACAGCGCAGAAGCCTTGGCGTCGCCTTCGCCGCGGACTTTCTGCGCATCGCGGTTGGCCTCGGCGACGATGATGCTGCGCTGGCGGTCGGCGTCGGCGCGGATCTTCTCGGCGTCGGCGGCACCGGTGGCGCGCAGTTCATTGGCCACCTGCTGGCGCTCCGACTGCATGCGGCGATAGACCGCATCGGAGATCGCGGCGACGAAGTCGACACGCTTGATGCGCACATCGACGATCTCGATGCCGAAGGCCTTGGCATCTTCGAGCAGGCGCTTCTGCACGTCAGCCATCACCGGCTCGCGCTCCTTGGACAGCAGGTCGCTGACATTGCGCTTGGTGACTTCCTCGTTGAAGGCAGCCTGCACCACCGGCGACAAGCGCGTTTCGAGCAAACGGAAATCGGTGCCGACGGTGCGGATGAACTGGCGCGAATCGACGATGCGCCACTTGACCAGCCAATCGACGACCAGGCTCTTCTTCTCCGCCGTGAAGATGGCCGCGGTTTCCGGGCTGTCGAGCGTCTGGATGCGCCGGTCGAGAAAGACGACGTTCTGGAACGGCGGCGGCAACTTCATCTTCAGCCCGGGCTCGCCGATGACTTCCTTGATCTCGCCGAGCGCGTAGACGACGGCGATCTGGCGCTGGTCGACGACGAACAGGGTCGACGCGGCGATCATCAGCGCGAGGATCGCGGTGACGGCAATGAATCCAATGCGGCTCATGTGTCGTGTCTCATTTCAGTTGGCTCTTGCAGACCGCCAAGCCACTCCAAGCGAACGCCGCGGATCGGGCTTCGCCCGGCCGCTGGCGTTGCCCCCTCGAGGGGGAGGCGGCGAAGCCGCTTCGGGGGTGGTCCATTCAGCGGCTCTCGCGCTCACGCGAGCGGGCGCCTTCGCGCGCGCGCGGGTCGGCGCCGGCGACAGGATCGGCGGCAGGCGCAACGGGCGCGGCGGGTGCCGCCGTCGGCACGCCGGCTTGCTGCATCAACCGGTCGAGCGGCAGGTAGAGCAGGTTCGAGCCGCTGCGGCTTTCGACCATGACCTTGCTGACGTTGGCGTACACCGACTGCATCGTTTCGAGGTACAGGCGGTCGCGCGTCACCGCGGGTGCCTTCTGGTACTCGGCGAGCACCGAGCGGAAGCGCTGCCCATCGCCCTCGGCCTGCGCGGTGACCGTGGCGCGGTACGCATCGGCCTCCTGCTTCAAGCGCGCGGCCGTGCCCTGCGCTTTCGGGATCACGTCGGCGGCGTAGGCCTGGCCTTCGTTCTTCAGGCGGTCGCGGTCGGCGCCGGCCTTGAAGGCGTCGTCGAACGCGGCCTGCACCTGCTCCGGCACCTGCACGCTCTGCACGTTGACGTTGTTGACCAGGATGCCCGAGTTCAAACGGTTCAACTGCGCCTGGATCGACTTGACCAGATCGGTCGACAGAGCGCTGCGCTGCTCGTAGAGCACGGCATCGACGTTGCTGCGCCCGACGACTTCGCGCACCGCGGTTTCGGCGGCCTGGCGCACGGCGTCGTCGGGGCGGAAGTTCTCGAACAGGTAGGCGCGCGCGTTGGCGCGCCGGTACTGCACGGTGAAGCGGATGTCGATGATGTTCTCGTCCTGCGTCAGCATCGACGAGTCGCGCAGGCCGGTGGACTGCGTCACCGAGTTGCGGCCGACTTCGACCGATTGCAGCTGCGTCACCGACACCGTCTCGTGAGCCTGAAACGGGTACGGCCAGCGGAACTGGATGCCGGCCTCGCGCGTGTTGGTGAAACGGCCGAAGGTGGTGACCACCGCCTGCTGGCCTTCCTGGACGATGAAGACGCCGCTGCCGAGCCAGACCAGCAGCGCGATGCCGGCGATCAGGCTGACGCCGATGCCGGCGCTTTTCATGTCGGGCTGGAAGTTGTTGCCGCCGCCGCCGTTGCCGCCGCCCGGCGGCGGGCGCTGGTTGTTGCCGCCGCCCTTGCCGCCGAAGAGGCCGGAGAGTTTGCGGTTGAAGTCACGCCACAGCTCGTCGAGATCGGGTGGGCCGTCACCCTTGTTGAACATCGGCAAGGCAGCGGACACGAGGGCGCGTGCGGCGCGGCCGACGGCAGCGAGGCGTTGCGTCAGCGGCGTGGCCAACGCTGAAGAGGCGCCGGCAGTTTGATATCGCGGGGTCATGCGTCTCCGTGTACCGGATCTTGTGGATGCGAATCGGGCAAAGTCGAAAGTGTAGGCAATGCCGCGCCATTCAAGCGCGAAGCCAGCCGCTCGGCGACTTGCTGGCGTAAAACGTCGAGGCCGCGCCCGTCCTTGGCGCTGACGAAGACGCGCGGCGTGATGACGCCGGGCGCACGCTCGATGGCGTCGGCCAGCGCGCGCGGCGCCGCGGCAGGGTCGATCAGATCGAGCTTGTTGAAGACGAGGATTTGCGGGATGCGCTCGGCGCCGATCTCTTCCAACACACGCTCGACCTCGGCCATCTGCTCATCGGCCAGCGGGCTCGCCGCATCGACCACATGCAGCAGCACATCGGCCTCGGTGGCCTCGTACAAGGTGGCGCGAAAGGCATCGACCAGCTTGTGCGGCAGATCGCGGATGAAACCCACCGTGTCGGACAGCACGACAGACTTGCCGGCTTCAGCGAGCCACATCTGCCGCGTCGTCGTGTCGAGTGTGGCGAAGAGTTGGTCCGCCGCCAGCGCGCGCGCCTTGGTCAACGCGTTGAACAGCGACGACTTGCCGGCGTTGGTGTAGCCGACCAGCGAGACGCGCAAAGCGCCGCTCTTCTCGCGCGCCCGGCGCTGCGTCTGGTGCTGCTTCTTGACCTTTTCGAGGCGCGACTTCACCGTCTTGATGCGCTCGCCGATCATGCGCCGGTCGAGTTCGATCTGCGCCTCGCCCGGGCCACCGCGCAGGCCGATGCCGCCGGTCTGGCGCTCCAGGTGCGTCCAGCGCCGCACCAGACGTGTGGCCTGGTATTGCAGCCGCGCCAGTTCGACCTGCAGCTTGCCCTCGTGGCTTTGCGCACGCGCGGCAAAGATGTCCAAGATCAGCGCCGTGCGGTCGGCCACCGGCACGCCGAGATGTTGTTCGAGGTTGCGCTGCTGCGCCGGCGACAAGGCCTGATCGAAGATCACGCCCCGCGCCTGATGCGTCTGCACCGCGGCCTTGATCTCGTCTGCCTTGCCGGAGCCGACGAACAACGCCGCATCGGGCGCCTTGCGTTTGGCGGTGATGCGCACCACCGGGTCGTCACCGGCCGATAGCGCCAGCTGCGCCAACTCGTCGAGCGTGGGATCGAACGACGAGCCAGGACCAAAATCCACGCCCACCAGGACGGCAGGCGTGGGCACGACGCGGTCAGCGTCGAAACGGTGTTGCTGCTCTGAACTCAAGAGGTGGCGTTCGGCCGCTCGTCAGTTGCTGCCGTTGCCGCCGGCGGGGGGCGCGTCGCCCTGATCGACGGCGTGAAAGTTCACAGCGCGGCCGGGCACGACCGTGGAGATGGCGTGTTTGTAGACCATCTGCGTCACGGTGTTGCGCAGCAGGACGACGTACTGGTCGAAGGATTCGATCTGACCCTGCAGCTTGATGCCGTTGACGAGGTAGATCGAGACCGGCACATGTTCCTTGCGCAGCAGGTTGAGGAACGGATCTTGTAGAAGCTGCCCTTTGTTGCTCACGATATTGACTCCGTGTTGGATGACGGTGGCACGTTATCACAGCGCAATGGCCGTGGATGAGCCTCTTATGAACCCTTGTCGTCGAAAGGGTTCCGTGAGCTCTTCATCTCGACGCGCAGCGGCGTGCCGACGAGCTTGAAATGCTCGCGAATGCGGCCTTCGAGAAAGCGTTTGTAGCTGTCGCTGATGTGCTCCAGCGAGTTGCCGTGCACGACGACGATCGGTGGATTCTGCCCACCCTGGTGCGCGTAGCGCAGCTTGGGTCGGAAGTGCCCCGCGCGCTGCGGCTGCTGGTGGGCCACCGCGTCCTGCACCAGCCGCGTCAGCACCGGCGTGCTCATCTTGACGTGGGCCGAGGCATGCGCCGCGCCGATGGCCTTCCACAGCGGCGCCAGCCCCTGGCGCTTGATCGCAGAAATGGGCAGCACCTCGGCAAAGCGCAGGAACGGCAGGCGCTGCGCGATCTGGCGCTCGACCGTCTGGCGCTGGTAGCTGTCGATCGCGTCCCACTTGTTGACCGCGACGACCACGGCCCGGCCGGCCTCGACGATGTAGCCGGCGATGTGCGCGTCCTGATCGGCCACGCCTTGTGTGGCGTCGAGCAGCAGCACGCAGACGTTGGCGTCGGAGATCGCCTGCAGCGTCTTGACGACGGAGAACTTCTCGATCGCCTCGAAGACCTTGCCCTTGCGTCGCAGGCCGGCCGTGTCGATGAGGTCGAACAGTTGTCCGTTGTGCTCGAAGGGCACGTGGATCGCATCGCGCGTCGTGCCCGGTTGGTCGAACGCTACCAGGCGCTCTTCGCCGAGCCAGGTGTTGATCAGCGTGCTCTTGCCGACGTTGGGCCGGCCGGCGACGGCCAGGCGGATCGGCTTGTCGGGGCCGGCGCCGTAGACCTCTTCCTCGGGCTCGGCGATGTCCAGACCGTCGAGCACCGCGTCGATCAGGCTGCGCATGCCCTGCCCGTGCGCGGCCGACACGGCGATCGGCTCGCCGATGCCGAGCTCGTGAAACTCGGCCAGCAGCGGCGACTCGCTCATGCCTTCGGCCTTGTTCACCGCCAGGAAGACGCGCTTGTTGGCGCTGCGCAGGTAGCGTGCGATGTCGTGGTCCTGCCCCGACACGCCGCTGCGCACGTCGACGACGAACACCACCGCGTCGGCCTCGGCCACGGCCTGCTTGGTCTGCTTGGCCATTTCGGCAACGACGCCGCTGGGCTTCTCGGGCTCGAAGCCACCGGTGTCGATGACGATGAACTCGCGCCCGCCGACGTGGCCGTCGCCATAGTGGCGGTCGCGCGTCAGGCCGGCGAAGTCGGCAACGATGGCGTCACGGCTTTTCGTCAGCCGGTTGAACAGCGTCGATTTGCCGACGTTGGGCCGGCCAACGAGTGCAATCACTGGTTTCATTCGACCCCCCCGAAGCGCCTTCGGCGCCTCCCCCCAGGGGGCGACGCCAGTGGCCCGGCAAAGCCGGTTCCACGGCGTCCGCTTGGAGTGCCGTGACTCATGAGCTGCACTCCGTCATCACTCAGGACGGAACGCGAAGAGGCCGCCCTTTTTTGTCGTCACGAGCACCGTGTTGCCCAGCGCCACCGGCGTGCCGATGACCTGCGAGCCGTCGGTCGGCAGGCGCAGCAGCGTCTTGCCGTTGGTGCGGTCGAGAAAATGCACCTGGCCCTCGAAGTCGCCGACGATCACCGCGCGGCCGAGGACGAGCAGCCCCGACAGATCGCGGTGCAGCAGTTGCTCCGCATTCCACGCCAGGTCGCCGTTGTTGGCCCGCCAGGCGGTGATGCGGCCGCTGCCGTCGGCGCTGGCGACGAGTTCGGCATCGGCGCCGATGGCCTGCGCGCCGCCGATGTTCTTCGTCCACAGCAAGGTGCCGGTCTGCGCGTTGGCGCAACCGACCGCCGACTGGAATGCGCGCGCGCAGACCATGTCACCGGCGCGCGCCGCGGGGCCGACGAGATCGGCCACACGCTCGACTTCATTCGTGCCGCGCGGGTTGGCCAGCGCCACCTCCCAGCGCACGCTGCCGCGCAGCGGATCGATGCCGGCCAGCCGTTGTCCCTGCCCGACGAGCAGCGTGTCCTTGAAGGCGCTGACAACGCCCGGCTGCGACAGCGTCAGCGGCTCGCCGGCGCGGCGCAGGTCCCACAGGTAGCGGCCGTCCTGCACGTCATAGGCCTGCACGGCGCGATCGACGCCCATCACGAAGACGCGCTCGCCGGCCACGAGCGGCGCGGTAGCGACGAGCGAACCGAGGCGTGTGCGCCACTTGACGCTGCCCTTGTCGAGCACCACGAGTTCGTTGTCGCGCGTCACCACCGCGGCATAACGGCCGTCGCTGCCGACACCGGCCGACAGCCTTGCCCCGGCATTGCCGCGCCACAACTCGCGACCGTTGTCGCGGGCCAGCGCAATGACAGTGCCGTCACCGCCGGCGACGATGAACGCGTCGTCCTTGACCGACGGCATGAGCACGAACGGCGTCGCATCGACACGCGCGTTCCACACCGAGCGTCCCGCGATCTGCGGCGTGATCGACTCGAGCGCCGTCGGCTTGGGCTTGTCGCTCGAACAGGCGGCCAGCACGGCGCACAGGCCGAGCAACCACGCCGTCCGGCACAGCCGACTCATTGGGCCACCCCGCTGGCGCCGGCGGCAACCGCCCGCGGCGCCGGCGCTGCACCGAGCGCCGTCAGCTTGGCATCGACCAGCGTGCGGTACTCGGTCTTCGTGTCCATCGCCTTGTACGCCGCTTGATAGGCGGCGACGGCTTCGGCGCGCTTGCCCTGCGCGGCGAGGATGTCGCCGCGGCGGTCGGCGATCAGCGCATCGAACTCGCGCGGCTTGCCTTGCTGCGCGGCGTCGAGCTGCTTGCCGGCTTCGTCGAACTTTTTCTGGTCGAGCAGCAGACCGGCAGCGCGCAGGCGCGCGATGCTGCGCAACTCGTCTTCGCCGGCGTTGTCGGCCACCCAGGCCAGCGTGCCGAGCGCGGCGTCGGCCTGGCCCTTCTCGGCTTGCAACTTGGCTGCGAGCAGCGCGCCCTGCTGGGCTTGCAGCGTGCGTGGAAAACGCTCCTTCAGGTCG
This sequence comes from uncultured beta proteobacterium, assembly GCA_963732625.1. Classification (GTDB taxonomy): domain Bacteria; phylum Pseudomonadota; class Gammaproteobacteria; order Burkholderiales; family Burkholderiaceae_C; genus CADEEN01. The sequence continues at coordinate 50,969 of CAVTAM010000017.1, read as the reverse complement.
CTGAACGCGCGCGCTGTCTTGTTGACGTCACCGCTGCCCGCCATGCGGTCGAGCTCGTCGTACAGCGCACCGGCCTTCACGCCCTGCTCGCGCTGCCACCACTGCCAGACGTTCCAGCCGGCGAAGCCGGCGAGCGCCAGCGTCACCGTCCAGGTGATCAGGCTGCCGTACTGGTTCCAGAACGACTTGATCTGATCGAGTTGTTCCTGCTCTTGCAGGTCGAGAGGAGATGCCATGAGGTCTTTGCTTGAGCTGGGGGCGAATTATGAAGGGCGCAACTCTTGCGCCCAGGACGCAACGTCAGCGAGCGCGCGCGTGAACTGCGCGGCGCCCTCGCCTGCGCGCAGCGGTTTGACCGCGACCTGGCCCGCGGCCAGTTCATCGGCACCGAAGATCAGCGCGAACGCCGCCCCGCTCGCATCGGCGCGCTTGAACTGCGACTTCATCGAGCCCTGGCCTTCTTTGGCGGCGGCATGCATCAGCACCGAGACGCCTTGCGAACGCAACGTGTCGAGGATTGCCATGACGCGAGGCAGCGCCTGTGAATCGGGCACGAGCGCGTAGGCGTGCGGTGCGCACGAAGGTGCTTCGATGCCCGCGGCTTCGAGCATCAGCATCAGGCGCTCCATGCCCAGACCAAAGCCGATGCCGGGCGCCGGTTTGCCGCCGAGCGTTTCAATCAACTGGTCGTAGCGGCCACCGCCGCAGACCGTGCTCTGCGCGCCGAGCAACTCGCTCTTCCACTCGAAGACGGTGAGGTTGTAGTAGTCCATGCCGCGCACCAGGCGCGGGTTGACGCTGTAGGCCAGACCGGCGGCGTCGAGCACCGCGCGCAGGGCGTTGAAATGCGCCAGCGATTCGGGGCCGAGAAAATCCATCAGCGTCGGCGCTGAATCGACCACCGGCGCCATGGCCGGATTCTTGGTGTCGAGGATGCGCAGCGGGTTGCTGTGCAGGCGGCGCTTGCCGTCTTCGTCGAGCTTGTCGGCATGGGCCTCGAAGTGCGCGATCAGCGCGGCGCGGTGCGCACGGCGCTCGTCGGCCTGGCCCAGGCTGTTGAGTTCGAGGGCGATGTGCTGCCCCTCGACGAAGCCGAGCTCGCGCCACAGCGCGCGCAGCATCAGGATGATCTCGGCGTCGACGTCGGGCCCGGCGTGGCCGAGCGCTTCGACATCGAGCTGGTGAAACTGCCGCGTGCGGCCCTTTTGCGGGCGCTCGTGGCGGAACATCGGCCCCATCTGCCAGATGCGCAGCGGGCCGTTGTAGAGCGCGTTGTGCTCGACCATCGCGCGCACGATGCCCGCCGTGGCTTCGGGCCGCAACGTCAGCCGGTCCCCGTTCATCGCGTCCGTCCACGAGAACATTTCCTTCTCGACGATGTCAGTGACCTCGCCGAGGCCGCGCACGAACAGCGCGGTCGGCTCGACGATCGGCGTGCGCAAGTTGCGGTAGCCCCAGCGCGCGAGCAGGCTGCGGATTTTTTCCTCCGACCCACTCCCACGTCGCCGCCTCGTCAGGCAGCAGGTCGTTCATGCCTTTGACGGCAATCGATCTTCTCGGCCATGACGATCAGTGCGCGCCGAAGCGCTTCTCGATGTATTTCGAGACGATCTGCGTGGAACTCGGCGACGATGCCCTCGCCGCGCAGCGTCATCGCCTTCTGTCCGTCGATGAACACCGGCGCCGCCGGCGCTTCGCCGGTGCCGGGCAGGCTGATGCCGATGTCGGCGTGCTTGCTTTCGCCCGGGCCGTTGACGATGCAACCCATCACCGCGACCTTCATGTTCTCGACGCCGGGGTACTTGGCTTTCCAGACCGGCATCTGCGCACGCAGGTAGTCGTCGATCTGCTTGGCCAGGACCTGGAACGTCGTGCTCGTCGTGCGGCCGCAACCCGGACACGCCGTCACGCTCGGGTTGAACGAACGCAGGCCCAACGATTGCAGCACCTCGAGCGCCACCGCCACCTCCTGCGTGCGCGCTTCACCGGGCTGCGGCGTGAGACTGACGCGGATCGTGTCGCCGATGCCTTCTTGCAGCAGCACACCCAGGGCCGTCGCCGACGCGACCGTGCCCTTGGTGCCCATGCCGGCTTCGGTGAGGCCCAAGTGCAGCGCGTAATCGCAACGCGCAGCCAGCGCGCGATAGACGCTGATCAGGTCCTGCACGCCGCTGACCTTGCAGCTGATGATGATCTGGTTCGCATCGAGACCGAGTTCGGCGGCGTATGCGGCCGAGTCGAGCGCCGAGGTGACGAGGGCCTGCACCATGACCTGCTTGGCATCCCACGGTTCGGCGCGTTTGGCGTTCTCGTCCATCAGGCCGACGAGCAGTTCCTGATCGAGACTGCCCCAGTTGACGCCGATGCGCACGCACTTGTCGTGCCTGACCGCGGCCTCGATCATCATCGCGAACTGCTTGTCCTTCTTGTCGCCCTTGCCGACGTTGCCCGGGTTGATGCGGTACTTCGACAGCGCCTGCGCCATCGCCGGAAAGTCGGTCAGCAGGCGGTGCCCGTTGTAGTGAAAGTCGCCGATCAGCGGCACGTCGATGCCCATGCGATCGAGTTGCTCGCGGATGTACGGCACCTGCGCTGCGGCTTCGGGCGTGTTGACCGTGATGCGCACCAACTCGCTGCCGGCGAGCGCCAATTCCTTGACCTGGATCGCCGTGCCGATCGCATCGACGGTGTCGGTGTTGGTCATCGACTGCACGCGCACCGGCGCATCGCCGCCCACCGTGACCACACGCCCGCCCCAGACGACGCGCGCCTGACGCGAGCGCCGCGGTGCGGGTTGGGCCAGAACGAGCGAGCTGAAGTCGTGCGCCATCTCAGTTGAGCTGCAAGCGGGCGACGTTGCCTTCGGTGTTGGCCTTCAGATCCACCAACTGGCCGCGGAACGTCAGCTGCGTGTTGGCCGCGTTGCCGATCGTCACGCGCAGCGGCACATCGCCGTTCAAGCCGAGCGCCTCACCGGCGGCGATCTTGCGCGAGAGCAAGGTCCGGCCGCGCGCGTCCTGCACCTCGACCCAGGTATCGCCGACGGCCTTGACGCTGAGCAGCCCGGTGCCGACGGGCACCATGGCCGAGGGCACCAGCGCAGCCGGCGCTTCCACGGCGGCCGGTGCGCCGAGCGTCGTGGCGGCGCCGCCGACCACCAACGGCAGCGTCGGCACGACCTCGACGACGCTCGAGGCCGATCCGGCCGGCGGCATCACCGACACCGAGCCCAAGGTGGCCGACGACGCGCTCGACGCCGACGGCAGCGCGCCCTTCAGGCGATCGAGAAAACGGCTCGGCGCGAAGGCCAGGAAGGCTGCCGCGATCAGCACCAGCAGCGTGCCCCAGACGACGGGCCGGCCGAGCCAGCTCCAATCGGCCGGCTCACTGCGCCCGGGACGCTCGCGGAACGGCGCATTGAGGCCATTGCTCACATGCTGCAGCTTCGGCGACGCGCCCGGCACCTGCGGCAGACGGTCGAGCACCGGCTGGGCGTCGATCTTCAACGTGCGGCAGATCGTCTGCGCCAGCGCGCGGGTGAAGGTCAGGTCGAGCAGCTCTTCGTAGCGGTCGCTCTCCAGCGCTTCGAGCTTGCGCTGCGGCACCTTGATCGACGCCGCGAGCGCAGCGATGTGCAGGCCGCGCTTTTCGCGCGCGCTCTTGAGCATGGCGCCGGCGGTCGCAGCGCCGTCGGTCATCGTCGCGCCGCTGATCGCATCATTCATTGAATCGCCCACTGTCATAAGCCTGTGCCTCCGGCGATTGCGGGAAGCGCGCGCGCAACTGGCGGCCGAAGATCTCGACCGCGCTGCGGTTGCCGGCCCTGTTCTCGATGCGCGCGGCCAGCCACAGCGTCTGCGCGTTGGACAACTCGTCACGGTCGTTGATGCGGCGCACGTAAAAACGCGCGCGCTCCAACTCACTGCGGCGGTAGAGCACGTCGGCCAGGTTGTAGGCCGTGGTCGGGTTGGTTGGATCGACCTCGTAGGCACGCAGCAGTTTCTGCTCGGCCGGCCCCATTTGCCCGGCGCGCGCGTTGCAGATGCCTTGCGCCATCAGCGAGCGCGCGAGGTCGCGGTATTGCGGCGTCGCGATGGCCTGCTCGAACAGGCGCTCGGCATCGTCGTACTGGCCGCGCTGGCACTTGAACCAGGCGCGGTTGTGCATCGCATCGGCGTCGCGCGGGTTGAGTGTCATCGCGCGCTCGAAACTGTCTTCAGCCAGGCGGTCCTCGCCCATCGCGGCGTAGACCAGGCCGCGCATGTTGTGCGCCGCGCCCATGTCCGGCTTGGCGGCCAGCGCCAGCTTGATTTCGTCGAGCGCGGTGCTGAACTGGCCGCGGCTGAAGTAGCCGCCGGCGAGTTCGAGCCGCACCGCGGCGCGTTTCTCGACGTCGGTCGGGTCCGCCTGTGTGCCGGCTTCGTTGTCTGGACGGCGCTGCGTGCCACTGGTTTGCACGCAGGCACTGACCAGCAGGGCCACGGTCAACAACGCAAGGGGCAATCTCATGGAGTCAAGCGCGCTGCGCCGGTTGCGTGGTCACGGGAATTCTGCGCAGACGCTCGTGCACGCGCGTTCGGTCCTGCACTTCACCGGCGAGTTGTCCGCAGGCGGCGTCGATGTCGTCGCCGCGCGTCTTGCGGATCGTCGTCACGAAGCCTGCGGCTTGCAGTGCCTCGGCAAAAGCGACCACGCGCTCGCGCGGCGAACGCACCAGGCCCGACGCGGGAAACGGGTTGAACGGGATCAGGTTCAACTTGCACGGCAGCCCGGCGCGGCGCAGCAGCGCGATCAACGCCTGGGCCTGCGCAGCGCTGTCGTTGATGCCGTCGAGCATGCAGTATTCGAAGGTGATGAAGTCGCGCGGCGCGGTGTCGAGATAACGCTTGCACACTTCGAGCAACTCGGCGATCGGGTACTTGCGGTTGATCGGCACCAAATCGTTGCGCAGCGCGTCGTCGGGGGCGTGCAGCGACACCGCGAGCGCGACGGGGCAGTCGTCGCGCAGGCGCTCGATCATCGGCACCACGCCCGAGGTGCTGACCGTGACGCGGCGGCGCGACAGGCCGTAGCCGTGATCGTCGAGCATGACGCGCAGCGCGGGCACCAGCGCCGCGTAGTTCTGCAGCGGCTCGCCCATGCCCATCATGACGACGTTGCTGATCACCCGGTCTTCGGTGTTCAACCGCTTGCGCAATGCATGTTCGGCTTGCCACAACTGCGCAACGATCTCGCCGGTCGTCAGATTGCGTGAGAAGCCCTGGTGCCCCGTCGAGCAGAAGCGGCAACCGACGGCGCAGCCGGCCTGCGACGAAATGCACAGCGTGCCGCGGTCGTCTTCCGGAATGAACACGGTCTCGATCGCGTTGCCGGCGCCGACGTCGAACAGCCACTTCACGGTGCCGTCGGCCGAGGTGTGTTCGCTGATCACTTGCAGCGGCGTGATCGTCGCTGCCGCCGCGAGCTTGTCGCGCAATGACTTGGCCAGGTCGCTCATCTGCGCGAAGTCGCCGGCGCCCTTCTGGTGAATCCAGCGAAAGAGCTGCGTCGCGCGAAAACGCTTTTCGCCCAGGCCTTCGCAAAAGGCAGCGAGTCCTTCGTGATCGAAATCGAGAAGGTTCGCCGCGACCATTGTTTTATCGCGAATAGACGTTCATGCCGGGGAAGAAGAAACCGATCTCCACCGCAGCAGTCTCCGGCGCGTCCGAGCCGTGCACGGCATTGGCGTCGATGCTGTCGGCAAAGTCGGCGCGGATGGTGCCCTTGTCGGCCTTCTTCGGATCGGTCGCGCCCATCAGCTCGCGGTTCTTCGCGATCGCATTCGGGCCTTCGAGCACCTGGATCACCACCGGACCCGAGATCATGAACTTGACCAGGTCATTGAAAAACGGCCGCGTCTTGTGCACGGCATAAAAAGCCTCGGCTTCGCTCTTCGACAGATGCGCCATCCTGGCTGCAACGACCTTCAGGCCAGCGCCTTCGAAACGGGCATAAATCTGTCCGATCACATTCTTGGCCACCGCATCGGGCTTGATGATGGACAGCGTGCGTTCAATCGCCATGGTGAAAAACTCTCCGGTAAATCAATGACTTGGCAAAGCCTGAAATTGTAGCCCTTGAACTTCAACGACCTTGGCGCGGACCGCCTCGGCCGGAGCCGCCGCGGCTTCCGCCACCGCTGCCACCGCCGCCGCCGCCGCCGCCACTGCCGCCGCGACGACGGCCGCCTCCTCCACCGCCGCCCTTCTTGTTGAGGAAGGCGTCGCCGCCGATGTAGCCGACCGCCGTGCGCATCGGATCGGGCAACGCGCCGCCCGGCTTGGCGCCGCCACCGCCGCCGCGTTTCTTGCCGCGGCCCCGCTGGCTGACACCCGGACCGCCGTTGCCACCCGCACCCAGGCTCTTCGGCGGACCCTTGTGCTGGCGCTTGTCGTAGGTCTGCTGCAAGGGGTTGGGAATCGGCGCGTCGTCGTCGAGCTCACGCTGTGGCACGCGCGTCGCGGCCTTCAACGCGCGCTGGTCGAAGGTCTGCTGCAGCGGGTTCGGGATCGGCGCATCGTCACCGATGTCGCGCTTCTTGCGTTCCTCGCGGATCGCGCGCTGATCGAAGGTTTGCTGCAGCGGGTTGGGGATGTTGGTGAAGTCGGCCGGCTCGACGGGCGCGTCGTCGTGATGGTCCTTGAACTCGTGCTCGCGCGCCTTCAGCGCCGCATCGCCGAAGCCTTCGTGCAGGTTGTACTTGCCGCCGCGGCGTTTCTTGACGATGACATGCGCTTCGTGCGACAGCGGCTGGCTCGGCTCACGGGCCTCGCGCGGTGGCCTTGTCTCACGCGCTTCACGCAGTTCGCGCGGTTCACGCCGCGCCTGCGGCGGGCGCGGTTCGCGGTTGCCTTCGCGGTTGCTATCGCGAATACTTTCCCGCGGCTTGTTGCGGCCTTCGCGGGGCTCGCGCTGGTCCCGCTGATCACGTTGTTGATCGCCACCGCGCTGCTTGCCGGCGCCGCTGCGGCCTTCGCCGAGGCCGGTCATCACACGCAGCAGCTTCACGTCGTCGGGCGACAGGTCCACCGCCGCGCCGCGCTTCAAGCCGCGCGGCAGCACCACGGTGCCGTAGCGGATGCGTATCAGCCGGCTCACCGCCAGGCCGACGGCCTCGAACAGCCGCCGCACTTCGCGGTTGCGGCCTTCGGCGATCTTGACGCGGTACCAATGGTTGGCGCCTTCGCCGCCGCCGTCTTCGCAGCTCAGAAAGGCGGCGGTCTGGCCTTCGATCGGCACACCGGCGAGCACGCGCGCGCGCTGCTCGTCGGTCAGCGTGCCGAGCACGCGCACTGCGTACTCGCGCTCGATGCCGAAGCGCGGATGCATCAGCCGGTTGGCGAGCTCACCCGAGGTCGTGAACAGCAGCAGGCCTTCGGTGTTGATGTCCAGACGCCCCACCGATTGCCACTTGCCGTGCAACAGCCGCGGCAGGCGGCGGAACACCGTCGGCCGGCCTTCCGGGTCATCGACGGTCACCACTTCACCGACCGGCTTGTGATACGCCAGCACGCGCGTCGGCAGCGGCGCGATGCGCACGCGCACCGGCTTGCCGTCGATCGCCACCTGGTCGCCCCACGACACGCGCTGGCCGACATGCGCCACCTCGCCGTTCACGCTGACACGGCCATCGACGATCATCTGCTCCAGGTCGCGCCGCGAGCCGACGCCGGATTGCGCGAGCACCTTCTGCAGCTTCGGCGCTTCGGCATCGGGGGCGAGGATGCGGCGCTCGGGCGCCGCGTCGGCGGCTGCGTTTTCCTCTGCAATGGCAGGCGTTGGTGCCGGCGCATCGATGACTTCATCGGCCGGCGGCGGGAGCGTGTTCGGCGCGTCGTCGTTGTCGAAGCTGCCGTCCTGCACGATGGCGAAGACCTCGCCGGCGTCGGGCATCGGCGGGCGCGGCGCACCTTCGATCGGTGGCGCCGCAGCGCCGCCCTCTCTGGCCTCGCGGCCTTCCTTGCCCTTGCGGCCGCGGCGGCGCTTGCGACGAGGGCGTTGCGATGCAGTACCGGCCTCGCCACCTTCGCCCGGTTCTGCTGGTGCGCCGCCGTTGACTTCAACGGACTCGGCAGGTGCCAACGGTGCGGCTTCAACGGCAGGCGCCGCGGCCTCGGCCGACTCGCCGCCGACAGCATCATTTGCCGCCGCCGCCACTTTGGCCGGCGCACGCCGCCGCCGCGGTCGCGGCGCGGGGGCGTCCTCGGTGGGCACCGCAGCAGGCACAGCGTCGTCGGCGTCGGGGTCGTGGCTCATGGGGCAGTCGATTCGCAATCGCCGTGGATCGGCAGGAGGGGCAGAGCGGTTTCTTCGGCGGGCTCAGCGGCGTCCGCGGCATCGAGGGCGAGCGAGGCTTGTCCGTCGGCCGCCAGCACCGCATCCATCAAGCCGGGCTGGCCCGTGAGGGCGTCGGCGATGCGTTGCTCGCCGTTGCCGCCGGTGGCGTCGAGCTCGGGCAACTGGTCGAGGCTGGCCAGGCCGAGGTCGTCGAGAAAGTGGCGCGTCGTCGCGTACAGCGCGGGCCGGCCCGGCGCTTCTCGGTGGCCGATCGATTCGATCCAGCCGCGGTCTTCGAGTTGCTTGACGATCTGGCTGCCGACAGCGACACCGCGGATGTCTTCGATGTCGCCGCGCGTCACCGGCTGGCGATAGGCGACGATGGCCAGCGTTTCGAGCACCGCGCGCGAATACTTCGGCGGCTTTTCGGGGTTCAGGCGGTCGAGGTACTCGCGCATCTCGGGCCGGCTCTGGAAGCGCCAGCCGCCGGCCAGCGGCACCAGCTCGACGCCGCGCCCTTCCCACTCGCGCACCAGCTCACCCAGCAGGCTCTTCAGCGTGTCGCTGCCAACCTGGTCATCGAACAGAGCGCACAGCGCTGCCAGCGGCAGCGGCTGGTGCGCGCAAATGAGCGCAGTCTCGAGGACGCGTTTGGCCTCTGGCGTGTTCATGCGGACAACGTGTGGATGCGCCGGAACGGCCGGCGGCTTCAAGGGTCAGTTCGGGTGACGGGGCTGTGGGGCTGTTGGGCACCGGAGCGCAGGCAGGCTGCGCAAGCTCTTCGAGCCGCGGCCCCGGCGGTGTGGCGAGGCCTTGCGGCCGGGACAGTCGCGGTCATTGTAGCGGCAGCGCGGTCGTGCCAACGATTTGTTGCCAGGCTGATTGCAAATCAGCCGGCAGGTCGGCCTCGAACTGCAGCGCCTTGCCGCTCGCCGGGTGCGCGAAGCCCAGGCGCGCGGCGTGCAGGGCCTGGCGCGTCAAGCCCAACGCCGGTGCGCCGCCGTACAGCGCATCGGCCAGCAGCGGGTGGCCGCGCGAGGCCAGGTGGACGCGGATCTGATGCGTGCGGCCGCTGTGCAGGCGGCACAGCAGCGCGCTGACGTGCGCCTGTGCGGCGATGCGGGCAACGTCGGTGCGCGCCGCTTTGCCGCTGCCCAACACTGCCATGCGCACGCGCGACACCGGGTCGCGGCCGATCGGCGCCTCGACCCTAAACGGCGCAGCGGGCACCGTGCCATGCACCAGCGCCAGGTACTCGCGGCGCACGTCGCGCGCAGCGATGGCACGCGAGAGCACCGTCATCGCTTCGAGCGTCTTGGCCACCACCATCAGGCCCGAGGTGTCCTTGTCGAGGCGGTGCACGACGCCCGCGCGCGGCAGCAGCGATGCGCCGCGGTGATGCGCCAACAAGCCGTTGAGCAGCGTGCCGCGCCAGTTGCCGGGAGCGGGATGCACCACCAGGCCGGCCGGCTTGTCGATGACGATCAGCTGCTCGTCTTCGAAGACGACGGCCAGCGCCATCGGCTCGGGTGTGAAGGCCAGGCACTCGTCGGTCGGCTGCAATTCGATGACGACAGACTGCCCCGCCTTCAAGCGCCGCGACGCGGTGCGCGCCACAGCGCCGTCCACGGTGACGAGGCCACGCTCGATCAAGCCCTGCAAGTGACTGCGCGAAAACTCGGCGGCGTGCAAGACCAGCAGCTTGTCCAGGCGCTCGCCATGGCCCGCGGCATCGACACCGAAAGCGCGCTGCTCGGCCGGCGTCTCGGGCCCGTCGTCGGGGCTTGCGTCCCTATAATCGCGCCCGGTTTCCACTGAGGTCATGGGGCGCGATTGTCGGCCCTGTGCAAACGATGCTCTCACTCATGCAACGCCTGTCTGGTGTGCTCTGCGCGGCTGTGCTGATGGCCGCCTGCGGCAGCAGCGACAAGATCGATCCGAACTCGACCAAGGCGGTGGAGACGCTCTACGCCGAAGGCAAGGACGAGCTGGCCAGCGGCGGCTACGAGCGCGCGATCAAGATCTTCGAGCGCGTCGAAGGCCGCGCCGCCGGCACGCTGCTGGCGCAGCAGGCCTCGCTCGATCTGGCCTATGCGCAGCACCGCAGCGGCGACCGCGCAGCAGCACTGGCCACGCTCGACCGCTTCATCAAGCTGAACCCGTCGAGCCCGGCACTCGACTACGCGCTGTACCTGCGCGGCGTCGTCAACTTCAACGACAAGCTGGGCATCCTGTCGGCGCTGTCGCGCCAGGATCTGTCGGAGCGCGACCAGCAGGCGTCGCGCGACGCCTACCAATCGTTCCGCCAGGTGGCCGAGCAGTTCCCGCAGTCGCGCTACGCCGCCGACGCGCGGCAGCGCATGGACTACATCGTCAACGCGCTGGCCGAGTACGAGCTGCATGTCTCGCGCTACTACTTCCGCCGCGGCGCCTATGTGGCAGCAGTCAACCGCGCGCAGCAGGTGCTGCTCGAGTTCCCGCAGTCGCCGGCCACCGAAGAGGCGCTGTCCCTGATGGCCACCAGCTACCAGCAGCTGGGCCTGGAATCGCTGCGCAACGACACGCAGCGTGTGCTGGAGAAGAACTTTCCGCAGAGCCGTTTTCTGGGCGGCAACGCGGCGCAGTCCGGAAAATCGTGGTGGCAGTTCTGGTGAACTGACGGCCCCTCGCCCGCTGCGCGGGCACTCCCCCCGAGGGCAGGCGGGCCGGACGCCCTTCGACAAGCTCAGGACAGGCTTGGGAGCGGCCCGGCGCTGGCCCGCGCGGCCTCAATGCGCCGAGGCCAGCTCGCTCAACCACGACAGCGCATCGGTCTCGTTTTCCAAACGTGTCATCGGCGGCAGCGCTGCAATCAGTCGCCGCCCGTAGGGCATGCGCGCGATGCGCGGGTCGCAGATGACGAGCAGGCCGCGATCGGTTTCGCTGCGCACCAGGCGTCCGGCGCCCTGTTTGAGCGACACCGCGGCATCGGCGACGAAACAGTCGTTGAACGCATTGCCGCCCTCGGCCTCGATCTGCCTGACGCGGGCTTCGATCAGCGGGTCGTTCGGCGGCGGGAACGGCAGCTTGTCGATGAACACGCATTGCAACGCGTCGCCAGGCACGTCGATGCCCTCCCAGAACGTTTGCGAGCCGACGAGCACGGCCGCCGGCGCGGCGAGAAAACGCTGCAGCAGCGCACGCTTCGGGCCGCTGCCCTGCACCAGCACTTCGATCTGCGACGCGCCCGCGGCATCGAGCCCGGCGCGCAAAGTCTCGGCCACCAGCGGCAGCGCACGCAGCGTCGTCGTCAGCACGAAGGTGCGGCCGTTGAGTGCAGCGGCGCAGCGTGCGGCGAGTTCGGCCACGGCCGTGGCATGACCGGCCTCGTTGGGCTTCGGGAAGCGCTGCGGCACGTAGAGCCGGGCGTGGTTCGCGTAGTCGAACGGGCTGCCGACGCGCAGCGTGCGCGCGTCTTCGAGCGCGGCCGAGCGCGTGAACCAGGAGAGCAGCTCGTCGTCGCCGAGCGTGGCCGAAGTGAAGATCCAGGTCTTCGGCGCTTTCGCGCGCTGCGCGGTGATGACATCGCGGATGTCGAGCGGCGACTCGATCAGGCGCACGGCGTTCGGCGACAGGTCGATCCAGCGCACGCGATCGGCCGCACTGTCTTCGGCGAATGTCTGCGCTGCTTTGCACAATGCCGCCGCGCGCTCGGCCAGGCGGCCGACGTCCGGGCCGATGTCGATGGCCGCTTGCAGCGCCTGTTCGGCGGCGAACGCCGTGTCAGCCAGCGACGACAGCGCCTGCATGAACGCCGGTTGCCCGGCCCGCTCGCTCCAGCGCAACTTCAGCAGCGCGCGCACCTCGCGCAGCGGTCCGGCCGCGGCCAGCCGCAGCTCGCGCGCATCGCGCTCGATGGCGCCGGCCAGCGCCGACCAATCGGCCAGGCCGCGCGCCTGCGCCAGGCCGACGGCGGTGAGGTCACGCGCAAAGTCGATCAACTGCGAACTGCCGAGCGCCAAGCCGAGAAACTGCACACCGGCGTCCGAGAGCTGATGCGCTTCGTCGAACACCACCGCCTCGACGCTCGGCAACAGCTCGGCCATGCCGGAGTCGCGCACGGCCAGGTCAGCGAAGAAGAGGTGGTGGTTGATGACGACCAGGTCGGCGGCCATCGCTTCACGCCGCGCCTTGACGACGTGGCAGGCGGCGAACTGCGGACAGTCGCCGCCCAGGCAGTTCTCGCGCGTCGAGGTGACGAGCGGGATCACCGGCGAGCGCTCGTCGAGGCCGTCGATCTCGGCCAGGTCGCCGCTCTTCGTCGACGGCGCCCAGGCCTCGATGCGCGACAGCGCGCGCAGCGCAAAACGATCCGGCGCATCGAAGCCGTGGCGCGCCTGTTGCAGCCGATGCACGCAGAGGTAGCTCGAGCGCCCCTTGAGCAACGCCACGCGCACCGGCACGCCGAGCGCATCGACCAGCCGCGGCAGATCGCGCAGGAAGAGTTGGTCCTGCAGGCTCTTCGTCGCCGTCGAGACGAGCGCGCGCTTGCCCGACAGCAACAACGGCACGAGGTACGCAAAGGTCTTGCCGACGCCGGTGCCGGCCTCGGCGACCAGCGCTTCACGGTCGTCGATAGCCGAAGCCACGGCCTGCGCGAAACGCTGCTGGACTTCGCGCTGCGTGTAGCCGGGGTCGGCGGCGGCGAGCACGCCCGCGCTGCCGAAGGCTCGCGCAACCGCTTCGGCAAGGGTCGAGGCAGCGGCGCTCAAGCGGGTTCCGGCGGATCGACCTGCATCTCGAGCCGCGACATCTGATCGCGCAGCAGCAGCCTGCGCTTCTTCAGCCGGCGCAGCGAAAGATCATCGAGCGGCATTTGTTCTGCGGCACGATCGATCAGGCTGTTGAGGTCGGCATGTTCCATGCGAAGCTCGATCAGGCGCCGCTGGGGCGAGTGCAGGTTCTGGTCCATCTGATTTGCCGGCGAGTGTAGGCGTGTGGCACGAATGCACACCGCGGCAGCAACAGGCGCCGTACACGAAGGCCCTTCCCGTATATTTGCCGCATGCCGACCGTCACCGCATCGCTGCCTGCCTATCGCCTGAATGCGGCCACCGGCATGCACCGCGGTGACCGCCAGTACCAGCAGGACCAGGTTGAATTCCTCGCTCACGCGCGCGTGCCCGGTTGCGCGCTGGCCGTTCTGGCCGACGGCATGGGCGGCAAGAGCGGCGGCCGCAAGGCGGCCGATCAGGTGATCATGGTGGCGCGCCAGCTCTACGAGCGCCATCTGCCCGAGAAGGACGATGCGCCCGATCTGCTGCGCCAGATCGTTCAAGAGTCGCACACGATGATCAAACTGACGGCGATGACGGCGGAAGAAGAGCCGCACAGCACGATCGCCGCGTTCATCATCGGGCCCAACCGGCGCTGCGACATCGTCCATGCCGGCGATTCGCGCATCTATCACTTTCGCGGCTCGGAGATGGTCAGCCGCACGATCGATCACTCCTACGTGCAGCGGCTGATCGACGAAGGCCAGATCAGCGAGGAAGAGGCGAACACGCACGCGCAGTCGAACCTGCTCACCGGCTGCCTCGGCACCCATGCCGACCCGCCGATGGCGGTGCGCGAGCTGGGCACGCTCGAAGTCGGCGATTCGGTGCTGGCCTGCAGCGACGGCCTGTGGCATTACTTCACGCCGCGCGAGATCGGCGCCATCGTGCACACGCTGCCGGCGCGCGAAGCCAGCGAGATGCTGGTCTCCAAGGCGCGCCAGCGCGCCCGCGGCGGCGGCGACAACCTGTCGCTGGCGCTGGTGCGCGTGGAGACACTCGCCAACGTGCCGCGCCGCTGAAGCGGCGGCGCTCAGCCGATCGCCGTCAGCGCCCGAGCGCCGAGGCCGCGCCTGCGGGCGGCACGGGCAGCGCTGGTGATGGTGGGCGCCTGGCGTCACGTTCGCGGTTGCGTTGTTCGACGGCAGAACCGTGCGCGGCGGCCTCTTCGGCGCGACGCTTCGATGCCGCAGCACGGCGCGCCGCAGCCGCTCGTTCTTTGGCTGCAGACGGATTGCCGCGTCGCGCCTCGGGCAGCGCTGACGCAGCGGGGTCGGCTGCCGCAGCCGGCGCTGACGGCCTTGCACGCGTTTGCCGCGGCGGCGGCGCGGCCGGTGGCGGTTGACGCGATTCATCGGCTCGCGCCTGCGCGTCCTGGCGCTCGCTGATGCGCGCTTGCCGATCCGCCGCGCGGCGCTTGCGCTGTGCATCATCGAGCAGGGCACGCTGATGGTCGAGCTGCTGGCGCGCCGCTCGGCTCTCGGCGCGAACCTCGAGCAGACACGCTGAAACCGCAAAGCGCGCCGCGCAGGCTGCCTCGCCGGCGCGCGCCCGCGCCTCGACTTCGGCGCGCTCGCGATCGATGCGCCGGCGCTGCAAGGCGTCATCGTCGGCGGCGTGCACGGCACACGCCGCGACAGCAAGCAACATCACCGTCAGGCTATGTGATCGACGTATCGACATCGCGCCGCTCCAGGGCCAGGAACTCGGCCGATTGCATCTCCGTCAAGCGCGACACCGTGCGCGGGAACTCATGCGCCAACGGACCTTCGACGTAAAGCCGATCGGCCGGCACCTCGGCCGACATGATGAGCTTGACGCGCCGGTCGTACAAGACATCGATCAGCAACGTGAAACGCCGCGCCTCGCTGGCCAGGCGCGGCGGCATCTGCGGCACGTCGGACAGCAGCAGCGTGTGAAAGCGGCTGGCGATCTCGAGGTAGTCGGTCTGCGAGCGCGGACCGCCGCACAGCGACTTGAAATCGAACCAGACCACGCCGCCGGCCTTGCGCCGCGCGATGATCTCGCGCTGCTCGATGTGCAGCAGCGGATCTTCGTCGCGGGCCTCGGCGATCTCGTCGAAGGCGCTGCACAGCGCCGCATCGGCCTCGGGCCCGAGCGGCCAGTGGTAGCGCTTGACATGCTGCATCGTGCGGCTGCGGTAGTCGGTGCCAGCATCGACGTTGATGACTTCGAGCTTGTCCTTCAGCAGCGCGATCGCCGGCAGGATGCGGTCGCGGTGCAGGCCGTTCGGGTACAGGCCGTCGGGGGAGAAGTTCGATGTCGTGATGATCGAGACGCGGTTGGCGAACAGCGCATCGAGCAGGCGGTGCAGGATCATCGCGTCGGTGACGTCGGCAACGTGGAACTCGTCGAAGCAGATCAGGCGAAAGCGCCGCGCGATGCGCGCGCCGAGTTCTTGCAGCGGATTCGGCGTGCCTTTGAGTTCCTGCAACTCGCGGTGCACCTCGCGCATGAACTCGTGAAAATGCAGCCGCGTCTTGCGCGTCAGCGGCACCGACTGGAAAAAGCAGTCCATCAGAAAGCTTTTGCCGCGGCCGACCCCGCCCCACATGTAGACGCCGCGCGGGATCGGCGGGCGCACCAGCAGCTTGGTCACGGCGTTGCTGCGGCGTGCCTTGTAGTCGGCCCATTCGGTTTCGCAGCGTTCGAGCGCGTCGATGGCGCGTTGCTGCGCGGCGTCGGTCTTGTAGCCGCGCTCTTTGAGCGTCAGCTCGTAAAGCACTCTGACGCCCACGCTAGAAATTCAACGTGCGCTTGTCGACCGCCAAAGCGGCTTCCTTGGTGGCTTCGCTCAAGCTCGGATGCGCGTGGCAGATGCGCGCCAGGTCCTCGCTGCTGGCCTTGAACTCCATCGCGACGACGCACTCGGCGATCAGTTCGCTGGCCATCGGGCCGACGATGTGCACGCCGAGGATCTCGTCGGTCTTCGCGTCGGCGAGCATCTTCACCATGCCGGTGGTGTCGCCCAACGCGCGCGCGCGGCCGTTGGCCATGAAGGGAAAGGTGCCGGCTCGGTACTGCGCATTGCGCGCTTTCAACTGCTGCTCGGTTTCGCCGACCCAGGCAATCTCGGGGCTGGTGTAGATCACCCACGGAATGGTGTTGAAGTTGACGTGGCCGTGTTGCCCGGCGATGCGCTCGGCCACCGCGACGCCCTCTTCTTCGGCCTTGTGCGCCAGCATCGGGCCGCGCACCACGTCGCCCACCGCCCAGACGTTGGCGAGGTTGGTGCGGCAGTCGTCATCGACGACGATCGCGCCGCGCACATCGAGCAGCAGGCCGACGGCTTCGGCGTTGAGGCCGATCGTGTTCGGCACACGGCCGATCGAGACGATCAGGCGCTCGACGTCGAGCTTGACCGCTTCGCCCTTGGCATTGGTGTAGGCGACGGCGACACCGCTCTTGCTGCTCTTGACCTCGCCGACCTTGACGCCGAGCTCGATCTTCAGGCCCTGCTTGGTGAACGCCTTGTGCGCTTCCCTGGCGATCTGCTCATCGACGGCGCCGAGGAAGGTCGGCAACGCTTCGAGCACGGTGACCTGCGCACCGAGGCGTCGCCACACCGAGCCCATCTCCAGGCCGATCACGCCCGAGCCGATCAGGCCGAGCGTCTTCGGCACCGACGCGATGCGCAGCGCGCCGTCGTTGGAGAGGATGCGGTCTTCGTCGAACGGCGCACCGGGCAGCGCACGTGCGTTCGAGCCGGTGGCGACGATGACATGCCTGCCGACGAGCGTCTCCTCGCCGACCTGGATCTCCCAGCCTTCGGCGGCGCCTTTGACGAACGAACCACGGCCGTGGAAGAACGCCACCTTGTTCTTCTTGAACAGGTAGAGGATGCCGTCGTTGTTCTGCTTGACCACCGTGTCCTTGCGGCCGAGCATCTTGGCGATGTCGAGCGACAGCTTGCCGACGCCGATGCCGTGGTCGGCGAACGCGTGGCCAGCGTGTTCGAAATGCTCGCTCGATTGCAGCAGCGCCTTGCTCGGAATGCAGCCGATGTTGGTGCAGGTGCCACCCGGTGCCGGGCCGCCCTTGTCGTTCTTCCACTCGTCGATGCAGGCGGTGTTGAAACCGAGTTGCGCCGCGCGGATCGCCGCGATGTAGCCGCCGGGGCCGCCGCCGATGACGACGACGTCGAATTGCTTTGCCATCGTCGCGCCCTCAGATGTCGAACAGCAAGCGAGCCGGATCTTCCAGCGCTTCCTTCATCGCCACGAGGCCGAGCACGGCCTCGCGGCCGTCGATGATGCGGTGGTCGTAGCTCATCGCCAGGTAGTTCATCGGGCGCACGACGACGACGCCGTTCTCGACCACGGCACGATCTTTCGTTGCATGCACGCCGAGGATCGCCGACTGCGGCGGGTTGATGATCGGCGTGCTCAGCATCGAGCCGAAGACGCCGCCGTTGGAAATCGAGAACGTGCCGCCGGACAGATCTTCCATCGACAGCTTGCCCTCGCCGGCCTTCTTGCCGAACTCGGCGATCTTCTTCTCGACGTCGGCAAAGCTCATCTGGTCGGCGTTGCGCAGGATCGGCACGACCAGGCCGCGTGGGCTTCCCACGGCGATGCCGATGTCGAAGTAGCCGTGGTAGACGATGTCGTTGCCGTCGACGCTGGCGTTGATCACCGGATACTTCTTCAGCGCGTGCACGGCCGCCTTGACGAAGAAGCTCATGAAGCCGAGTTTGGTCGCGTGCTCTTTCTCGAACTTTTCCTGGAAGCGCTTTCGCATCTCCATCAGCGGCGCCATGTTGACTTCGTTGAACGTCGTCAGGATGGCGTTGGTGGCCTGCGATTGCAGCAATCGCTCGGCCACGCGCGCGCGCAGGCGCGACATCGGCACGCGCTGCTCGGGGCGATCACCCAAGGACGCGAGGTTCATCGCGGGCGTGGGCACCGAAGGCAGCGGCTTGGCTACAGCCGGTGCGGCAGCCACGGCCACCGCGACCGGTGCCGCCGGTGGCGGTGCGGCGAGCGCGCCCAGCACGTCGCCCTTGGTCACGCGGCCGTCGCGGCCGGTGCCGGTGATGGAGCCGGCGGGCAGCTGGTTGTCGGCCATCAGCTTGGCAGCGGCCGGCATGGCGATGCCAGCCGTGATCGGCGGCACGATCGCTGCCAGCGGGGCGGCTGCGGCGCTGGCCGGCGCGGCAGGTGGTGCGGCCACAGCGCTCGGCTTGGCGTCGGTGTCGATCTTCGCGATCACCTGATCGGCCACCACCGTGGCGCCGTTGGCCACCACATGCGCCGTCAACACACCCGCTGACGGCGCGGGCACTTCGAGCACGACCTTGTCGGTTTCGATCTCGACCAGGATTTCATCGATCGCCACGGCCTCGCCGGGCTGCTTCTTCCACTGCAACAGGGTTGCTTCGGCAACCGACTCGCTGAGTTGTGGAACCTTGACTTCTACGATAGCCATTGTTGTTGTCTCTCGTCTTGGAGTTATTTGCTGAGCACGAAGCCCTTCAGCTTGCCAAAGGCCTGATCGAGCAGCGCCTTCTGCTGCTCGACGTGCAGGTGCGAGTAGCCCACGGCCGGCGACGCTGACGCGGGCCGCCCCGCATAGCCGAGCTTCTGCCCATCCGTCATGTTCTCGTGAATCTGGTGCTGGATGAAGAACCACGCGCCCTGGTTCTGCGGTTCGTCCTGGCACCAGACGAGTTCGGTCGCATTCGGGAAGCGCTTCAACTCGCCCGCAAACGCCTTGTGCGGGAACGGGTAGAGCTGCTCGACGCGCAGCACCGCCACGTCCCAGGCCTTCTTCTCGTCGCGCTTCTTGATCAGGTCGTAGGCCACCTTGCCCGAGCAGGCGATGATGCGCTTGACCTTGTCGGGCTCGACTTCACTGCGCGACGGGCCGATGACCGTCCTGAACTCGCCCTTGGTGAATTCACTCAGCGGCGACGTGGCGTCCTTGGCGCGCAGCAGCGACTTGGGCGTCATGATGATCAGCGGTTTGCGGAACATGCGCACCATCTGCCGCCGCAGCGCGTGGAAGATCTGGCTGGCCGTGGTCGGCTGCACGATCTGCATGTTGTTGTCGGCGGCGAGCTGCATGAATCTTTCGAGGCGCGCCGACGAATGCTCCGGGCCCTGCCCTTCATAGCCGTGCGGCAGCATCAGCGTGATGCCGTTGACGCGGCCCCACTTGACTTCGCCTGAGGCGATGAACTGGTCGATCACCACCTGCGCGCCGTTGACGAAGTCGCCGAACTGGCCTTCCCAGATCGTCAGCGTGTTCGGCTCGGCGCTCGAGTAGCCGTACTCGAAACCGAGCACCGCTTCTTCCGACAGGATCGAGTCGATGACGATGAACGGCGCCTGACCGTCGGCGACGTTCGACAGCGGCACGTAGGTGCCTTCGTTCCACTTCTCGCGGTTCTGGTCGTGCAGCACCGAGTGACGGTGCACAAAGGTGCCGCGCCCGCAATCCTGCCCCGACAGGCGCACGCCGTAGCCGCTGGCCACCAGCGACGCGAACGCGAGGTGCTCGCCCATGCCCCAATCGACGTTGATCTCGCCGCGGCCCATTGCCGCGCGGTCGGCGATGACCTTCTCGACCAGCGGATGGGCCTTGAAGTCTTTCGGCAGCGTCGTGATGCGCTCGGCCAAGCGCTTGACCTCGGCCAGCGGCAGCGCCGTGTCGGCGCCATCGGTCCACTTCTTGTTGAGGAACGGCGCCCAATCGACGGCGTACTTGCTCTTGAAGTTGGTCAGCACCGGATCGACGGTGTGCTTGCCGGCGTCCATCGCGGCGCGGAAGGCCTTGACCCGCTCATCCGGGCCATCGGCAGCGAGCACGCCCTGCGCCACCAGCTTGTCGCCGTAGAGCTTGCGCGTGCCCGGGTGCTGGCCGATCTTCTTGTACATCAGCGGCTGCGTCAGCGCCGGTGTGTCCTGCTCGTTGTGGCCCAACTTGCGAAAGCAGATGATGTCGACCACCACGTCCTTCTTGAACTGCTGGCGGTAGTCCATCGCCAGCTGCGAACACAGGACCACGGCCTCCGGGTCGTCGCCGTTGACGTGCATCACCGGCGCTTCGACCATCTTCACCACGTCGGTGCAGTACAGCGTCGAGCGCGAGTCGCGCGGGTCGCTGGTGGTGAAGCCGATCTGGTTGTTGATGACGATGTGCACCGTGCCGCCGGTGAAGTAGCCGCGCGTCTGCGCCAGCGCCAGCGTCTCCATCACCACGCCCTGGCCGGCGAAAGCGGCGTCGCCGTGCACCAGCACCGGCAGCACCTGGTCGCCCTTGGTGTCGCCACGGCGGTCCATGCGCGCCTTGACGCTGCCTTCGACCACCGGGTTGACGATCTCCAGGTGCGACGGGTTGAAGGCCAGCGATCAGGTGCACCGCGCCGCCCGGCGTCGAGATGTCGCTCGAAAAGCCCTGGTGGTACTTGACGTCACCGGCCGGCAGCACCTCGGCCGCGGTGTGGTCGAACTCGGCGAACAGATCCTTGGGCATTTTGCCGAGCGTGTTGACGAGCACGTTCAGCCGGCCGCGGTGCGCCATGCCGATGACGATTTCCTGCACGCCCTTCTCACCCGCGCGCTGCACCACCTCGTCCATGCTGGCGATGAAACTCTCACCGCCTTCGAGCGAGAAGCGCTTCTGGCCAACGTACTTGGTGTGCAGAAAACGCTCCAACCCTTCGGCGGCCGTGAGGCGGTCGAGGATGTGCTTCTTCTCGTCGATGGTGAAGCTCGGTTTGCTGCGGATCGATTCGAGCCGCTCCTGCCACCAGCGCTTCTCGGCCGGGTCGGTGCAGTGCATGAACTCGACGCCGATCGAGCCGCAGTAGGTTTCGCGCAGCGCTTGCAGGATCTCCCGCAAGGTCATCTGATCGGCCTTGGTGAAGTAGGTGTTCGTCGCCGAGAACGTGATGTCCATGTCGGACTCGGTCAGGTCGTAGAACGCCGCTTCGAGCTCGGGAATCTTCGGCCGCTCGGTGCGC
The DNA here is from genome assembly GCA_963732625.1 of uncultured beta proteobacterium. Lineage (GTDB taxonomy): Bacteria > Pseudomonadota > Gammaproteobacteria > Burkholderiales > Burkholderiaceae_C > CADEEN01. The sequence continues at coordinate 29,852 of CAVTAM010000017.1, read as the reverse complement.
TTCAACGGATCGAGGTCGGCCCAGCGGCTGCCCAGCACGCGGTAGGCCGCGATCAGCGACTGCACGTGGACCTGCTTGCGCGCCACCGCCAGATCGGCCTCGCTGGCCTTCAGTGCGAACGCATTGGCCTTGGCACGTTGGGCAAACGATTCGACCACCGGCGCATGGGCCACGTCGCGGCTGTCGCTGCCATCGACCGCCGGCACGTTCTGCAGCTTGTCGAAGTAGGCGCGCCAGTTGTCGGGCACGCTGCCGGGGTTGTCGAGGTAAGCCTCGTAGAGTTCCTCGACGTAGGGCGCATTGCCCCCGAACAGGTACGAGTTGGACCTGTACTGCTGCATCATCTTCGCTCACCTCTGGCCGCGGTCTGCGCGGCATTCGATGGGTTGCACAACCTTCCGCGGCCCGGCTGCACCGGTGGGCGGACTAGCGTTAGCGCCTTGAACCTGGAGGTCTGAAGGGCGGGAAGGGCCAAAGAAATCGAGGTGCGACTCTAGCACCGCCGGCATCGGCTGCGATCCCGATGCCACGCTGACCGACAACCGAAGCGCTACTCGATCAGCACCGGCGACGGCCCGACGCGCACCGTCGAGCGCCGCTTCAGGCTGCGCGTGCCGCCTTGCAGATCGCGCACCTGCCGTGCGCCCCATTGCAGCGGCGGCGCGAAGGCCACGCCGCTGGCGTCCGGGTTCCACATCACGCGGCGCAGCGTGCCGCCGGCGTCAGCCAGCGTGATCGTGTAGTTGCCCGCGCCGTCGCGCTGCACCGACTGCATCGTGCGCCCGAGCATCCAGCCGCTGACTTCGCGATAGGCCACGCCGGCGGTGGACAGCGTCCGGCGATCACTCGTCGTCAGCGGGATCTGGTTGAGCGTGCTGTCCCAGGTGTAGAAGTAGAAGCGCTGCTGGCCCCAGGCCCAGCCGAGCAACATCGAGCGCGCAACGTAGGCCGCGCCGGTGTCTGCGGCGAACACATCGAGCGGCGGATCGAGGTCGATCCAGCCTTGCTCGGTGTTCCACAGCGGCAGGTTCTGCGCGCCGTTGCGTTGCAGCACCGCCTTGACGTCGGCCATGATGAACGTCACGTCCTCGGGCTGGGGGACGTAGAAGTGGTAGCCGATGATGTCCACATGCTGGGCTCCGCCCGAAGCGAGAAAGAAGTCGAGCGCGCCGGCCCCTTCATAGCCGCTCATCGACGGCGAGACCACCCGCGCGGCGGGATCGACCGCCGAGACCACCTGCTTGGTCAGGCGCGACAGATCGACCAGCCGCGCGGCCGGGCCGCAATAGAACCACGCGATGTCCGGCTCGTTCCAGACTTCCCAATAACGGATGCGGCCCTTGTAGCGCGTGGTGATCGTGCGCACCCAGTCCTGCCACAGCGCTTCGCTGCTCGGCTCGGCGCAACTCCCGGGGCCATACGGCGTCGGTGCGTCGGGCCGCGACGAGGCCCACTGCGGCGTGCGACCGCCCAGCGTGTAGACGACGTCGGCGCCCCTGGCTTCGGCCGCGGCGACGCGCGCATCGAGGCCGCTCCAGTCGAAGACACCAGGCTGCGGATTGATGTCGGCCCATTGCGCTCCGGGGCCGGTGCGGTCCAGGCGCGGCCCCGCATCCCAGATGCGAACGGCGGCCGGCACCGTGCCGGTCTGCGGCCACGATGTGTCGGCGTAGTTGAAGTGGATGCCGAAGTAATCGCGCGGCACCGCGGCTGCCGGTGGCACCGGCGGCACGTTGGGCACCGGGCCGGCATCGACGACCACGGCGTCGTCGACCCACAACGTGCCGGGCTCCTTGGCAACGACCATCAGCAGCATGTCGCTGGCCAGCGCCACACCTTGGAATTCGAACGCCTGCCAGCTGTTGTTCAGCGCAACCAGCTTGCTGCCGAAGCCGCGGTACGGCGCACCCGCCTCGCGCAAGACGAGCGTGACTTCCATGCCCGCCTGGCCGCGCAGCCAGACGGTGGCCCGGTAGGCATTGGACGGCGTCACCGGCGGCATCTGCTGCACGAACTGCACGCGCGAACCGGCGACGAGCGAGATGCGCTGCGACTGCGCGCCGCTGCGCGGCGAAGCGGCATCGACCGCGTAGGCGATCTGCGGTTTGGTCTCGTCCCAGCAGGTGTTGTCGGACCAGCCCGGCGCCACCACGCCAGTGATGTTGGCGCATTCGTTGACACCGATGCCCGTGCCTTCGAAGCCGGGGTTGCTCGCCAGATTGGGCGACTGCGCTTGCGCGGCCGTGGGCAGTGCCAGCGAGCACATCAGGCCCACGACCGTCAGCGCCGTGTTGAACAACGAACGGCGCGTCGGCGTGTGGGCGGTTTGCATTACTGCTCCTTGATGCAAGCGGCGCACGATAGGCGACAACCTGCATTGCAGCGGTAACGTGATGTGTGATGTGTGCTGTGCGCTTGCAGGCCGTGCTGGCGGCCCGCCGATTTACGGCGCGGAGGCCGCCGACGCCGGCGGCTCGGCTGGCTTGCTGCGCGGCAACGGCACGCTGCCGCCGACCGAGACGCCGACGTTGCCGCCGCCGATCGGCACGCCGATGCCCACGCCGATGCCGATCGACTCGCACGCCGCAAGCAGCGTGGCCGCGGCGAGCAAGACAGCGAACAGGCGTTTCATCGACAGCTCCTATGCTGCACGCACACGAGCGCGTGCCTGACCATACTCGCTGGCCAGGCGATCGACGAGTGCGGCCGTGGGCACGACCGCCTTGACCGCAGCGATGCCTTGGCCGCAGCCCCAGATGTCTTTCCAGGCTTTCTTGCTGCCCTCGCCGCCGCCGAAGTTCATCTTCGTCGCGTCGCTCTCGGGCAGGTTGTCGGGGTCGAGGCCGGCGTTCTTGACCGATGCCTTCAGGTAGTTGCCGTGCACGCCGGTGAACAGGCTCGAGTAGACGATGTCGTCGCTCGTGCCATCGACGATGGCCTGCTTGTAGGCATCGCTGGCGCGCGCTTCGTCGGTGGCGATAAAGGCCGAGCCGATGTAGGCCAGGTCCGCGCCCATCGCCTGCGCGGCCAGCACGCCGCCACCGGTCGAGATCGAGCCCGAGAGCAACAGCGGGCCATCGAACCACTCGCGGATCTCCTGGATCAGCGCGAACGGGCTCTTCACGCCGGCGTGTCCACCGGCCCCCGCGGCCACGGCGATCAGGCCGTCTGCGCCCTTCTCGACGGCCTTCTTTGCATGCGTGTTGTTGATGATGTCGTGCAGCACGATGCCGCCCCAGGCGTGCACGGCATCGTTGACGTCGGTGCGTGCGCCGAGCGAGGTGATGACGATGGGCACCTTGTACTTGGCGCAGACCTGCATGTCGTGCTCGAGGCGGTCGTTGCTCTTGTGCACGATCTGGTTGATCGCGTACGGCGCGGCCGGTTGGTCCGGATGCTGGCGGTCCCACGCTGCGAGCGTTTCGGTGATCTCGGCCAGCCACTCGTCCAACTGCTCGGCCGGCCGCGCGTTGAGCGACGGCATGGCGCCGACGACGCCGGACGTGCACTGCGCGATGACGAGCTTCGGGTTGCTGATGATGAAGAGGGGCGCGCCGACGACGGGAATGCGCAACTTGCTCAGAACTGCGGGCAAGGTCATCAGAAAGCCTCCAGTGCCATGTCGTTGATCGCGGCGTGGCCCTCGACGATCGAGTCGCGGATGCCGGGCACTTTGGACAGGATGTGCTCGGCGTAGAAGCGCGACGTGGCGACCTTCGCCGCCATGAAGGCTTTGTCGTCGCCGTTGTCGTCTTCAGCGACGATCAACGCCCGCGCCATCTGCCAGCCGGCCATCAGGTTGCCGGCGAGCATCAGGTACGGCACCGAGCCGGCGAAGACGGCGTTCGGGCTGGCCTTGGTTTGCCCGGCGACGAACTCGACGACTTCGACGAACGCGTTGCGCGCCGCGACGAGATGCTTGTGCATCGCCTTCGATGCGGCACTGCTGCGTTGGGCTAACGCGGCTTCGGTCTTTTCGATCTGGCCGGCGATCGCTTTTGCCACCTGCCCACCATCACGCGCCGTCTTGCGGCCGACGAAGTCATTGGCCTGGATCGCGGTCGTGCCTTCGTAGATGGTCAGGATCTTGGCGTCACGAAGGTACTGCGCTGCGCCGGTCTCTTCGATGAAGCCCATGCCGCCATGCACCTGCACGCCGAGCGACGCCACGTCCAGGCTCATCTCGGTGCTGAAGCCCTTGACCAGCGGCACCATGAAGTCGTAGAAGGCGTTGTTGTGCTTGCGCACTTCGGCGTCGGCGTGGTGGTGCGCGGCGTCGTACGCCGCCGCGGCGACGATCGCCAGCGCGCGGCAGCCTTCGGTGTGGGCACGCATCGTCATCAGCATGCGCTTGATGTCGGGGTGGTGAATGATCGGCGCGCTTTTGTTCATCGAACCATCGACCGGCCGGCTCTGCACCCGGTCGCGTGCGTAGGCCACCGCCTTCTGGTACGCGCGCTCGGCAATCGCGACGCCCTGCACACCCACGGCGTAGCGCGCGGCGTTCATCATGATGAACATGTACTCGAGGCCGCGGTTTTCCTGGCCGATGAGTTGTGCCACCGCGCCGCCGTGATCGCCGTACTGCAAGACGGCGGTCGGGCTGGCTTTGATGCCGAGCTTGTGCTCGATCGACACGCAATACACGTCGTTGCGTTTCCCATCCGGCAACACCTTCGGGCAGATGAACAGCGAGATGCCCTTCACGCCCTCGGGCGCGCCGACCACGCGCGCCAGCACCATGTGGACGATGTTGTCCGCCATGTCGTGCTCGCCGTAGGTGATGAAGATCTTGGTGCCGAAAAGCTTGTAGCTACCGTCGCCTTGCGGCTCGGCGCGCGTGCGCACGAGCGCCAGGTCGCTGCCGGCCTGCGACTCGGTCAGGTTCATCGTGCCGGTCCACGAACCATCGACCATCTTCGGGATGTAGTGCTGCTGCTGCTCGGGCGTGCCCGCCGTGAGCAGCGCTTCGATTGCGCCGTCGGTGAGCAGCGGGCACAACGCGAAACTCATGTTGGCGCTGTTGAGCATCTCGATGCAGGCCGCACCGATCGTCTTCGGCAGGCCCTGGCCGCCGAAACTCACAGGATGCTGCAGGCCCTGCCAGCCGCCCTCGGCGAACTGCCTGAACGCGGCCTTGAAGCCGGGCGTGGTCGTGACCTGGCCGTCCTTGAACGACGACGGGTTCTTGTCGCCCTCCCAGTTCAGCGGTGCGACCACGTCTTGATTGAACTTCGCGGCTTCTTCGAGCACAGCGGCGGCAGTGTCGAGGCCCGACTCTTCCAAGCCGGGCATCCGCGCCACGGCTTCGAGGTCGGCGAGCTCTTTCATGCAGAACAGCATGTCTTTGACGGGGGCGCGGTAGGTCATCGGTGTTGCCTCACAAAGCCTTGACGAGTTCGGGCACGGCGGTGAACAGATCGGCTTCGAGCCCGTAATCAGCCACGCTGAAGATCGGCGCCTCGGCGTCCTTGTTGATGGCGACGATGACCTTGCTGTCCTTCATGCCCGCCAGGTGCTGGATCGCGCCGCTGATGCCGGCGGCGATGTAGAGCTGCGGCGCGACGATCTTGCCGGTCTGGCCGACCTGCCAGTCGTTCGGCGCGTAGCCTGCGTCCACCGCGGCGCGGCTCGCGCCGAGCGCGGCGCCGAGCTTGTCGGCCAGCGGCATCAGCACCTCGTTGAACTTGTCGCTGCTGCCCAGAGCGCGGCCGCCGCTGACGATGATCTTGGCCGCGGTGAGTTCGGGCCGGTCGAGCTTGGCGATCTCGGAGCCGACGAAGCTGCTGCTGCCGCTGTCGGCCACGGCATCGATGGTCTCCACCGCCGCGCTGCCACCGCTCGAAGCCGCAGGATCGAAGCCCGTCGTGCGCACGGTGATGACCTTGATCGCATCGCTGCTCTGCACCGTGGCGATCGCGTTGCCGGCGTAGATCGGGCGCTCGAAGGTGTCGGCGCTGATGACCTTCATCGCATCGCTGATCTGCGCCACGTCGAGCAGCGCGGCCACGCGCGGGGCGACGTTCTTGCCGTGCGCGGTGGCGGGGAACAGCAGGTGGCTGTAGTTCTTCGCGATCGCGAGCACCTGCGCTGCGACGTTCTCGGCCAGTTGCTCGGCGAGGCTGGGCGCATCGGCATGCAGCACCTTGGCCACGCCGGCGATCTTGCTTGCCGCTTCGGCGGCGCCACCGGCGTTGTGGCCAGCGATCAGCACGTGCACATCGCCGCCGCATTGCATGGCGGCGGTGACGGTGTTGAGCGTCGCACCTTTCAAGGTGCCGTGGTCGTGTTCGGCAATGACGAGTGTTGTCATGTCAGATCACCTTGGCTTCGTTCTTCAGTTTGTTGACCAGCGTGGCCACGTCGGGCACCTTGATGCCGGCGCCGCGCTTCGGCGGCTCGACCACTTTGAGCGTCTTGATGCGCGGCGTGACATCGACGCCGAGATCGGCCGGCTTGAAAACCTCGAGCTGCTTTTTCTTCGCCTTCATGATGTTGGGCAGCGTCACGTAGCGCGGTTCGTTCAGGCGCAGGTCGGTGGTGATGACGGCGGGCAGGTTGAGCTTGACCGTCTCCAGGCCGCCATCGACTTCGCGTGTGACGCTGACCTTGCCGTCCGCCACTTCGACCTTCGACGCGAACGTGCCCTGCGGCAGGTTGGCCAGCGCGGCGAGCATCTGCCCGGTCTGGTTGCAGTCGTCGTCGATCGCCTGCTTGCCGAGGATCACGAGGCCCGGCTGCTCCTTGTCCACCAGCGCCTTGAGCAGCTTGGCCACCGCCAGCGGCTGCAACTCGTCGGCGCATTCGACGTGGATCGCGCGGTCGGCGCCGATCGCCATCGCCGTGCGCAGCGTTTCCTGGCATTGCGTGACGCCGCAGGAGACGGCGATGACTTCGGTGGCGACGCCCTTCTCCTTCAAGCGCACGGCTTCTTCGACCGCGATCTCGTCGAAGGGGTTCATGCTCATCTTGACGTTGGCGATGTCCACGCCTGTGCCGTCGGCCTTGACGCGCACCTTGACGTTGTAGTCAACGACCCGCTTCACGGGGACCAGAACCTTCATGGTGTTTGCTCCTTGAAATTGCGCACGCGACGATAAAGCGAACGATCGTTCGAGTTTAGACCGCTCGCTCCAGAGCCCGTTTCGCGCCGCGCTCGACATCCACATGGCGCAGCAGGACAAGCCCGATGACGAAGAACACCGCTGTCGATGCAATCCCCAGGCGATGGTTGCCCGCTGTCGCCCACGTCACCAGCCCATAGGTCACCGGCCCGACGATCGCCGACAGCCGCGTTGCAAAGGTCCACAGGCCGAAGAACTCGGCAAGCTGCTGCGGCGGCGCGAGCAGGCCAGCCATCGCGCGTCCCGCCGATTGGCTCGAGCCCATGCACAGCCCGGCGATCACCGCCGCCACCCAGAACAGCGCGGCGGTTGTCGTCGCCGCAGCCAGCGCGCACATCACGATCCAGCCGACCAGCGTGACCGCCAGCGCGCGCTTGTGGCCGGTGCGGTCCTGCCAGTAGCCGAACGCAAACGCACCGACGGCCGAGGCGATGTTGACGAGAAAGACCAGCATCATCGTCTCGGTCTGCTCGAAGCCGAGCGCCTGCTCTGCATACACGGCAGCCAGCGCGATGATGACGCCGATGCCCGCCTGGTACGCCAGCGCGGTGATCAGCAGCCAGCGGAAATCTTCGAAGCGTTGCGCCTGTTGCCAGGTGCTCCGCAGCCGCGTCAGCGAGTCGCGCAGGCTGTGCGATGCGCCGCCCTGCGGCACGGCGCGCTCGTTCAACAGCGCAAAGGTGACGAGTGCCGCGAGGCCATACACGCCGGCCGTGATGACCATCGTCACCGGCACGAACTGCTCGGCCTTCTGGCCCTGCTTCTGCGCCCAGATCACATAGGCCAGCGACAGCCCGAGCGACAACATGCCGCCGAAGTAGCCGAAGCTCCAGCCCCAGCCCGAGACCTTGCCCAGAGCCTCGCGCCGGGCGAGCTCGGGCAGGAAGGCGGCGGTCAGCGCTTCGCCGTAGGCGTAGAAGAGGTTCGACAGCACGATGGCCACGACCGCGAGCGCGACGTCGTTGCGGCCAACCCAGAACAGCGCCAGTGTGCTGATCACACAAGCGGCTGTGGTCAGCATCAACAGGCGTTTCTTCGCCGCGCGCAAGTCGGCGTAAGCGCCGATCGCCGGCATCGTGAACATGATGATGAAGTTCGACAGCGCCAGCGTCAGCGTCCACGCCAGCGTGCCCCATGACGCGCCGTCGGCGACGACGCCGACGAAGTAGGCGTTGAAGACGGCGGTCAGCACGACCGTCGTGTAGCCCGAGTTCGCGAAGTCGTACATCGCCCAGCCGAAGACCTCGCGTTTCTTGACGCCAGGGTTCAGGGCTTCTTGGGCGAAGAGGGGCATCGAGGCTTTCTTGTTGACAGTGTGGTGCCCAGGGCCGGGATCGAACCGGCACGCCCTCTTTCGAGAAGCGGCGGATTTTAAGTCCGCTGTGTCTACCAATTTCACCACCCGGGCAGTGCGTACTGCATTGTCAACGAGACTACGATTCGGCCTTCGATTCAAGGAGACAAGCATGGGCGCCACCGAAGCATTCACCGCCACCACGACCGTCGGTCATTGGGTTGGAGGCCAGCGTGTCGCCAGCAAGAGCGGCCGCGAGCAGCCGGTGTTCAACCCCGCGACCGGCGCCATCGCACGCCAAGTCGCGCTGGCGTCGCAAGCCGAAGTGCACGCCGCCGTCGCCGCCGCGCAAGCCGCCTTCCCCGCCTGGGCCGACACGCCACCGATCCGCCGCGCGCGCGTGATGTTCAAGTTCCTCGAACTGATGAACCAGCACCGCGACACGATCGCCGCGATGATCACCGCCGAACACGGCAAGGTGTTCTCCGACGCGCAGGGCGAGGTCACGCGCGGCATCGACATCGTCGAGTTCGCCTGCGGCATCCCGCAACTGTTGAAGGGCGACTACACCGACCAGGTCAGCACGGGCATCGACAACTGGACGCTGCGCCAGCCGCTCGGCGTGGTGGCCGGCATCACGCCGTTCAACTTCCCGTGCATGGTGCCGTGCTGGATGTTCCCGGTGGCCATCGCCTGCGGCAACAGCTTCATCCTGAAGCCGAGCGAGCGTGACCCGTCGCCTTCGGTCTTCATCGGCGAGCTGTTCAAACAGGCCGGCCTGCCCGACGGCGTGTTCAACGTCGTGCAGGGCGACAAGGTGGCGGTCGATGCGCTGCTCGAACACCCGGACGTGAAGGCGCTGTCCTTCGTCGGCTCGACGCCGATCGCGCAGTACATCTACGAAACCGGCGCCAGGAACGGCAAGCGCGTGCAGGCCCTCGGCGGCGCCAAGAACCACATGGTCGTGATGCCCGATGCCGACATCGAGCAGGCCGTCGATGCCCTCATCGGCAGCGCCTACGGCTCGGCGGGCGAGCGCTGCATGGCGATCTCGGTGGCGGTGCTGGTGGGCGACGTCGGCGACAAGATCGTGCCGCTGCTGGCAGAACGCGCGAAAGACGCTGAAGGTCAAGAACGGCATGGCGGCCGACGCCGAGATGGGCCCGGTGATCACGAAAGAGGCGCTTGGGTCGCATCGAGGGCTACATCGAAATCGGCGTCAAGGAAGGCGCGAAGCTGGTCGTCGATGGCCGCGGCTTGAAGGTGCCGCAGCACGAGAGCGGCTACTTCACCGGCGGCACGCTGTTCGACCGCGTCACGCCCGCGATGCGCATCTACCAGGAAGAGATCTTCGGCCCCGTGCTGTCGTGCGTGCGCGCGCACGACTTTGCCGAGGCGGTGAAGCTCGTCAACGAGCACCCGTACGGCAACGGCGTGTCCTGCTTCACCAGCGACGGCAACATCGCCCGCGAGTTCTCACGCCGCATCCAGGTCGGCATGGTCGGCATCAACGTGCCCATCCCGGTGCCGATGGCCTGGCACGGCTTCGGCGGCTGGAAGAAAAGCCTGTTCGGCGACATGCACGCCTACGGCGAAGAAGGCGTGCGCTTCTATACGAAGCAGAAGAGCGTGATGCAGCGCTGGCCGGCGAGCATCGGCAAGGGGGCGGAGTTTGCGATGCCGGTGGCGAAGTAGAGAGACATCAACTTGAAAACGCAGGCGCCGAAGTTCGTTGCAACGGAAGAGATCACTTGGTTGAAGAAGGACGGTTCGGTGGTGCGAGTCGTCGCGCGCGTTGGAACTCCCTATGCGATGGACGGCGGCGGATGGCGTTGCCCGGCGGAGCTTGAGGGTGCCGATGGACGATATCCGGATGTCGCCGGTGAATCCTCGATGCAGGCCATCAATCTTGCCATGCGACTCATTGCGTCGCGCCTTGGTCACTTGCTGGAAGATGGCGAACGCCTTGCTTACTCTGATGGGACGACGTGGGACGGCCACTCGCTTCGCGCGGTGTTCGGCGCGTTTGACGAGTCGAGCAGGGACTGAAAAGAGAAAAGCCCGGCAGCGCCCGGCTTTCTTTTGTCTGGAGGCGCGGGGCGGAGTCGAACCGCCCTGGACGGATTTGCAATCCGCTGAACGACCGCTTTGCTACCGCGGCACTGCCATTGGGCCAGTGGGCCTTGCGACAAGACCATAAAAAGACCACAATCAGTCCTCTTTCAAAATCCAGAGACATAGCCATGCGCTACTCATCTCAAGTCAAGCCGATCAGCTACCTCAAGGCGAACGCTGCCGAGGTTCTGGCGCAACTCGCCGCGCAACGTCAGCCGCTGGTCATCACCCAGAACGGTGAAGCGAAAGCGGTGCTGCAGGATGTGGCGTCCTTCGAGCAAACGCAGGAGACATTGGCGTTGCTGAAGATCCTGGCGTTGGGCAATCAGGAAGTGGCTGCCGGCAAGGTCAAGTCAGCGTCTGAGGTCGTCATCCCGTCTGCGTGCCAAACGTGCGACCGTTTGAAGCAAGTCTGGCTTGATGGCAGCCAAGTTCGAAGTCCTGCTCACGGCGGGCGCCGAGCAAGACCTCGAGGCGATTCACGACTACATCTGCGAGTTCGACTGCGTCGCCAACGCCGACCATGTGCTCGACCAGTTGATGAAAGTCGTGCAAAGCCTGTCGCGGTTTCCGGAGCGCGGCAGCTACCCGAAGGAACTGGTCTCGCTGGGCATCAAGGAATACCGGCAGACCGCGTTCAAGCCGTACCGTGTGATCTACCGTGTGCTCGGCAAGCAGGTGGTCATCTACCTGATCGCAGATGGCCGGCGTGACATGCAGTCAGTGCTGGCGCGCAGGCTGCTCGGCGCATGAACCTGCATCCCAGCGAGCATTGGGCTGATCAACCAGCCCCGAACGGTCCTTGCACTGCCAACCCGATGCCGCCAAACTACACACGTTCACGTACACACAAGCCGCCGAGGTGCTCACATGACATCAGTCATCAGCAGAGTTTTCATGAATGGCAACAGCCAAGCGGTGCGCATTCCGCAAGAGTTTCGCCTCAACGTCAGCCGTGTGCAGGTGAGCCGCAACGAGGCGGGTGACCTGGTGATTCGCCCTGTGCCCTTGAACCGCGGCGCGGCCTTGCTGGAGGCGCTGCAAGACTTCGACGACAGCTTGTCGGACGATTTTCTCGGCAGGGTGGGCGAAGACCGTCGGTCACAGCCGCCGGTGCAGGAGCGCGAGCCGCTGTGAGGTACATGCTCGACACCAACATCCTGATCTACCTCATCAAGAACAAGCCCGAATCGGTGACTCAGCGGGTCAACGCACTGGCAGAGGACGACGAGCTGTGCATGTCGTTCGTCACCTACGCGGAATTGCTGAAGGGTGCCGAAGGCAGCACGCGCAAGGCAGACGTGTTGCGGCGCCTCGAGGGCCTGACTAGACAAGTGCCGGTGCTCTATCCTGGCGGTGCCGGGCTGTGCGAGCACTTCGCAAAGCAGTCCGTTCGATTGAAGGCCGCCGGCACGCCGATCGGATCGAACGACTTGTGGATCGCCTGCCATGCGCTGGCTGAAGCTGCAACGCTGGTGACCAACAACGAGGCGGAGTTCAAGCGCGTCTCGGGGTTGACGGTCGAGAATTGGACGTGAGTCCACCCGCTTCCACAACCATTCACGAAAAAGCCCGGCATCGCCGGGCTTTGTTCTTGTCTGGAGGCGCGGGGCGGAGTCGAACCGCCCTGGACGGATTTGCAATCCGCTGCATAACCGCTTTGCTACCGCGCCGTCGTCATGCTTCCTGAGACGAGAAAGGGAAGCTGGTCGGCTTCCCTTTTCGTGCTGCTATCTGGAGCGGGAGAAGAGTCTCGAACTCTCGACCTCAACCTTGGCAAGGTTGCGCTCTACCAACTGAGCTACTCCCGCGAGAGGGCCAAATTATAGCCAGACTTTCTGGCCCTGTTCAGTGCGCCCGGACCTCGCCCGTCGCGGCCTTCGCCTCCGCGGCCTTGGCAGCCGCAGCCGCCTCGGCCACCGGGTCTTCATCCGGCAGCGGCTTGGGCATCGATTCCAGCGCCACTTCGAGCACGCGGTCGATCCACTTCACCGGGATGATCTCCAGGTGGTTCTTGACGTTCTCCGGGATGTCCTGCAAGTCCTTGACGTTGTCCTCGGGGATCATGACCTTCTTGATGCCGCCGCGGTGCGCCGCGAGCAGCTTCTCTTTCAGGCCACCGATCGCAGTGACTTCGCCGCGCAAGGTGATCTCGCCGGTCATCGCCACGTCGGCATGCACCGGGATGCCGGTGAGCGCCGAGACGAAGGCCGTCGTCATCGCCGCACCCGCGCTCGGGCCGTCCTTGGGCGTGGCGCCGTCGGGCACGTGGATGTGGATGTCCTTCTTCTCGAACATGTCGTCCTTGATGCCGAGGCGGCGGGCGCGTGAACGCACCACCGAGCGCGCGGCTTCGACCGACTCCTTCATCACGTCGCCGAGTTGCCCCGTGCGGATGATGTTGCCCTTGCCGTTCATCACCGCGGCTTCGATCGTCAGCAGGTCGCCGCCGACTTCGGTCCACGCCAGACCGACCACCTGGCCGACCTGGTTCTTCTTCTCGGCACGGCCGAAGTCGAACTTGCGCACACCGAGGAAGTCGTTCAGGTTGTCTTCGCTGACCTTGACGATGCCGTCGTACTTCTTCAGCTGGATGCCCTTGACCGTCTTGCGGCAGATCTTGCTGATCTCGCGCTCGAGCGAGCGCACGCCGGCTTCACGCGTGTAGTAGCGGATGATGCCGCGCACCGCAGACTCTTCGACCAGCAGCTCGATTTCCTTGACGCCGTTGTTCTTCATCTGCTTGGGCAGCAGGTAGCGTTGCGCGATGTCGACCTTCTCGTCTTCGGTGTAGCCGGCCAGGCGGATCACTTCCATCCGGTCCAGCAGGGCCGGCGGAATGTTCATCGAGTTCGACGTGGCGATGAACATCACGTCGCTGAGGTCGAAATCGACCTCGACGTAGTGGTCGCTGAAGGTGTGGTTCTGCTCGGGGTCGAGCACTTCGAGCAGCGCCGATGACGGGTCGCCGCGGAAGTCCATGCCGAGCTTGTCCACCTCGTCCAACAGGAACAGCGGATTGCGCGTGCCGACCTTGGTCAACGACTGCAGCACCTTGCCGGGCATCGAGCCGATGTAGGTGCGGCGGTGGCCGCGGATCTCGGCTTCGTCACGCACGCCGCCGAGCGCCATGCGCACGAACTTGCGGCCGGTGGCGCGGGCCACGCTCTGGCCGAGCGAGGTCTTGCCGACGCCCGGGGGGCCGACGAGACACAGGATCGGCGCCTTGACCTTGTCCACGCGCTGCTGCACCGCGAGGTACTCGAGGATGCGCTCCTTCACCTTGTCGAGGCCGGCGTGGTCTTCGTTCAAGACGTCTTCGGCGTGCTTCAGGTCGTGCTTGACCTTGGTCTTCTTCGCCCACGGCAGGTTGACCAGCGTGTCGATGTAGTTGCGCACCACGGTGGCTTCGGCCGACATCGGTGACATGAGCTTCAGCTTCTTGAACTCGTTGTCGACCTTCTTGCGCGCGTCCTTGGGCATGCGCGCGGCCTTGATCTTCTTCTCCAGGTCTTCGAGGTCGGCGCCTTCTTCACCGTCGCCGAGTTCCTTCTGGATCGCCTTGACCTGCTCGTTCAGGTAGTACTCGCGCTGGCTCTTTTCCATCTGGCGCTTGACGCGGCCACGGATGCGCTTTTCGACTTGCAGGATGTCGACTTCATGCTCGAGCAGTTCGAGCAGCTTTTCCATGCGCTTGCCGACATGGTCGAGGTCGAGCACCGACTGCTTGGCGTCGAGCTTCAACGGCAGGTGCGCGGCGATCGTGTCGGCCAGGCGGCCGGCGTCGTCGATGCCGGCGATGGAGGTCAGGATTTCGGGCGGGATCTTCTTGTTCAGCTTGACGTACTGGTCGAACTGCTGCGTCACCGCGCGGCGCAGGGCTTCGATCTCGGGCGTCGGATCGGCGGCCGGCGGGATCGGGCGCACTTCGCCGACGAAGTATTCGCCGCTGTCGGTGATCGACACCGTGGTCGCGCGCTGCGTGCCTTCGACCAGCACCTTCACGGTGCCGTCGGGCAGCTTCAGCATCTGCAGGATCGACGAGACGCAGCCGACATCGAACATGTCGTCGGGCTTCGGCTCGTCCTTGCCGGCGGCCTTTTGCGCCACGAGCACGATCTGGCGGCCGGCTTCCATGGCCGCTTCGAGCGCCTTGATGCTCTTCGGCCGGCCGACGAACAGCGGGATGACCATGTGCGGGAACACGACCACATCGCGCAGCGGCAGCAGCGGCAGCGTGATCGGGTCCGCGGGGAGGATGGGATGTCCGGACATGGGGAGAACCTCTCTTTCTCAGGCCCACATGGCGCCCGAGACAACTAATTCAAGTTAGGCGCTCGCCTTGGCTTTGTCGCGATAGACCAGGAGGGGTTTGGTGCCCTCTTCGATGTTGTGCTCGTCCACCACCACCTTGGCCACGCCGTCGAGGTTGGGCAGGTCGAACATGGTGTCGATCAGCGCCTGCTCGACGATCGAGCGCAGGCCGCGGGCGCCGGTCTTGCGCTTCAGCGCCTTGCGCGAGATGGCGGCCAGCGCCGAGGGCCGCAGCTCCAGCTCCACGCCGTCCATCATGAACAGCTTCTGGTACTGCTTGGCCAGCGCGTTCTTCGGCTCGGTGAGGATCTGCACCAGCGCGTCTTCGGTCAGCTCGCCGAGCGTGGCCACCACCGGCAGGCGGCCGACGAGTTCGGGGATCAGGCCGAACTTGATCAGGTCTTCCGGCTCGGCGTCGCGGAACAGATCGGCGGCGCGCTTTTCGGTCTTGCTGTGCACGGAGGCCGAGAAGCCGATGCCCGAGCGCTCGGTGCGGTTCTGGATGACTTTCTCCAGGCCGTCGAAGGCGCCACCGCAGATGAACAGGATGTTGGTCGTGTCGATCTGCAGGAAATCCTGGTTCGGGTGCTTGCGCCCGCCCTGCGGCGGCACGCTGGCCATCGTGCCTTCGACCAGCTTCAGCAGCGCCTGCTGCACGCCCTCGCCCGACACGTCGCGCGTGATGCTCGGGTTGTCGGCCTTGCGGCTGATCTTGTCGATCTCGTCGATGTAGACGATGCCGCGCTGCGCGCGCTCGACGTCGTAGTTGCAGTTCTGCAGCAGCTTCTGGATGATGTTCTCGACGTCCTCGCCGACGTAGCCGGCTTCGGTCAGCGTCGTCGCATCCGAGATCACGAAGGGCACGTTGAGCAGGCGCGCCAGCGTTTGCGCGAGCAGCGTCTTGCCGGAGCCCGTGGGACCGATCAGGAGGATGTTGCTCTTGCTGAGCTCGACCTCATCCTTGCTGCCCATGTTCTTCAGGCGCTTGTAGTGGTTGTAAACCGCTACCGACAAGGTGCGCTTGGCCGGGTCCTGGCCGATCACGTACTGGTCGAGGATGTTCTTGATTTCGACGGGGGTCGGCAGGTCCGACTTCGCGGTCTTGGCGGCCGGGCTTTCGGCCGGCACCTCGTCGCGGATGATGTCGTTGCACAGCTCGATGCACTCATCGCAGATGAACACCGAAGGGCCGGCGATCAGTTTCTTGACCTCATGCTGCGACTTGCCGCAGAACGAGCAGTACAGAACCTTTTCGCTGGAGCCGCCTTTTTTCTCGGGCATGGATGCGCCTCGTAAACCGTCAGCCGATCATAGTGCAAGGCACTGGGCCGTCCAGGCGCTGAGAAAACAGCCCCTTTTCGTGGCGCGGATCACAACTTCGTGTCGGACGGTATCCCGCGCGACCGGTCTAGCGTTTTTCGATCACCTGATCGATCAGGCCGTAGTCCCTGGCCTCGGGCGCGGACATGAAGTAGTCGCGCTCGCTGTCGGCCTTGATCTTGTCCAGGCTCTGGCCGGTGCGGTCGGCCAGGATCTGGTTCAGCGATTCGCGCAGCTTCAAGATTTCGCGGGCCTGGATTTCGATGTCGCTGGCCTGGCCTTGAGCACCGCCCGACGGCTGGTGAATCATGATGCGCGAGTTGGGCAACGCGAGACGTTTGCCCTTGGTGCCTGCTGCCAGCAGGAAGGCGCCCATGCTCGCCGCCATGCCCATGCACAGCGTGGACACGTCGGGCTTGATGAACTGCATCGTGTCGTACACCGACAGGCCCGCGCTCACGCTGCCGCCCGGCGAGTTGATGTAGAGAAAGATTTCCTTGTCCGGGTTCTCGCTCTCCAGGAACAGCATCTGCGCAACGACCACGTTGGCCGTCTGGTCGTTGACCGGGCCGACGAGGAAGACGATGCGCTCGCGCAGCAGGCGCGAGTAGATGTCGTAGGCGCGCTCGCCGCGGCCCGACGTTTCGATGACCATCGGCACGAGGCCGAGTGCTTGGGTGTCGAGTGCGCTCATCCGTTGTTCCTTGGGCTTCAAGCCGTCATCAGTTCGTCGAACGGTAGCACCTTGTCGGTCACCTGCGCTTTGGAAAGGACGTGCTGCGTGACGTTGCTCTCGATCACGATCGCCTCGACCTCGGCCATGCGCTGGCGATCGCTCAAATACCAGCGCATCACCTCGGCCGGCTTCTCGTAGCTCTGGCTCATCTCTTCGATGTGCGCCTGCAGCTGTTCGGGCTTGGCCTGCAGGTTGTTCGTGCGCACGAGCTCAGCCACGACCAGGCCCAGTCGCACGCGGCGCTCGGCCTGGTCCTTGAACAGCTCGGGCGGGATCGGCGCCTTGTCAGCGTCCTTGACGCCGCGCTGCTTCAGGTCGGCGCGCGCGCCTTCGATCATGCGTTCGGTTTCGCCTTCGACGAGCGCGGTCGGCACGTCGAGTTCAGCCGCGCCGACCAACGCGTCCATCACCGCGGCCTTGTTGCGCGACAGCACGCGGAACTTCACTTCGCGTTCGAGATTTTTCTTCACGTCGGCGCGCAGTGCATCGACCGTGGCGTCCTTGATGCCGAGCGTCTTGACGAAGGCTTCGTTGACTTCGGGCAGGTGCTGGGCTTCGATCTTCTTCATCGTGACGAGGAAGTCTGCTTCCTTGCCTGCCACGTCCTGGCCCTGGTAGTCGGCCGGGAACGCGACCGGGAAGGTCTTGTTGTCACCGGCCTTCATGCCACGCACGCCTTGATCGAACTGCGGCAGCATCTGGCCTTCGCCAACGATGAACTGAAACGCGTCGGCCTTGCCGCCGGCAAACGGCTCACCGTCGATCTTGCCTTCGAAGTCGATCGTCACGCGGTCGGTTTCCTGCGCGCCTTCGCTGCCCGGCCGCTGCTGGAACGTGCGCCGCTGCTTGCGCAGGATGTCCACCGTCTTGTCGATCGCAGCTTCAGTCACTTCGGTCGAGACGCGCTCGACCGACACGGCCGACAAATCACCGATCTTGACCTCGGGATAAACCTCGAAGGTCGCGTCGAACGCCATCTGCCCTTCGGCCGAGTCGTCCTTCTGCGTGATCTTGGGCATGCCGGCGACGCGCAGCTTGGCCTCGTTGGCGGCCGAGTTGAAGGCCTCGCCGACCTTGTCGTTCATGACCTCGTACTGCACCGAGTAGCCGTAGCGCTGAGCGACGACGCTGATCGGCACCTTGCCGGGGCGAAAGCCATCGGCCTTGACCGTGCGCGCCAGCTTCTTCAAGCGGGTTTGCACTTCGCCGCTGATGCTCGTGACCGGCAGGGTCAGCGTGATGCGGCGTTGCAGCTTTTCGAGAGTTTCAACTTGGACCGTCATGGCAGTGCTCTTGGAAGGATCGAAGGAGGAGGGATGCGTGGTGCGCGGGGGGGGACTCGAACCCCCACGCCGGTGAGGGCGTCAGGACCTAAACCTGGTGCGTCTACCAATTTCGCCACCCGCGCGGTTTGGTGGCGCTGAGCCGCGCGAGTTTAGCTTGCCGCTTCGGCCGGCTTCTTGACGCGGAACCAGGCCGCATACAGCGCCGGCAACGCGAGCAGCGTCAACGCCGTGGCCACGACCAGCCCGCCCATGATGGCCACCGCCATCGGCCCCCAGAACACGCTGCGCGACAGCGGGATCATCGCCAGCACGGCCGCAGCCGCCGTGAGCACGATCGGCCGGAAGCGGCGCACGGCGGACTCGACGATCGCCGTCCACGCCGGCACACCCTTCTTGCGATCCTGCTCGATCTGGTCGATCAGGATCACCGAGTTGCGCATGATCATCCCCGCCAGCGCGATGAAGCCGAGCAGCGCGACAAAACCGAACGGCCGGTTGAGCAGCAGCAGCGCGCCCGCCACACCGGCAATGCCCATCGGCGCCGTCAGCACGACGAGGAAGGCACGCGACACCGACTGCAGTTGCAGTACCAGCAGCGTGAACATGATGAACAGCATCACCGGCACGCCGACGGCGATCGAGTCCTGGCCCTTGCTGCTCTCGGCCACCGCGCCGGCGATCTGGATGTCGTAGTCCGGCGGCATCTGCGCCTTCAGTTTCTGCAGCTCGGGCCAGACCTGGAACGTCACCGTCGGCCCCTGCACGCCTTCGACGACATCGCCTTGCACGGTGGCCGCGAACTTGCGCCCCTCGCGCCAGATCACGCCCGGCTCCCACGCGAACTCGAAGCTCGCGATCTGCGACAGCGGGATCGCGCGGCCGCTGGCCGTCGGCAGGTACGCCGTGGACAGGTCGGTGATCGCGTTGCGCTCGTCGGCCGGCTGGCGCAACACGATGTCGATCAGCTTGTCGCCCTCGCGGTACTGGCCGACCGTCGTGCCCGACAGCACCGTGCGCGCGGCAACGGCGATGTTCTGGCTCGTCACGCCGAGCGCGCGCGCCTTGGCCTGATCGACATTCAGCCGCAGCACCTTGACGCGCTCGTTCCAGTTGTCGTTGATGCCGCGCATGTTCGGATTCGCGCGCAGGATCGCCTTGGCTTTGTCGGACCATGCCTGCACACCGGCCACGTCGGGGCCGAGCACGCGAAACATCACCGGGTAGGACACCGGCGGTCCGTTGGGCAGCACTTTGGATCGGCCCCGCACCTCGGGAAACTCGGTCGCCAACAGCGCCGGCAGCTTCGTGCGCAGCGCGTCGCGTGCCGCGAGATCTTGCGGCAGCACGATGAACTGGCTGACGTTGCTGTTCTGGAAGATCTGGTCGAGCGGCAGGTAGAAGCGCGGCACGCCGCTGCCGATCCACGCCGTGACGCTGGCCACGCCCTCTTCTTTCGCCATGCGGGCTTCGAAGCGTTTGGCCACCGCTTCGGTTTCCTGAAACGTCGCGCCTTCGGGCAGCCACAAGTCCACCAGCACTTCGGGCCGGCTCGAATCGGGAAAGAACTGCTGCTGCACGCGGCCCATGCCGACGACGCCGAGCGCGAACGTCAGCAGCGTGATGGCGATCGTGATCCAGCGGTGCTGCACGCACCAGTTCACCAGCGCGCGCAGCCGCGTGTAGAACGGCGAGTCGAAGAGCTCGTGCGGCTGGTCGCCGTCGGCATGCGGCTTCGTGCGCAGCAGCATGCACGCCGAGGTAAGGCACGAAGTACACCGAGACGAACCACGAGATCACGAGTGCTGCGGTCGTCACGGCGAAGATCGCGAACGTGTACTCGCCGGTCACCGACTTGGCCAGGCCGATCGGCAGGAAGCCGGCGGCGGTGATCAGCGTGCCGGTCAGCATCGGCATCGACACCAGCTCGTAGCTGAAGGTCGCGGCGCGCGTGGCGCTCGTAGCCCTCTTCCATCTTGCGCACCATCATCTCGACGGCAATGATCGCGTCGTCGACGAGCAGGCCGAGGGCGATGATCAGCGAGCCGAGCGAGATCTTGTGCAGGCCGACGCCCCAATAGAACATCGTGACGAAGGTGATCGCCAGCACCAGCGGGATCGTGATGCCGACGACCAGCCCCGGCCAGATGTCGATCCGCAACGGTTTGGTGTGCAAGCCGAGCGCGATGAAGCTCACCGCCAGCACGACGACGATCGCCTCGATCAGCACACGCACGAACTCGCCGACCGAGCGCGACACCGCTTGCGGCTGATCCTGGATCTGGCTCATCTCGATGCCGACCGGCAGCGTCGATTGAATGATCTTGGTCTCCGTGCGCAGCGATTGGCCGAGCGCGATGATGTCGCCGCCCTTGGCCATCGACACGCCGAGCGCGATGACGGGCTTGCCCTGATGCCGCACCTTGACCTGCGGCGGATCGATCGTGCCGCGGCTGACACTCGCGATGTCGGCCAGCCGCAACTGCGTCGCCTGCCCCGTCGCCGCATTGACGCCGCGGATCGGGAACTGCTCCAGCTCCGCGACCGACTTGAACTGCCCGCCGATGCGCACCTGCAGGTTCTCGCTGCCGGCGTTCAACTGCCCCGCGCCCTCGACCGCGTTCTGCGCTGAGAGCTGCGCAATGACCTGGTTGAGATCGAGACCGAGTGTCGCCAGCCGCTTGTGCGAGATCTCGACGAAGACCTTCTCCGGCTGAGCGCCGAAGATTTCCACCTTGGCAACGTCCTTGACGCGCAGCAGCCGCTCGCGCACGTTGTCGGCGAACTCGCGCAGTTCCTCGTCAGAGAAGCCGTCGGCCGAGAGCGCGTAAAGAGTGCCGTAGACATCGCCGAAGTCGTCGTTGAACACGGGTCCGATGACACCCGTCGGCAGCGTGCCGCGGATGTCGCCGACCCGCTTGCGCGCCTGGTACCAGGCATCGCTGACCTCGCGGCCGCGGATCACCTCCTTGACCTGCAGGATCGTCAGCGACTCGCCCGGCTTGGTGTAGCTGCGGATGACGTCGCTGTACGGCACCTCCTGCAGCGCGCGCTCGATCTTGCTCGTCACCTGCTCGGCCATCTGCTCGGCGGAAGCACCGGGCCAGAAGGCCTGCACCACCATCGCGCGAAAAGTGAACGGCGGATCCTCGTCCTGCCCGAGCTGGAAGTACGCGGCCACGCCGAGCACGATCAGCACCAGCATCAGGTAGCGCGTCAGCGCCGGGTGGTCGAGCGCCCAGCGCGAGATGTTCAAGCGCGACGGCGCGCTGTCGGCCTGCGTGTCCATCGGCGGCCCCGCTCAACGCGACGCCGCAGGCGCAGCGTTGTAGAGCGACACCTTCTGCCCCGCCGTCAACGTGTGCGCCCCGGCGCTGACCACCGTTTGCCCGGCAGTCAGACCGCTGGAGATCAGCACCATGTTGCCTTCGGCGCCCGCCACCTTGACCGGCTGCGCGCGCACCGTCATCGCCGCCGTGTCGAGCAGCCACACATGCGATTGGCCTTGCTGCTCAAACAGCGCCGCGAGCGGCAGCTTCAAGGCGCCGGCAGCACCCGGCACCGCCAGCGACACCGTCGCCGTTTGCCCCAGGCGCACGGCAGCGCGGCCGATGTCGGCCTTGACGAGGAAGGTGCGCGTCGACGGGTCCGCCGCCGCCGACACCTCGCGCACCGTCGCCGGCAGCGGCGCATCGCTGGCGCCCCACACCCGCACCTGCAGAACGCCGGGCTGGCCTTCAAGCGCGCGCAGCGGGCCGGCCTGCTGCTCCGGCACGGCAAAGACGACGTCGCGCGGGCCGTCTTGCGCCACGCGCAACACCGGCGCACCCGCAGCGAGCACCGCACCGGGCTCGGCCTCGACCGCAGTGACGACACCGGCGCCATCGGCCACCAAGGCGGCGTAGCGCGCCTGGTTGCTCTGCACGCCGGCTTGCGCGCGGGCCTGTTCGTATTGCGCCTGCGCAGCTTTGAACGTGCTCTCGCGGCGATCGAGTTCGGCCGCGCTGATGAAGCCCTGATCGCGCAGTTCCTTGAAGCGCTTCAGGTCCGCGCCCGCCTGGTCGGCGTTGACGCGCGCCGCTTCGAGGCCCGAGCTCGCCGCTTGCTGGCCGAGCCGCAGGTCCATCGGGTCGAGACTGGCCAGCACCTGGCCGGCCTTGACCGCATCGCCCAGATCGACCGGCCGCGACACCATCTTGCCGGCCACCCGAAACGACAGCCGCGATTCAGTGCGGGCCCGCACCTCGCCGGCGTAGTCGATGCTCGTGCCGGCAGAGGGCTGGCCGACGGTGATCGTGCGCACCGCGCGCAGCGGCTCCGGTGGCGGCGCGGGGCGTGAGCAGCCCGATGCCAGCGCAGCCAGCGTCAAGGCGAGGAGCAGGGCAAAGCGGCGCATCCGAAGAAGAGGTTTTTTTGCCGGCCCGGCAGCCGACGATTGTTACTGACCGATCGGTCAGTAATATACGGGCGTGCCTTTGGCGATGTCAACGGCAGTGACGAAAAAGCGCATGGACAATCACGCCGCCGTGAGCGTTGACCACTACGAAAACTTTCCTGTTGCGTCCTTCCTGTGTCCGCCGGCCCTGCGTCCGGCGGTCACCGCGATCTACCATTTCGCACGCACAGCCGACGACATCGCCGACGAAGGCGCCGCGCCGCCCGCCGAGCGGCTGGCCTCGCTAAAGCGCTACGAACAGGCACTGCAAGAGGCCGCCCAAGGCCGACCCGGCAGCGACTGGCCGCAGGTCTTTTTGCCGCTGGCGCGGCAGATCGAAGCGCACCGGCTGCCGGTGGCGCTGCTCGCGCAGTTGCTCGCCGCCTTCAAGCAAGACACGCACAACCCGCTCTACCCCGACCGCGCGGCGCTGCTCGACTACTGCAGCCGCTCGGCCAACCCGATCGGCCGCTTGCTGCTGCACCTGGCGGGCGTTGACGACGACGCCGGCGCGCTGGCGCAATCGGATGCGGTCTGCTCGTCGCTGCAACTGATCAACTTCTGGCAAGACATGTCGCGCGATCACGCGCGCGGACGTTTTTACTTGCCACTGGCCGACGCACAGCGCCACGGTCTCGATGTGGCCACGCTGCACGCCGACAGCGACGCGTCGCGCGCGCTGGTGCGCGAGCTGTGCCGCTGGGCACGCGAGCTGATGCAACACGGCGCGCCGCTGGTGCACCGCCTGCCGGGCCGCTTCGGCTGGGAGCTGCGGCTGGTGGTGCAAGGCGGCTTGCGCATCCTCGACAAGATCGAAGGCCACGGCTGCAACGCGCTCAGCCGGCGGCCGACGCTCGGCGCGCTCGACGCGCCGCTGCTGCTGTGGCGCGCGCTGTGCATGCGCCGCGGTGCCGCTGCGACGCTGTCGGACCCGGCGGCGCGATGACGCCCGAGCAGTACGTCGAAGACCGCGCCGCCAAGAGCGGCTCGTCGTTCTACTACGCCTTCCGCTTTTTGCCGCCACCGCGGCGTGCGGCCATCACGGCGTTCTACGCGTTCTGCCGCGAGGTCGACGATGTCGTCGATGAAGTGCAGGACCCGGGCGTGGCGGCGACCAAGCTCGCCTGGTGGCGCAAGGAAGTGGCGGCGGCGTTCGGCGGCGCGCCGAGCCACCCGGTGATGAAGGCGCTGCTGCCGCACACGGCGGTGTATGCCATCGAGGCGCGCCACCTGCTGGCGGTGATCGACGGCTGCGAGATGGATCTGCGGCAAAGCCGCTATCTCGACTTCGCGGGCCTGGCGCGCTACTGCCATCTGGTGGCCGGCATCGTCGGCGAGGTCGCGGCCAGCATCTTCGGCCGCAGCGACGAACGCACGACTGTCTACGCACACAAGCTCGGCCTGGCGATGCAGCTCACCAACATCATCCGCGACGTCGGCGACGATGCGCGGCGCGGCCGTATCTATCTGCCGATGGACGAATTGAAGCGTTTCGATGTCAAGGCCAACGAACTGCTGAAGCGCGACGCGCCTTGGGGGTACAGCGAACGTTTCATCGCGCTGATGGAGTTTCAGGCCGAACGCGCGCACCGCATTTACGATGAGGCGCTGGCGCTGCTGCCCGATGCCGACCGCCGCGATCAGCGGCCGGGCCTGGCGATGGCGCAGATCTATCGCACGCTGCTGCGTGAAATCGAGCGCGACGACTTCCAGGTGCTGCACCAGCGCGTGTCGCTGACGCCGCTGCGCAAGGTCTGGATCGCGATGCGCACGCACTGGCTCGAGCGTTGAGCGGCCAATCGCTCGCCGTCGTCGGCGCGGGTTGGGCCGGTCTGGCCGCCGCCGTGCGCGCCACCGAGGCCGGCCACCGCGTGACGCTGTACGACATGGCGCCACACCCCGGCGGCCGCGCGCGCGCGGTCACGCACGACGGCTTCGTGCTCGACAACGGCCAGCACATCCTGATCGGCGCGTACCGCGAGACGCTGGCGTTGATGCGCAGCGTCGGCGCCGAACCGGATGCGCTGCTCGATCGCCGGCCGCTGTCGTTGACCGATCCGCAAGGCCGCGGCCTCGCGCTGCGGCGCGGACCGGCCGTGCCGGCGTTCGTGCGTGCGGTGCTCGCGCTCACCGCCTGGCCGCTGTCGGAGCGCTTGGCACTGTTGGCGACCGCACTGCGCTGGCGGCTCGGCGGCTTTCGTGCCGAGCCGCAGCGCACGGTAGCCGATCTCGTCTCGGCGCTGCCGGCGCGCGTGCAGGCAACGCTGATCGAGCCACTGTGCGTGGCCGCGCTGAACACACCGTCATCACAGGCCAGCGCGCAGGTCTTCCTGCGCGTGCTGCGCGATGCGCTGTTCAGCGGCCCCGGCGCGGCCGACCTGCTGCTGCCACGCGTGCCGCTCTCGGCGTTGCTGCCGACGCCGGCCGCGCGCTGGCTGGAACAACACGGCGCGGCGCTGCGCTGGGCAACACGCGTGCAGCACATCGAACCAGCGGCCGACGCGCGCTGGCGTGTCGATGGCGACACCTTCGACACCGTGCTGCTGGCATGCAGCGCGCACGAGGCGGCACGCCTGGCGCAGCCCGTGTCGGCAAGTTGGGCACAAACCGCGGCGGCCTTCGACTACGAGCCGATCGTCACCGTCTACCTGCAAAGCCTGGGTGCGCGCCTGCCCTCACCGATGGTGGCGCTGCATGCCGGCCCGGACGCGCCGGCGCAGTTCGCCTTCGACCTCGGTGCGCTCGACCGCAGCGGCGCACGCGACGGACTGTTCGCGTTCGTCGCGAGCGGTGCGCGGGCCTGGGTGGAGGCCGGCCTCGACGCCACCGCGCAGGCCACGTTGCGCCAGGCGCAGTCGGCCTTCGGCGCGATCCCCTGGCAGACGCTGCGCACGATCGCCGAGCGCCGCGCGACATTCCTCTGCACGCCCGGCCTGCTGCGCCCGCCAACGCCGATCGCGCCCGGCCTGGCCGCGGCCGGCGACTACGTCGACGGCCCCTATCCGGCCACGCTCGAAGGGGCCGTGCGCTCGGCGCTGATGGCGCTCGACACTCTCGGATTGCGCAGGGTCTGAGCCCTTCCGGCATCCGGTCGAGAGTTTCGCCATGCAAGAATCACCAGCGACATGGCGACCAAAGATCTCTCCACGCCGAGCATCCAGGTTCTGGAGCGCTGTTTCGCGCTGCTCGACGTGCTGGCGCAGCAACCCGAGGCGATGGCGCTCAAGGACATCAGCGAGCGCACGGGCCTGCACCCGTCGACGGCGCACCGCATCCTCAATGACCTGGCCGCCGGCCGCTTCGTCGATCGGCCGCACGCCGGCCAGTACCGTCTGGGCATGCGGCTGCTCGAACTCGGCAACCTGGTCAAGGAGCGGCTGTCGGTGCGCGAGCTGGCCGCAGCACCGATGCGCGAGCTGCACCGGCTGACGCATCAGGCGGTCAACCTGTCGGTGCGCCAGGGCGACGAGATCGTCTACATCGAGCGCGCCTACAGCGAGCGCTCGGGCATGCAGGTGGTGCGCGCGGTCGGCGGCCGCGCGCCGTTGCACCTGACTTCGGTGGGCAAGCTCTTCCTCGCCGCCGAGCCGCCGGAGCGCGTGCGCGCCTATGCCACGCGCACCGGCCTGGCCGGCCACACGCGCAACAGCCTGACGCAGGTCGCGGCGCTGGAGCGCGAACTGGAAGGCGTGCGCGCGCGCGGTGTCGCGCACGACAACGAAGAACTCGAGATCGGCGTGCGCTGCATCGCCGCCGGCGTCTATGACGATGCGGGCAAACTGGTGGCGGGCTTGTCGATTTCCGCGCCGGCCGATCGCCTGGAACTCGGCTGGGCCGAGCGCGTCAAGGCCACGGCCGAAGACATCTCGCGGGCGCTCGGGCACGGCGACGCGCCGGCGCGCGGCCGCTAGGCTCGTCAGCTCAGCGGCGTTGCCACCGTGGCGGTGGCCGGGGCCGGCGTACCGATGCTCTGCGTGGTCAGCCAGTTGCGGATGCGCTCGGCGTCGCCGACGCGCGAGAACTTGCCGGCCGAGTCGAGCAGCACCATGACCAGCTTGCGCCCTGACAGCTCGGCCTGCATGACGACGCAGCGGCCGGCTTCGGCGATGTAGCCGGTCTTCTGCAGGCCGATCGTCCAGTCGCTGTTGCGCACCAGGCTGTTGGTATTGCGGAAGTGAACGGCGCGCAAGCCGACGGCCACTTCGGCTTCGAGCGACGTCGACAGGCGCCGGATCATGTCGTTCTTGTTGGCCTCGCGAACGAGCAACGCCAGGTCCGTGGCGTTCGACTGGTTGCGGCTCGACAGGCCCGTGGGCTCGACGTAGCGGGTGCGCGTCATGCCGAGCAAGTGCGCCCGGCGGTTCATCGCCTCGACGACGGCCGGCAAGCCGCCGGGATAGTGGCGGCCGAGCGCGTTGGCGGCGCGGTTTTCGCTCGCCATCAGCGCCAGATGCAGCATCTCGCCGCGCGTCAGCTGCGTGCCGAGCTGCAGGCGCGAACGGCTGCCCTTTTCGGTGTCGATGTCTTCAGCCGTGATGGTCAGCACTTCGTCCTGCGGCTGCTCGGCGTCGGCGACGACCAGCGCCGTCATCAGCTTGGTGATCGAGGCGATCGGCAACACCGCGTGCTGATTCTTGGCCAGCAGGATTTCGTTGGTGTCCTGGTCGAGCACCAGCACGGCGGCCGAGCGCAGGTCGAGCGGATCGTCCGCCGTATGCAAACCCAGTTGCTGACCGTGCGACGGCACGGCCGGCGCGACGTAGCGCACGCGCGCCAGGCGCTTCGACGACGACGCCGACTTCTTGGTGACCTTGTAGACCACCGACGGGTGTTTGGACCTCGCCTCGGCGGGCCAAGCGATCAGCGCCGCCAGCGCCAGCGCGATCGATCCAAAGCACACCTGATACTTTTTCTTGCCAAACACAGGGAAATCCCCAACGACGGTTCCGACAGAGTCTATCGGAGGGAGAAACGCAAGCAATATCAAAAACTTACGCGTTTCTCCTAAAGTCGTTCCTGGGCTTCCCCTGATCTTTGACTTATCTCACGGCTTGCCCGCCTTTCGTCCGATCAGCCCTGCGCGGCGACGCGTTCGACCTTGCTGTGCAGCTTGTTCAGCGCCGCCAGGTAGGCCTTGGCCGACGCCACCACGATGTCGGGATCGGCGCCGACGCCGTTGACCACGCGGCCGCCCAGCTGCAGCCGAACCGTGACTTCGCCCTGTGATTCGGTGCTGCCGCTGGTGATTGCGTTGACCGAATAGAGCACCAGCTCGGCGCCGCTCAGCGCCTTCGACTCGATGGCCTTCAGGCTGGCGTCCACCGGGCCGTTGCCGTCGCTCTCGACATGGTGTTCGTCGCTGCCGATCGCAAACGTCACCCGCGCATGCGGCCGCTCGCCGGTGCCCGAGCGCTGGTCGAGCGTCAGCAGGCGAAAGTGCTCCTGCTCGTGGGTCACGCTCTCGTCGCCGACCAGCGCGATGATGTCTTCGTCGAAGATCTCGCTCTTGCGGTCCGCCAGATCCTTGAATCGCGCAAAGGCGGCGTTGACGTCGGCCTCGCTGCCCAAGTCGATGCCGAGCTCCTGCAGGCGCTGCTTGAAGGCGTTGCGGCCGGAGAGCTTGCCGAGCACGATCTTGTTGGCCGCCCAGCCCACGTCTTCGGCGCGCATGATTTCGTAGGTGTCGCGCGCCTTGAGCACACCGTCCTGGTGGATGCCGCTGGCATGCGCAAACGCGTTGGCGCCGACCACCGCCTTGTTCGGCTGGACCACGAAGCCGGTGGTCTGGCTGACCATGCGCGAGGCGGCGACGATCTGTGTCGTGTCGATGCCCATCGTCAGGCCGAAGTGGTCGCGCCGTGTCTTCACCGCCATCACCACCTCTTCGAGCGAGGTGTTGCCTGCCCGCTCGCCGAGGCCGTTGATCGTGCACTCCACCTGCCGCGCGCCGCCGATCTTGACGCCGGCCAGCGAGTTGGCCACCGCCATGCCGAGGTCGTTGTGGCAATGCACCGACCAGACCGCCTTGTCGGAGTTCGGCACGCGCTCGCGCAGCATGCGGATGAACTCGCCGTACAGCTCCGGCACGGCGTAGCCCACGGTGTCGGGCACGTTGATCGTCGTCGCGCCTTCCTTGATCACGGCTTCGAGCACGCGGCACAGATAGTCCGGCTCGCTGCGGTAGCCGTCTTCGGGCGAGAACTCGACGTCGTCGTTGAGGTTGCGCGCAAAGCGCACCGCCAGCTTGGCCTGCTCGAACACCTGCTCCGGCGTCATGCGCAGCTTCTTTTCCATGTGCAGCGCCGAGGTGGCGATGAAGGTGTGGATGCGCGAGCGCGCCGCGCCCTTGAGCGCCTCGGCGGCACGCGAGATGTCGCGGTCGTTGGCGCGCGAGAGCGAACAGACGATCGACTCCTTGATGTGATCGGCGATCGTCTTCACGGCCTCGAAATCGCCGTTCGACGACGCCGCGAAACCGGCCTCGATGACGTCGACCTTCAGCCGCTCCAACTGGCGCGCGATGCGCAGCTTTTCGTCCTTGGTCATCGAGGCGCCGGGCGATTGCTCGCCGTCGCGCAAGGTGGTGTCGAAAATGATCAGCTTGTCGGTGGTCATGGCGTTGGGACTTTCGGTGGCAGGAAAACAAAACGGCCCGCTAGCAGGTTGCTCGCGGGCCGTCGAAGGGAAAACCGGGTCGTCGTTCGATCAGCGCGCGGCGGTCACTCCTAGAAGTAGCAGGGCGGCGGCGGTGCGGATCAACATGGCCCTGAATGTACACGCAAGACGCTCATCTGTGCAGGCCCGACTCTTCCGGCTCGTCCGTCGAGGTCGCGATGACGCTGGTGCGCAGACCTTTGGCGCGGCGATAGAAGTACACCGCGTAGCCGGACAGGCCGTAGGCGCAGAACAGCGCGAAGATGACCAGCGGCGGGTGCTGGCTGATGACAGCGATGCCCATGGCAATGGCGACGATGACGATGAAGGGCACGCTCTTCATCGCGCTCACGTCCTTGAAGCTGTAGTACGGCGCGTTGGTGACCATCGACGCGCCGGCAAAGAAGGTGACGCCCCACGCAATGATCGCCAGCCACGGGATGCGGCCCACTTCCTTGAAGCCCGAGTCGTCCATGACCCAGATCAGGCCCATCACCATTGCCGCGGCGGCCGGGCTCGGCAGACCTTGGAAGAAGCGCTTGTCGACGACGCCGATGTTGGTGTTGAAGCGCGCCAG
>CAVTAM010000016.1:0-28942 GCA_963732625.1 uncultured beta proteobacterium | reverse complement strand
GCGGGGTCAGATCTCAAATATCAACCCCCGAAGCCAGTCTGATGAGCGAGCAACCCAGACGTGAAATGCGGGTGTTGGAGCCGAAGCTGCCGCTGACCTATTGCACGGTCAGGGGCGCGACGGATGGCGTGTCGGCGTTGAGCTTGAGGCCTATGCCGTTGGTCGAAGCACCCGCTGCGCGCTGGCAACAGGACGGTCCTCGCCCTCGAACGGTATGATGATTTCGCAACCGGAGCCTCACCATGCCTGACATCGTCGCTGAGCTCGCAGACCGTGGCCGTTCGCTCGCACCGGAGGATCGCTCGCGCCTCGTCGAGTTGCTTCTCGAGTCGCTTCATGAGCCCCCGCTGTCTGACATCGAGGCCGCTTGGGACGCAGAGATCGTGCGGCGCGTCGAAGCGCACAGGCGAGGCGAGGTTGAGAGCTTCGCAGCCGAAGACGTATTTGCGGAAGCCCGTCGCATCGCGCCTTGAAACAGGCTCGCTTCACCAAGCCAGCGCGCGCTGAGCTGCTTGGGCAAACAGCGTACTACGAGGCTATCGAGAAGGGCCTCGGCGCCCGGTTCAGATCAGAAGTCGAAGCCGCAGCCCAACGTGCTGCGGCCTTTCCACTGCATGGCAAGCCGTCTGCAGGTGGCACGCGGCGCCGGCTCGTGACTGACTTTCCGTTCTCGGTTGTTTACACGGAAGCCGAGTACGGAGTTCTCATCCATGCAGTGGTCGACAGTCGACGGCTACCTGACTATTGGCTGAGCCGCTTGCAGTGAGACTCAATCGGCGTGCGGATGAAGTGTTCGAAGAGTTGGCGCAGATCAAAGGCTCAGCCCAAACGGGTTGTGAGCTGCCTGCTGGGCATGCTCACGGATCAAGTGTCCGCTTGTGCCAACGCTGGCACAGCGCTCATCACAACAACAAAAACTTCTCCCGCCGCTGCGTCAGATCGATGTAGCGCTGCAAGGCGCGTTGTGACGTGCCGTCCAGCCGCGCGAATGAGCAGCCCAAACGCGAGACGCGCGTGTTCGCGCCGAAGCCGCCGCTGACGTGTTGCACCGTCAGCGGCGCGACGAGCAGCGTGTCGGCGTCAAGTTCGAGGCGCACGCCGTCGATCGGCGTGCCGGCAGCGATCGGCTGTGCGTCGGCCGGCAGTTGCAGCGCGCAGCCGCCGACGCTCACGTCGAGCACGCGCAGCGTCAGCATCTCGCCCTTCGACGCCGGGTGGCGCAGGTGCGCCACGGCGCTGTCGCGCGCGCGCACGCGAAAGAACTCGCGGCGCTGGAAGCGATACAGCACGTCGGGCATCACGGCTTGCAGCGTGCTGGCGTTGCTGCCGTGCGCGAGCATCAGGCCGTGCAGGTCGAACTGCAGCTTGATCGCATCGAGATACGCCACGGCGGTGGCGTCGCCGGCTTCGACGAGGGCGCGCACCTGCGGGTGCACGGCGTCGGCGTCGAGGCTGATGCGTCGCGCCTGCGTGTCCACGCTCCACAGCGTGGAGGTGTAGGCGGCGCCGTTGTGCGCGGAGAGTTGCACCAGCACCGCGCTGTCGACCAGGCGGCGCAGCAGCGCCATCACGTCCACCGGATGGTCGACGCGGAACTCGTCGATCGCGCGGCCGCTGAGGGTGGACAGCGGCGCCGGCTGAGTCGCTTCGACAGCTTTGACGTGCGGGCTCATTTCAGTGCAGGGTGCGTGAGCGGCCCGTCATCATCTGGTCGAGGTCTTCGAGCCACGGTTCGGCCAGCGTGCGGATCTCGGCGTCGTTGACGAGGATGCGCTGCATGAGGCGGCTCTTCTGCTTGCCTTCCTCCGCCGCCAGGCTGTGTTCGGTGGCCGCGTGTTTCAACTGCGCGATCAGCAGCACGCAGGCGCCTTCCAGCTTGACGACCTGGTCCCAGTTGGCGGCGCGGGCCGCGGCGAGCATGTCGCTGCTGGCGCGCTCCAGGGCTTCGTAGTAGCCGATCAGGCGCGTGTCGAGCGGCGCAGCGGTTGTGGTGGTGGTGTTGTTTCATGCGCGCGCTCCTTCGACTTGCGCGGCGATCGACGTCCAGGCGTCGTGCAGTGGTTTCATCAGCGCGCGGCATTCGTCGAGCGCGGCAGCGTCGTTCTTCAGATTGGCCTGCGTCAGGCGCAGCGTCACGTAGGCATACAGCTCCGAGAGATCCGACGCCAGCGTGCCGCCGGCGGCCAGGTTCAAGCTGGCCTTCAAGCCTTCTTCGACGATGCGCACGGCGCGGCCGATCTCGCTGCCTTTGAGTGCGGTGTCGCCCGCGGCCAGGGCTGCCTTGGCGCGCATCAGCGACTCGAAGTAGCCGTCGAACAGCATCGCCACCAGCTTGTGCGGCGAGGCGCCTTGCACGCCGGTTTCGACGCCGACCTGGCTGTACATCTGAGCTCGCGGCGCGGCGCGGCGCGAGGCAACGGAGGTGAAGGGCGAGGCTTGCATCGGGCGACCTGTGAACGAAAGTTGCTGGGCTTGCCAGGGTTATCGTCCGCTGCGCTGTCTGCTTGAGTGGCCAGATGCACCGCGTTGACAGGTGATTTCCCGCTTCAGGAATCGCGGTTGTAGAAGTTGTTCAGCGCCTGCATCTGCTGCGTGACGTAGGAGGACAGCGAGGTCAGGCCGGCCATGCGCGTGTCGAGGGCGCCGTATTGGCGGCGCAGCCGCTGCTCGACCAGGACGATGCGGTCTTCGAGCCGCTCCTGGTCTTTCTGGTTGCGCGTCAGCCGCTGTTGCAGGCCGCTGGTGCGCGAGGAGATCGTGCCATCGTTGTCCATCGCTTCGTCGGCGATGTCGGACAGGCGGCGCATGATGCCGGCCGAGCCCACGCTGGCGGGGTTGGTATCGAATAACTTGCGCAACTCGTCCGGCTTGTCGAGCGCAGCGGCGAGCTTGGTGGCGTTGACCGCGAGCGCGCCATCGACGCCGGCGGTGATGCCCGCGTCGGCCAGGCGGGTGAACGTGCCGCCGGCGCCGCTTTCGCTGAGCAAGCTGCGCAGGCGCGTTTGCAGGTTCGCCGCGCCGCGGTCGCCTTGCAGCGGGCCGTTGGCCGAAGCGCCGCCGGGCACGGTCTTGGTCAGCTCGCGCGTCAGCGTGTTGAGTTCGTTGTAGGCGGCGACGAAGGCGTCGACGCTCTTGCTCAAGCCCTCGCGGTCGAAGGCCACGCTCATGCCGACGTTGGTCGTGCTCGTCTTCTTGATGGTGAACGACAGGCCCTGCAGCGCGCGGTCGAAGGTGTTGCTCGTCGAGCGCACGGCCAGGCCGTCGAGCGTGGCGGTGGCGTCGGCGGCGGTGACGTTGCGCGTGAGCCGAGACGTGCCGCCGGGCGGGTTGTAGGTCAGTTGCGACAGGCCGGCGGCATTGGTGTTGTTGCCGTCGGCGTCGGCGGCGGTGATGCGAAAGCCGTTGACGGCGCCGCTCTCGCGCGAGGTCATCGTCAGGCGGTGGTTGGTGCCGTCGAAGACCACTTCAGCGGCGACGCCGGCGTTGGCGGCATTGATGCGGTCGCGGATCTTTTCCAGCGTGTTGTCGCCCGCGCCGATGGCGATGCTGACCGCCGTCGAGCCCGGCTTCACGGCAAACGCAGTGGTGCCGGTCCAGGTGCCGATGTCGATCGTCAGCGTGCCGGTGCCGACGACGCTGTTGGCTTCCGCAAAGCCCACCGACGCATTGGACTGCGACGCGGCCAGCGCCGTCGGCCGCAGCGCATGCGAGGCGATCGCGCCGCTGCCGGTGACCTTGACGTCGAAGACGCTGGCATCGGCCGAGCTGGCGCTGCGGTTGGTCCATGGCGGGGCCGACTCGAAGACCGCGCTGGCGTCGCGCATCTTGGCCAACGCGCTCTTCAGGCGTCCATAGGCCGAGATCTGCGTCTCGATCTTCGTCGCTGCGCTGCGCAGCCGCGTGATCGGCTCGCGCTCGATGGCCACGAGCTGGCTGACGATGGCATTGACGTCGAGCCCGCTGCCGATGCCGGCGGAAGAAATGGTGGCCATGCGCGTGGGTCCTGATGAGGGTGTTCATGGCGCTATCGGCAGCGCAGGCGGGGGCTTGAGCGGCGCGCCGTGAACGAGGTCACAAAGACCGTTCGCCCTGAGGTATCGAAGGGCTTCGATACCTCAGCCCGAACGGACTGGGTGCTTTGTGTTTACCGTTGCAGCAGCGACAACACCTGCTGCGGCAACTGGTTGGCCTGCGCCACCATCGCGTTGCCGGCCTGCTGAAGAATCTGCGCGCGCGACAGCGCTGCGGTCTCGGCGGCGAAGTCGGCGTCCATGATGCGCGAGCGTGCCGCGGCCTGGTTCTCGGCCGAGACTTGCAGCGTGGCGATCACGGCTTCGAAGCGGTTCTGCGCTGCGCCGTAGAGCGCGCGTTCGCCGTTGACGGTGTCGAGTGCGGCGTCGAGATCGGTCAGCGCCTGCGTCGAGGCGGCGACGCTGGTGAGGTCGCCGCCGGTGACGGCGCCGAGCGTCGCGTCGGCCGACATGTCGGCGGTGGTCACGGTCACTGTCTCGCCGCTGTTGGCGCCGACCTGGAAGTCCTGCGCGCCGGCGCCGCTGGAAAGAATCGCGATGCCGTTGAAGCGCGTGGCGCCGATGGTGCGCGTGATCTCGGCCGACAGCTCCTGGTACTCGGCGTCGAGGCTGGCGCGGTCGCCGGCGCCGTTGGTGGCGTTGGCCGATTGCACCGCCAGCTCGCGCATGCGCTGCATCATCTCCGACAGTTTGCCCAGAGCGCCTTCAGCGGTCTGCGCCAGCGAAATGCCGTCGTTGGCGTTGCGCACGGCCACGTTCATGCCGCGCACCTGCGCGTTCATGCGCTCGGCGATCGCCAGGCCGGCGGCGTCGTCCTTGGCGCTGTTGACGCGCAGGCCCGACGACAGGCGCTGCATCGACGTCGCCAGCGAGGCTTGCGACATTGAAAGGTTGCGTTGCGCGTTGAGCGAAACGAGATTGGTGTTGATGGTCTGCGGCATGTTCAGCGCTCCTCGAGAATGAATGGCTCATTCTGCGAAGAACGCAAACGCCGCGATCGGCCGAACAACGGCGCAAACACCGCGCAAAAGAAAAGCCCGCCGCGGCGTGAACGTCGTGGCGGGCGCCTGCACACCGCTGCGGCGTGCGCCGCAGCAACTTCGATCAGCGCAGGAGGGAGAGAACCTGCTGCGGCAACTGGTTGGCTTGCGCCACCATCGCCGAGCCGGCCTGCTGGAGGATCTGCGCGCGTGACAGGTTGGCCGTCTCGGTGGCGAAATCGGCGTCGGTGATGCGGCTCTTCGCAGCGGCCTGGTTCTCGGCGGCGACTTGCAGCACGCCGATCACCGACTCGAAGCGGTTCTGCGTTGCGCCGTAGAGCGCGCGCTCGCCGTTCAACGTGTCGAGCGCGGTGTCGATGGCCGTCATCGCAGCCGTCGAGTTGGCCACGTCGGTCAGGTCGCCGCCGGTGACGGCGGTGATGTCGCCGTTGGTGGCCATGTTGGTCGTCGTCACGGTGATCGTCTCGCCGGCGTTGGCGCCGACCTGGAAGACCTTGGCGCCGGCATCGCCAGCCAGCATCGCCTGGCCGTTGAACTTGGTCGTTGTCAGCGTGCGGCCGATTTCGGCGCCCAGCTCCTGGTACTCGGCGTCGAGGTTGGTGCGGTCGCTGGTGCTGTTGGTGGCGTTGGCCGACTGCACGGCCAACTCGCGCATGCGCTGCAGCATGTCGCCGACCTTGCCCAGCGCGCCTTCGGCGGTCTGCGACATCGAGATGGCGTCGTTGGCGTTGCGCACGGCGACGTTCATGCCGCGCACCTGGGCACCCATGCGCTCGGCGATCGCCAGGCCGGCGGAGTCGTCCTTGGCGCTGTTGACGCGCAGGCCGGAAGACAGGCGCTGCATCGAGGTGGCAAGCGAGCTCTGCGAGCTCGACATATTGCGCTGGGCGTTCATCGACACGAGGTTGGTATTGATCGTCATCGGCATGGTGGGCTCCAAAGAGTTGCGGTGGTTTGATTTCCTGAACCGGCCGGAGGGCCGGTCGGGTTGTCGTCCCCGGTTTGATTGGGTTGGGGCCGTGCCTGGTTTTCGGTCAGCCCGAGCGCGAACTTGAGACGCGCGAGATGAGAACTATGTCGCTGTCGCGGCGCTTTGTTGCGGCACGGCTGTAGATGCACTGCGCGCCAGCGTGTGCGCCAGCGCGTCGAGCGTCACCGGCTTCGACAGAAAGCCGTTCATGCCGGCTTCGAGGCAGCGCGTGCGCGTCTCGGCAAAGGCGTCGGCGGTGAGCGCGATGATCGGTACCTGGGCCTTGCCCACATCGGGCAAGGCGCGAATCGCGCGCGTGGCCGCCAGGCCGTCGAGCTCGGGCATGTGCAGGTCCATCAGCACGAGATCGAAGTCGCCCTGCTGCAACGCCGACACCGCGGCGCGCCCATCGTGCGCGAACTGCGCCTCGTGGCCGAGGTGGGCGATCATCGCTGCCAGCACTTCGCAGTTGACCGCGTTGTCTTCGGCCACCAGCAGGCGCAGCGGGCGCAGCGTGTGCGGCGGCGCTGCCGGCAACCCGGGCGCGCTCGGCACCGTGGCCACGCGCAGCGGCAGTTGCAGCTCGAAGCGGCTGCCTTGGCCGGGCGTGCTCTGCACCTCGATGTCGCCGCCCATCAGGCGGGCCAGGCTGCGCGAGATTTCGAGGCCGAGGCCGGCGCCGCCATGGCGGCGCGAGGTCGAGTCGTCGCCCTGGCTGAAGCGCTGGAACAAGCGCGCCTGCGTCGCCGCGTCCATGCCGATGCCGCTGTCGGTGACCGTCATGCACAGCCTGCCGTCGCTGGCGTGGACGTTCAGACTGACGCCGCCGTGCTCGGTGAACTTGATGGCGTTGGACAGCAGGTTGAACAGCACCTGGCGCACGCGCGTGCCGTCGAGCAACAGCCGCAGCGGCACCGCCGGGCCGACCCGCGTCGTCAGCGCGAGTCCCTTGTCGGCAGCCGGCGACGACATCAGCGCCTGCACGTCGGCGGCCAGCTCGTGCGGCGACACGGCATCCTCGTGCAGGCGCAGCGTGCCGGCTTCCAGACGCGCCGCGTCGAGCACGTCGTTCAAGATGTCGAGCAGGTGGCCGCCCGACTCGCGGGCCACCCGCAACTGGCGGTGCTGCGCCGCGGTCAGCGTTTCGTTGTCGAGCAGTTGCAGCATGCCCAGCAGGCCCTGGAACGGTGTGCGCAGTTCGTGGCTCATGTTGGCCAGGAACGCGCTCTTGGCCGCGCTGGCGCCTTCGGCCGAGCGCTGCGCCACGCGCAGATCGGCGGCCAGGGTTTCGAGTTCGCGCCGGCGTTGGCCTTCGCGCCGCCACAGCCACAGCGCGAGCAGCGCAAAGCCGACCGAGGTGGCCGACAGCAGCGCGGTCAGGATCAAGCCGCTGCGCCCCTGGTCGCGCACGGTTTCGTAGTGGCGGCCGACCAGCGCCGAGGCGCTGTGCGTGGCTTCGACCACCAGCGCATGGATCGGCGCGTCGAGCGGCGTCATCAGCGCCAGCAGCGAACGCGCGGCGGCGCTGTCCAGCGGCATGTCGGCCTGGGGGCCGAGCGTTCGGTCGGCCTGGGCAATGAAGGCCCGCACCCCGGCCAGCACGCGCTGCACCTCGGCGGCGTCGGTGACGATGCGCTCGATGCGTCCCGAGGCAAACAGATCGACGCGGCTGACGAAGATGTCGTAGCGCAGCTGCACCGCGTCGCGGTCGGGCACGCTGGCCTGCGCCGCGGTCTGCAGCGCGCCGTGCAGGCGCAGGTACTCGATCTGCAGCTGTGCCAGGCTGATCTGCAGGTAGTCGTTCTGGTACTGCACCGTGCTGTCGAGCAGGCGGTGCTGGCGCCATTGCGTCCAGCCCACCGCGGCCAGCGCCAGCAGCAGCGCCAGCGCGGCGGCCCAGACGTAGCGGCGCTGTTGCGCAGCAACCGCCGTCACAAGAGCTCGATCGACTTCAACTGCCATATGCAGCGGCTGAAGTAGGTGGTGGTGCGCAGTTGCGGCTGCTCGTCGAACGGGTAGATGACGAACAACGGCCCTTTTTCGCGCACTGACATCGGCTTGCCGTTGAACAGATGCGCCACCACGACGTCGAAGCGATGCACGTCGTCGAGCGGAATCTCGACCCGGTAGTCATTGAGTGCGGTGCAGCGCAGTCTGCCGCTGCCG
The DNA here is from genome assembly GCA_963732625.1 of uncultured beta proteobacterium. Classification (GTDB taxonomy): domain Bacteria; phylum Pseudomonadota; class Gammaproteobacteria; order Burkholderiales; family Burkholderiaceae_C; genus CADEEN01. Next base: position 20,774 of record CAVTAM010000016.1, on the reverse strand, counting down.
TTCGCGTCGGCGCCGGCGCCGGAGGCCTTCAGCACATCGCGCAGCAGCGGCCCGCTGAACTCGCTGGTGCTGCTGTACCAGGGGGTGGCCGAAACGATCTTGCGCTGGTCCAGCTGTTGCAGCGCGCCCAGATCGAACGCCATGCGCCCGGCTTGCGCGGGCGGGCCCAGACGCGCTCCCGTGACCGTGAGCACCGGGGCGGCTGCGGTCGCGGCCTGGACGATGGCCGCAGGACACGCCAGCAGCCAGGGCAGGGCCAGCACGCGGCGGCGGTGGGTGAGGGGGCTGTGGTGCATGGTTCGAAGCGAAATAGCGACATGCGCATTGGAGCGGGCCTGGGCGGCGCGAGCAACCCGGATCGATCCGCTGTCGGCCACAAGCCACGGCGTGCGATGTTTGGCACCGTGGGCGGGCATGGGCCCGGCGAGTGCCCGGGCTGTGTGGGCTGCCCTGATAAGCTGAAACGATGGTCTCCGCAGCACCGCCGCCGCCTTCACCCGAAGCGGGCACGAACCTCCATCCGGAGGTGCCGAGCGCGTTGCCGGTGGGCGCGCGCGTGGCCGAGTTCGAGATCCGCGGCGTGCTCGGCTGCGGCGGCTTCGGCATCGTCTATCTGGCCTGGGACCACGCGCTCGAACGCGAAGTCGCGGTCAAGGAGTACATGCCGGGCACGCTGGCCGACCGCGGCGGCGACATGTCGGTGTCGGTGCGCTCGACGTCGATGGCCGACACCTTCGCCCTGGGCCTGCGCTCGTTCGTCAACGAGGCGCGCATGCTGGCGCGCTTCGACCATCCGTCGCTGGTCAAGGTCTATCGCTTCTGGGAAGCCAACGGCACCGCCTACATGGTCATGCCGCTCTATCGTGGCCGCACGCTGCGCAAGGTGCGTGCCGGCATGGTCGTCGCACCGGGCGAGGGCGCCTGCCGCAAGGTGCTCGAGGCGCTGCTGGCGGCGCTCGAAGTGCTGCACAAGGAAGGCGTGTACCACCGCGACATCGCGCCCGACAACATCTTGATCGGCGACGATGGCGTGCCGGTGCTGCTCGATTTCGGCGCCGCGCGGCGCGTCATCGAGGGCGGCAACCAGAAGGCGCTGACCTCGATCATGAAGCCGCACTTCGCGCCGCTCGAACAGTACGCCGACCAGAGCGCGATGCGCCAGGGCCCGTGGACCGATCTCTATGCACTCGGCGGCACGATCTACTTTCTGCTCAGCGGCAGCGAGCCGGTGCCCGCGGCGTCGCGCGCGCTGCACGACGACCAGCCGCGACTGGGTGAACTCGGCCTCGAAGATTGCTCGGCGCATTTCCTGGCGACGATCGACTGGATGATGGCCATCCGCCCGCCCGAGCGGCCGCAGAGCGTGCACATGCTGCGCGACGTGCTCGAAGGCCGCATCACCGTGCCTGGCCGCGCAGCGCGCGAGCGCACCGCGCCCGGCGTGTCGTCGCGCCACACGGTCGACATCCTGACGTCGCCGGGCGATCTGGCGCCGGTCACCGGCGGCGCCGGCAACGACGGCGGCTCGCCGACCGTGCTGATGCCGCGTGCGCCCGCCGCGCCCGAAGCGCTGCCGCCACCCGCGCCGGCGAGTGCGCCGGCGAGTGCCGCGACAGAGGCGGCGCATGAGTCGCTGCTACCACGCCGCTCGTCGATCGCCGTGCTGGCCGGTCTGGTGGTGTTGAACGTGCTCGCCTGGTGGTGGTTCACGCGCGGCGAGGCACCGGCGCGCGCCGAGCCCGCGGCGGCGGTCAAGGCGGTGCCGGCTGCAGCGGCGACGGCGGTTGCGGCCAGCGCCGCCGTCGTGCTGCCGGCGCCCGTGGTGGCTGCCAGCACACCGGCGGCTGTGGCGAGACCGGCCGACGGTGGCGGCAACGAAACCATCCTGTCGGTGCTGCCGGCGCGCGCGCCGCGCGCACCGGCGATCGTGGCCTCCGCGGCCGCGCTGACCACGCCCGCTGCATCGGCGCCGGCACGCAGCCTCGACGCGCCGCTGCCGCGCAGCGCCCCGCTGGAACCCGCCGCGCCGCGCGTGGCCGACGCCACGGCCGGGCGCAGCCTGAAGCCGGCCGCCATCGAGTCCACCGACCCGCGGGCGCGCTGCGGCGAGCGCAACTTCATCTCGATGTCGCTGTGCATCAAGCGCGAGTGCCAGAACCCGGCGCTGAGCGCGCACGCCGAATGCGTGAAGCTGCGCGAGCAGGACGCCGCGCGGATTTCCGGCAGCGAGCGCTAGCCCGGCCCTTTGAGTTCAGAACCGCGAGCCGGGCTGCTGCAGAAACGCCAACTCTTCGGCGGTGGATTCGCGTCCGAGCACGGCGTTGCGGTGCGGGAAGCGGCCGAAGCGCTCGATGACCTCGGCGTGGCGGCGCGCGTAGTCTTCGAAGCCGGCCAGCGCGGCATCGGCGGCGCCGAGTGCAGCGAACAAGCGCAACGACATCTGCTGCATGGCCCGGTCTTCGGCGTGCTCGAACGGCAAATAGACGAACACCCGGCGCAGCAGCGGCAGCGCCTGGTCGTCGCCACGCGCCACCATCGCCTGCGCCGCGGCCAGCGCCAGCGCATCGCCGGCAAAGGCGCGCGGCGTGTCGCGAAAGATGTTGCGCGTGAACTGGTCGAGAACGATCACCTGCGCCAACGCGCTGTCGGCTTGCTGCGCCCACGCGGCCAGCCGGCCGTTAAGCGCCTGCCCGGTGAGTGGGCCGAAGCGCTCGCCGATCAGCGCGTCGAAGCCGGCATCCTTGCGAAACCACTCTTCGCGCGGCGCGGCGCTGCCGGCGAACCAGAAGTCGAGCACGGCCGCGGCTTGCGGGTTGTTCATGCGAGCAGCAGGTCGAGCGTTTCGGGGTGGCGCTGCATGTAGACCTCGGCGTAGCTGCAATCGGGCCGCACCTTGAGCCCCGTGGCACGTGCATGGTCGAGCGCGGCCTGCACCAGCAGCGCCGCAATGCCGCGCCCGCGCAGCGCCGCCGGCACGCCGGTGTGGGTGAGCATCATCGTCTTGCCGAGGACGCGGTAGTGGCAGACGCAGAGGTGGCCGTCGATGGTGGCTTCGAAGCGTGACGCGGCGGTGTTGTGCTGGGGTGTGAGGGTCATCGGTGAGGCGCGTTGTGAACCAACCTGTTGTCGAGACAAGACTCTATACCGCGACGGCGTGCGCACAAGTTGGCATCTTTTTCCGGCGCCATGGCCGGCTTTTCCGCATGCGGGCATTCGTCACGTGCCCAGGCTCGGAGCCTGGGTAGCCTGCCGCGCGTGCCCAACGCCTTGGAGGGCACGTCCTGTCAATTCCAAAGAACGGAAACCTTGCCATGTCGATTCATCTGATCCGCCGCAGCGCTGTCTGCGCCGCCGTTGCCGTTGCCGCCATCGCTTCAGGCTGCGCCTCGCCCGCCGTGCCGGCCAACATGGCGATGCGCGCCACGGACGCCACGACGGCCCGCCAAGCCACGCCCGAAGCGTTCAAAACCAACGTCGCGATCAAGGAAGTCACCGGCGGCAAGGCCACCAACCCGGCGTGGATGTCCAACGTCGGCAGCGCTGATTTCGAGCGTGCGCTCGAAGACTCGCTGCGCTCGGTGGGCATGCTGGCCTCGAGCCGCGAGTCGGGCCGCTATCTGCTGACGGCGAACCTGGCCAAGCTCGAGCAGCCGATGTTCGGCTTCGACATGACGGTCACCTCCACCGTCACCTACGCGCTGATCGAGCGCGCCAGCGGCAAGACCGTCTGGACGAAGTCGCTCGACGCGCCGTTCACGGCCAAGACCAGCGACGCGTTCGTCGGCACCGAGCGCTTGCGCCTGGCCAACGAAGGCTCGATCCGCGAGAGCATTTCGCGCGTGATCCGCGAGCTGCAAGCGGTCAAGGTGGCCGACGTTTCGGTGAAGTAACGCGAGTTCAGCACTGGCGCTTCAACGCGCCAGCTGCTGCCACAGGAAACTGAACTCGAGCGCCATCATGTCGGCGCGCTGCTTGTTGTCGGCCGCGCCGCCGTGGCCGCCTTCGATGTTTTCGTAGTACAGATGCGCATGGCCCTGCTCGGCCATGCGCGCTGCCATCTTGCGCGCGTGGCCCGGGTGCACGCGGTCATCGCGGGTGCTGGTGATGAACAGCGCCTTCGGCAGCTTCGCATCCTTGCGCAGGTTCTGGTACGGGCTGTATTTTTCGATCACCGCCCACTCGTCGGGCTGGTCCGGGTCGCCGTACTCCGCCATCCAGCTCGCCCCGGCCAGCAGCTTGTGATAGCGGCGCATGTCGAGCAGCGGCACCTGGCAGACCACGGCGTTGAACAACTCGGGCCGCTGCAGCATCACCGCGCCGACGAGCAGGCCGCCGTTGCTGCCGCCTTCGATGCCGAGGTGTCTGGCTGACGTGACCTTGGTTGCGATCAGGTCTTCGGCGACGGCGGCGAAGTCGTCGTAGCTCTTCTGCTTGTTGGCCATGATCGCGGTGCGGTGCCAGGCCGGCCCGAACTCGCCGCCGCCGCGGATGTTGGCCACCACCAGCACGCCGCCCTGTTCGTACCACGCGTTGCCGAAGCCGCCGGAGTACCACGGCAACATCGGCACTTCGAAGCCGCCGTAGCCGTAGAGCAGCGTCGGGTTGTTGCCGTCGGCCTTGGCATCTTTGGGCCAGACGATGAAGTAGGGCACGCGCGTGCCGTCCTTCGACTTTGCGAAGCGCTGCTCGACCTTCATGCCCGTGCTGTCGAAAAAGCGCGGCCGTGATTTCAGCGTTTCGCGCTGGTTGCTGCCGGTTTGGCCCAGCATCAGCGAGTCGGGCGTGAGGAAGTCGGTGTAGGTCAGCAGGTACTGCTCGGCCAGCGCGTCCTTGGTGCCCAGCAGCGGGTCGTGCAGCGCCTGCACGCCGAGCGTGCCGGGGAAGGGCGCCTGCACTTCGCGCATCGTCCACTGGGTGCCATCGGCTTTCCACTCCTCCACGCGGCCGGCCACGTTGTCGAGGATCGACAGCAGCACCTGGTCGCGCGTGGCGGTGAAGCTGCTGAGCGAGCGCGTTGCGGTGGGCGTGAACAGCGCGGTGAACTGGCGCTCGCCCTTCAGGTACGCAGCCGCGTCGGCCGTGAGCAACGATGCCGCGCGGCCACGTGCGGTCCGGCAGCGGCCAGTCGCTCTTCAACTCGATCAGCACGCGCTCGCGCCAGAAGACGAAGGTGGCGTCGCTCGGGTAGTCGATGGCGGTGAGCTTGCCGTCCTTGCCCAGCAACCAGGTCTTGCTGTTGTAGAAGTCGATCGCGCGGCCGAGGGTGGTGCGCTCGAAACCCGGCGTGTGATCGACGTGGACCGACGCGGCCACGTCCTTGGTCTCGGCCTCGAACACGGTGACCGCAGCCGCGAGCGGCGTGCCGCGCTGCCAGCGCTTGACGATGCGCGGGTAGCCGGAATCGGTCATCGAGCCGGGGCCGAAATCGGTTGCGACGTAGAGCGTCTTGTCGTCGATCCAATCGACCGAGCCCTTGGCCTCGGGCAGCGTGAAGCCGCCGTCCTTGGCCTCGACAAAACGTTTGCTCTGCGTGTCGAACTCGCGCTGCACGGTGGCATCGGCACCGCCGCGCGACAGCGAGAGCACGCAGCGCTGGTAGGACGGGCCAAGACAGGTGGCGCCTTTCCAGACCCAGTTTTCTTTTTCGGCAGCGCCGAGCGCGTCGAGGTCGAGCACCGTTTCCCAGGCCGGTTGCGGCTTGCGGTATTCGGCCAGCGTGGTGCGCCGCCACAGGCCGCGCGGGTTGGCCGCGTCCTGCCACAGGTTGTAGAAGTGGTCGCCGCGGCGTGTGACGTCGGGGATCTTTTCCTTTGAGTCGAGGATGTCGAGAAGACGCGCGCGCATCGCTTCGAAGCGCGGGAATTTTTCCAGCACCGCGCGCGATTCGCGGTTGCGCTCGCGCACCCAACCCAAGGCCTTCTCGCCTTGCACCTCTTCGAGCCAGAGGTAGGGGTCTTCGGGCGATGGCGTTTGGGCGTGTGAGGACATGGCGGCGGTGAGCAGGGCAGAAGCGATGAGGGACTTCATGAAGACAACAGCGGGGCAAGCGCGACTTCGACGTTGGCATCGGCGGCGTTGAACCAGACGCTGCCGTCCTGCACGCTGATCTGCAATTGCATCGCGCGCTTGGCCAGCGCGGCCAGCGCCTGGCTCTGCTCGGCGGGCAGCTGAAAGACCGACAGCCGCGTGGTGCGCGTGAGTTTGTTCTTCACCCCGGCCCACCACACCGGTGTGCTGGCCGAATAGGCAATGAAGGTGGCCCGCTCGGCACGCGACGCGGCGCGCTGCATGCGGCGCTCGTCGGGGTGGCCGACTTCGATCCAGTGCACGAGCTGGCCCGACAGGTCGTGCTGCCAGAGGTCGGGCTCGTCGGTGTCGGACAGGCCGCGTGCGAACTGCAGCGTGCCGCGCTCGTCGTTCTTCGGTGCGAACAGGGCAAAGGCGAGCAGCCGCACCATCATGCGTTCTTCGGTTTCGCTCGGGTGCAGCGCGATGGTGAGTGCGTGATCGGCGTAGACACCGCGGTCCATGTCCGCAATTTGCAGTTGCGCTTTGTAGATGGTGGATTTGAGGGCCATTAGTTTTTGTGTTTGCCGGCAGACCAGCCTGATGTTGAAAGCCAACGCTGGCCATCGGCCGCCGCCGGTGCTTCGAGTTCGGTGGCCATCGCATCGTTCCAGCGGTTCAAGAAACCGAACAACGCGACGACGCCGGTGATCTCGACGATTTCGCCGTCGTTCCAGTGCGCGCGCAACTCGCGGCCGATGGCGGCGTCGACGGCGCCCGGCGACGCGGCTGCGGCGATTGCAAACTCGAGCGCCGCGCGCTCGGCGGGCGTGAAGAGGGCGCTCGTGCGAAAGCTCCACACCTCGTCCAACCGCTTTGCATCGGCGCCTTCGCTCGCGCCAAAGCGCGCCGCGGCGCGGATGGTGTGCGCTTCGCAATAGCGGCAGCCGGCGGCGCGGCTGGCGACGTGGCCGATGAGGCGTTTGAGCTCGCTGGTGACGCGGCCTTCGTTGCTCATCACCGCGCGGTTCAACTCGGTGAAGGCGCGGGCGAGCGCCGGGCGGCGCATCATCGTCAGCACGCTGTTGGGCGCGAAGCCGAGCGTGCCTGCGAAGAAACGCGCGAGCTCGGCGATCTCGGGGCTGTGGTCGGCCGGCAGGGGCGAGACAAGTGGCATGGCGGCGGGCACTGTGCCACAAGGAAGCGCGTTGAGGGTTCGCCCTATGACGGCGCGGACATATCGTGACGATGGTTCGCAGCACTGACAATCGTTCGATGGGAGGCGGCTTCATCGACGCGGCGCAAACGGCGCTGGCACTGCTCTGGAACTTCGACGCGCGATTGGGCCGCGTGGTGGCGCTGTCGCTCTACGTCAGCGGCACGGCCTGCCTGATCGCTTCGCTGTTCGGCATGGCGATCGGCGCCTGGCTCGCGGTGGCGCGCTTTGCCGGCCGGCGCGCCGTGATCGCGCTGCTCAACACCTTGCTCGCGCTGCCGTCGGTGGTGGTGGGCCTCGTCGTCTATCTGCTGCTGTCGCGTGCCGGCCCGCTCGGCTCACTCGGCATTCTGTTCACGCCGGCGGCGATGATCGTTGCGCAGACGCTGCTCGTGCTGCCGATCGTTGCGGCCCTCACGCGCCAGCTCATCGCCGATGCGTGGCAGGGCAACGGCGAGCAACTGCGCTCGATGGGCGCGCGCCCGCTCGTCGCCGCCGGCCTGCTGCTGCTGCACGAGCGGCTGGCGCTGGTGACGGTGCTGCTCACCGCGTTCGGCCGCGCCATCAGCGAGGTCGGCGCGGTGATGATCGTCGGCGGCAACATCGACGGCGTGACGCGCGTCATGACGACCACCATCGCGCTCGAAACCAGCAAGGGCGATCTGCCGCTGGCGCTCGGCCTGGGCCTGGTGCTGCTCGGCGTGGTGGGCCTGCTCAACGCGCTGATCGCGCTCGTGCAGCGCGGGCGCGGCGCGCATGACGAGGCCCGCATGGCGGTGGGCGCGGCGCCATGAACGCGCTCATCACGCTCGACGGCGCCGGTGTGCACTTCGGCGATCGCAGTGCACTGCAGCGGCGTCAACTTCCTGCTCGGCGCCGGCGAGCGCGTGATGCTGGTCGGCGCCAACGGCAGCGGCAAGACCACGCTGCTGCGGCTGCTGCACGGCCAACTGCCGCACAGCGGGCGGCGCCTGCCCGCCATCGACGCCAACGGCCGCGAGCCGTCGCAGGCCATGGTCTTCCAGCGGCCGTTCTTGCTGCGCCTGTCGGTCTGGCACAACCTGCTGATCGCGCTCTGGCTGGCGCGCGTGCCGAAACACGAGCGCGCCGCACGCGCGCAGGCCGCGCTCGAACGCGTGGGCCTGGCGCGCGAGCGCGATCGCCCGGCGCGCGTGCTCTCCGGCGGCCAGCAGCAGCGCCTGGCGCTGGCGCGCGCCTGGGCGGTGCGGCCCGAGGTGCTGTTTCTCGACGAGCCGACGGCCAGCCTCGACCCCGGCGCCAAGCGCGAGGTCGAAGCGCTGATCGAATCGTTTGCGCGCGACGACGGCGTGGCCATCGTCATGAGCACGCACAACCTCGGCCAGGCCAAGCGCCTGGGCACGCGCGTGGTGTATCTCGACGCCGGGCAGGTGCTGGTGGACCTGCCGACGGTGATGTTCTTTTATGAGTCGCTGCCCGAGGCGGCGGCGCAGTTCGTCAAGGGCGAGACGCCGTGGCAGCGGAATGAGATCGGCCGAGGAACCTGACAACTGCCGCTGGCCACGAGCTACAGAAAGGCCGGGCCGGTCCCTGCAAGGCCGCTGGGGACCGGATGTTCGTCATGGAGCACAGGCGGCGTCAACATGTCCAACGGGCTGCGCACGCCGCCGCCGCCAACCTTGAGCACGTGCGTGTAGATCATGGTCGTACTGACGTCGGCGTGGCCCAAGAGATCTTGCACGGTGCGGATGTCGTAGCCGGCCTGCAGCAGGTGCGTGGCAAAGCAGTGGCGCAAGGTGTGCGGCGTGGCCGGCGCGGCAATGCCCGCGCGCTGCGCAGCGCGCTTGAAGGCACGTTGAAAGGCCTCTTCATGCAGGTGGTGGCGGCGCGCCAGGCCGGAGCGCGGATCGCGCGCCGGCTTGTCTTGCGGGAAGGCCCAGAACCACGACCACGACTCGGGCGCACGAGGGTACTTGCGCGCCAGCGCATCGGGCATGTGCACACCCGGCGCCCGCGACTCGCGGTCATGCGCCCACAACAGGCGCGCACGCGCCAGTTGCTCGCGCAACGGCTGCAGCAGCGCGGCCGGCAGCATGACCGCGCGGTCCTTGCCTCCCTTGCCGGCGCGCACGATCAAGGTGCGGTGCTCGAAATCAAGATCCTTGACGCGCAAGCGCATTGCCTCTGTGATGCGCAAGCCCGTGCCATAAAGCAGCTGCGCGACGAGGCGGTGTTCGCCCGGCAGCAACGCCAGCAAGCGCGCCACTTCAGGCACCGAGAGCACTACCGGCAAGCGACGTTTGCGTTGCGGGCGGCCGATGTGCTGCATCCACGGCACGTCCATGGCCAGCACCTTGGTGTAGAGGAACAGCAATGCCGACAACGCCTGCTGATGCGTGGACACAGCCACCTTGCGCTCGGAAGCCAACCAGATCAGAAACCCTTCGACCTCCGCGGCGCCCATGTCGCGCGGGTGGCGCGTGCAACCGTGAAAGCGCACGAACGCGCGCACCCAATGGACGTAGGCCTGCTCGGTGCGTAAGCTGTAATGGAGGTAACGCACCCGCTCGCGCACCTGGTCGAGCAGGCGCTGCGAACGCAAGGCCGGCAGCGACAAAGGGCGGTGAGGCGCGGTGCGCACAGAGCCGTCGGACGACATGCGAAGATAGTACTGGATGAAAATACAGCACTCATACTGGAAAGCCCGTATCCATGCGGGTTTCAGGCCACCGCGTCCACCCTGCTTACGCCGCGCGAGAATGGCATACGCCGCGATTTGTGGCGCGAGAACACGTTAGCCGTCAGCTCTGGCAGCAATGAGCAATACATCCAACGTCATCGCCAGCTCGGTGCATTGCCTTCGCGCCGGTCGCGCCGTGTTGGCCAGCAGCGTGTCGCGCGTTGCGGTGCATGTCGTGGTGTGCGCAAGGCCTGTCGGTGCAGCGGTGTCTGGCGCAGCAAGTTCGCGCACGGGCACCACCGCGCGTTCGCTGCACGCCCTACACCGTGCGGCGCCAGCGCTGTTGCGGTCAAGGTGCTTCGGTGCCGCGCGGCAGGTGGTTCCGTTCAAGCCGGGCTCGGCTAACCCCTCCATCGAGCGGACATACAACGGCGGGTGGCCTTGTGCCGCTTCGGCAGCATCGCGCGCGCCGTTGTATGCCGCTCATGTCGAACGTTAGCCGTCAGCTCTGGCAGCAATGAGCAATACATCCAACGTCATCGCCAGCTCGGTGCGCGGGCTTCGCGCCGGTCGTGCCGTGTTGGCGCGCAGCGTGCCGCGCGCTACGGTGCATGTCGTGGCGTGCGCAAGGCCTGGCGGCGCAGCGGTGTCTGGCGCAGCAAGTTCGTGCACGGCCACCACCGCGCGCTCGCTGCACGCCCTACACCGTGCAGTGCCAGCGCCGTCGCGGTCAAGTTGCTTCGGTGCTGCGCGGCAGTCGGTTCCGTTCAAGCCGGGGTCGGCTACCCCTCCATCGAGCGGACATACAACGGCGGGTGGCCTTGTGCCGCTTCGGCAGCATCGCGCGCGCCGTTGTATGCCGCTCATGTGAACGTTAGCCGCCTGATGCACACGCCCCAAGACATCACACGTCTGCTTGCGCAAGGCGAGGGCCCCACGCTCGAGTTCAAGGTCAGCACTCCGCTGCCCGAAAGCCTTGCCCGCCTCATATCTAGTTTTGCGAACGCAAGTGGAGGCACCGTCGTCGTCGGTGTCCGAGAGCCGAGCACTGTCGCCGGCACGGACATCGCGAGGTTCGAGAGGCTCATTCAACGAGCAAGAGAGCGTCTGCTCGGCAAGGTCGACCTTCAACACTACTCAGTCGAGCTTGATGGAAAGTCTCTCGGAGTCTTGGAGGTTCAACCGTCCAAGGTTCTCGTCGCATCGCCAGAGGGTTACTACCGGCGAGTCGGCGAACGCGAGGAACTGCTGAACGTTCACCAACTTGTCGAGCGCATGTCCGCGCTTCCAGATCATGGAGCCGCAATTGCGTCGCTTAGCCAAACCATCAGCACTCAGTCAACCGAGATCGCCAAACTTCGTGAATCCTTCGAGAATGCCAACTCCTGGAAGCGCAAGGCCTTCTATGCGGTCCTCGGTGCGGCTGCAACAGCAGTCGTCAAGTTGGTGCTTGCGGCACTTGGGCTCGCAGGTGGCTAACCCCTCCATCGAGCGGACGTTAAAAAGGCTGCGCCATTTTGCCGCCGCTCATGTCGAACGTTAGGCGTCGGAATACCTGCTGTCCCATCAACCCGAGGAGAAGCACCATGGCAACGAAATTGCTTGACGTTCTGCACGCCGTCACTAGTTGGGTAATCGGTAGCTGCGCGCGCGTAGTGACACTTCTTTCGTTCGAGTGGATCCTCACCTTGACAAAACGACCGAATGGCGGCGACATCGTCTTTCTTCGTGCAACGCTTGTTGCAGTCGTTGTCTACGCCTTCAACATAGCCGCGAAGCATGGCCTGGACCCCGAAAGAACTAGCAACCTCAGCGGCCCAGCACTCGGGGCGGAGATTGCAACAAGCCTGCCAGTTTTCGGTGCGATATTTGCTGCGGTCTACTTTGCTCTCTACGCACGCTTTTCGTCCCAGTGGACCTATCTATCCAACCTCTACAACAAGATCAAGGAGACTGAAGCAAGAACCTGCCAAGAGATATGCTCGGCGAGTGTCATCGCCGCGTGGAAGGCCGACTTCCTCGAAGACGCCGACGACTTGCATCTATCAACGAAGCCGGTCTTCGCGCCTCTCCTTGCCGCGTGGGCGGATGATCCTGCCGTGAAGAAGTGCTACCTCGAACACAAGTCGCGCGATGAAAGCAGCTTTGCGAAACTGTTGGGTGAGGTGACTGCAGCCTGCAAACTTCGGCGGCAGTGAGCGGCTGAATGATGGCAACTCCAGCTGGCGACCGACGCCTAACCCTTCGCTCGAGCGGACCCCCACCGGCAAGCCGCTTGGCCCGCGAGCCAGCCAGTGTCATCATCCGTCTCGCGGGCCAAGCGCCTTCCCGGTGGTGTCCGCTCAGCTCAAACGTTAGCCGTCAGCTCGGGCAGCAATGAGCAATACATCCAACGTCATCGCCAGCTCGGTGCATTGCCTTCGCGCCGGTCGCGCCGTGTTGGCCAGCAGCGTGTCGCGCGTTGCGGTGCATGTCGTGGTGTGCGCAAGGCCTGTCGGTGCAGCGGTGTCTGGCGCAGCAAGTTCGCGCACGGGCACCACCGCGCGTTCGCTGCACGCCCTACAACGTGCCGTGCCAGCGCTGTCGTGGTCAAGGTGCGTCGGTGCCGCGCGGCAGGTGGTTCCGTTCAAGCCGGGCTCGGCTAACACCTCCATCGAGCGGACATACAACGGCGGGCGGCCTTGTGCTGCTTTGCGAGCATCGCTCGCGCCGTTGTATGCCGCTCATGTCGAACGTTAGGCCGCAGAGAATACGACCGTGAAATCGCGACTGACCCCCACGCAGAAGAAGCTTCTGAGCTACGCAAAAGACCGGCGCAACGTCTATGGCGAGCGTGGTGCGAACTCGCGGTTTGCGATCCGTGATGCAAAGTCGCCTGCACGTCGGGCCGAGCGGCATGTGCTGAACAACACGCTGAAAGCAACGCACGGTGAAACTTCGGAAGAAGGGTTGAGCGCGGTAGAGAACAAGGCGCTAGTCTTACTGTGTTAGCAAAATCAAGGCATTATGCGCACGTCTTCAAGCCAAGGGTGAGCATCGATGGAAGACTTGCTTGAGTTTGAGCGGTACATGGCTCATCTGAACCAAGGTCTGGGCCATGCTGACCGGCATGCTGGCCTGCGTGGGTACTGCACCGGCTTGATGTCACCGCTCTCGCGCAAGAGCGTGGAGCCGATGGCCGCGCACGTGGATCCGCTGAAGGTGCGTTCGCGCACCAATCGCTGCACCACTTCGTGGCCGATGCGACTTGGTCGGATGAGCAGATGCTGCTGCGGGTGTGCGCAATGGGTCGTGCCGGTGATGGACTTCAGTGACGGGGGCTGGTGGATCATCGACGACACGGGTTTTCCCAAGCAGGGCCGGCATTCGGTGGGCGTGGCGCGTCAGTACTGCGGGATGCTGGGCAAGCAAGACAACTGCCAGGTCGCGGTCAGCGTGTCGTTGGCGTGCGCGGCCGCCAGCGTGCCTGCGGCCTGGCAGCTGTACCTGCCCAGGGACTGGGCCGACGATCGGCGCGACGCGACAAGGCCGGCGTGCCCGAGGCGCTGGAGTTCGCGACCAAGCCGAAGATTGCGTTGCAGCAGATCGAGCACTTGATGAGCCAGGGCGCGCCAGCGCACTGTGTTCTGGCCGACGCTGGCTACGGCGTGGACACCGCGTTTCGTCAAGCTCTGAGCGAGCTGGGCTTGCGCTACGTGGTGGGTGTGACCGGCAGTGTCACGGTGTGGCCGCCCGGACGCGCGCCGTTGCCCCCGCCAACCTACCGGGGTCACGGGCGCGTAGCCAAGAAGCTGCGTCTGGGCGGGGCCACCTTGCCACAACACCATCCGCAGTCGATCAGGGCACTGGCCTTCGAGCTGGGTGCTAAGCATTGGCACACCGTCACTTGGCGCGAAGGAGCGAACGCCAGGCTTGCGTTCGCGCTTCGCCCGGGTTCGGGTGCGCGCAGCCCACCGGGACCACCTGCGCGACAGTTGCGCCCTCGAGTGGCTTCTCATCGAGTGGCCCAAGGGCGACCCCGAGCCGATGAAATACTGGCTGTCAACGCTGCCCGAGGGCAGTGCCGCTGCAGCGCATGGTGTTGGAGGCCAAGATGCGCTGGCGCATCGAGCGTGACTACCAAGACCTCAAGCAGGAACTGGGGCTGGGTCACTACGAAGGCAGAGGCTGGCGGGGGTTCCATCACCACGCCAGCCTGAGCATCGCCGCCTACGGCTTCTTGATGGTCCAACAACTACGGCACCCCGAGGGCGCCGGCAAAAAAAACGCCGCAAGACGCAAAGAAGCCTGCCCTACCCACGCATTACAAGCCTCGCGGCAGCCCAGCGCACGCAGCGCCACGTCCCATCGTCAATCACGACCTTGCGGCTGCTTATCGGCTCGCTGCTTGCTCAAAACTCTCCCACGATGTCCATGCTGCCTACGCTGTTCGAGATGGATAACTTTACTAACACAGTAAGACTAGGGAACCCGGTCGTTCGTCGTAGGTTTTGCAAACTCCCTGACGCTCCGCTTGGAGAGGTAGTTCAAGGCAAGCATGTGCGTCGAGCTCGCATGGGAATGGCCAAGAACAAGAAGGTGGGGTAGCAGGCATGCATCTGCGGCCTAACCCCTCCATCGAGCGGACGTCCAAAAGCTTGCTTCGCAAGCTTTCGGCCGCCGCTCATGTCGAACGTTATGCCGCATCGCAGGCTCGCATAAGGTGCAGTTCGTTTTGTTTGCGCTGGCGCCAGCACTCGGCCGTCGCGCGTCGTTGCCTTGCGCTTGCACGAACGTGTGGGCTGTCGCGCGTGCGAGGCGCTGCTTTCTTTCTTCGCCAGCGTCGCGCGGGCAACGAGGCCACGGCGCAGCGCCAACGCCCGCTGCGTTCGTTCCTCGCGCACGCACCGGCTGTCAAACGCCAGCGCTGCCGCCGTCCTTGTTTCGCGAGCAGGCGTGACGCTCGGCACCTTTGCGCTGGCGCAACCGGTGGGCTGCTTCGAGTTGCGGCTCGGCATAACACCTCCATCGAGCGGACATACAACGGCGGGCGCTTTTGTTCCGCTCCGGCAGCATTGCGCGCGCCGTTGTATGCCGCTCATGTCGAACGTTAGGCCGCACGAATGCGCACCACGCTGAAACTCTCCGCGGTCTTCGCTGCTGTTGGTTTGCTGGTTCTGCTCGCATTCGAGTTCCTCACGTTTGAGCGGCCGCCAAGCGGCGGATCCACCGTTTGGGAGGAGAGTCTTGCCATTCATGCTGGGGTGGTGGTTACGGTGTCGGTGGCCGGCTTCATTGGTGCTCTTCTCGGCTTTTGGCGTTCAGCGTTTCGGGGCGCGGTCACCACACGCACTGCCGCTGTGCTTGGTGGCCTCTATGTCGTTGCAGCGCCCGTCGTTACCCTGCCGTTGGTACCCATCGTTGGTGGTGTGGTCAGTGCACTGGTTGCGCTCGGACTGGCTGCACTTGTCGCCTGGGGTGGTGCTCGTGCATTCTCAAAGCGTGCGGCCTACCGTCGGTCGAGCGGACAAACAACGGCGGGCGGCCTTGTGCCGCTTCGGCAGCAGTGTGTGCGCCGTTGTTTGCCGCTCACCTCCAACGTTAGCCGTCACAGAGAACCTGTCGTGCAGAACTACGACCCGGAAGTTCCGCCGAATCCGGCAGAGTGGCTCGCATTGGATGAGCAGCTTCGAATACAGCTCGCGGAGGTGTATCACCGTAAAGCACGCGAGAAGGTGCCGAACGTGAAAGCGCACGCGGCTTTCCATGCCATCGTGGAGAACCAAATTGCCGAAGGGCTGGAGTCGGTTGCGCGTGCAATGGCTCGCCTCATGAAACAAGGGCTCACGCGGCACGACGCGCTGCACGCCATAGGCTCGTGCGTTGCAGACCATTTCTTCGAGGCCATGAATAGCAAAGACGAAGACTTTTCGAGTACCGCCCAATCACGCTACAACGCGGCCGTCGAGCGGCTTACGGCAGAGGAGTGGAGGCGCAAATATGAGTAGCACGTCGTCGCCGGTGACGGCTAACCCCTCCATCGAGCGGATGTTCCAAAAGCTTGCTTCGCAAGCTTTCGGCCGCCGCTCATGTCGAACGTTAGCCGTCAGCTCTGGCAGCAATGAGCAATACATCCAACGTCATCGCCAGCTCGGTGCATTGCCTTCGCGCCGGTCGCGCCGTGTTGGCCAGCAGCGTGCCGCGCGCTGCGGTGCATGTCGTGGCGTGCGCAAGGCCTGGCGGTGCGGCGGTGTCTGGCGTAGCAAGTCCGCGCACTGCCAGCAGCGCGCGCTCGCTGCACGCCCTACACCGTGCAGTGCCAGCGCTGTGGCGGTCAAGGTGCTTCGGTGCTGTGCGGCAGCCGGTTCCGTTCGGGCCGGGCTCGGCTAACCCCTCCATCGAGCGGACATACAACGGCGGGTCACGCTTGCGCCGCTCCGGCAGCAGTGTGTGCGCCGTTGTATGCCGCTCATGTCGAACGTTAGCCGTCAGCTCTGGCAGCAATGAGCAATACATCCAACGTCATCGCCAGCTCGGTGCATTGCCTTCGCGCCGGTCGCGCCGTGTTGGCGCAGCAGCGTGCCGCGCGCTGCGGTGCATGTCGTGGCGTGCGCAAGGCCTGGCGGTGCGGCGGTGTCTGGCGTAGCAAGTCCGCGCACTGCCAGCAGCGCGCGCTCGCTGCACGCCCTACACCGTGCAGTGCCAGCGCTGTGGCGGTCAAGGTGCTTCTGGTGCTGTGCGGCAGCCGGTTCCGTTCGGGCCGGGGCTCGGCTAACCCCTCCATCGAGCGGACATACAACGGCGGGTGGCCTTGCGCCGCTCCGGCAGCAGTGTGTGCGCCGTTGTATGCCGCTCATGTCGAACGTTATGCCGCAGCGAGGGCTTGCATGAGGTTCAGTTCGTTTTGTTTGCGCTGGCGCCAGCGCTGCGCCGTCGCGCGTCGTTGTCTTGCGCTTGCACGGACGCATGGGCTGTCGCGCGTGCGAGGCGCGGTCTTCTTTCTTCGCCAACGTCGCGCGGGCAACGAGGCCACGGCGCCGCGCCAACGCCCGGTGCGTTCGTTCGTCGCGCACGAAACGGCTGTCAAACACCAGCGCTGCCGCCGTCCTTGTTTCGCGAGCGGGCGTGACGCTCGGCACCATCTCGCTGGCGCAACCCGCGGGCTGCTTCGAGTTGCGGCTCGGCATAACCCCTCCATTCAGCGGACATACAACGGCGGGCGGCCTTGTGCTGCTCCGGCAGTAGTGTGTGCGCCGTTGTATGCCGCTCATGTCGAACGTTAGGCCTTCGAGAGCCCATGCAGATCACCGCCGACGATCTGAAGACCGCACTATCAGTTGCTGCGTTTGTCGTTTCCGTCGTCTCCCTCTACTTCACACGAGTCAACTGGCTCCAGTCCAATCGCCCTGTGGTCTCTGCGTACATCGCAGAGCACGCTTCCGGAAGCACGGCGGCCACGTTCAATCTTGTTCTGTCGAACACGGGCACCCGACCCGCAGTTCGCGTTCGCTTGCATGCAAGTCACTCCGAGATCATGCGTCTCCTCGAGCCGCAAGCGTCAAAGGACCGGTACGAAGCCATCGAATCCGTCTTTCTGCCAAAGAGCGAGGTTCCGCTGCTAAAGAACGGCGAGGAACTCCCAACTTCGTTTGGCGCGTTTGTGTCGGTCTCGCCGACTGGTCCGTGGCTGAACTACGGAGCGGAGGTAGAGATTTCGATCACATACGCAGATTTAGAGGGCCGTAAGTACGAGTCGCGTCAGCCTCTTAAGGTGTATGCGAGAGACGGTTTCGGTGGCGGCGGTGGGTAGTCATGTGTTCAGATGGCTTCATCCCTACAGTGGCGATATCTACCAAAAGCTCGCTTCGCTAGCTTTGGCCGCCGCTCACGTCCTAACGTTAGGCCTCACACAATCAACTCACACTCTAGGCCCAAACTAGAGCAAACTCGCCGCGGCAGCAGTACCAGTCATTGCTTGTGCGGCGGGTGCGCTGAGCACGCTTGTAGTTCGCCATGAGCCTTTGTTGCAGCCTCTGGGCCAAGGTCTGTCCGTTGTCGTGCTCAGCCTTGCTGGCTTGGTGTGGCTTTGGTTGGACGCCAAGGAACAGAATTGGTCGCTGCGTGTTGGTCTGGCGCTGGGTGTCATCATTGCGCCCGTTGTGGCGCATCCCGTACTACTTCAACCAAACCAGAGAGCGGAGCATGCGCACCAGTGCCAACGTGCTCTTCATCCTCACCGCCCTGGCAGCCATCGCCGGGTACTGGTTGGGCAGCACTATTGCGAGTCGTGCGCAGTGAGGCCTAACCACTCCACCTCCAGCGGCACGTTCCAAAAGCTCGCTTCGCGAGCTTTCGGCCGCCGCTCATGTCGAACGTTAGCCGTCAGCTCTGACAGCAATGAACAGAACAACCATCGTCGTCGCTAGCTCGGTGCATTGCCTTCGCGCCGGTCGTGCCGTGTTGGCCAGCAGCGTGTCGCGCGTTGCCGTGCATGTCGTGGCGCGCGCAAGGCTTGGCGGTGCGGCGGCGCCTGGCGTAGCAAGTTCGCGCACTGGCACCACCGCGCGCTCGCTGAGCGCCCTCCGTTGTGCCGCGCCAGCGCCGTCGCGGTCAAGTTGCTTCGGTGCTGCGCGGCAGTCGGTTCCGTTCAACCCGGGCTCGGCTAACCCCTCCATCGAGCGGACATACAACGGCGGGCGGCCTTGTGCTGTTTTGCGAGCATTGCGCGCGCCGTTGTATGCCGCTCATGTCGAACGTTAGCCGTCAGCTCTGGCAGCAATGAACAGAACATCCATCGTCATCGCCAGCTCGTTGCGCAGGCTTCGCGCTGGCCGTGCCGTGTTGGCGCGCAGCGTGCCGCGCGCTGCGGTGCATGGTGTGGCGTGCGCAAGGCCTGGCGGTGCAGCGGTGTCTGGCGCAGCAAGTTCGTGCACTGGCACCACCGCGCGCTCGCTGCACGCCCTACACCGTGCAGTGCCAGCGCTGTGGCGGTCAAGGTGCTTCGGTGCTGTGCGGCAGCCGGTTCCGTTCGGGCCGGGCTCGGCTAACCCCTCCATCGAGCGGACATACAACGGCGGGTGGCCTTGCGCCGCTCCGGCAGCAGTGTGTGCGCCGTTGTATGCCGCTCATGTCGAACGTTATGCCGCATCGCAGGCTCGCATGAGGTGCAGTTCGTTTTGTTTGTGCTGGCGCCAGCGCTGCGCCGTCGCGCGTCGTTGCCTTGCGCTTGCACGGACGTATGGGCTGTCGTGCGTGCGAGGCGCTGTCTTCTTTCTTCGCCAGCGTCGCGCAGGCAGCCAGGCTGCGGCGCAGCGCCCACACCCGCTGCGTTCATTCCTCGCGCACGCACCGGCTGTCAAACACCAGCGCTGCCGCCGTCCTTGTTTCGCCAGCAGGCGTGACGCTCGGCACCTTCGCGCTGGCGCAACCGGCGGGCCGCTTCGAGTTGCGGCTCGGCATAACCCCTCCATCGAGCGGACATACAACGGCGGGCGGCCTTGTGCTGTTTTGCGAGCATCGCGCGCGCCGTTGTATGCCGCTCATGTCGAACGTTAGGCCGCATGAGCAGCACCAGTCTTCTCTGGCAAGTTCAGATTCAGGGCTCTCAGTCCGACCTTGAACACCTCGAGCGCCACTACAACGCGCCGCCGACCCGCGTGCTCAAGGACGCGCTTGGTCCTGGGTTTCTGTACGAGTCGGCGTCATTTGCTGCATGCGCGAGCTCGGAGAATGTTCTGCAATCGCAGAAGCGGAGCTCTCTGTACTCTCGGGCGCGTTGAAGTTTGCAAAAGGGCTCTTACCAGCCACTCTCTGTAGGTGCGGTCTTCCGCTCCAACGGTGCTGGCGGCCGAGATGCCTTTGTTCATCTCCGTGATTCTCTTCAAGTGAGGGTCGAGTTCGGTGAACCCACGGTCAGGGTTTTCGATCCTGAGGGCAAAGACATCACCCCAGTCGCACCGCCACCGAGAACGGTCTTGCTGGCGCGACTTGCATTGACCGATCACGCGGTTGCAAAGGCGCTGCGCCTTCATGCGTCCGCCGATTCCACGTCCTGGGGTCGGCCTATACCGAAACGCCGAGGCTTATCGAAGACGACGTTGGTGGCCAAGAGGCACTCAAAAAGCGCAGCTGGGGCTTGGCTCGCGACCAGAGGCGCTTCAAGCATTCCGCGAACTCTGTCGCTGTCGGTGGTGACTCTGCTCGCCACGGGAAGGAACTCCATACGAACCCACTAAGCACCCCATGTCTCTTGAAGAGGCGGCCGGGTACGTCGCCTACGTCTTCGCTTCATGGCTTTCGGCGAAGGGCGCGTGATGCGGCCTAACCCCTCCATCGAGCGGACGTTCAAGGCTTCGCCTTTTGGCCGCCGCTCATGTCGAACGTTATGCCGCATCGCAGGCTCGCATGAGGTGCAGTTCGTTTTGTTTGCGCTGGCGCCAGCGCTGGGCCGTCGCGCGTCGTTGCCTTGCGCTTGCACGGACGCATGGGCTGTCGCGCGTGCGAGGCGCTGTCTTCTTTCTTCGCCAACGTCGCGCGGGCAGCGAAGCCGCGGCGCAACGCCAACGCCCGCTGCGTTCTTTCCTCGCGCACGCACCGGCTTTCAAACACCAGCGCTGCCGCCGTCCTTGTTTCGCGCAGCGGGCGTGACGCTCGGCACCTTCTCGCTGGCGCAACCGGCGGGCTGCTTCGAGTTGCGGCTCGGCATAACCCCTCCATCGAGCGGACATACAACGGCGGGCGGCCTTGTGCTGCTTCGGCGAGCATCGCTCGCGCCGTTGTATGCCGCTCATGTCGAACGTTAGCCGTCAGCTCTGGCAGCAATGAACAGAACATCCGTCGTCATCGCCAGCTCGTTGCGCCGGCTTCGCGCCGGTCGTGCCGTGTTGGCGCGCAGCGTGCCGCGCGCTGCGGTGC
>CAVTAM010000015.1:0-76250 GCA_963732625.1 uncultured beta proteobacterium | reverse complement strand
CGCCGACGCAGGTGCAGAGCTACCTGCTGCACCTGCTGCGCGAGCGCCGCTCTGTCGCGCTCCAGCGTCAACCAGTACGGCTGCGCGTTTCGCTTCCTCTACGCCCGCGTGCTCGGCCTGGACGGCCAGGCGTTCCAGATTCCGCTGGCCGCGCGCGCCGCAGCGCCTGCCCGAGATCCTCTCGCGCGCCGAGATCGCGCAGCTGCTGGCCTGCGCCGCGCACGCCAAGGCGCGCATGCTGCTGATGCTGCGCCTACGCGCTGGGCTGCGCGTGAGCGAGCTGTGCGCGCTGCGCGTCGAGCACATCGACAGCGCGGCCGACCGCATGTGCGTGCGCGTCGTGCAAGGCAAGGGCGCGCGGACCGCTACGTGCCGCTGGCCGACGATCTGCTCGAACAGCTGCGCGCGTACTGGCAGCCGCCCGTGCCGCGACTGGCTGTTCCCCGCCGCACGCGATGCCAGCCAGGCGCTGGACGCCAAGAGCGCGCAGCGCTGGTACCACCGCGCGCCGCGCCGCCGCGGGCATCACCAAGCAGGGCGGCATCCACACCCTGCGCCACTGCTATGCCACCCACCTGCTGGAGGCCGGCGTCGATCTGCATTGCCTGTCGCAGTGGCTCGGCCACCGCCGGCTGAGCACCACCGCGCGCTACCTGCACCTGGCGCGGCCGGATGCTGCCCGACGGCGCACGGCGCACGCCGCTGGCCTTGCTGGGCGCCTGCCCGCGCACCCACTGCCCACCGAGCAGCCCGCGGCTGCACTGACGCGAGCATGCCAGCCACGCTGGCCGAGGTGCTGCGCCACTTCGGGCCGGGCTATCTGCGCACGCACGGCCTTGAGCACCGCGCAGGCGCGGGCCTGGCGCGCCATCGTCGCCTGCCGCACCGCGGCGCTGGGCGGCGAGCGCCTGCGCTGCGACGGCTGCGGCGCCGAGCAGTGGCGCTGGCACTCGTGCAGGAACCGGCATTGCCCGCAGTGCCAGAGCCCGTGCGCGCGATGCCTGGCGCGCGGCGCGCCTGGCCGAGCTGCTGGACGTGCCGTACTGCCACCTGGTGTTCACGCTGCCGCACGAGCTCAATGCACTGGCCGCCGTGCACGCGCGCTGGGTCTACGACACGCTGATGCAGTGCGCGGCGGCCACGCTGACCGAGTTCGCCGCCAACCCGCGCTGGCTGGGCGGCATCGGCGCCTTCACGCTGGTGCTGCACACCTGGACGCAGGACCTGCGCCGCCACCTGCACGTGCATGCGTTGATGGCCTGCGGGGCGTTGCAACTCGCGCGCGTCGGCGCGGGCGATGGCGCCTGGATCGAGCCCAAGCGCTCGCGCAACTTCCTGTTCCCGGTGCACGCGCTGTCCAGGGTGTTCAGGGGCAAGTTCATGCAGGCGCTGGCGCAAGCCGGCGACGCGGTGCGCTGCCGCGCGATCCGGCCGACACGGCCACAGCGCGCCAGCAGCGCGTGCAGGCGCTGCGCCGCCACGACTGGGTGGTCTATGCCAAGACGCCGCTGGCCGGACCGGCCGCGGTGCTGGACTACCTGGCGCGCTACACGCACCGCACGGCCATCGGCAACGAGCGGCTGGTGGCCATCGCCGGCGACAAGGTGCTGCTGCGCGTGCGCGCCGACGACACGGGCGGCAAGCGCGTCATCGCCATGCCGGGCGAGCAGTTCATCGGCCGGCTGCTGCAGCATGTGCTGCCGCCGGGCTTCAAGCGCATCCGCCACTACGGGCTGCTGGCGCCGGCGGCCAAGACCGAGCGGCTGGCACTGGCGCGCAAGCTGCTGGCGATGCCGCCGTCCAACCCGCAGGCGCGCGAGGACGCGCAGGCCTTCATGCGCCGCGTGGCGGCCATCGAGATCGAGTCGCTGCCCGCATTGCAGGCTCGGGCGCTGGCGCGTCGTCGAGCAGCGCGGCGCCGACCGCGCGGCCATCGCAGCGCCCACGCTGGCCGCGTGCCGAGGGCCGCCGTGACGCGCACGCGCAGACCCACGGCGCTTGCATGGCCGGCTCGCACACACGGGCCACGAGCATTCGTGCGCCGGCCTCGGCGCAGCGGCACACCGATGCGCCCATCGCCGCGTGCGCGACCGACCCCGCGCCACCTTCGCCGCCGGTGTGCGACCTCGGCGTTGCCCCGCAGCTCGATGCAGCGCACTTCGGCATTGCCCGCAGCCGCCGCTGAAACTTACACTGCCCACTCCACCGCCGCACCGGCGGTTCAGTCCAACGAGGTTTATCCGACGCCATGCACCACCCGTGCCTTCGATCAGCTTGGCCGCGGCGTCAGATAAACGCTATTCGTTTAGACCGCACCAACACAACCCGCGGCGCTTGCGGGCGGTACGTCTTTGCCGTACACTGCCTCGTGCTTTCCATCTACGAGACACCAATATTTGTGGCGGAGGCCTCCAAGATCTGGTCCGACGAAGAGCGCTTGGAGTTCTTCGCTTGGATCGCCAATGAACCCGAAGCAGGAGCAGTCATTCCGCAGAGTGGCGGCTGTCGCAAGATCAGGTGGTCGCGCCCTGGGATGGGTAAGCAAGGTGGAGTTCGGATCATCTATTTCACGCGCCTGCAAGAAGGCGAGCTGTGCATGCTGCTCGTCTACGCCAAGGCCGCGAAGGACAACATTCCCGCCAAGGTCCTCAAGGAAATCCGCAAGGAGCTAGTGTCCTGTCCCACTGATACGTGTGCAAAGTCGATGCAGTTTTTCGAGGATCGAATCTGCTGTGGCGGTCCACCTGAATGGCCGGCAGTTCTTGTTGTGGGCGGTGACGAACTGGTCGATGCGTTGCACGAGCTGTTTGACACTGGTGAACGAGCCTCGGCGGATCGCTTTGTCGGTGATCAACGAGAAAAAGCGCTCGACTTGATTGAGCCAGGAGCTGTAGGTCGGAATGAAGTGCATGTGCCAGCGTGGCCGCGTCGCAAGCCAGGCCTTGATCTTCGGGTGGTTGTGGGTGGCGTAGTTGTCGGCGATGCAGTGGATGTCCAACTCGGACGGTACGGCCTTGTCGATCTCGCGCAGGAAGGACAGGTATTCCTGGTGACGGTGGCGCGGTTTGCACGACGCCAGAACCGCGCCGTTGATCACGTTCAGCGCCGCGAAAAGCGTCGTCGTGCCGTGGCGCTTGTAATCGTGGGTGACGCCCTCGGCGTAGCCGAAGCCCATGGGCAGCATCGGTTGTGTGCGCTCCAGCGCCTGGCACTGGCTCTTCTCGTCCACGCAGATGACCAGCGCGTTGTCCGGTGGGCTCAGGTACAGGCCGACCACGTCGCGCAGCTTCTCGATGAAGAACGGGTCGTTGGACAGCTTGAAGCCCTCGGTGCGATGCGGCTGCAGGCCGAACAGTTGGAAGTAGCGCTGCACGCTGGACTTGGAGATGCTGGTCTCGGCAGAGGCCGTGCGCACGCTCCAGTGCGTGGAGCCATCGGCCGGCTTGGTATGCAGCGTGGTCTTGATCAGCTGCGCCACACGCTCGTCGCTGATCGTGCGCGGCCTACCCGGGCGCACGTCGTCGTACAGGCCGGCAATGCGCCGTTCGATGAACCGCCTGCGCCACTTGCCTACCGTGGCCTTCGTGAGCTTCAGCCGATCGGCAATCGCGGTGTCAGGTTCGCCATCGACGCTGCTCAGGACGATGCGTGCACGCGCGCTCAAAGCAGCAGGCAGCGAGCGGCTGCGAGCAAACGACTGAAGCCGCGCACGCTCCTCGTCCGAGAGCATCAATTCGGCCTTGGGTCTTCCCGTTCTCATCGCGGTATCTCCGTTCCAAAGATACCGCAATGGCATGCAAAATTAATGCTAGTTATTTCTGGGACAGGACACTAGAAGATGGTCACCCGTAAGAAGACAGCCGCGCCGTCCTCAGGTGAAGAACTGGGCTTGAAGCTGCTGCAGTCCGTGCGCGAAATGAAGGCGCGCAACTTCGCGCGCGTCACGCAGGTCGCGCAGAATGAAGTGGTGGAAGCGCGGCAGAACACCGGCATGTCGCAGGCCGAGTTCGCCTCCGCGCTGAGCATTTCTAAGCGCACGTTGCAAGAGTGGGAGCAAGGCCGCAGGTCTCCGTCGGGGGCAGCGCAAGCGCTCATTCGCATCGCTCGCAAGCATCCGAAGGTCGTGCGCGAGGCACTGCGCTGAAGTGCGGTCTCTCAAGAAACTCCTTCCAGGTAGTTGATTCGTCGAACACTTTTCAAGCCGGTGTTGGCGAAGGCGCGATCGGCACGACCTGCAGGCCCAACTGCTGAGCGCGTCGATTGAGGTTGGCGACGACGCGCTGCCGATAGCGCTCTTCGTAGTGCGCCTGCCCGCGATCGGTGTACTCCTGGCCGCGGGTGAGCATCGCGTAGATCAGCCGCGCAAGTTTGTGCGCGGCGGCCGTCACAGCCTTGGGCTTGTCCATCCGAGCGCACAGCCGCCGGTAGTACGCGCCCAGCGCTGACTGGCTCGTGCGCAGCGCCGCGGCGGCCAGCTTCAAGGCCTGCGAGGCGCGGTTGGCCACGCGCGCGGTCTTGCCGCTCATCACTTTGCCGCCGGTGATCTTCGTTCCGGGACACAGCCCGAGCCACGAGGCGAAGTGCTTGTCGCTAGGGAACTTGCGCATGTCGGCGCCGACCTCGCTGACGACCACCAGCGCCGTGGTCACGTCGATGCCGTCGATGCGCGTCAGATCCACGCCGCACATCTGGAACAGCCGCGTGCGCAGATCGAACTTCGGTGCATTGCGCGCCTTCGAGCGCTTCTTGCCCTTGGCCGGTTCGGCCTCGGTGGCCTGCAGCGCTTGCAGCTGCGCCTCGATCTCGGCGTCGCACTCGGCCAGCTGAGTGCCGCAGAAGTCGAAGGCCGCCAGCGCCTGCTTCAGAGCAAACAGGTGCTCGCCTCGCCAGTGGCCTTGCAGGCTGGCGGCGATCTCCTCGGCGCTCGCCTTCACGCGCACGTCGCACAGCGCGGCCAGTTCGTGCCCGTCGCGTTCGCCCGCGACGATGGCGCGCAGGATGGCCTGGCCCGAAGCGCCCACCACGTCGGCGATGACGGTGGCCAGCTGAATGTTCATCCGGAACGACCTTCTACTTCGTGACCGAGGGCCCTGTGGCCGCGCTCGAGCGCGCCCGTGAGGCAGCTCAAGGCAAGGATGTGCGATTGGGTGGCGGCGTCAATGTCATCCAGCAGTACCTTCGGCGACGCCTCATCGACGAAATGCACGTCGCCATCGCGCCGGTCCTGCTGGGCGCCGGCGAGAGACTCTTCGACGGCGTCAATCTGCCTGCATTGGGGTACACGTGCACAAAGCACCAGGCTTCGCCGCAGGCGACGCATGTCGTTCTTTCTCGGCAGGACCGCGGCGATGCGTAAGCCGCCGGTCGAGCGCCGCAGGAGAACCCATGTTTGACCACGTCAAATTCGGAGTCAGCGACTATGCAGCGAGCAAAGCCTTTTTCCTGAAGGCACTCGAGCCGCTCGGAGTAACGGCAGGCGACGAGGGTGAGCCGTCTTACGGTGTCGAGCTTTGCGGAAAGAGCAATGCCTCTTTGTGTCTGTTCGAAGCCAAGGACAAGCCCGCGCCTTTGCACATCGCGTTCGTTGCCGACACTCGCGAGCAAGTCCGGGCCTTCTATCGCGCAGCCCTGAAGGCGGGCGGCAAAGACAATGGTGCGCCGGGTCTGCGAGCGCACTATCACGCGAACTACTACGCCGCTTTCGTCATTGGTCCGGACGGGCACAACATCGAAGCGGTTTGCCACCAACCCGAGGCCTGACTCGTGAACTCCGGCGGCCTTGGCGTCGTGCTGCGCTACCTGTGGGCGGCGCCGTGCACGCTGGTGGGCGGCATGGCGGCGGCGCCGATGCTGCTGTGCGGTGCGCGCGCACGCGGGGTGCGCGGCGTGCTCGAAGTCAGCGGCGGCGTGTTCATGCGGTGGCTGCCGTTCGACGCCATCACGCTCGGCCATGTGGTGCTGGCGCGCACGCCGCGCGCGATGCGGCGCCTGCGCCGCCATGAGCGGGTGCATGTGCGGCAGTGCGAGCGCTGGGGGCCGGCGTTCTTCCCGGCGTATCTGCTGGCGGGTGCGTGGCAGTGGCTGCGCGGGCGCCGTGCGTATTGGGACAACCCGTTCGAGATCGAGGCGCGGGGCGAATCTTCGGGCCGCTGAAGCGTCAAAGCTGGCGGTTGCGCGCCAGCGGCGGGTTCTTCGCGAAGTAGCGCTTGATGCCCACCAGCAGCGCCTCGACGAGCTCCTTGCGGTACTCGGCGCTGGCGAGCTTGCGCTCTTCGTCCGGGTTGGAGATGAACGCCGTCTCGACGAGGATGCTCGGGATGTCGGGCGCCTTCAGCACCGCAAAGCCGGCCTGCTCGACGCGCGGCTTGTGCAGGTGGGCCACGCGGTCGAGCTGGCCGAGCACCTCGCTGCCGACGCGCAGGCTGTCCTTGACCTGCGCGGTGGTGCTCATGTCGAGCAGCGTGCGCATGACGTCGGCGTCTTTGTGCGCGCGCTGGTTGACGCCGCCCACCGCGTCGGCGGCGTTCTCCTTGTTGGCCAGCCAGCGTGCCGCGGTGCTGGTGGCGCCGCGGTCGGAGAGGGCGAAGACGCTGGCGCCGCGCGCGTCCGGGTTGGTGAAGGCGTCGGCGTGGATCGAGATGAAGAGGTCGGCCTGTACGCGCCGCGCTTTCTTCACGCGCTCGGCCAGCGGCACGAAGAAATCGGCGTCGCGCGTCAGGAAGGCGCGCATGTTGGGCAGCGCGTTCAGCTTGTCGCGCAGTGCCAGCGCCACCGCGAGCACCACGTCTTTCTCGCGCAGGCCCTTGGGGCCGATGGCGCCCGGGTCTTCGCCGCCATGGCCGGGGTCGAGGGCGACGATGACCAGGCGATCGACCTTCTTCATCGTTTCCGCCGACGGCGGCTTGGGTGCCGTCGTCTGGCCTGCCGATGTTGGCGCGGAGGCCGCGGCCACCGGCGCTGTCTTGCCCGGCTCGCCGCGCTCGACCTTGCCGATGAACTCGCCGAGCGCGTCGCGCAACGCGCTCGCGGCTTCGCGCTCGGCGCTCTCCTTGTCGCGGATCAATTGCAGCAGCGGGTCGCGGGCCTGGCTCGGGTAGAGATCGAAGACCAGGCGGTGGTTGTAGGCGGCCACCGGGTTCAGCGTGAAGACCTGCGGCGCGGTGGCCTGCTTCAAATCGATCACCAGACGCACCACGCGCGGCTGGTTCTGGCCGACGCGCAAGCCGGCGATGTACGGATCGTCGGCCTTGACCTTGCCGAGCAGCTCTTTCAACTGCGGGCTGAGCTCGAGCCCGTCGATGTCGATCACCAGACGGTCGGGGCCGTCGAACAGCGAGTGTTTGGCGGCCAGCGCGCTGTCGGACTCGATGGTGACGCGTGTGTAGTCGGCCGCGGGCCAGACGCGCACGGCAACGATGCCGGCTCCGAAGGCGAGTTGCGGCGCTTGCAGCAGCAGCGCGAGGCTGCCGAACTTGAGCGTGCTGCGGCGTGAGGGGTGGCTCATGGGTTGAGCAGCACAACGCCGTGCGGCGTGAAGGCGTGCACCGTGACCTGCCGCGCATCGGTGTCAAGCGGTTCGATCTGCAAGCGCCAGTCGGGCACGGGCAGCACCGGTGCCGCGTTGTCGGGCCATTCGGCCAGCTTCAACCCCGGCGCGGCGAAGACATCGCGAAAGCCGGCGTCGGCCCATTCGCGCGGGTCGGCGAAGCGGTAGAAGTCGAAGTGCGAGATCGCGCGGCCGCTGATCTCATAAGGCTCCATCACCGCGTACGTCGGGCTCTTGATGCGGCCGGGCACGCCGAGCGCGCGCAGCAGGTGGCGCACGAAGGTGGTCTTGCCGGCGCCGAGCGGGCCATCGAGCGCGATGAAAGTCGAAGGGAACAGCGCCGGCGACAACGCCAGCCGCGATGCGAACGCAGCACAGGCCGATTCATCGGGCCAGGCGAGGGTGCGGGTTTCTAGAATCGGCGGGTGATCGGTCAACAACATGCTTCGGTGGATGGCGCGCGCGTGCTCGGCAACGTGCGCGCCTGGGCGAAGGAGCTGGGATTTTCACAGATCGGCGTCGCCGGCATCGATTTGTCCTCGGCCGAGGCCGGACTCACCGCGTGGCTCGACGCCGGCTTTCACGGCTCGATGCACTACATGGCGCGCCACGGCATGAAGCGCGCGCGGCCGGCCGAACTCGTGCCGGGCACGGTGAGCGTGATCACGGCGCGCATCGATTACCTGCCGCGTGACAGGCGGCGATGGCTGGCAGGCCGTCGAGTGGCAGCGCATCGGCGATGCGCGTGCGGCCACGGTCTCGCTCTATGCGCGGGGGCGCGACTATCACAAGGTCTTGCGCACGCGGCTGCAAGCGCTGGCCGATCGCATCGCGCAAGACATCGGGCCTTTCGGCCACCGCGTCTTCACCGATTCGGCGCCGGTGCTCGAAGTCGAGCTCGCAACCAAGAGCGGCATCGGCTGGCGCGGCAAGCACACGCTGGCCTTGTCGCGCGAGGCGGGCTCGATGTTTTTTCTCGGCGAGTTGTTCGTCGATTTCGCGCTGCCGCACACGCCGCCGGCCGACGCGCATTGCGGCACGTGCAGCGCCTGCATCGACGTCTGCCCGACGCGCGCGATCGTCGCGCCGTACAAGCTCGATGCGCGGCGCTGCATCTCCTACCTGACGATCGAGCACGAGGGCGCGATTGCGCTCGAACTGCGGCCGCTGGTCGGCAACCGCATCTACGGCTGCGACGATTGCCAGCTCGTCTGCCCGTGGAACAAGTATGCGCAGCGCAGCGCCTTGCCCGACTTCGACCCACGCCACGGCCTCGACGAGACGACGCTGCTCGCGCTGTGGGCGTGGGACGAGGCCGAGTTTCTGCGACGCAGCGAAGGCAGCGCGATCCGCCGCATCGGCTGGCAACGCTGGCGGCGCAACCTCGCCGTGGCGCTGGGCAATGCGCTGCGTGCCACCGGCGATGAGGCGCTGCGCCAGGCGCTGCGCGCTGCGCGAGACAGCGCCGATGCGCTGGTGCGGGAGCACATCGACTGGGCGCTCAGCCAATGAATCGGTGCAACGCCAGCGCGATCGGCACGCTGGCCATGCCGAGCAGCGTCGACACCGTCACCAGCCCGGCGACGAACTCGCCGCGCCCGCCCATGCGCGCGGCCAGCACGTAGGCGCTGGCAGCGGTCGGCAGGGCAGAGAACATGACGACGATCTGCTGCTGCGTCGTGGTCATCGGCAACTGCCGCACCAGCAGCAGCGCCACGGCCGGCAGCACGAGGTGGCGGATCGACAGCAGCGCGGCGGCCAGGCCCGGCGCGTCGCGTAGCGCGCCGATGCGCAATCCGGCGCCGACCGCCATCAAGCCCAGCGGCAGCGCAGCCGCGCCCAGGCGTTGCAGCGTCGTCGCCGCCACGTCGGGCAGCACCAGGCCGCCGAGGTTGGCCGCGAGGCCGCCGACGGTGGCAACGATCAACGGGTTGCGCAGCAGCTCGCGGCCGTAATGCTGGCCGCCGGCGCGGGCCAGCGGCCAGACCGCGGCAACGTTGCACAGCGGCACGACCACGGCAATGATCACCGCCATCGCGGCCACGCCGGCCGCGCCGCCCAGGCGCTCGGCCAGGGCCAGCGCGATGTACGAGTTGAAGCGAAACGCCACCTGCGCGCCGGCCGCATGCGCGCTCGCGTCGACGCCACTCACGCGGCCCAACGCAAAAGCCAGCGTAATGCCGAACGCGGTCAGCGCCATGCCCACGGTGCCCAGGCTGGCCAGCGTGCCGAACGTGATCGGCTGGCGCACGATGGCCACGAACAGCAGGCAGGGAAACAGCAGGTAGTAGACGAGCCGCTCGGCGCCGTCCCACAGCGGGCGGTCCAGGGCGCTCCAGCGCGCCAGCGCGAAGCCGAGCACGATCAACAGAAAGTCCGGCAGCAACAGGGCGGCGGTGGCCATGCCGCGAGTGTCCTTGATAGATGCGTACCATCCGCAGTGCGCGCCGTCGGCCGATCGGGCAAGCGGCGCGTTCAGACCCACCATGACCTTGCCACGCCGCCTCTTCGTCTTCTCTGCCCTCGCTGCGAGCCTGCCCGCCTGGGCCACGCGCTCGATCACCACCGAGGGCTTGACCTTCGCCGGCGACATCAGGATTGCCGACGCGGCGTTGCAGTTGAACGGCGTCGGCTGGCGCGCGGTGGCCTGGGCCCGAGGCTATGCGGCCGGCCTGTACCTGCCGAAAAAGGCCGTCACCGAAGCGCAGGTGCTGGCGCAGACGGGCCCCAAGCGCTTGCAGATGCGATTGGTGCAGGAGGTCGATGCCGAAGAATTCGTCAAGGCCTTCGTCAAGGGCGTCTCGCGCAACACGCCGGCCGCGGACGCCGCCCGCTTGAGCGAGCGCGTGGCGCAGTTCAACGCGATGGTGCGCAGCCTGGGCAAGCTGAAGAAGCAGGACGTGATCGACCTCGACTTCATCCCCGGCCAGGGCCTCGTGCTGTCGCGCAACGGCGCGCCGCGCGGCACGCCGGTGGCCGGCGAAGATTTTTATGCGGCGCTGCTGCGCTGCTTCATCGGCGTGCGGCCGGCCGATGCGGAAATGAAAATCGGTTTGCTCGGCGGCCCCGTCGGATAGTTTTTCAACCAGAGGAGTTCGATTCATGCAACGCAGAACCCTGGCCGCCGCGGCCGTGCTGGCCGTCTCGCTGGCCCCCGTCGGCCATGGCGCAAACCTACCCCGCCAAGCCGGTGCGCCTGGTGGTGCCGTTCGCGCCCGGCGGCACCACCGACATCGTCGCCCGCGTCGTCGCCGAGAAGGCCAATGCGGCACTTGGCCAGAACCTGATCGTGGAGAACAAGGCCGGCGGCGGCGGCTCGATCGGCGCGCTCGAGGTCATCAAGGCCGCCGCCGACGGCTACACGCTCGGCATGGCCACGGTCAGCACCACGGCGGCCAACCCGGCGATCAACACCAAGATCGGCTACGACCCGACGAAGGACTTCGCGC
Source organism: uncultured beta proteobacterium (assembly GCA_963732625.1). Taxonomy (GTDB): domain Bacteria; phylum Pseudomonadota; class Gammaproteobacteria; order Burkholderiales; family Burkholderiaceae_C; genus CADEEN01. Next base: position 65,255 of record CAVTAM010000015.1, on the reverse strand, counting down.
CGATCATCAACATCGCCGCCACGCCCAACGTCATCGCGGTGCACCCGAGCTTTCCGGCCAAGGACTACAAGACGTTTCTCGAGGTGCTGAAGAAGAACCCGGGCAAATACAGCTTTGCGAGCTCGGGCACCGGCGGCATCGGCCACCTGCAGATGGAGCTCTACAAGAGCCTGACCAGCACCTTCGTCACCCACATCCCGTACCGCGGCGCCGGCCCGGCGCTGAACGACACGGTGGCCGGGCAGGTGACGATCATCTTCGACAACCTGCCTTCGGCGCTGCCCTTCATCAAGGACGGGCGCCTGGTGCCGATCATCGTCGCAGCGCCGCAGCGCCTGACGCAACTGCCCGATGTGCCGACGTTCAAGGAAGTGGGTCTCGAGCCGGTGAACCGCATGGCCTACTACGGCGTGCTCGGCCCCAAGGGCCTGCCCAAAGACATCATCGACAAGGTGGCCGCGGCGGTGAAGAAAACGGCCGAGCTGCCCGACGTGAAAAAGCGCATCGAGGACACCGGCTCGCTGTTGATCCTGAACACGCCGGAGCAGTTTGCGGCGCAGATCGCGGCCGAGTTCGAGGTCTACAAGAAGGTCGTCGCGCAGCAGAAGCTGAGGCTTGATTGACCCCTCCGAAGCGCCTGCCCCGGCGTTCGCTGGAACAGCCGCCAGCGTCGAGCGCTTTCTCGACGCGCTCTGGGTCGAAGATGGGCTGGCCGCCAACACGCTCGCTGCGTACCGGCGCGACTTGACGCTGTACGCGGCCTGGCTGCAAGACGAAGGCGGCGGGGCGCGCGATCGAGCAGTCGCGCGAGATCGATCTGCTGTCGTACATGGCGGCGCGGCACAAGAACTCGCGGGCGACGAGCGCGAATCGGCGGCTGACCGTCTTCAAGCGCTTCTTCCGCTGGGCGCTGCGCGAGCGGCTCACCGCGGCCGACCCGACGCTGAAGTTGCGCAACGCCAAGCAGCCGCTGCGCGTGCCGAAGTCTCTGTCGCAGGCGCAGGTCGAAGCGCTGCTGGGCGCGCCCGATGTCGACAAGCCGCTCGGCCTGCGCGACCGCGCGATGCTCGAACTGCTCTACGCCTGCGGCCTGCGCGTGTCGGAGCTGGTGACGCTGCAGACGGTGCAGGTGGGTCTGGCCGAAGGTTGCCTGCGCGTCACCGGCAAGGGCAGCAAGGAGCGCCTGGTGCCGTTCGGCGAAGAGGCGCATGGCTGGATGCAGCGCTACGTCGCCGAGGCGCGCGGCGAGATCCTCGGCGCGCAATCGAGCCCGGCCCTTTTTGTCACCGCCCGCGGCGGCGCAATGACGCGGCAGATGTTCTGGAAGCTGATCAAGGCCCACGCGCTGCGTGCCGGCATCGACGCGCCGCTGTCGCCGCACACGCTGCGCCACGCCTTTGCCACGCACCTGCTGAATCATGGCGCCGACCTGCGCGCGGTGCAGATGCTGCTCGGCCACGCCGACATCTCGACAACGACGATCTACACCCACGTCGCGCGCGAGCGGCTGCGCTCGCTGCACGCGCAGCATCACCCGCGCGGCTGAAACGAAAAAAGGCCGGTCATCGACCGGCCCTTCGACCAACGCGCGGAGCGTCAGAAGTTGTGGCGCATGCCGACTGCCAGCGAGCGGTTCACGCCGGTGCTGTTCTGGCGTAGAACTCGGCGCCGTCGCCGCTCAGCTTGGTGAAGAAGCTGTAGACCTTGGTGCGCTTGCTCAGGTTGTAGTTGACGCCCAGGGTGAACTGGCTCGCCGAATCGGCGGCCCGCCTGGCTGTAGTCGCCGGCGCGGCCGTAGTTCAGCGTGCAGCTCGGTGTTGCCGATGATGTACATGCCCGAGCCAGGCGGTAAGTTGGTGCGCTTGCCGAAGCCGGCACCCAGCCGTCTTCGTCGCGTTGCACAGTGGCGCCGATGGTGAACGCGCCCAACTCATACAGCGCGCGGACGGCGAACTGCCTGGCGTCGCCGTTCTTCTCGAAGCCGGCGCCGAGGTGCAGCGGGCCGGCGTCGTAGTTGGCCGCGACGTCGTAGGTGCGCTCCGGGTTCGTGCCGGCCTCGGTGACCGCGCCACTTCGACCGTGGCGCCGCCGAAGTTCGGCGTGCGGTAGGCCACCTTGCCGGTGTTGCGGCCGATGTACGAGTAGAACGCGTCCGACGACGTGCCGGTCTCGTGGTTGTGCATGCCGATGTAGTCGGACGTGGCGTAGTAGGCCTCGCTGGTGAAGTTGCCCAGGCGCACCATGCCGAAGCCGCCGCCGAGGTTGACCTCGCTCTGGCGGCCGAAGAAGCGGTCGGCCGCGGTGCCGTTGGCCGGGTTGAAACCCGACTCGAGCTGGAAGCCGGCCTTCAGGCCGCCGCCCAGGTCTTCGCTGCCCTTCATGCCCCAGCGCGAGGCGCTGTTCTGCATCACCCAGTTGTTGTCGGAGCCGGTGAGTTTCTGGCGCTCGACCGTCAGGTTCAGGCGCCCATAAATCGTCACGGAGGACTGCGCAAACGCGCTCGTGCCGACGGTGGCGAGAACGCGCCGCAGCGATCAGACGTCTTTTTCATTGGAGTGCCTTTTGATGAAGTGGAAACCGAGACAATCAGTGTAGGACTCGACCCCGCGACATGCGCGGTTTCTATGCGGCTGCGAGCGGGTTTTCGCTGCGTCGGCGCAACAGGCGGGTCATCTATTCGGGTCCGCAACGTCGCCGACAATGCGCCGCCATGGACCACACCTTCGTCTCCGCCCTGGTCCTGCTGCTGCTCGTGCTCGACCCGCTGGGCAGCCTGCCGATTTTCATTTCGGTGATGCGCAACGTGGCTCCCGCGCGGCGGCGGCGCGTTGCGCTGCGCGAATCGGCGATCGCCTTCGGCGTGCTGCTGCTGTTCATGTTCACCGGCCAGGCCTTCCTGTCGCTGATGCATCTGTCGGAGCGCTCGCTCGAAGTGGCCGGCGGCGTGATCCTGCTGATCATCGCGATGAAGATGATCTTCGCCAGCGGCGGCGAGCTCTATGCCAGCGACGGTCCGCCGCGCGAGCCGCTGATCTTCCCGCTCGCGGTGCCGCTCTTGGCCGGCCCGTCGGCGATGGCCACCGTGCTGCTGCTGGCCTCGCGCCAGCCCGAGCGGCTGCTGCACTGGGTGGGGGCGCTGTCCGTGGCGATGGCTGTGAGCGCGCTGGTGATGCTGCTGGCCGACCGCATCCGCAAGTGGATCGGCCACTCGATGGTCAGCGCGATCGAAAAGCTGATGGGGCTCGTGCTGACGGCGATCGCCGTCGAGATGATCCTCGCCGGTCTGAAGCGCTACTTTTTCGGAACCTGAAGATGATGATGAGAATGTTGCTGGTGCTGTTGACATTCGCAGCCTTCGCCGCCTCGGCGCAAGCGCCCGAGCCCACGGTGCCCGCCGCGGCGAAAACCGTGCCGCTCGACCCCATCGCCGCCACGCGCGCCTGGATCGACACGCTGCCCGCAGCACAGCGCGCCAAGACCGACTCTTACTTCGAAGGCGGCTACTGGATTGCGTTGTGGAGCGCGCTGATCGGCGTGGGCAGTGCCTGGCTGCTGCTGGCCAGCGGTGTGTCGCGCCGGCTGCGCGACGCGGCCGAGCGCATCACGCGGCGGCCGGCGTTGCAGATCCTGCTCTACGCGCTGGGCATCCTCATCGCCTTCATGCTGCTCGGCCTGCCGTGGCAGATCTACACCGAATACTTTCGTGAGCACGAATACGGTTTGTCGAACCAGGGCTTCGGGCCATGGGCGGGCGAGGCGCTGATCGGCGGTGGCCTGACCTTGCTCTTCGGCGCGCTGGCATTGTTGGCCATCTACGCCGTCATCCGCGCCGCACCGCGCACCTGGTGGCTGTGGGGCGCCAGCGTGATGGTGGCGTTTGCGGCCTTCGGCGCGCTGGTCTATCCGCCGTTTATCGCGCCGCTGTTCAACGACTACAAGCCCGTGTCCAACGCGGCGGTGCGCGACGAGGTGCTGTCGCTGGCGCGCGCGCACGGCGTGCCGGCCGACGAGGTCTACGAGTTCAATGCGTCGAAGCAGCACAGCCGCATCAGCGCCAACGTCGCCGGTCTCGGCGGCACGATGCGCATCGCGCTCAACGACAACCTGCTGCAACGCAGCTCGCGCGGCGAGATTCGCATGGTCATGGCGCACGAGATCGGCCACTACGTGTTGAACCACATCTGGAAAAGTCTCGTCTTCATGGGCCTCGTCTTGCTGGCGATGTTCGCTTTTGCGCGCTGGGCGTTTGCGTGGGCGCACGCACGATGGGGCTCGCGTTGGGGCGTGCGCGACGTGGCCGACCCGGCCGGTCTGCCGATCCTCGTCGCCGCGTTCACTGTCTTTCAGTTGCTGGCCACGCCGCTCAACAACACGCTGACGCGCGTGCAGGAGATCGAGGCCGATCAGTTCGGCCTGGCCGCCGGCCGCGACCCGGATGCCGAAGCCGCGGTCATCCTCAAGCTCGGCGAGTACCGCAAGATGGAGCCGGGCGCGATCGAGGAGGCCGTCTTCTACACGCACCCGAGCGGCTGGCGGCGCATCGAGAACGCGATGCGGTGGAAGGCGGAGCAGCAGCGGGTGGGTGCGCGATAGGACTTTGCTGTCTATCCGCGCGCAAATGCTCGGCGGTGCTGCGCAACAGCGCTGCCTGCCTTCGGGTGAGTGAATGTTGCGCCACGAATGCATGAGCGACAGCGCCGCCGCGCCCTCGGGCCTCGATCGAACGATCGCGCCAAATAAAGTGGCGCGAAGGTCGTCTTTCGCGCCAAATCACGTGGCGCGCGAGGCCGTCGCTCCTATGAGCGACAGCCTGACAATGGATGCCTTAACCCTGCGCGTATCGCGCCACAAAAGCGCGGTCGATGCGGTCTTTCCACCACCCCATCAGCCAGCCTTGCGCCGACCAGGCGCCCCAGCTCGCGATCGCGCGGCCGTCGCCGGTGGCCAGCAGATTCAGCGAGCGTGGCTGCGGCACGTAAGGCGTGAGCGCGCCGCCGGCGACGAAGGCGCGCAGGTTGGTCGCCAGCACCGGGCCGGCGCGCACGGCATAGACGCCGCTTCTCGGATGCGGCAGGTCGTCGCGCACGATGACGTCGCCGGCCGCGAAAACATTGGCGTGGTTCGCGCTTTGCAGCGTCGCGCCGACGCGCACGAAGCCCTGCTCGTCGAGCGCCAGGCCGCTTGTGGCCAGCCACGCCGGCGGGTCGCTGCCGGTGGCGACGATCGGCACGTCGCAGACGACGCGCATCGAGCCGCCGACGATGACGTGCTGGCGCTCGATCGCCGTGCAGCGGCCCGGCAGCACCTGCACACGTGCGCGCTTCAGCGCGGCCTGCGCCTTGCACCTCACGGCGTCGGTGTAGCTCGCCAGCAGCGGCCCGTCGGCCACCAGTGCCAGCTCGGCGCGGGTGCCGAGCGCGGCGCGCACCGCCAGCACCAGCTCGACACCGGCCGCGCCGCTGCCGACGAGCACCACCGACAACGGCCGCTCCTCGGCCAGCGCGCGCGTTTGTTTCCACAGCGCGATGAAGTTTTCGATCGGCCGCACGAAGAGGGCGTGTTCGCGCGCGCCGGGGATGCGCTCGCGGTCCTGCACCGGGCCGGTGTTGACGGACAGCACGTCGTAGCTGATCTGCTCGCCGTCGGCCAGCGTGACTTTTTTTGCCGCCGCGTCGAGCGAAGCCGCCTGGCCGATGCGCAGGTGCACGCCGGCCTCCTTGGCCAGCGGCACGACGTCGATCGCGCAGTCGTCTTCGGCGTAGCGGCCGGAGATGAGCCCCGGCACCATGCCCGAGTAGAACTGGCGCGTGTGCGGCGTGATGAGCAGAATGTCGCCGCCGGGCAAACGCTGCTGCACCAGCGCTTGCAGCACCGACAACTGCGCATGGCCGGCGCCGAGCAAGAGCAGCTTTTTCATGGCGTGCGGGTCAGGCGCAGTCGCCTCGATGTGGCCGATGCTGTGCGAGCCGGTGTTGTCGGCATCCGCGCCGATGACGATGGCCGTGACGGGCGGCACCGCCTGCGCTTCGTCGCCGAAGGCGCGCAGGAAGTCGGCCGCGAGGTCATGCGTTTCTTCGCGCCATTGCTGGGGCGTGCCGCGCGAGACGATGTAGCGCACGCGGTGCGTGTAGGCGTTGTGCAGCAGGGTGCCTTGTGGCAGCGCCGCATCCCAGGCGTAGCACAGCGTGGCCGTCGGCAGCTTCTCCCCGGTGCGCGACGAGGCGATGCGCAGCAACTGCCGCTCGACGAAGGGTACCTGCGACAGCGGCATGTCGAAGAAGGCGCAGACCTTGAGCGCCACGTCGTCGCCGCTCTTGCGCGTCAGGTCGGCGCCGGCTGCGGGCTGATCGACGCGCCAGCGCCAGGACAGCGTGCCGGCGCGTGCGCCGTCCAGCGGATGCACGAGGTTGCCGTAGGCCTTGTCGGCCTCCACACGCAGGGCGCGCTGGCCGTCGAGATCGACCACGGTAAAGCGTGTCAGCGGCTTGGCTTGCTGCGGCAGGCCGACGGCACGCCACGGTGCGGGCGGCTCGCTGCCGGCGCCGATGGGCGAGGCCAGATCGGCCGCGAAGACAGCGTTACCCGCGGCAACGCAGGTCACAACGACGAGCCGCCTCAACGACCGATGGCGTTCAACGACCAGTCGTAGTCGAGATGCGCGATGGGCAGCGACTTCGCCTTGATGGCGGCCTGCTCGTCGGGCTTGTCGCTGAGTTGCGTCGCGTACTTCGCAAACACATCCTCCAGCGCCGAGAACCCCTTCTGGCCTTTTTCGAAGTCTTCTTTGAACCATTTGAAGATCGAGTTCACTTGCAACTTGCCATCGGCCACACGGTTGCGCGTGCGGTCGCCCAAGAACCGCATCATGCCGTCTTCCAGCTGGGTCTCGAGTTTGGCCGCGGTGAAGGCCTCGTTGCGCAGCGCCGGGCAGCCGATCGAGGCGCAGTTGACGGCGCCGTGCACGCGCGGGTCGCCGTACTTCGGCCGCAGCTCTTCATGCTCGATCCAGTCGAGGTGGTGCTTGGCGCCGAGCAGCGTGAAGAACTCGTTCTTCCACGGGCCGCGGTTGAACAGGCCCAGCTCCTTGATCGACTTCAAGTCCGGGTACTTGGTGAGGATGACCTCGACCGTGAAAGCGTTGTAGGCGTTGATCAGGAACGCCATGCGCTGCTCTTTGCTCCAGCCGTCGAAGGTGGCCTTGGGCACCGCCGAGAGCGTGTCGAGCACCTGTTTCAACTCGGCGCGGTCCTTGGCGAAGCGCGGCGTAATCGACACGGCTCTGCTTGTTGTCGGGCAGCCACTTGACGTGCTTCTTGACCAAGCTGTCCCAGCTTGAGTACGAGTGATCGAACGCTTGCGCCTGTGCGAACGCGGCGAGGAAGAACAACAAACAGGCGATCAGTTTTTTCATGCACGTCTCCAGGCGTGGAACTTGCCAACCCATTCGAGCAGCTTCACCGGCTGGTGCGCGCGCTTCCATTCGCCGGCGGCGTATTTGTTGGCCTCTGCCAGAGTCGGGTAGGTGTGGATGGTTCCGAGGATCTTGTTCAGCCCCAGGCCATGCTTCATCGCCAGCACGTATTCGGCGAGCAGGTCGCCGGCATGCACGCCGACGATCGTCACGCCGAGGATGGTGTCCTTGCCCGGCACGGTCAGCACTTTGACCCAGCCGTGCGCGGCCGAGTCGGCGATGGCGCGGTCGAGGTCGTCGATGCCGTACCTGGTGACCTCGTAGGCGATCTTTTTTTCCTTGGCCTCCTGCTCGTTCAAGCCGACGCGCGCGACCTCGGGGTCGATGAAGGTCGCCCACGGGATCACCGAGTAGTCGGCCTTGAATTTCTTCGCAAAGCCGAAGAGGGCGTTGACGCTGGCGTACCAGGCCTGGTGCGCGGCGGTGTGCGTGAACTGGAACGGCCCGGCCACGTCGCCGGCGGCGAGGATGTTCGGGTAGTTCGTTTCGAGGTACTCGTTGACCTGCACCGTCTTGGCCGCAGCGATGCCGAGCTCTTCCAGGCCGAAGCCTTTCAAGCGCGCGCTGCGGCCGACGGCGCAGAGCAGCGCGTCGAACTCGATGGCGACTTCCTTGCCGCCGGACTCGACGACGATGCTCTTCACCTCGCCGCGCTTCTCGCAGCGCAGCGCCTTGTGGCCGGTGAGGATCGTCACGCCGTCGGCTTCGAGCGCCTTCTTCGCATAGGCCGAGACCTCTTCGTCCTCGCGAATCATGATGCGCGGCAGCATCTCGATCTGCGTCACCTGCGATCCGAGGCGCGCAAAACTCTGCGCCAGCTCGCAGCCGATCGGCCCGCCGCCGAGCACCACCAGGCGCTTGGGCTGCTCGCGCAGGCCCCACAGCGTGTCGCTGGTGAGATAGCCCACGTCGTCCAGCCCCGGCAGCGGCGGCACGAACGGCGCGGCGCCCGTGGCGATGACGATGCTCTTCGTCGTCAGCGTTTGCTTCGCTGCCGTCGTCCTTCGTGATCTCCACATGCCACGGGCTCGTGATCTTGGCGCGGCCGATCGCCACATCGACACCGAGCGAGGTGTAGCGCTCGACCGAGTCATGCGGCTCGATCTCGCGCACGACGTGAGCGATGCGCTCCATCACGTCGGCGAAGTGAATCTCTGCCGACGGCCTTCGCTATGCCGTAGTCCTGCGAGTGCCGGATCTGCCGCGCAAGGGTGGCGGTCTTGATCAGCGCCTTGCTCGGCACGCAACCGTAGTTCAGGCAATCGCCGCCCATCTTGTGCGCTTCGACGAGCGTCACCTTGGCCTTGACCACGGCGGCGATGTAGCTCGTCACCAGCCCGGCGGCACCGGCGCCGATGACGACCAGGTTGCGGTCGAACGACTTCGGCTTCAGATGCGCCCACTTCGCATAGACCTTGCGCGCCTTGATCGACATCGATGATCTTCTTGGCGATCAGCGGGAACACGCCGAGCAGCACGAACGAGCCGATCAGCCCCGGCGACAGGATGCCCTTCAGCGACTCGATCTTCGCCAGTTGCGTGCCGGCGTTCACGTACACCAGCGTGCCGGCGAGCATGCCGAGCTGGCTGACCCAGTAGAAGGTCCAGGCCTTCATCTTCGTCAGCCCCATCAGCAGGTTGATGATGAAGAACGGGAAGATCGGCACCAGGCGCAGCGTGAACAGGTAGAACGCACCTTCGCGCTCGATGCCCTTGTCGAGGTCGGCCAGCCGCGCGCCGAACTTCGACTGCACGCCGTCGCGCAGCATGTAGCGCGAGGCCAGCAGCGCCAGCGTGGCGCCGATCGCCGAGGCGAACGAGACGATCAGCGTGCCCCAGCCGAGGCCGAAGATCGCACCGGCGGCCAGCGTCATGATCGCCGCGCCGGGCAGCGACAGCGCGCACACCGCCACATAGATCGCGAAGAACGTGCCGCCCACCAGCAGCGGCTTGTCGGCCGCCAGCGCGGTGAACTCGGCCTGCCGCGACTTGATGTAGTCCAGGCTCAGGAAGCGGCCGAGATCGAAGGCGAAAAACGCCACGATCAGCGCCACGAGCAGGATCAGGATGACGATTTTTTTCTTCGACATGATTTCTTAAGTCGGCCGGGGCCGCCCGACATTACACACTGCGCGACAAGCGCCTTGGCGCCGCCGACGATGCGCGTGCCGATCGTCAGCGCGCACAAGCACGGCAAAACCGTAGGCCCACCACGCGAAACGCTCGGGCCACAGGCACATCAGCGCAAAGCAGATCAGCGTCTCGGTGGCTTCGGTCAAGCCGCCGAGGTAGTAGCAGCCCTTTGTTCGGGTAGTCGCTGCTGGCGATGTCTCGCTTTTGCGCAAAGACGGCAAAGGCCAGGAAGCTCGAGCCGGTGCCGATGAAGGCGGCGAGCAGCACCGCCGCGGGCAGGGCGTTGGCGGCCGGATTGGCTATCGCGAACGCCAGCGGGATGCTGGCGTAGAACAGAAAGTCGAGCGTGATGTCGAGGAAGGCGCCGCGGTCGGTGGCCTGCGTGAGGCGTGCGACCGGGCCGTCGAGGCCGTCGGCCAGGCGGCTGGTGAGCAGCAGCGCGAGGCCGAGCGCGTAGCTCTGCAGCGCGATCGAGACCGCAGCCGCAATGCCGATGCAAAAGCCGCCGATGGTTACCGCGTCGGCGCCGACGCCGGCGCGCACGAGGGCGCGCGCGATCACCTGGAACAGCGGCATCAACGCGGCGTTGGCGGCGCGGTCAAGCATCGAGACTCGACGACTTGGGCGCCGGGCGGAATGTCTGCTGCGTCATGCGTCACCAGCACGACCGGCACGCGCCGCTCGCGCAGCGTCGTGAACGTGAACTCGCGCATCTGCGCGCGCAGCGAGGTGTCGAGCTTCGAGAACGGCTCGTCGAGCAGCAGCGCACGCGGCTCGGCCAGCAGCGCGCGCAGCAGCGAGACGCGCGAGCGCTGTCCGCCGGACAAGCTCGACGGCAGGCGATCGCCGAAGCCCGCCAGGCCGGCTTCAGCCAATGCCGCCTCGGCAGCAGCGACGCGCTGGCTGCGCTCGCCTGCGGGCATGCGCGAACAACAGGTTGTCGCGCACGTTCATGTGCGGGAACAGCAGGTCGTCCTGGAACAGCAGGCCGATGCGCCGCTGCTGGATCGGCGTGCCGGCCAGGGGCGTGCCGTCCAGACGCAACCCGCCGCGGGCTTCGAACGGCGCGCCGAGCGTGCCGGCGATCCACGCCAACAGGCTCGACTTGCCCGAGCCGCTGGCGCCCATCACCGCCAGCACGTCGCCGGGTGCGACGCGTGCGCAGAGATCACGCAGCAGCGCGCGGCCGGCAACAGTGATCGTGACCTTGTGCAGTTCAAGCGCCATGAGGCTCGATTCTGCGGTGCTGCCGGCGACCCACCATCGCCGCCAACGCAAAACCGATCGCCGGCAGCAGCGCCTGCAGCAACGCGAACGCGGCGGCGGTGTGGCGCTGGCCACCGGAGGCCAGCGTCACCGCTTCGGTGGTCAGCGTGGCGTGGCGGCCGGCGCCGATGAACTGCGTCGGCAAGTACTGCGCAACGCTGACGGCGAAGCCGACCGCCAGCGCTGCGGCCATCGGCGCCGCCAGCATCGGCGCCTTGATGCGCCACCAGAACGCGGCACGCGAGCGGCCGAGTGCCAACGCCGTGTGCTCGAAGCGGACATCGAAATGCCGCCACGCAGGTGCCAGCGCGACGAAGACATACGGCAGCGCGACAAGGGTGTGCACCCACGCCAGGCCGACTCACGCTGCCATCCAATCGCAGCGGCAGCGCGAGGGTGTACAGGCCGACCATCAGCAGCAGCGAGGGCACGATCAGCGGCGCCAGCACGAGCGGCATCGCACGTGCGGTCCCACGACGGCGGCGTGGCCTCGAACCACAGCAGCACGAGCGCGAGCGCGGCGACGCGTGGCGAAGACGCCGAGGCCGGCCGACAGCGCCGACCGTGCCAGGCTCGATGCGCACCTGCTGCCAGGCACCGCGCGGTCCACGACTGCGGCAGCAGCGACGGAAAGGTCCAGACGCCGGTCGCCGACGACAGCGCGAGCAGCAGCGCGACGGCGGCGTAGAGCGCCAGCAGCGCACCGAGCACGCCGCGCGCGAGCGCCGTAGCGCTGTGCCGTGCCACGCCGCGCTGCCCGCTGACGGCGCGCGAGCGCCACGCGCTGCGCAGCAGCGCCGCGGCCAACAGCAGGACCAGCACGCAGGCCAGCAACACAGCGGCCAGCAACAGCGCCATCGCCGCGCCTTCGGCGTTGCGCGCCGCATCACCGTCCTGCAGCGATTGCCAGGCGATCACGGCCAGCGTCGGCGGCGAGCGCCGGGCCGACGATCAGCGCCAGATCGACGACGGTCAGGCCATACGCCAGCACCGCCAGCAGCGGCCACGCCAGGCGCGGCAGCAACAGCGGCCAGAGCACGCGCCACCACAGCGCGCCGTCGCTGTAGCCGAGCGTGCGCCCGCTGGCCAGCCAGCCGCGCAGTTGCAGCGCGAGTTCGGGCCGCGCCAGCAACGCCACCGTGCTCCAGAGCAGGAACGGCGTTTCCTTGAAGATCAGCACCAGCGTCAGGCCGATGCCGTTGGCGTCGTTGACCGTCGGCCAGTCGGGCGGCGCGCTCCATCCGAGCGGCACGGCGCAGCAGGCGCGCAATCACGCCGGCCGGCATGACGAGCAGCGCCAGGCCGATCGCAAACGCCGCATGCGGCACCGCGAGCAGCGGCCCGAGCGCGCGCGTCAGCAGCGCCCACGCGCGGCTGCCGTAGAGGTGCGTGACGAGCCACAGCGTGAGCGCCAGCGCGGCGAGGGTGGAGACGGCGGCGGTGCCGAGCGAGAGCGCGAGCGCGCGTGGCAACTGCGTGTCGTTGAGGAGCGAAGACCATGCGCTGGCCGACACCCCCTGCCACACCGCCACCGGCAACGCCGCGGTGAGCGGCAAGGCGAACAGCAGCAGCGGCGGCGTGAGCCAGGCCACGCGACGCGCGGCGTTCATGCGCTGCGCGGCATCAGCCCTGACCGTAGCGCCGCGTCCACTCGCGCTCGATCGGATCGACCCATGAGCCGTGCGGCTCGGGGATGGCGGGCGCGCTGGCCTTCAGTTGCCCCGGCGCCGCGCCGCCCGCAAACAGCGCGCGGTCGGACGCCGAGAGCTTGCTCACCGCCAGCACCGTCGGGTCGCCCCAATGCTGGATGTCGGCCTTGCGCGCCTGCGCCGCCGGCGAGAGAAAGAAGTTGGCCGCGACCTGCGCCGCTTCCTTGGCGCGCGCGTTGAACGGAATCGCCAGGAAATGCGTGTTGCCGATCGTGCCCTTGGCATGCTGGTACGGCGTCACGCTGGCCGGCAGGCGTTTGGCGGCGATCTCGTTGGCGACCTCGTTGGGGTTGAAGGTCAGCGAGATCGCCAGTTCGCCGTCGGCGAGCATCTGCCGCATCACCGTGTTGCTCGCCGGGAACTGCTTGCCCGCTTTCCACAGGTGCGGGTGCAGCGCGTCGAGCGCGGCCCACAGCGGCGCCGTCGCTGCGGCAAAGACATCGGCGCTGTGCGGCGCGTAGAACGGCTTGCGCTCGGCGACCGTCTCGATCAGCACCTGCTTGAGAAAGGTCGTGCCGTGAAACGCCGGCGGCTTCGGGTAGGTGAAGCGGCCCGGGTTCTTCTTCGCCCACTCGAGCAGCTCGGCCACGTTGGCCGGCGGCTTGGGCACGCGTGCGCTGTCGGCATAGAACGTCAGCTGCGCCATGCCCCACGGCGCTTCCATGCCCTCGACGGGCTCGGAGAAATCGATGCGCGTCGTCGGCTTGCCCGCCGTGTCCACCGCGGCGTAGCTCGGCAACTGCTCGCTCCACGGGCCGAACAGCAGGCCTTCCTTTTTCATCGCCAGAAAATTCTCGCCGTTGATCCACACCAGATCGACCGTGCCGTCGCTGGCGCGGCCGGCGGTCTTCTCGGCGCGCACGCGCTTGACCGCTTCAGCGGTGTCGGTGATCTTGACGTGCTCCAGCTTGATGCCCCAGCGCTGCGCCAACTCGCCCGCGGCCCATTGCAGATAAGCGTTGATGCGCTCGCTGCCGGCCCAGGCGTTGAAAAAGACGGTCTGCCCCTTGGCGGCGGCTTCGATGCGCGTCCAGACGTCGGTCGCTGTTTGCGCGCGCGCGGCCAGCCCCCAGGGTGCAGCCGCAGCAGCAGCGATGACGTGACGGCGTTTGAACAGCAACATGAACAATCCCTTTTTCTCAAGCGGCGCGAGTGTACGGGGCGGGTGCTGCGAGGCGCGGCGCGACGAAGCGGTCGAGCGACCAGCGCCCCGGCCCCCACAGCACGAGGCCGACGAGCAGGCTGCCCCAGAACACATGCTGCTGCAACGCGGCCGGCGCCACCTCCATCAGGCTGACCACCGCGACCGCGTTGACGACGAACAGGCCCGCCGCGGCAAAGCGTCCGGCCAGGCCGAGCGCGAGCAGCAGCGGCAGCACCAGTTCGCCGGCGGTGCCGAGCAGCGCGGCCACCTCGGGCGGCAAGAGCGGCACGGCGTACTCGTCGGCGAACAGCGCCAGCGTCGTCTCCCAGTCGCGCAGCTTGGTCAGGCCCGAAGCGAAGAACACCTGCGCCACGTACAGGCGTGCGGCGAGTTGCGCCAGGGGCTGCGCCTGTTCGAGCGCGGCGATGGCCTGGCGGGTGATCTGCAGGGCGCTGGCGAGGAAGGTCATGGTCTGTCTCCGGTCACGAGAGCGATCAAGCGGCGCGAGCGCAAGGCGCGCTCGAGCCAACGGTCGAAACTGAAATCGGCGGCCGCGGCATCGAGCGCGGCGGCGAGGTGGGCGCCGTCGATCAGGGCGACGGTGAAAGACGCGTCGGCGGCAGCGAGCGTTTCGACGTGAACGGCAAAGCCGTCGCCGCGCCACACCAGCGCGCTCTCTGCACGCTCGGCATCGAACGCCGCGCGCACGTTGTCGAAGTCTCCATCGCCGTGGTGGGCCTGCCAGACGCTGACGATCGGCCAGCGGCTGTCGACCACCGCCGCCCCGGGGCTAAGTTGCAGGCGCAAGCGCGACGGCTCGGTCGTCGCCAACGCGTCGAGCGCCGGCGGCCATGCAGCGGCGCTGGCATCGGCGGCGCGCGTGGCCGTGTGCACGGCCCAGTCCAGACGTGCGCTGTCGGCGAGGACCGGTTCGTCGGCGAGCTGTTGACTGTCGGCGATGAACGCGGGCAAGGCGTCGCCCCACGCGCCGACGTCGCCGCGCACGGGTGGATGTTGGTGCCAGAAGTGGCGCGCCAATGCAGCGAACGACTCGGCGCCGATCAACGCGGCAAGCGTCGGGTAGGCGCTGGCCAGGGCGCGCTCGGCGAGCGCGCCGGCGTTGCTGCGATAGACCGCAACGCCCTGCGCCGCCGACGCGCGCGCCGGTGCGCGCACCCAGCCCTGCAGGGCCGCGTCGTCGCGCCACAGCGCACGCAGCAGCATCTGCTGGCGCAGCGCTTCACGATTCATGTCATTGGCTCCACCGGGCTTGACGCGAACTGCGACGCTTGAAACAGGCTTCGGCTGTCGGCCCGTTGGCGACGTTCATGGTCTGCAACAGAACTGCTCGGGCTGAGCTGGCTGTTCCGACCGTCCTGAGGTATCGAAGGAAAGCCCCGCGTTATCCCCGTTCGGGCTGAGCCTGTCGAAGCCCTCAGCGTGTGGCACGAAGGCTTCGACAAGCTCAGCCAGCCCTTCGACGGGCTCAGGGCGAACGGAAAGAAGAATCCCGTTCGGGCTGAGCTTGTCGAAGCCTTCGGCGCGTGGCACCAAGGCTTCGACAAGCTCAGCCTGGCCCTTCGACAAGCTCAGGGCGAACGGGAGTGGAGAGCGGACCGTCGTCAGCAGCCACAACGGGCCGTCAGCGGACAGCAACAAGCGTGCGGGTTTCATCTCCGCACTGCGCCCGCCACGCGATCGGCCTCGCGCGCTTCGCCGAGCAGCACGTCGAACGCCGGCAGCGCCGTGTCCCACTCGACCAGCGTCGGCTTCGCTCCGAGGCGCGCGATCGCATGCGCATAGACCTGCCACACCGGCGCCTGCACGCGGCTGCCGTGATCGTCGATCACCAGCGTCTCGGTTTCACAGTAGCCGGCGAGGTGGATCTCGCCGACATGGCGCGCCTCGATCGCATCGACGAACGCATCGGCTGCGGCCACCGGATCGCTCGCGTTGGCATTGAGTGCATTGACGACGAGGTTGTTGACGTCGAGCAGCAGCCAGCAGCCGGTGCGCTGCGCAAGCTGGTTGAAGAACTCGGCTTCGGCCAGCGCATCGTCGGCCCAGCCGAGATACGCCGAGATGTTCTCGACGCCGATCGGCCGTGCCAGCTTGTCCTGCACACGCTGCACGTTGGCGGCAAGGATGTTCAGGCTGTCGGCGGTGAAAGCGATCGGCAGCAGATCGCTCGCATGCACGGGCACGTCGGCCGCGCGGCGCGGCGCGCGGGCGAAGCATGCGTGATCCGAGACGCGCAGCGGTTGGATGCGCTGCACCAGTGCCGCCAGCTTGTCGAGATGCCAATCGTCCAGGCCGGCGGCCGAGCCGAGCGCCAGGCCGACGCCGTGCAGGCTCACGTCATAGGTTTGCCGCGCCTCGTGCAGCAGCGCCTGCGAGGCGCCGCCGTCGGCAAAGAAGTTTTCCGAATGCACCTCGATGAAGGGCAGCGCGGGCCGCCCCTCCAACAAGGCGCGTTCGTGTTCATGGCGCCAGCCGATGCCGGTGATGGGTTGCGGTGGCATCGGCGTGGCGCGTGGGTGCAAGAAGCGGATCGGCTGCGCCGATCACTTCTTCATTTTCATCTTGGCTTCGTCGGCGCTCATGCCCTTCATGTTCTTGCAGGTGCCGGCGGCGACGTACTTCCACTCGCCGGCATCGTTGTCGGCCTTGCTCTGACCGGCGCAGGAGTGCGTGCCGGCGAGGTTGGCGCAATCGTTGGCGCCGGCCTTGGCGATGCCGTAGCACTTCTCTTTGCCCCCGGGCTTTTCCATGGCATGCGAGGCGGCGCCGGCGGTGGCGACGAGACCGAGCGCCATCACCGAGGCGAGGGCAGAAGAGACGACGAGACGGTGGTTCATGAGAAAAACTCCTGGAAGGTGAGAGAGTGCGCGGGCTCCACATGAGCCCGCTGCGAGCAGTGGTCGCTGCCGCAAGGGCTAACTTACACTGACTCGAAGCTTTGTGTGTTTTCGAATGTCCGAGTTCGCCACCGCCGTACAAACCCTGCGCCCGCAACTGATGCGTTTTGCACGCGCGCAGTTGCGCAACGACGCCTGGGCCGAAGACGCCGTCAGCGAAACCGTGCTCGCCGCGCTGGCCAAGCCGCAGGCTTTTTCCGGGCAGTCGCAGTTGAAGACCTGGCTGGTCGGCATCCTCAAGCACAAGCTGATCGACCAGATCCGGCGCCACAGCCGCGAGGTCTCGACCACCAGCGCCGAGGACGGAGACGACATCGACGCGCTGCTGTTCAACGACGGCGGCGGCTGGCGCGAGGCGCCGGCCGAATGGGGCGACCCCGAGGCCACGCTCGGCCAGCGCGAGTTCTTCGAAGTGCTCGAGGTCTGCGTCGAGCAACTGCCCGGCGTGCAGGGCCGCGTCTTCATGATGCGCGAGTGGCTCGAGCTCGACACGGCCGAGATCTGCAAGGAACTCGGCATCACCTCGACGAACGCCTGGGTGCTGCTGCACCGGGCCCGCCTGCGCTTGCAGATGTGCTTGCAGCAGCGTTGGTTCGGCAACAAGGCCGCTGTTTGATGATGAGATTCCTGCAACGCAACTGCCGCGAGGTCACGGCCCTGGTGCTGGCCGGCGAGGACCGCTCACTCGGCTTCGCCGAGCGCTGGGCGGTGCGTGCGCACCTGAAGGTGTGCACGGCGTGCCCGCGTTTCAACCGCCAGGTGGCGCTGATGCGTCAGGCCCTGCCGCGCTGGCGGGCGTACCGCGACGGCGCTGACTGACGCGCTACTTCGCCGCCGCGTCAGCCAGCCCCGACAGCGCCTTCTTCAGGTTCTCCACCACCGGGCAACTCGCCGCACCGTGGCGCTGCGCCAGCCACGCCGGGTCGTTGTAGCCGAGCCAGGACTGGCCCTGCGCGTCTTCCCAGACCAGCGCCTTGAGCGGCAGGTCGATGCCGGCCGACTGCGCGCACTCCATCAGCGGCGTGCCGCCCTGCGGGTTGCCGAAGATCAGCAGCTCGGTGGGTCGCAGCGTCTTGCCGACCTTCTGCGCGCCGGCGGCATGGTCGATGCGCGCGAACACCGCGAGGCCGCGCTCCTTGGCCGCGGCTTCGAAGCGGTCGAGCGTGGCCTTGGGCGGGTGCGCGCTCTTGACGGTGACGAGACCGTCGGCGGCAACCGCCGCGCCCGCGGCTGTCAGCGCGAGCGCGCAGGCCACGGCGCGGGCGGCATTCCATCGTCTGCTCATGCGTTGTTCTCCTCGGGGTTGGAACGAGGCGGCGAGCATAAGCCCGCCGCCCCAGGCTGATCGGCGCTCAGCGCTCGGCGCGCACGAGGCGCACCTGCACCTGAGCCACCGGGTTGCGCCAATCGCGCACGTTCGGCTTCAGGTCGCCAACGCCGTGCACACCGCGGTGCACGTGCACGAAGCCCTCGCCGCCGTTGACCTTGGCGCCGCCGCCCGAGCCGCCGCATTCGGCGAAGAACGGCCCTGGAATCGAGGTGCACAGCTCGTCGTTGACCTCGCTGCCTGCGTCATAGGCGATCGCGGTGTAGTTCTGCGCCGGCCAGCCGGGATAGGGCAGTTGCACGGCGTTGAGCGCGACAAAAGCGTCGTTGGTCGGGATCAGCATGGCCGCCACGCTCAGGCGATCGCGCCACGGGTTGCCCTGGATCTGGAAGGTCATCGATTTGCCCGGGTCGAGCAGGCCACTGGCAGCTGCCGTGGCATTGACCAGCGGGCTGCCGTCGAGCAGCGTGCGCAGCGGCGCCACGTTGCCCTCTTCGGCCAGCGTCACCAATTGAGGAATGGCCGCTTGACCGAGCGTGAAGAAGCGGATGTCGGGCTTGTGCGTGGCCAGCAAGAGCGGCGTGAACTGCTGCTTGTAGGTGATGTTGGTGACGGTGACCTCATAGGTCCAGCGGCCTTCGTTGGCCTGCGCGCCGAGGGCGGCTGTGGCCAGCGCGGCCAACGCCAGGCGGCGGGTGAGTCCAGAGACAAGTGACACGCGGTGCTCCATTGACAGAACGAGCCTTGCGGCGGGACTTGCAGTGGAGCAGCGCCGGGCACCGGATTCCTCACGCAGAGATCACGATTCGGTGGCGGCTTTGTCCGCGGCTGTTCGTCAAGCCGAGCGCCGGCGGGGCTGCACCGGCGTGTCGCCGGCGCACACCCTCGGGCTTTCTTCAGTTCGCGGCCAGGCCGTTGGCGCCGGCGGGCAGGCCGTCGATGCGGCCCTGCGCCTGCAACTGTCCGTCGCGGCCGATGCCGAACGACTGGATGCTGCGCCCGCCGCCGTTGAGCACGAACAGCGAGCGGCCGCGCGGTGTGATCGCGGCGTCGATCGGGCCGGCGTCCGTCGTCGCGGCGATGGCTTGGGCGAGTGCCGCTTTGCCGTTGCGCTCCACCGCATAGGCGCTGATGTTGCCGCTGGCGGTGTTGGTGGCGTAGGCGTAGCGGCCGTTGGGCGTGACGACGACCCAGCATGCGGCCGACTGACCCGAGCCGACCGAGGCGCTGACGAGTTGCGGCTGCACGCCGTGGGTGGCGAAGGTGTACGACGACAGCGCGCTCGCGCCGGCGGCGCCGCCGAAGGCTTCAGACACCAGCACGGTGCCGCGCCGATCGACCGCAAAGCCGAACGGTGTCATGCCCGACGATGCGGTGACCTGCGGCGCGTCGATCGCGCCGTCGCGGCGCACGCGGTAGGTGCTGAGCTTGTTGGTTGCCTTCTCGGTGACGATCAGCACGCGGCCGTCTTCACCGAAGGCCACCTGCGCCGGCGCGGTGCCGCCGGCGGCCGACAGCGGCTGCGACGCGCCGGCCACCGGTTGCAGCACGCCGTGAACGTTGCGAAAGCCGGCGATGTTGCCGGCGCCACCGGCGTTGAGCACGACGACGAGGCCTTCGTGTTCGGCAACGCTGACCGGGCGCAATCCGCCGGCATCGACGACCGACGTCAACTGCAAGCCGCCGCGGCGCACGCGGAAGGTGCTCACCGTGTTGCTGCCGGCGTTGACGACGAACAGGTGCCGGCCGTCGTCCGACAGCGTCACCGCGCCCTGGTTGCCCAGGCCGCCGCCGCTGCCGATGCCTTGCGTGGCGATGCGCGTGGCCAGGCTCAAGGCGCCGTTGCGCTGGGTGTCATAGACCAGCAGCTCGTTGCCGGCGGTGGCGTTGCTGCTGGTGAAGACCTTGCCGGCGCGAAAGCCGGCTTCGTCGTCATCGTCGTGATAGGCATGGATCGCGGGCGAGGCGCTGCCGAGCGCGAGGGCCAGGCCGAGGGCCTGCAGAGTGAAGCGGCGGTGGATGGTCATGAATGTCTCCTTGTGGGTGTGGGGCGAGGGCAGTGTCGAGTTCTGCCTGGCCGCGAGTCATCACGAACAAGTCAACGATTCATCCCGTCGCGCAACAGCCGGTGACGGTGAGAATTGCGTGAGGACTCGCGCGCGCAGTCATGCCACCCTTGCGGGCATGACGACAACGATCGACAGCCTGGGCAGCCACCGCGAGTACCTGTTGCGCTACGCGCGCCGCCAGCTGCGCGACGCGGCGCTGGCTGAAGACATGGTGCACGACGTGCTCGCCGCGGTGATCGCCGGCCAGGCGAAGTTCGGCGAGCGATCGAGCTTGCGCACGTGGCTCGTCGGCATCTTGAAGCACAAGATCGTCGATGCCGTCCGGCGACGCCGCGGCGAGTGCAGCCTCGATGCGATGCAGGACGGCGATGACGCGCTGCCGCCACCGTCAGCATTGGCGGATCACGCCGACCCGAGCTTGATCGCCGAGCATCGCCAAGCGCTGCGGCGCGCGCAGTCGCGCCTCGAAACGCTGCCGGCTGCGCTGCGCCGCACCTTCGAAATGCACGTCGTGCTTGGCCACAGCGCGGCCGAAGTCTGCGGTGCGATGGACATCAGCGAGAGCAACCTCTGGGTGCGTGTGCACCGCGTGCGCAAGGAGCTGTTGGCGGCGTGACACCGCGCAGCTGCCAAGCTGAGCGGTACAACCCAGCGGCCGCCGCGGAACTGGCTTCGCCAGGCCGCTGGCGGCGCCCCCTGGGGGGAGGCGGCGAAGCCGCTTCGGGGGGGACCAATCACGCCGCCTGCGGCAAGCTGAACTCGAACCGCGTGCCCCGCGCCGGATCGCTGTGCACGCGCACCGCGCTGCCATGCAGATCGAGGATGCGCTTGACGATCGCCAGGCCCAGCCCCGCGCTCGCGCCCTGGCTCGGCTGCGCGGGCGTGTCGTCGGCGCGCCAGTAGCGCTCGAAGATGTGCGGCAGGTGTTCGCGCGCGATGCCGCTGCCGGTGTCGATCACCGCGATGCGCAGCGCATCCGGCCCGTCGCGCTCGATCGCCAGCGTCACCGCGCCGCCGCGCGGCGTGTGGCGCAGCGCGTTGTCGACCAGGTTCTGCAGCACGCGCTCGATGAGGCCGATGTCGGCGCGCACCCGCGCCTGTGCATCGGCACTCTCGGCCAGCACGAGCTTGACGCCGCGTTCGCGCGCGGCGAGCTGGCCGTCCTGCACCACGTCTTGCAGCAGCTCGCCGAGGCGAAACGGTTCGAGCCGCGGCGCCACCTGGCCGGCGTCGAGCTTGGAGAGTTCGAACAGATCGGCGATGCGGCGGTGCAGCCGCTTCAAGTGGCGCATCGCCGTGCGCAGGTGCTGCTCGCGCGCCGCGGCGTCGAGCTGGTCGCCGGCCAGCAGCAGCGTCTCGACATAACCCTGCACGTTGGCCAGCGGCGTGTGCAGGTCGTGCGAGATGTTGCTCACCAGCTCGCGGCGCAGGCGGTCGTTGTCTTCGAGGTGCTTGACCTGCTGCGCGATGCGCTGCTGCATGGCGCTCGTGGCGTCGCGCAGCGCATCGACTTCGTCGCCGCGCAACGCTGCCAGGCCATCGTCGCCGGCACCGGCGTGAAAGGCGCGCACCTCGTCGGTGAGGCGGCGCAGCGGCCGCGTGAACTTGCGCATCACCAGCACCAGCAGCAGCGCCGCACCGGCGGTGGCGGCGAGCGCGATCAGGCTCAGCTCGCGCCACGCACTCGATTGCGCCACCGCCGCGGCCACCGCCTGCTGCGTCTGCCCTTGCAGCACGACGTAGAGATAGCCGCTCATGCGGCCGTCGGTGGACAGGCCCTCGACCGAGACCACGTTGCGCGCGCCGGGGCGGCGCGGGTCGTCGCCGAGCAGCGGCAGCGGCGGCGGCACACTGTTGCGCGCGGCCAGCGGGCGCACGACAGACAGATCGACACGCTCGGCCACCGGCTGCTTGGTGTCGAGCGCGTGGCCGATGACGCGGCCCTCGGTGTCGAGCAGATAGACCTCGATGGCGGGGTTGAGCGCCATCGCGTGCATCGCCATGTCGGCGAGCAGCGCGCGGTCGGCGCGGCCGTCGGCGCCGATCAACGGCCGCGGTTGCTGCGCGGCGATCGTCGCGGCCAGGCCGAGTTGCAGGCGCTGTGTGGCTTCGAGCGCGTCTTGCGCCGCCTGTCGCCGCGCGGCGGCCAGCAGCGCAGTGGCCAGCAGCACGAGCAAGACCAGCACCGCGGCGGTGAGCCGCACGTGCAGGCGGCGGTGCCAGGCAATCGCAGGCTTCATCACGCCGTGACGCCGGTGGTTTCGAAGCGGTAGCCGACGCCCCAGACGGTGTGGATGAAGCGCGCTTCCGTGCGGTCGTCGCCGAGCTTGGCGCGCAGGCGGTTGATGTGGCTGTTGACGGTGTGGTCGTAGCCGTCGTGGCCATAGCCCCAGACCTGTTCGAGCAGTTCGGCGCGCGTGAAGGCGCGGCCGGGGTGGCGCATGAAGTGCCACAGCAGATCGAACTCGCGCGGCGTCAGCACCAGCTCCTGCTCGGCCAGCCAGGCGCGGCGCTGCTCGCGGTCGATGCGCAGCTCGGCGCAGGCCAGGCGCTGCTCGATGTCGGGCGCTGCTGCTGCTGCCCTGCCGTGCGCCGCGCGGCGCAGCAGCGCACGCACGCGGGCCTGCAACTCGAGCACCGAGAACGGCTTGGTCACGTAGTCGTCGGCGCCGAGTTCGAGGCCGAGCACGCGGTCGAGCTCGGCCGCACGCGCGGTCAGCATCAGGATCGGCGCGTGGTGGCCGCCGGCGCGCAGCGAGCGGCAGACGTCCAGGCCCGACAGGCCGGGCAGGCGCAGGTCGAGCACGATGGCGTCGAAGCGGTGGGCGATCGCCAGCGCCAGGCCGCTCGGGCCGTCACGCGCCACCGTCACCTCGGCCGGCAGGTCCGACAGATGCAGTTGCAGCAGCGCGGCGATGTCCTGCTCGTCTTCGATCACGAGCAGGCGGGGCGGGGTCGCAGACATCCTTCTATCTTGCCTGGGGTGCGAGGCGCAGTCCTCACGAAGGCATCACGGCCGGGCAGTCAGTCGAGGCGTCCGGCACTGACAACGAGGTCGTTTTGCACGGCCAGCGCGGTGGCGAGCGCGAGGGCGACGCCTTCGACCATCGTTGGCAAGGGCAGGCTGGGCTGACCTCTCGGCGCTTGCTGCGGCAGGCAGGGCAGGTGCATGAAGCCGCTGCGCACGCCGCGGCGGCGCTTCAGTGCGTGCTGCAAAGCGTAGAAGACGTGGTTGCAGACAAAAGTGCCGGCGCTGTAGGAGACCGACGCGGTATGGCCGGCGCCGTGCAGCGCAGCCACCATCGCCTTGATCGGCAGCGTCGTGAAGTGCGCTGCCGCGCCGCGCGCGACCACCGGCGAGTCGATCGGCTGCGCGCCGGCGTTGTCGGCGATGCGCGCATCGTCGAGGTTGATCGCCACGCGCTCCAGCGTGAAGCCGTCGCGGCCGGCGGCCTGGCCGAGGGCGAGCACGAGTTGCGGGCGGTGTGCGTCGATGGCGTTGCGCAGTGTCTCGATCGCCGCGCCGAAGACGCAGGGCAGCACGATGCCGACGACTCGCGCGCCGTCGATCGTGCGGCCGTGCAGTGCACGTGCGACTTCAGCCGACGGGTTGATGCGCTCGCCGCCGAAGGGCTCGAAGCCGGTGACGAGGATCGGTGTCAAGCGCGCGGTTTTGGCGCGTCCGGGTGCAAGAGATTCGGCAAGCACCACGTCACCGGCTCAGCGCAACAGGTCATCCAGACTCGTCAGCAACTTGCGGAACGACCGGCTGTTCAGCCGAGCCTGATCCAAGTCCAGCCGCTCGGTGAAGGCGGCTTGATCGCTGACGGGGCTGTAGTGACCATCGGGCATTTGGCGACCGATCAGGCCCTTCGCGTTTCTGGGTACCTCACAGCGCTCGCATTCGACGCCCACGGCACTGAACCCGCGCACACCATGGAGCGAAGTCGCTGCCGCGATGAACCAAGACTCAAATTCTCTGTTCGCAAGAACCACCGCCGTGGGGAGATGCGAGACAAATGCAGCGACTTCAGTTTGAAGTTGCGCACCCAGGACAGCAGGGCAGTCGTCATCGGCGTCGAGCAGGATGATGATGCCGCCATGCGGACCTGCCTTTGCGCCCGCCAGCAATACCATGCGCCGCATCTCATCCGGGCGGTTGATGAATCGGTCGCGGCGAACGCGAATGGCTTTGGCCACGTGAAAGCCCGAATCCTCGGGGCGGGTTGCGGCAATGCGCCGCAGCAGAGCTGGAAAGGCTTGCACTTCGCCGTCGCCCTCGACGATCGGAACGAGGGTGCGCATCAGACCTTTTCGGCAAACAGGTCGATCTGCTCGCTGCGATGCTCCTCGAGCCACTGCTCGTCGGGTTCGATCTGACCCAGGCGCAGCAACTCGCCGGCAGAGAACAAACCATCTCGCAACACTTGCCGCGATGCAGCGTCTACGGGCGCGATCTGCGTTTCGCCATCGCGATCTGCAACCGCTCGCAGCAGATCGGCGTTGAGCGCCGTGTCGTCGAGCAATTCGGGGCTGTGGCTGGTGACGATGACTTGCGTGCGCTGCGACGCAAAGCCGAGGGCATCTCTGAGTGCGCCGGCCGCCGCCGGATGGAGCGCCGTCTCGGGTTCTTCAATGCCTACCAGGCTGGGCTCATGACCGGGACCACCCTGGAACAGGGCAATCAGAACGCCCAGCGCACGCAGTGTTCCATCGGACATATTCATGGCTTGAAAGCGCCACGGGTGTCTTGCGCCTGACACGGATTGGCGAAACTCCAATGTCTCCAGCGAACCGATTTGCTTGCGCTCGATTCCTTGCACGGACGGCACGACGGTCCGCAAGTAATGCTCGATGCGCCGCAATACATCGGGCTGGTTGCGCTCCAGATTGCCAACGACGCTGACCAGATTCTCGCCCGCCGACTTCAGGAGTCGTCCTTCTTGTGGCTTCTGAGGATCTCTGATGAGCTTGGGGTTCAAGTTGTACAAGCCCATGCCTGCCAGCAGATCGAACACAGGCCGAAAAGCCGGCAGGCCGGATGCCGCGACCAATGCCAGACGATCTGACGTGACGGCCGGGAATGACGCTTCGCTCGACGCAACAAGTTCGCCTCGCTTCAGATGAAAGTAAGGTCCCCTGCCTGGCGCGATCAGGACACATCGCTCTTCCTGAACTTCGTAAGAGCGGTTCTGTAGCGCGCCGACGTTGAACGCGTAGATGCCTTGCTGTCCGCTTCTGAGCTGGAACTCCAGGCGGATGCCGAAGTGGGTCGGATGCCCACTTGATTTTCTTCTTACCTCTGACAGTCCGCCCCTGACGCTCAAAGCGTTGTCGAGTGATCCGATGAGGGCATCACTGACGAGATGCAGCGCTTCGAGAAAATTGCTCTTTCCGGCGCCGTTGGGACCAACGAGATAGGTCAGAGGGCCCAGATGAACGTCGCAAGACGCAATGCTCTTGAAGTTTCGGAGTGCAACTCTGCTGATGAGGCTGCGGCTGGACATGTTCACTCTTTCCAACGGATGCGCCGATTGTGTATCACCGCCTGCCCCAGCCGCCGCCGCCCGGCGTTTCGATCACGAACACATCGCCGGGCTGCATCGCCGCCGAGCCGATGTGGCCGAGCGTCTCGACGCTGCCGTCGCTGCGCTCGACGCGGTTGATGCCGAGTGCGCCGGGGGATCCGCCGTCGCCGCCGAACGCCGGCACCGTGCGGCCGTTGGACAGGATGCTCGCCGTCATCGGTTCGAGGAAAAGCACGCGGCGCACGCCGCCGTCGCCGCCGGGCCAGCGGCCGGCGCCGCCGCTGCCCCGGCGAATCTCGTAGCTCTCCAGCCGCACCGGGAAGCGGAACTCGAGCACCTCGGGGTCGGTGAGGCGTGAGTTCGTCATGTGCGTCTGCACGACGCTGGTGCCGTTGAAGCCGGGGCCCGCGCCGCTGCCGCCGCTGATCGTTTCGTAGTACTGGTGTGTCTCGTTGCCGAAGGTGAAGTTGTTCATCGTGCACTGGCTGGCCGCCATCACGCCGAGCGCGCCGTAAAGTGCGTTGGTGACGCAACTCGACGTCTCGACGTTGCCGGCGACGACAGCGGCCGGGTGCCGCGGGTTCAGCATGCAGCCCTCGGGCACGATGACACGCAGCGGCTTCAGGCAACCGGCGTTGAGCGGGATGTCGTCATCGACCAGCGTGCGAAAGACGTAGAGCACCGCGGCCATCGTCACCGCTTTGGGCGCATTGAAGTTGTTCGGCAACTGCGCGCTGGTGCCGCTGAAGTCGATGGTCGCTTCGCGCTGCTGCGCATCGACGGTGACCTTGACGGCGATGCGCGCGCCGTTGTCGAGGTCGAGCGTGTACTGCCCATCTTTGAGCGCCGTGATGACGCGCCGCACCGACTCTTCGGCGTTGTCCTGCACATGCTTCATGTAGGCGGCCACCGTCGCGCGGCCGAACTGCGTGACCATCGCACGCAGCTCCTGCACGCCTTTTTCGTTGGCCGCCACCTGCGCGCGCAAGTCGGCGATGTTCTGCGCCGGGTTGCGCGCTGGATAGGTGCCGCCGCGCAGCAACTCCAACAACGCCGGCTCGCGCAGCTTGCCGGCACGCACGAGCAGGAAGTTGTCGAGCAGCACGCCTTCTTCGTCGATCGTCGTCGAGAACGGCGGCATCGAGCCCGGCGTGGTGCCGCCGATGTCGGCGTGGTGGCCGCGTGAGGCGACGTAGAAGCTCGGCGCATCGTCGCCATGTTCGAGATAGACGGGGGTTACCACCGTCACGTCCGGCAAATGCGTGCCGCCGTGGTATGGGTCGTTGAGCACGTACACGTCGCCCGGGCGCATCGCTGGATTGCGCTCGATGACGGTCCTGATGCTCTCGCTCATCGAGCCCAGATGCACCGGCATGTGCGGCGCGTTGGCGATCAACTGGCCTTCGCTGTCGAACAACGCGCACGAAAAATCCAGCCGTTCCTTGATGTTCACCGAGTGCGCCGTGTTCTGCAGCCGCAGCCCCATCTGCTCGGCGATGTTCATGAACAGGTTGTTGAAGACTTCGAGCATCACCGGGTCGGCAGCTGTGCCGATGGCGTGCTGCGTGGCGCGCGGCACCGTCCGTTGCAGCTCGATCGGGCCGGCGGCTGTCAGCTTGGCTTGCCAGCCGGGCTCGACCACGGTCGTCGCATTCTTCTCCGCGATGATCGCCGGGCCGTCGATCAGCGCGCCCGCCGCGAGCGACTCGCGCACGAACAAGCCCGCGTCGAGCCAGCGCTCGGCGTGCATGCGCACGGTGGCGTTGGGCTCGGGACGCGACCTCGCAGGTTCCGCCGCCATCGATGCAGTGACGTGCCGCTCGCCTGCACCCACCGCTTCCACCGACACCGCCTCGATCACCAGCATGCGGTCGGGCATCAGAAAGGCGAAGCGCTGCCGGTAGCCGGCCTCGAAGGCGCGCCTGATCGCGCGCTGCTCGCCAAAGGGCACGACGAGCGCGGTGTCGGTGCCCTGGTAGCGCACGTGCACGTGGCGGCGCAGCAGGACGGCCGCGCGGGCGACACCCTGGCCGGCGATTTCGTCTCGCGCCGCGTCGCCGAGCTGCGCCAGCCGCTGTTCGGCGGCCGACAAACCCGCGTCGTCGAGCGGCAATTCGATGCTTGCTTCGCGCATCGCGATCTGGTCGGCCAGGCCCATGCCGTAGGCCGACAGCACGCCGGCGAGCGGATGGACGAAGACGCGGCTCATGCCGAGCGCGTCGGCGACGAGGCAGGCGTGCTGGCCTCCCGCGCCGCCGAAGCATTGCAGCGTGTACTGCGTCACGTCGTAGCCACGCGCCACCGAGATGCGCTTGATCGCGTTGGCCATGTTCTGCACGGCGATCTGCAGGAAGCCTTCGGCCAAAGACTCGGCCGTGGTTTCACGGCCGCTGCGCGCGCGCACGTCGGCGGCCAGGGCTTCGAACTTCGCGACGACGACATCGCGGTCGAGCGCTTCGTCGCCGCGCGGCCCGAACACGGTCGGGAAATGCGCGGGCGAAATCTTGCCGAGCATGACATTCGCATCGGTCACTGCCAGCGGCCCGCCGCGGCGGTAGCTCGCCGGGCCGGGGTTCGCGCCGGCGCTCTGCGGGCCGACGCGCAGCCGTGCGCCGTCGAACGACAGGATCGAGCCGCCCCCCGCGGCCACGGTGTGGATGCTCATCATCGGCGCGCGCATGCGCACGCCGGCCACCTGCGTCTCGAACGCGCGTTCGAACTCCCCGGCCGGACCGTAATAGTGCGACACGTCGGTGCTGGTGCCGCCCATGTCGAAGCCGATCACCCTGTCGTGCCCGCCGGCGACGGCGGTGCGCACCATGCCGACGATGCCGCCGGCCGGGCCGCTGAGGATCGCGTCCTTGCCCTGGAAGTGATGCGCTTCGGCGAGGCCACCGCTGCTCTGCATGAAGAACAGGCGCACGCCCGGCATCTGCGACGCCACCTGATCGACATAGCGGCGCAGGATCGGCGACAGGTAGGCATCGACGACGGTGGTGTCGCCGCGCGAGACGAACTTCATCAGCGGGCTGACCTCGTGCGAGGCGCTGACCTGCGTGAAGCCGATCGCGCGCGCGAGCTTGGCGGCGGCCTGCTCGTGCGCGGTGAAGCGCCAGCCGTGCATGAAGACGATGGCGCAGGAGCGGATACCGGCATCGAACGCGGCCTGCAGCTCGCGCTGCAAATGCGCAACGTCGAGCGCCGTCAGCACATCGCCCTGCGCATCGACGCGCTCCTGCGCTTCGACGACGCGCTCGTACAACAGCTCCGGCAGCACGATGTGGCGCTCGAAGAGTTTGGGCCGCGCCTGGTAGGCGATGCGCAGCGCGTCGCGAAAGCCGCGCGTGGTGACGAGCAGCGTGCGGTCGCCCTTGCGTTCGAGCAGCGCGTTGGTGGCGACGGTGGTGCCCATCTTTACGCACTCGACGCGCTCGGGCGTGATCGGCTCGCCGGCCTTCAAGCCCAGCAAACGGCGGATGCCTTCGATCGCCGCGTCGCGGTATTGCTCCGGGTTCTCCGAGAGCAGCTTTGCCGTGACCAGCGCGCCATCCGGCGCACGACCGACGATGTCGGTGAAGGTGCCGCCACGATCGATCCAGAATTGCCAGCGCGTCATAGCGAGCTTGCCGCGCGCGCGGCCTGGTCGTACATGCCGCTCATCGTGCGCAGCAGCCGCGCCAGCTCGCCGATGTCGGCATTGAGCTCGGTGTCCAGACTTTTCACCAGGCACTCTTCGCGCACCTGCCGGTAGGCCTTCACAGCCGCCTCGCCGCTCGGCGTCGGGTGATAGAACACCTCCTTGCCGACCTTGTCGGCCTTCAACAGGCGCGCCGCGACGAGCTTCTTCAGCGAGTAGGCAACGACGTGGGTGTCTTCGTAGTTGAGCACGAAGCAGATGTCGGCCAGCTTCTTGTTGCGCGCGCGGTGGTTGACATGGTGCAGCAGCAGCACGTCGGTGATCGTCAGGTCACTCATGCCCGCCGCAGCCATGCAGCGCACCGCCCAGCGCGAGAACGCGTTCCAGGCCACGATGAGGCCGAACTCGAATTCGGACAGCTCGGCGCTGCGCGGCGAGACGAGGTGCGCGGAGGAAACGATGTTGGGCGAGGGCGTCTTGCGCCTGGGGGCTGCGGTTCTGGCCGGCATCGGGATTTCCCGGAGTTACAGAGATATCGTAGAGAAAACGTTGACGTTTTATCGCAATGCTTTCTAAACTGCAAGCTCGCCTTTTTCGCAACGCCAGGAGTGACTGACATGTCGATGCTTCGTTCAGCCCTGTTTGCAGTCGGTGCGCTCGCTGCGGCCGGCGCTTCGGTGACGGTATGGGCGCAAACCAAGTGGGACCTGCCCTCGGGTTATGCCGCCACCAACTTCCACACCATCAACCTCACCGAGTTCGCCGCCGACGTTGACAAGGCGACCAGCGGCAAGCTGAAGATCACCGTGCACAGCAACGCCTCGCTGTTCAAGGCGCCGGAGATCAAGCGTGCGGTGCAGGGCGGGCAGGCGCAGATCGGCGAGGTGCTGATCTCGAACTTCGCCAACGAGTGGCCGCTGTTCGGCGCCGATGCACTGCCGTTCCTCGCCGACAGCTATGACGCCTCGGTCAAGTTGTGGGCGGCGCAAAAACCGGTGTTCGAGAAGAAGCTGGCCGAGCAGGGCATGGTGCCGCTGTACTCGGTGCCGTGGCCGCCGCAGGGCGTGTACTCGAAGAAGCCGCTGGCCTCGGCCGCGGACTTGAAGGGCGTGAAGTGGCGCGCCTACAACCCGGCGACGAGCCGCATTGCCGAACTCGTCGGCGCGCAGCCGGTGACGGTGCAGGCCGCGGAAGTGAGCCAGGCCTTTGCCACCGGCGTCGCCGAGTCGATGATGAGCAGCGGCTCGACCGGCTGGGATTCGAAACTGCACGAGCATGTGAAGTACTGGTACGACACGCAGGCCTGGCTGCCGCGCAACCTGATCGTCGTCAACAAGGCGGCGTTGGATGCGCTCGACGCACCGACGAAGCAGGCGTTGCTGAAGGCCGCGGCCGATGCCGAGACACGCGGCCTGGCGGCGAGCAAAAAGGCCAACACCGAATCGCTCGACAAGTTGAAGGGCGGTGGCATGAACATCCTGCCGCCGCCGGCAGCGCTCGCGGCCGACATGAAGAAGGTCGGCGAGACGCTGCTCAAAGAGTGGCTCGACAAGGCCGGGCCGGAAGGCAAGCAGCTGATCGACGCGTTCAACAAGTAGGCGTCACCCCGTGCGCCGTTTTCTCGACGCGCTCTACGACGGGGCTGCCTGGCTGGCAGCCCTTTTCATGATCGCGCTGCTGGTTGCGGTGCTGTTGTCGATCGGCGGACGCGAGCTGCACTTTCATGTCAAGGGCACCGACGCGTATGCCGGCTATTTCATGGCGGCCGCCGGCTTCCTCGCGTTGGCGCACACCTTGAAGCGCGGCGAGCACATTCGCGTCACGTTGCTGCTCAGTGCCTTGCCGCCGCGCCTGCGGCATGCGCTGGAGTTGTGGGCACTGGCCTGTTCTTCGGTGCTCGCCGGCGTGCTGGCGTTCTACGCCGCGCGGCTGGCCTGGCAATCACGCGCCTTCAACGACATCTCCACCGGCAACGACGCCACGCCGTTGTGGATTCCGCAGTTGGCCATGGCGGTGGGCACGCTGATTCTGTTCATCGCGTTTGTCGATGAGTTCGTGCTCGAACTGCAAGGCCGGCGCGTCGCGGGCAGCGCGGAGCTGTCGCGCAATGAATGACGCACGGCCGCCCGAAGTCATTCGCGCCCCCTCGGGGGGCAGGGCCTTCGGCCCTTGGGGGTACACGTGAATGACGTCGTCGTCACTGCGCTGCTGATCACGGCGCTGTTCGCGATCCTTGCCTCCGGTGTCTGGATTGGCCTGGCACTCGCCGGTGTGGCCTGGATCGGCATGCAGTTGTTTGCATCACGTCCCGCAGGCGACGCGATGGCCGTGACCATCTGGGGATCGGCGTCGAGCTGGACGCTGACCGCGCTGCCGCTGTTCGTCTGGATGGGCGAGATTCTTTTCCGCACCCGCTTGTCGAACGACATGTTCCGCGGCCTCGCACCGTGGATGCAATCGCTGCCCGGGCGCCTGCTGCACACCAACGTCGCCGGCTGCACGATCTTTGCCGCGGTGTCGGGTTCGAGCGCCGCCACCTGCGCGACGATCGGCAAGATGACGCTGCCGGAGCTGAAGCGCCGCGGCTACCCGGACGACATCGCCATCGGCTCGCTGGCCGGCGCCGGCACGCTCGGCCTGCTGATTCCGCCGTCGATCATCATGATCGTCTACGGCGTGGCGGCTGAAGTGTCGATCGCGCAACTCTTCATGGCCGGGGTCTTGCCCGGCATGCTGCTGGCGGCGCTGTTCTCCGGCTACCTGATCTATTGGGCGCTGCGACATCCAACGCTCGTGCCGCCCGCCGATGCCGCGCTGAGCTTCACGCAAAAAGTCCGCGAGGCGCGCCACCTGATCCCGGTGCTGCTGCTGATCATCGCCGTGCTCGGCTCGATCTACGCCGGCATCGCCACCGCCACCGAAGCCGCCGCCGTCGGCGTCGTCGGTGCGCTGGTGCTCTCGGCCGCGCAGGGCTCGCTGAATTGGCAGACGTTCAAGGACTCGCTGCTCGGCGGCACCCGGCTGTACTGCATGATCGCGCTGATCCTCGCCGGTGCGGCCTTTCTCACGCTCAGCATGGGCTACATCGGCCTGCCGCGGCACCTGGCCGAATGGATCGCCACGCTCGGCCTGTCGCAATGGCAACTGCTGCTCGCGCTGGCCGTCTTCTACATCGTGCTCGGCTGTTTCCTCGACGGCATCTCGATGGTGGTGCTGACGATCGGCGTCGTCATGCCGACCGTCGTCAAGGCCGGCATCGACCCGCTGTGGTTCGGCATCTTCATCGTGCTCGTCGTCGAGATGGCGCAGATCACGCCGCCGGTGGGCTTCAACCTGTTCGTGCTGCAAGGCATGACCGGCCGCGAGATCGGCTGGATCGCGCGTGTCACGCTGCCGTTTTTCTTCTGCATGGCCGCGGCCATCGTGCTCGTCACGGTCTTTCCGCAGATCATCACGGCGCTGCCCAGGTTGTTGATGTCGCGCTGAGCTGACGACCCCTCGCCCGCTGCGCGGTCACTCCCCCGAGGGGAGGCTCAGGCCGGACGCTTGGGAGCGGCCCGGCGCTGGCCTGAGGGCCCTGTCACAGGCCCACCCCGCAGGTGCGTGCCCTGCGCAGCGCCGGTGCGCGCCCGTGCACTCCTTCACGCGGGCTTTTGGCGTCTGTTGGTTACTCTCGCTCACTGACATAAATCCAGCTTCGCGCTGCAACGCGCAACTGCTGACGAGAGGGAGCTTCCGCATCATGATCAACGCCGTATCGACACCCCTGCCCACCATCACCTTGTCGGTCGACGACGAGTGGAGCTGGCCGCTGCCGCCGTTTGCGCACGCGCAATCGATGAGCCCCATGCCGGCGGGCGCGCTGCCGTGCCGCGTCGAGTCGGCCGGTGGCGTGACCTTCGAAGGCGAGCTGGTTGATTTCGACGTCGCCCGTGAGCGCATGCGGGTGCGCGTCGGCCGCGACGGCGATCCGCTGTGGCTGCCGTTCTCGCGCATGCGCCGGCTGACGGTGTTGAAGCCGTGGACGCAGGCGCGGCAGGCGCCGGGCGCACCGATCGAGCGCTTGCCCGCCGCGGCGCAGGAGCGCGACTACACCGCAGAGTTGTCGGCAGGCGGCCAGGTGGCCGGGCGCACCATCGGCCATGTGCGCCAGCGTTGCGGCTGGTTCCTCTTTGCGCCGGCCGACGGCGGCCACGCCGTGCTGCGCCAGTTCGTGCCCACCGCCACCAGCACCGGCGTCATCATGGGCAAGTCATTCGAAGAGCTGGCGGCCGAGCGCTGGGTGGCCACGCCGGAGCAGATGCTGGCCGCCGCGCTGGCGCAACTCAAGGCCGTCATCCGCCCGCTCGGCGAATCGCTGCGCGAGCTCGGCCTGGTGACGCAACACGAACTCGACCGCACCGTGCGCGCGCAGGCACAGGGCGCTACCGAACAACCGCTCGGCGAAGCGCTGGTCAGCGCCGGCCTCATCACCGGCGCCGATCTGCAAACCGCACTGGCGCACAAGATGGGCTACCCGGTGGTCGATCTGCTGCGGTTCCCGGTCGATCCCAGAGCCGTCAAACGTTTTTCGCCGGCGGTGATGCACGAGCACCGCGCGCTGCCGCTGATGCAGGACGGCAACCGCCTGTTCGTCGCTGTCGACTCGCTCGGCAGTGTGGCGACATTGAAGTCGCTGCAATCGGTGGCCGGCCTCGAGCTGGTGCCGGTGATCGCGCCCCGCGGGCGTCTGACGGTGGCGCTGGCCGCGCACATCAAATCCAGCGACGTCTGGGCTTCGAACATTACCGCCTATTGAACAACGCGGCGAACGCCGCGTTGTTCAGTCCATCGCTGCGCAGTTTCGCGGCCTAGCATGAGGAACCTGTTTCCTCTGCGCGCCCACTGCGCGAGCCGCGATGTCCGATCTGTCTCAACCGGGTACGAGCGCTGCCCAAGCCGCAGCCCCGTGGCGTTGGCCGACGCCGCCGTATGGCGGCTATCCGGCCGGCGAGTCGCCGCTCGGTGCCGCTTGTGAAATCGAAGGGCTGACCAGCGCGGCTATCGGCGCCACGCTGTTGGCCATGGACTTCGCGGCCGGCCTGATCCGCGTGCGCGTGCATGCCACGCGATCCGAGATGAGCCTGCGCCTGGCGCAGCTGCGGCGCATCACGCTGGCAGCACCGATCGCGGCAGAGCAGCCGGCGGCGGGCGATCCGCACGCGCAGCTGCTGTCGCCACCGGCAGCCGCCGAATACCGCTTGCGCCTGGCCAATGGCGGCGGCGCGCTCACCGGCAAGAGCGTCGGCCATGTCGCCACCGAGCACGGCATCTTCCTGTTTGCGCCGCTCGATGGCTCGGGACGCGTGCAACGCGTCTTCGTGCCCAAGAGCTCGTATGCCGATTTCGAGATCGGTCCGCGCATCGGCGAGGTGCTGGTTGCGCAGCAGGCGGCCACGCCTGAGCAGGTGGCGCAGGCCGTGGCCGAGCAGACCACGCTGCGCACGCGCAAGCTGGGCGAGCTGCTGCTGGCGCAGTGCATCGTTCGGCCGGCGCAACTGCTCGAAGCGATCGATCAGCAGGCCCGCATGCCCGTGGTGCGCATCGGCGAAGCGCTGGTGGCGCTGAACCTGATCACGCCCACGCAACTCGACCATGCGCTGTTGCAGCAAAAGAGCGAGCGCTCGATTCCGCTCGGCGAGTTGCTGGTGCGCGCCGGCCATGTTTCGCGCCACGATCTGCAGCATGCGCTGGCACGCAAGATGGGCTACCCGGTGATCGACACCGCGGCGTTCCCGGTCGAGCCCGACGCCGTGCGTGCGCTGCCCTACAACATCGCGCGCCGCCTGCAGGTGATGCCGCTGCTGTTGCGCGGCGGTCAACTCGTCGTGGCGATGGCCGATCCGTCGCGGCGCGCCGACGTCGAAGAGATCGAGTTCGTCACGCAGTTGAAGCTGGTGCCCGCGCTGGCGCCGGCCGACGCCTTGCCCGCGGCCATCGCCACCACCTACCAGCGTTTCGGCGACGACCCGTGGGCCAACAACATCCCGCTCGCGCTCGAAGAGACTCTGCCGTTCGATGCCGGCGATGCCAGCAAGCTGCTCGAGTCGTTGGAGCTGCAGCACCACAGCACGCAAAAGGACGGCGGCGACGAGCCCTCGATCGAGCAGTCCGACAACTCCCTGGTGCGCCTGGTGCACACGATGATCGTCGACGCGCACGCGCAAGGCATCTCCGACATCCATGTCGAAACCATGCCCGGGCGCGAGAAGGTGCGCATCCGCTTCCGCAAGGACGGCGTGTTGAAACCGTACCTCGAGCTGCCGCACACCTACCGCGCCGCCATCGTCGCGCGCATCAAGATCATGTGCGACCTCGACATCAGCGAGCGGCGCAAACCGCAAGACGGCAAGATCAACTTCGCCAAGTACTCGGCGCAGCACAAGCTCGAGCTGCGCGTGGCCACCATCCCCACCGCCAACAACCTCGAAGACGTGGTGCTGCGTTTGCTTGCCAATGCACGCGCCTTGCCGATGGAGCAGATCGGCCTGTCCGGCGGCGAGCAGGGCAACTACCAGCGCCTGAAGGCCGCCATCGAGCGCCCCTACGGCATGGTGCTGTGCGTCGGCCCCACCGGCTCGGGCAAGACGACCACGCTGCACTCGGCGCTGGCCTACCTCAACACCGCGCAGAGAAAAATCTGGACCGCCGAAGACCCGGTGGAAATCACCCAAGCCGGTCTGCGCCAGGTGCAAGTCAACCCGAAGATCGAATGGACCTTCGCCAAAGCGCTCAGATCGTTCCTGCGCGCCGACCCGGACGTCATCATGGTCGGCGAAATCCGCGACAAGGAAACCGCGCAGACCGCCATCGAAGCCTCGCTCACCGGCCACCTGGTGATGAGCACGCTGCACACCAACAGCGCCCCCGAGACCGTGACGCGGCTGCTCGACATGGGCATGGACCCGTTCAACTTCGGCGACTCGCTGCTGGCCGTGCTGGCGCAGCGCCTGGTGCGCAAGCTGTGCCCGCAGTGCCGCGCCGCGCGCAACGCCACGAGCGATGAAATCGACGAGCTGCTGCACGACTGGCTGCACGTCTTCCCGGCCGACGGTGCGCCGTCGAAAGACCAGGTGCTCGCCGCGTGGCACGCGCAGCACGGCCCGCAGCTCATGCACTGGCAGGCCAAGGGCTGCGCGACATGCGAAGGCAGCGGGCTGCGCGGGCGCGCGGCGCTGCACGAGCTGATGACGGTAACGCGCGAGCTGCGCCGCCTGATCCAGACCGGCGGGCGCGCCGACCAGCTGCAGCGCCAGGCCCTGGCCGACGGCATGCACACGCTGCGCCAGGACGGCATCGACAAGGTGCTGGCCGGCGTGACGTCGATCGGCGAGGTGCGGGCGACGGCCAACGGGTGACGGGAAGCGAAGTCATTCACCGCAGAGGAAAAGAGGACACAGAGGTAACGCAGAGGAAGACCTCAGATTCTTCGTATTGCCTCTGCGAACCTCTGCGTCCCTCTGTTCCTCTGCGGTGAAGTATTGAATGACTTCTCCGGGCCGCAAGCCCGTCTGCTCGGGAACCCGGAATTCATTCACGCCTTCTGCGTGCTGTGTCACGTGGCTCACCGGCACCGCGGCCTACCATGAGCGACTCTGGGACTCTCGAGCCGCTGCCATGTCCGACCTTGCCGAACTGCCCGCGTCCGCGGCCCAAGCCGCCGATGCGCCCTGGCGTTGGCCGACGCCGCCCTACGGCGGCTACCCGGCGGGCGAGGTGCCGCAGGGCGTGGCCTGCGAGATCGAGGGCCTGACCAGCGCGGCCATCGGCGCGACGCTGCAGAGCCTCGACTTCACGGCGGGTCTGGTCCGTGTGCTGGTGCATGTCACGCGCAGCGAGATGAGCCTGCGCCTGGCGCAATTGCGCCGCATCACGCTGGCCGCGCCGCTGGCGGTGCAGCCGCCGGCCGCGGGTGATCCGCACGCGCACATGCTGTCGCCACCGGCGGCGTCGGCTTATCGCTTGCGCCTGGCGCACGGCGGCGGTGCCCTCAGCGGCCACAGCGTCGGCCACATCGCCACCGAGCACGGCCTGTTCCTGTTCCCGCCGCTCGACGACACCGGGCGTGTGCTGCGGGTCTTCGTGCCGCGCAGTGCCTACACCGAATTCGACATCGGCCCGCGCCTCGGCGACGTGCTCGTCGAGCAGCAATCGGCCACGCGCCGATCAGGTGGCGGCGGCCGTGGCCGAGCAGGTGGCGCTGCGCGCGCGCCAGCTCGGCGATCTGCTGCTGGCGCAATGCATCGTCGAGCCGGCGCAGCTGCTCGAAGCCATCTCCCAGCAGGCCCGCATGCCGGTGATGCGCATCGGCGAGGCGCTGGTGGCGCTCAACCTGATCACTGCCGAACAATTGAAGACCGCGTTACGCCAGCAAAAGGGCGAGCGCGCTACGCCGCTGGGCGAGCTGCTGGTGCGCGCCGGCTACGTCTCGCGCTATGACCTGCAGCACGCGCTGGCGCGCAAGATGGGCTACCCGGTGATCGACACCGCGGCGTTTCCGGTCGAGCCCGATGCGGTGCGCGCACTGCCCGTGGCGCTGGCCAAGCGCCTGCAGGTGATGCCGCTGCTGTTGCGCGGCGGCCAGCTCGTCGTCGCCATGGCCGATCCGTCGCGGCGCGCCGACGTCGAAGAGATCGAATTCACCACCCAGTTGAAGCTGGTGCCCGCGTTGGCGCCGGCCGACACGCTGGCGGCGGCCATCGCCACCACGTACGACCGCTTCGGCAGCCAAGCCTGGTCCGGCAACAACGCCGCGCCGGCGGTCGAGGACAGCCTGGCCTTCGATGCCGGCGATGCCAGCAAGCTGCTCGAGTCGTTGGAGCTGCAGCACCACAGCACGCAAAAGGACGGCGGCGACGAGCCCTCGATCGAGCAGTCCGACAACTCCCTGGTGCGCCTGGTGCACACGATGATCGTCGACGCGCACGCGCAAGGCATCTCCGACATCCACGTCGAAACCATGCCCGGGCGCGAGAAGGTGCGCATCCGCTTCCGCAAGGACGGCGTGCTGAAGCCCTACCTCGAGCTGCCGCACACCTACCGC
Organism: uncultured beta proteobacterium; assembly: GCA_963732625.1. Taxonomy (GTDB): domain Bacteria; phylum Pseudomonadota; class Gammaproteobacteria; order Burkholderiales; family Burkholderiaceae_C; genus CADEEN01. Next base: position 26,971 of record CAVTAM010000015.1, on the reverse strand, counting down.
GCCGCCATCGTCGCGCGCATCAAGATCATGTGCGACCTCGACATCAGCGAGCGGCGCAAACCGCAAGACGGCAAGATCAACTTCGCCAAGTACTCGGCGCAGCACAAGCTCGAGCTGCGCGTGGCCACCATCCCCACCGCCAACAACCTCGAAGACGTGGTGCTGCGTTTGCTTGCCAATGCACGCGCCTTGCCGATGGAGCAGATCGGCCTGTCCGGCGGCGAGCACGGCAACTACCAGCGCCTGAAGGCCGCCATCGAGCGCCCCTACGGCATGGTGCTGTGCGTCGGCCCCACCGGCTCCGGCAAGACGACCACGCTGCACTCGGCGCTGGCCTACCTCAACACCGCGCAGAGAAAAATCTGGACCGCCGAAGACCCGGTGGAAATCACCCAAGCCGGTCTGCGCCAGGTGCAAGTCAACCCGAAGATCGAATGGACCTTCGCCAAAGCGCTCAGATCGTTCCTGCGCGCCGACCCGGACGTCATCATGGTCGGTGAAATCCGCGACAAGGAAACCGCGCAGACCGCCATCGAAGCCTCGCTCACCGGCCACCTGGTGATGAGCACGCTGCACACCAACAGCGCCCCCGAGACCGTGACGCGGCTGCTCGACATGGGCATGGACCCGTTCAACTTCGGCGACTCGCTGCTGGCCGTGCTGGCGCAGCGCCTGGTGCGCAAGCTGTGCCCGCAGTGCCGCGCCGCGCGCAACGCCACGAGCGATGAAATCGACGAGCTGCTGCACGACTGGCTGCACGTCTTCCCGGCCGACGGTGCGCCGTCGAAAGACCAGGTGCTCGCCGCGTGGCACGCGCAGCACGGCCCGCAGCTCATGCACTGGCAGGCCAAGGGCTGCGCGACATGCGAAGGCAGCGGGCTGCGCGGGCGCGCGGCGCTGCACGAGCTGATGACGGTGACGCGCGAGCTGCGCCGCCTGATCCAGACCGGCGGGCGCGCCGACCAGCTGCAACGCCAGGCCCTGGCCGACGGCATGCACACGCTGCGCCAGGACGGCATCGACAAGGTGCTTGCCGGGGTGACGTCGATTGGCGAGGTGCGGGCCACGGCGAACGGGTGAAGTGCGGGTCTTCGGCCCATCGCGGCCGTTGAAGGTGCGCAGGTTGACGTGCAGGCGGGCGCCAAGCCGTGGGCGGGTGCGCGCTGGCGCGCCACTGCGGCGGTCGGCGCCAAAGGCGCGCCGACTGCGCTGCGGTGCTCGGGTTTCGGTCGCGCCGCAAAACTCACTTCACTCGCTGCGCTCGTTTCGTTCAAACAGTTGCGGCGAGTCAGTTTACGAAGCGCGCGAGTACGCGCGCCGACCGAAACCCTGTGCTCCTCGCCGCCGCACAGGCGCGCCAGCGCACACCCGCCCACGGCTTGGCGAGGCACCACCTGTTCTTTGTTGGGGAAGGTCAAGAGCCGGGCATCGAGCCCGGCCCTCGCCCTGTGGCGCGCCTGCGGCGCGCGGCAAGCCGCGGGCTCGATGCCCGCGGCTTGCCAAACACTCTCCCCAAGAACGATCGTCTCCCGCAAGGCATGGGGCCGGCCGGCGCCGGGCTGCGTAGGCGACGGCGAGGAACGCAGCCCTGGGGTCGGCGCGCGTACCCGCGCGCTTCGTAAACTGACTCGCCGCAACTGTCCGAACGAAACGAGCGCAGCGAGTGAAGTGAGTTTTGCGGCGCGACCCCAGGGCGAGTACCGCAGCGCACCCTGCGCAGCAGGGCGTCGTCTCCGCAGCCCGGCGCCGGCCGGCCCCATGCCTTGCCTGCGCACAACGGACAAGCAAGCGCATTTCCGGACGTTCGCGAACTCACACAACGGGCCGCAACCCGTCCGTCAGCCGCCCTGCAAACTGGCCGCAATGCGCTGCGCCAAGCGCCACATCGCAGCACGCTGCGCCACCACCAGCGCCTGCGGCGATGCGTCGGTCCAGGGCACGGTTTCGTCGATGCGCAACGCCTGCGGTTGCGCCGGCGCAGCTCGCGTTACCACCCAGCGCGCCGACACGGCCACCTGACGGCGCGGCAGGCTGCCTTGCAGCGCCAACAACTCCACGTGCACGCGGCCAGCAGCCAGCGGCGCGTTCGGCGCCGCCGCCGCCGCTGACGCGGTCCACAGCCCGGGCACGAGGCGCGCGAGATCGTCGCGCAACAGACGCGGTAGCGTGTCGCGCAACGGTTCGGCCCAGCGGTGGCCGTGCAGCAAGCGGATGACGGCGGCGTCGTCTTCGACGAACAGCGTGTCGCGCTCGAGCAGCTCGGGCATGGGCAGCGCCGGCGACAGCTCCCACACCGCGCCGCTGCCGGTTGCTCCACGTGGCAAGGTGTCTTCACCAGCCGGCGGTTCGCCCGGCAGGCGATACCAGCGCAGCGGCGCCGACGGGCTGCTGCACGCCGTCAGCGTGCTCGCGGCCATAACGAACGCGCCGGCCGCGCAGGACGTGTTGAAAGTGCGTCGGTCGATCGTCGTCGTCATCGTGCGGGCTCCGTCAGCGGGGTGTCTTCGGCCGTGCGGCCGCGCAGCAGCGACTGCGGTTGCCGCTCCAGGCTTTCGCTGAGTTGGCGCAGCGAGCGTGCGGCGCGCGACAGGTCTTGCATCGCGCGCGTGGTCTGGCGCACCACGCCGTCGTTGTTGCCCGTGGCGCCGCGCAAGGCCGCGGCCGCGCTGGCCACTTCGCCGGCCGCGGTTTGCAGCTCGCGCATCAGCACCGAGTCGGGTGAGACGGCCTGGCCGAGCGAGTCGGAGGTGCGGCCCAGACTCTTCGCAGCGGCGCCGACCTCATCGGCCGCCTGGCCGACACGCTGCGCCGCACGGTCGGTGCGGGCCAGCGTGCTGTTGGCCGCCATGGCCAGCGGGTCGATGCGCTGTTCGAGCCGCGCCGCGAGGCGCTTGACGCTGCCGGTGATGGCCTGCAGATCGTCGAGCGCGGTGCGCAGCTCGGGGCCGGAGACGATCGTGCGCGCGCTGCCGGCGATGGCCGACACGTCGTCGAGCAGGCGGCGCAGGTCCACGCCTTCGAGCTGGTTCTTCAGCGCCTGCACGGCGGTATCGCTGGTCGGGATCTCGACGGCGTTGCTGACGACGACGGCGTTGGCCTGGCCGTTCTGCGCCGGCGCCGCAGCCGGCAGCGTGCGCTGCGACGGCAGGTCGATGTCGACGTAGAGCAGCCCGGTGAGTAGGCTTTGCATCTGCAACTGCGCGCGCAGGCCGCGTTGCACCAGCGCCTCCAGCGCAGGCGCGTCGCTCGCCAGCGTCGTGCCGCCGCGCGGGCCACCGATGCCGCGCACCGACTCGCGCTCGAGCTCGGCCACCACCGGGATGACGAAGCGGTCGGCGACGCGGTCGTAGACCACTTCGAGCGAGGTCACGCTGCCCACGCGCACACCGCGAAAGACCACCGGCGCGCCGACCTGAAGGCCGTAGATCGAGCCGCGGAAGTACATCACCGCGCGCTCCTTGCGTTTGAAGAGGTCGTTGCCGGCGACGAAGACGACGGCCGCGGCCAGCACGGCCAGGCCGGCGACGACGAAGGCGCCGATGAGGGTGGGGCTGACTTTGCGTGACATGGTTTGGTGCGGGTCGTGTTCCCGCTCAGTGCACTTGCGCGGCCACGCGGCCGCGGTGCAGGAACTCGCGCACCGGCGCCGGGCCGCTGTCTGCGAGTTCGCGCGGCGAGCCCGTGGCGGTCATCGTCTTGTCCTCGGCGCTCAAGAAGATCACGCGGTCGGCCACCGCGAACAGGCTGTCGAGTTCGTGCGTCACCATCACCACCGTGGTGCCGAGCTGATCGCGCAAGCGCAGGATCAGCGCATCCAGCCGCGCCGAGGCCAGCGGGTCGAGCCCGGCCGACGGCTCGTCGAGGAACAGCACCTGCGGCTCGAGCGCCAGCGCGCGGGCGATGGCGGCGCGCTTTTTCATGCCGCCGCTGAGCGCGGCGGGTTCCTGCTCGAAGCTGTCCTGCAGGCCCACCAGCGCCAGCTTCTCGCGCGCAATGCGCTCGTGCTGCACGCGTGGGGCCGGCGCATGCAGCTCCAGCGGCAGCATCACGTTTTCGCCGACCGTCATCGAGCTGAACAGCGCGCCGGCCTGGAACATCACGCCGAGTTTTTTGCGCATCTCGTCGCGCACCTCGAGCGGGCTGGCGTAGAGGTCGCGCCCGCCGTGCAGCACGCGGCCGGCCTGCGGCTCGTGCAGGCCGACCAGCGCGCGCATCACGGTGCTCTTGCCGCAGCCGCTGCCGCCGATGATCGCCAGCACCTCGCGCGGCCTGACGCCGAACGAGAGCTCGCGCTGGATCACCTTGGCGCCGAAGGCCAGCGTCAGCGCGTCGGCGCGGATCAGCGATTCAGTCATAGGCCGAGTCGCTGGAAGACGATCGTCAAAACCGACGCAGCCACCGCGATCCAGACGATGGCTTGCACCACCGCTGCCGTCGTCGCCTCGCCGACCGCCTCGGCGCTGCGGCCGGCGTTGAGACCCTGCCGGCATCCGGCCAAGGCCACCAGCACACCGTACACGGTGCCCTTGACGAGGCCGACGACGATGTTGTCGGCGTCGACCGATTGCAAGCTGCGCAGCAGGTACTCGAGCGCCGTCAGCTCGTAGACCACCACCGCCACCGCCGCGCCGGCGCCCATGCCGACCACCGCCGCAAACGCCGTCAGCAGCGGCGCGGCCAGCGTCAGTGCGAGCAGCCGCGGCAGCACCAGAAAAGCGATCGGCCGCACGCCGAGTGTCTCCAGCGCATCGATCTCCTCGTTGGCGCGCATGCTCGCCAGTTGCGCCGCAAACGACGCACCGACGCGTCCCGACAGCACGATGCCGACCACCAGCGCGGCCATCTCGCGCAGCTCGCCGATGGTCACCAGATCGGCGATGTAGGCCTGCGCGCCGAACGGCTCCAACTGGGCCGCGCCCATGTAGGCCAGGATCAGGCCGAGCAGCGCGCTGATGATGGCGGTGATGGGCAGGCTGCGCGGCCCCGTCTGCTCGAGCTGCCAAGCGACGTCGCGCCAGCGCATGTGGCGCCAGGTGCGCAGATCGAACAGCGCCAGCAGCACGTCGCCGACGAAACCGAGCGTGACGCGCAGCGACGCCAACCGGGCATTCGTGCGTGCGCCGACACGTGCCAGCCAACCCGGGCTGTCGGCGGGCGTGGGTGTGGGCAGCGCCGCGCTCAGAACAGACGCTCCATGGTGCGGCAAGCCTTGTGATTGAGCTTTGATCTGATGAGGCGGGGCACACATCCTCCTCGGACTTCTTTGCGCCAGCTTCTTCGGCCCGCCGTGCTGCGGCCATCGGCCCGAGTCGCGGGGCTGTGTAGGACAGCGCCGAGTTTACGGGCGGTGCGTGGCGCGAATAGATTACGCCGCGTGAGTGCTGTCGTTCACGTTCCGCTACGCCCTGTAGGAAGTTGCCCGACACGCCGCACAGAAGAAAGCGGACTCAAGTGACGGCATGCAGCGTCTGTCGGCAACCGCGTGCTGTCCCTACAGTTCAGCCATCGATTGATGGAACAAAAAGGGAGTAGGAACCATGAACGCCGATCAGATGCTTGCTGAAATCCGTGAAGCCAATCTGTCGTACCTGATGCTGGCGCAAAGCCTCATCCGCGCCGACCGCGAGCAGGCGCTGTACCGCCTGGGCATCGGCGAAGACACGGCGGCGATGATCGCCGGCCTGTCCTCGGCGCAGATCATGAAGATCGCGCAGACCAACACGCTGCTGTGCCGCTTCCGAATGGACGACGAGATCGTGTGGAACCTGCTGACGAGCCACGGCAAGTCGAGCGCCAACGATCACGTTGGAAGACTTCACGCCGCGATCCTGATGGCCGGCCGCCATCAAGAGGCTGCTTGAAATGCCCCGCGTCAAAAGCATCGTCACCGAAGCCCGGCAGATCGAGCGTGCGATCACGCTGATCCACCTCGGCGCGCGCCTGCAGGTGCTGGAGAGCGAGACCGACCTCAGCTACGAGCGCCTGCTGCGCCTGTACAAGGAGGTCTCCGGCAAGAGCCCGAGCAAGGGCCAGTTGCCGTTCTCGACCGACTGGTTCATGACCTGGCAGCCGAACATCCACGCCAGCCTGTTCCTCAACATCCACGAGTACCTGAACAAGACCTCGGCGCTCGAAGAGATCGACGTTGTCATCAAGGCGTACCAGCTCTACATGGAGCAGGTGACGGCGCAGGGCTTGGAGCCGATGCTGTCGGTCACACGCGCCTGGCGCCTGGTCAAGTTCGTCGACAACGGCATGCTGACGCTGACCCAATGTTCTTGCTGCGGTGGGCAATTTGTCACGCATCCGCACGAGATCGCCAAACACTTCACCTGCGGTTTGTGCAACCCTCCGGCTCGTGCAGGCAAAGGCAAAGCGGCCGGCTCGCTGCGGATGGAATCCGCCGCGGCAGCCCACTGAAGGCACCGCCGGCACTGTTTCTTGTTTGTCTCCTCCTGGCACAGGTTTTTTCTGTGCTTTCAAACGGCTCCGCGAGGAGCCGTTTTCTTTTGCGCTGCGAAGGCCTGCTTGATACGCCGATCGGCGCGAGGCCCACCCGCCGACACTTCTTCTCAAGCGCCGCATCGCCAAGCCGATAAAGCGCTGGTCACTCAACATCGGCAGGTCTCATGTTCGTCATCGTCGGCTGGCTCGTAGCGCTCGGCTGCATCTTCGGCGTCTTCATCGTGCACGGCGGCAACATCGGCGTCGTGCTCAAGGCCTTGCCGTTCGAGATGACGACGATCATGGGCGCGGCCATCGGCGCCTTCATCGCCAACAACCAGACCAAGGTGCTCAAGTCCACCATGGCCGGGCTGGCGATGTGCTTCAAGGGCAGCAAGTACACCAAGGCGCGCTACATGGAGCTGATGGCGCTGCTCTACGACATCTTGCAGAAGGCGCGCAAGGAAGGCCTGATGGCGATCGAGGCCGACGTCGAGAAGCCGCACGAGTCGCCGCTGTTCAAGAAGTACGCCACCGTCGGCAGCGACCACCATGTGGTCGAGTTCGTCACCGACTACCTGCGCATGATGGTCTCGGGCAACTTGAATGCGCACGAGATCGAGTCGCTGATGGACAGCGAGATCGAAACCCATCACCACGAAGCGCATGCGCCGGTCGCCGCGTTGCAGCGCGTGGCCGGCGGCCTGCCGGCCTTCGGCATCGTTGCCGCGGTGCTGGGCGTCGTCAACACCATGGGCTCGGTCGGTCAACCGCCGGCCGTGCTCGGCGCGATGATCGGCTCGGCGCTGGTGGGCACCTTCCTCGGCATCCTGCTGGCCTACGCCATCTTCGAGCCGCTCGCCGGCCTGCTCGAGCAGAAGATCGATGAAAGTGGCAAAGAGCTGCAGTGCATCAAGACCACGCTGCTGGCGTCGATGCAGGGTTACGCGCCGCAGGTGGCCGTGGAGTTCGGTCGCAAGGTTCTGTACTCGACCGAGCGGCCGTCGTTCGCCGAGCTCGAGAGCCACGTCAAGGGTAAGAAGGCCCAAGCCATGGCTGGCGACGCTAAAAAGCTACAGCCGATCATCGTCAAGAAGATCAAGAAGGGCGGCCATGGCCACCATGGCGGCGCGTGGAAGATCGCCTATGCCGACTTCGTGACGGCGATGATGGCCTTCTTCCTGCTGATGTGGCTGCTCGGCTCGACCACCGAGGGCGACAAGAAGGGCATCGCCGACTACTTCCAGTCGCCGCTCAAGGTGGCGATGGCCGGCGGCTCGGGCTCGGGCGACTCGTCGCATGTGTTGAAGGGCGGCGGCCAGGACCTGACGCGCACCACAGGACAGGTCAAGCGCGGCGAGATCGAGGCCAAGCAGGACAAGGTCAACCTGCACGCATTGAAGCAAGAGCAGGTGCGCGCCGAGATCGCGCGGCTCGAAGACCTGAAGAAGAAGGTCGAGAGCAAGATCGCCGCCAGCGCGCGGCTGTCGCAGCTGGCCTCGCAGATCAAGCTCGACATGACGCGTGACGGCCTGCGCATCCAGATCGTCGATGAGCAGAACCGGCCGATGTTCGCCAGCGGCTCGGCGATGGTGCAGCCGCACATGCGCGAGCTGCTGCACGAGATCGGCCAGGTGCTGACCGAGGTGCCGAACCGCCTGACCTTGGAAGGCCACACCGACGCGCAGGCCTTCAGCGGCGGCGAACGGGGTTACAGCAACTGGGAGCTGTCGTCCGACCGCGCGAATGCCTCGCGGCGCGAACTCGTCGCCGGCGGCCTGGCCGACGACCGCGTGCTGCGCGTTCAGGGCCTGGCGTCGAGCCAGCCGATCGACAGCGCCGACCCGCGTGCGGCCGCCAACCGCCGCATCAGCATCATCGTCATGAACCGCGAAGCCGAAGACCGCATGTTCCGCACCGCGCCGGAAGTGGCCGAGGCGCTCGGCGCCGAGCCGTCGGTGATCACGCCGGTGATGCCGATCGTCTCGCGCGCAGAGAAACAAGCGCAGTAAACAACCCTCTTATCGCGCTTAAGTTTTTGCGCCGGCCCTGCACCATGCGTGCATGGCCGAAAGCGCACAAGATCGTCACTTACCCGCTTCACAGCGCAAGATTCAGAAAGCGCGTGAAGACGGGCAGGTGGCGCGCTCGCGTGATCTGGGTCACTTCGCCGCCGTTGCCGGCGGCGGCGCCTTGCTCGTCACGCTGGCACCGGCCTTCACCGGTTGGCTGCGCGAGCTGATCACCCGAGGCCTGACGTTCAACAACACGAAGCCTCGCCGGCACGGCGCCGATGGGCGAGCACCTCGGCGAAGCGACGCTGCGCATGATGGCGCTGGTGCTGCCGCTCGGCGTCGCGCTGGCGGCGGTGGCGCTGGCGGCCGGCGTGTTGTGCGGCGGTTGGAACTGGACGTTCAAGCCGATCGCGCCGAAGTTCGACAAGTTCAATCCGCTGACCGGACTCGGCCGCGTGTTCTCCAAGCAGCAGCTCGGCGAGACGCTCAAGGCCTGTGCGCTGGCGCTCGTGCTCGGCACCACCGGTGCGCTGTGGTTGCGCTCGCATGCGACGGAGTTCGCGCAGACGCTGGCGCTGCCGCTGCCGGCTGCCATAGCGCAAAGTGCGGCGACGCTGCAGGCCGGGCTGCTGTTGCTCGTCATCGCGCTGGCGGTGTTCGCTCTGATCGACGTGCCGCTGCAGAGAAAGCGCCTGCTCGACCAGTTGAAGATGAGCCACCAGGAGATGAAGGAGGAGCACAAGCAACTCGAAGGCAATCAGGAAGTCAAGAACAGGATGCGCGCCAAGATGCGCGAGCGGGCCGGCCGGCGCATGCTGGCCGCGGTGCCCCAGGCCGACATCGTCGTCATGAACCCGACGCACTATGCGGTGGCGCTGAAGTACGACGACAAATCGATGGCCGCGCCGCGTGTCGTCGCCAAGGGCGCTGACTTGTTGGCGCTGAAGATTCGCGACATCGCGAAAGAATCGAAGCGTGCCGGTGCTGCAGGCGCCGCCGCTGGCGCGTGCGCTGTACGCGCATGCCGAGATCGATCAGGAGGTGCCGCCGGCGTTGTTCGCCGCCGTGGCGCAGGTGCTGGCCTGGGTGTACCAGTTGCGCGCGGCGATGGCGGGGCAGGGGGCGATGCCGTTGGAGATGGCGTCGCTGCCGGTGCCCGATGAGCTCGACCCGCATCACGAGGGAGTCGACGCATGAACTGGGTGCAGCGCCTGAACACCATGCTCGGCCCGCAAGCCGGCGTCATCAAGAACCTCGCTGCGCCGATGTTCATCGTCATCGTGCTGGCGCTGATGGTGCTGCCGATTCCGGCGCTGCTGCTCGACCTGTTCTTCACCGTCAACATCGCCGTCGCGCTGCTGGTGATGATGGTCGCGGCCAACATGATCCGGCCGCTCGATTTCGCGGCGTTTCCTGCGGTGCTGCTGGTGACGACGCTGATGCGCCTGTCGCTCAACGTCGCCTCGACGCGCGTCGTGCTGCTCGAAGGCCACACCGGCCCCGGCGCGGCGGGGCAGGTGGTCGAATCGTTCGGCCACTTCCTGATCGGCGGCAACTTCGCCGTCGGTCTGATCGTCTTTGCGGTGCTGGTGGTGATCAACTTCATCGTCGTCACCAAGGGCGCCGAGCGCATCGCCGAGGTCGGCGCGCGCTTCACGCTCGATGCGATGCCGGGCAAACAGATGGCGATCGACGCCGACCTGAACGCCGGACTGATCGACGAGAAGGAGGCCAAGCGCCGCCGGCTCGAAGTCAGCGAAGAGGCCGAGTTCTTCGGCTCGATGGACGGCGCCTCCAAGTACGTGCGCGGCGATGCGATGGCCGGGCTGCTGATCCTGTTCATCAACATCATCGGCGGCTTCATCATCGGCGTCGCGCAGCACGATCTGTCGGCCACGCAGGCCGCCAACTCATACATCCTGCTGGCGGTCGGCGATGCGCTGGTGGCGCAGGTGCCCGCGCTGCTGATCTCGGTGTCGGCGGCGATGGTGGTGTCGCGCGTCGGCAAGGAACACAACGTCGGCAGCCAGATCGGCCGCCAGGTCTTCAACTCGTCGAAGTCGCTCGGCGCGGTGGCCGTCATCGTTAGCCTGCTCGGTGTCATTCCGGGCATGCCCAACCTGGTCTTCCTCGTCATCGGCGGCGCCATCGGCTACGGCGCGTGGAAGCTGCACCGCAAAGAGCAGGCCGCCGAAGCCGCGAAGACGATGACCAAGGAAGAAAAGCGCGAGGCCAATCCTGAAGCGACCTGGGACGACCTGATTCCCGTTGACACGCTCGGCCTCGAAGTCGGCTACCGGCTTGATCACACTCGTCGATGCGCAGCGCGGCGGCGATCTGCTGGCGCGCATCAAGGGCGTGCGCAAGAAGTTCGCGCAGGACGTGGGCTTTCTGCCGCCGCCGGTGCACATCCGCGACAACCTCGACCTCAAACCCAGCATGTACCGCGTGTCATTGCGCGGCGCCGTGGTCGGCGAGGGCGAGGCCTTCCCCGGCATGCACCTGGCCATCAACCCGGGCGGCGCGACGCAGCAGTTGATCGGCACCAAGACCAGCGACCCGGCGTTCGGCCTTCCTGCCGTGTGGATCGACGAGCGCCAGCGCGAGCTGGCACAGATGAGCGGATTTACGGTGGTTGATTGCTCGACCGTCGTTGCCACCCACCTCTCACACTTGATGCAGGTGAATGCGGCCCGACTGCTCGGCCGCGTCGAAACGCAATCGCTCGTGGAGCACGTGACCAAGCTGGCGCCGCAATTGATCGAAGACGTGATTCCAAAGATGGTCGGCATCGCCACGCTGCAGAAGCTGCTGCAACTGCTGCTCGATGAAGGCGTGCATATCCGCGATGTGCGCTCGATCGTCGAGTGCCTGGCCGAGTACCCCGCTGCCGCCAACGACCCGCAGCAACTCGCCGCGCTGGTGCGCACGCACCTGGCGCCGGCGATCGTGCAGCAGATCTACGGCCAGGCCAAAGAGCTCGACGTGATCGCGCTCGACCCCGGCCTGGAGCGCCTGGTCACACAAGCGCTGACCAGCCCGCACGGCGCTGCGCTCGACCCCGGTGTGACCGAGACGCTGACGAAGAGTGCCGCCGACAGCGCGCGCTCGCAAGAAGACATCGGCCTGCCGGCGTGCCTGCTCGTGCCCGACCTGATCCGCGCGCCGATGGCGCGCTTGTTGAAACGCGCCGCGCCGCGGCTGAAGGTGCTCGGCCACAGTGAGATTCCAGAGACCCATTCGATTCGCATTGCGTCCGTTATCGGCGCAGGAGCTCCGTTATGAACAGCAACGTCACCCGTTTCACCGCGCGCACCGCGCGTGATGCCATGAACCTGGTCAAGAAGGCGTTTGGTGACGACGCCGTCGTGCTGTCGACCAAACCCGCGGCCGACGGCGGCGTCGAGATGCTGGCGATGGGGGCCGAGGGCGTGAGCCACGTCGAGAAGGCGGGCAAGAACGCGCCGGTCGTGCGTGCTGCAGTTCACCCCGTTCGGGCTGAGCCCGTCGAAGCCCCTTCGAAAGGCGCAGGCCCTTCGACAGGCTCAGGCCCTTCGACAGGCTCAGGACGATCGGGCCCTTCGACAAGCTCAGGGCGATCGGGTGGGTTGTCCACGGACGACGTCAACCGCGACGTCGAACAACTCGCGATGAGCACGCTGTCGTTCCAGGATTACGTGCGCGAGCGCATGTTGAAGCGCCGCGCGGCGCAGCGCGACTTGCAGGCGGCCGAGCCAAGCGCGCCCGCGCCAGCGCCAGCAGCGCCTGTGCGGCAGCGTGAAGCAACACGCCGCCCGATCGAGGCCCCGCTATTGGCCGACACGCAAACCACCCACACCGACGCCGCACGCCGCGAACACGCCATGATGGCCGAGCTGCGTTCGATGAAGGGCCTGATCGAAGACCGCTTCGGTGCGCTCGCGTTCATGGAGAAGCTGCAGACCAGCCCGCGCCGCGCGGCGCTGACGCAGCGTCTGCTCGATGCGGGCTTTTCGCCGGGGCTGATCCGCAAACTCGCTGAAGGCCTCGAGCCCGCTTGCGAAGACGAGAACGCCTGGGCCACTGGCGTGCTGGAGCGCAACCTGATCGCCGCCGAACACGAAGCGCCGCTCGAAGACGCCGGCGGCGTGTTCGCACTGATCGGCGCCACGGGCGTCGGCAAGACCACCAGCACCGCCAAGATCGCCGCCGCCTTCGCCACGCAGCACGGCTCGGCGAATCTCGGCCTGGTGACGCTCGACGCCTACCGCGTCGGCGCGCAGGAACAGCTGCGCACCTACGGCCGCATCCTCGGCGTGCCGGTGCACACCGCACACGACCGGGCCTCGCTCGAAGATCTGCTGGAGTTGCTGTCGGCCAAGAAGATGGTGCTGATCGACACCGCCGGCATGGGCCAGCGCGACACGCGCACGCGCGAGCTGATGGAGATGCTGTCGCACCGCAAGGTTCAGAAGCTGCTCGTCGTCAACGCCTCGGCGCAGGGCGAGACGATCGACGACGTGATGGTGTCGTACCGCGCCGCGGCCTGCCGCGGTGTCGTGCTGAGCAAGATCGACGAGGCGGTGAAGCTGGCGCCGGCGCTCGACGCGATCATCCGCCACAAGATGCGCATCGTCGGCGTGGCCAACGGCCAGCGCGTGCCCGAAGACTGGCACCGGCTGTCGGCGCAAGCGCTGGTGCAGCGCGCGCTGCGAGCCTCGGCGAATTCGAGCTGGAAGTTGCAGACGCAGGAAGTCAACCTGATGTTCGCCGGCTTCTCCGGCGCCACACGCACCGCTGCGTCTGCGCCGCACGCCTGACATGAACTCAGACTTCCTCGCCAGCGGCAGCACACCGATGCGCGACCAGGCCGATGGCCTGCGCCGCCTGTTTGCCGGCACGCGCACGCGCTTCATCGCCGTGGCCGCGAATCCCGACGTGGCCTTTGCCGGGCTGGCGCTCGAACGGCTGGCCAGCGTCTGCGCGTCATCCGAGCGCAAGGTGCTCGTCGTCGATGCTGTGCGCGGCACGCCGCACGAGATGGCCTCGGTGGATCTGTCGTCCTGCATCGAGCCACTCGGCGACGACTTGTCCTACCTGGCGGCGCGCGGCCTGCCGGTGCGCTGGGTCAGCACGCGCGGATCGTGCGAAGCGTTTCTGGAGGCGCTCACCGACGCCGCGCCCGAGGCCGCTGTGATCGTCGTCCATGCCGAGGCGCACGAACTGGGCCGCCTGTTCGCACGCCGCGCACCGCGGCCGCTGCTGCTCGCCGCCGACCATCCGGCGAGCGTGACCAGCGCCTACGCCAACATGAAGCTGCTCGCGCAGCGCCACGGGCTGATGGCGTTCGACCTCTTGCTCGTCGCCGCTGCGAACTCGCCGCGCACGGCGCGCATCGCCGAGCAACTCGCGCTCACCGCCGAACGGTTTTCCGGCGCCGTGCTGCACGACTGGGCGGCCATCGATCCGGCCGCGCAGGGTGATTGGCCGCGCGCGCTGATGCGCTTGGCGCAAGGCCTGCTCGCCGAAACGCCGACGCCACCTCTGCATGCCGACACCGCCGCGATGCAGGTGGCGCGATGAAGCGCGACGAGAGACACGACATCGACCCCGTTGACCTGAGCCCCACCCCCGGAGCCCCCGCCATGTACACCGCCACCGGACGCCCCGACACCAGCGCCGCCACCTCGGCCGCGCAGATCAACGCCGCACTCAAGCAATACACGCCGCTGGTGCGCCGGCTGGCCCACCAGATGATCGCCAAGCTGCCGGCCAACGTGCAGATCGACGACCTGATCCAGGTCGGCATGATCGGCCTGCACGATGCGATGAGCCGCTTCGACGCTGCACAAGGCGTGCAGTTCGAAACCTTCGCCACGCAGCGCATCCGCGGCGCCATGCTCGACGATCTGCGCAGCGGCGACTGGATGAGCCGCGGCGACCGCAAGCAGCAGCGCCAGATCGAAGCCGCGGTGCACAAGCTCGAACAGACGCACGGCCGCGCGCCGGCCGAGAGCGAGATTGCGAAAGAGATGGGCCTGTCGCTCGGCGACTACCAGGACGTGCTGACCAAGGTCCGCGGCACGCAGCTCGTCTACCTCGAAGACATGACCGGCGACGACGGCGACCAGAGCTTTCTCGACCGCCACGTCGCCGACGCGTCATCCGACCCGCTGGCGATGCTGAACGACCAGCGCATGCGCGAAGCGCTGGTGGGTGCCATCAAGCTGCTGCCCGAGCGCGAGCAGTACGTGATGAGCATGTACTACGAGCACGACATGAATCTCAAAGAGATCGCGGCGGTGCTCAAGGTGACCGAAAGCCGCGTGTGCCAATTGCACAGTCAGAGCATTGCGCGCTTGCGCTCGAAGCTGCGGGCCTGGTGAGCCTGCGTTCGTGCTAGGAAAACAATCTGTGCTGTTCAAGGCGTGACGCGCTCCTGCCAGTATCCCGCCTCGCGGTGCTGGTGCGCCACGGCGAATACTCGCGGCCCGTCAACGTCTTCACGGTACACAAGCAAATACGGGAAGCGCTTGATCCCCGGCCAGTGTGCCGAGTTGCTGGGTTGCCCGCTAATACAGCCGCGACACGTTCAAACTCCGTCACGAACGCCTGAGCGATGGCGGCGTTGGCATGCTGGGCGTAGTAGTCCGCCGCGCTCGCAAGTTCCGCTTCGGCGTCGGGATGGAGCCAGTAGCTCACGCCAGACGAGCGCGGATTCTTGCGACGGCCTCGGCGCCCGACACGAGTTTGACCTTGCCACCCTTCAACTCGGCCTCGCGTTCGAGTGCGAGGGCGACCCACGCATCGCGCACGCGCGAGTCGGGTTCGAAGCTCTGAATCAGGCGCTCGAGCAGGCGGGCGCGATCCTCGGGGGGCAAACCGAGAACCTCAGCTTCGAGATCGTCGACGGGCATCGTCATGGGAACTCCGCGGGGCTTGATGGCGAAGAGTAGAAGGATGCCACATCGCTTGACGCTACGGCCGCGCCTGCGCCGCGTACAACAGCGAATCATCCTCATGCCCCGGCACACGCAGCCGCTGCTCGAAGCGCATGCCGATGGCTTCCAACACCTTGCCCGAAGCCGCGTTGTCCACGCTCGTGATGGCGACGATGCGCTTCAAGCCGAAGCGCTCGAAGCCGCAAGCCAGCCACGCCGCCGCGGCTTCGCGCGCGTAGCCGTGGCCGCGGCACGCGGGCAGGAAGGCGTAGCCGAGGTCCACGTCGTCCAGGCCCTCGCGGCGAATCAGGCCGCACATGCCGAGCAGGGCGCCGTCGCTCGAGCGTTGCACGGCGCCGAGCGCGAAGCCGTGTTTCGCGGCGTGAGCGATGGCGCCGTTGGTCAGGTAGTGGCGCGCGTCGTCGATCGTGCGCACCTTGCGGTCGCCGATGAAGCGCAGCCAGCCCGGGTCGTTCAGAAGTTCGACGATGAACGCGGCATCCTCGAGCGTGAACGGGCGCAGCGTGAGCCGGGCCGTTTTCACGCTGTTGACGAAGGGCGCAGCACTTCGGCCGCCAGCCGGTCGAGGTTCTGCTCGTTCGCCGGCGCGACGAAGGCGGCGATGCGCTGCTTCTCTTCTGCCGTGTCGAAGACCTGGCGCCAGCCGACGAGCGTGCGCGAACCCTGCGTGTCAAGCGTGATCGTGAGCACGAAGTGATGCGGCGTCCCCAGATGCTCGACGACGACACGTTGCGGCGCCACGATCTCGGCGAACCGGTTGTCGTTCGGATAGTCCGCGCCATCGGGCCCATGCAGCACGAGACGCCACGCGCCGCCGGGGCGGAACTCGAAGACTTCGAACGTGCTGGTGAAGCCGTTCGGCCCCCACCAGCGTGCGAGGCGCGCCGCGTCGGCGATGGCGGCAAAGACCTGCTCGCGCGGCGCGTCGATCAGGCGTGAGTGCACGAACCCGCGGTCGGCAGTGGCAGAGGAGGGTTCGTCTTTGCTCATGGTGTGCTCGCTGATTCAATTGCGGCTGAGGTAGCCGCGCTCGAATGCCGCGGCCTGGTCTTCGAAGATCGCCATCGCGGTCACCATGCGCTCGAAGCCCAGCTTGCGGTAGAAGGCTTCCTTGCCCGGCACGGCGTACAGGATGATTTTCTTGTGGCCGCGCGACAGCGCCACCAGACGCGCCACCACCTGCTTGCCCAGGCCGTGGCCCTGGTAGTCCGGCAGCACGGCCACGTCGCAGACGTACGAACAATCGGCGCCGTCCGACAGCGCTCGGCCCGCGGCAACGAGCTGGCGGCCGTCGAAGGCGAAGCAGCGAAAGCGGCTGTTGGTGAACACCGTCTGCAGATGCGCCGCGCTCTTGTTGCCCAGTGGCGCCAGGCGGTAGAGGGTTTCGACGTCGCGCCAGTCGATGGCATCGAGCGCGTCGGACCAGGTGAACTTAGCAGCGGGCTTGTCGAGATCGTCATGCATCCGGCGGCCCCTTGAGTTCGACGACATTGCCTTCGGGGTCGGCGAGGTAGATCGACGGGCCTTCGCCCTCGGCGCCGTAGCGCGATTCGACCGCACCCGCTGTGACGCCATGCCGTGCCAACTGGCTGCGGATCGCGGCTTCGTCGAACGGCTCGACGCGCAGACAGAAGTGGTCCATGTTGCGGCCTTCCGATGCGGGCGCGGCGCCGCCGGTGCGACCGAGCTTGCCGTCGATCGTCACCAGATCGATCAGCGAACGCCCGGCGCGCAACTGCACCAGACCGATCGCCTCCTGCCGCCGCTCGACGGTGCAGCCGAGAGCGTCGCAGTAGAACTTCAGCATCGTGTCGAGATCGGTGATGCGCAGGACGAGATGGTCGATGTTGCGGATGGAGATCATGAGTTGGCTGCCAACTTGTCGTTGTGAGGGGTGACCACGATCGTCCTTTGTCAGCGCCAAACTTGCTTGCGAATCACCAAGCCTCTGGCCAATGCCGAGAGGCCACGTGGCTCGCGCCAGAAGCGCAGTTTCGGTGATTCTTGCAGCGCTTCGACAAGCTCAGCGCGAACGGGGGTGGGGCTGGGGGCGAACAGGACTCAAGGAGCAACCCGCGGCAGCCAAGCGGCCGCGGCAGCAGGATCAGGCGCCGATCGTGCCCGTCGTGTTCACACGGGGCCGCGCGCCGTCGGCGGCGTAGGCGGGCGCCGGCCAGTCGGGCGGCAGCAGCACGTTCATCGCGCGGTCGAGCGCGGCATTGGCGCGGGCCAGGGTCTCGCGTTGTGCGAGGACCTGGCTGCGCGCCACGGCGAGGCGGCGGCGCACCGGCAGCGGGATGCCGCTGGGCTCGCGTGCAGCCGCGGTAAAACGGTGGATGGCCGACGAGAACGCGCGTTGCAACGCCTGCGCCGCGGCCTCGATGGCCAGCGCATCACGTTCGCGCAACGCGCTGCCCAGAGCAGCCAGGCGCGCCTCGATGGCGGCCACCGCGTCTTCGAGCGGACCGGCGTGGCCGGCGGCAGTCGGCTGCGTCATCAATGCGGGCGGATCAGCTCGCGGGTGTTGGCGAGCAGCTTGTCGGCGATGGCACCGGCGTCGACTTCGAACTTGCCGTCGCGGATGGCCTGCGCGATGCGCGCCACCTTCTCGGCATCGAAGTCGGCCGTGTTGCCTTCTGCGGCCAGCAGCGACGCTGCAGCGGAGAGTTCGACCTTGGCGCTGGCTTGCACCGGCGCGGCCTTGTGCTCGCTGCCGGCCGGCGTGGCGCCGGTCTTGCGCGCGTCGGCCGCCGGTGCGGCGAGCTTGTGGCTGTTGTCGAATTGGCCGATCTTCATGATGACGATGCTCCTGGGGCGGCTGGAGGATGGCCCCTGATGGGCTCAGAGCTCAGGGTATCGGAGCCCTGTGGCCTGACTTGAGTGCTTTTTTCACGGATGCGGGAGGCAATGCGCTTCACAGCGGCACCTCGACCATTCGGTCACCGGTCGCATGGCCACTGACGATGCGTCCCGACTCGGTGCGCACGCGCACGGTCTGGCCTTCGAGGCCGGGGGTGAGCGCCTGGCCTTCGCCGTGGATGCGCCAGCCGCTGCCGCCGGCCACGATGCGCACGGCGTCGCCTGCGGCGAACCATTGGCGGACGCGCAGGTCGGCGTCGCGCAGTGCGTCGCCGGGTGACAGCGGCCGGGCCAGCGTGCGGCCGACGGCGAGCTCAGGCGCCGTCAGCGCGGCTGAAGGCGATGCGGACAAATTCACGGTCGCGGGTTTCAGATCGGCGGCGGTGAGCACGGCGCCGGCCGGCAGCGCGGCGGCGGCAACGAGGCCGGGGCCGAAGACATCCACCGTGATCGGCAGGAACACGTTCCAGCGCACGCCCGCATCGGCACAGCGCAGGCCGATGCGCGCGTTGCCCCACAGCTTCATGCCCGCGGGCAGGTAGGGCTGCACGGCGGCGCAGGGCGCGAGCTTCAGGCGCGCATCGAGCTGGCCGACGCGCACGTCCACGCGCAGGCCGGGCGCGGCTTGTTTCGATGCTTCGCTCGCCAGGGACTGCACACGCTGCGCGAGCGTCTCGTCGTCGAGCACGGCCGCCTGCGCGCACCACGACGCGGGCGCAGATAGCAAGAGGGCGAGCAAGGCCTTGTTCACGAATGGCACTGTATTGACGAGGGAACGCGGCGTGGCTTCGAAAAGCGCCGTCAAACAGGCCCTTATCCGGCTCATGTTCTGAGCAGCCGCTGCAAACAATGCTCGCCATGATCAACCGCCTCACCGACACGCTGAACTTCCAGAGCGAGGCCCTGGTGCTGCGCTCGGAGCGCCAGCGCCTGATCGCGAGCAACATCGCCAACGCCGACACGCCGGGCTACGTGGCCAAGGACATGGACTTCGCTTCGGCGCTGCGCCAGGCCACGGGTCAGGCCGCGACGCCGGGGCAGATGAACGTCACCACGGCGGGCCACCTGCAACCCGCAGCCGGTGCGCGTGCCGAAGCGGGCCTGCGCTATGCCACCGCGTCGCAGACGAACCTCGACAACAACAGCGTCGATATGGACCGCGAGCGCGCGAGCTTTGCCGACAACAGCGTGAAGTACGAAGCCACGCTGCGTTTCATCAACGGCAGCGTGCGCACGATGCTCGACGCCATCAAAGGGCAATCCTGAATGTCGATGTTCCAGGTCTTCAACATCTCCGGCAGCGCGGTCTCTGCGCAAAGCCAGCGGCTCAACGTCGTGGCGAGCAACCTCGCCAACGCCGACACGGTGGCCGGGCCCGACGGCAGCGCCTACAAGGCGCGGCAGGTCGTCTTCCAGACGGAGATGATGGGCGCCGTCGGCGCGGCTGGCGTCAAGGTCAGCACCGTCAGCGAGTCCGACGCCGTCGGCCGCCGCGTGCATGACCCGAAGCATCCGTCCGCCGACGCCGAGGGCTACGTCACCTACTCCAACGTCAACGCGGTCGAGGAGATGGTCAACATGATCTCGGCCTCGCGCTCGTACCAGAACAACGTCGAGGTCATGAACACCGCGAAGACGCTGCTGCAGAAGACGCTGCAGCTGGGCAGCTGATCATGGCAACGAACGTCGATCTGACCACGCTCAACCGCACCACGTCCGGCAGCAGCAGCGTGAAGACGCAGAACGAAGCCGGCGCCGAAGACCGCTTCCTGAAACTGCTGGTCGCGCAGATGCAGAACCAGGACCCGCTGAACCCGATGGACAACGCGCAGGTGACGAGCCAGATGGCGCAGATCCAGTCGGTCAACGGCATCGAGAAGTTGAATCGCAGCGTCGAAGGCCTGGGCTCGCAGTTTGCGCAGATGAGCGCGCTGCAAGGCGCAGCACTCGTCGGCCGCGATGTCATCGTGCCCGGCAACCGCCTGGTCACCAACGACGAAGACCTGGTGCAGGGCGGCTTCGAACTCAATGGCCCGGCCGACAGCGTGAAGATCGAAGTGCTCAACGCCGGCGGGCGGGTCATCGACACCATCGACCTGTCGGCGCAAGGCGCCGGCCGCCACGGCTTCGAGTGGACGCCGCCGGCCGGCGTGGATGCGGCCACCGGCGACACCTTCCGCGTTGTCGCCAAGAACGGCGCCGCCAACGTCGGCAGCACGCCGCTGATGCGCGACCGCGTCGATGCGGTGGTCGCCGGCGGCGACACGCTGACGCTCGAGCTGCGCCACAGCGGCAGCGTCCCGTATGAGCAGATTCGCGCCTTCAACTAAAGGAACACCATGAGCTTCCAGCAAGGCCTGTCGGGCCTCAACGCGACGAGCAAGAACCTCGAGGTCATCGGCAACAACGTCGCCAACGCCAACACCTTTGGCGCCAAGGCCTCGCGTGCCGAGTTCGCCGACATGTATGCCAACGCGCTCAACGGCGCCGGCACGACGCCGGTGGGCATCGGCGTGCAGTTGCAGGAGGTGTCGCAGCAGTTCACGCAGGGCAACATCACGGCCACACAGAACCCGATGGACCTGGCGATCAACGGCGGCGGCTTCTTTCAAGTCACCGACGGCGCCAACCCAGCGCTGTACTCGCGCAACGGCCAGTTCAAGGTCGATCGCGACGGCTACGTCGTCAACAACGACAGCCTGCGCCTGGTCGGCTACCAGGCCGATCCCACGGGCGTCATCCTGCCCGGCAACGCTGCCGCGCTGCGCCTGCCCACGGCGGGCATCGAGCCGCGGCCGACCGCCGAGATCGAGATGGAGATGAATCTCGACGCGCGCTCGGCCACCACCGCGCCGGCCCTCGGCCCGGCGATCGACTTCACCGACCCGACGACCTACAACAGCGCGACCTCGATGACGGTGTTCGATGTGCTCGGCCAGGACGTGGCGGTGACCTACTACTTTCAAAAGGCGGCCACCGACACGTGGAACGTCTTCGTCACTGCCAACGGCACGCCGATCAGCGGCACCGCGGCGCTGCCGCTGCCGAGCACGACGATCGCCTTCCCGGCCAACGGCGGCGCGCCGACGGCACCGGTGGGGCCGGTGGCGATCGACATCCCGGCGACCAACAACGTCAACGGCGCGCAGACGCGGCCGATCATCGGCGTGTTGCTCGACGTCGATGGTGCGCGCCAGTTCGGCTCGCCTTTCGGCGTCACCAACCTGTCGCAGGACGGGTATGCACCGGGGCAATTGACAGCCGTCGCCGTCGAGTCCGACGGCATCCTGATGGCGCGCTACAGCAACGGCCAGAACCGGCCTGCCGGGCAGATCGAGCTGGCCACTTTTCGCAACCCGCAGGGCCTGCAACCGCTCGGCGGCAACGTCTGGGCGCGCAGCTTCACCTCGGGCGACCCGGTGATCGGCGTGCCCGGCGAAGGCAACCTGGGCGTGCTGCAAAGCGGCGCGCTCGAAGAGAGCAACGTCGATCTGACGGCCGAGCTCGTCAACATGATGACGGCGCAGCGCATCTACCAGGCCAACGCGCAGACGATCAAGACGCAGGACCAGGTGCTGCAGACGCTGGTGCAGCTGCGCTAACCGCACACCCGTTCGGGCTGAGCTTGTCGAAGCCCTTCAACAAACACTCATAGAAGGACGCCGCCATGGACCGCATGATCTACCTCAGCATGTCCGGCGCCAAGGCGGCGATGCAGCGCCAGGAGGTGCTGGCCAACAACCTGGCCAACGTCTCGACCAACGGCTTTCGCGCCGAGCTGGCTGCGTTTCGCGCAGTGCCGGTGCAGGGCAGCGGCGCTTCGACGCGGGTGTACTCGCTGGAGTCCACCGTCGGCGCGAGCCACGAGCCTGGCACCGTCATGACCACCGGCCGCCCGCTCGACGTGGCGATGAAGGGCAATGCGTGGCTGACCGTGCAAGGCCTCGACGGCACCGAGGCCTACACGCGCGCCGGTGCGCTCGATGTCGATGCGCAGGGCCAGCTCGTCACCAAGAACGGCTTGACCGTGCTCGGCGACGGCGGGCCGATCAACGTGCCGGCGAACAGCGAAGTCAGCATCGCCGGTGATGGCACGGTGAGTGCAAAGGGCGCGAACGGCCGATCGACATCGGTCGGCCGCTTGAAGCTCGTCGTCCCCGAGTCGCCCGCCGCGATCACGCGCGGAGCCGACGGCCTGTTCCGCGCCGCTGAAGGCGATTTGCAGCGCGACGCCAACGCGCGATTGCAAGACGGCGCGCTCGAAGGCAGCAACGTCAGCGCCGTCGAAACCATGATCTCGATGATCTCCGCCGCGCGCCAGTTCGAGCACCAGATGAAGCTGCTGCAAACCGCCGAGCGCCAGGAGCAGACGGCGGCCAAGCTGCTGTCGCCGAACGGCATGTAGCCGATTGACTTCAACGTAGTTTCAATGCACGAGCCCCGCGGCTGCCGCTGCATCGTCCGCTTGCAGCCACCAGGGGCCGGCCGGGCGCAGGTGCACCGCAGCTTCGAAGCCGTTCGGCCGGCCCGCGGGCGGCGATGACAGCACGAGCTGGCCGCCCTGTCTCTCGACGATCGTCGCCACGATCGACAGCCCGAGGCCGAAACCCGCCACACCCCGCGAGCGCTTGACGTGGCGCTGCCGGATGTGCGCCAGCGCGTCGGGCGCGATGCCGGGCCCGGCGTCGCGCACGAGCATCGTGGCCGGCGCTTCGACGACGATCTCGATGGCGCCGTCGGTGCAATGGCGCACGGCGTTTTCGATCAGGTTGCGCAGCACGATGGCCAGCGCGTCGAAGTCGCCGAGCGCGATCGCGCCTTCAGGGGCCGCCACCCGCAGGAACAGGCGCTCGCGAAAGTCGCTCAGATGCCAGAACTCTTCGGCCAAGACGGCCGCGAGCTCCCCCAGATCGACCGGCTCGCCGGCCAGCGCCGCAGCCGATTCGGCATGCGAGAGCTGCAGCAGCTTTTCGGCGCGCCGGTTCAGCGTTTGCAACGACGCCAGCGCCTGCTGCGCTTCGGCGTGGGCACGCGTCTCCAGCGGCCTGCTCAGCAGCGTGTGCATGCGCAGCAGGGCGGCGGCCAGCGGCGTGCGCAACTCGTGCGCGGCGTTGGCGGCAACAGCTTTCTCGACGCTCAGCGCTTCGGTCAGGCGTTGCAGCAGGTGGTTGGTGCTGCTGGTGATGATCTCGAACTCGACCGGCTGCGCTGTGGTGGTGATCGGGCTCAAATCGCGCCCGCTGCGCAGCCGTATCTGATCGGCAAACGCCTGCAGCGGCGCGAGGGCGCGGCGCGTCACCACGCGGATCAGCCAGCCCAGCAGCGGCAGAGCGCAAAGCATCGGCAGCGCCAGCCAGACCGCGGTGTGCAGCACCGCCTCCGTACGGTGCGCGCGCTGCTCGGCAACGTGGATGTAGATCGGCCGCTCGGCGTGGCGGTGGGTATAGACCCGCCAGTCGGGCAGGTCGGCGAAGCCCACCGTTCGCGCCACGGCCAGCGGTTGCGCGGGGGCATCGTTCGAGCGCAGCAGCAGTTCCCCGGACTCGCTCACCACCTGGTAGATGAGGTGGTCGTCTTCGAAAGCCGACTCGCTGCGCGCCACGAGCTCCGGCCGGTGGTGCGTGCCGTTGGCGATGCCGTCCGGCGCGATGTCATGCGCGGCCAGGTCCATCAGTCGGTGCGAGGTGTCGATCAGCGTGCTGTCCATGGCCTCGCTCATCTCGGCGCGCGCTTGCCAGACGCTGCCGGCGGCGATCAGCATCCAGACGCTGCCGATGGCCACGACCAGCGTGCGCGTCAACTGCCACGACAGGCTGCGGCGCGACTCGCTCACGCCTTGCCACCGGTCAGGCGGTAACCCAGACCGCGCACCGTCTGGATGCTGTTCGGCCCGAGCTTGCGCCGCAGGTTGCAGATGAAGACTTCGAGCGTGTTGCTCGTGGCCTCGCTGTCGAACCCGTACAGCGCAGCCAGCAGCGACTCCTTGTGCTGGATGCGCTCCAGCCGCGTCGCCAGGACGCGCAGCAGGCTCCACTCTTTGGCGGTCAGCGTGATCGGCTCGCCGTTGCGCGTCACGGCCATGCCGCCCAGGTCGATGGCCAGGGGGCCGACCTTCACCAGCGACGTCGTGCCGCCGTGGCGGCAGCGCTCGACAGCGCGCAGCCGGGCCATCAATTCATCCGGATCGAACGGCTTGACGAGGTAGTCATCGGCCCCGGCGTCGAGGCCACGGATGCGGTCGGTGACGTGATCCCGCGCCGTCAGCACGATGATCGATGCCGCAGCGCATCGGTGGCGCACGGCCGGGATCAGCGACAGCCCGTCGCCGTCGGGCAGGTGCAAGTCGAGCAGCACGGCGTCCCAGCGCGTTTCGGTCAATGCCGCCCGCGCCCGCTGCAGCGAGGCGACGCACTCGACGGCAAACCCCTTGACGCCGAGGTACGACGCCATGGCGTCGGCCAGCGCCGTGTCGTCTTCCACCAGCAGCACATTCATTGCACTTCCCCGAGCGGTTGCAGCGCGAGAGTCTGACGTCCGTGCCTGAAGCGATCCTGAACGAGGGACCCTGCGCTGCGTCAATTCGCAATCGATGCGACGGTTTGTATGCGGCTCGCGCGGCTTCAGTTTCGGTTCAGCGGCGTGCACTTCAATTCATGCACCAGCAACCGCTGGCCATCAACTGACAAGGAACCACACACCATGATGACTGCACGCCTGCTCGCCGTTGTGCTGCTCGCCTCCTCCACCGCCGCCATGGCCGGGCCCGCCTGCAACGCGCCGCAAGACAAGTGGATGAAGGAAACCGACTTCAAGAAGGGGCTCGAAGACAAGGGCTACCAGATCAAGACCTTCAAGGTCAGCAAGGGCCAGTGCTACGAGATCTACGGCTTTGACAAAGAAGGCAAGAAGGTCGAGATCTATTTCGATCCGGTCACGGCGGCCGTTCTCGAGCAGAAGTAGGCATGGCACGCGTGCCCGCAACGCCGCTGAGTGCCCGGTCGACGCCCGCTGCGCCGGTGCCGGTGTGGGACCGCTTCGTGCGCGTGTTCCATTGGACGCTGGTGTCCTGCGTCGTGCTCGACTACGCCGTGCTCGACGACGGCAACGCGCTTCATCAGGGGCTCGGCTACCTGGCCGCAGCGCTGGTGGCGGCGCGCGTGGTCTGGGGCTTCATCGGCACGCCGCGCGCGCGCTTCGCGGACTTCTTTCCCACCTTCAGCCGCATTCGCCTGCACATCGCAAGCATGTTGTCGGGCTCGCCGGCGCGGCACGATGGCCACAACCCGTTGGGCGCGTTGATGATGCTGGCGCTGATGATCCAGGTCACTGCCGTGTGCCTGACCGGCTGGATGCAGACGCTCGATGCGTTCTGGGGCGAGGAGTGGCTGCAGGAGCTGCATGAGCAGGCGTCCAATGTGCTCATCGCCTTGGCGGCTGTGCACGCCCTGGCCGCGATCGTGATGGGGCGCCTCGAGCGCACGCACCTGATCCGCGCGATGTTCACCGGCGTCAAGGATCGCTGGTAGGGCAGATGCCACGGCCATGAAAAAAGGGCCGGCAGAGCCGGCGCTGGTCTTGCGCGGCGCGGCGTGGCCGCCGCGCGCGCGTGTCTCAGCACACCACCGCGTGCGCGATCAGCCAGACGCCGTCGCCGTTGCTGTCGGCCACGTCCACGGTCACGCTGTGCGTCGTCGCCGGCATGGCAAACGTGGCCGTATTGCCGAACTGGCCCGGGGCGATCGTCGTCGGCTTCGTGTCGCCGGCGTAGAGGTGGGCCTCGGTCATCTTCGCGCCCGGCGCCATGGCATAGGTGGCGGTGACCTGGCTGCCGGTGTAGCTGACCGTCAGCGTGCCGACGCGTTGACCCGCGCCGGTGTGGTTCAGCCCGGCGCCGGCGTAGATCGGATAGGTGGTCGTGCCCGGCGCCGTCAGGTTGATCGCCCAGCCCCAGCGGTTGCGCGACAGGCCGAGCGAGGGCAGGCCTTCGGGGTTGGCGCGGGCGGCTCGATCTCGATCGGCCATCCCTTCGGCATGACGGGCTCGCGCATGACGGGTCTGCTGATTCGCCAGCTGCGAAGCTCCGGCAAGCGCTACGGCATCGTCACGATGTGCGTCGGTGGCGGCCAGGGATTCGCATCACTGTTCGAGGCGTGCTGACTCTTTTTACAGGTTGAAGAGGCTTTCGCGTTACAGGTTGAAGAGGCCTACGCGTTACAGGTCGAAGAGGCTTACGCGCTACCGCTTCAAGAAGGAGACCGTGAGATGGCAGGACCCCAGATCGATGGCGGCGGAATCTCGAACTGGCCGATCCTCAAGATCGACTACCGGACGGACAGGTCGCGGATCGCGCCGCTGCTGCCGCCGGGCATCGATCCGGGGCGCGAGCCGAACGTGCATCTCTCGATCTACCAGGTCGCGGTGCCCGACGTGCCCGAGTACGGGATCTTCATCACGGTCGACGCCGACTACCGCGGGGTCCAGGGCCACTACACCCTGGGCTACGGGATCGACCAGGAGTCGGCGATCTTCATCAGCCGCGACATGAACGGCCAGCCGAAATTCCCCTGCGACACCGACTACTACCGATTCGGCGACGCGGTGACTGCCCGCTGCACCCATCAGGGGTACACGCTTCCGTGAAGTTCGAGGGAAGGTGAAGCAGACGCTTCCGAATCCGGCCGACCACGAAGAGAATGAGTGGTGGATCAAGGT
>CAVTAM010000014.1:0-7929 GCA_963732625.1 uncultured beta proteobacterium | reverse complement strand
TCATGACGCCGGTGCTGCTGATCGGCGGCATGACGACGGGCCTGTTCACGCCCACCGAAGGCGCGATCGCCGCCAGTGCGTGGGCGCTGTTCCTCGGCCTCGTGTGGTACCGCACGATGACGATCAAGCAGTTCGTCAAGGTCAGCCTCGACACGGTGGAGACCACGGCGACGGTGATGTTCATCGTCGCCGCCGCGTCGATCTTCGGCTGGATGTTGACCGCCACCGGCGTCACCGCGCAGATCGCCGAGTGGGTACTGGCCGTGACCAAGGAGCCGTGGCTGTTCCTGCTGATGGCCAACCTGCTGATGCTGTTCGTCGGCTGCTTCCTGGAGCCGACCGCGGCGATCACGATCCTGGTGCCGATCCTGCTGCCGATCGCTCACAAGCTCGGCGTCGATCCGGTGCACTTCGGGCTGGTGATGGTGCTGAACCTGATGATCGGCCTGCTGCACCCGCCGATGGGCATGGTGCTGTTCGTGCTGGCGCGTGTGGCGAAGCTCAGCGTCGAGCGCACGACGATGGCGATCCTGCCGTGGCTGATTCCGCTGCTCGGCAGCCTGGTGATCCTGACCTACGTGCCGCAGATCGTGCTGTGGTTGCCGAGGACGATGGGGTTTTGAATGCAAACCACAGTTTCATTCACCGCAGAGGCGCAGAGGACGCAGAGATGGCGCAGAGGAACTCAGCTTGCATTCCTCTGCGGACCTCTGCGTTCTCTGCGCCTCTGCGGTGAGGAGACTCGCCCGCATCGCAATGACCCGCATCACCGCCGTCGATGTCTGGCGCATCGACCTGCCGCCCCCGGTGCCGCGCAGCGACGCGATCCAGAGCTTCGTCGTGCAGGAAACGCCGATGGTGCGCATCACGCTGCGACGACGGCTGCGCAGGGCGTCGGCTACAGCTACACCATCGGCACGGGCGGCTCGTCGGTCACCGCGCTGCTGCACGACCACCTCGCGCCGCGCCTGATCGGCCGCGACCCGGCGTGCATCGAAGCGATCTGGCGCGACCTGCTGTTCGCCACGCACGCCACCAGCGTCGGCGCGATCACGAGCCTGGCGCTGGCGGCGATCGACACCGCGCTGTGGGACTGGCGCTGCAAGCGCGACGGCCAGCCGCTGTGGAAGGCGGCCGGCGGCGCGAAGCAACGCACGCCGGTGTACACGACCGAAGGCGGCTGGCTGCACCTCGCCACCGACGACGATCGTGCGCGAGACCGTGCGCGGCGAAGGAGGCCGGCTTCCAGGGCGCCAAGATCAAGGTCGGCCTGCCGCGTGTGGCCGACGACGTGGCGCGTTTGCGTGCGGTGCGCAAAGCGGTCGGCGACGGCTTCGAGATCATGGTCGATGCCAACCAGTGCTTCACGCTCAGCGAAGCGCTGCGCCGCGCGCCGGCCTATGCCGACCTCGGCATCGCCTGGTTCGAAGAGCCGCTGCCGGCCGACGACATCGCCGGCCACGCGCGCCTGGCCGCATCGACGCGCGGTGCCGATCGCGGTCGGCGAATCGCTCTACTCGCCGAGCCAGTTCGCGGCCTACATCCAGCAGGGCGCGTGTTCGATCGTGCAGGTCGACGTGGCGCGCATCGGCGGCATCACGCCGTGGCTGAAGGTCGCGCACCTGGCCGAGTGCCACAACCTCGCCGTCGCGCCGCACTTCCTGATGGAGCTGCACGTCAGTCTCACCGCGGCGGCCCGACCGCGCGCTGGGTGGAGTACATCCCGCAGCTCGACGCGGTGGCCGAGTCGCGCGTGCTGATCGAGGCGGGCGACGCCGTCGCGCCCGATGCGCCGGGGCTGGGGATCGATTGGCGCTGGGGCGAGATCGAGCGGCGCACGCGTCGAGCGCTGACGCCGCTTTCGAATTGAGAGTACGACACGCCATGAGTTCACCCACCATCCGCATCCACCCGCGCGACAACGTCGTCATCGCGCGCACGCAACTGCTCGGCGGCACGGCCGATCGCCGACGAAGGCATCACCGTCGCCGGCCTCGTGCCGCCCGGCCACAAGATCGCGACGAAGGCGATCGCGGCCGGCGAAGACGTGCGCCGCTACGACCAGATCATCGGCCACGCCACGCAGGCCATCGCGCCCGGCCAGCATGTGCACACGCACAACCTCGAGTACGCCGACTTCGCGCGCACGCATGAGCCCGGCGCGGGCGTCACGCCCACCGCCTATGCGCAACCGCCCGCCACCTTCGACGGCATCGTGCGCGCCGACGGCCGCATCGCCACGCGCAACTACATCGGCGTGCTGACCAGCGTCAACTGCTCGGCCACCGCCGCGCGCGCGATCGCCGACCAGTTCCGGCGCGACATCCACCCCGAGATGTTGATGCCGTTCCCGAACGTCGATGGCGTCGTCGCGCTGACGCACGGCATGGGCTGCGCGACCGACAGCGAAGGCGAAGAGCTGCGCGTGCTGCGGCGCACGCTCGGCGGCTATGCGAAGCACCCGAACTTCCACGCCGTGCTCGTCGTCGGCCTGGGCTGCGAGACGAATCAGATCCAGGGGCTGGTGGCGCAAGAGGGCCTGCAGGAAGGCGCGCGCATGATCACCTTCAACATCCAGGACACGGGCGGCACGGCCAAGACCGTGGCGCGCGGCGTCGAGCTGATCAAGCAACTGCTGCCCGACGCGAACAAGGTCAAGCGCCAGCCGGTGCCGGCGAGCCACATCACCGTCGGCCTGCAATGCGGCGGCAGCGACGGCTATTCGGGCATCAGCGCCAACCCGGCGCTCGGCGCGGCGATCGACCGGCTGGTGCGCAACGGCGGCACCGGCATCCTCAGCGAAACGCCCGAGGTCTATGGCGGCGAGCACCTGCTGACGCGGCGCGCGGTGAGCAAGGAAGTCGCCGACAAGCTGCTGACGCGCATCAAGTGGTGGGAGCAGTACACCGCGCGCAACGGCATGCGCATGGACAACAACCCCTCGGCCGGCAACAAGGCCGGCGGGCTGACGACGATCCTGGAAAAGAGCCTCGGCGCGATCGCCAAGAGCGGCACGACGAACCTGGTCGATGTGGTCGAGTTCGCGCAGCCTGCCACCGCGCGCGGCCTGATCTTCATGGACACGCCCGGCTACGACCCGGTGAGCGCGACGGGCCAAGTGGCCGGCGGCGCCAACATGATCTGCTTCACGACCGGCCGCGGCTCGGCCTATGGCTGCGCGCCGAGCCCGTCGCTGAAGTTCTCGACCAACAGCGCGCTGTGGCGCAAGCAGGAAGACGACATCGATCTGGATTGCGGCGGCATCGTCGATGGCGCCGACTCGGTCGATGCCTGCGGCGAGCGCATCTTCCGC
The DNA here is from genome assembly GCA_963732625.1 of uncultured beta proteobacterium. GTDB lineage: Bacteria > Pseudomonadota > Gammaproteobacteria > Burkholderiales > Burkholderiaceae_C > CADEEN01. The sequence continues at coordinate 4,616 of CAVTAM010000014.1, read as the reverse complement.
CTGATCCTCGACACGGCGTCAGGGCGCAAGACGAAGAGCGAGCTGCATGGCTATGGGCAGAACGAGTTCGTGCCTTGGCAGTTGGGGGCGGTGATGTGAGGCGTACGAATTAGCGTACCATCAGATCTTTGGGGAAATCTGCCATGAGTGTCCTGACCGCCAGCGAAGCCCGCGCCAATCTGTACCGCCTGATCGACCAAGTGGCCGAGTCGCACGACCCGGTCCTGATTGCCGGCAAGCGGCAGTCGGCTGTTCTGTTGTCGGCGGAGGATTGGAAGGCGATCCAGGAAACGATGCACCTGCTGTCGATTCCGGGCATGCGCAAGTCGATCCGTGATGCGATGGCCGAGCCCCTCGCCAAGAGCGCCAAGGAACTGCGCTGGTGAGCTGGCAACTCGTCTATTCGAAGCAAGCGCAGAAGGACGCCAAGAAATTGAAGGCCGCCGGCCTCAAACCCAAAGCCGAGGAACTGCTCGCCGTGTTGGCCAAGGACCCTTTCCAGAACCCGCCGCCGTTCGAAAAGCTCGTCGGCGATCTGGCGGGCGCCTATTCACGGCGCATCAACATCCACAACCGGCTGGTGTACGAGGTGTTCGCCAAGCAAAAGACGGTGCGGGTGCTGCGGATGTGGACGCACTATGAGTGACGGCCGGCGAAGATTGACTCTCGACGCCGCGTCAGGGCGCAAGACGAAGAGCGAGCTGCATGGGTATGGGCAGAACGAGTTCGTGCCTTGGCAGTTGGGGGCGGTGATGTGAGCACGGGTGAGTCAAAGCCCGCAATGACCCTCCGCGAGCCCGCTGGTAGAGGCGTGACAGTGTTACCGGACGAGTTTCCGGATCGGAAGTACCTGAAGCGCTGGGACAGAGGCAACGAACATCGCTGGCAGTTTCAGTTTGAGATGGATCCCATCAAGGAGTCCAAGTCCTTTAGTGACCGAAAGCATGGGTCCGTCGGTGAGTCGTACGCGGCAGCAGTAGCGCATCGGGATCAATTCCTGAAGACGGCTGTAGAACTGGGCCTAGTTGGGTCTGATGGCAGCTCGAGCGGGAGCGATCTTCCAATTCAGCTCAAGCTGTCGCCGAGAAATACTTCAGGCATCGTGGGCCTATACAGAGAGAACTTGGTTCGCAAAGGAAAGTCGCAGCCCGAAGTCGCTTGGGTCGCCAACTACAAAGACGAGAGAAACAGAAACGTTCAGAAGTCCTTCTCGGTGCCAAAGCTCGGCGAGAAGGGCGCCTTGTCTGCCGCATTGAGGTACCGCCGCGACTACGTTGCGCGCGTAGCCGAAGCTACTGCTGTGCCAGCGAAGCGGGCGCTCGTTGAGGATCACGTCCTGCAACTAGACGTGCTGCTCGAATACATCGGCGATCTACACGACGAAACCGAAGTGTTCGTTTTCTTGGGCGCGCTGAACAACCCGCTCGTCACCGCTACGGAGAAACAGGACTTCTTAGCGGTGCGAATTGGGCAAGCACGGTTCAGGCGACTTGTGCTCGCCACATGGAACCACAGGTGCTGTGTCACGCGCTCTACTCAGTTCTTGACGGCCGGGCATATCAAGCCTTGGAGTGAATCGTCGAATGAGGAGCGAGTCGACCCGTTTAATGGTCTGTCACTCTCGCCGGTCTATGACAAAGCGTTCGATCAGGGATTCATCACCTTTGACAACGACGGGCAACTTCGCATTTCGCCGCTACTGGCTGCCAATGCGCCTCTCCTTGGGATAGATCAGCGTCGACAAGTCACTGGCCTCGACGAGCGTCATTGCAAGTACCTCGCATATCACAGGGCCAAGCGGTTTAAGGGCTTGTCATGAACGATCAAGCAGATGTACCGAATTGCACCTGGCCTACAACGAGGCATGCGGAACTAGCCGCGCAATGTCCGATTGAACAACGCCACCGTCCGCCCCCAAGCCTGCGTCGCCGACTTCTCGTCGTAGCGCGGCGTCGTGTCGTTGTTGAAGCCATGCTGCGTGCCGGCGTAGTTGAAGGCCGTGTACTTCACGCCGGCGGCTTTCAACGCCGCTTCGTACGGCGGCCACATCGCGTTGATGCGCTCGTCGTTTTCGGCGTAGACGATCATCAGCTCGGCCTTGATCTTGGGCACGTCGGCGGCGGGGGCGGACGCACCGTAGAACGGCACGCCGGCCACGAGTTCGGGCACGCGCGTGGCCAGGAAGTTGACGATGCCGCCGCCGTAGCAGAAGCCCACGGCGCCCAGCTTGCCGTTGCCGCCGGTGATGCCGCGCGTGTAGTTGGCTGCGGCGACGAAATCCTCGCGCGCCTTGGCCTGGTCGATCTTGCCGAAGGCGTCGCGCGCCTTGTCTTCGTCGCCGGGGTAGCCGCCGACGCTGGTCAGCAGGTCGGGCGCGACGGCGATGAAGTTGTCCACGGCCAGGCGGCGCGCGATGTCTTCGATGTGCGGGTTGAGGCCGCGGTTCTCGTGGATCACGAGCACGACGGGCAGCGCGCCCGAGGCGTTCGCGGGCCGCGCGACGAGCGCATTGATCTTGCCGTGGCCGGCGGGCGAGGCGATCTCGACGCGCTCGGTCTTGATGCGCGCATCGTTCGGCGGCACCTTCTGCGCCGTGCGCGAAGTCCGGGCTCAGCGCCGCGAGCAGACCCGCCGCCGTGGTGCCGCTGGCCGCAGCGAAGCGCGAGCTCTTGTCGAGAAAGCCGCGCCGGTCGAGCCCGCCGTGCACGTACTGGTCGAACAGCTTCATCACCTCGGGGTGGAAGTCGGCGGCAGTGAGACGGGACGGCTTGGGGTGGTTCATCGCCAGGCGCTCCAGCGGTTGGTCAGAACGAAGACGCGGTTTGTAGCCCGACCGCAATAGCCCCTGCAAAGATCAGATGAAAATCACCGCCGCCAAAGTCATCGTCTGCAGCCCCGGCCGCAACTTCGTGACGCTGAAGATCGAGACCGACCAGGGCCTCACCGGCCTGGGCGACGCCTCGCTCAACGGCCGCGAACTCGCTGTGGCGAGCTACCTCACGGATCACGTCATCCCCTGCCTGATCGGCCGCGACGCGCACCAGATCGAAGACCTCTGGCAATACCTGTACCGCGGCGCCTACTGGCGGCGCGGGCCGGTGACGATGAGCGCCATCGCCGCGGTGGACACGGCGCTGTGGGACTTGAAGGCCAAGGCCGCGGGCATGCCGCTGTATCAACTCTTGGGGGGCGCAGCCGCGAGCGCGTGATGGTGTACGGCCATGCCAACGGCGCCGACATCCCATCGACCGTCGATGAAGTGCTGCGCTACAAGGCGATGGGCTACCAGGCCATCCGCGCGCAGAGCGGCGTGCCGGGGCTGAACAAGGTTTATGGCGTCGGCCGCGGCTCAATGCAATACGAGCCGGCCGAAGCCGGCCTGCCGCCGCGAGCACGACTGGGACACGTCCAAGTACCTGCGCCACACGCCCAAGCTCTTCGATGCGGTGCGCCGCGCGGTCGGCGACGACATCCACCTGCTGCACGACGTGCACCACCGCCTGACGCCGATCGAAGCGGCGCGCCTGGGCAAAGACCTGGAACCGTACCGCCTGTTCTGGATGGAAGACGCCACGCCGGCCGAGAACCAGGAAGCGTTCCGGCTGATCCGCCAGCACACGACGACGCCGCTGGCGGTCGGCGAAATCTTCAACACGATCTGGGACTGCAAGGACCTGATCGAGAACCAGCTGATCGACTTCATCCGCACGACGGTCGTGCATGCCGGAGGCATCACGCACCTGCGCCGCATCGCCGATCTGGCGTCGCTCTACCAGGTGCGCACGGGCTCACATGGCGCGACGGACCTGAGCCCGGTGTGCATGGGCGCGGCGCTGCACTTCGACCTGTGGGTGCCCAACTTCGGCATCCAGGAGTACATGCGCCACAGCGACGAGACCGACGCGGTGTTCCCGCATGCGTACACGTTCGAGGACGGCTTCATGCATCCGGGCGAGGCGCCCGGGCATGGCGTGACGATCGACGAGGCGCTGGCGGCGAAGTACCCGTACCAGCGTGCGTACCTGCCGGTGAACCGGCTGCAGCAGGATGGGACGTTGTGGAACTGGTGAAGGCGCTGCTGCTGTCGTTGTTCGTCTGCGCCACCGCCCTCGCGCAGGACAACGACATCCCCTTCGTGGTCACGCCCGACAACGTGACGCGCGAGATGTTGAAGCTCGCCGATGTGAAGTCGAGCGACTACGTGATCGACCTCGGCTCGGGCGACGGCCGCATCGTGATCGTCGCCGCCAAGCACTTCGGTGCGCGCGGCCTGGGCGTGGAGATCGTGCCCGAGCTGGTGGAGAAGAGCCGCGACAACGCGAAGAGGGCCGGCGTCGCCGACCGCGCCGAGTTTCGCGTGCAGGACCTGTTCGCCACCGACCTGTCGCCCGCCACCGTGATCACGATGTACCTGCTGCCCGACGTGAACCTGCAACTCGGCCGAGGCTGCAGCAGCTGAAGCCCGGCACGCGCATCGTCTCGCACGACTGGGACATGGGCGACTGGAAGCCCGACCGCACGGTCACCGTCGACGCGCCCGACAAGCCGATCGGGCGCGAGAAGAAGTCGAAGCTGCACTTGTGGATCGTCAGGTGACAGCACGCCTGCATCCTCGT
>CAVTAM010000013.1:0-17621 GCA_963732625.1 uncultured beta proteobacterium | reverse complement strand
GCTGCTCGAAAAGATGGGCAAGAACATCACGCTCGTCGGCGGCAACGGCGACGGCGAGACCACCAAGGTGGCCAACCAGATCATCGTCGCGCTGAACATCGCCGCCGTCAGCGAAGCGCTGGTGTTCGCCAGCAAGGCCGGTGCCGACCCGGCCAAGGTGCGCCAGGCGCTGATGGGCGGCTTTGCCGCCAGCCGCATCCTCGAAGTGCACGGCGAACGCATGATCAAGCGCACCTTCAACCCCGGCTTTCGCATCAACCTGCACCAGAAGGATCTGGGCCTGGCGCTGGACGGCGCACGTGAGCTGGGCGTCGCCCTGCCGCAGACCGCCGGCGCTGCGCAGCTGATGCAGGTCTGCGCCGCCAACGGCATGGCCGACCTGGACCACTCGGCGCTGGTGAAAGCGCTGGAGCTGATGGCCGGGCACGAAGTCGCCAAAGCCTGAGATCCTTCTTCAACTTCACAGCAAGGAGACAGTCATGAGTCAAAAACGTGTGGCCCTGGTCACCGGCGGCATGGGCGGCCTGGGTGAAACGATCTCGACCAAGATGGCCGACGCCGGCTACGCCGTGGCGGTGACCTACTCGCCGGGCAACACCAAGCACGGCGAATGGGTCGCCGACATGAAGGGCCGCGGCTACGACTTCCTCGCCGTGCCCTGCGACGTGGCCGACATCGACTCGTGCGCCAAGGCGGCCGCCGAGGTCATGGCCAAGCTCGGCGCGATCGACGTGCTGGTCAACAACGCCGGCATCACGCGCGACATGACCTTCAAGAAAATGGACAAGGTCAATTGGGACGCGGTGATGCGCACCAACCTCGACAGCCTGTTCAACATGAGCAAGCAGGTGGTCGACGGGATGGTCGAGCGCGGCTGGGGCCGGGTGATCAACGTGTCGTCGGTCAACGGCAGCAAGGGCGCGTTCGGCCAGACCAACTACTCGGCGGCCAAGGCCGGCGTGCACGGCTTCACCAAGGCGCTGGCGCTGGAAGTGGCGAAGAAGGGCGTGACGGTCAACACCATCTCGCCGGGCTACATCGGCACGAAGATGGTCACGGCGATCCCGAAGGAGGTGCTCGACACCAAGATCCTGCCGCAGATCCCGGTCGGGCGGCTGGGCAAGCCCGAAGAGGTGGCCGGCCTGATCATTTACCTGGCGTCCGAAGAAGCGGCCTTCGTCACCGGCGCCAACATCGCCATCAATGGCGGCCAACACATGCAATGAGGAAGGCGCCCGCGGGCGCCGTCTCATTTCAAATCCGCTCGACGACGAGCGCGATGCCTTGTCCGACGCCGATGCACATCGTGCACAGCGCGTAGCGGCCCTTGATGCGGTGCAGCTGGTTGATCGCGGTGGTGACCAGGCGCGCGCCGCTCATGCCGAGCGGATGGCCGAGCGCGATCGCGCCGCCGTTCGGGTTGACGCGCGGGTCGTCGTCGGCCAGGCCCAGGTCGCGCAGCACCGCGAGGCCCTGCGCGGCGAAGGCTTCGTTGAGCTCGATCACGTCCAACTGCGCGAGCGTGAGGCGACGATCGGCTCGCCCTTCTTCTGCGCAATCGTCACCGGCGTGATCTCGGCATCGAAGAAGCCGCTTTGCTGCGCCGCAACGGCCTTGAGTTGCGAGGCCAGCGCCATGCGGTCCTGTGCTGCGCGCGCTCGATGCGGTGGTCGGTGGCGACGTTCTCGGCCGTCTCCGGCATCGAGTCAACGCCGTACTGCTCTTTCATCAGCTTGTTGACGAAGCGCCAGCCAATCGGGTGATTCGGAACTTTCGGCGGTGGCGCCATGATCTCCGTGTCGGCGGGTGCTGCCCACAATGGGCACGTCGACGGCTTGCGAAAGCCCAGCCGATAGGGTCTCGGCGCCAGTGGGCGGCCGCCAGCTTCCGGCGTCAACCCCGCGCGCGCACGCCGTGCGACTCCGCCTCCATCGCGTCGAGCAGGTGCGCCGCCGGCGCGGTCAGCGGCACTCGGCGCGCCACACCGCGTGCAGCGTGACGCGCGGCAGCGGATCCTCGATCGGCAGGCTGACGATGCCGAGCGACGCCGCGTACGAGTGGTAGAAGCGCTCGGGCATGATGCCGACAGCATCGACGCTCGGCATCACCGCGAGCAGCGTCGAGAACGACTCGCACTCCAGCATCACCCACGGTACCGCCAGGCCGAGCAGCTCGAAGCCGAGTCGCCGCGGATCGCCGGGGCCGCCGCGCGGGCCGGTCAGCATCCACGCCGCCTGCTGCAGCTCGGCGAGACGCCGCGCGCCGGCCAGCGGATGGCCGCGGCGGACGACGAGCAGCTGCTGCGCATCGAACAGCGGCGCGACGCGCAGGTCGCGCCCCGCGCCTTCGGGTGGCAGCGGGCCGACTGCGAGGTCGATTTCGCCGCTGCGGACCATCGTCAGCGCGCGCGGATAGACCGTGTCGACGACGCGCACGCGCAGCTGCGGCCAGTGCGCGCGCAGCCGCGCGAGCACGCCCGGCAGCACCAAGATTGCCGCCGCCGGCGACACCCCCACCGCGACTTGCGCGCCCTGTTCGCGCTGCTGCCACTTCACCTCCTCGCGCGCGCGCTCGATCTCGCGCGCCACCGTGGCCGCGCGCGCCGCCACCAGTTCGCCGGCGGGCGTCAGCCGCACGCCCTTCGGCGTGCGGTGCACCAGCGGCGCGGCGAACTCGTCCTCGAGCTGGCGCAGCGCCTTGCTCAGCGCCGGCTGCGTGACGTTCATCCGGCTCGCGGCCGCGCGCAGGCTGCCCGCCTCGGCGAGCGCGACGATCAGTTGGAGTTGCTGCAGCCGCATGGTCTTGGGTCCGCGCGGCGCGGGTGAACCCCGATGCAGCGATAACCGATGGTAATCGCCATGGCGACAAACGATGCGACACCGAAGCCGCGGCTTCATAGCATCGTTGCTCCACCTTCAGCAACCTTTGGCAGGAGACCGCCTTGGCGGCACGCGAGATGCGCCCGTCGCGCACGAGGAACAATGCGCTGGCGGCAGCGCTGCCGCCGGACTACCTGCGCCTCGTCGCGAACAGCAAGGCGGCGGGCGACACGGTGCGCTTTCCGGACATGGCCGATCTGGTGGGGCGGCTGCACTTCTCCACCCGCGAGGGTCGCATCTGGCTCGACGACGAGCGCATGCTGCTGATCCAGGCCCGCGCGCTCGGCTGGCTGCGGCGCGAGATGATCGAATCGGTCGGCATCGACGCGGCGCGCCGCCTGTTCACCCGCATGGGCTATCAGGCCGGCGCGCACGACGCGGGGCTGGCGCGCAAGGTAAGGTCGAAGACCTCCTTGAAGGACATGTTCGTCGTCGGCCCACAGCTGCACTGTCTGCTGGGCAGCGGCTTGGCGAAGGCGGTACGGCTGGAGTTCGACGTCGAGCGCGGCGGCCATTACGGCGAGTTCGTCTGGACCGGCCAGGCCGAAGACGAGGAACACGGCCGCCACTTCCCGACCGGCGCCGAGCCGATGTGCTGGATGCAGATCGGCTATGCCTCCGGCTTCGGCACCGAGTTCATGGGCCGGCCCGTGCTGTACCGCGAGGTCGAATGCCAGTCGATGGGCCAGGCCGCCTGCCGCATCGTCGGCAAGACGCTCGAGGAGTGGGGCGACGAGGCGGCGCAGGACATGCGATTCCTCCGCGCGGAGAAGCTGAGCGGCGGCCACCTCACCGGTGTCCCCCAGCCGGTCGATGCGGCGGCGGCGCCGGGGGCATGGTCCGGGCCGGCGCCGGCCCGCGGGGAAGGCGTGGTCGGCAGTTCCCACAGCTTCAAGACCGCCTGCCACACGGTGATGAGGGTCGCGCCCACCAATGCCACGGTGCTGTTCACGGGGGAGAGCGGTGTCGGCAAGGAGGTGTTTGCGCGAATGCTGCATCGACTGAGCACGCGCGCGGGCAAAGAATTCGTCGCTCTGAACTGTGCTGCGATCCCCGACCAGCTGGTCGAGTCCGAGCTTTTCGGCGTCGATCGCGGCGCCTTCACCGGCGCCGCTCAAAGTCGCCCAGGACGCTTCGAACGCGCCGACGGCGGCACGCTGTTCCTCGACGAGATCGGGACGCTGAGCAAAATGGCGCAAGGCAAGCTGCTGCGCGCGCTGCAGGAAGGCGAGATCGAACGCGTGGGCGGCACCCATACGCGCAAGCTCGACGTGCGCGTGGTGGCCGCGACCAATGTCGACCTGCGCGAGGAGGTCAGGGCAGGCCGCTTCCGCGAGGATCTCTTCTTTCGACTCAACGTGTTTCCGATCCGCATCCCGCCGTTGCGGGAGCGGCGCGAGGACATCCCGCTGCTGATGGAACACTTTCTGGCCAAGTTCACGCGGCGGCACGGCCGCCGGCTGGCCGGCTTCACGCCACGCGCGATCGACGCGATGTTGTCCTATGACTGGCCTGGCAATATCCGCGAAGTCGAGAACGTGATCGAACGCGGCGTCATTCTCGCAACCGAGAGTCGTCCCATCGACGTGCAGCACCTGTTCACGAGCGGCGAGCAGTTCGGCGAGCGCCATTTCCGCGTCGGTCCAGACGGCAAGCTCGTTGCCAGCGATCCGCTGGAGTTCAGCGGCGAGAGCGAGCATGACCGCGACGTCGACGTCACGCGTCGCGTCACCGATCTGCTGCTGGGCCAGGGCGACGCCAGCGACAACGTCTCGCTCGAGGAAATCGAGACGATGCTGCTGAAGAAGGCGGTCGAGCGCGCGCAAGGCAACTACTCGGCGGCGGCGCGATTGCTCGGCATCACGAGGCCGCAGATGGTTTACCGGCTGAAGACTCTTGGGCATGGCGTGCGTGCCGATGAGTGATCGAGCACCACGCCCTGGCAGAACGTGGCGAGCAAGCGCCGCGGCGGCTTAGGCACCACCGCATCTGTCGGGGCGTTTGCCTGCAGTTGCGCGTCCTCAGACCTACACGCAAGCCCCACGCTTGGACCGGAACTCGTCCACGGCGACATAGGTCAGCCGAGCTTCGGTCACTTTCACTGTCATCGGATTTTCGGGGTTGCGCTGCGCGAACACCTCGACGTCGACGGTGACCGACGTATTCCCGGTACGCACAATCTCGGCGTAGAAGCTGAGCACATCGCCGACGGAAACCGGCTGTTTGAATTCGAACGAATCAACGGCCACGGTGGCGACTTTCGACTTGGCATGGCGAATCGCGGGGACCGCCCCCGCGATATCGACCATCGCCATGATCCAGCCGCCGAACACGTCTCGGGCAGGATTGAGATCTGCCGGCATCGGCATCAGGCGCAATGCGAGTTCCTTGTTCGACGGCGACGCGCCATGCGGCACGAGAGCCGCGGCCGGCTCGGGGTCGCCGACCGGTTGTTTCCGGCCCTGCGCGTCAACCGCAACGTAGGTCAGGCGCGCCTCGGTCACCTTGACGATCACCGGATCTGCGGGGTTGCGTTCAACGTACACCACAACGTCGACGGTGATTGACGACCTGCCGACCGAAACCACGTTCGCATACAGACTGACCACGTCGCCAACCGAGACCGGTTGCTTGAACGCAAACGAATTGACCGCCACCGTGACGACGCGCGATCGCGCCCGGCGGATCGAGACCACGCCGCCTGCGACGTCCACCATCGACATGACCCAGCCGCCGAATACGTCTCCTGCCGGGTTCAGGTCAGCCGGCATCGGCATGACGCGCAGCGCGAGATGCTCATCCGGCGGGAGCCGTTCTGCAACTCCTCGAATTTCGGCCATTGGGTACCTCCTCAGTCGTATTGGGATCGAACGGCATACCCTGGGGGCCGTCAGCCCAGTGCGCCGACGATCGCTTCCATCTCCTTTTCACCGAAGCCGCGCAGCGTGGTTGTGCGCAGGTTGCCCTGCTGCGCCAGCGCCAGCAGGGCGCGCGTCAAGGTCTCGTCGTCGGGTGCATCGACCGTCAGCACCACGTCGTAGGCGCCGAGCGTAAAGAACCACTCGCGCGCATTGACGCCCATCGCAGCGAAGGTCTCGCGCGCGGCACGCGAGCGCTTGACCGTGTCCTTGACGTTGCGGGCGCCCTGGTCGGTCCAGTTGCCGAGCAATATGTATTTCGCCATCTCGTTCTCCTTCAGCAGGCCCGCCAAGGGCCGGGTTGTCGATCCGTCGGGGATTCGCCCCGACTCGCACTTACTCCTCGAACGCGTCGGTACCGAACACCTCGTGGTGCAGCCGGTCTTCGGCTACGCCCAGCGACTTCAGCGCCTGCACCTGCAAGCGCATGAACGGGATCGGGCCGCAGATGTAGTAGTCGGCATCGGGCACGAGCACCACAGGCGCGGTGCGCCGTCATATCGACATGGAACGCACCGAAGGGCGGGGTGATCCTGATCACGTCGCCGCGGTGCACGCACAAGCTCGCGTGCTTGTGCGTCATGCGCGCCACCGCAGGCCCGAGGGCCGCGAGGTTGTCGATGTTCATCGCGTATGCGAGCACCGCGCCGGCCAGCGCGCGCTGCTGCTCGCCGCTTCGCTGGTGCCGCATGTTGAACACGTTCTTCAGCTCCGGGTTCGCTTTGAACAGCCGCTGGTAGAAGCGCTCGATGATCGTGTAGCCGTGCTCGGCGAGTACCGGCGCGGTGGCCTTGATGGTGGCGATGGTGGTCGGCGTCAACATCGTTTGCTCCCTTCGTTGCTGCGATCGGCCGCTCAGGCAAGGCCGACCGCGCGCATCACCAACTTCAGCAGCCACGCCGCCAAGCCCATCGTGGCGACGCCGGCGAGCCACAACATGAGCAGCCAGCCGAGGCGTGCCGCCCACCTGCGCGGCGCCGATTCGCCGCGGCGCAGTTCAGTGGTAGCCATCGTCGGCGCGCACCTTGCCGCGGAAGACCCAGTAGCCCCAGGCCGTGTACATCAGGATCAGCGGAATGACGAGCAGCGCACCGACGAGCGCGAAGCCCATGCTCTGCGGCGGCGCCGCGGCCGCCTGGATCGACAGCGACGGCGGCACGATGTTCGGCCACAGGCTGATGCCCAGCCCGCTGTAGCCGAGGAAGACGAGCGCCAGCGTCCAGACGAAGGGCGCGCCGTCGTTGCGGCCCGCGTGCGCGGTGGCGAGCGAGCGCGTCAGCCCGATCATCGACGCGAGCACGAGCAGCGGCACCGGCGCGAAGAACGCGAGGTTGGGCCAGGTGAACCAGCGCTCGGCCACCTGCGGCAGCGCCAGCGGCGTCCACAAGCTGATCGCGGCAATGAAGAGCAGCAGCACCCAGGCCAGCGTGCGCGCCACCAGGCGCATGCGCAGCTGGAGCAGACCGTCCGTTTTCATGATCAGCCACGTCGCGCCGAGCATCGCGTAGGTGGCCACCAGCCCCGCACCGGTGAAGAGCGCGAACGGGGTCAGCCAATCGAGCCCGCCGCCCGCGTAGCGCCCGTCGACCACCGGGATGCCGGAGATGAACGCGCCGAGCACGACGCCCTGGCAGAACGTGGCGAGCAGCGAGCCGCCGATGAACGCCTTGTCCCACCAGCCGCGGCGCGCGGCGGACGCCTTGAAGCGGAACTCGAACGCCACGCCGCGGAAGATCAACCCGATCAGCATGCCGATCAGCGGCAGGTAGAACGCGCTCAGCACCACCGCATACGCGGTCGGGAACGCGGCCAGCAGGCCGGCGCCGCCGAGCACGAGCCAGGTTTCGTTGCCGTCCCACACGGGTGCGACGGTGTTCATCATCACGTCGCGGTCGTCCTTGCCGCGGAAGAACGGGTAGAGCAGCCCGATGCCGAGGTCGAAGCCGTCCATGACCACGTACATCATCACGCCGAAGAGGATGATCACGGCCCACACGATCGGAAGGTCGATGCCCATCGTGATCGTCCTCAGGCTTGCGCCGCCGAAAGCGGCCGTGACGCGCTGCGTGCTTCGCCCGGCCCGCCTTCAGGTGCGTGGTGCGGCTGCGCGCCGGCTTGCGGCCCCTTCGCGATGATCTTCAGCAGGTAGCCCGTGCCGGCGCCGAAGACGAAGAAGTAGACGATGACGAAGACGGCCAGGCTCGTGCCGAGCTGCGCCGCCGAGACCGGCGACACCGCGTCGGCCGTGCGCATCAGCCCGTAGATGATCCACGGCTGGCGGCCGATCTCGGTGGTGAACCAGCCCGCGAGCACCGCGACCAGCCCCATCGGCCCCATCGCCAGCATGGCGCGCAGGAACCATCGATGGCTGTACAGACGCGCGCCGCGCCGCAGCAGCAGGCCGACCAGCGCCAGCGCGATCGTGGCAAAGCCGATGCCGACCATCACGCGGAAGGTCCAGAAGACGATCGTCGAGTTGGGCCGGTCTTCGCGCTTGAAGTCCTTCAACGCCGGGATCGTGCCGTCCCAGGTGTGCGTCAGCAGCAGGCTGCCGGCGCGCGGGATCTCGATCTTCCAGCGTGTGGTCTCGGCTTCCATGTCGGGCCAGCCGAACAGGATCAGCGGCACGCCTTCGCCGGGGTGGTTCTCCCAGTGGCCTTCCATCGCCGCGAGCTTCGCCGGCTGGTGCTTCAGCGTGTTCAGGCCATGCATGTCGCCGACCAGCGCCTGCAGCGGCGCCACCGCGAGCAGCATCCACAGGCCCATCGACAGCATCTTGCGGATCGCGGGCTGGTCGCGTCCGCGCAGCAGGTGCCACGCGGCGCTGCCGCAGACGAAGAGCGCGGTGGCCATGAACGCCGCGAGCACCGTGTGCGTCAAGCGGTACGGAAACGACGGGTTGAAGATCACCGCCAGCCAATCGACCGGCACGACGCGGCCGTCGATGATCTCGTGGCCCTGCGGCGTGTGCATCCAGCTGTTCGACGCGAGGATCCAGGTCGACGAGATCAGCGTGCCGACCGCGACCGCGCAGGTCGACACGAAATGCAGCCCCGGCCCGACCTGTTGCATGCCGAAGAGCATCACGCCGAGGAAGCCGGCCTCGAGGAAGAACGCGGTCAGCACTTCGTACGCGAGCAGCGGCCCGGTGACGCCGCCGGCGAAGCGCGAGAACTCGCTCCAGTTGGTGCCGAACTGATAGGCCATCACCAGGCCCGACACCACGCCCATGCCGAAGGCGACGGCGAAGACCTTCGACCAGAAGAGGTACAGGTCCATGTAGACCTGCTGCTTCGTGCGCAACCACTGGCCCTCGAGCACCGCGAGGTAGCTCGCCAGGCCGATCGTCAGCGCCGGGAAAAGGATGTGGAACGAGATCGTGAAGGCGAACTGGATCCGGGCGAGCAGCAGGGCTTCCATGATGTCGTGTGCCGGTTCGTTCTCAATGCAGCTTGACGTGCGGCTCGTTGCGCCGCGTGATCCATCGCGCCAGCGTGTCGAGCGCGACCTTGGGCATGCCGTGCAGCGCCAGCTCGTGCATCTTGTAGAGCGACTCGTACATCAGCCGCGCGAACAGGCCTTCGACGAGCAGGCTGCGCCCGCGCTCGCCGCCCATCATGCTGCCGACGGTGCTGAACGCGCCGAGCGAAACCAGCGAGCCGAAGTCGCGGTAGCGGTACTCGTCCAGCGCCTTGCCGGCGAGGCGCCGTTGCACCTGGCGCAGCATCAGCGAGGCCTGCTGGTGTGCGGCCTGCGCGCGCGGCGGCACCCAGCGCGGCGTGGCGCTCGCATCTGTCTGCGGCCACGGGCACGCGGCGCAGTCGCCGATCGCGAACACATCGTCGTCGCGCGTGGTCTGCAGCGTCGGCCGCACGACCAGTTGGTTGATGCGGTTGACCTCCAGCCCGTCGAGCGTGGCGAGCACCTCGTGCGCCTTGACGCCCGCGGCCCAGACGACGAGTTCGGCGGCGATGCGGCTGCCGTCGGCGAGAAGCAGGCCGTCGGCCGTCACCTCGGCGACGCGCGCGCCGGTGTGCACGCGCACGCCCAGCTCGACCAGCATGCGCCCGGCCGTGGCCGAGACGCGCGGCGGCAGGCCGGGCAGCACGCGGTCGGCGGCTTCGACCAGGTGCAGCCGCAGATCCTGGTCGGGATCGATGCGGTCGAGCCCATAGGCCACCAGCTCGCGCGTCGAGCGGTGCAACTCCGCCGCCAGCTCGACGCCGGTGGCGCCGGCGCCGACGATCGCCACGCCGAGCTGGTGCCCCGCGCGCGGCCCTTGCTGCGCGTGCGCGCGGACCAGTGCATTGACCAGCCGGCGCTGGAAGCGGCGCGCGTCGGCGGTGGTCTCGAGCTTGATGCCGTGTTCGTCCACGCCCGGCGTGCCGAACGAATGCACCAGGCTGCCGATCGCGATCACCAGCGTGTCGTAGCCGAAGCTGCGCGCGGGCGTGACCTCGACGCCGTCCTCGTCGACATAGGGTGCGACATGGACCTCGCGCCGCGCGCGGTCGATGCCGGTGAGGCTGCCGATGCGAAACGAAAAGCCGTGCCAATGCGCCTGCGCGCGGTACGAGACCTCATGCACGCCGACGTCCATGCTGCCGGCAGCGATCTCGTGCAGCTTGGGCTTCCAGACATGCGAACGCGCCTGGTCGATCAGCGTGACATGGGCGCGGCCGCGGCGGCCGAGCTTGTCGCCCAGGCGCGTCGCCAGCTCGAGCCCGCCGGCGCCGCCGCCGACGATCACGACGCGGTGCAGCCCGCTGTATTCCGGCGGCGCGGCGGCCTGGGGCGCAACCTCGCCCTCGCGCGCTGGCATGAGCATTTGGCGCCTTGTGATTCAGCGGTGCACGAAGGCGGGCTTGCGCTTGTCGAGAAACGCCGCCATGCCCTCGCGCTGATCGGCCGTGCCGAACAGCGAGTGGAACAGTTGCCGCTCGAAGCGCACGCCCTCGGCCAGCGGCGCTTCGAAGGCGCGGTTCACCGCCTGCTTGGCCATCATCACGCTGGGCAGGCTCAAGCCGCAGATCACCGCGGCCGCGCCGAGCGCCTCGTCCATCAGCTTGTCGGCCGGCACGACGCGCGACACCAGGCCTGCGCGCTCGGCCTCGGCGGCATCCATCATGCGGCTCGTCAGCACCATGTCCATCGCCTTGGCTTTGCCGACCGCGCGCGGCAGCCGCTGCGTGCCGCCGGCGCCGGGGATCACGCCGAGCTTGATCTCGGGCTGGCCGAACTTGGCGCTGTCGGCGGCGATCACGAAGTCGGCCATCAGCGCCAGTTCGCAGCCGCCGCCGAGCGCGAAGCCGGCCACCGCGGCGATCACCGGCTTGCGGATCGTCGTCATCGTCTCCCAGTTGCGCGTGATGTAGTTGGTCTTGTGGCAGTGCATGAAATCGAAGCTCGCCATCGCCGCGATGTCGGCGCCCGCGGCGAAGGCCTTCTCGCTGCCGGTGACGACGATGCAGCCGATGCCGTCGTCGGCGTCGAACGCGCGCAGCGCGGCGCCGAGGTCGTCCATCAGCGCGTCGTTGAGCGCATTCAACTGCTTCGGCCGGTTGAGCGTGATGACGCCGGTGCGCAGCGGGCCGTCTCCATGCACGGCGGTGAGGATGTTGTCGTAGGGGGTCATGACGCCTTCGCCTTCACTTTCACGTAGCGGCCGGGTGCCGGTTCGATCGGTTTGTAGGTGCGGTTGCCGGGCTTGCGCGGCGCCGGCACCAGCTTGCCGCTTTTGGGCGCGAGCCACGCGTGCCAATCGGTCCACCAGCTGCCCGGCGTTTCCTTGGCGCCCTCCAGCCACTGCTCGGCATCGGGCCCCTGCTTGCCGCCGGCCCACCAGCTGCGCTTGTTCTTCGAGGCCGGGTTGATCACGCCGGCGATGTGGCCGCTGGCGCCGAGCACGAAGCGGCACTTGCCGCCGACGAGCTGCGTCGTCTGGTAGGCCGAGCGCCACGGCACGATGTGGTCTTCCTGCGTCGCCAGCACGTAGCTCGGCATGTCGATGCGGCCGAGATCCACCGGCGTGCCCGCGACGGTGAGCTTGTTCGGCACGCGCAGGTTGTTCTCGAGGTACATGTTGCGCAGGTACCAGGCGTACATCGGGCCGGGCAGGTTGGTGGCGTCGGCGTTCCAGTACAGCAGGTCGAAGGCCTCGGGCGACTTGCCCTTGAGGTAGTTGTTGATGACGTTGGGCCAGATCAGGTCGTTGGCGCGCAGCGTCTGGAAGACGAAGCCCAACTCGGCGCCGGGATAGATGCCGCCTTTGCCGATCGAGCTCTCGCGCGAGCGCACGCCTTCTTCGTCGATGAACACGCCGAGGTCGCCCGGATCGCGGAAGTCGAGCATCGTCGTCAGCAGCGTCAGGCTGGCCACGCGGTCGTCGCCGCGCGCGCGCATCAGCGCCAGCGCGGTGGACAGGATCGTGCCGCCGACGCACCAGCCGAGCGCGTTGACCTCGTCGGCGCCGCTGACCTCGTGCGCGACTTCGAGCGCCTTGATCGCGCCTTGCTCGACGTAGTCGTCCCAGGTCACGTGGGCGCAGCTGGCATCGGGATTGCGCCAAGAGACGAGAAACACCGTCAGGCCTTGTTCGGCTGCGAAGCGCACGAACGAGTTGTCGGGCTGCAGATCGAGGATGTAGAACTTGTTGATGCACGGCGGCACGATGACGAGCGGCCGGCTCGCCACCTTCTCGGTCAGCGGCGCGTACTGGATCAGCTGGAACAGCTCGTTCTCGAAGATCACCGAGCCGGCCGAGACCGCGACGTTCTTGCCGATCTCGAAGGCGTTCTCGTCGGTGATCGTCAGGCCGCCCTTGCGCAGGTCGGCCAGCAGGTTCTGCATGCCGGCCTGCAGGCTCTGGCCTTGCGTGTCGCCGGCCGCCTTGATGACATCGGGGTTGGTCGCGGCGTAGTTGGCCGGGCTCATCGCGTCGATGAACTGGCGCGTGTAGAAGCGCACGCGGTGCTTGGTCGCGGCATCGAGGTCGGCGGCTTCGACCAGTTCGGACAGCAGGCGCGAGTTGAGCAGGTAGCTCTGCTTCAGGAAGCTGTAGCCCGGGTTGTCGCGCCACGCCTCGGCGTTGAAGCGGCGGTCGCCACGGTCGGGCGCCACCACCGGCTCGGCCGCGGCGCCGCTGGTGAGCATGCGGCCCCAGAGCTGCAGTTGCTGCTGCAGGTAGCCGAGCTGGATTTCGGCCAAGGGCGCGCCGTTCGGCGGCGCCGCGATCGCGTTCGGCGACACCGGTGACGTCACGAGCGACTGCGTCAGGCTCTGCGCGGCCTTGAGGAACCCTTGGAGGTACTCGTCGGGCATCGGGAAGGGGGTGTTCATCAGCGCTCCTCCAAAAGGTGTGGCCAGCGGTTCAGCCGTATGCGGCGACAGCGCCTTCGACCCGCGCCTGTTGTTCCAACGCCTGCACCGCGCGCACGAAGGCGGACGCCTTGCCCGATGCCGCGAGCCCATCGACGCGCTCGACCAGCGCGCCGAGGGCTTCGAGCTCGGCCCAGCTCGCACCGGCGCGCCGAGCGGCCAGGCCGTGCAGGGCGGCATCGTCGCTCGCATCGGCGATGGCCAGCGCGGCCACGGACAGGTGCAGCGTCTTTCGTTCCAATGCCTGCAGGGCCAGCGCGTCCAGTTGCAGGCGCAACTCGGCCAATCGCGACTCGAACGCAGAGGAGGGCGGGAGCCTCGCCACAGGACTGCCTTGCAGGTGCGCCGTCGGCCGCTTACTTGGGCTGCATCAGCTTGGTCATCTCCTGCACGCTTTGCTGCGCGCGCGCCGTGATGCCGCTCATCGCCGTGGTCTGCGCCTTCTGCGCGATCTCGCCGACTTCCTTCATGTCGGCCAATGCCTTCTCGTAGGCCTTGCGGGTCAGTTCGGCCTGCTTCATCGGGTCGATCGCGCCGCCCACGCCCTTGGCCAGCTTCTGCGCGCTCTCCTGAGCCGCCTGCAGCGCCTGCGTCAGGATTTCGGTCTGCTTCTTCGCGACCTGTTGCATCGCCGCGGCCGTGGCCTGGTTGGCCGCGATCAGGGCGTCCATGTCCTTGCGGCGCGACTCGATGATGGCGTTCACATCCACGCCGGGCACCTTGAACTGCTTGAGCAGTTCGTCGAGGTTGCCGAAGGGGTTGGTGAAATCGGGGGTGGTGGCTTTGCTCATGGGACAGGCTCCTTGGGTTGAGGGTTGGGAATTCAGGTTCGCGCCTTGCGGCTCGTCGGCATGACCAGTGCTTCGCCGTCGATCACGACCTTGTCGCCGACCGTGCAGACGGTGGTCAGCGTGACGCGGCCCTTGTCGGCATGAAGTTCCTTGACGGTGACCTCGGCATGCACGGTTTCGCCGGGGCGCACCGGCGCCTTGAAGCGCAGGTTCTGGCCGAGGTAGATCGTTCCGGCGCCGGGCAGGCGGCCGGCGATCGCCGCGGAGATCACGCTCGCGGTCAGCATGCCGTGCGCGATGCGTCCCTTGAACGCCGTGGTCTGGGCGAACTCCTCGTTGATGTGCACCGCGTTGTTGTCGCCGGACGCGCCGGCGAACAACACGATGTCGGCCTCGGTGATCGTCTTGGCGAAACTCGCGCTCATGCCGACCTCGAGATCCTCGATGTCGTAGCCGTTCAGTTGGTTCATGGGGTCTCCAGTGAAGTCGGGTCAGGGTTCACGTGCGGCCGGGTACAGCCAGCCGGCGAGCAGCCGCGCCAGCAGCGGCATCACGAGCCAGGTCATCGCGGCGACGATCAGCCCGGTGGCGGCCAGCACGGCCAGCGGCTGCGGCCACCACGAAGCGAACAGCGGCGTGACCGTGTGCGAGGCGAGCAGCACGAGCGGGAAGATGCCCGACCAGGTGACCAGCGCCATCTTCCAGCGCGGCGGTGGCGCCTTGGTTTGCGCTGCGGGCAGCGCGAACCAGGTTTCCAGCCCGCTCAACACGCGCACCGCGCCATCGCCATAGGTCAACGGCGACATCCGCGCCACCCATTCGGCACGTTCGGCGCTGCGCGTCCAGGCATTCAGGTGCGCGGGCGTGTCGAAGGCGAACAGCGTGCGCCAGCAGTCCTGCCCGGGTGAGTCGGGCGCGATCGTGAATCCGCCCATGTGCCCCGGGAATGTTGCGGCCGCCGCACGCATGCCGTTCATCAGCCGCTGGAATTCGGCGCTGCGGCCCGGCCGCACCTGGCGAGTGACCACCACGGTGACCGGGGGCGCCGCGCCATCCGTCGCGCTCGTCATGACTCATGCCGTGACCTTGGCGGCCGACGACGCGGGCAGGGGCCGCGACGGCTGCGGCGCCGGATTGCGGAACTCTTCCCAGCGCTGCGCGTGCAACTGCTTCGCCTCGGCGATCGCCTTCTCCTTGACGTGGCCGTAGCCTCGGATCTCATCGGGCACGCTGGCCAGCGCCGCCGCCGCCGCGTGGTTGGCCGGCGTCAGCTGCGCACAGATCTGTTCGAGATCCTTCAGGTAGTTTTCGATCAGCTGCGCGCTCCTCGCGCCGTTCCTCGGTCTTGCCGAAGAAATCGAGCCCGCCGCCGCGCAGGCCCTTGAGCCCTGCGAGCACGCCGAAGGCGCTGCGCATCCAGCTGCCGAACTGGCGCTTGATCAGGTGCCCGGTGACCGGGTCGCGCTTGGAGATCGCCGGCGGCGCAAGGTTGTACTTGACGCTGTAGCCGTTGGGGAACATCGCGTCGAGTTGCGCCTGGAATGCCGGATCGCTGTGCAGCCTCGCGACCTCGTATTCATCCTTGTAGGCCATCAGCTTGTAGAGGAAGCGCGCTGCGGCTTCCGACAGCGCGCTCTGACCGGGCGCCTTGCCCGCCTCGGCGGCCACGACGCGCTTGATGGCTTCGGCGTAGCGCTTCGCGTAGGCCTCGTCCTGGTAGGCGATCAGCTCGGGCACGCGCACTTCGAGCAGGCGCCTGGTTTCGCCTTGCGCGCCGACCATCTCGACGATCGCGCGCGCGGCGGCCGACAGCTCGGGCTTGTTCACCTTCGGCGCGTGCTTCGCGATCTCGGCCATCACGAAGGCGCGGTCCACCACGGCCATGCGGCCCCAGCGGAACGCGGCCAGGCTTTGTTCGACGCCGACGCCCGAGTTCTTGATCGCGGTCTCGATCGACTCGGCCTTCAAGCGGGATCGTCCCGGCCTGGAATGCGACGCCGACCATGAAGTTGTTGGTCGCCATCGCATCGCCGAACAGGCCCTCGGCCATCGCCTGTCCGTCCACGAAGACGTTGTGCTCCTTGCGCGTGACGCGGTCGATGCCGTCGGTGAGCGACTGCACGATCGGGAAGAAGTTGCGCCGGTTGGAGACCATCTGCCCGGTCGGCGTCTGCGTCGTGTTGACGACGGCGATCGTGCGTTCGGGCAGGCACTTGTCCAGGTTCTTCGGATCCGTCGCGTTCAGGATGTCGAAGCCCAGGTACAGGTCGGTGCGGCCGTCGGAGATCTTGTTCGAGCCGCTGAACGGTTCGTGCGTGATCTTGATGTCGGAGATGACGGCGCCGCCCTTTTGCGCCAGGCCCGTCTGGTCCAGGCCGATGACATGCTTGCCTTCGAGCCGAGCCGCGTTGGCGATGGTGGCGACGACCGTCACCGAGCCGGTGCCGCCGATGCCCATGACGTGGATGCCGAAGCCGAAACTCGAATCGACCTTCGACACCGGAATGGGCAGCTCGCGCTCGAGCGCCGGAATGCGACCCTTCTTCTTTTTCTTCTTGCCATCGTCGCCGGCCGCCGGCTCGGCATTCGGCGTGATCGTCAGGAACGAGGGGCAGAAGCCCTTGACGCACGAAAAGTCCTTGTTGCACGACGACTGGTGGATGCGCGTCTTGCGTCCGAACTCGGTGGCCACCGGCTCGACGCTCATGCAGTTGCTCTTGACGCCGCAGTCGCCGCAGCCTTCGCAGACCCGTTCGTTGATGACGGTGACTTCGACCGGCTCCTCGGCCTTGCCGCGGCTGCGCGCGCGGCGCAGTTCGGCCGCGCATTCCTGGTCGTGCACCAGCACCGTGGTGCCGGGGATCGCCGCCAGCGCGCGCTGCGCCTCGTCGAGCCGGTCGCGATGCCAGGCTTCGGTGCCGCCGGGCAGGCCACTGATGGTCTCCGGGCGGTCGCTGGTGACGATGACCTTCTTCACGCCGTTGGCCAGCAGGTCCGACACCAGGTTGGCCAGCGGCTCTTCGCCCATGATCTGCTGGCCGCCGGTCATCGAGGTGTGCGCGTTGCGCAGCACCTTGAAGGTGATGTTGGCGTTGTTGGCGGCGCAGTAGCGGATCGCCAGGCTGCCCGAGTGGGCGTAGGTGCCGTCGCCCATGTTCTGGAAGATGTGCTTGGTGTCGGTGAACGGCGCCATGCCGATCCACTGCGCGCCCTCGGCGCCCATGTGGGTGCCCATGACGACGTTGCGGCCCATCCACATCGCCATCGTGTGGCAGCCGATGCCGGCCGAGACGATGCTGCCGTCGGGCGCGGTGGTCGAGCTGTTGTGCGGGCAGCCCGAGCAGTACCACGCGGTGCGCGTCGCCGTCGGCAGCTTGGTGCGGACGTGGATCTCGTCCAGCCGCGCCAGCCAGGCCTCGGCCGACTCGATGCGCGCCTTCTGCGACAGGCGCTTGGTCAGTGCGCGGCCGATGACGTCGGACTCGAACTCGCCGTAGTGCGGCAGCAGCTCCTTCTCGTGCTCGTCGAACTTGCCGACGATGCGCGGCGCGTTGGCCATGCCGTAGAGCACGTTCTTGGCGAACATCTCGAGGAAGGGGCGCTTCTCCTCGATGACGAAGATCTCCTCCAGCCCGCGCGCGAAGTCGCGCACGATC
>CAVTAM010000012.1:0-41180 GCA_963732625.1 uncultured beta proteobacterium | reverse complement strand
GTTCACGCGAACAGCCGCTCCATCTCGCGCCGCATTCGTAGGCCCGCGACGGCGGCATCTCGACATCGTCCCAGCACCAAGCGATTGCCCTTGCGCCACGGGCCGCACCACCTTGACGTCATGCGCCAACCCCAGCGGCAGCCCGCCGATGGCGCCTGACGTCGCCGCCGGCAGCAGCTTGCCCCACACCGTGTAGCCACCTTCGCCGTCGAGCATCTCGCCGGGCTTCAATCGCGCTTCGCAGTCGCCACCACATCGGCGTTCCACCCTGCGCGACACCGGTGGCCTCGCGCCGCAGCGCCACGCTGGCCACGCTCATGCCGACTTCGAGGCCGATCAGATGCCAGCGTTTGTAGAGCGTGAAGTAGCGCCCGCTCGGGTCGGTGTGCGCCTTGTATTCCTCGAAGCAGTGCTTGATGTAGTCGGTCTCGGCTTCGACGTGACCCAGACGCCCATGCGGATGTCGTACGGGATCACGCGGCCGTCGCGCTCCAGCGACGAGATCACTTCGACCATGCCTTTCTTCTCGAGCACGCCGCCTTCGCTCACCGGCCGCGTGACGCGCGGGATGTCTTCGACGCTCGCCGGCGGGTACTGCAGCCCATCGCTCGGCACTGCGAGGCCGGTCGCGTTTGACACCGCGGTCGATCTCGATGCTCGGCTTGCTGCCGTCCAAGAAGCTGTTGAACATCTTCGGGTTCAAGCCGCCGCGCTCGGCCTGCTCGGGCGTCAGGCCCCAGTGCTGCCAGACGGTGTCGGGCGTGGACTGCGCATACGCCGGCAGCCACTTGTGGCCGCGGCCGGCCGCCACGACGGGGAAGCCGCAGGTGCGCGCCCAATCGACCAGGTCGCAGATCATGGCCGGCTGGTCGCCGTAGGCCAGGCTGTAGACGACGCCGGCCTCGGCCGCACGGCGCGCCAGCAGCGGCCCGCAGAACGCGTCGGCTTCGACGGTGACGTTGACGACATGCTTGTGCTCGGCAATCGCCGCCAGGATGTGTCGACCGCATGCACCGGCGAGCCGGTGCATTCGACGACGATCGTCGATCTCGCGGCAGTTTGACCAGCGCTTGCCAGTCGTCGGTGATCCAGGTTTGCCGTCGCGCAACGCTGCTTGCGCCGACGTTGCGGCCGACTGCTGCGCCGTCCAGCCGACGCGCGCGAGATTCTTCTTCGCAGCCGTCGGGTTCAAGTCGGCAATCGCCACCAGGTGCACGCCCGGTGTGCGCACCACCTGCGCCAGGTACATCGAGCCGAACTTGCCGGCGCCGATGAGTCCGACGCGGATCGGCTTGTGGTCGGCGGCGCGTTGCTGGAGTTGCGTGTACAGGCTCATGCTGGCTTCCTTCAACGTTTCACCTCATCGGCCTCGAGCAGTCCTGGGAGGGGCACTCCGGTGAAGCGCAAGGCCGTAGCGTAGACCGTCAGCGGGCTTCGGGCAAACCCACCTGCGCGCGCGGCTCTAAACTTCGGTCCACATCATGGGAGGTTTTCGTCATGTGGCTTCGTAGCGTCGGCGGCGTGCTCTTGCTCTTGGTTGGCCTGTTGGCGGCAACCAGTTGCGGCACCATCGAAACGGGCAACGTCGGCGTGCGCACGACGCTCGGCAAGGTCAATCCGGAAGAGGTCGAGCCCGGCATCTACCTCGGCTTGCCCGGCATCAGCAACGTGCAGGTCTTCTCGGCCAAGGAGATCGCCGTCGATCTGAACGACCTCACGCCGAAGGCGCGCGACAACCTTTCGCTGCGCGACCTCGATCTGACCGTGTACTACAAGGTGGCGGCGGGCTCGATTTCCGAGCTGTACGTGAAGTACGCCGCCCGGCACGCCAAGGCCGATGGCTCGCGCGACTTCCTGCCGGCGTATCAGCTGGTGCAAGGGATCGCGCGCAACGTCATCTACGAAGAGACCTCCAAGCTCGACAGCCTGCTGATGCACACCAAGCGCGACGAGATGGCGGCAGCCGTCAAGCGCGGCATCCAGGTCGAGCTCGACGCCAACGACAAGGCCGTGTTCACGATCACGCGCGTCGTGGTGCGCGCGCTGACCACCGACCCGGCGATCGAAAAGTCGATCCAGGATTCGGTGGCAGCGCAAAAGCAGCTGGAAACGACGCGCCAGCGGATCCAGATCGCCGAGGCCGAAGCCCAGGTGGAAATGAAGAAAGCCGAAGGCATTGCCAAGGCCAACCAGATCATCAACCAGAGCTTGACGCGCGAGTACCTGCAGCACGAGTCGAACCTGGCGCTGATGAAGTTCGCCGAGAAGGGCGGCACGGCCACGGTGGTGATCCCGGCCAACATGCAGACGGCGCCGCTGATCAACATCGCAGCGAAGTAGATCGATGCCTCTCGGCGAATTCGATCTCATCCAGCGCTGGTTCGCGCGGCCCGCCAAGCGCGCGGTGCTCGGCGCCGGCGACGACTGCGCGCTGTTGCAGCCCGCGCCCGGCATGCAGCTCGCGGTCTCGACCGACATGCTGGTCGAAGGGCGGCACTTCCTCTCCACCGTGGCGCCCGACCGGCTCGGTCACAAGGCGCTGGCGGTGAACCTGTCGGACCTCGCGGCTTGTGGCGCGTCGCCGCTGGCGTTCACGCTGGCGCTGTCGATGCCGCGCGTCGATGAAGTTTTTCTCGACGGCTTTGCACGCGGCTTGTTCGCGCTGGCCGATGCGCACGGCATCGAAGTGGTCGGCGGCGACACGACGGCCGGGCCGCTGAACATCTGCATCGCCGTCTTCGGCGAGGTGCCGGCGGGGCAGGCGCTGTTGCGCTCGGGCGCGCGCGCGGGCGATGAGCTGTGGGTCAGCGGCAGCTTGGGCGATGCGCGGCTGGCGCTCGAAGTCTTTCGCGGCACGGTCGCGCTCGACGCCGCGGCCTTCGAAGCCGTGCGCTGCGCGCATGGAGCTGCCGACGCCGCGCGTGGCGCTGGGCATCGCGCTGCGCGGCGTGGCGACGAGCGCCATCGACATCAGCGACGGCCTGCTCGGCGACTTGCGCCATGTGCTGAGGCGCTCCGGCGTCGGCGCCACGCTGGGTGCCGATGCGCTGCCGGTGAGCGCCGTGCTCGCCGCGCAGCCGCTCGACGCTGCGGCGCGAATGCACGCTGGCCGGCGGCGACGACTACGAGCTGCTGTTCACCGCGCCGGCAGCGCAGGCCGATCGCGTGCGCGCCGCCGCCGCGTCGGCGAATGTGGCCGTGACGCGCATCGGCCGCATCGACGCTGCGCCCGGCGTGCGCATCGTCGATCGCGAGGGCCAATCGCGTCGCTGCCGCCTTCGCCAGCTTCGACCACTTCAAGAGTTGACGCGCATGCAAGCTGCTGCGCTCGCGCCGATCCTGAATAAGACGGGCCGCGTGCTGTTGATCGTCGGACTGATCGATGTTGCCGTGATGATCTACTGCGTGGTCAACCAGATCGCGTACTCGTCGAGCGTCAACCTCTTCGCAGTGATTGCGGGAGTCTTCCTGCTTCGAGGCAGCCTTCGTGCAGCCAGTGCCGTGCGTTGGTTGTCGGTGTTCCTGCTGGCTGCCCTGTTCAGCCTTGCGCTCGCATGGCCATTTGTGCAGCCTGCTGATCTAACCCTCACCCAGATTCACCTGAGCCCGCTTGGTGCGGCCGTGTCGGTAGCGCTCTTGCTCGGCGGAGTGAAGCGGTAAAGCCATGCCCACCGACAACATCACCGACGCCACGCCGATCGAGCGCGCGCACCGCAACGCGCGAGCGCCGCCTTCATGCGCCGCCACCCCTCGCGCTGGATCGCGCTTGGCTTCGGCAGCGGCCTGTCGCCGTGGGCGCCGGGCACGGTGGGCACGTTGTGGGCGTGGGTGGCGTTCCTGGTCTTCAACCGCTGGCTGCGTGCGGCGGGCTGGGGCGCGGTGATCGGCGCGTCGCTCGTCGTCGGCGTCTGGGCCTGCACGCGCACCGCGCAAGACCTCGCCACGGCCGACCCCGGCGCGATCGTCTGGGACGAGATCGTCGCCTTCTGGATCGTGCTCTGGCTGGTCATGCCGGCGGGCGTTCTGGAGCAGTGCATCGCCTTCGCGCTGTTCCGCTTCTTCGACGCCGTGAAGCCCGGCCCGATCGGCTGGACCGACCGGCGCTTCAAGCGCGCGCGCGGCTGGATGCAGGGCGTGGGCATCATCGCCGACGATCTGGTGGCGGCGCTGTGCACGCTGCTCGTCATCGCGCTGTGGCGCTTCGTGTTTCGCATGAACCGCTTGCTCGACGTCGACCTGGCCACGCAGTGGGTCGCGCCGCTGGCCGACGCGCTGCGTGCGCGCGGCTGGCGCATCGCCACTGCCGAGAGCTGCACCGGCGGCCTGATCGCCGCCACCTGCACCGCGCTCGCCGGTTCCTCCGACTGGTTCGAGCGCGGCTTCGTCACCTACAGCAATGCGGCCAAGACCGAGCAGCTCGGCGTCGATGCGCTGCTGATCGCAGCAACACGGCGCGGTCAGCGAGCCGGTCGTGCGCGCGATGGCCGAGGGCGCGCTGGCGCGCTCGCGCGGCCGACATCGCCGTGGCCGTCACCGGCATCGCCGGACCGGGCGGCGGCACGGCCGACAAGCCGGTGGGTCTGGTCTGGCTGGCGATGGCGCAACGCGGCGTGGCCGCGCAGGCCGAGCGCCTGCAACTCGCCGGCGACCGCGCGGCGGTTCGCGAGCAGACCGTGGTGGCGGCGCTGGCGCGCGCGCTGCAACTCGCCACCGCGTAGCGAGCAGCCATGCCGATCCTCGACATCGAACCCGTGCTCGATGCAGGCGCAACGATCGACCCCACGCTGGCGCAGCGCTTGGCCGATGCCGCCGCGCCGGTGTTCGGCCAAGCGCCGGGCCGCGTCTGGGTGCGGCTGCGGCCGCTGCCCGCTGCGCAGTACGCCGAGAACGACGCCGCCGTGGCGGCCGATGAACGGCCGACCTTCGTCACCGTGTTTCACGCGCATCCGCCTGAAGGCGACGCGCGTGTGCAAGAGGCGGCGGCGCTGACCGGCGCCATCGCCAGCGTGCTCGGCCAATCAGCCGAGCGCGTGCATGTGCAGTACGCACCGGCGGGCGCGGGGCGCCAGGCCTTCGGCGGCCGGCTCATCACGTGATGCTGAACGTGCTCCTCAGCGGCCGCTTCGACGCTGCCGAGCGCGAAGCCTGGTGGCAGGCGTTGCGCGCCGCGGCGCCGCAGTGCTGCTGGCACCGCGACGACGCAGCCGTTCGACCGCGCGTCGATCGACGTCGCGGTGGTCGCCAACCCGGCGCCCGGCGCGCTCGCCGGCCTGCCGAACCTGCGCCTGATCCAGTCGCTGTGGGCGGGTGTGGACAAGCTGCTCGGCGACGCCACGCTGCCGGCGCAGCGTGCCGCTGGCGCGCATGGTCGATCCCGCGATGAACACGGCGATGGCCGAGACGGCGCTGTGGGCCGTGCTCGGATTGCACCGGCGCTTCTTCGACTACGCGGCGCAACAGGCGCGGGCGTTGTGGTTGCCGCAGGCGCAGCGGCGCGCCGATGAAGTCAGTCTGCTCGTGCTCGGCGCAGGTCAGATGGGCAGCGCGGTCGCGGCGCGCCTGTCGGCGCAGGGCTATCGCGTCAGCACCTGGCGCGCGCGCGACGCCGTGCCGCTCGCGCCCCTGCTTGCCACGGCCGAGATCGTCATCAACCTGCTGCCGCTGACGCCGGCCACGCGCGGCCTGCTGGGTGCGAGCTTCTTCGCGACGCTGCCGCGCGGCGCGAGCCTCGTCAACCTGGCGCGCGGCGCGCATGTCGTCGATGCCGATCTGCTGGCCGCACTCGACAGCGGCCAGCTGCAGCGCGCCGTGCTCGACGTGTTCCACACCGAGCCGCTGCCGTCCGCGCATGCGTTCTGGCATCACCCCCAGGTCACCGTGCTGCCGCATGTGGCGGCGCTGACCGACGAGCGCAGCGCGGCGCAGGTGGTGGCGGCGAACTTGACCGCGCTGGCGCGTGGTGCGCCGCTGGAGAACCTGGTGGACCGCGCGCGCGGCTACTGAAGAACGAGCTGCAACTTCGGCGCCGCCGCGGTGGCCCGGCTGCCCGGCGCGCTCGCCACCTGCTGCATCACCAGCAGCATCAGCCGCTTCAACGCACGCCACGGACCCAGCGGCCAGTCGGGATGCTTCAGGCCCTTGATCACGCCGTCGCACACGCTCGCGGCCAGCACCAGGCCGGCGAGCTGGTGGTCGGCCAGCGCGGGCAGCACGCGTTCGAACAAACGCTCCTTCACGCCCCAGACGCGCGCTTCCTTGAGCGCCAGCGGCAGCGGTTTGCCGTCGGCCATGGCATCCTTGATGCGCTTCAACGTGCGGATGTCTTCGGCCAGCGTCCAATGCACGAGCACCGCGGCCTCGCCTTCGGCCTCCAGGCCTTCCAGCATGCGCAGCGCGCGGTTGACCTGGCCGGCGAGCACGGCTTCACCGAGCTTGAAGACATCGAAGCGCGCGACGTTGAGCACGGCGGCTTCGATCTGGTCGTAGCTGAGGATGCCTTGTGGATGAAGCAGCGCGAGCTTCTGCAGTTCTTGATGCGCGGCCAGCAGGTTGCCTTCGACGCGGTCGGCGAAGAACGTCAACGTGCGCTGGCCTTCTTCGCCGTCGGCCACACGCTGGCCTTGTGCCGCCAGGCGGCGCGCGATCCAGGCCGGCAAGTCGTTGCGCGCCACGGCATCGACCTTGATCATCACGCCGGCCGCGTCGAGCGCGCTGAACCAGCCGCTCTTCATCTGCTGCCAATCGAGCTTGGGCAAAT
Source organism: uncultured beta proteobacterium (assembly GCA_963732625.1). Lineage (GTDB taxonomy): Bacteria > Pseudomonadota > Gammaproteobacteria > Burkholderiales > Burkholderiaceae_C > CADEEN01. Next base: position 34,423 of record CAVTAM010000012.1, on the reverse strand, counting down.
GGATCAGCGTCACCACGTCGTCGCTCACGCCTTCGCAGTAGCGTTGCAGCGCGTCCGAGCCGTCTTTGCCCGGCTTGCCGCCCGGGATGCGCAGCTCAATCAACTGGCGCTCGGCAAACAGGCTCATCGCTTGCGATGCGCCGATGAAGCCGGCCCAGTCGAAGTGCGCGGCGTTGCCGACGGTGAAGACCTTGCGCTCGTTGTAGCCGGCGGCGCGCGCCGCGGCGCGGATCACGTCGCCGGCCTCCTGCGCCAGCAACGGCTCGTCGCCGTGGATCGTGTAGAGCGGCTTGACGCCTTTGGCGAGCTGCGCGGCGAGTTGGTCGGGTTTGAGTTGCATTCAGCTCAACTTGATCGACGACAGCCGCCGCAGCACCTGCGCCACGATGTCGTCTTCCATCGCGCGGTAGAGCAGCGACTCCTCCTGCTGCTTGGCCAGCGCCGCGGTTTCGTTGTAGCTCATGTCGCGCGTCAGCAAGAGATCCGACGCCGGCAGCAGCAACTGCCCCGCCGGCGTGGCGACGCGAAAGCGCAGGCGCACGCGCAGCTGCACCTCGCGCACCTGGCCGGCAGCGGTGGACGCAGCGACCGTCTTCTCGCGCGCATCGCCGAGCGCATCGAACACGGTCTCGGCCTGCGCCGGGTTCTCGCGCAGAGCGACGCCCGCGCGCTCGAGCTCGCTCTTCAGCGCCACGGCCAGCGCCGAGGTCTTGCCGAAGCCGACGAGCGCGATCGAGCGCATCGGCAGCGTCGGCGTCTGGCGCAACTGGAAGCCGCAGCCGGCGAGCAGAGCACTTGACATCAGCGCCAGCGTCACATCGCGTCGTCGCAAGCTCATGACGTGCCCGCCAACTGCCGCCGCACAGCCAGATCAGCCATCGCCAGCGCAATGCAATCCAGTCGGTGCGCTTCCATCGCCTCGAAAGACTTGAAGCGATAGACGCCTTTACGTTGGCCGGTGCTGGTGGCCCAACCGAACGTGGCCGCAGCATCAACGACAGTCAGACCGCGCTGCAATGCAGCGGCGCTTGCGTTGGCTTGAAGCGGTAGCTCAACTGGCTCGGTTCGACAGCCGACGGTGCGCATGGTGTTTGCCTCAGCCCACGACGACGTTGACCAACCGGCCCGGCACGACGACGACCTTGCGCACTGTCTTGCCTTGACCAAACTTGGCAACGTCTGGCGCGGCGATGGCTGCGGCTTCGATCGTCGCCTTGTCCGCCGTGGCTGCAACGCGGATCGCGCCGCGCGTCTTGCCGTTGACTTGCAGCACGAGTTCGATTTCGTCCTGCACCAACGCGGCCTCGTCGACCGCGGGCCACGGCGCATCGATCAGCGATCCGGCGAAGCCGAGCGCCTGCCACAGGCCGTGCGTGATGTGCGGGCAGGCCGGGTAGAGCACACGCAGCAGCACGGAGAAGGCTTCGCGCAGCGCGGCAGCCGAGGCTGGTGTGCCGTCGTTGCGGAACTCCTCCATCGCATTGAGCAGCTTCATCGCGCCAGACGCCACGGTGTTGAACTGCAGGCGGTCATAGTCGTGAAGGATTTGCTTGAGCAGCACATGCACCTCGCGGCGCAAGGTCTTGGCTGCGTCACCGATCGACGCAAAGTCGCTGCCCGCAGCGTGCACCGCGGCGGCGTGCCGCGCGCCGAAGGCCCACAAGCGATTCAGGTAGCGGTAGCAGCCGGCAGCGCCCGAGTCGGACCAGGCCGCGCTCTGGTCCGGCGGGCCGGCGAACATGGTGAACAGGCGCGCCGTGTCGGCACCGAACTTGCCGATGAACTCGCGCGGCTCGACGACGTTGTTCTTCGACTTGCTCATCTTTTCGATGCCGCCCAGCATCAGCGGCAAGCCGTCGGCCTTGGCGGTGGCGCCGACCGGCGTGCCGCGCTCGTCGTGCTTCACGTCCACTTCGCTCGGGTAGTACCAGCGCTTCTTGCCGGCTGCGTCTTCGCGGTAGAAGCTCTCGTTGAGCAGCATGCCCTGGGTGAACAGCTTGGTGAACGGTTCGTCGAACTTCACCAGGCCGATGTCGCGCATCGCCTTGGTCCAGAAGCGTGCGTACAAGAGGTGCAGCACGGCGTGCTCGATGCCGCCGATGTACTGGTCCATCGGCATCCAGTAGTCGTTGCGCGCATCGACCATCGCGCCGTCGCTGTCCGGGCAGGCGTAGCGCATGTAGTACCAGGCCGAATCGACGAAGGTGTCCATCGTGTCGGTTTCGCGCTGCGACGGCGCACCGCAGGTCGGGCAGGCGACGTTGAGGAACGCAGCGTGCTTGCGCAGCGGGTTGCCGCTGCCGTCGGGGATCAGGCCCTCGGGCAAGACCACCGGCAGGTCCTTCTCGGGCACCGGCACATCGCCGCAAGTCGCGCAGTGAATGATCGGGATCGGCGTGCCCCAATAGCGCTGGCGGCTGATGCCCCAGTCGCGCAGGCGCCAGGTGGTCTTCTTTTCGCCCAGGCCTTTCGGCGCGAGCAGCGCAGCCACCTTGTCCACGGCGGCCCTGTGGTCCAGCCCGTCGAGTGCGCCGGAGTGAATGCAGCGTCCGCGCTGTTTGTCGGCGTACCAGTCTTGCCAGGTCTCGGTCGAGTACGGCTGGCCGGCGACATCGATCACCGGCTCGATGCGCAGCGTGTACTTGCGGGCGAAGGCGAAGTCGCGCTCGTCGTGCGCCGGCACGCCCATCACGGCGCCGTCGCCGTAGCCCATCAGCACGTAGTTGCCGACCCAGACGTCGACGGCCGCGCCGGTGATCGGGTGCGTGACTTGCAGGCCGGTCGGCAGGCCTTCCTTTTCCTTCGTCGCCAGTTCGGCTTCTGTCGTGCCGCCTTTGACGCAGGCGTCGATGAAGGCGGCCAGCGCCGGGTTGTTCTTTGCGGCATGTACCGCCAGCGGATGTTCGGGCGCGACGGCGCAGAAGGTCACGCCCATGATGGTGTCGGCACGCGTGGTAAAGACGTGCATCTTGCCGTCGCCGATCAACTGCCCCTTGCTGTCGCGGATGTCGTGCGGAAAGGCGAAGCGCAGGCCTTCGCTCTTGCCGATCCAGTGCTCCTGCATCAGGCGCACGCGCTCGGGCCAGCCGTGCAGGTAGCCGGCGCAAGATGGGTCGGCGACGTTGGCCAGCAATTCATCGGCGTACTTCGTGATCGCGAAGTAGTAGCCGGGAATCTCGCGCTTCTCGACGATCGCATCCGAGCGCCAGCCGCGGCCGTCGATGACCTGCTCGTTGGCGAGCACGGTCTGGTCCACCGGGTCCCAGTTGACGATCTGCGTCTTGCGGTAGGCGATGCCTTTTTCGAGCATCTTCAGGAAGAACCACTGGTTCCACTGGTAATAGCCCGGGTCGCAGGTGGCGACTTCGCGCGTCCAGTCGATGGCCATGCCCAGCGGCTGCATCTGCGCCTTCATGTCGGCGATGTTCTGCCGCGTCCACGCCGCGGGCGGCACGTGGTTGTCCATCGCCGCGTTTTCTGCCGGCAGGCCGAAGGCGTCCCAGCCCATCGGCATCAGCACGTTCATGCCTTTCATGCGCAAGTGGCGCGTCAGCATGTCGTTGATGGTGTAGTTGCGCACGTGGCCCATGTGCAGCTTGCCGCTCGGGTACGGCAGCATCGAGCAGGCGTAGAACTTGGGCTTGGTCTTGTCTTCGCTGACGCGGTAGGCGTCTGCCGCGGTCCACGCGCCCTGCGCGGCGGCTTCAACTTCGGCGGGGACGTATTTCTCGTTCATCCGGCCGATTGTAGAAAGCCTTACTTGCCCGGCGCCTCGGTGACGAAGCCGATGCGCGTCAGGCCCGCCTTCTGCACCAGGCCGATCAGATCGGCGACCTGGCCGTACGGTACCTTCTGGTCGGCACGCAGTTGCACTTCGAGCTGCGGGTTGCCTTTGGCCGCCGCCGTCACGCGCTGCATCAACTGCTCGCGCGTCAGCGTTTCGTCGCCGAAGAAGAGCTGGCCGCTGCCGTCGATCGACACGGCGATGAAGCTCGGCGCGGCGGTCGGCGTGGCGGCGTCGGTCTTCGGCAGGTCGAGCTTCAGGCTCGACGTCATCAGCGGCGCGGTGATGATGAAGATGACGAGCAGCACCAGCATGACGTCGATCAGCGGCGTCATGTTGATGTCGCTCATCGGCGCCGGGCCGGTCGAGCGTTCGAGGCGGCCGAAGGCCATCAGGCGCCCTTCTTGTCGAGCAGCATCTCGCGCAGGTCGTGCGCGAAGCCTTCGAGTTCGGCCTCTGCGGCGCCGACCCACTTGCCGAACAGGTTGTAGGCCAGCACCGCGGGGATGGCGACAGCCAGGCCCGCGGCCGTCATGATCAGCGCCTCGCCGACCGGGCCGGCCACCTTGTCGATCGTGATCGAGCCGGCCGTGGCGATCGCCACCAGCGCGTGGTAGATGCCCCAGACGGTGCCGAACAGGCCGATGAAGGGCGCCGTGCTGCCGATCGACGCCAGCAGCACCTGGCCGAACTGCATGTGCGCCAGGCCGCGGTGCAGCGCGTCGCGCAGGCGGCGCGTCAGTTGCGAATCGAGGTGCGCGCTCGACTCGAGCGTGCCGGCGGTGGCCTTGGCGGTGGCGGCTTCGATCAACGGCACCAGCACCTGCTCGCGGTCGAGCGCATTCAGTCGGTTGCGGCCCTCATCGACGTTCGGCGCCGCCCAGAACGCCGGCACGGCGCGGTCGATGTCCTTGCGCGCGCGCTTCAACACCCACAGCTTCCACAAAATCGTCACCCAGCTCGCCACCGACATGGCCAGCAGCAGCAGCGTGACCGTGCGGCCGATGGCGTCGCTGGCGTTCCAGAAGGTCGAGAAGCCATCCATCAGCGCAAGCCCAGAACGTCGTTCATGTCGAACAGGCCGCTCGGCTTGTCGGCAAGAAAGCGCGCAGCACGCAACGCGCCCTGCGCATAGGTCGCCCGGCTCGAACTCTTGTGCGCGATCTCGATGCGCTCGCCGGTGCCGCAGAACATCACCGTGTGGTCGCCGACGATGTCGCCGCCGCGCACCGCGGCAAAGCCGATCGTGCCCGGGTCGCGCTCGCCCGTCACGCCTTCGCGTCCGTAGACCGCGCATTGCTTCAGGTCGCGGCCGAGTGCGGCGGCCACCACCTCGCCCATCTGCAACGCGGTGCCGCTCGGCGCATCGACCTTGTGGCGGTGGTGCGCTTCGACGATCTCGATGTCGTAGCCCTCGGCGAGCGCGCGCGCCGCGGTGTCCAAGAGGCGCAGCACGACGTTGACGCCGACGCTCATGTTTGGCGCCACCATCAGGGCGATGTGTTTGGCGTGCGCGGCGATCTCGGCCTTCTGCGTCTCGGAGAAGCCGGTGGTGCCGATCACCATCTTGACGCCGCGCGCGCGGCACGCCGCCAGGTGCGCCATCGTGCCCTCGGGCCGCGTGAAGTCGATCAGCACCTGCGCGTCGGCGAGGCTGGCCGCGATGTCGCGGCCGATGTCGAGCGTGCCGGCGAGCGTGCAATCGGCTGCTGCCTCGACGGCCTCGATCAGCATGCGCCCCATGCGCCCCGAGGCGCCGGCCACAGCCACTTTCAACGTCATGTCGGCTCGAGCGGCGGATACGGCCGAACGGCGCCTTGCGGCGCCGCCGTTGCCGGCGTCTCCGTCTTCACCGGCGGCGGCAGCGCTTTTTTCTGCTCGTCGGTCAGCGCCAGCACCGGCTCCTTGCCGCCGCTGCGCTGAGGGCGTACCGAGGTCACGAAATCCTGTTCCGACGGCAGCTCCGGGGCTTCGAGCTTGTCGAGCTTGTTGTCCTTGAAGACCGCGACGATGCTGCGCCGCTGCGGCTGCACGCCCTGGCGGCGCAGCGTGAAGACGTAGTCCCAGCGGTCGGCGTGGAAGGCGCTGGTCAGCAGCGGCGAGCCGAGCAGATCGCGCACCTGCTCGCGCGACATGCCGGGCTTGACCTGCGCCGCCAGCTCCTGCGTGACGACGTTGCCTTGCATGATGTCGATGCGGTACGGCGTGATGAAACCAAACCACTTGTCAGTGGTCGGTTGCAAAGAAGAGCAACCGGCGAGCGCGGCGGCCGCGGCGATCAGGGGCAGGGTGGGGCGCATGGAGGGTCCGGGGCCGCGAGTACTCGGCGCTGGCTATGATGCGGCCGATTCTAAATGTCGATATGACCCACGCCGACGAACTCAAGAGCAGCGGCCTCAAGGCCACCGGGCCGCGGCTGAAGATCCTCGAGGTCTTTCAGCGCTCGGCGTTGCGCCACATGACGGCCGAGGACGTGTACAAGCTGCTGCTCGCCGAAGACGCCGACATCGGCCTGGCCACGGTCTATCGCGTGCTGCTGCAGTTCGAACAGGCCGGGCTGCTGTCGCGCAGCCACTTCGAGAGCGGCAAGTCGGTCTTCGAGCTCAACGAAGGCCAGCACCACGATCACCTGGTGTGCATCACCTGCGGCCGCGTCGAGGAGTTCTACGACGCCGAGATCGAATCGCGCCAGCGCGCCGTGGCCGAGCAGCGCGGGTTTGCGTTGCAGGACCATGCCCTGGCCTTGTACGCCGTCTGCACCAAGTCGAACTGCACCTTCAAGCCGAAATAGCGCCGGCCGGCCGCGCTCAGGTCTCCGGCGGCTCTTCCATCGCCTGCTGATGCCGGCGCACGAACTCGCCGTAGGTGTCGATGCCGCGCAGTTGCAGGATGCTGTTGCGTACCGCCGCTTCGACCAGCACGGCCAGGTTGCGGCCGGCATCGACGGCGATCACCACCTTGCTCACCGCCACGCCGAGGATCTCCTCGTGCAGCGGCTCGTACGGCAGGCGCTCGAACTCGCGCTCCATCGTCTCCTTGCGCACCAGGTGCACCAGCAATTGCACGCGCATCTTTCGCCGCACGGCGGTCTCGCCGAAGATCGCCTTGATGTCGAGCAGGCCGATGCCGCGCACTTCGAGCAGGTTGGCCAAGAGCGGCGGGCAGCGGCCTTCGAGCGCCGTCTGCGACATGCGGTAGATGTCGACCGCGTCGTCGGCCACCAGACCGTGGCCGCGCGAGATCAGCTCGAGCCCGAGCTCGCTCTTGCCCAGGCCCGACTCGCCGGTCAGCAGCACGCCCAGGCCGAGGATGTCCATGAAGACGCCGTGGCGCGTCGTGCGCTCGGCAAAACGCTGGCCGAGGTAGGCGCGCAGCACGTCGATCACCTGCCCGGCCGACTCGGCGGTGACGAAGAGCGGGATCTCGGCGCGGTCGCACATCGCCACCAGCCGGTCGGGCGGCACCTGGCCGTCGGCGACGATCAGCAGCGGCGGCTCCAGGGTGACGATGCGCGAGATGCGGCTGTCGATCACCTCCGGCTCGGCCTGGCTCAGGTAGGCCACCTCGCGCCGGCCGACGATCTGCACGCGGTAGGGGTGGATGTAGTTGAGGTAGCCGATCAGGTCGGCGGCCGAGCGTGCGTCGCGGATCGCCGCGTCGTCGAAGCGCCGCTCCGGGTGGCCGTGCCCGGCCACCCACTCCCAGCGCAAGGCGGCACGGTGCTGTTCGAACAGCGCCTCGGCGCTGATGGAGGTGGGCTTCATGCGCTACGCAGAAGCCTTCTGCTCATGCCACAGACTTGAGAGGTTCCCAGTCGGAAATGAGCTTGTGCAACGTGGCTGCATCCGGCGCCGTCTTCAGCCGCTCGCGCAGCTCGCGGTCGGACAGCATCTCGGCAATCTCGGAGAGGATTTCGAGGTGGCGCTGCGTCGCCGCTTCGGGTACCAGCAGGAAGATCAGCAGCGACACCGGCGCGTCGTCCGGGGCATCGAAGGCAATCGGGTGCGCCGCGCGCAGCACGGCGGCCAGCGGGTTCTTCAGGCCCTTGATGCGGCCGTGCGGGATGGCCACGCCATGACCGAGGCCGGTGGAACCCAGGCGCTCGCGGGCGAACAGGTTGTCGGTGACGGTGGCACGGGCGATCGCGTGCTGGTTTTCGAACAGCACCCCGGCGTGCTCGAACGCGCGTTTCTTGCTTGTGGCGTCCACGTCGAGCAAAACATTCGCGGCAGGAAGAATGGCGGCGAGTCGGTTCATACGGCAATCTGTCCTTTCCGCTACCTCAACGCGCAATCGATTGCTGCGCTGACGTCTCGGAAACGTATCGATACGAGAACGTTGATTATGAGAGCGACGCCTCGGCGCTGAAAGAGGCCTTGCCTTCTTCGAGGGGGGCGTTGTTGCTCTTTTGCTGCGGTGCAGTAACAAGGGGTCCACACGGGCACGAAAAAGCGGCCCGCAGGCCGCCCCGGAGTTGTTGCAGACTTTGTCTGCTGCCTGATCAGGCGCTCGCCTCGAGCCGCTTGGCGGTGGCGTGCTGGTGATCCTGCAGGCGGTCTTTGTGGCGGCAGACCTGGCGGTCGAGCTTGTCGACGAGCTGGTCGATCGCCGCGTACAGGTCCTCGTTGGCTTGCTCGATGTGGATGTCGCGGCCTTTGACGTGCAGGTTCACCTCGGCCTTCTGCCGTCGCTCCTTCTCCTTCTGTTTCTCCACGGTCAGCAGGACAGTGATGTCCACCACTTGATCGAAATGCCGCGTCACGCGGTCCAGCTTGTTGATGACGTACTCACGCAAGGCAGGCGTGACTTCGAGGTGGTGTCCGCTGATCGTCAGATTCATCAGGTTGTCCTTTCGAAACGGGGTGACGCGGGCAATGCAGCGCGCGGGCTGCGGGGAACACTTTGAAGGGGGAGAAACTGCCGGAAGAGGAAGGCGGTAGCGGGTTGCAGTCCAGTGTGCCGATGACCGGCTCGCGACGCAAGCCACCCTTCGTTCGGCGAGGCCATCTTGGCAGCAACGCCTGCGAGTCGCGGTGCCATAATCGTTGGTCTTTGTACGGAGATCCGTGTTGGACCCCAGTCACCCTCGGTGACCGTCCTGCTCCGGTTGCCGCGCTCCCTGCGTGGCCGGGTGAGGCGGACCACCGGCTCCCCTGCCACCCTTGCCGCGAGCGCCTTGCGCCGCGCCGAGCCGTCCCATGCTCAACGTCTTCACGCTGGTCAACGGCCGGCTGGTCCAGCAAGAGATCGCCAGCGCCGACGCGCTCGCCGGCCTGCATCCGGTGTGGGTCGATCTCGAAGCGCCGACGCCCGAAGAAAAGGGCTGGCTGCGCGGCCGCTTCGGCGTCACGCTGCCCGACGACATCATCGATGACGACCTCGAAGAGTCGGCGCGCTTCTACGAAGAAGACAACGGCGAGCTGCACATCCGCTCCGACTTCCTGATCGACGATGACCAGATGCCGCGCAACGTGCGTGTGGCCTTCATCCTCTACCAGCAGGTGCTGTTCTCGGTGCACACCGAAGACCTGCCGGTGTTTCGCCTGCTGCGCCTGCGCGCACGGCGCATTCCGGCGCTGATCGAAGACGCCAAGGACGTGCTGCTCAAGCTCTACGACGCCGACGCCGAGTACAGCGCCGATGCGCTCGAAGGCATCTACGACCACCTCGAAAAAGTCAGCGCCGGTGTCTTGAAGCAGGACGTCGACGACAAGTCCGCCGGCGCGGCGCTGACCGCGATCGCGCGCCAGGAAGACCTGAACGGCCGCATCCGCCGCAACGTCATGGACACGCGGCGCGCGGTCAGCTTCATGATGCGCAGCCGCATGTTGAACGCCGAGCAGTTCGAAGAAGCGCGGCAGATTCTGCGCGACATCGACTCGCTCGACTCGCACACGGCTTTTCTCTTCGACAAGATCAACTTCCTGTTGGATGCGACGGTCGGCTTCGTCAACATCAACCAGAACAAGATCATCAAGATCTTCTCCGTGGCCAGCGTCGGGCTGCTGCCGCCGACGCTGATCGCCAGCATCTACGGCATGAACTTCAAGGCCATGCCCGAGATCGACTGGGCGCTCGGCTATCCGTTCGCGCTGCTGTTGATGCTGGCCTCCGTGGCCGCGCCGTTCATCTACTTCCGCCGCAAGGGCTGGTTGACGTAGAGCGCTGAGCATTCCGTCGCAGTAACCAATCGCTGCTGAGTTCGCGCTCGTGGACAACGCACGACACGGCGCGCAGGCCGATTGCGAGACTGCGGCGCATGAACACACCCACCCGTTTTTCTCTTGTTGCCGCGCTGGCCCTGGCCGGCGTGTTCGCCGCACCGGCGGCCTTCGCGCAATTCGCGCAGGCGCCGGCGGCGCAAAAGCCGAAGGCGCAAGCCGCCTCGGCCGCGGCCTCGGCCAAGGACTACAAGAAGGACGGGGCGAAGCATCTCTACGCCGCGTACGCCAAGCAGATCCACAAGGGCAAGATGCCGCCGCTGCTGTACGGCATCGCGATCATCGAAACCACGATCGGCGCGCAGGGCGAGGTGCAGGACGTGCGCGTCGTGCGCCAGCCGGCCGCCGCCGAAGTCGCGCCCTGGGCCACGCAGATGATCAAGGCCGCCGCGCCGTTCCCGGCGCCGGCGAAGATGGGCTCGGTGACCTACTCCGACATCTGGCTGGTGCACAAGACCGGCAAGTTCCAGCTCGATACGCTGACCGAAGGGCAGCGCTGATCGCGCCGCAAAACGACCAAAGGGCCGGCGCTGCGGGCCCTTTTTGTTTCAGCTGTTCGCTCTGCGTTTCAACCAGCGCATCAGCGCGCCCACCGCCGGCAGCTTCTCGTACAGCTCTTCGGCGGCGTCCCAGTAGTCGCGGTGCAGCGCGATGCGGCCGTCGCTGGCGAAGACGATGTGCGAGCCGCCGCGCACGCATTGCTCAACCGTCGGCGAAAAGCGCTTGAAGCGAAACAAAAAGTCCCAGGTGAGGAAACACTGATCGCCCTCGGCGACGATGTCGCGCACGGCGAATCGCGGTTCGGTGAGTGCAACGTACATGTGCGCGAACACATGCTCGATGGCAGGCACGCCCTGGACCTCGTTGAACGGATCCTTGAAACGCGCATCGTCACGGTAGAACTCGCCGATGCGTGCCACGTCGGCCGGCGTCAGCAATTCGAAGAAGTCGACCACGCGCGCCACGCGCGCGTCCGCATGCCGCATCACAGACCTGTCGAGCGCCGGATGGCGGCGAAGTACAAACCGTCGGTCAAATGCTGCATCGCCTTCAGCCAGAGCGTGAAGCGCTTCGGAAAGTGGATTTCGAAGTCACCCGCGCCCCAGCCCTTGACGATCTGCGTGGCCGCTTGGGCCGGCGTGATCAGCGCCGGCATGGCGAAGGTGTTGCCCGCCGTCAGCGGCGTCTCGACGAAGCCCGGGTTGATCACCGAGACGCCGATGCCCTTGGGCTGCAGATCGAGGTACAGCACCTCGCCGAGGTTGATCAGCGCCGCCTTGGTCGGCCCATAGGCCAGCGCATTGGGCAAGCCCCGGTAGCCGGCGACACTGGCCACGAGGCTGACATGCGCGCGCTGCTTTGCGGCGGCCTGGCGCAGCAGCTGCGGCAACACGGCGTCCAAGACGATGTAGGCGCCGCTGACGTTGATCTGCTGGTGCTTGAGCATCTCGCCCAGGTCGTAGGCCGTGGCGCGCTGCGCCTTGTAGTGGCCGGCGCAGTACATCACCAGGTCGATGCGGCCATGCCGGTCGATGATCGTTCGCGCCGCGGCCTGCACGGCGTCGCGGTCGGTGGCGTCCAGTGCAAGCGCGTGGCTGCGCTCGTGGCTCTGCGCGAACTCCTGAAGCGCCGTGGCGTTGCGCGCCGAGACGATCACCGTCGCGCCCGCGGCATGCAGCTGCTCGGCCGTGGCGCGGCCGATGCCGGTCGATGCACCGACGAGCCAGCAGACCTGGCCGTTCCAGTCGGTGATGCGCGGGTTGAGTGCCATGCCAGCCTTCAAGGTTTCGTGAAGGCGAGCGTGACCTCACCGAGGTAGATGCCGAACTTGCTCATTGCCGCCTTGTTGAGCATCACGCGCTCGTCCATCAAGTACATCCAGTCGTCGAACTGCACGTTGATGACGCGCTCATCGACCTTCAGCGCCAGCGTGTAGCGCCAGTTGAGCGCGTTGCCCGCGGCCACGCCGGCCGCAACGCCTACGACATCGTCGGCGCGGCCACTGTAGCGGCCGTTGCCGAGGTCGGTGAGGCGCCAGACGCGCTTCTCTTTTTTGCCGTCGCTGTAGGTGAAGTCTTCGTCGAGCGTGCCCTGGTTGCCGCTCCAAGTGCAGTTCATCTTCACGGTGAAACGGCGCACCACCTTGCCCGAACGGTCGGTGAACAGGCCGTGCGCCGTCAGCGGGCCGTTGAAGTAGCTGCGCAGGTCGAGCCTGGGCGATTCGCTGGCGTAGTCGGCCGGCGTCGGCGCGCTGGCGCAGGCGCCGAGTGCGAGGGCTGCGGCACCGAGGATCAGCGTGCGGCGGTGATAAGCAGAGGTCGTCATCGAGGAGTCCCGGGTTCGGCGTGCGGCGAGCGCATCCACAACTGCCACAGCAATGCTGCAGCCAACAACTTGAGCGCGCACGGCAGCAGGCAATAGGCCAAGGTCAGCGCCGACAACGCAGCGTCGTCGCGCGCGCCGGGCGCGTAGCCGAAAGCCGCCAGCAGCGGCAGCGCCACGCCCGCAGCCAGCGCGAGGTTGAGCTTGATGGCGAAGTTCCACCAGCCGAAGTAGGCGCCTTCGCTGCGGCCGCTGTGGCCGGCGCGCTGGATCACGCCGGCCAGCAGCGCGCTCGGCAGCGCGAGATCCGCGCCGAGCGCCAGGCCGCTGGCGATGCAGACGGCCAAGTAACCGAAGAGGCTGCCGCTGCCCAGCATCGCGGCCCAGATGAACGCGGCAATCGCCAGCACCATGCCGCCCAGCCACAGCCGCGCCAGGCCGAAACGCGGCACCGCGCGCACCCACAGCGGCATCGACAGCGCGCCGGCAGCGAAGTAGCTGAACAGGAACAGCGGCTCGTGGCTGCCGAGCGCGAGTTTGTCGCGGATGAAGAACAGCACCAGCGTCGCCGGCACGGCACTGGCGATGCCGTTGACGACGAAGACGGCGATCAGGCGGCGGAAGGCGGCGTTCTTCCACGGCGAGACCTCGGGCGTTGACGCGGCATCCGTCGGCGAAGGCAGGGGCCGCGGCGCTGACACCAACCACATCAGGCCCACCACCAACGCGAGGGCGAACACAGCGCTCGTCACGCCCAGACCGGCCACCGACGGCAGCACGCTCGCCGTCAGCACGCCGACCAGCGCCAGGCCTTCGCGCCAGGCCACCACGCGCGTGCGTTGCGCCGCGTCGCCGCCCAGGCGGGCGCCCCACGACTGGTGGACGACGCTGAGCACGCTGTAGGCGAGGTAGGTGAGCGCGAGGAAGACGCCGCACCAGGCGAGCAGCGCGCCGCTGCCGGTCACGGCGGGGAAGAACAGGGCGTGAAAGCCGAGGGCGACGAACAGCGCAGCGACCGCCGCGATCATCAGCACACGGCGCAGCGAGTGCGCGAACCAGCGGTCGGCCCAGCGGCCGATCAGCGGGTCGGCCACGGCGTCGAGCAGCCTTGCGCCGAGCAGCAGCGCGCCGAGCGCGGCCAAGGGCACGCCGAAGGTCGTGGCGTAGTGATTCGGCAGCACGACGTACAGCGGCAGCGCGACAAAGGCCAGCGGCAGGCCGAGCGCGCCGTAGGCCAGGCCGTCGCGGGCGCCGATCGGTGCCGGCACCCGGCGTGCGAACTTTTGCGTCGTTGGCGGCGGGGTCGCGGCGCGACGCGCTGGCCGTGATCACGGCGTCGTGCCCAGCAGCGCCGCGCGCAGCGCTGGCTGCGAGGTGCGCGGCGACAGCCAGACGCCAAAGAACAGTTGCGCGAACAACGCGTCGCGCACTTCAGCCGTTGGGTTGCCGTTGACGAAGAAGGCCGCGCCAACACCCGGCCGGTGCACGCCGGTGATGCGATCGCCGGCGTGCACGTCGGGGAAGGCCTGCTTCATCGCGCCCAGCCAGCGCTGGCCGTCGGCCGGGCTGAAATCGCCGACGCGCTTCATCTCGTCGAGCGAGCGATCGGCGATGGCGCTGCCGGCGAGTTTTCTCGCGTATCGCAGCTCGAGCGCCAGCGCGGCGCCGAGCGGATCGCCCGGCAGCACCGGCGCCAGCGACCACAGCGCCGCGTCGTAGATGTGCAGGCCGAAATAGCGCAAGCGTCCCTGGCCTTGCAGCACCGCACCGGGCAACGCGGCACTGACTTCAACCGGCGGCGTCGAGGCTGCTGTGGCCCACGTCGCCGCAGGCGCTGCCACCACAGCGGCCACGAGGGCGCGGCGCGACAGACCGCTATGCACGGCGCAGCGTGAATTGCATGACATCGGTGTTGCCGCCGGCAAATGCCGCTTCGCAGTAGGCGAGATAGAACTCCCAGGTGCGCATGAAGCGCGTGTCGAAACCGATCAGCGCGCACGCGCCGTTCTTCGGCCAGGAAGCGCTCGCGCCAGCGGCGCAGCGTCTCGGCGTAGTCGGCGCCGAAGGCAAGTTCGTTGATGACCTCGAAGCCGGCCGCGCGCGCGGCCTTGCGGAACTCGGCGGGGCTCGGCAGCAGGCCGCCGGGAAAGATGTACTGCTGGATGAAATCGGTGCCGTGCACGTAGCGCCCCCACAGGTCGTCGCGGATCGTGATCGACTGCAGGCAGGCGCGGCCGCCGGGTTTCAACTTGTTGCGCAGCGTGGCAAAGAAGCTGGGCCAGTACTCGCGGCCGACGGCCTCGAACATTTCGATCGAGGCCACGGCGTCGAACGGCTCGTCGTCGAGGTCGCGCCAGTCCTGCAAGCGCAGATCGACGCGTTCGCTGGCGCGCGCCGCGGCGATGCGGCTTTGCGCCCAGGCCAGCTGCTCCGCCGAGAGCGTCACGCCGACCACCGTCGCGCCGCGCACGGTGGCCGCCGCTTCGGCCAGCGCCCCCCAGCCGCAGCCGATTTCGAGCAGGCGCTGGCCCGGCTGCAACCCGCACTCGTCGAGTGCGCGCAGCACCTTGGCGCGCTGCGCGTCGGCCAGGCTCTGCGCGGGGTCGCCGTTGAACCAGGCGGCGGAGTAGTTCATCGTCTCGTCGAGCCAGAGGCGATAGAACGGGTTGCCGAGGTCGTAGTGGGCGTGGATATTTTTCTTGCTGCCGCGGCGCGAGTTGCGGTGCAGCAGGTGTTTGGCGCGGTACAGCAGCGAGCCCCACCACGAGCCGTAGATCACCGACTCGATCGCGGCGCGGTTGGCGATCAACAGGTGCAGCAGCGCCGGCAGGTCGGGCGTCTGCCAATCGCCGGCGATGTAGCTTTCGGCAAAGCCGATGTCGCCCGACTTCAGCGCGGCGGCGCAGACGTTCCAGTTGACGAGGCGGATCGCGGCGTGCGGTGCACTGCTGTCGTGGGCACCGAAGTGCGCCGACGAGCCGTCGGGCAGTTGCACCTGCAGCCGGCCGATCGACAGGTGCGCGAGCACGCGGAAGACGGCGCGCGCGGCGGCGGGTGCGGACGGGGGCAGCGACAGCGTCGCCGGCAAGGTCTGTGTCTGGGCAATCATCGAGCGACGGTGGGGTTGGACGTGGTGGCGGCGTCGAGGCCGCGTGTCAGCGCCTGGGTGGGCGCCTGCGGTTTGCGGACAAAGGGCACGCGCTTGGCGAGAAGCCGCAGCGCCTGCCAGTGAATGCGTGCAATGACGAACAGCGTCATCAGCGGCTGGCCGAAAAAGGCGCGCCATTGGCGCGCCGCGGTGGCCGGTGCGAGCTCGCCGCTGACGCTGGTGATGAGCAGCGGGCCCTCGGCATCGTCGTGCTCGACGCGGGCGACGATGCGGCTGTCGCTGCGGGCGAAGCGAAAGCGGTACAGACCCTCGACGTGGCAGAACGGCGAGACGTGCAGCATCTTCTTGGCCCGCAGTTCGCGCCCGAAGCCGACGTTGTCACCGCTGAGCAGATAGCAATGCCGCTCGCCGAAGGTGTTGTTGACTTCGGCAACGATCGCTGCCAGCGCGCCGTCGCGGCGGTGGCAGTACCAGAAGCTCACCGGCTTGAAGACATAACCGAGCACGCGCGGGTAGGTTTGCAGCCAGACCTCGCCGTCGGCATCGGCGATGCCGGCCGCGGCGAGCTGCGCGTCGAGCCAGGCCAGGCAATCGGCGCGGCCGTCGCCGTGGTCGCGGTCGTGAAAGGCGATCAGGCCGAAACGGTTGCGGGCCAGCGCAGCGTCGGGCTGCTCGCGCAGGCGGCGCAGCGGCAGCAGCAGGAAGTACGTGCGGTAGTCGAAGCCGTGGCTTGCCGGCCGCAGGCGCAGGTGGCGCACGGTGCCGATGGCGAGCAGCGTGGCGGTCATGCAGCCGCTGCCTCGCGCTGCGGCGCAGCGGCCCACGATGCCTTCAAGCCCTCGGCCACCGCCAGGCCGGACATCAGCCCGTCTTCGTGAAAGCCGTAACGTGTCCAGGCGCCGCAGAACCAGACATGCGAGCGGCCCTGGATGCGCGACAGTTCGCTCTGCGCCTGCACGGCGGCGCGGTCGAACACCGGGTGCGTGTATGTCCACTTGCCGAGAACCAAATCTTCGCGCACGGGCCGTAGCGGGTTCATCGAGACGATCACCGGCGTCTTCCAGGGCAGCGGTTGCAGGCGGTTGATCAGGTAGTGCAGGCACACCGCCGCGTCTTCGCGCGAGCGGTCGGCCGCCCGCTCGTAGTTCCATGCCGCCCAGGCGCGCGGCCGCTGCGGCAGCACCGCGGCGTCGGTGTGCAGCACCACGTGGTTGGGCTGATAGCGGATGGCGCGGAGCAGGCTCTTTTCGTCGGCGCTGGCGTCGGCGAGCAGCGCCAGCGACTGGTCGGTGTGCGCGGCCAGCACGACCTCGTCGAAGCGCTCTTCGCCGCTGTCGGTCTGCACCAGCACACCATGCGCCAGACGGCGCACGGCGCGCACGGGCGTGGCCAGGCGCTTGTCGGCGATCGGCGCCAGCATTTTCTCGACGTAGCGCTTCGAGCCGCCACGCACGGTGTGCCACTGCGGCCGGTTGGTCAGCTGGAGCAGGCCGTGGTTGTGGCAGAAGCGGACCATCGTGCCGACCGGGAAGCGCAGCATCTGATCGGTCGGGCAAGACCAGATGCAGCCGATCATCGGCAGGAAATAGCCGTCGCGAAACGGTGCGCCGAAGCGGTGGCGGTCGAGAAAGCCGCCGATCGGCTCGTCGAGTTCGCCGTCCTGCTGCGCCAGCGCGGTGGTCAGCCGGTTGAAGCGCACGATGTCGGCCAGCATCGACCAGAAGCGTGGCGACACGAGGTTGCCGCGCTGCGCGAAGACGCCGTTCAGGTCGCTGCCGCACCACTCCCATCCGCTGGCCGGCGACTGCACCGAGAACGACATTTCCGAGGGCGCCGTGGCGACGCCGAGCTGCGCGAACAGCTCGATCAGGCGCGGATAGGTGCGCTCGTTGAAGACCAGAAAGCCGGTGTCCACGCCGTGCCGGATGCCTTCGAGGCGAACCTCCACGGTGTGTGCATGGCCGCCGAACCAGCGCTCGCGCTCGAACAGCGTGACCCGCGCCTGTCCGGCCAGGGCCTGTGCGGCGGCCAGGCCGGAGATGCCCGAGCCGACCACGGCCACCCGCCGTTGCGCGCCCACCATCGGTCAGCCGCCCGCCAAAAACAAAGGGCCACCGCCTGAAAAAGCGGTGGCCCTGGGTGTAAAGACTGCTGCGCGGCGCCCCGGAGCGAAGGAGGGAGGGAGGGAGGAGGAGGAGAAGCGCTCTGGGATTGCAGCCAGATCAACTGGAAGGCTGCGCAGCATGGAAAACCATACCTTCGCATGGACAGGCTTTGTCGTGGAAGAGTTCCCCAGCGAGGTTGCAACGGGGTGTGTCGAAAGCATGACTTATTTGGGCAGAAGTGAACTACTAAGTTCAAAAATTTACCAACAAGTATAGAGTCTGTCACGGCCTTTCTGGCGGCGCGTTAGACGACACACCCATTGAAGCCAACGCCAAGCCGGGGCTTTGTCCAGGTCAAGACTTGATCACTAAACTATAGTATGTCCAGCACAAGTGGTGGTCGATTACAGGGATTCGACATGCAAGCGCCTTTCTCCGCGAAGCCAGTCACGCTCTCCATTGCCGCCGTCGAACGCGACACCGGCCTGTCGAAAGACACCTTGCGTGTCTGGGAGCGCCGCTACGGCTTTCCGATGCCGGAGCGCGACACCTTGGGCGAACGCAGCTACCCGTTCGGCCAGGTCGAGCGGCTGCGCACCATCAAGCGCCTGCTCGACGCCGGACACCGGCCGGGCCGCGTGGTCTCGATGACCGCGGACGATCTGAATCGTCTGGCGTCGACCGTCGGCCTGCCCGCGGTGCCGCGCGACGCCTCCGCCACGGCCCCGGCGCCGGTTGACCTCGGCGACTTCATGCAGGCCATCGGCGCCAACGATGTCGACACCCTGCGCCGGCTGCTGGCGCGGGCCTTGTCGCGCGTCGGGCTGGGCCATTTTGTGCTCGACGTGGTGGCGCCGCTGAACGTGCAGGTCGGCGAAACCTGGATGCAGGGCCGCATCGAGGTCTTCCAGGAGCATGTCTACACCGAGTCGGTTCAGGTGGTGCTGCGCAATGCCCTGCACCACCTGCCGCCCGCCGGCGCCGGCCGGCCGCGCGTGATGCTGGCCACCGTCACCGGCGAGCCGCACGGCCTGGGGCTGCTGATGGCCGAGGCCGTGCTGACGCTGGAAGGCTGCCGCTGCGTCTCGCTGGGGGTGCAGACGCCGGTCTGGGACATCGTGCGCGCAGCGATGGCGCACGACGTCGACATCGTGGCGCTGAGCTACACCGGCTGCACCAACCCGAACAGCGTCGTCGACGGCCTGATCGAGTTGCGCTCCAAGCTGCCGCCGACGATCGAGTTGTGGGCCGGCGGCAGCGCCCCGGTGCTGCAGCGCCGCGCCATCGAAGGCCTGCGTGTCATGCCCGCGCTGCAGCAGGTCACTCAAGCGCTGGCCGAATGGCATCAGCGCCACGCCGAGATGGCATAGCCACTGCAACGCCCGGATCGCGCGGCCGCTGCCTAGAATCCGCCTCTCTCACGAGAAGACCACGAGAGGACCACGATGCTCTATCCCGAACTCTTCAGGCAGCTCGAATCGGTGCGCTGGAACATGGAGAGCGACATCCCATGGGCCGGCTTCGACGCCAGCCTGCTCAGCGAGGAGCAGGCACAGACGGTGAAGATGAACGCCATCACCGAATGGGCAGCGCTGCCGGCCACCGAGATGTTCCTGCGCGACAACCGCGAAGACAGCGACTTCTCGGCCTTCATGAGCGTCTGGTTCTTCGAGGAGCAGAAGCACTCTCTGGTGCTGATGGAGTACCTGCGGCGCTTCCGGCCCGAACTGGTGCCCACCGAAGCCGAGCTGCACGAGGTGCGCTTCGAGTTCGATCCGGCGCCGGCGCTGGAAACGCTGATGCTGCATTTCTGCGGCGAGATCCGCTTGAACCATTGGTACCGGCGCGCCGCCGAGTGGCACACCGAACCCGTCATCAAGGCGATCTACGAAACCCTGGCCCGTGACGAAGCCCGCCACGGCGGCGCCTACCTGCGCTACATGAAGCGCGCCATGGGCCGCTTCGGCGACGAGGCGCGGGCTGCGTTCGCCAAGGTTGGCGTGCTGATGGCCAGCGCGCGCCGCACGGCGCAGGCGCTGCACCCGACCAACCTGCACGTCAACGAACGCCTGTTCCCGCGCGACACGATCCAGAGCCGCGTGCCGAATCCGGAGTGGCTCGAACATTGGCTCGACAAGCAGATCCAGTTCGACGCGGTCTGGGAGAACAAGGTCGTCGAGCGCATCCTGCACAACCTGTCGCTGCTGTTCGAACGCAGCTTCGTCAGCGTGCAGGAGCTGAACCGCTACCGCAAGGAGTTGCTGCGCGCGCTCGCGCCCGAGGCGCAGCCCGGGTCGGCGGCGGCCTGAATTGCCTCAGGCCTTGTAGCCGCTGGACTGCGCCGCCGCCAGCGTGCGTGCCTGGTCGGCCTTGCGCTCGGCATCGACCCGCTGCGCCGACGGCCGCTCGGCGATGCGCTTGACGTAGGCCTTCCAGTCGATGCCGTGCGCGGCGACGAGGTCTTCGCCATAGACCGTCTTGGTCGCCAGCGCCACCACCGGCAGGTGCACGTAGGCGGCGCAGTCGGCGAGCGTGAACGTCTCGCCCGCCGCGTAAGGCGCGAAGCGCGCCAGTTGTTTGTAGGCGGGGATGTTGCGGTCGAGCAGCTTGCGCACGCGCGCCTTGTGGGTGTCGCTCGATGCCGGCGCGCCGAAGAAAGCCTCGCCGTAAATCTCTCGCGCCACCAGCTCGAGGTGCAGCTCCAAAAACTGCGTCATCTCGCGCACCTTGGCAGCAGCCCATGGCTCGGTGGGCATCAGCGCGGGCGTCGGCGCCAGTTGTTCGAGGTATTCGACGATGACTGCGCTCTCGCACAGCGTGCCCTGCGGCGTCTTCAAAAAAGGCACCTTGCCGATCGGCGACGCCGCACGGGCGGCATCGCCCTTGAGCAGCTCGAAGGTCAGGCGTTCTTCTTCGAACGGCAGGCCCTTTTCGAGCAGCACGAGCTTGACCTTGTTGTAGTAGTTCGACAGCGAAAAACCGCACAGCGTGAGCGTCATCTTGTTTCTCCTTGGGCCACGAGCTTAAGCCCGGTTGACCAGCGCCAGCCCGAGCACCACGGCCGCCAACGCAATGACCAGCCGCAGCGTCAGCGGCTCGCCGAGCAGCGTCACGCCGGCCGCCAGGCCGAACACCGGCGTCAGCAGCACGAAGGCCGAGATGCGCGTCGCCGGGTAGTGGCGCATCAGCCAGAACCAGGTCAGGTAGCTGGCAAAGGTGACGATGACGGTCTGGAACGCCAGCGAGCCGAGCGCCAAGGCGCTCCAGCGCGCCGGCCACGATTCGCCGGCCAACGGCGCGGCCAGCGCGAGCAGCAGCGCCGACACGGCGAGCTGGTAGAGCAGCGTCTTCTCTGCCGACGCGGTGGACAGCGGCGTGGCGCGGATGGCCAGCGTCGTCGCTCCCCAGAGCAGCGCCGCGGCAACGCCGAGCGCATCGCCGAGCCATTGCCGCGGCGGCGCGGCCGCGTGGGGCGAGAACGCTTCGGCAAACGCCCAGGCCACGCCGGCAAACGCGGCGGCCAGGCCGAGCCACTGCACGGCGCTGAGGCGCTCGCCGCGCGCGATCAACGGCATGCCGAGCGCAACGACGAACGGCGCCGTGTAGATGAAGACCACCATGCGCGACGCGCTCGTGAACTGCAGGCCGATGAAGATGCAGGCGAACTCGGCGGCGAAAAGCGCGCCGGCCACGAGCCCGCCGCGCAGCGTCGCGTCGCGCTCGAAGAGCGGCATGCCGCGCGCCTTGGCCCAGACCAGCACGAGCAGCGCCGCGCCTGCCGAGCGCAGTGCGGCCTGCGTCAGCGGGGGCACCTCGGCCAGCGCCGCCTTGGCCGCGACCGGGTTCAGGCCCCACAGCGCGCAGCAGGTGATCAAGAGGCCGACGGCCAGCAGGTCAAGGCGCTCGCGGCGTGCGGCGCTCTGCGTCATGGACGCGTCTTCATCGCAGCGTCGCCGAGCGCAGCGCAGACGATGCCGGCGATCGCGCCGGTGGCGTGGGCCAGCGGCGCGACCGCAAAATCCCAGCCGGCCATCTGCTGCGTCGGCGCGCCCCACGGCTTTTCGAGCAGCAGCTTGATGGCCAGGCCTGCCATCACCGCCGCACCGATGGCGCGTCGCGTGCCGGTGTCGTGCCGCAGCAGGTGCCACGCGGCAATCGCCACGCCTGCATGCAGCACACCGGACAAGCCGCCGTAGCTCGTCAACATCGGTTGCAGCGCCAGCGCCGCATGCGACAGCGGCCAGGCCACGAGCCAGGCCAGGGTGGCACGTACCGGCACGCGTGCGGCGACACCGAACGCGGCGACGACGGCACAGCCGAGCAAATTCGCGCCGAGGTGCCACGGCGTCCAGTGCACGAAGGCCGCGCTCCACACGCGCCACGGCTCGCCGAGCGCGTGCGCCGGCTGCCAGGACAGCATCTCGCGCGGCACCAACCACAGCGTGGCCGCTGCGGCTGCAAGCAGCACCGTCATGGCCAGCCAGCAGCGCGCGCCGCGTGTCACGCGAAGGTGGTGCCGAACACCGACTTCCACAGCGCCAGCACGGCGTCGCGCTGCGCCGCCAGCTCGGCGCTGGGGAACTGCGTCGGTTGTTCGTCCAGGCGCGCGCGGTGCTGCGCGCGGCGCAGATCGCGGTAGGCGTCGGCAGCCGCCACGCCGACGCCGTGCGGCAGCAGACCCGCGGCCTCGGCGCGCTGCAAGAGCGCGATGTTGCCGACGTTGTCGAGCAACCCGGCGTGCGCCGACGAATGCGCGAGCACCAGATACTGCACCGCGAACTCGGCATCCATCATGCCGCCGGCGCTGTGCTTGACATCGAACAGGCCGGCCTTCACCGGCCGCGCCGCGCGCACCTTGTCGCGCATCGCCAGCACCTCGGTGCGCAGCGCCGCCGCGTCGCGCGGCGCCGCCAGCACCTCCTTGCGCACGGCCTCGATGCGCGCCGCCAGGGCCGGCGGGCCGGCGCAGCAGCGCGCGCGTGTCAGCGCCTGGTGCTCCCAGGTCCACGCCGTGTTGCTGCCGCGGCCGCGCTGGTATTGCTCGAAGGAGTTGATCGACGTCACCAGCAGCCCCGAGTTGCCGTTGGGCCGCAGCGCGGTGTCGATGTCGAACAGCTCGCCGCCGGCCGTGCGCACGGTCAGCCAGGTGATCAGCCGGCGCACGAAGGCGCTGTAGACCACGAAGGCGCGGTCGGCGTCGGGCTCGTCCTGGTCGTCGAAGACGAAAACGACGTCGAGGTCGCTGCCGTAGCCGAGCTCCTTGCCGCCGAGCTTGCCGTAGGCCACGATCGCAAACTGCGGCGCGTCGCGGTGGCGCTGCTTCAACTGCATCCAGGCCCAGCGCAAGGTGCATTCGAGCACCGCGTCGGCCAGCGCCGACAGGTCGTCGGCCACCTGCTCCACCGTCAAGCGACCCTCGACGTCGCGCACCAGCGTGCGAAAGACTTCGGCGTGGTGCGCGCGGCGCAAGGTGTCGAGCAGCGCTTCTTCGCCGGCCTCGCCCGAGCGCTCCCAGGCCGCATGGCGGTCATCGAGTTCAGCGGCCAGTTCGGCGCGCTCGAAGCGCCCGGCGACCATGCGCGAATCGGCGAGCTCGTCGATCACGCCCGGGTGCTGCATCAGGTAGCGCATCGGCCAGCGCGCCAGGCCGAGCAGTTGCAGCAGGCGCTGCTGCACCTCGGGCCGCTCGACCAGCAGCGCCAGATAACTCTCGCGCTTCAACAGCGGCTCGACCCAGTCGATGAAACGCAGCACGGCATCGCTGCTGCACCGGCCCTGCGCGACGCTCTCGGCCGCGCGCTGCACCAGGCGCGCCAGGCGCTGCTTGCTGGCGTCGCGCAGCGCCTGCACGCGCGGGCTGGCGGCCCAGCGTTTGGTGCGCTCGGCCAGGGCTGGCGGCAGGTGTTCGAGGAACTCATCGCTGTCGATCGCCTGCGGCCCCGGCCCGCAGGCCTTGCAGCCGCCGTTGTCGCTGCCGGCGGCGACGCCGCGGCCTTCGTGCAGCAGCGCGTCGAACTCCATCGCCACGACCTCGCGCACGGCGCCGAGCAGGTCGAGCAGATCGCGCGTGTCGCCATCGCTGGCCAGCGTCATCGAGCGCGCCAGCCAGGCCAGATCGTCGTCACCGGCCGGCAGCAGGTGCGTCTGCTGATCGTCGAGGTACTGGATGCGGTGCTCGATGCGGCGCAGGAAGGTGTAGCCCTCGGCCAGACGCTCGGCCGCGGCCGGTTTCATCAGGCCGCGCGCGGCCAGGCGCTGCAAAGCCTTCAACGTCGAGCGCGTGCGGATCTCGGGGAACTGGCCGCCGCGCACGACGAGCAGCAACTGGACGATGAACTCGATCTCGCGGATGCCACCGCGAGACAGCTTGACGTCGTTGCTGCGCTCGGGCCGCCCGGCCGCCCGGCGCTGTGCTTCTTCGCGGATCTTGCGCGTGCAACTGGCGCAGGCCCTCGAAGACGCCGTAGTCGAGGTAGCGCCGATAGACGAACGGCGAGACCAGCGAACGCAACGCCAGCGCGCGCCCGCTCGTCACCGCCGCGCGCGGTGCGACGACGCGGCTCTTCAACCACGCAAAGCGCTCCCACTCGCGGCCCTGCGTCTGCAAATACTCTTCGAGCATCGCCAGGCTGACCACCGGCGGGCCCGAGTTGCCGTTGGGCCGCAGCGCCAGATCGACGCGAAAGACGAAGCCGTCGTCGGTGACGTCGCCGATCAGCGCGTACAGGCTGCGCGCGACTTTCGAAAAGTACTCGTGCGCCGAGATGCTCTGCGCTCCATCGGTCAGGCCATCGGTCTGCCCATCGTCCTCATACACGTACACGAGGTCGATGTCCGACGACACGTTCAACTCGCGCGCGCCGAGTTTGCCCATGCCGACGATCCAGAACTCGATCGGCGCACCGGCCGCCGTGCGCGGTGTGCCGTGGCGCACGGCCGTGTCTTGCAGCGCCTGTGCGAGCGCGGCTTCGAGGGCCGCCTCGGCCAGCCAGGTCATCGCCGAGGTCACGGTGGCGAGCGGCGCGTCCTCTTCGACGTCGATCACCGCCAACCGTTCGATGACGAGATGGCGGGCGATGCGCAGCGATACCGGCAGCGCGTGGCCGCGGTCGGTCAATGCCTGGATCAGCGCGCCGATCGAGGCCGCATCCGGCGCGCCCGGCGCCAGCAGCGCCAACGCATCGCTGTAGCGCCGCCGCACGCGCTGCACGAAGCGGCTGTGCTCGGCGTGGGCGGCCGGCGACAAGGTGGCGGCGCTGTCGATCGTCACGTCTTGCTACGTCCCGGCCGCACGGTAAGCCTGTGCTAGATTGACCCGCGCCTGTCCTCGCGAAGGACCGGCCAGGCGTTGCAAAACCTCGTCACGTTGCACGCGCCGCGCGCGCTGCCAAGACCCCACCGCCTGCTGTTTCATCTTCGTGTCCTCCACCGACCCCGCCCCCAGCGCCCCGGCGCCGCGCATCGAGCGCCGCAGCCACCGCGGCTGGCGCGTGGCGTGGCGCGTTGCCTTTGCAACCGTGTTCGCGGCGTGGAGCTTATTGCTGCTGGCATGGCTGACGTTGCAGTGGGGCATTGTGCCGCGCGTCGGCCAGTGGAAGCCGCAGATCGAGCAGCGCGCCAGCGCCGCGCTCGGCGTGCCGGTGACCATCGGTGCGATCCGCGTGCAATCGAGCGGCTGGATGCCGTTGATCGAGCTCGACGACGTGGTGCTCGCGCCGCGCTCCACCGCGACTCAGGCTGTCGCAGGCGAGGCGCTGCGCCTGCCGCGGGTCAGCGCGACGCTGTCAGCGCGCTCGCTGCTCGGCTGGCAATTGCGCTTCGAGCAACTGCATGTCGATGGCGCCGCGCTCGAAGTGCGGCGCAACAGCGCAGGACGGTTGTTCGTCGCCGGCATCGAGCTGCGCGCCGGGCCCGGCGAAGAGGGCAGCGCCGGCACCGACTGGCTGCTCGCGCAGCACGAGATCGCCGTGCGCAACGGCCGCCTGCGCTGGATCGACGAGCAGCGTGCGGCGCCGCCGCTGGAGCTGGTGGCCGTGGACCTGGTGCTGCGCAACGGCCTGGCCGGCCACGAGCTGCGCCTGGATGCCACGCCGCCGCCGCCGATCGGCCGGCGCTTCACGCTGAAGGGCGAGTTTCGCCAACCGCTGCTGGCCCAGCGCAGCGACTGGCGGCGCTGGAGCGGCACCGCGTTTGCCGAGTTGCCGCAGGCCGATGCGGCGGCGCTCGCGCCGTGGCTGCCGGCGCTGCCGGTCGAGGTGCCGCAGGGTGAAGGTGCGTTGCGGGCCTGGGTGGAAGTGGCCGCGGGTGAGGTCAAGTCGGTGCAGGCCGATGTGGCCTTGCGTCAAGTGCAATTGCGCTTTCCCGGACGCACCGCGCAGGCGCTGCCGCTCGAGCGTTTGCAGGGCCGCGTCAGCGCGGCGCGCGACGGGCGCACGCTGCGCTTTACCGCCGAGCAACTGAGCTTTGCCAGTGGCAACATCGATTGGCCCGCCACGCGCTGGAACCTGACGCTGCGCGAGCGTGCCGGTGCAAGGCGAGCTGGTGGCGGCCGCTGCTTCTTCGGCCATTGCGCCGTCGTTCGACGGCGGCGAGTTCACGGCCGACCGGCTCGACATCGGCGCGCTGGCGACGCTGGCCGCGCAACTGCCGCTCGGCCAGGCCGTGAAGCAGCTGCTCGCCGAATTGTCGCCGAGCGGCCAAGTCAACGATCTTGCCGCGCGCTGGGACGGGCCGCTCGATGCGCCGCGCAGCTACACGCTGAAAGCGCAGGCCACGGCGCTGTCGATCGCCGCCGAGCCGGCGGCAGACGCCAGCCGCCTCGGCCGCCCCGGCTGGCGCAACGCCACGCTCGACATCGAGGCCAGCGACAGCGGCGGCCACGCGCAACTCGCGCTGAACAAGGGCGCGCTGATCTTTCCCGGCCTGTTCGAGCGCCCCGAGGTCGCGTTCGACCGCTTCGCCACCAAGCTGGCGTGGCGCATCGCGCCGCCGTCCGCGGGTGCACCATCGGCGATCGACGTCACCGCCACCGACACGCTGTTTGCCAACGCCGACGCGCAGGGCCAGCTCACCAAGGCGGCGTGGCGCAGCGGCAGCGGGGCCGGGTTTCGCGCGCGGCGGGCGCTTTCCGGGGCAGCTCGACCTGGTGGCGCAGCTCTCGCGCGGCCGCGCTGCGGCGGTGGCGCGCTACCTGCCGCTGGGCGTGCCCGAGGGCGCGCGGCGTTATGTCGAGCGCGCGCTGCGCGACGGCCGTGTGCCCAGCGCCACCATCACCGTCAAAGGCGACCTGTTCGACTTTCCGTTCGTGCCCTACACGCCGCCCGGCGCGGCGCAGCCGGTGGTGCCCAGCGGCGAGTTCCGCGTCACTGCTCGCGCCGAAGACGTCGAGCTGGCCTATGTGCCGGGCGCCGACGGCGAGCCGGCGTCGTGGCCGGCGTTCTCGCGCGTCGCCGGCGAGCTGCTGATCGACCGCAACACGCTGGACGTCCGCAACGTGCAGGCGCGCTTGTGGGGCCTCGAGCTGTCGAAGGTCAACGCCAGCATCCGCGAGTTACGCAAGCCGGTGCTGAAGTTGGACGGCGAGGCCCGCGGCCCGGCGGCGGACTTGCTGCGCTTCGTTAACAGCTCGCCGGTCGGCGGCTGGACCAGCAACGCCTTGCGCGACACCACGGCCAGCGGCGCCGCCGAATTGAAGCTGGCGCTCGAACTGCCGATCGCCGAGCTGGAGCGCAGCAGCGTGCAAGGCAGCGTGGTTCTGGCCGGCAACGACGTGCGCCTGACGCGCGAGACACCGCTGCTCGCCGCAGCCAAGGCGCGCATCAGCTTCAGCCAGAAAGGCTTTGCTGTTGCCGGCGCCAGCGCACGCGTGATGGGCGGCGAGGTCACGTTCGATGGCGGCACGCAGCAAGACGGCGGCCTGCGTTTCAACGGCCAGGGCGTGGCCACCGCTGAAGCGCTGCGCGCGGCGCCCGAGCTCGGCGCGCTGGCGCGGCTGGCGTCGTCGGCCTCGGGGCAGACGCCGTACCGGTTGACACTGGGCTTCGTGCGCGGGCAC
This sequence comes from uncultured beta proteobacterium, assembly GCA_963732625.1. GTDB lineage: Bacteria > Pseudomonadota > Gammaproteobacteria > Burkholderiales > Burkholderiaceae_C > CADEEN01. The sequence goes on along the minus strand of CAVTAM010000012.1, from coordinate 6,828 downwards.
AGCGAGTTCACGCTGACCAGCCCGCTCACCGGGCTGGCGCTCGCCCTGCCCGCACCGCTGACCAAGCCGGCCGACGCGGCGTGGCCGCTGCGCGTCGAAACGCGGGTCGCCCCCGAGGGTCCGCTGCGCGACAGTTTGCGTGTCGAGCTGAGCGACGTGAAGGGGCCGCTGCAGACCCATCTGCTGTCGGCGCATTACCAGCGCGACCTGACGCGCGACGACGGCCAGCCGCTGGTCTTGCGCGGCGCGATCGGCGTGCTCGAAGCAGCGCCGCCGCTGCCCGAGCGCGGCGTGCAGGCGGTGCTGGCGCTGGGCGCCGTCGATGGTGACGCCTGGCAGGCCGCGGCGGGCCGCGTGCCAGCGGTGGCCGGCACGGCTGCTGCTGCGCCGGCAGCGACCGCGCTAGGTGACAGCGGCGCCTACCTGCCGCACGTCGTGGCGATGCGCGCGTTATCCGTCGTCTCCGGCGGCCGGCGCCTCAACAACCTCGTGCTCGGTGTCAGCCAGGACAGCACCGATGGCACCTGGCGCGGCAACGTCGACGCCGAACAACTCGCCGGCTACATCGAGTACCGCGCCGGCGCGGCGGCGCAGCCGGGCCGCGTGCTATGCGCGGCTGTCGCGCCTGGCGCTGCCGCCGGCCGAAGCCAGCAGCGTCGAGACGCTGCTGGCCGAAGCGCCCGCCAGCGTGCCGGCGCTCGACATCGTGATCGACAACTTCGAGCTGCGCGGCAAGAAGCTCGGCCGCATCGAGCTCGAAGCCGTCAACCGCGGCGCGCGCGAGTGGCGGCTGAACAAGTTCACGCTGACGAACCCCGAAGCGTTGCTCAGCGGCAGCGGGCAGTGGCAGGCCGGCACGTCGCCGCGCATGGTGATGGACTTCAAGCTCGACCTGGCCGACAGCGGCGCCTTCCTGGAGCGGCTCGGTTTTGCCGGCACGCTGCGCGGCGGCAAGGGCCGCGTCGCAGGACAGGTGTCGTGGGCCGGCTCGCCGCTGGCGTTTCACCTGCCGAGCCTCGACGGCACGCTCAACATCGCGCTCGACAACGGCCAGTTCCTCAAGGCCGGGCCGGGCGCCGCGCGGCTGCTCTCGGTGCTCAGCCTGCAGGCGCTGCCGCGCCGCCTGGTGCTCGATTTCCGCGACGTCTTCCAGGAGGGTTTCGCCTTCGACAACGTCACCGGCGACGCCACCATCGAAGACGGCGTGGCGGCCACGCGCAACCTGCGCCTGCGCGGTGTGCAGGCCGCCGTGCTGATGGAAGGCAGCGCCGATCTGCAGCGCGAAACGCAGGACCTGCGCGTCATCGTCGTGCCCGAGATCAACGCCGGCACCGCGTCGCTGGCCTATGCGGTGATCAACCCGGCGATCGGCCTGGGCAGCTTCGTCGCGCAGCTGTTCCTGCGCAGGCCGCTGATGGCAGCGAGCACGCGCGAGTTCACGGTGCAGGGCTCGTGGTCCGAGCCGAAGGTCGAGCGCGTCGAGCGCAAGCTCGATGCGCCGCTGCCGGATTTCGACACGCCGTCGGCCGCGTCGGCGCCGCCTTCGGCGCCGAAGGCACCGCCGTGAAAGGCGAGATGAAACCCGTGCGCCCCTCACTGTCCGTTCGCGGCCCGAAGCAGCTGTTCAAGGTCGGATTCTCCACCCCGTTCGCCCTGAGGTATCGAAGGGCCGCAGAGTCGTCCGCCTTCGAGGCAGAAGCTGTCGATACCTCAGCCCGAACGGGAAGCCTTCGACAAGCTCAGCCGGCTCCTTCGATACCTCAGGGCGGTCGGATGAGATAGCCGACTCGTCGCGAACGTCGCAAAGGGCCGCAAGCGGACGCTTGTTTCGTGCGTCGCAGGGTCGCGCGCAGCGCGGGGGAGAGACTGAAATGAGGATCGCCGCGCTGCAAACCGTGTCCACGCCCGATGTCGAGCGCAACCTCGAAGCGGCGGCGCGGCTGATCGGGCAAGCCGCCGGCGACGGTGCGCAGCTCGTCTGCCTGCCCGAGTACTTCTGCCTGATGGGACGGCGCGACACGGACAAACTGGCCCACGCCGAAGCGCCGGGCGATGGGCCGATTCAATCGTTTCTCTGCGCAGCAGGCGAAGCAGCACGGCCTGTGGCTGATCGGCGGCACGCTGCCGCTGCGCGCCGACACGCCCGAGCGCGCGCGCAACGCCTGCTGCGTCTTCGCACCCGACGGCACGCTGGCCGCGCGCTACGACAAGATCCACCTGTTCCGCTTCGAGACCGAGCGCGAAAGCTACGACGAAGCGCGTGTGCTCGAAGCCGGCAGCGAGCCGGTGGCCGTGCAGGCCGGCGCGCTGCGTGTCGGCCTGTCGGTCTGCTACGACCTGCGCTTCCCCGAGCTCTACCGCGCGCTGTGCACGCCGCCGTGCGATCTGCTGTCGCGTGCCGGCCGCCTTCACCTACACGACCGGCCGCGCGCATTGGGAGCTGCTGCTGCGCGCGCGTGCGGTCGAGAACCAGTGCTACGTGATCGCCGCCGCGCAAGGCGGCACGCATGAAAACGGCCGCCGCACCTGGGGCCACAGCATGGTCGTCGATCCGTGGGGCGAGGTGCTGGCGGTGTTGCCCGAGGGCGAGGGCGTGGTGATGGCCGAGATCGATGCCGCAAAGCTGGCCGCGGTGCGCAAGCAATTGCCGGCGTTGCAACACCGGCGGCTTTGATCAACGACTGCCGAACATCATCTGCCGCGCCAAGGCATCCTTGACGAACGGCAGCTTGTTCAGCACCGCCAGGCCGACGCCGCGCAGCGTGTCCAGGCCCGGCGCGTTCCAGGTGAAGCTGCGGGCCAGGAAATCGGTGGTGGCGATCAGCGCCCAGCGGTCGGGCGCGCGCTGCCAGGCCACGCGCGACAGCGCGGCGTCGAGCGTCGGCGACGTGCGGCTGCGGTCGCTGGCATCGCGCAGTGCGGCGGCCAGCGCGAAGGCGTCGCGCAGGCCGAGGTTCAGCCCCTGCCCGGCAACCGGGTGCAGCGTCTGCGCGGCGTTGCCGATGCGCACCTGGCGGCCGCGCACGAGGCTGCGCTGCGCCGACAGGCCGAGCGGAAAACATTTCAGCGGCGACACCGACGTGATGCGGCCGACGCCGGGCTCGAAGACGGTGTTGAGCACGGCCACGCGCTGCGCGTCGTCGAGATCGCGCACCGGATCGTCGTCGCGCGGCACGCACCAGACGAGCGCGGATTTTTTGCCGCCGCCAGGCAGGGGCAGCAACGCCGCCGGGCCGTGGCGCGTGAAGCGCTCGATGGCCAGGCCAGGCCGGCCGCCTTCGAGCGTGACGCTGCCGACCCAGGCGTCCTGCCGGTAGTCGCTGCTCAGATCGGCCAGCGCCTTCTGCTCGCCGAAGACGCCGCCTTCGGCAACGACGGCGATGTCGAACGCTTCGGCCACGCCGGCATCGACCTCGACGCCATCGACCAGATCCTTCAGCGCAGTCACCGGCGTGCCGAAGCGGCTCGTCAGCCGCGCCGGCTCGCGCGCCGCGAGCGCCTCCCACGCGCGCTGCATCGGCGCCACCAGCGCGCCGTAACTCAGCACCGCGCCGAGCATCGGCACGGCCAGGCCCTCGCGCCGACAGCCGCACCTGCGGCTCGCCGAGCCAGCCCGGCACCGCCAGCACCGGCGACTGCTGCGACACCCAGACCTCGCGGATCGGCTCGGCGTGCGCGCGCGTCCCAGGCGTCGAGCCGTTCGAGCAATTGGATGCTGCCGAGCGACAGCGCCAGCGTGCGCGGATCGGCCGACACGTCCTTGTCGGCGGGCCGCGCATCGAACAGCGTGACCTCGCGCGCCGGGCAACTGGCGCGCGGCGAGCAGCGCCAGCGCCAGGCCGACGGGGCCGGCGCCGATGACGGCCACGCGCAGCTTGTGTTCAGGAAGGGTCTTCATGGGCGAGGCCGATCGTAGCGGCACAGGGCCATGCACTAGAATCGCGCGCTCTTTTCGGCACAGCAGCCACCCGGGAAACTCCTGGTCAAGCGACAAGCAGAGGGCTCTTGCAAACCTGCCGCTGCGGTCGCAACTGCCGCACCTCACGCCGACTCACAAGGATCCATCCGTGTTCATCTCCACCGCCTACGCCCAAACCGCGCCCGCGCCCGCCGCCGGCGGCACTGAATCCACGCTCATCACGCTGGCGCCGCTGGTGCTGATGTTCGTCGTGCTGTACTTCATCATGATCCGCCCGCAGATGAAGCGCCAGAAGGAACACAAGGCGATGATCGAGGCGCTGGCCAAGGGCGACGAGGTCGTCACCGCCGGCGGCCTGCTCGGCAAGGTGACCAAGCTCGGCGAGTCGTACGTCTCGATCGAAGCCGGCAACGGCGAGTTGATGGTGCAGCGCACGGCGATCGTGCAGGTCTTGCCCAAGGGCACGATCAAGTAAGCCGACGTGAACCGCTACCCCTGGTGGAAGTACGCGATCATCGTGATCGCGCTCGTTGTCGGCGCGCTCTACACGGCGCCGAACTTTTTCGGCGAATCGCCTGCGGTGCAGGTGTCGTCGGCCAAACCGACGGTCAAGGTCGATCAGGCGCTGGTCGGCCGCGTGCAGGACGCGCTGAAGGCGGCCAGCGTCAACGCCGATTTCGTCGCCCTCGAAGGCACCTCGGTGCGGGCGCGTTTTGCCGACACCGACACGCAACTGAAGGCGCGTGACGCGATCGCCAAGGCGCTGATCGCCGACGCCAACGACGCGCCCTACATCGTGGCGCTGAACCTCGTCTCGCGCTCGCCGAAGTGGATGGCCAGCCTGCGCGCGCTGCCGATGTACCTCGGCCTCGATCTGCGCGGCGGCGTGCACTTCCTGATGCAGGTCGACATGAAGGCCGCGCTGACGAAGAAGGCCGAGGCCTTTGCCGGCGACGCGCGCACGCTGCTGCGCGACAAGAGCATCCGCGCCGCAGTCACGCGCGACGGCAACAACGTCGACGTGCGCGTGCGTGACCGCGCGGCGGCCGACGCGGCGCGCAACCAGTTGAGCGACAACCTGCCCGATCTGGCCTGGGCCGAGTCGGCCGACGGCGACGGCTTCAGGCTCGTCGGCACGTTGAAGCCCGAAGCCGGGCGGCGCATCCAGGACCAGGCGGTCAAGCAGAACATCACGACGCTGCACAACCGCGTCAACGAACTCGGCGTCGCCGAGCCGGTGATCCAGCAGCAGGGCATCGACCGCGTGGTCGTGCAACTGCCGGGCGTGCAGGACACGGCCAAGGCCAAGGACATCATCGGCCGCACGGCCACGCTCGAGATGCGCCTGGTCGACGACAGCGCCGAAGCCGGCGCGGCGGCGGTGGGCTCGGGCCCGGTGCCGTTCGGCGCCGAACGTTATGTCGAGCGCGGCGGCGCGCCGCTGATCTTGAAGCGCCAGGTCATCCTCACCGGCGACAACCTCACCGATGCGCAGGCCGGCATCGATTCGCAGAACCAGGAGCCGAAGGTCGATCTGACCGTCGATGCCAAGGGCGCGCGCATCATGCGTGACGTGAGCCGCGAAAACGTCGGCAAGCGCATGGCGATCCTGCTGATCGAAAAAGGCAAGGGCGAGGTCGTGACCGCGCCGGTGATCCGCAGCGAGCTCGGCGCGCGCTTCCAGATTTCCGGCAGCATGACGACGCAAGAGGCGAATGACACGGCGCTGCTGCTGCGCGCCGGCTCGCTGGCCGCGCCGATGGAGATCATCGAAGAGCGCACGATCGGCCCGAGCCTGGGTGCCGAGAACATCGACAAGGGCTTCAAGAGCGTGACCTACGGCTTCACCGCGATCGCGGTGTTCATGTGCGCCTACTACCTGCTCTTCGGTGTCTTCTCGACGATCGCGCTCGCGTTCAACCTGGTGCTGCTGGTGGCGCTGCTGTCGATGCTGCAGGCCACGCTGACGCTGCCGGGCATCGCCGCGATTGCACTGACGCTCGGCATGGCGATCGACGCCAACGTGCTGATCAACGAGCGTGTGCGCGAGGAGCTGCGCTCGGGCGTGAGCGCGCAGATGGCGATCCAGACCGGCTACGAGCGCGCCTGGGGCACGATCCTCGACTCCAACATCACGACGCTGATCGCCGGGCTGGCGCTGTTCGCCTTCGGCTCCGGCCCGGTGAAGGGCTTCGCCGTCGTGCACTGCCTGGGCATCCTGACCTCGATGTTCTCGGCCGTGGTGTTCTCGCGCGCGCTGGTCAACCTCTGGTACGGGCGGCAGAAGAAGTTGAAGAGCGTGTCGATCGGGCAGGTCTGGAAGCCGGCCGCTGCCGCCGGCACCGCAGTGACGCCGGAGGTCTAGACCGTGGAGTTCTTTCGCATCAGCAAAGACATTCCGTTCATGCGCCACGCGCTGGTGCTGAACGCGATCTCCTTCATCACCTTTCTCGCCGCCGTGTTCTTTCTCGTCACGCGTGGCCTGAACCCGTCGATCGAGTTCACCGGCGGCACGGTGATGGAAGTGGCCTACGCGCAGACAGCCGACATCGCCAAGACGCGCGCCACCGTCGAGACACTGGGCTTCGGCGAAGCGCAGGTGCAGAACTTCGGCACCTCGCGCGACGTGCTGATTCGCCTGCCGCTCAAGGGCGACGTCAAGCAGGATGAAGTCGCCGCGCGCGTCTTCGGCGAGCTGTGCAAGGCCGAAGCCGGCACGGTGGCCGACAAGAGCTACACCACGCCGCAGGGCGAGCAGGTGCAGCGCAAGGCCTGCAACGCAGGTGCCACGGAGCCGATCACGCTGCAGCGCACCGAGTTCGTCGGCCCGACGGTCGGCGAAGAACTCGCGCTCGACGGCGCGCTGGCGCTGGCGGTGACCGTGATCGGCATCATGATCTACCTCGCCT